>CAVPVF010000013.1:0-130070 GCA_963709115.1 uncultured Actinomycetota bacterium
TGCCGCGAAGCGTCGCGATCCTCGTCGCGAGCGCCCGGAGAACCCGGGATGCGACCCCTCGCGGCGCCGGCCGCGACCACTGCGTGGCGCGGGCCCGCGGATCGACCTGCTGCCGGGGCGGCCGTCGACGCGCGCATCGACACGCGCGCGTGGCGCGCGGCCTGGCGGCACGCCGCGGCGCTCGAGATCCCGTCGGAGTCGCCGCCGCCGTTCGGCGTCGCCGCGCTGCGCGACGAGATCGCCGACCACCTGCGCCAGGCGCGCGGCGTCGCGTGCGCGGCCGACGACATGGTCGTCACGGCCGGCACCAGCGAGGCGCTCGTCGCTCGTGGCAGCCGCGCTCGCCGCGCTCGTCGGCGGCGGAGACCCGGTGATCGCGGTCGAGCATCCCGGCTACCCGTCGGCCCGGCGCACCCTCGAACGGCGCGGCGTCCGCACTCGGCCGGTGGCGGTCGACGGCGACGGCATCATGGTCGAGGGCCTGCGCCGGATGCCGCGACCGCCGCACGCGGTCATGGTCACGCCGAGCCACCAGTACCCCCTCGGCGGGCGCCTGCCGGTCGCCGCGCGGCTGGAGCTGCTCGAGTGGGCGCGCGACGCCGACGCCCTCGTGATCGAGGACGACTACGACAGCGAGTTCCGCCACCTCGGGCCGCCCCTTCCGGCCCTCGCCTCGCTCGACGACGGCGGACGCGGCGGTGCTCGTCGGGAGCTTCTCGAAGGTGCTCACGCCGTGGCTCCGGCTCGGCTACCTCGTGCTGCCGCCGAACCCGCCGCTGCGCGCCGGCGATCGCCGCGCATCCGCGACGACGAGCCGTGCCCCGTGCCCGGGCATCGCGCAGGACGCGGTCGCGGCGCTGCTCGCGAGCGGCGCCGTGCGGCGGCACATCGCGGTGACGCGCCGCGACTACGCGCATCGCCGACGCCTCGTGATCGAGGCCCTCGACGGCCTGCCGCGGCGCGCCGCTCTCGGGGCTCGACGGCGGCCTGCACGCGGTCCTCGGGCTCCCGGATGCCGCGACCTCCGCCGCCGTGGTCGCCCGCCTCGCCGCGGAGGGCGTCGCCGTCGCGTCGCTCGCGGAGTACTCGGCGGTGCCCGGCGACGAGCCGCCGGGCATCGTCTTCGGCTACGCGGGACCCGCCGACACGCTCCTGGCCGAGGGGCTGGCGCGCATCCGCGCCGCGGTCCTCGCGGCGACCTGACGGCGCGCACGCGGCCGACGGCGCGGACGATCCGCGCCACGCCTGTGGAGTGCGGATTGCGCTTCCCCGCCCGATCGCTAGGCTGTCCCGAACGGCGCGCCCGACGGAGGAGCGCCGTTCGGCGCGTCGGTCGGGAGGCTCGGTGAGGCGAGGATTCGGCATGGCCGCGGCATCCGCTGGATTCGCGGTCCTGGTGCTCGGCGGATGCACGGCGGCACCCGTCCCCACGCCGCCGCCGGTCACGGTCTTCGCGACGGTCACCGCGACGCCGACGCCCACTCCCGAGCCGCCCGCGGCCGCACCGGCCCCCGAGCCCGCGCCGGCGCCCGAGCCCGTGCCCAACGCGCCCGCGCCGGTCGTCGAGTGGGGCCCGGCGTACGACACGGGCCCGCGACCGGGCGCGACCGCCACCCCGGTCCTCGACGGCGCCGGGGTGCCCGCGAGCTACACCGTCGTCGCGGGCGACAGCTTCTTCGACATCGCGCAGCGCTTCGAGCTGCCGCAGCAGCAGCTCCTGCGCATGAACCCGCAGATCCACGACTTCGGCGAGGCGGTCTACATCGGCGACGTCATCAACCTCGACTGGACGAAGACCGGCTGACGCCGGGCACGCGGCTGCACGATTCCGTCGCGTCGCTAGGCTGGCCGGCGCGGTGCTCCGATGGCGAGGCGCGCCGGAGGTCCAGCGCGACGATGACGAGCAGAACGGATGCCGGCGACCGAGATCGTGGACGATCGAACCGTGGAATCCGTGGCCGCTCGATTTCCCCGGCATCGTCGTGGTCGTCGCGGTCCTGGCGTCGGTGGTCGGGACCCGGTTCGCGTCGAAGCCGATGCGCGAGGGCGGCTACGACGCTGTTCGTCGTCGGCGCGCTCGCCGCCGCGTGGATGGCGTGGTCGATGTCGGGCATCTGGGACTCCACGCAACGCCCGCGAGTCGCGCTCATCGCGCGCGGGCTACGAGATCGCCGACGTTCTCAGGCGGCAGCGGCGCCGTGGCCGGAGACGCTTCCACCGCTGGCATGGCAGGCGATCCGCGACGGCGAGCGCGTGCGCGGCGTGCTCCGCCCGGTCGACGGCGACCGGTGGGAGGTCCGGGAGATCCCCGACGGATCCGCGCCGATGCCGCGCGTCGCTGGCCCGCGCGCGCGCTCACGCGAAGAGCGCCTGCCCCACGAACTCGCCCTCGCGCACGCCGCCCGGCACCGCGAAGATCGCCGACCCCACGTGCTTGAGGTACTCGTTGAGCCCGTCGGCGGCGAGGCTCGTCTGCACGTCGATGAACTGCTGCGGCGAGCGCTGGAACGAGAGGAAGAACAGGCCGGCGTCGAGGCGGCCGAGCTCGTCGTTGCCGTCGACGAAGTTGTAGCCGCGGCGCAGCATGCGCGCGCCGCCGTTCGACGAGTGATGCGCGAGCCGCACGTGCGCGTTCGTGTCGATGAGCGGCGCGCCCGTCGGGCCCTCGGCCTCGAAGTCGGGCTCGGTGAACTCGGTGCCGCCCGACAGCGGCGCGCCCTCGCCCTTCGACCGGCCGACGAGCATCTCCTGCTCGCCGAGCTGCACGCGGTCCCAGTTCTCGATGATCATGCGGATGCGCCGGGCGACGAGGTACGAGCCGCCTGCGAGCCACGCGGGGCTGTCGGAGGCCTGCACCCAGACGTGCTCGTCGACCGTCGAGCGCTCCTCGGCCTTGACGTTCGCCGTCCCGTCCTTGAACCCGAACAGGTTGCGCGGCGTCGTCTGCGAGGTCGAGGTCGACGAGGTGCGGCCGAAGCCGAGCTGCGACCACCGGAGGCTCGCGCGGCCGAACGCGATGCGGCTGAGGTTGCGGATGGCGTGCACGGCGACCTGCGGGTCGTCGGCGCAGGCCTGGATGCAGAGGTCGCCGCCGCTGCGCTCGGGCTGCAGCGCGTCGCCCATGAATCGCGGCAGGGGCTCGAGGGCCGCGGGACGGCGCGACGCGAGGCCGAACCGATCGGCGCCGGAGGCATCCGTGAACAGGCCCGGCCCGAAGCCGAACGTGATCGTGAGGCCGCTCGCGGGCAGGCCGAGCGCCTCGCCGGTGTCGACCGGCGGCGCGTAGTCGGAGCCGCCCGTCGCGCCGCCCTCGGCGACCTCGAGGCCCTGGGTGAGCCGTGCCGCGGCATCCGTCCACTCGGTGAGGAGCTCGATGAGCCCCGCCCGGTCGAGGGTCTAGCTCACGTCGAAGGCGGCGAAGTGCAGGCGGTCCTGGGCGGGGGTCACGATGCCCGCCTGGTGCGCGCCGTAGAACGGGTAGGCGGATGTCCGCCGCTCCCGCCGCCCGCAGCGCCGGCCGCGCCGGTCGCGGCGACGGCGACGCCCGCCGCTCCCGCCGCGCCGACGGCGGCGCCCGCCGCTCCGGCCCCGAGGAGGCCGAGGAGGGCGCGGCGGCTGACGCCGTCGGCGGGACGCTGCTCGGTCATCAGGCCTCCGGCTCCGCGACGCCGAGCACGGTGTGGGTGAGCTGCGAGAGCGGCTCGGCCAGGGCGTTGACCTGGTCGGAGAGGGTCTTCTTGTCGGCGTCGGTGAGCTCGGCGTAGTTCACGAAGCCCGACTCGAGCGAGCCGTACTCGGCGAGCGCGGCCTCGAGCGCGGTGAACTGGCCGTCGATCTCGGCGGCGAGCGCCTCGCCGTCGGCGCCCTTCGACTCGGCGAGCGCGCGCACCGCGCCGAACGCGACGCCGGCACCCTGCACGTTGGCGGCGAAGTCGGAGAGGTCGGTGCCCGACCACCAGTCCTCCTCGCCGGTGATCTTGCCGGCGGCGACCTCGTCGAGCAGCGCGATCGCGCCGTTCGAGATGGCGTCGAGCGAGACGGTGAAGTCGTCGGCGGTCACGAGGTCGTGCAGCTCCGTGACATCCGCGACGAGGCCGTCGGCGAAGGCCTGGCGCTCCTCGGGCGTCGACGGCGCCCAGTCCGCGAGCGCGTCCTGGCCGTCGGAGTTGAGGTCGCCGGCGGCCGGCGGCCAGAGGTCCTTCTCGATGCGGTGGAAGCCGGTCCAGTCGAGGCCGTCGGCGACGGCGTCGACCTCGCGGAAGTCGATCTTGGGGTCGAGGTCGCCGAACGCCTCCGCGGTGGGCTCGATGCGCTCGTAGGGCACGCGGGTCGCCGCGAACAGCGAGCGGGCGGTCTCGTCGTCGCCGGCGGCGTAGGCGGCGGCGAACGCCTCGACGGCGGGCAGCAGCTCGGCCGCCTGCGAGCGCACGTAGGCGAGGTACTCGGTCACGGCCTGGTCGGCGAGCTCCTGCTCATCGGCCGACACGGCGGAGGCCTCGCCGGTCACGGTGAACTCGGCGAGCCCGATCGGTGCGCCGACCTGCTGGAACTTGCAGGCGGTGTAGTAGGTGCCCGGGGCGAGCTGGGCGACGAACTCGACCTCCTGGCCCGGGGTCACGTTCTCCTTCTCGCCCACGATGCGCAGCTGGTCCTCGGCGAGGATCTCGAACTCGTTGACGTCGCTGCCGGTGTTGGCGAGCGAGAACGTCACGGCGCCGGCGGTCGCGGTCGGCGTCGCGACGGCGCATCCGTCGTCGGTGATCTTCACCGGGATCGCCGAGGCGAGGTCGGACTTCGCGACGCAGCCGGTGAGGGCCAGCGCGAGTGCGGTCACGGCAGCGGATGCCGCGAGGGCACGTCGAGTCATCGGAGCTCCAATTTCGAGGGGTCGTGGGGTGGGACGGTGTCAGCTCGCGGTGACGAGCGGGCGCGCAGCGCCGTATCGGGAACCGGTGCGCGGGTCGTCGACGCGGCTCGCTCGCGCTCGCTGCTCGACCGGCGGGCGCGACGCGGCGACGGTGCAGCAGCCGCAGGTAGAGCGTGACCGTGACGACCACGTAGGCGAGCCACCCGATCACCTGGGCCCAGGTCGGCTCGGGCGTGAAGTTGAAGATGCCGCCCAGCACCGTGTCGATCCAGCTGCCGGGCGGGACGACGGCGGTGAGGCTGTAGGCGTGCGCGCCCCAGCCGGGGATCACCGACGCCTCCTGCAGGTCGCCGATGCCGTACGCGAGCACGCCCGCGGCGACGAGGATCAGGAACAGCCCGGTCCACGTGAAGAACACCGAGATGTTGAAGCGCACGAGGCCCTTCGAGATGCCCCACGAGATGACGACGGCGGTGAGGATGCCGAGCACTGCGCCGATCGTGCCGAGCACGGGGTCGCTCCCGCCCGACACGTTCGCCCAGACGAACAGCGCGGTCTCGACGCCCTCGCGTCCGACCGACAGCGCGCCGAGCACGACGATGGCGATCCACGAGCGGTCGATCGCGGCATCCATCTGGCCCCGGAGCTCCTTCGAGAGGCCCGCGCCGTGCGTGCCCATCCAGAAGATCATCCACGTGACCATCGCCACGGCGACGAGCGAGAGCACGCCGCCGAGCACCTCCTGCGCCTGGAACGTGAGCGCGTACGGCCCCCAGGTGAGCAGGGCCCCGACGCCGAGCGAGACGGCCACGGCGATGCCGATGCCGATCCAGAGCCTGCCGAGCAGGTCGCGCCGGCCGAGCTTGCCCAGGTACGCGACGAGGATGCCGACGATGAGCCCTGCTTCGAGGCCTTCGCGGAGGCCGATCAGGTAGTTGGCGAGCACGCGCGTCTCCCGGGGAACGGTCGAGTGGATTGAGCTAAGGCTAACCTAAGCAACACCTCGGAACGAAACGGATGCTCATCTCCGTCGCACGACGTCGCACCCCGTCCTCGAACCGCGGTCGCGCATGGGCGTACCGTGGTCATCGTGCTCACTCCTCCGAAGACCGAGAAGCGACCCATCCAGCGCGAGCACCACGGCGACGTGGTGCTCGACGAGTACGAGTGGCTGCGCGCGAAGGACGATCCGGCGGTCATCGCGCACCTCCACGAGGAGAACGCCTACACGAAGGCGCGCACCGAGCACCTCGCGATCCTGCAGGAGCTCATCTTCGAGGAGATCAAGGACCGCACCAAGGAGACCGACCTCAGCGTGCCGAGCCGCGAGGGCGACTGGTGGTACTACACCCGCACGGTCGAGGGGCAGCAGTACGGCATCCACTGCCGCGCGCCCATCGCCGCGCCCGACGACTGGGAGCCGCCGGTGCTGCCCGAGGCATCCGCCGGCGACGGGTCGACGGATGCCGCGAGCGCCGGCGATCCCCGGCGAGCAGGTGCTGCTCGACGACAACCTCGAGGCCGAGGGCCACGAGTTCTACTCGCTGGGCAGCTTCGACGTGACCGCCGACGGCGTGACGATGCTCTACGCGACCGACGTCGAGGGCGACGAGCGGTACACGATCCGGCTCCGCGCGATCGACGGCAGCGACCGCGCATACGCCGACGTGATCGAGGGCACCGCAGCGGGTGCGGTGTTCGACCCGACCGGGCGCTACCTCTTCTATGCGACCGTCGACGAGTCCTGGCGGCCCGACACGATCTGGCGCCACGAGGTCGGCACGCCGACCTCCGACGACGTCTCGGTGTTCCACGAGCCCGACGAGCGGTTCTGGCTCGGCGTCGGCCTCACGCGAAGCCGCCGGTTCCTGATGATCGAGGCGGGCTCGAACGTCACGAGCGAGACCTGGCTGCTCGACGCCGCCGATCCGTCGGGCGAGTTCACCGTGGTCTGGCCGCGCAAGGACGGCGTCGAGTACGACGTCGAGCACGTCGTGGCGGGCGGCAAGGACCGCCTGCTCGTCGTGCACAACGACGGCGCGGTGAACTTCGAGCTCGTGAGCGTCGCGGCATCCGACCCGCAGGGACCGCGCGGATGCTGCTGCCGCACAACCCCGCCGTGCGACTCGAGGGCGTCGACGCGTTCCGCGACTTCGTCGCCGTCGAGTACCGGCGCGAGGGCCTGCCCCGGGTCGCGATCGCGAAGGTGCCGGCCGGCCGGCATCCCCGCGGATGCCACGCCCGACGACACCCTGCACGAGCTGCCGTTCGACGAGGCGCTGTTCTCGGTGGGCGTCGGCGGCAACCCCGCATGGGAGCAGCCGATGCTGCGCATCGGGTTCTCGAGCTTCGTCACGCCGTCGACCGTGTACGACGTGGTGATCGCCACGGGCGAGCGGCGGCTGCGCAAGCGCCAGCCCGTGCTCGGCGACTACGACGCGACCCGGTACGCGCAGCGCCGCGAGTGGGCGGTCGCCGACGACGGCACGCGCATCCCGATCTCGCTGGTGTACCGGCACGACCTCGTCGACCTCGGCACGCCGGCGCCCACGCTGCTCTACGGCTACGGCTCGTACGAGCACTCGATCGACCCCGGCTTCGGCATCCCCCGGCTGTCGCTGCTCGACCGCGGCATGATCTTCGCGGTCGCCCACGTGCGCGGCGGCGGCGAGATGGGCCGCCTCTGGTACGAGCACGGCAAGAAGCTCGAGAAGCGCAACACGTTCACCGACTTCGTCGCGGCCGCCCGCCACCTCATCGACGAGGACGTGACCGCGCCCGACCGGCTCGTCGCCCAGGGCGGCAGCGCCGGCGGCCTGCTCATGGGCGCCGTGGCGAACATGGGGCCGCGGTACTTCTCGGGCATCCTCGCCGAGGTGCCCTTCGTCGACCCGCTCACGTCGATCCTCGACCCGTCGCTGCCGCTCACGGTCATCGAGTGGGACGAGTGGGGCAACCCGCTCGACGACGCCGAGGTGTACGCCTACATGAAGTCGTACTCGCCGTACGAGAACGTGCACGTCAACCACTACCCGCCGATCCTCGCGGTGACCTCGCTGAACGACACGCGCGTGCTCTACGTGGAGCCCGCGAAGTGGGTGGCCCGCCTGCGCGACGCCGGCGCCGACCCGCTGCTGAAGACCGAGATGGCGGCGGGCCACGGCGGCGTCTCGGGGCGGTACTCGGCGTGGCGCGAGCGGGCGTTCGCGTACGCGTGGGTGATCGACCGGGCGAAGGCGCACCCGAGCGGCGAATGAGTCGCGGACGCCGACGCGGCGGATGCCGCGGGCGCGGCGGCGTGGCAGGATGTCGGTGTTCGCGGGCAGCGAGCACCGTTCCGCGTGTCGGCGGCCGCTGCAAGACTGGCGGAATGTCGATCCTCTCGGAGCTGAGTGAACGCGTTCCCGGCCGGGCGCACGGACCCGGCACCACCGAATACGACGCCGGCGCCACGGTCTTCGCCGGCGTCGGCGAACCCGAGGTCGTGGTGCGACCCTCGCACCGTCGAGCGAGGTCGCGGCGGCCGTCGGCCTCGCCGCGGCATCCGGCCTCGTCCATCGCCGTCCGCAGCGGCGGACACGGCCTCGCTGCCCGTCGACGACGGCCTCGTCGTCGACCTCGCCGAGTTCACGTCGGTCGAGGTTCGCCCCGACGGGCTCGTGAGCGTCGGGGGCGGCGCCCGATGGGCGGACGTCGCCGCGGTCCTCGCACCGCGCGGCCTGGCGATCAGCTCGGGCGACACCCGCGACGTGGGCGTCGGCGGCCTCGCCCTCGGCGGCGGCATCGGCTGGTTCGTGCGCCAGCAGGGCCTCACCGTCGACGCGCTCCGCGAGGTCGAGCTCGTCACCGCGGCGGGCGAGGTGCTCACGGTCAGCGCCGACGAGCACCCCGACGTGTTCTGGGCGCTCCGCGGCGGCGGCGGCAACTTCGGCGTCGTCACCCGGTTCGTGTTCCAGCCGATCCCCGGCGACGGGCTGGTCGGCGGCCACGTGCACTTCGACACGTCCGACGTGCCCGCCGTGCTCCGCGCCTGGCGCGACGTGATGCGCGCCGAGCCCGACCGGCTCAACTCCACGCTCATCGTCATGCCGGCGTTCGCCCCCGAGATGCCGGCGGGCCCGCAGCTCGCGATCGCCCTGCAGGGCGCCGACGAGGCCAGGCTGCGCGAGCTGCTCGAACCGCTCCTGTCGCTGCCGTCGGTCACCGAGGTGACGCTCGGCCCCGTCGCCTACGGCGACCTGCTCGAAGACGCCCCGCCCGGGCGGCCGCCGTTCCTGTTCGTCGGCGGCAACGGCTTCGTCCCCGACCTCTCCGACGAGGCGCTCGACGCGATCGCGCGCGTCTACGCCCGCGACGTGCCGACGATGGTGCTGCTCCGGGCGCTCGGCGGCGAGTTCGGCCGGGTCGCGCCCGACGCGACCGCGATCGCGCTACCGCGACGCCGAGGCGCTGCTCATCGTGAACGGCGTGCTGCCGCCCGACGCCACGCCCGAGCAGCTCGCGGCCGCGAAGGCGGGCAGCGATGCCGCGCTCGCGTTCACCAGCGGCACGTACGGCAACTTCGCCCCCGAGCGCGGCGAGGAGGTCACCGCCTCGATGTATCCGCCGGCAACGCTCGAGCGGCTGCGGCGCATCAAGGCCGAGCTCGACCCGGGCAACGTGTTCCGGCAGAACCACAACATCAGCCGGCGGGCTGAGCGGCGGCCTCAGGCGATCGGCGGGTCCTCGTGCAGGTCGGCGTCGGCCGGCGCGAGCTCCCAGCGGGTGAAGCGCACCTCGAGGTCGGCGCGCATGGGTGCGCACACCATCGGCCCGGCGGATGCCGCGCCCGCCGTGAACGGGGCGACGCGCAGCGTGCGCCATCCGCTCGTCTCGGTGCGTGCGCGCAGGGTCACCGAGTCGCCGGCCTCGCCGCCGCGGCTGGCGCGGATCGTCACGAGCTCCCCGGCCCACTCGGGCACGGGCGCGAGCGACCAGTCCGAGACGCCGTTCGTGACCACGGCGCCGAGGTGCAGCACGCCGTCGGAGACCTCGAGCCCGGTCTTGATCCACTGCTCCGGCCCGACCCAGAGCAGCAGGCCCGCCTGGTCGTAGAGGCCGGTGAGGCTGGACGCGTCGAAGGTCGCCTCGACCGCGGAGGCCGCGGGCCAGTCGACGAGCAGCGCGTGGCCGTCGTCGTGGACGAATCCGTAGTGGGTCGTGCGCCACCAGTCGCTGCCCTCGGACGGCCCCGACCACGAGGTCGTCGCCGTCGAGCCGGGAGGTGGCGGGCTCCCTCGTCCAGGTGCCCGCTGCCCAGTCCACGCGCCGTCGCTCCATGGCTCCAACGCTAGCGCGCGCGCCGAGCGCGCCCCGCGGTCAGACCGAGCGGAGCGGCGCGGCGACGGCGTCGAGCGCGCCGGGCACCAGCCGGTAGTACGCCCAGGTGCCGCGCTTCGAGCGCGAGAGGAACCCGGCCTCGGTGAGGATCTTCAGGTGGTGCGAGACGGTGGGCTGGCTGAGCCCGACCGGCTCGATGAGGTCGCAGACGCACGCCTCCTGCCCCTCGGAGGCCGCGACGATCGACACGAGCCGCAGGCGCACCGGGTCGGCGAGCGCCTTGAGCCGACGCGAGAACACCTCGGCGTCGGCCGCGGTGATGGTCTCGCGGGTGAGCGGCGCGCAGCACGCGGCATCCGTCGACGGCACCGAGACGAGCGCAGCGGATGCCTCGTCGCGGGTCACGAGGGTCAGGTCGGTCAGGGTCACGAGCCCAGCCTACCTGAATATTGACAATCATCGATATAGTCGCCACACTCTGAATATCGACGAACGTCAATACACGAAGGAACACGGATGACCCTCCTCGACCTCACTCCTCCCCGGCAGCTCGCCTCGCGCCTGCAGGGCCTGCCCGTCGCGATCATCGGCGCCGGCCCGATCGGCCTGGCCGCCGCCGCCAACCTCGCCGACCGCGGCCTCGACTTCGTGGTGCTCGAGGCGGGCGACCGCGTCGGCGCGAGCGTCGAGCAGTGGGGGCACATCCGGCTGTTCTCGCCGTGGCGGCACCTCGTCGACCCGGTCTCGCGGCGCCTGCTCGCCGAGACGGGCTGGGTCGAGCCGCCCGCCGACTCGCTGCCGACCGGCGCCGAGCTCGTCGAGGCGTTCCTGCGACCGCTCGCCGCGCTGCCCGCGATCGCCGTCGCGCATCCGGTTCGGCGTCAGCGTCACCGACGTCACCCGCGAGGGCATGGACCGCACGCGCACGACCGGGCGCGCGCAGGCGCCGTTCCTGCTCCGGGTGCGCACCGCCGACGGCGTCGACGAGCTCACCGCCCGCGCGGTGATCGACGCGTCGGGCACGTACCGCACGCCGAACCGCCTCGGCTCCTCGGGGCTCGATCCGCTCGGGCTGCCCGAGGTCGCCGACCTCGTCGGCCACGCACTGCCCGACGTGCTCGGTCGCGAGCGCGCCGCATTCGCCGGACGGCACACCGTGGTCGTGGGCGCCGGCCACTCGGCCGCCAACACGCTGCTCAACCTCGCCGCCCTCGCCGAGTCGGAGCCCGGCACGCGCATCACCTGGGCCATCCGCAACGCCACCGCGGCGCGCGTCACGACGGCGCCCGACGACGAACTGCAGGCGCGGGCCTCGATCGGCGCGCGGGTCGACGCGCTCGTGGCGGAGGGTCGCATCGAGCTCGTCGACCGATTCGAGATCGTGCGGCTCGGTCGGGTCGAGGGCGCGCCGGCGGCGCGGCATCCGTGCGCATCACGGGGCGCCGCGGCGACGGACTCGAGACGATCGAGGCCGATCGCATCGTGAACGCCACCGGGTTCCGCCCCGACCTCGACATGCTCCGCGAGATCCGCCTCGAGCTCGACGACATCGTCGAGGCGCCGAAGCGGCTCGCGCCGCTCATCGATCCCAACGTGCACAGCTGCGGCACCGTCGAGCCGCACGGCTTCGCCGAGCTCACGCAGCCCGAGCGCGACTTCTTCATCGTGGGCATGAAGAGCTACGGCCGTGCGCCGACGTTCCTGCTCGCCACGGGCTACGAGCAGGTGCGGTCGATCTCCGCGTGGCTCGCGGGCGACACCGCGTCCGCGCGCAACGTCGAGCTCGTGCTCCCGGCGACGGGCGTGTGCTCCACGGATGCCGCGCCGGCCACCGCGGGCTCGTCGGGCGGGAGCTGCTGCGGCTAGGGCGTGTTCGCCGCTCGGGCCGATCGTGCCGCGTCGCGGTGTCGAATCCGCGGCAACGCCGTTCGTAGCAAGGGTGAGAGGTCGCCCGCGAGGGGCGCCCTCGGAAGGGACCATGATCATGAAGCTGATCACCAACACCCAGGTCACCGTCGACGGCGTGATGCAGGCGAACGGTGGGAACAACCCCGACGCTCGACCCGGGATTCGACCGAGGCGGGTGGGCGCTGCCGCTGGGCGACGAGGAGTCGACCGCCTACATCGCCGAGTTCTACCAGCGCGCCGACGCGTTCCTGTTCGGCCGGCGCACCTACGAACTCTTCGCCGGGTACTGGGGGGTGAAGGACCCGCTCGACAACCCGTTCTCCGGCGCCTTGAACACCCGCCCGAAGTTCGTGGCATCGAACACGATCACCGAGCCCGAGTGGGCGGACACGACGGTGCTCTCCGGGGATCTCGAGGCGGCCATCCGCGAGCTGAAGGCCGCTCCGGGCGGGGAGCTGCAGGTGCACGGAAGCGGCCAGCTGATCCGCTGGCTGCTCGAACACGAACTCGTCGACGAGATGACGCTGGTCGTCTGCCCCGTGATCGTCGGCGGGGGCACGCGCCTGTTCCCCGACGCGGGCATGGATTTCGCCCTCGACCTGGTGGAATCGCGCAGGTTCCCGACGGGCATCATGGTTCAGACCTACCGGCCGACCGGGCGCCCGCAGTACGCATAGCCGGCGCATGCGAGCAGACTGGCCCTGAACCACATCCGGGAGGTGTGAGATGCAGTACCTGGTCTCCGTGATCGACGACAGGACCAACTCCGGCACCGCGGACGAGATGCTGGCGATCGACGACTTCAACGACCGCCTCCGGGCGGGTGGCCACTGGGTGTTCGCGGCCGGCCTCGCCGCACCCAGCACGGCGACCGTCATCGACGGCCGCGGGGAGGAGCCCGTGTTCACCGACGGACCCTTCATCGAGTCGAAGGAGCACATGGCCGGCTTCTGGATCATCGACGCTCCCGACCTCGACGTCGCGCTCGCGCTCATGGCCGACGGGTCGAAGGCCTGCAACCGGCGGGTCGAGGTGCGACCGTTCCTGGTGACGGGAGCCTGATCGACGCGCGCGCTGCGCTCACCCGCGCCCACCACGAGGAGTGGGCTCGGGTGGTCGCCTCACTCGCCAAGCGCTTCGGCGACCTCGACATCGCCGAGGAGGCGGCGGCTGAGGCGTTCGCGACCGCGGTCGAGCGGTGGCCGGCCGACGGCATCCCGCCCAACCCCGGCGCGTGGCTCACCACGACCGCCAATCGCAAGGCGATCGACCGGATCCGGCGCGAGAGCAAGCGCGGCGACAAGCACCGGGAGGCGCTGATGCTGTCCGACGTCGACCCGCCCGAGCCGCTCGGCGCCATCGACGACGACCGGCTCCGGCTGATCTTCACCTGCTGCCACCCGGCCCTGGCGATCGAGGCACGGGTGGCGCTGACGCTGCGCATGGTCGGGGGTCTGACCGTGCCGGAGATCGCCCGCGGCTTCCTCGTGCAGGAGAGCACCATGGGGCAGCGGATCACCCGCGCGAAGGGCAAGATCGCGGCCGCCCGCATCCCCTACCGGGTGCCGTCCGCGCGGGATCTGCCGGCGCGCATCACCGGCGTGCTCGCCGTGCTGTTCCTCGTCTACAACGAGGGCTACCTCGCGACCGGCCCCGACACCGACCCCGTGCGCGCACGACCTGACCGCCGAGGCGATCCGGCTGACGCGTCTGATCCGCGCGCTGCTCCCGGAGGACGGCGAAGTGGCCGGCCTGCTGGCGCTGATGCTGCTCACCGAGGCTCGTCGCCCCGCCCGCGTCTCGGCGGACGGCGAGCTCGTCACCCTCGGCGAGCAGGACCGCGGGGCCTGGGATGATGCGCTGATCGCGGAGGGGCATCGGCTGGTGCGCGAGCGCCTGGATTCCGGGGTCGCTCCCGGTCGCTACCAGCTGCTCGCGGCGATCAACGCCGTGCACACCGACGCGCGCGACGCCCGCGACACCGACTGGTCGCAGGTCGTCGCCCTCTACGACCAACTGGTCCGCCTCGACCCCTCGCCGATCAGGTCGACCTCCAACGCGCCATCGCGGTCGCGGAGCTCGAGGGCCCCGACAGGTCGCGTTGGCGACCATCGACCGCCTCGGGACGCGCTGGACGGGTATCACGCCGTCCACGCTGCGGGCGACGACGTGCCCCGATCTTCCCGGGCAAGCGCGTACGAGGACTGGGAGCTCGAGGACCCGCCGCCGGCAAGGACCTCGAGACGTGCGTCCGCGTCTCGCGACGACATCCGGGCCGCGTCGAGGCGCTCGTCGCCGAACTCGTCCCGGCGACCGCGTAGGTCGGCGGGCGCATCAGCCCGGCCAGGCGCCGAACGAGTCGTCGAGCTCGTCGAAGGTCTCGCGCCGGCGCCGGGCGTCGGCGACCTCCCGTTCGAGCTCGAGCGTCAGGCCGCGCATCCGGTCGTCGCGCTCGCGCTCGTACGCCTCGTCGACCTCGATCTCCGGCCACTCGCGGGCCAGCCGCTGCGTCGATCTCGCCGGCGATCTCGGCCCACGCCTCCTGTCGCGCCCGCTCGGCGAAGTCGGCGAGGTAGGCGTCGTCGCTCGCGCAGCTCGGTGAGGCGCTCGGCCACGGCGGCGTTGACCCGCTCGCGCAGGCGCAGGTTCCAGGCATCCGCGCGGTGGTAGTCGTGCTGGTGCGCGGAACGGCCCTCGCGCTGGTTGGCGGATTCGCGCTCGGCCGCCGACCACTCGGCGACCTCGTCCAGCTCCGCACGAGCTCGTGGAGCACCTCGCGCGCGGCCGCCGCGGCGCGGGTCGCGTCGAACGGCTCCTCGCCGCGCAGCGCCATCACGATGATGCGGTTCTTCAGGGCCATGCGGCCGGCCGCCTCGGCGACGAGCAGGCCCTCGGCGAAGGACTCCTCGAACGTGAGCGGCTCCACCTCGGGCAGGGCGGCGCGGTCGAACGGCGCGAACCGCTTCCGCTTGCGTCGCCACCAGGGGGCCATGGTCCGCACACCTCCGAACGCCCGTGTCCGCCGCGGGTCGGCGGCGGTCGGAGAACGAGCCTACCCCGGGCGCCGATGGCGCCGGCCGGGTGTCGGCGGTCGTGCGTAGCCTGCGTTCATGAGCGCAGCGGATGCCGCGGGCCGGCCCCGCGCGGGCGCCGCAGCGGGCGGTGCTGCCGTGGCGCCACTGGGCCGGCGCGACGGCGTCGTGCGCATCGCGGCCCGACGGACCGCATGCGGCCGACCGTCGACCCCGGCACGCCGCTCGGCCTCTGCCGCGAGCACCTGCTCGAGGCGCACGACTGGGTCGCTCGCGACGTCGGCGTCACCGACCTGCTGCCGTCGCCGTGCCGCGCCTGCGGCTCGCGGGTCGGCGTGCGCTACCCGTCGGGCTGGATCTGCGCCGAGTGCGAGTGGCGGGTCGGCGACGTGCCCGACGACGAGCTCGACCGGCCGCGCGTCGAGGTCGTCTACTACATCCGCTGGCGCGACCAGATCAAGATCGGCACGTCGATCAATCCGCGGATGCGGCTCGCGGCCCTGCCGCACGACGAGGTGCTCGCCTTCGAGCGCGGCGGGCGATCGCTCGAGCAGCGGCGGCACGCGCAGTTCGCCGACGCACCGCTTCGCCGGCACGGAGTGGTTCGCGGTGCACGACGCACTGCTCGACGCACGTCGCCGAGCTCGCGGCCGGGGTCGACGATCCGTGGACGGAGTACGAGCGCTGGGTGCTGCGCCGCATCGCGCTCGGCGGCGCGTGACCCGACGGCGCGTACGGCCGAGGCGCTGCGGCGCGAGGCGCGCACCGCGCGATCGACCGCGGGCCGGTCCCCCTACGGGCAGTGCAGCTGCGTGCGCTCCCCCGAGCGGTCGATGTCGTGCTCCGACATGGGCGCGCCGCACAGCGGGCACGCGGCCGGACGGGCGGGCACCGGCTCCTCGTCGTACGGGCCGAGCGGAGGCGGGCCGATGTACGGCATCAGGAACGCGTTGAGGCGCTCGATGAAGCCGGCGTAGCCGCGCGTGCCGGTCCGCTCGTCGCGAGTACGTCGTGTCATAATCATTAGTGTACTAACTATTCGCCCGACACCGCATACTGGAGCCATGGACCGACGAGCACCCACCCGCGACGCGCCACCGTCGAGGCGCGCGCGCACGACGACGACCGCCGCGACGCGGCATCCGACGACCTGCTCGCCCTCGAGAACCAGGTCTGCTTCGCGCTCGCGGTCGCGGCGCGCGGCGTGATCGGCGTGTACCGCCCGATCCTCGAGCCGCTCGGGCTGACGCACCCGCAGTACCTCGTGATGCTCGCGCTCTGGGGCCGCAGCCCGCGCACGGTGCGCGACCTCGGCGAGGCGCTGCAGCTCGAGCCCGCGACGCTGTCGCCGCTGCTGAAGCGACTCGAGGCGCAGGGGTACGTCACCCGCGAGCGCAGCGCGCGCGATGAGCGCGCCCTCGACGTCGCCCTGACGGATGCCGGACGAGCGCTTCGCGAGCGGGCGCTGGCGATCCCGCCGCAGGTCGTCGACCGGCTGGGCATGAGCCTCGACGAGCTCGGCGCTGCTGCGCGACCGCCTCACCGAGGTCATCGCCGCGGTGCAGCGCGGCTGACGCGCGCTCAGCTCGGCGGTGAGCGCCGCGGCGCCGAACGAGACCGCGAACTGCACGCACCAGAGGTCGACCGTCGGGTACGCGGCGAGGTCGACGTCGGCCGGGATGTCGTAGAGCTGGTTGCCCTGGTTGCCCTTGATCATGCCCAGGTCGACGTACGGGTGGCCGCCCGCCGTGAACCAGCCGTCGAAGCCCTCGACGACGGGGCCGGCGCTCAGCCACACGTGCACGTCGGGGCCGTTCGTCGTCTCGAGGTTCTCGATCGCGAGCTGCCGGGAGCCGTCGGGCAGCTGGATCACGCGCACGGTGCCCGAGGTCTCGTGCTCGTGGCTGATGAGCGTGCCCGAGGCGAGGTCGACCGGGCCGGCGGGCGGCGGCGACGGCATCGGCGTGTCGCGCGCCGACGGCGGCGACCCGGACCGCCGGTCGACTCGGGTCGCGGCGTCGAGGTGGGCGCCGCCGACGCGGCCGGGATCTCGTCGTCGACGCGCACGTCGATGAACAGCAGCCACGGCTGGAACACGAGCGCGGCGACGACCGCGAGCGACGGCGAGCACGCCGCCGCCGACCCACCACCACACGCGGCGGCGGCGGGGCGCGGGCGGCGGCGCGGGCGTCGGGCGTCGGGCCGGCGGCGTGGGGCCGGGGGCATCCGTCATGTCGACCGCCTCACGCCTCGGGGTCGAAGCCCTCGACGCGGCCGTCGGCCGACGCGTACTTCACGATGAGGCTGCAGTCCTTGCCGCCGTACCCCTCCGCGATGAGCCGCTCGAACTGGTCGAGCGCGATGCGCGAGGCCGGCAGGTGGAGTCCGGCCTGCTCCCCCGCCGCGAGCGCGAACGAGAGGTCCTTCTCGGCGAGCACCGTGGTGAACGTGGCGTCGAAGTTGCGGTTCGCGGGGCTCGTCGCCACGACGCCGGGCACGGGGTACCAGGTGCGCAGCGGCCACGAGTCGCCCGACGAGACCGACGCCACCTTGAAGAACGTCTCGGCGTCGAGGCCGAGCTCGGCGGCGAGCTGCGACCCCTCGGCGAGGCCGAGCAGCGAGACGAAGAGCATGAGGTTGTTCGCGAGCTTCGCGGCGATGCCCATCGTCGGACCGCCGACCATGGAACACGTGGCCCGCCATCGGCTCGACGAGCGAGGCCGCCTCGGCCACGGCGTCCTCCTCGCCGCCGAGCATGAACGTGAGCGTGCCGGCGGTCGCGCCGGCGATGCCGCCCGAGACGGGCGAGTCCACGAACCGGAAGCCCGCGCTCGGCGGATGCCTCGTGGCAGAACCGCGACGTCTCGACGTCGACGGTCGACGTGTCGAGCAGCAGTGCCGTGGTCGGCGCCGTCGCCCAGACGCCGCCCTCGCCGCCGAGCACCTCGCGCACGTGCTCGCCGCGCGGCAGCGACGTGAACACCGCATCCGCGCCCGCGACCGCCTCGGCGATCGTGCTCGACGACCCGCACGCCGCGAGCCGCGGCCGCCTCACGGCACGCCGGGTCGGGGTCGACGCCCCGCACCTCGTGCCCGGCGGCGACGAGGTTGCCCGACATCGGGCCGCCCATGTGCCCCAGACCGATCCAGGCGATGGTCGCCATGGCCCCTCCCGACTTCATCGACGCGGAGTGCGCTCGGTGCGGCCGCCCCGGCAGGGCGCCCGCGATTCCACGATACGTTCGCGGCATCCGCCCGGCAACGGATGCCGCGGGCCCGGCGGCATCCGCTCAGAACCGGATGACCTGCCGGATCGCCGCGCCGGCGGCGAGCGTGTCCATCGCCTCGTTGACCTCGTCGAGCGCGATGTGCGACGAGATGAGCGCCTCGACGGGCAGGCGACCCTGCCGCCACAGCTCGGCGTAGCGCGGGATGTCGCGCGACGGCACGGCCGAGCCGAGGTAGCTGCCCACGATCGTGCGCGCCTCGGCGGTGATCGTGAGCGGCGAGAGCTCCACCCGCGCCGACGGCGACGGCAGCCCGACGGTCACGGTGCGCCCGCCGGGCGCGGTCAGCGCGAACGCCGTCTCGAACGCGCGCGGATGCCCCGCCGCCTCCACCACGACGCGGCGCCCTGATCCCGGCCGCCATCGCCTCGTCGGGCGTGAGCGCCGCGGACGCCCCGAGCTCGCGCGCCCGGTCGAGCTTCGCCGGCACCGCGTCGACGCCGATCACGCGTCCGTGCCCGAGCGACACCGCGGTGATGAGCGCGGCCATGCCGACGCCGCCGAGGCCGACGACCACGACGTCCTCGCCGGGTCGCACGGCGCCCGCGTTCACGACCGCGCCGCCGCCCGTGAGCACCGCGCACCCGAGCACCGCCGCGACGTCGGGCGGCACGTCGGCGCCGACGACGACCGCCGAGCGGCGATCCACGACCGCGTGCGTCGCGAACCCCGAGACGCCGAGGTGGTGGTGCACCGGGCCGTCCGTCGCGGTGCAGGCGGATGCCGCCGTCGAAGAGCGTGCCCGCGGTGTTCGCCGCGGTGCCCGGCGTGCAGGGCATGACGCCGCCGGTGCGGCATCCGTCGCACTCGCCGCACCGCGGCAGGAACGCCGTGACGACCCGGTCGCCGACGGCGAAGCCCGCAGCGGATGCCGCGACGCCGACCGCCTCGACGATGCCCGCGGCCTCGTGGCCGAGCAGCATCGGCACGGGCCGCGGGCGGTTGCCGTCGACCACGGACAGGTCGGAGTGGCACACGCCCGCCGCCTCGATGCGCACGAGCAGCTCGTCGGGGCCGGGCGGATCGAGCTCGAGCTCGCCGATGGTGATCGGGCGCGACGCCGCGAACGGACGCTCGCGTCCGAGCTCCTCGAGCACGGCGCCGGTGATGGTGCGGGTGGCCGTCGGTGGCGGTCGTGGCGGTCGTGGTCGTCATGCGGGTTCCTCCCGGTCTCGTCGTCGAGTGGATGGCGATGCGGATGCCGCGGCACGACCGGCTCCGAGGAGCCCGCCGCCCGCGGCATCCGCTCGGGGCCTAGGCCCTCGCCTCCTCGGCGAGCTTCTCGCGGTCCGCGTCGTCGATCGAGCGGAGCGAGATGCCCACCGTCTCGCGCAGGGCGATGACCGCGACGAGCGTCACGCCCGCGGCGAGCGCGAGGTAGATCGCCACCGGCACCCAGCTCCCGTAGGTCGAGAGCAGCATCGTCGCGATGATCGGCGCGAGCGAGCCGGCGATGATCGACGTGACCTGGTAGCCGAGCGAGACGCCCGAGTAGCGCATGCGGGTCGGGAACATCTCGGCCATGATCGCCGGCTGGCTGGCGTACATGAGCGCGTGGATGATGAGGCCGACGATCAGGATGCCCACGATCAGCCAGTCGTTCTTCGTGTCGAAGAGCGGGAAGGCCACGAAGCCCCACACCGCGGCGAGCACGGCGCCGACCGCGTAGACGGGCTTGCGGCCGAGCCGGTCGCTCATGCGCCCGATGACCGGGATCACCGCGAAGTGCACCACGTGGGCGAACAGGATGAGCGTGAGGATCGTCGACGTGATCCATGCCGAGGTGCGCCGACATGTAGGTGATCGAGAACGTCACGACGAGGTAGTACATGATGTTCTCGCCGAAGCGGAGGCCCATGGCCGTGAAGACGCCGCGCGGGTAGCGCTTGAGCACCTCGATGACGCCGTAGTTCGTCTTCTTCGCCGCCTCGACCTCCTTCTGCGCCTCGAGGAAGATCGGCGCGTCGGTGACCTTGGTGCGGATGTAGTAGCCGACGGCCACGATCACGACCGAGAGCCAGAAGCCGATGCGCCAGCCCCAGCGAGGAACTGCTCCTCGGTGAGCGTGCGCGAGAGGGTGAGCAGCACGACCGTCGCGAGCAGGTTGCCGGCGGGCACCGCGGCCTGCGGCCAGCTCGCCCAGAATCCGCGCTGCTTGTCGGGCGAGTGCTCGGCGACGAGGAGCACCGCGCCGCCCCACTCGCCGCCGACCGCGAAGCCCTGGAAGAACCGGAGGACGATGAGCAGGATGGGTGCGAGCGTAGCCGATCTGGTCGAACGTCGGCAGGCAGCCCATGAGGAAGGTCGAGACGCCGACCAGGATGATCGCGAGCTGCAGCAGCTTCTTGCGGCCGTACTTGTCGCCGAAGTGCCCGAACACGATGCCGCCGAGCGGGCGGGCGATGAAGCCGACCGCGTAGGTGAGGAACGCCTTGATGATGTTGTCGAGCGGGTTGTCGCTCGGCGGGAAGAAGATGACGTTGAAGACCAGGGTCGCCGCGGTGGCGTAGAGGAAGAACTCGTACCACTCGACGATGGTGCCGGCCATCGAGGCGGCGACGACCTTGCGCAGCCCGCGCGGGACGCGGGAGCCCGGCGGGTCGGTGGATGTGCGGGACGTGCCCTGGGTCGAATTGTCGACGGCCATTGGCGACTACCTCCTTGTAGTTGGCGACGCGATGGGGGGGGATCGCGATGCTGGCGATTCTGACGGTGTGCACGGGTGTGCGGCAATCGCGTATCCCGCACAGCGGGTGTGCATCCGTGCACGGATGCCGCGCAGTGCGACCGCTACGCCATGCCCTCGGCCGTCTGCTCGAGGTCGGACTTCGGGCGATCCCGCTGGGTCGCGATCGCGGTGCCCGCCGCCCCGCACACGATGGCGATGGCGATCACCTCGAGCGGCGTGAAGGTCTCGGAGAGCACGAGCCAGCCGAACAGCGCCGCGATCACGGGGCCGAAGCTCGTGATGATCGCGTAGAGGCGCGGCGTGATGCGCCGCAGGATGAACGTGTCGAGGCTGTACGGCAGCGCCGACGAGAGCACGCCCACGCCGAGGAGCAGCCCCACGACGCGCCAGTCGATCACCGACGGCGTCGAACGTCGCGATCGCGAAGGGCAGCAGCAGCGCCAGGCTCACGATGCTCGCGACGGTGAGCCCCTCGAGGCCCGGCAGGCCCGACGGCGACGCGCCGGGTGAGCACGATGTAGCCCGCCCATGCCGCGGCCGCCGTCAGGGCGAGCGCCACGCCCCACGGGTCGATCGCCGCGGCATCCGACGACCCCGGCCCGATGAGGAGCACCACGCCGACGCCCGCGGCGAGCGCGCACCCCACGTCGAGCAGGCGCCGCGACGTCGCGAGCGCCAGCGCGAGCGGGCCGAGGAACTCGATGGTCGCCGCGATGCCGAGCCCGAGCAGGTGCACGGACTCGTAGAAGGCGAGGTTCATCACGGCCAGCGTGACGCCGAGCGCGAGCGCCGGCCACAGCCGCCGCCAGGTGAGCTCGGCGCGCTTGGGCCGGTAGAAGGGCAGCACGGCCGCGACCATCACGATCTGGCGCGCGGCGACGACCACGAACGATCCGACGATCGGGATGAGGAGGCCGGCGAGCGACGAGCCGAAGTTGATCGACACCTCGGTGCCGAGCTGCGTCGCGGCGCCGGCGAACCGGCGACGGCGCAGCGCGGCGTCGGGCTCGGCGCGTGCGCGGGGTTCGTCTCGGCGGTCACCGTTCGACGATACGCGGTGCCCGCGTCGTCATCCCGCGAGCTGCTCCCGGAACGCGGGCGGCCCGCCCTGCACGGCGCGAGCGGATGCCGCGGCGGCGACGAACCCGTCGGGCCGCACGAGGTAGACGAGCGCCGGGGTCGAGCCGGCGGTGCGGGTCGGGCGGGAACACGTGCCACTCGAGGCCGAGCGACTCCGCGATCGTGCGCACGTCGGGCTCGTACGCGCCGTAGCCGTGCACCTGCCACGTGAACGAGCGCAGCACGTCGAAGTTGCCGCCCGTCCACGGCAGGCGGCGGCCGACGACGCGGTCGCGGCGCGACGACGCCTGCGGCGACATCCGGTAGTGGATGCGGGTCTGCGACAGGTAGCCGAACACGCGCCCGCCGCCGGCGATGCGCGGCACGGCCCGAACGACGAGCGGGCCGACGATCGGCACGATGCGCCCGCGCACGAACCGGGCGAACCGGCCCGTCGGCGGTGACGGCGGCGAACGCGCGGTCGGTCGTGTCGACGAGGATGCGGCCGACCGGCCGGCGCTCGGCCTCGTACCGGTCGAGCCGCCGGTCGGGCATGCCGCGCACGAGCACGTCGGCGAGCGCGCACGCGAGGTTGTGCGCCTCCTGCAGCCCCGTGTTCATGCCCTGCGCGCCGACCGGCGAGTGGATGTGCGCCGCGTCGCCGACGAGGAAGCACGGCCCGACGCGGAAGCGCTTCGCGAGCCGATGGTGCAGGCGGTAGGTCGTGAACCAGTCGGTCCCGGTGAAGCCGACCCCGAACTCGCGGTGCGTCATCGAGCGCACGTCGTCCTCCCGGAGCTCCCCCGCCGCGTCGAGGTCGCGGTCGCGCACCACGCCGAGCAGGCGCATCCGGCCCGGTCCCATCGGGAAGGCGAGCAGGAAGTGCTCGGCCGTGATCCGCACGTTGATCGCGCCGTCGACGAGGCCCGTCACGCCCGCCGCATCGGCCACGTAGAAGGTGTGCGCGTTCGTCACGCCCTCGAACGGCACGCCGAGCGCCTCGCGCACGGGCGAGTGCGCCCCGTCGGCGCCGACGCAGTACCGGGCGCGCACGGTGACCGGGCCGTCGGGCGCCGTCGAGCGTCGCGACGACGGATGCCGCGTCGCCGCCGCTCCCCTGCATGGTCTCGAGCCGCGCGAGCCGATGCCCCCAGCGCACCTCGCGCCCGAGGTCGGCGAGCGCGTCGACGAGCATCCGCTCGTTGCGGCTCTGCTCGAACACCGTGAGCTCGCGGTACGGCGTCACGCCCTCGCCCATCGCCCGCAGCTCGATCCGCCCGAACGGGCGGCTGCCGGCGCCCGGCACGAGCGTGGTCGCCGGCGATCGCTCGGCGAGCACGCGGTCGACGAGCCCGAGCTGGTCGTACAGCTCCATCGTGCGCGCCTGCACGGCGAGCGCCCGCGACTCGCGGGTCGGCCCGTCCTTGCCGTCGACGATGACGCGTCGACGCCGAGGCGCGCGAGGCAGACGGCGAGCCATGAGCCCGCTCGGGCCCGCGCCGACCACGAGCACGTCCGTCTGGAGTTCCGCCGCCCTCCGCCATGCCTCCACTGTGGCATCGACGCGGCATCCGGTGCCAGACTCCGACGGTGACGGGGGAACGATCGGAGGAGCCGGCCGAGAGCCTGGTGACGGTCATCGTCGCGCTCACGGTGAACGCGCTGATCGCGGTGGCGAAGTCGTTCGCGGCCGTCATCACCGGGTCGGCGTCGATGGTCGCCGAGGCCGCGCACTCGTGGGCGGACACCGGCAACGAGGTGCTGCTCGTCATCGCCGAGCGCCGGTCGAGGCGACCGGCCGACGCGCGGCATCCGCTCGGCTTCGGCAAGGACGCCTACATCTGGTCGATGTTCGCGGCCTTCGGCCTGTTCACGGCCGGCGCGGTGGTGTCGATCCAGCACGGCATCTCCGAGCTCGTCGACCCCGAGCCGGCGAGCGACTACGGCGTCGCCTACGCCGTGCTCGGCATCTCGTTCGTGCTCGAGGGCATCTCGTTCATCCGGGCGTACCGCCAGGCGCGCGCCGACGCGCACCGACGGAGCGTCGCCACGCTCGGCACGTGGCGCGCAGCTCGAACCCGACCCTGCGCGCCGTCTTCGCCGAGGATGCCGCGGCGCTCATCGGGCTCGTGCTCGCCTTCCTCGGCGTCGGGCTGCACCAGCTCACGGGCTCCCCCGTCTACGACGCCATCGGCTCGCTGCTCGTCGGGGCGCTGCTCGCGGTCGTGGCCGTGGTGCTCATCGCCCGGAACCGCGTCTTCCTCCTCGGCGAGGCGGTCGACGACGCGCATGCGCGACGCCGTGCGCGACGAGCTCCTCGAGTCGCCCGAGATCGACCGGGTCGGGTTCCTGCACATGGAGTTCATCGGTCCCGGCGTGGTGCTGCTCGTGGCGGCGGTCGACCTCGTCGGCGATCGCACCGAGGCGGATGCCGCGCGCGAACTCCGCCGGCTCGAGGCCGAGCTCATGCGGCGCCCGCACGTGGGCCGCGCGTTCCTCACGCTCGCGGCCCCAGACGACGGGCGTGTCACGCGAACTAGGTGATGCCGTCCGCGGCATCCGCTCGCTATGGTGGGCACGAGCGCGGGCCCTGGGTAGTCTCGCGGATCGGAGTCCTCATGTGGTGGACCAGGAAGCGATCGAAGTCGAGCGAGGCCGCTGACGCGGAGGCCGAGCGAGCGGAGGCCGCGGCCGAGGCGCAGGCCAAGGCCGAGGCGGAGCTGCCGCTCTCGAAGCACCGCAACGCGTTCATCCTCATGGGGATCGGCGGTGCCGCCCTCGCGACGTTCGGCATCGCCGCGATCGCCGGGATCTTCGGCCCGGTGTTCTTCGCACTCGTGCTCACCATCTGCGTGCACCCGCTGCGGGTGTGGCTCGAGAAGCGCGGCGTGCCGCGCGGCATCGCCACCGGGTCGGTGATCACCGCCGTGACGCTGCTGCTGCTCGGGTTCGGGTACCTCGTCCTCGTCGCGTTCGGGCAGTTCGCCGAGCTGCTGCCGCAGTTCAAGGACCAGATCGCCGCGTTCGGGCAGGACGTCGCCGCGTGGCTCTCCTCGATCGGCATCAGCTCCGACGAGATCAGCGACATCGCCAAGGGGTTCGACCCGGCGACGCTGCTCGGGTTCCTCGGCGGCCTCGTCGGCGGCCTCACGGGCTGGGTCACGCTCCTCGTCATCCTCTTCACCATGCTGCTGCTCATGGCCATGGATGCCGGGTTCGTGCCGACCGTGCTGCGGGAGCTGTACCCGGTGCGGCCGCTCGTCGCGGTCTCGCTCGTGAGCTACGGCAACAACGTGCGCCGGTACATGGTGGTCACCACGGTGCTCGGGATCGCGCAGGGCATCGTCAACTGGATCGCGCTGGTCATCCTCGGCGTGCCCGGCGCGTTCATCTGGGGACTGCTCGCGTTCGTCTGCTCGTTCATCCCGAACATCGGCTACTTCATCGCGATCATCCCGCCGATCATCTTCGGCGGGCTCGTCGGCGGCTGGCCCACCGTGATCGCCGTCATCGTCGTCTACGGCGTCATCAACGCCGTCATCCAGTCGGTGATCCAGCCGCGCGTCGTCGGCAAGGCCGTGAACCTGAGCCAGACGATCACGTTCTTCTCGGTGCTGTTCTGGGCCGTCGTGATCGGCCCGATCGGGGCGATCCTCGCGATCCCGCTGACCCTCCTCGTGCGCCTGCTCCTCGTGGACACGAACCGGGCGATGGACTGGATCCGGCCCATGCTCGGCGAGCTGGACGAGACGAGGGAGATCATGGCCCAGTTCGATGCCGAGGCGAAGGCGGCGCGCAAGGAGCGCAAGGCGGCGGCGAAGGCCGGCGGAGCGCCGGTGCCGGCTCCGGCGCCGCTCGGCGCCGGACGCAGCGGCGACCGGCGGCTCGGCCTAGAGCAGGATCTCGCTCGGGCGTCTCGACGAGCCGCCACCCGACCTCGGCGACGGTGGCCGGCATGCGGTCGGCCGCGACGAGCTCGGGCATCGAGAGGTCGCGTGAGCGCCGCGATGTCGGCGATCGGCACCTGGAAGGTGCGGAACGGCCCGAGCGCCGGCGCCTCGCCGGGCGCGGGCTCGCGCACCGCGCCCGTGTCGACGAGCGGCGCCTGGTCGACGACGAAGCCGATCGCGGCGAGGCTGCCCCCATCGGAGTCGGCGCCGCCGGTGTTCCACGCCGCGATCTTCCAGAACCGCAGGGGCACGCGGATGCCGCGGTAGGGCGGATCGCCCGCGCCGAGCACCGGCGCGGTGTACACGCTGAGCCGCTGGCGGTGCACCCTCGCGTGCTCGAGCACGTGGTCTTCGAGGCCGAGCCAGAGCTCCTTGGACTGGTTGAAGCCCGACGCCTGCGGCGCCGCGTTCGTGTAGCGGAACGTGTCGCCGTTCGCGCGCGCGGCGACCTCGGGGCTGCCCCACACCGGGTCGCGGCGGCGCACGAGGTGCCCGCGATCGAGGTCGTTGTCGGCGTAGACCAGCGGGCCCGCCTGCCAGTCGGCGGGGATGCGCTCGTCGAACTGCCATCGGTCGCCGCGCTCGAGCTCGACGAGCAGCGCCCCGTCGACGTTGACGCCGGTGACCCGCGCGAACCGGCGGGCGGAATCGAGCACCACGGTGAAGTGCACGTAGTCGAGTTCGACGGATGCCGCGGCATCCGCCTCGCTCACTCGCGGCAGCGGTGCCGCCACCCCCAGGAACAGCGCGTCGAAGCCCATGCGCCCACTCGACCACGACCCGCCGACACCCCGCAATCCAGTTCACCTGCGGGGTGTGGACGTCGCCCGTGCGCGGACACCAGAATGGCGGGGGGGCGATGGCCGCCCGCGACGAGGGGGATGCGCAGATGTCGGAATCGACGCCGAACAGCCACGACCAGCACGGGATCGGCCGACCCGGCCTTCCCGTACGACGACCGACGCGACTTCGAGGATGCGAGCCGGGGCTTCATCGCCACGATCGAGCCGGGCGTGATCCGCGGCGCCGCGGGCAACGTGGTCTACGACATCGACTCGTTCGGGTTCCTCAGCGGGGCGGGTTCGCCCACGGTGCATCCGAGCCTCTGGCGGCAGTCGTCGCTCGTGCAGCAGCACGGCCTGTTCGAGGTCGTCGAGGGCATCTACCAGGTGCGCAACTTCGACCTGTCGAACATCACGTTCGTCGAGGGCGACACGGGCGTGATCGTGATCGACCCGCTGATCTCGACCGAGACGGCCGCGGCGGCGCTCGCGCTGTACCGGGAGCACCGCGGCGAGCGCCCGGTGGTCGCCGTGATCTACACGCACTCGCACATCGACCACTTCGGCGGCGTCAAGGGCGTCGTCTCGCAGGAGGACGTCGACGGCGGCGTGCCGGTGATCGCCCCCGAGGGATTCCTCGAGCACGCGATCTCCGAGAACGTCTACGCCGGCACGGCGATGGGCCGCCGCGCCGCGTACATGTACGGCGCGGCCCTCCCGCGCGGCGAGCGGGGCAGCGTGGGCGCCGGACTCGGGCAGTCCACGTCGGCCGGCACGGTGACGCTCATCGCGCCGACCGTGTACATCACGCACACCGGCCAGGAGCTCACGATCGACGGCGTGCGCATCGTCTTCCAGATGGCGCCCGGAACCGAGGCGCCCGTCCGAGATGCACTTCTACTTCCCCGACCGCAGGGCGCTGTGCATGGCCGAGAACGCGACGCACACCCTGCACAACCTGCTCACGCTCCGCGGCGCCGTGGTGCGCGACCCGCACGCCTGGGCCGGGTACCTGACCGAGGCCATCGAGACGTTCGGCGGCGAGGCCGAGGTCGCCTTCGCGTCCCATCACTGGCCCACCTGGGGCACCGATCGCATCGTCGAGTTCCTCTCGACGCAGCGCGACCTCTACGCCTACCTGCACGACCAGACGCTGCGGCTGATGAACCAGGGCCACACCGGCATCGAGATCGCCGAGCTGATCGAGCTGCCGCCGGCGCATCGAGGCGGCCTGGAACACCCACGGCTACTACGGCTCGGTCAGCCACAACGTGAAGGCGATCTACCAGCGCTACATGGGCTGGTACGACGGCAACCCGTCGCACCTCTGGCAGCACACGCCGGTCGAGGCCGGCAAGCGGTACGTCGAGTTCATGGGCGGCGCCGACGCCGTCGTCGAGAAGGCGCGCGGCTCGTTCGAGGCCGGCGACCTGCGCTGGGCGGCGCAGGTGCTCGACCACGTCGTCTTCGCCGAGCCCGACCACGACGGCGGCGAAGGCGCTGCTCGCCGACGTGCTCGAGCAGCTCGGCTTCGGCAGCGAGAACGGCACGTGGCGCGCCGCGTTCCTCTCCGGGCTCGATGGAGCTGCGCGGCGCGGCGTTCGGCACCCCCACGAGCCCGGCCGCCGCCGACATCCTCGCGCAGCTCACGCCCCGAGCTGTTCTTCGACGCCGTCGCGGTGCAGGTCGACGGCCCGAAGGCGTGGGACCTCGACCTCGCCACGAGGTGGGTGTTCCCCGACGCCGACGGCGCGACCTACCGGGTGACGCTGAAGAACGGCGTGCTCAGCCACGTGCGCGACGGCAAGGGCGACGTCACGCTCACGATCACCGTGCCGAAGGCGGCGCTCGGCCCGCTCGCGATCGGCGACGTCGAGGCGGCGATGGGCGCGGGCCTGCAGCTCGACGGCGACGCGAGCGTGCTCCAGTCGGTGCTCGGCGTGCTCGATCCGGGCGACCCGGACTTCAACATCGTGACGCCGTAGCCGTTCGGCCCTCGCCTGACGGCGCGATCGGGCCGGTCTCCATTCCCGGGGGCCGGCCCGACGCCGTCAGCGGGCGTCAGAGCCGGTCGAGCACCTCGAACAGCCCGAGTTCTGCTGCCGCCGACCGGGCGATCAGGAACCCGATGATGCCCACGATCCACGCCGTCGTCGCGGCGTTCCGCTCCATCCAGGCGCTCATGCGACGAAGGCCGGACTCGATCGACCGGCTGGCGACCGAGCGGACACCGAGCAGCACGAGCGCCGGCAGCACCATGACGAGGCAGTATCCGGCGAGCACGAGCACCTGCGACGCGGCATCCAGGCTCCGACGTCGAGATGAGGCCGATGCCCACGAGGTAGGGCAGCATCGACGCCACCTCGACCCCGGCCGCGGCGACGGCGGGCCCCATGAGTGGCAGGATGCCGCCGCGTTCTCCCGCGGCATCCGTCACCGCTCGCTCCCGCCACCGCGCGAGGCGACCCGGCCCCCGGCGCTCGCGTGAGCGCTTGCCGCCGATGAAGAAGGAGCCGACGAGCATGCCGACGCCCACGACGAGCTGCGCCCACAGGAACGGCGTCGACGCGGCGAGCGCCCGTGAGCTGCGGCAGGGCGGTCGTCGCCAGCACCAGGAGCATCGAGCCCGACGACGAGGTAGAAGCCGGCAACGGTCGCGAGGTAGAGCAGGATTCGACTGCGCCGGAGTGCGACCCGGCGCGAGCATGAGCCAGATCGGGATGAGGAGCGTGCCGAAGCTGGTCGAGTCGATGAGCGCGAGCACCGCAAGGGCGCCGAGCAGGGCCGGGCCGGTGAGAGCGGCTCCGGCGAGCAGGTCGATTTCCACCGTTCGAGCCTGCCCGATGCGCCCCGCCCGCGGATCCGTCGCGCGGCGGAACGGCCTCCCCCGCGCGGCGGGTCAGACGGCTGGTCAGACCAGGATGTCGGCGGGCGACGCGAGCGGCCGCCACCCCGTGACGGAGCGCGGCAGGTGCTCGGCCGCGATGAGCTCGGGCATGGTGAGGCCGGTCAGCTCCGCGATGTCGCGAGATCCGCACCTGGAAGGTCCGGAACGGCCCGAGGGGCGGCGGCGCACCGAGCGCGCGCGGAAGCTTGTCGACGTCGACGAGCGGCGACTGGTCGACGACGAAGCCCGTCGTCGCGAGCGCCTCGCCGGTGTTCCACGCCGCGATCTTCCAGAACTTCAGCGGGATCCGGATGCCGCGGTACGGCGGGTCGTCGTCGGTCAGCACCGGGCCCGGTGAACACGCTGAGCTTGAGCTCGTGCACGCGTGCATGCTCGAGCACGTGGTCCTCCAGCCCCAGCCACAGCTCCCGCGACTGGTTGAACCCCGAGGCCTGCGGTGCCGCGTTCGTGAACGTGGAACGTGTCGGTGTTCGCCCGCGCCGCGACTCGGCCGGGTCGCCCCACACCGGGTCGTTCCGGCGCACGAGGTGGCCGCGGTCGAGGTCGTTGTCGGCGTAGACCTCGGGCCCCGCCTGCAGCTCCTCGGAGATGCGCTCGTCGAACACCCAGCGGTCGTCGCGCGGCACCTTCACGAGCCGTGCGCCGTCGATGTTCACGGCGGTGACGCCCGGCGAAGCGCCGGACGGTGTCGAGCATCACCGTGAAGTGCTCGTAGGTGAGCTCCACGGATGCCGCGGCCTGCACGTCGCCCATCCGCGGCATGATCGCCGCCACGCCGAGGAACTCGGGGTCGAAGCCCGTGGCCTCGTCTTCCTGCGCTCGACGGTGGCGGCTCGTCCGCGGCGGTCGGTGCCGCCGGTCCCTCGTCCGGGTCCATGATGTCCCTCCCAGTTCCGGCCCCACTTCGATGAGGGTTCCTCGGTTCAGGTGTACTCCTCCGGTCGGCGCTGCGGCATCAGGGACCTCCCCGACGACGATCCGCCGCCGTGAGCGCTCTCTTCGGCGGCATCGCGCGCGACGTGCATCGACATGGCAGCTTTCGTGCACACTGCGCCGCGTTCGCGCACGAATCGTGCGTGTTACGCCGACTCCGCTGCGCGATTTTGCGAACGGTCGGGTCGGTGTGCGACCCTGCTCTGGGCCCGTCGCCGCCCCGGCCGGCTCGAGAGGAAGACCGATGAACCCCCAGGACGCGAATCCGCGGCATCCGCGCGCGAACGAGGCCGAGCCCACGCGCATGCACGCCGTCTCCGCCGAGACCACCGACCTCGTCGACCTCGTGCTCGACTACTCGCGCCGCCGCATGCTCGCCCGCGACACCCCGCTCGACAAGCCGATCTCCGAGTTCGAGCTCGACTCGCCTCGCCGGCCGCACGATCGGCGAGGCGCGGCATCGGCGCCGCGCGCGCCCTCTCGCTGTTCGAGCACGTGCTCGCGCCCGCCTGCATCACCACCGACCACCCGCAGTACCTGTCGTTCATCCCGACCGCGCCGACGAAGGCCGCGACCGCGTTCGACCTCGTCGTCTCGGCGAGCGCGGTCTACGGCGGCTCCTGGCTCGAGGGGGCCGGCGCGGTCTACGCCGAGAACGAGGTGCTGGCCTGGCTCGCCGGCGAGTTCGGGCTCCCCGCCACCGCGGGCGGCGTGTTCGTGCAGGGCGGCACGCTCGGCAACCTCTCGGCGCTGGTCGCGGCGCGCGAGCACGCGCGCTTCGCGCTGCGCACGGCCGGCACGGATGCCCCCGGCCCGCTGGAAGGTCGTGTGCAGCGCCGAGGCGCACTCCTCGATCGCGTCGGCCGCGCGCGTGATGGACGTCGACGTCGTGCCGGTCGCCCCCGGCGCCGACGGGATGCTGCGCGGCGACGCCGTGCGCGCCGCGCTCGAGGAGCACGGGGCATCCGTGTTCGCCGTCGTCGCCACCGCCGGCTCGACCAACTTCGGCATCGTCGACGACGTCGCCTCGATCGCCGCCCTCAAGGAGGAGTTCGACTTCTGGCTGCACGTCGACGGCGCCTACGGGCTCGCCGCCATGCTCTCGCCGCTCGCGCGACACCGCTTCGCCGGGCGTGGAGCACGCCGACTCGGTGATCGTCGACCCGCACAAGTGGCTCTTCGCGCCGTTCGACGCGTGCGCGCTCATCTACCGCGACCCCGAGACCGGCCGCCGCGCGCACACGCAGCACGCCGAGTACCTCGACACCCTCACCGAGACGAGCGAGTGGAGCCCCTCCGACTACGCGGCGCACCTCACCCGCCGCGCCCGCGGCCTGCCGCTGTGGTTCTCGCTCGCGACCTACGGCGGCGGCGCCTACCGCGCGGCGATCACGAGCTCGATCCAGCTCGCGCAGGACATCGCCCGCGAGATCGAGTCGCGCGACGGGCTGCGGCTCGTGCGCGACCCGCAGCTCTCGGTCGTCGTGTTCGAGCGCGAGGGCTGGTCGCGCGAGGACTACAGCGCGTGGTCGGCGCGCCTGCTCGACGAGCAGCGCGCGTTCGTGACGCCGAGCTCGCACGCCGGCCGCCCGAACACGCGCTTCGCGATCGTGAACCCGACGACCACGTTCGAGCAGCTGGTGGGCATCCTCGACACGATGTAGGCGGGCGGATGCCGCCGGCGGATGCCGCGGACCGGCAGGCCGTCCAGCGGCGGTCTCGTGCAGGGCTTGCCGCGCCCCGGATCCGGGACGAGACTGGCGAGCGAGTCGGGTCCGCAGTGTCCTGGCCGTCGTCCGCCGGACGCTGCGCCGGGGCGGAGGACTGATGAACGCGTCACAGCCCCTTTCCGGCCGGAACGCCGTCGTCACCGGCGGCACCGGGGGGATCGGGAAGGCCACGGCCCGGGGGCTCGTCGCCCTCGGGGCGCGCGTCGCCATCGTCGGCCGGGATCCGAGCACGGCTGGCCGCCGCCGCCGAGGATCTCAGTCGCACGACCGGCAACGACGAGGTCGACGTCTTCGAGGCGGACCTCTCGTCGCAGGCGCAGGTGCGCCGGCTCGCCGCCCGACTGCAGGAGCGCTACCCGCGGATCGACGTGCTGGTCAACAACGTCGGCGGGTTCTGGGCGCACCGCCACGTCACCGAGGACGGGCTCGAGCTGACGTTCGCACTCAACCACCTCGCGCCGTTCCTGCTCACCGGCCTCCTGGTCGATCGGATGCGGGCACAGGGACGCGCCCGGATCGTCACCGTCACCTCGAGCGCGGAGGCGCTCGGCAGGATCGACTTCGAGGACCTCCAGGCGACCGAGCGCTACTCCGGGCAGCGGGCCTACAACCAGTCCAAGCTCGCGAACGTGCTGTTCACCTACGAGCTGGCGCGCCGCCTGCGCGGAACGCACGGTCACCGCGAACGTCGTGCACCCGGGCGTCACCCGGACCGGCTTCGGTGCGGAGGACCAGGTGCGGCTGTACGCGGCGACGGGCGGTATCGCACGCCCGTTCATGCGCTCGCCCGAACGCGGCGCCGACACGGTCGTCTGGGCGGCGTCGGCGCCCGAGCTCGACGGCGTCACGGGCGGCTACTTCCACGACGTCGCCCGAAGCGCTCGTCGCCACGCTCGCACGACCGGAGGCGACGGCGGAGCGCGGCTCTGGCAGGTCAGCGAGGAGCTGGTCGGCCTCTCCTGGCTGACGACGGAGGCACGCGCGCCGGCCATCGCGAACCAAAATATTGAACTTTTCGGTTCAGTGTTCTACACTGAACCACATGGTTCAGCAACAGGCACTCGATCGGGCGTTCGCCGCCCTCGCCGACGAGACCCGCCGCGGCATCCTGACCCGCCTGGGTGAGGGGCCGGCGACGATCACCGAGCTCGCGACGCCGTCGGGCATGACGCTCACCGGCATCCGCAAGCACGTCGACGTGCTCGAGGCCGCGGGCCTCGTCACCACCGAGAAGGTCGGCCGCGTGCGGCAGGTCCAGCTCGGCACCGAGCGTTTGGACGACGCCATGGCATGGATCAGCTTCTACCAGCGACTCTGGGAGCGTCGACTCGACGGCCTCCAGGTCTACTTCACCCTCTCAGGAAGGGAACGGAATCATGAGCGACATCGACACGAGCGAGACCATCGGGCTGCGGATGACGCGGGAGCTCCCCGCGACGCCCGAGGAGGTCTTCGACGCCTACACCGACGCCGAGAAGCAGAAGATCTGGTTCTCGATCCTCGACGAGGAGCCGGGCGTCGTCGAGATCGAGGTCGACCTGCGGGTCGGCGGCAAGCAGGTCGCCGTGTGGGGGCCGAACCGCGACACGCTGTTCCGCGAGGAGCAGACGTTCCTCGAGATCGACCGCCCGCACCGGCTCGTCACCGAGTCGTCGGGCAGCGACCCGAGCGGCGCAGACGATGTCGACGCACGTCGTCGTGACGTTCGAGCCGATCGACGGCGGGCACGCTCGTCACCGTCGAGCAGACCGGCTTCCCGACTCCCGAGGTCCGCGACTTCTTCTCGACCATGGTCTGGGTCGGCGCGTTCGACCGCATCGAGGCGTTCCTCACGCGCGCCTGACGGTGTGCGCGGCGAGTCGAACACGGCTCGCCGCGCACATGTGCGGGCCGTCAGGCCTGCAGCACGAGCGAGTGGTTCACGCTGCGTGACGGGAACCAGGAGCATCCGCAGCCCCTTCGGGCTGCTGTCGGTGCTCGACGTCCGCCAGCACCAGTCGAACGCCCGCGACGGGCAGGTTCGTGACGAACGGCCCGGCCCATTGCATGCCGGCGTCGTTCTCGGCGTACCAGAAGTACTTGGCGCCGTTCGACGCCCCGCCGCGGATGGTCGCCCGTCCGCCGGGCCCGATCTGCCACCAGCCCTTCTTCGCCCAGTTGTCACCGTCGCAGTTCGGGGAGTGGTAGGCCAGGGCCACGTACATCGTCGAGGCCGTTCCGTTGTGGACGTAGATGGCCATGTCAGTCCCCCTCGCTGACGCTGCGCGGATTCGGGATGGTGTCGGCCTGCTCAGCCGCTGCCGGGACGGATGAGAGGACTCCGGGCGGTGGACCTCGCCCGTCGCCTCCGACCCCTGCTCGTATCGCGACGTGGTCGGGCTCTCGGCGTCGGACTCGGGCGGCGGTGCCAGCGTGGCGACCTCGTCCGCATCGAGTGGGCGGGACGAGCTCTGATGGGTCGTTCATGCGTTCCTCCATTCGGATGGTGCGTCCGACGGTGGTGGAACACGCGAGGCGCCCCGCGATCGCCGGCTCAGCACAGTGGCGAGCTGGAGTGCGTCGTCTCGACGGGTGCACGGCAGAACCGACGGCCGACGCTCCCCACGCAAGCCGACCAGGCTAGGCCCCCCAACACGGCGCAATATAGTGGTCCGCCGAGCGGCGGTCAAGAGCGGATCGAATCCGTCCCCACCGTCGCCGTGGCGATGTGACCGGCGAGCGCGCTGGTGGGCGCCACCGCGGCCAGGGCCGCGGCCCCGTCGAGCGGATGCGCCTCGCCGATCCGGATCTCCGCCGACGGCACGTCCGCTCCAGCACGGCGGCCGTGAACGCGGCGGTCAGGGCGCTGCCGCTCGAAGACGCCGCCGACGGCGCGGACCCTGGGTGCCGCGGCATCCGCCTCACCGACGCGTCGAAGGCCGGCGATCACGGATGCCGCGAGCTCGCGCCCCGCCTCCGACACGATCGCCAGGGCGACGGCATCGCCGGCGGCCGCCGCGTCGGCGACGTGCCGCGCATAGGCGGCGATGCGCCCGACGCGACCCGGATCCGCCTGCAGCTCGATGTAGGCGTGCTCCAGGTCGGGGAACTCGGCCAGCGCGATCGCGCTCAGCGCCGTCGCGTCGCCGCGCCCGTCGTGCGCGCGCATCACCGCGTCGAGCGCGGCGCGCCCGAGCCAGTAGCCGCTCCCCGCATCGCCGAGGAGGTAGCCCCACCCGTCGACCCGCGCCAGCTCGGTGCGGCCGACCGCGAGGGTGACCACGCCGGTGCCCGAGGCGACGACGACACCGCGATCATCGCCGAGCGCGCCGAGGTAGGCGGTGATCGAGTCGTGCGCGAGGTGCACCGCGCGAACGCCGTGCTGGGCGGTGGCGGCGAGGAGGTACCCGGCGTCCGACTCGTCCGAGGTGAGGCCCGAGACGCCCAGCCCGACCTCGTCGAACGAGCGGCCCGCCTCGACCGCGTCCTCCATGACGCGGGCGAGCTGCGGCAGCAGCGGCAGGTCGGTGCGGATGCCGGGGCCGGCCCACTCGCTCGCCCCCGCGGCATCCGCGTGGCGCACCTTGATGCCCGACTGGCCCGCATCGATCGCGAGCGACCCGCCGTCCGTCATATCGTCCTCCAGCCGGGCCGGGAACCCTGGCGTCATGCTAGCCCAGCGGGCGCGGGTCCCCGCTCGTATGCTGGAGCCGAGCGCTGCGGTGCGCGTCGGGAGGGGGCCGAGATGAGCGACGAGGCCACGGGGCTGCGGCCGCCGAAGCGGGTGATCGTCGTCGTGGTGCTCGCCTACATCTCGGGTGTCTTCGACATCGTCGCCGGCGTCCTGCTGATCCTGCTCCGCTACGACGACGCGGTCCGCGCCTCGGGCGACGCGCTCCCCATCACGCTCTGGGGCACGGGGATGATCCTCATCGGGCTGCTGACGATCGCCATGGCGTCGGGCCTCACGCGTGGACGCAACATCGCGCGCATCTTCGTGACGGCACTCGTGGCGCTCTCGACGATCGTCGACATCATCGACCTCATCGCCGCGCCGGGCGACGGCGGCGCGTGGTGGTCGTTCGGCATCGGCGCGGTCGTGACCGCGCTCATCATCCTCGCGCTGTGGGCTGGGCGGTCGGCCGAGTTCTTCCGCCGGGCGCGGACGCTTCCTGCTGCCTGACGGCGGCGGCGAGCGCGGGTGCGGGCACGAACGTCATGCGCGCGACCGCGCGCCGGTGCACGAAGCGCACCACCTCGATGCCGGCGATCGCCACGACCGACGACCCGATCACGAGCAGCGCGGTCGTCAGCGACGGGTCGGTGAACTGCAGGAAGTCCGAGATGAACGGGATCGCGTAGACGGCCACCAGCCCGAGCATCATCGAGCCGATGATGAGGATCTTCCAGCCGTCGATGGGCCGTGAGAGCACGATGAGCACCCAGAGGCCGACGATCGTGAGGATCATCGTCGATCCGGTGCGCAGCTCGTCCTGCGGGATCCCCGCGTCGGTCGCCATGCGGCTGTAGAGCGCGAGCACGAGCGCGATGATGATGCCGGCCGGGATGGCGAAGCTGAGCGAGCGCCGCAGGAAGCCCGGCACGTAGCGGCGGCGGTTCGGCATGAGGGCGAGGAAGAACGGCGGGAGGCCGATCGTGAGCCCGTCGACGACCGAGAGCTGTCGCGGCAGGAACGGGAACGGCAGCAGCATGACGCCGAACAGCACCGCGAGCGCGGTGGCGTAGGCGGTCTTGGTGAGGAACAGCATCGAGACGCGCTCGATGTTCGCGATGACCTGCCGGCCCTCGGCCACGACGCCGGGGAGCTGCGAGAACCGGCCGTCGAGCAGCACGATCCGGGCGACCGCCTTCGTCGCGGCCGAGCCCGAGTCCATGGCGATGCCGATGTCGGCCTCCTTGATCGCCAGCGCGTCGTTGACGCCGTCGCCCGTCATCGCGACGGTGTGGCCGCGGCGCTGCAGGGCGGTGACGATGTCCTTCTTCTGCGACGGCGTCACCCGGCCGAACACGACGTGCTCCTCGAGCGCCTCGCCGAGCTCGTCGAGGTCGGCGGGCAGCTCGCGCGCGTCGAACCCCGACGGGGCGTCCACGCCCACCTCGCGGGCGATCGCCGCGACGGTCTGCGGGTTGTCGCCCGAGATGATGCGCACGGCCACGCCCTGCTCGGCGAAGTACTCGAGGGTCTCCTTCGCGTCGGGGCGCACGCTCTCGCGGAAGGTCAGCAGGGTCACGGCGGTGAGCGACGCGGGCAGGCGTTCGGCGTCGGCGCGCTCCTGCGTGAGCTCCTCGGGGCTGTAGGCGAGCACGAGCGTGCGCCGGCCGGTCGCCGCGAGCTCGGCGGCCCGGTCGCGCAGGTCGACCGCGGCATCCGAGGCGTCGACGGATGCCGCGAAGACCATCTCGGGGCCGCCGAGCACCCACGTGCCGGCGCCCGGGAAGCCGACCGCGCTCCACTTGCGCGCCGACGAGAACGCGATGCGCGCCTCGGGCTCGAGCACGCGCTGCACGGGATACGGCTCGACCGAGGCAGCGCGCCGTCGCGTTCGCCTCGGGCTCCGCGCCGTACCAGGCGAGCACGTCGGTCCAGCCGTCGGGCGGCGCCGCGACGAGCGCGTGCGCGTCGTCGAACACGATGTCGCCCTCGGTGAGGGTGCCCGTCTTGTCGAGGCAGATGAGGTCGACCCGCGCCAGGCCCTCGACGGCGGGCAGCTCCTGCACGAGCACCTTGCGGTTGGCCAGCTTCACGGCGCCCACCGCGAACGTGATGCTCGTCATGAGCACGAGGCCGAGCGGGATCATCGCGACGACCGACGCGATGGTCGCGACCGCGGCATCCTGCCACGTGCCGTCCTCGATCGCCTCGGGCCATCCCCCGGCGGCGACCATCTGCGCGTTCAGCACCAGCAGGCTGATCGGCCCGATGATCCACGCCACCCAGCCGAGCACCCGGTTGATCGAGCTGCGCAACTCGGATGCCACGAGCGAGAACTGCTTGGCCTCGCTCGAGAGCTTGTTCGCGAACGAGTCCGCGCCGACCTTGTCGACGACCGCGGTGCCGCCTCCGCCGATCACGATCGACCCCGAGAGCACGCCGTCGCCGGGAGCCTTGTCGACCGGATCGGACTCGCCCGTGAGCATGGACTCGTCGAGCTGCAGCCGTTCGGACGTCGCCACCGAGGCATCCGCCCCGACCTGGTCGCCCGCGCGCAGCACGAGGGTGTCGCCCAGCACCACGTCGGCGATGGCGATCTCCTGCTCGCCCCCGTCGCGGAGCACCCGCGCGTGCGGCGCGTGCATGAGCGCGAGCTTGTCGAGCGAGCGCTTCGCGCGGAACTCCTGCACCGAGCCGATGATCGTGTTCGCGATGGCGCTGACGCCGAACAGCGCGTCCTGCCAGCGGCCGATGAGCAGCAGCACGAGGAAGCACGCCGCGATGATGCCGTTGAAGAGCGTGAACACGTTGGCGCGGATGATGCTCCACGCGCTGCGGCTCGTGGGGCTCTCGAACGCGTTGGTCTCGCCGCGCGCGATGCGCTCCGCGACCTCGGCCGTGCTCAGGCCGGTTGCACTCGCGACGCTCGCCCCCATGCGGTCATCCCACCACACAAGGGGGTGATGGCGACAGCATCGCGCCGATCGGAGTCCGGACCGCTCGTGCGGGCATGCATCGGCCCCCGACCTCGCTGGAACGACGAGGCCGAGGGCCGACGGTTGCGATGCACGAACCGGGAGCGCTGCCGGCGACAGCCTGCGCGCGCCGGCCGGCAGCCGCGCGTCAGAGCAGGGCCTCCTGCCACTCGATGAGATCGGCGATCTTCGCGACTCAGGACCTCGTCCTGGATGCCGTGCGCCTTCGCCCAGGCCTGCTGCAGCGTGGCGACCGCCGCCGCGTGGTCGCCGGCAGTCTGCCGACGCCTCCGCTGCGGTGAGGTAGGCGGCGACGTCGCCGCCGAGGTGCGTGTTCTTCACCGACGCGGGGATGCCCGCGAGGACCTCGTCGACCTCGGTGAACGTGACGCAGTCGCCGCCGCCGCTCACGACGCCCGCGGTCCACTCGATCCCGCCCAGGATGTGCTCGAGGAAGAGCGGGTCCGCCCACGAGGCATCCGTGTGGCCGGCGCCCTCGTACCAGGAGCGTCCGCCCTCGAAGTTCTGGCACCAGGCGATCGGGTGGTCGGCGCCCATCGCACCGCTGCCCGGGTTGTACGTCGACTCGTCGAGGGTGATCAGGACGTGGACGTCCTCACGCGGGTTGGTCGTGAAGTTGTACCACTCGTCGAAGCGCACCCACTCGGTCGGCAGCATCTCGGTGGACGGGTGGCCCGGGCTCTCGAGGCGCATCGTGGCGGTCTGCTGCGCGGGGTGGTTGCGGAAGCGCGCTCCGCCGCCGGTGAGCTCGCTGTACCACGGGACGGTGTGCATCGAGTCGGTCGCGGCGTGCAGTCCGACGTACCCTCCGCCGTCGTGGATGTAGCCCTGGAACGCCGCGAGCTCGGCATCGTTCAGCAGCCGGGGCCGGTTGGGATCGAGGTTGTTCGTCGCGTCGACGGGCGACGCGAAGATGATCGACGCGTACTGCGAGAGATCAGCCGCCGACGTGAACGGGGTCGTCGGGAGCGTGAGGCTCGGCTGGCGGGAGTCCCAGACGTCGACACTGAACCCGTTCTCCTCTCCGAGCTGGATGACGGCGAGGGTCGTGTCGTCGATGTGCGAGTGGCGGAACCCGAGGGTCTGACCCACCACGAGCACCTTGTACTCGTCGGTGCTCTCGGCAGTGCTCTCGGCGAAGGCCGGTGCTGCGCTGAGCCCCAGGGTGGCGGTGATGCCGATGGCGCAGACCCCGGTCATCACGCGACGGACGCGTTGCTTCATTGGTCGTTCTCCCCTTCGAGTTGGACCTTGCGGAAGCCGCCTGCCACACCGTGGTGAATATGTTGCCACAGACGACATATGTAGGATTTGAGACTAATGCTGGTGAGTTCCATATGTCAATGCGGCAGGAGTCCTTACCTGCGCGATGAGTGCACATCTTTTGCTTGTCCGCGGGAGAAACCCGTGGGACCGACGTGCCGGTGGCGGCATCCGCACGCTCGCGTTATCGTGGCCGCGCGTTCGGCTCGACGACGAGGAGGAACACGATGGTGCTCACATACGAGCGACCGGATGACGCGACCGACGACCTGGACTGGAACGACCAGGTCGAGGGCGTGGCGATCGGGTCGCAGGTGTCGCTGATCTTCGTGTACTCGTCGCGCGACGGCGCGGGGCCGCGCCTGCACCAGCACCCGTACACGGAGACGTTCGTGGTGCGCCATGGCCGCGCGCTGTTCACGGTCGCCGACGAGCGGATCGAGGCGGTCGGCGGCCAGGTGCTCGTGGTTCCCGCGTTCACGCCGCACAAGTTCGCGGTGATCGGCGGCGAGCCGTTCGTGTCGACGAACATCCACGCGAACCCGACCTTCGAGACGGAGTGGCTCGAGTAGGGGTGCGCGACGCGGAGGGCGGCCCGATCTCCGAGCGCCGGGGCGCCGTCAGCGCAGCCAGGCCGCGTGCGCCCGAGCGACCGGAGAGGTCGTCGATTCCGCGGCGCGCCTCAGGCACGACCGACGAGGGTGCCGCGCATAGCCGTCCTCGGGCAGCAGGTCGGCAGCATCCGTCGGCCAGTTCGTCTCGCTCGATGCCCACATCCTGTCGCACGCGTGAGGCGCGCCGGCGTGATCCGCCAGAATGAGCGGATGACCGATCACGTCTTCATCGCCGGGCCCGCTTCGTGGAACCGCATCGTGCTGCTCGACCACCTGCCCGAGCCGGTGCCGCACATGCAGTTCGCGCTCGACGAGTACGAGACGCTCGGCGCGACCTCCGCCGGCAAGGCGCTCGGGCTCGTCGGCCTCGGCCGCCCGACGGTGCTGCACGCGCTGATCGGCGGCGACGTCGAGGGTGAACGCGTGCGCGCGCTGCTCATCGAGGCGGGCATCGAGCTGATCGAGGGCGACGGCGGCACCACCGAGCGGCACCTCAACCTCATGACCCCGGCCGGCGAGCGCGTCTCGCTGTACGTCGCGACGCCGCAGGTCCGCGAGGGCCGGTCCGGCCCCCGCGGCCGTCGCGGCGATGGCGGATGCCGCGGCGATCGTGCTCGACCTCGCCCCCGTCGCGGTCGACCTCATCGAAGCGGCGCGCGCCACCGGCCGCCCGATCTGGACGGACATCCACGACTACGACGGCGAGGCGGAGTTCCACCGTCCCTTCATCGAGGCCGCCGACGCGATCTTCATGAACGCCGACCGCATCGGCGACGACCCGTTCCCGTTCATGGAGCGCTGCATCGTGGGCGGCGCGTCACTCGTCGTGTGCACGCTCGGGGCCGACGGCGCCGTCGCGATCGATGAGCGGATGACGCGGCACGAGGTCGCGGCGGAGCCCGCCGACGTGCGCGACACCAACGGCGCGGGCGACGCGTTCATGGCGGGCGTGCTCGACGCGACGCTCGCGGGGTCGCCGCTGCCCGATGCGCTGCGCGCCGGGGCGCGGCACGCGGCATCCGTGCTGGGCACCCGGCACCTGCACCCGCGGCTGGACGCGCTGCTCGGCGCCTGATGGCGTGCGGCCGCACATCGCGGCATCATGGGTCGATGGACGAGCTGACGCGCAAGCGACGCCCCATCCCGAGCGACCGCCGCGGCGAGCTGCTCGCGGGTGCCCGCGACGAGGCCGCACGTCGCCGTCCGGCCGACCTGCTCGCGCGATGGTCGACGGATGCCACGGTGGGGCCGAGTCCCGTCGACCTCCGGACGAGCGTGGCCTACGACACGCTCGCGCTCGACGCCGCGGAGGGGTACGAGGGACTGCTGCTGTCGCCCGTGACGCCGCTCGGATCGACCTCCGTCCTGGCCCCGACCTCCCAGGACCGCGCGCTCTCGACGATCCGGGCCTCCGAGGTCGTGTCCGACCCGACGAACGTGCTCGCCCTCGAGAGCGCTCGCCGGCTGCGCGCGGATCCGTCGGCGCACGTCCGGCTGTGCACGACCCATCAGGTGCTGCGGATGCAGCCGACGGGACCCGAGCCCGGGCGCACCCAGCACTTCCGGCTGTTCGTGATCGCCGATGCGGGGCCCGGCCTCGCCGACGACGAGTTCGAGGTCGCGGCCGTGGTCGCCCAGCTGGAGGCCTACCGGCGCCTGCTCGACATGGCAGGGCGGACGAGATGCGGTGCGCTGGGATCGTCCGGCCGCGATCGTGCGCTCCGACGGCACCGCCCCGGCACTCGCGGACCGCGTCGTCGGGGCCCTCGGGTCGGCGCAGCCCGACGTCGATGTGCGCACCGAGCCGCTGGCGTCGGACTACTACCACGGTCTCCGGGTCGGATACGGGGTGCACACCGCGTCGGGCGACTTCGTCGAGATCGTCGACCTGGGCCTCTTCGACTGGGTGGCGCGGCTCACGAGCAACCGGCGGTACCGGTTCGTCGCCAGCGCGATCGGCATCCAGTTGCTGGCACTGCTGTTCGCGGAGGGGTGAGCGGGTCCGGTCGTCCAGCGCCGGCCGGCCCCCGGTCGCCTGCCCGTTCGGCGAGATGAGCGGGTGTAGCCTGCGGGCATGGACGGGCGGCTGCCGGGCGGAGCCCTCGCGTGCTGAGGGGCGAACGAGTGGTGCTCGCGCCGTTGCGCGAGGCGGATCTGCCTGTGTTCTACGAGGCCCACGTCGAGATCCGCACACGCGGCGCCTACTTCCCGCTCGGCGTGGTGTCGGAGTCCACCTGGCGCGCCCGGTTCGCGCAGCACGGACTCTGGGAACGCGACGAGGGGACCCTCCTGATCCGCGACCTCGACGGGCAGATCGTCGGGCACATCGAGTTCTTCCCGCCGGTGGGCTACTGGGACGCGTACGAGCTGTCGTATCAGCTCTACGACGAGGCCTTCGCGGGGCACGGGTACACGACCGAGGCCGTGCAGCTCCTGGTGGACTACCTGTTCGCGACGAAGAAGAAGCACCGCATCCAGCTCGTCATCGTGCCCGCGAACATCGCGAGCCGGCGGATCGCCGAGAAGTGCGGGTTCGCCTACGAGGGCCTCGTGCGCGGTGCGTTCTTCAACGACGGACGCAACCATGACGTCGCCCTCTACGGCCTGCTCCGCGACGATCCGCGGCCCTGGCACACGGCCGGCGGCTGACGGCCGCCGACCTGCACGCCTACGCCGGACGCACGTTCGCGTTGTCGCGGAACACGTTGTCGGGGTCGACCTGCGCCTTGATCGCGCGCAGCCGCGCGAGCGTCGCGGGCGGGAAGGCGGCCGCCACCTGCTCGTCGCCCTGCTCGGTGTCGAAGCTCAGGTAGGCGCCGTCGAGGTGCGGGCCGATGAGCTCTCGCCACCGCTCGGACGTGTGCTGGCGGCTCGACCCGAACGCGACGACGCTGAACTCCGACGAGCGGTGCGCGAACGCCGTTGCCTCCGCCGGCACGTCGTGCACGGCGCCCCCGACGGCTCGCAACTGGAAGAAGGAGGTCGCGCCGCTGTCGAGGAACCGTGCCGCGTCGTGGGCGAACTCGGGCGTGACGCGGCCGATGAGCCCCGACCTCGCGGTCGGCTCCCCCTCGGCGGCGTGCGCGGCGTCGTCGGAGTTCGAGATGACCGCGCGATAGCTCGTGATGCGCACGTCCTGCCCGATGAGCGGCGCGGCCTCGGCGAGCGGCTGCAGCCGCGCGAGCACCGTCTCGGGATCGTCGGAGTCGACGGCCGCCATGACGTGCGCGACGCGCGGCTCGCCCGGTCGCGAGCCGCCCATGATGAGGAAGCTCGTGAGGTCGCGGGGCGCGTCGACCACCCAGTCGCCCCACGCCTGCAGGAACCCCTCGGTGTCGCTCGCGTCGAACGTGAGGCGCGCGAACCCGACGTCGCCGACCTCGTCGACCTCGAACTCGAACGCCGTCACGATGCCCACGTTCGCGCCGGCGCCGCGAACGGCCCAGAAGAGCTCCGGATGCCGCGTGGCATCCGCTCGCACGATGCCGCCGTCGGCGAGCACCAGCTCGACGGCCCGCACGTGGTCGATCGTGAGCCCGTGCTCGCGCACCAGCCACCCGATGCCGCCCGCCGTGGCGAGGCCGCCGACGCCGACGCCGCCGTAGTCGCCCGAGCTCAGCGCCCAGCCGTGCGGCGCGAGGAACGCGGCGACGTCCTTCCAGCGGGCCCCCGCGCCGATGCGCACGAGCCGTGCGGACTCGTCGAGCACCTCCATCGCGTCGAGCCGGCCGAGGTCGATGACGATGCCGCCGTCGTTCGTGGACCGGCCGCTGATGCCGTGGCCGCCGCTGCGCACCCCGAGCGGCACGGCGGGGTTCGCGCGGGCGAAGGCGATCGCCTGCGCGACCTCCTCCGCGTCGCCGGGCCGGAGCACGAGCCCGGGCGACCCGCCTCGCATGTAGGTGGACTTCACGCCGGGCGTACCCGGCGTCGCCGGGCTCGACCGCGTGCGCCGCGAGCGCCGCGGGCAGCGCGTCGTAGTCGATGCCGGCACGGCGCTTCGCGCGCACCGCGGTGCTGCGACCGACCCAGGTGGCAGCGGCGACGGTCGCGGCATCCGCGTGCCTGAGCTCGCGCGCGACCGCCTCGCGCAGCGCCGGCGCGACCTCGGCCGCGAAGTGCTGCATCGTCGCGGGGTCGTCGCTCGCGAGGATGAACGTGCCGATGCCGTCGTCGAGCACGAGCGGCAGCAGCTGCTCGACCCACTGGGCCGCCGGGCCGTCGAGGAACCCGCCCCCGCCTGCCGAGAACCGGCCGCCGATGTTCACGAGGCGACGGATCTCGCGCGGGTCGCGTCCGGCGGCGAGCGCGGACTCGTCGATCGTGCGGTTGCCCGCGGCGAGGTCGCCGGGCTTCAGGTAGGCCAGCGACGGCAGCCAGCCGTCGCCCTTCCGCCCGATCAGCCGCAGCATCCGGGGCTTGAGCGCGCCGATCCAGATGGGGATGTTGTGCGCGGGGGCGGGGCCGCGCTTCGCGCCGCTGACGTGGTAGTACTCGCCGTCGACCTCGAACCGGGCGCGCTCGCCCTGGTCCCAGACCCCGCGGATGACATCGATCGCCTCCGAGAGCGCGTCGACGGCCTGGCCGGGCGTGAGGCGGCGGCCGCCCATGGCGTCGATGGCGTCCCAGAAGCCGCCGGCGCCGAGCCCGAGCTCGAAGCGACCGCCGCTGAGCAGGTCGAGGCTGGCGGCGGCACGCGCGAGGACGGCGGGCGGGCGCAGCGGCAGGTTGGCGACGTTGGCCGCGAGGTGGACGCGCTCGGTGCGGGCCGCGACCCACGTGAGCAGCGTCGACGTGTCGTGGAAGCGCGGCTGGTAGGGGTGGTCCTGGAACGTGACGAGGTCGTAGCCGGATGCCTCGGCCAGTTCGGCGAGGCGCACGGCCGCCTGCGGCGGGTCGTTCGTCGGGGTGATGAAGGTGCCGAACTGCAGCTCGTGGCCGTAGTGCATCCTGCTCCGATCGGTTCGTGCGAATGGATGCCTCCATGCTCGCCCAGCGCGATCGGGAATGCACGGAGGGGGTGAGTCGCTTACTTGGAGTGAGTGAAGGAGGCCTGATGGGCACACGCGCGAACGAACGACTCGAGGAACTCGGGCACATCGACGAGGCGGCCTGCCGCCGGTTCCAGTCGACCGTCGAGTTCGCCGGCCGCAAGTGGAACGCGGCCATCCTGCTCGCCGGCGTACGCGGAGCACGACGCTTCTCGGAGTACCGCGCCGCGGTCACGGGCATCTCCGACCGCCTGCTCGCCGCCCGCCTGCGCGAGCTCCAGGCCGAGGGGCTCATCGAGCGACACGTGCGCGCGACCACGCCCGTGACGATCACCTACACCCCGAGCACCGACGGCCTGCGGCTCATCGAACTGCTCCAGCCGCTCACCGAGTGGGGGCGCGAGCACCACCCGCTCGGCGACGAGGCCGCACGCACGGGTGACGCGGCATCCGTCGCCTGACGCGCTTCGCGACTCGACCCCCGCACGTGGTCTGGTGGCGGTGGCCGCGCGAAGCTAGCGTCGCTCAGTGTCGACACTGGATCGCCGCACCTTCCTCGTGGCCGGCGCGCTTGCTGCGGCGGGCGTCGGCCTGGCGGGGTGCACGCCGGGCGACGATTGGCTGCGACTCGAATCCGCGGCCGTCGAGGACCTTCGGCGTCGCATCCGTGGCGAGGTCCTCCTCCCCGGCGCACCGGGATTCACGAGCGCTTGGCTGCCGAAGAACGGCCGGTACGCGGACACGGTGCCCAGGCTGGTCGTCCGCGTCGCTGACGCCACCGACGTGGCGAGCTGCCTCGACTGGAGTCGGGACACCGGACTGCCCATCGTGGTTCGAGGGGGCGGACACAGCTACGCCGGCCTCTCGACGACGACCGGCTTGGTGATCGACCTTTCGCGGCTGTCGCGCGTGCGCGTGTCCGACGAGGGAACGGCGACGGTCGGAGGCGGCGCGACGAATGCCGGCCTCCTCGACGCCACGCTCGGCGGCCGGTGGCTGGTGCCGCAGGTACGTGCCTCAGCGTCGGCGTCGGCGGCCTCGTGCAGGGCGGCGGCATCGGCTACCACTCGCGATGGGCGGGACTCACGAGCGACCGGTTGCGCTCCGCGCAGGTCGTCACGGCGAGCAGGAGAGGTGGTCACGGCCAGCGCCGACGAGCATCCTGAACTGTTCTGGGCGCTGCGAGGCGGGACCGGCGGCACCTTCGGCGTGTGCACGGAGCTCGAGTTCGATGCGGCTCCCGTACCGAGCGACGACATCGTCTACTACCGCTTCACGTGGACGGGGGCGGATGCCGCACTCGCGATGCTCGTGGCGCTCGATGAAATCCACCAGACGGCGCCGGCGGAGTTCGTGGCATCCGCAGGCGTGCAGGCCACCCCGATCGGATCGAACGGGCCGGATGCGGCGATGGACGTGTTCGTTCGAGGTCAGTTCCTGGGTTCCGAGGACGACTTCATGGCGATCGTCGCGCCTTGCTCGCCGCAGCACCACCCGTGACGGAGGACATCCGTGTCGAACCGTTCTGGGAGGTGGCGCCGCGATTCACCAACCCCGAGTCGGAGAACCACTCCTGGGGTGACATCTCGCGGTTCGCCGATGCCCCGCTGCCCGAGTCGGCGCTCGAACGCGTCGTCGAACTGATCGCCGACGCACCGAGCCGTTCCCCGGAGACGAACGTGCAGTTCTGGATGATCGGGTGGGTCGGCGGGCGGGTCGTGGATTCCGTCGGCCGCACGGAAACCGCCTACGTGCACCGCGGCATGACGGAGCTGCTGAGGCCGACGCCCGTGTGGGCGAACCTCACGGACGCCGAGATCATCGAGGATCTCGAGTCATGGACGTCGGCGGTGATCGACGTCCTCGAACCGCACACCCCGCACGAGAGCTACCAGAACTTCCCGAATCGGGCGATCGCGGACTGGCCCGAGCAGTACTTCGCCGAGAATCTCCCCCGTCTGAACGCGGTGAAGGCGAAGTGGGACCCCGAGGGCGTGTTCACGTCAGCGCAAGCGTTGGCGGCCGAGCGCTGATCGTGCAGCCGAGAGGCACTCGAGCAGTAGCCCGCTCAGATCGCGCGGTGGTCGACGAACGACATGCGCGGTCCACGCCGCGGCCGGCCACGGACGCCCGCCGCGCCGAGCAGGCGCACCACGCGGTAGCGATGCCCCGCCCACGGCGCCATCGCCATCGAGCATCTCGTCGTCGGTCATGTCGCGGCCCCAGAGCGCGTGGCCCACGTAGTTCGACAGGTGGTAGTCGCCCACCGAGAGCGCGTCGGCGTCGCCGAGCGCGCGCTGGGCGACCTCGGCGGCGGTCCACGCGCCGACGCCCGGCATGAGGGTGAGGCGAGCCGCGGCATCCGCGGGGCTCATGCCGACCGCCTCCTCGAGGCGGGACGCGTACCGCGCGGCGTTCACGATCGTGCGGGCGCGGCGCGGGTCGACGCCCGCGGTGTGCCACTCCCACGTGGGGATCGACGCCCATCGCTCGGGCGACGGGGCCACCCGCATCTTGCGTGGGGTCGGCCCGGGAGCGGCGTCGCCGAACCGCCAGACGAGCCGCCGCCACGAGTCGTGCGCCTGCAGCGTGATCACCTTCTGCTCGAGGATCGCCGGCGCGAGGGCCTCGAAGACCCGGCCGGTGCGCGGGATGCGCAGCCCCGGGTTGCGTCGGTGCGCGTCGTCGAGCAGCCGGATGCCGGGCTCGAAGCCGCCCGGGTCGTCGCGTTCGCCGAGCAGCTCGGGTGCCGCGGCGACGCCGGCGCGGGCGCCCGGCCCCCAGCCCTCGCAGCGCAGCTCGTCGGACGCGGGCTGCGTGTAGCGCAGGGTCGCGACGCCCTCGTCGGTGCGCGTGGTGCGCCACACCGCCCCGCGCTCGTCGCGGTGGTAGGTGGGGTCGCCGCCCCCGCGCCGGAGCGCGCCGATGGTCTGCAGCAGGTCGGTCGGATGCCGCGGGCTCCAGGTCAGCGCATGCTCGGCGATCACGGCTCCAGTGTGCACCACTCGCCTGACAGCGAGGCGTCGTGCTGCGGTGGGATCGCGCGGCCGCGCGTGTGCGGCTCAGGTGCGCCGGCCGACCGGCGCGCCGACCGGGCGGCGGGGGCGTGACGACGCGGCCCGAGGCGATGGTGCACGTCGAGGAGCAGCAGCACCAACCCGACCTCGAGGAGCCCCGCGCCGAAGTACACCGCCTGCAGCACGCTGAACGGAATGACCGCCATCTGCACGAAGATCCAGATGAGCAGGGCGAGGCCGGCCGCCGCAGCGGCGAGCAGCGCCCACGGCCGGTGGCGTTCGAGCTCCGCGAAGGCGAACACGTGCCCGCCGCCGATCACCACGGCGAGGATGAGCCCGGCACGAGGTACGACGAGAAGGGCGACCCCTCGAGGTACTCCGGGCGGAGTCCACGATGACGAGAAGCCGTCGGAGAGCGCGCTGATCATCAGGACGGCTCCCCCGGCCAGGGCGGTGAGGGCCACGAACGCCTGCACCAGCAGCAGGGTGAGCCGGATGCCTCGGTGCTCGATCATGCTCCCAGAATCGCCTCGCGCCTGGTCCGGGACGGGCCGAAGGTCCCCCGGATCTCGCCGCGCCGCCGCCTAGCGTCGAGCCGTGCACGAAGGCAGCAGTCGGCGAGGTCGGCGGGGTCGGAGCGGGTGCGTCGGACCGCTCGGCATGATCGGCGCGCCCTGCGGTGGATCCTCGCCGTCTCGATCGGGGAGGCCACCGGCTTCGCCGTCGCCGCGGGTGTGGCCGTCCTGACGATCGTCGCCGGCATCGACGACCCCGTGCGCCTCGTGCTCGTGATCGCGGCCGGGGCGCTGGAGGGGACGGCCCTCGCGATCGGCCAGTACGCGGGGATGCGCGCCGACCGGCCGCCGGCTGGGTGGTGGATCGCCGCCACAGCCGTGGCCGCGGCGTTCGCGTGGACCCTCGGCATGCTCCCGAGCACGCTCGGCGTCGACCTCTCGTCGCCGGGGACGCTCGTCCTGGTCGCCTCGGCGCCGTGCTGCTGCTGGTGAGCATCCCGCTCGCGCAGTGGCTGGTGCTCGCGCGCCCCGGCACCGCCCGGTGGGTGCCGGTCAACGCCGGGGCGTGGCTCGTGTCGATCCTCTGGACGTTCGCGCCCTCCCCGTTCATCGACGAACGGAGCCCGGTGCCGCTGGTCGTCGCCCTCTACGTGACGGCCGGCGTGCTCATGGCGGTGACGTTCGCGTGCCTCACGGCGCCGCTCGCCCTCCGGCTCTTCTTCCCCGTTCCGCCGATGTCGAGCGCGCGGTCTCCGGAGACTGAGCGTCGGCGAGCGGCCTCGGTCGGCGGCAGGCCGTCACTCGCCGGCGTCGCTCGAGGCGGACACGCGGACGAGCGATGGCGGGACACCGCGGCGCTCAGCGGTCGATTCGAACGGCACGATGACGACCGGTCCGCCGGCGTTCATCAGGAGATCGCCGTTCGTGCGACCGAGCGGACGGAATCCGCGCGCCCCGGGAGCCGTCGGCCGGCCGCTGACCGTGAGCACCGCGCGTCGGGAGACCCCCGCCAGCGTCTCGCCCGGAGGCGCCGTGGACCGACGCACGACGATGTCGTCGGAGAGTTCGGACGCCTCCGGGAGGTCCCAGACGATCCGCAGCACCGCCTGCTCCTCGACGGCCGTCGGCCCTTCGGCGCGGACGAGCATCAGGCGCTCCTCGAGGCGCAGCGCTTCGCGCATGGCGAACCTGACCACCTCCGTCCAACCCGGCGGGCCCCCCACGCCGACCGCGACACCGCTGCGCCCATCCGACGCGTCCACCGGGACGACCACCGTCGGCACCGGCGAGACGGCGGCGAGCTGCAGCCCGCGAGACCCCAGCGCGTGGCCGTGGAACGTCCCGACCTTGTGGGTGCCGATGACCACGGACTCGAATGCGGATGCCTCGGACGCCAGCACGAGCATCGGCGCCCCGACGGCGATCGCCGCCGTGACCTCGACCGAGCCCGCACGCTCGCGGGCGAACTCCAGCTCGCGCAGGGCGACGCCTTCGGCCGTGCCTCGAAGCTCGCCGAGGTCGCGATCGCCGATCGCGCCCCACTCGTCGTCGACGACGATCAGCAGCACGACGCCGGTGCGGATGCTCCGCGCCCGCTCGAGCGCCCACGAGACCGCCGCGCGGCTCGCCAGCGAACCGTCGATTCCGACGAGGATCCGGCTCGGCATACTCGACCACCCCCACGATTCGGCCGGCGGTCGCCGGGCCATGGAACGAACGGTTCCAGCCTGCCGGTCCGTGCACGACGGATAACGGGCCATAGGTCCCGCCCGACGTGCGCCGTCCGGTCCCTCGTGGTCGCCGTTCGGCGGTGGTAGCCTGCCGACATCCCCGGGGTGCGGAGGTGAAATGGCGGAGCGGTCACCGCTGTCCTTCCCCGATCATCCGAGGTCCGAGCTCGATCGGGCGCTCGAGGAACTGGTGGAGCGCGCGGGCGAGGTCATGCACACGCAGGGGCGACTTCGCGCCCTGCTCAAGGCGACGCAGGCCGTCGTCGAGCCGATCGAGCTGCCGATGGTGCTCGAGCGCATCGTGCACGCGGCCGTCGAGCTGGTCGACGCGGAGTTCGGCGCGCTCGGGGTGGTCGCCCCGGGCGGCGGCCTGGAGGAGTTCATCCACGTGGGCATGCCGCCCGAGACGGTGGCCGCGATCGGCCACCTTCCCGAGGGTCGCGGGGTGCTCGGGGCGCTCATCGACGATCCGCGGCCGATCCGGCTGCAGCACATCGACGAGGATCCGAGGTCGGTCGGGTTCCCGCCGGGGCATCCGCCGATGGACGGATTCCTCGGCGTCCCCGTCCGCGTGCGCGACGAGGTGTTCGGCAACCTCTACCTGGCGAACCCGCGAGCCGCCGAGTTCACCGCGGAGGACGAGCAGCTCGTCACGGCGTTGGCGGCCACGGCCGGGTTCGCCATCGCGAACGCACGGCTGTTCGACGAGACGAGGATGCGCCAGCTCTGGACGGCGTCCTCGGCGCAGATCGCGTCGTCGCTGCTCGACACCGCCAGCGGCTCGGCGCTGCCGATGCTCGCCGACGAGCTCATCGCGCGCACGACGGCGGAGCGGATCTGCATCGTGCTGCCCGGGCCACGACCGTTCACGGTGACCGTCGCCGAGGCCCGCGGCGACGGTGCCGACGCGCTCGCGGGGTCCGAGATCCCCGCGATGCGCACGGCGGCGGGCATCGTGCTCGAGAGCGGCGAGTCCCGGACGCGCCCGGGTGGTCGACGCGACGACCTCGCGGACGCGCTCGCGATCACCGACGGGGGCGACGTCGGGCCGTCGATGTTCGTCGCGTTGACGCAGCACGCAGCGGGCATGGGGGGTGCTCGTCGCCGCCCGATCGCCGGGTCGACCCCACTTCACGGCCGCGGAACTCGACATCGCCGACGACCTCGCCGTGCGCGTCGGCCTCGCGATCGAGCTGGCGAAGGCCCGCGAGGATCGCCAGCGCGCCCTGCTCGTCGAGGATCGATCGCGCATCGCCCGCGACCTCCACGACCACGTCATCCAGCAGCTGTTCGGCGCGGGGCTCACGCTGCAGGCCGTCGCCGGCGAGGTCGAGGACGACGTGATGACCCGGCGGCTCCACTCGGCGATCGCGACGCTCGACGAGAGCATCGCGCAGATCCGCACGATCATCTTCGCGATGCGACCGCACGATGAGGCCGACGGGTCGGTCCGGCGTCGCGTCCTCGAGATCGCGACCCAGTGCTCCGCGTCACTGGCGCAGCCCGTCGCGGTCGGCTTCACGGGCCCGCTCGACCTCCTCGTCACGGGCACGCTCGCCGACGACGTCACGGCGGTGGTGCGCGAACTGCTCACGAACGCGGTGAAGCACGCCGCGTGCCGACACCGTCCGACTCACGGTCGAGGCCGGGGACGAGGTGATCCGCGTCGTCGTCGAGGACGACGGCGCCGGCATCCGCGACGGCGGTCATCGCAGTGGACTGGCCAACCTGCAGGACCGCGCCGAGCGCCGTGGCGGCACCCTCGACGTCGACTCGGTGCGAGGGCGCACGACCGTCGCGTGGAGCGTGCCGCGCCGACGCCGACGTCGACGGAGACGATCGATGACGACGCGGATCTTCCTCGTCGACGACCACGAGATCGTGCGCCGCGGCGTCGCCGACCTGCTCGATCGCGAGCCCGACCTCGAGGTGGTCGGCGAGGCGGGCGACGCGTCGCATGCCCTGGGCCGGATCGCCGCGACGATGCCGGATGTCGCGATCCTCGACGTGCGGCTGCCCGACGGCGACGGGATCGAGCTGTGCCGCGAGGTCCGCTCGCGGCATCCCGAGGTCCGCTGCCTCATCCTCACCGCGTACGACGACGACGAGGCGGCGATGTCGGCCGTCCTCGCCGGCGCAGCGGGGTACGTGCTGAAGAACATCAACGGATCCACGCTGGTCCAGGACGTGCGCGCGGTCGCCGCCGGACGGTCGCTGCTGCACGCCGGGGTGACGAGGCGGGTCGCCGCCGGCGCGTCCGACGAGGACCGCACCGACCCCAGGTACGGATCGCTCAACCTCCGGGAGCGGCAGGTGCTCGCGCTCATCGCGGAGGGACGCACGAACCGCCAGATCGGCGAAGAGCTGCGGCTCGCCGAGAAGACCGTGAAGAACTACGTGTCCGGCCTGCTGCGCAAGCTCGGCCTCGAGCGTCGCACGCAGGCGGCCGTGTACCAGCTCGAGCACCGGCCCAAGCCGACGACGTGAGCGGATGCCGCGGCACGCGCGCCGCAGCGCGTCAGGCCTGGTCGGCGGCCCTCGGGCGCTCGAACGTGCGTCCGCGCACGTCGGTGGCGGTGATCCGCACCCAGCGGTCCTTCTCCTCGGGCGCCCACGGCGTGATGCCGAGCCGTTCGGCCGCGGCGACCTCCGACTGGCGATCGAACTCCTCCGCCGTGCCCTTCACCACCACGCTGAAGGCGTCGGTCTCGGTGTACCCGTCGACCTCGAAGGCGACGTGGTTGCGGATGGTGAGCTCGAGGAGCTTGGTCCCGGCAGACGTGCGGAACACGACGGTGCGTCCGTCCACCTTGTGGTTCACGGGGAAGATGTCGATCTCGCCCGCGGCCGTCGCCGCCACGCGCCCGTACGGCGCGTCGGCGAGGTGACGCCAGCATTCCTCTTCCGACAGCTCGCGGGTCGGTGTGCGCTCGTCATCGTCCATGCGTCGAGTCTGCGCTCGACGGAGCCGGCGGAGGCAAGGTCCAAGGTCCCGCAGCATCGGCACGACGACCCGGCGGTCACACGACGGCGCTCACCGACCGTGCACGACGAGCACCGGGCAGTGCGCGTGCTCGGCGACGGCGGCGCTGACCGAGCCGAGCAGGAGCCCGGCGAACCCGCCGTGCCCGCGGCTTCCGACGACGATCATCTCGGCGTGGGACGACTCGTCGATGAGGACCTCGGCGGGCCGGCCGCGCCGGGTCCGCGTGGCGAACCACTCGGGCGTCGACCTCGCCGAACACCTCCTCGGCCGTCCTCCGCACGATGCGTTCGGCGTCGTCCTCCGGCGTCCAGTCGAGCTCGGGGTAGTACCCGCCGTAGACGAACGACGGGTAGTTCCACACGGCGAGCGCGCGCACGTGGAGGTCGAGCCGAGGCGCCAGGCCGGCCGCGTACCGCAGGGCCGAGATCGAGGAGGTGGAGCCGTCGACGCCGACGATCATGGCGGGCGGTCCGGGTTCGGGTTCCGGGTGCGGATCCGGTGGATGCGGGTCGCGCAGGCTCTCGGGCATGCCCGCATCCTCGTCGCGTCGCGTCGCCGCGACAAGGCCGAAGGTCACACGGCCCGGCGCGGCATCCGCTTCACGCCGTCGACCCGGCCGGCCCTACCGGCGCTTCGCGCCCCTGTCAACGCGTTCCCCCGCGCGGCATCCGGTGGTTGGCTCGTTCGAGGACGGAGGACGCGCATGGTGCGGGAACTGTGGCTCGCGAGGCACGCGGAGAGCGTCGGGAACGTCGCCGCCACGCGCGCGGAGGCCGAACGCCTCGAGGTGATCCCCCTCGACATCCGCGACGCCGACGTCGGACTGTCGCCGACGGGCGTCGAGCAGGCCGACGCGCTCGGCGACTGGCTGCAGCCGCGGCTCCCCGAGCTCGACACGCTGTGGAGCTCGCCATACGCCCGAGCGCGCCAGACCCTCGCCGCCGCGCTCGGCGAGCAGCACGGCGATCGGGTGGTGTTCGCCGATGAGCGGCTGCGCGATCGGGAGCTCGGCGTGCTCGACCTGCTGACGCACGCCGGGGTGCAGGCCCGGTTCCCCGGCGAACTCGCGCGTCGCCGGCACCTCGGCAAGTTCTACCACCGCCCGCCCGGCGGCGAGTCGTGGGCGGATGTCGCGCTCCGGCTGCGCTCCTTCTTCCGCGACTTCGAGGCCACCGCCGGCGAGCGCGCCTTCGTCATGGCGCACGACGCCATCGTCATGGTCTCGCTCTACGTGCTGCTCGGGCTGAGCGAGGCCGAGCTGCTGGAGTTCGCGCAGGAGAACCTGGTCGGCAACGCGTCGGTCACGCACCTCGAACGGGTCGACGGACGGTTCCGCCTGGTCGAGTTCGGGAACGTCGACCACCTGCGCGTCGAGGGCGCCCCGGTCACCGCGCACCCCGGAGTCGACGATGTCACGCCCCGGTGAGCCCGCCAGGGTCGACGAGCGGATGCTGCACGAGTGGCCGCTCCCCGCACCCGGCGGATCCAAGAACGCCCGCGGGCGGGTCGTGGTGATCGGCGGCTCGGAGCGCTCGCCGGGCGCGGTCATGCTCGCCGGCATCGCGGCCCTGCGCGTCGGCGCGGGACGGCTGACGCTCGTCACGCCGCCCTCGATCGCCCTGCCCGTGGCCGTCGCCGTCCCCGAGGCCGGCGTGCTCGCGCTCGTCGACGGCGATGCGGATGCCGCGCGCGACCCGCTCGGCGACACGGTGCGTTCGGAGCTCGCCACCGCCGATGCCGTGCTCCTCGGCCCGGGACTCGACGACCCCGACGTCAGCCGGCGCCTCGTCGAGGCGGTGTGCACCGCGGAGGGCGGATCCCCCGCCCTCGTGCTCGACGCCTTCGCCCTCGGGGTGCTGCCCGAGCTCGACGTCGCGTTGCCGCGGGAGGTCGTGCTGAGCCCGAACCTCGACGAGCTGGCGCATCCTGTCCGGCGGGAGACGTGCGACGACGTCGCCGCCTCGGTGGCGCGGGTCGCCGATCGGTACGACTGCGTGACGACCTCCTACGGCGAGATCGCCTCGCCCCGCGACGGGGCCTGGCACGTCGAGCGCGGGCGGCTCCGGCCTCGGCACCTCCGGCAGCGGCGACGTGCTCGCGGGAGCGATCGTCGGCCTGCTGGCGCGCGGCGCCGATGCCGCCCAGGCCGCGGTCTGGGCGACCTCACCTGCACGCGCTGGCCGGCGACCGACTGGCCGAGCGCACCGCGCGAGGTGGGGTTCCTCGCCCGCGAGCTCTGCGACGAGCTGCCGCGCGTGCTGGCGGCGGCTGGACTGACGACCCCCGCGCGAACCCCCCCGCATGTCGAGGCGGGCGCGTCAAGGGGCTGTGCGAGCGGGACGTGGGACCTAGGGTGACTGGCGTGCAACCCGACTCGAGTGCCCCCGCCGCAACGCCCTCAGCGACCGGGGAGACGCAACGTCTCGCCGCCGTGATCCTCAACCCCGTGAAGGTCGACGCCGATGCGCTGCGCGCGGCGATCGCCGCCGAGCCCGCGGCCGTCGACTGGTCGGAGACCCTCTGGTTCGAGACGACCGAGTCGGACCCGGGCGGCGGCCAGGCGAAGCAGGCGCTGGAGGCCGGCGCGGACGTGGTCATCGCCGCCGGCGGCGACGGCACCATCCGCGCCGTCGCCGAGGTCCTCGGCGGCACGTCGGCGTCGCTCGCGCTGCTGCCGTCGGGCACTGGCAACCTGCTCGCCCGCAACCTCGACCTCACGCTCGACGACATGGAGCATTCCGTCCGCACCGCCTTCGACGGCGTCGACCGGAGGATCGACCTCGCCTGGGCCGACATCCGGCGCGAGGGCGGCTCCGTGGAACGCGCGGCGTACCTCGTCATGGCCGGGTTCGGGCTCGACGCGAAGATGCTGTCGAACACCGACGAGGAGCTGAAGGCGAAGGTCGGCTGGCTCGCCTACGTCGACGCGATCCGCAAGGCGTTGCGGGACGAGAACCACATGCGCATGCGTTACCGCGTCGACGGTGACGGCACGCACCGCGTCTCGGCGCACACGCTCATCATCGGCAACTGCGGGTCGCTGCCCGCCAACATCCTGCTGCTGCCCACCGCGGCCATCGACGACGGCCGGTTCGAGGCCGTGTTCCTGCGGCCCGAGAGCGCGTGGGGCTGGATCCAGATCCTCGTGAAGGTGATCTGGGAGAACGGGGTGCTGCGTCGCACGCGGTGGGGCCGCTCGCTCCCGGTGCGCGAGGTCGATGCGGTGCGCTACGTGCGGGGCCGGCGGATGGACGTCGTGCTCAGCCACCCCGAGGAGGTCGAGCTCGACGGCGACACGTTCGGTCGCGCCGAGGCGTTCCGCACCTGGATCGACCCCGGCGGACTCACGGTTCGCGTGCCGGCGGGCGAGGAGGAACCGACCCCGCGGTGACGGATGCCGCGGCATCCGCCGGATCGGTCGACGATGCCGCCCGGGCCCGAGCGTCCGCGCAGCGCGGCGCGTCAGCGCGGCGCGAACGCGGCGTGGAAGATCGCCCAGGCCCGGCGGGCGACGGCGCGACGCTCCTCGACGTCGGTGCGCGCGAGCACGTCGGCGAGCATCGTGATCGCGAGCAGCACGTCCTCGGTCTCGACGTGGTCGCCGATGCGCCCGGCCGCGTGCTCACGTGCGAGCACGGTCTCGGCGACGGCGGGCGAGCCGGGTGCTCAGGTGCACCACGTGCTCGTCGTGCCGATTCGTCCAGATGAGGTCGATGAGCGCGGTCGAGACGACCGCCTGTTCGATGATCGCGTCGAGCAGGTCGTCGAGCGTGGCATCCGGCGGCTCGACGGATGCCTCGAGCTCGTCGATGTTCTCGTCGAACACGGCCACGGCGAGCGACAGCCGATCGGGGAAGTGCCGGTAGAGGCTGCCCTGCCCGACGCCCGCCTTCTTGGCGACGGCGCTGAACGGCGCCTGGAGGCCCGTCGGCGGCGAACACCTCTCGTGCGGCCGCGATCAGGGCGCGGCGATTCGCGGGTCCGGCGGCCGGGCCGCGGTTCGGCTTCGCGGTCCGCGGAACTCCCTTCCCACGTTCAGGCATGGGTGTTACCTTACTACCGGACAGCGATGTCCGGTCCATCGACGAAGAGAAGGAAACACCCCATGAGCACCCCCAAGACCCTCACGGGCGACGACTCGATCAAGACCTGGCTCGACCACCCGGTCGGCGGTCCGATCATCCGCGACCTGCTCGCGCAGGCCGGCCAGAACCCCGATGTGCTGAAGCCCGTGCAGCGGCTCGCGATCAAGCGCCTGGTCAAGCTCAGCAAGGGCCAGTTCAGCCAGCAGATGGTCGACGACCTCGTCGCACGTGCCGCGGCCGGCGAGGTTCCGGTCGGTGCAGCGGATGCCGCGGCGGCGGCGCCCGAGCCCACGACCGAGTCGGCCGACGCCTCCGCCCCCGCGGTCGAGATCCCCGAGTGGGTCGAGCGCCTCGACCAGGGCCGCTTCGCCGGCAAGACCGTGATCGTGACCGGAGCCGGGTCGGGCATCGGCCGGGCCACCGCGTCGCGCGTCGCCCGTGAGGGCGGCCGGGTCGTGGCCGTCGACGTGTCGCAGGAGCGCCTCGACGACTTCGCCGGCGAGCACGCCGGCGCCGACATCGTGACCCTCGTGGCCGACATCACCGACGACGCCAAGGTCGCCGAGATCGTCGCCGCCGCGGGCGGCCGCATCGACGGCCTCGCGAACATCGCGGGGATCATGGACGACATGACGCCCATCGGCGAGCTCACCGACGCCGTGTGGAAGCGCGTGTTCACGGTCAACGTCGACGGCACCATGAAGCTCATGCGCGCCGTCGTGCCGACGATGCTCGCGCAGGGCCATGGCTCGATCGTGAACACCGCGTCCGAGGCCGCGCTGCGCGGTTCGGCCGCGGGCGTCGCCTACACCGCGTCGAAGCACGCCGTGGTCGGCCTCACGAAGTCGACCGCGTTCATGTACGGCCCGAGCGGCCTGCGCGTGAACGCCGTCGCTCCCGGCCCGACCATCACGAACATCGAGGCGACCTTCGCCTCGCCGCTCGGCGCCGAGCGCGTGCGACAGGCGATGGCGATCCTGCCGGATGCCGCGGAGGCCGAGGCGCTCGCGGCGTCGATCACCTTCCTGCTCAGCGACGACGGCGTGAACATCAACGGCGTCGTGCTCGCGTCGGACGGCGGCTGGTCGGCGACCTGAGCGGGGACGGCGCGCGGGGCGGCGCTCGCGCCACACCGGCGCCGGCCGCGCGTATTCAGGAGATTCCGCTCCACAGCCCCGTATTCGAACCCATGGGGCGGAATCTCCTGCGTACGGTCATTCGAGCGTGAGCCGCGGCATCCGTCGTACGCTGCACTTCATGCGCTTCGGAACGCTCGACTTCACCGCCGCCCTCGCCTCCCCCGAGCTGCTCGCGGCACCGACGGCCGCGGCGATCGCGGCCGCGAACGAGGCAGCGGATGCCGCGGGCCCGGCGCCCGCCGACGACGTGCTCGTGTCGGCGATCGATCCCGGCCTCGCCGACACCGCCGCCTTCTGCGCCCACTACGAGATCTCCATGGCCGACGGCGCCAACTGCGTGATCGTGCAGGCCCGACGCGGCGAGCGCACCTGGTACGCCGCGTGCCTCGTGCGCGGCTCCGACCGCGCCGACGTGAACGGGGTCGTGCGACGCCACCTCGACGCGCGCAAGCTCTCGTTCGCGCCCATGGACGACGCCGTCGCCCTGACGGGCATGGAGTACGGCGGCATCACCCCGATCGGCCTGCCCGCCGACTGGCCGATCCTGGTCGACGAGTCGGTCGCCGGGCACGAGCGCCTGATCGTGGGCAGCGGCATCCGCGGGTCGAAGCTGCTCGTGACCGGCGCGTTCCTCGCGTCGCTGCCGAACGCCGAGGTGCTGCGGCTCGCGATCGCGCCTGCGGGTTGACGTGTCGGCGGGCGGGTGCAGACTGGCACCATGTGCGGACGGTTCGCGAACGACGCCAAAGTCGACGAGATGATCCAGGAGTTCGTCGCCGAGGGCGGCGACTACCGCGACTGGAGGCCGCAGTTCTCCATCGCGCCGACCCAGGTGGTGCCGATCGTTCGCGAGCGCCAGAACACGGACACGGGCGAGGTCACGAGGTCGGTCGACGCAGCGGTGTGGAACTTCCACCCCTCCTTCATGAAGGAGTCGAAGCGGCCGCAGTTCAACACCCGCATCGAGACGGTCGCCACCAACGGCCTGTGGAAGGGCGCGTTCGCGTCGTCGCGCTGCCTCGTGCCGATGCGCGGGTACTACGAGTGGACGGGCGAGCCGGGTCACAAGCAGGCGTGGTTCCTGCACGGCGAGCAGCCGCTGCTCGCGGCCGCCGGCATCTACACGGCGCGCAAGGTCGACGACGGGTGGGAGGTCTCGATGTCGATCATCACCCGCGAGGCGCGCGACGCATCGGGCGAGATCCACGATCGCATGCCGGTCTTCCTCGAGCGCGACGCGTGGGACGAGTACCTCGCGCCCGTGAAGCTCGACGACGACGGCAAGCAGCAGATGGTGTCCCTCCTCACCGCCGAGTCCGAGAAGGTCGCGTCGACGATCTCGAACTACGAGGTCGATCGGCGGGTGAACAATACGCGCACGGTCGACCCCACCGACCCGACGCTCATCGAGCCGCTCGACTGAACCCGCTCAGCAGCCCGGCCGAGGCCGCCGACCATACGACCGGTCCGCCCTTCGAGGGAGGACCTGCCGGTACACGTCTCGGTGGTGACTCCCTCGCGCGCCTCAGGTCGTGTTGCATGGACCGTACGAGGAGCAGACGAGGAGAAGAGGAACGATGAGCAGCTGGACCGACGACGAGCTGCGCCGCGTCGGCGGCGCCGAGGAGTTGCAGGTCGCGTCGTACCGGCGCGACGGGTCGCTGCGGCCCTACGTGACGATCTGGGTGGTCCGCGCCGGCGACGACCTCTACGTCCGGTCGGCGTACGGCCCCGAGAACGGGTGGTTCCGGCGGGCGGAGGCGAGCGGGCGCGGGCGCATTCGCGCGGGCGGGGTCGAACACGACGTCGCATTCACGGATGTCGCGCACGATGCCCACGCCGCGATCGACGCCGCCTACCACGCGAAGTACGACCGCTACGGACCTCGGATCGTGAACACCGTCGTCGGCGATCAGGTGGTCGCGACGACCCTGCGCCTGGATGCGGTCGACGGCGAGCCCATCACGGATGCCGCGGGGGCGTCAGCGACTCGCGTTCGTTGAGCCGCTCGGGGTGGAAGCCCGCGGCGAGCTTGTAGTCGGCCGCGATCAAGCCCTCATCCGCATCCGCTCCGCGGGTGCCGCGAGTCGCGTCGCCGAGACGAAGAGTCGCCGGGTCTGGATCTCGTCGTCGTACGCGTCTCGGGCCGTCACGTCGTCGACGCGGAATCCGGCCGCCTGCGCTGCGGCGACGAGCTCGGCCTCGGTGAACTCCGCCCAGTACACGCGGATGCCGCTGCCCAGCGGGTCGTCGACGACGCCGTCGGCGGTGCCCTCCTTCGCCACGACGAGCAGCTGTCCGCCCGGCCGGATCGCCGCCGCCCACGCCGCGAGCGTCCCGGCGAGCCCGGCCTTCGGCTGGTCGTGGAGCGAGTAGTACGACACGAGTCCGTCGAGCGGGCCGTCGAGGCGGTCGAGGTCGAGGGCCCGCTGGTCCATCACCTCGAAGCGGCATGCGGGCTGCTCGCGCGCGGGCCAGCTCGACGCAGCGCGGCGAGAGGTCGATGCCGAGCACCTCGAGGCCGCGCGCGGCGAGGAACCCCGTCACGTGCCCGCACGGACCGCAGCCCGCGTCGACGACACGGCCGCCACGCGGCATCCGATCGGCGAACGCATCGAGCACCTCGCGGTCGAACGGCTTGCCGTCGAGCTCGTGCCGGAACAGCTCGAGGTAGCGGTCGGCGCGGGCGTCCCAGGCGCGCACCACGTCGGCGGCGCTGCCCGGTTCGGGCGTCGTCGGTCGGGTCATCCGTCGAACGTAACCGGCGAAGCCCGCCGAAGGGCCGCCCGTCACTCGAACAGCGGCGAGAGGAAGCGGCGCTCGTACCGCCGGATGCACTGGGTCTCGGTCGCGAACCGGTAGGCCTCGAGGCACTCGGGGTCGACGGCCGCGGCGGTGCGGTACTCCTCGTACGCGGCGAGCGACGGGAAGCTGAACAGCGCGAACGCCTCGTCGCTGTCGCCCTCGCTCGGGAGGAAGTAGCCGTGGTGCGTGCCGCCGAGCCGGTTCACGAGGCGGATCCAGCGGCGTCCGTACTCCGCGAAGTCGGCCTGCTTGTCGGCGTCGATCTCGTATCTCAGGTGCACGGTGATCATGGTTGCGCCCATCTCGTCGGCTCGGGTCGGTCTCCACGAGACTGCCACAGCCGGGCGAGCGCGTGGTCGGTCAGCGCGGGCGTCAGCGGGCTGAGTCGTTCAGCGGGCGGAGTCGTTCAGCGGGCGGAGTCGTCGGGCACGCGTGCGAACCGCGGCACGGTGCGGCCGTCGCGCTCGACGAGCTCGGTGAACATCGCCGCGGGACGGACCCAGTGGGCGTAGTCGCCGTAGAGCTGGCGGTAGACCACGAACTCCTCCTCGGTCTCGCTGTGGCGCGCGACGAAGAGCACCTCGTACGCGCGGCCCTTGTAGTGCTCGTAGACCCCGGGTTCGATCGCGCGCGGGCGCGCTCGCTTCGCTCATCGCCCCATGCTACGGATGCGTCGGCCGGCGCGGCGCCCGCGGTTCGACGCACCCGGGCATGAGAACGGCCCCGATCGATGATCGGGGCCGGGACACTGGTGGTGCGCGAGGGGGGACTTGAACCCCCACACCCTTGCGAGTACTGGCACCTGAAGCCAGCGCGTCTGCCAATTCCGCCACTCGCGCACGTGTGGATGCACCGGAGTGCGTCCAACCACGAGAGACTAACATCTCGCGGCGCGCAGCACCATTCGAGGCCGCCCTCGCCGGGCGAGCCCGAGCGCAGCGTCGCGGCCGCGGCATCCGGAATGCAGGAAGTTCGGGCCGACGCGCCGGGTGACGGATGCCGCGCCGCGGCGTTTCGCGCAGAACTTCCTGCATTTCGACGAGGGCGACCCTCCCGTCGCACCCCGAGCCCGACGCTGCGGCGAGCCCGAGCCCGCACCCCGAGCGCCCGACCCGAGCACACGCCGAGCGGATGCCGCGAGCACCCTCCGTGATTCCTCGGAGTCTGACTTCGGCCTCGCGCTCACCCGCCACCGGGAATAGCATCGATCAGCGGTACCGGTGCCCTGACCGATGCGACGAAAGGACGGCGGTGACCTCGCCCGACAACTCCCCCACTCCCCCGACTCCGGTGGATCCGCGCGACGCCGACCTCAGCGGCATCCGCGGCTGGCTCTTCGACCTCGACGGCGTGCTCACGCCGACCGCGGTGGTGCACATGCACGCCTGGGCGCGGCTGTTCACGCCGTTCCTCGAGGCGCACGGCGCCGAGCCCTACACCGACGACGACTACTTCGCCTACATCGACGGCAAGCCCCGCTACGACGGGGTGCGGTCGCTGCTCGAGAGCCGCGGCATCCGCGTGGCCGAGGGCGAGGTGACGGATGCCCCGAGCGCCGACACGGTGCACGGACTCGGCAACCGCAAGAACGACGCCTTCAACGCCACGCTCGCCGAGGAGGGCGTGACCGCCTACCCGGGCAGCGTCGCGCTGCTCGACGCGGTGACGCAGCGCCGGCGCGATGATCGCCGTGGTCTCGAGCTCGAAGAACGCGCCGTCGGTGCTCGCCGCCGCGGGCCTCGCCGACCGGTTCGAGGTCGTCGTCGACGGCGCCGTCGCGGCCCGCGAGGGCATCCCCGGCAAGCCCGAGCCCGACATGTTCGAGCGCGCCGCCGAGCTGCTCGGCCTCCCCACCGAGGCCTGCGCGGTCGTCGAGGACGCCGAGTCGGGCGTGAAGGCCGGCGCGGCCGGCGAGTTCGGCATCGTCATCGGCGTCGACCGCGGCGTCGGCCGCGAGGCGCTCGAGGAGCTCGGCGCCGACGTGATCGTCGACGAGCTCGACGAGCTGCTCCCCGCCGTCGAGCGCGCGGCCGCGGCATCCCGAGCCGACCCGGGCGAGCCCGCCGCGGCATCCGACCCCGATTCCCCCACCCCGAGCACCACCCGAGAGGACCCTTCATGAGGTTCGCCGACCACGACCCGCTGAACCGCAGCCGGTTCCCCATCGACGAGTGGGCGCTCGTCGAGACGGACTTCGGCGTGGCCGACATGGGACGCACCGAGACGCTCTTCGCCGTCGGCAACGGCTACCTCGGCCTGCGCGGCAACGTCGAGGAGGGCCGCGACGGCCACTTCCACGGCACGTTCGTGAACGGGTTCCACGAGACGTGGCCCATCCGCCACGCCGAGGAGGCGTTCGGGTTCGCGCGCGTCGGGCAGACGATCGTGAACGCGCCCGACGCGAAGGTGATCCGCCTCTACGTCGACGACGAGCCGCTCGTGCTCACCGTGGCCGAGCTCCTCTCCTATGAGCGCCGCCTCGACTTCCGCCTCGGCGCGCTGAGCCGCTCGATCGAGTGGCGCACCCCGTCGGGCAAGCGGGTGCTCATCACGAGCCGGCGCATGGTGTCGTTCACCGACCGCCACCTCGCCGTGCTCGACTACGAGGTCGAGCTGCTCGACTCGGATGCCGCGGTGACCATCTCGAGCCAGATCCTCAACCGCCAGGACGGCCGCGACGAGTACCGGTCGGGCGTCACCGAGGCGCCGGCCGGATTCGACCCGCGCAAGGCCGAGCAGTTCATCGAGCGCGTGCTGCAGCCGCGCGTGAAGCGCGCCGAGGGCGCCCGCTACATGCTCGGCTACCAGGCCACCAACTCGGGCATGACGATCGCGGTCGCCGCCGAGCACTCGATCTCGACCGAGAACCAGTTCACCGAGTCGGGCACGATCGGCGACGACCTCGCCAAGCACATCTACCGGGTGCACGCCAAGCAGGGCAAGCCGATCCGCATCACCAAGATGATCGCGTACCACACGGCCCGCACGGTGCCCGCGCGCGAGCTCGTCGACCGCAGCGACCGCACCCTCGACCGGGCGATCGAGCTCGGCGTGGCCGAGATCTTCGACCAGCAGCGGTCGTGGCTCGACGACTTCTGGGCCCGGTCCGACGTGCAGATCGCCGACCAGCCCGCCGTGCAGCAGGCGACCAGGTGGAACCTGTTCCAGCTCGCCCAGGCCACCGCCCGCACCGACGGCGACGGCGTCGCCGCCAAGGGCGTCTCGGGCTCGGGCTACGGCGGCCACTACTTCTGGGACAGCGAGGTGTACGTCCTCCCGTTCCTCAGCTACACGGCCCCGATCGTCGCGCGCAACGTGCTGCGCTTCCGGCAGCGGATGCTCGACGCCGCCCGCGCCAGGGCGCTCGAGCTGAACCAGCGCGGGGCCCTGTTCCCGTGGCGCACGATCAACGGACAGGAGTCGTCGGCGTACTACGCGGCCGGCACCGCGCAGTACCACATCGACGCCGACATCTCCTATGCGCTCTGCCAGTACGTGGCGGCGACGGGCGACGAGGACTTCCTCGGGCGCGGCGCGATCGACATCCTCGTCGAGACCGCGCGCATGTGGGAGGACCTCGGCTTCTGGCGGTCCAACGCCGACGACGTGTTCCACATCCACGGCGTCACCGGGCCCGACGAGTACACGACGGTCGTGAACGACAACCTGTACACGAACGTGATGGCGCGGTTCAACCTCGCGTCGGCGGCATCCGCGGTCGACAACCTGCAGGTGCACGACCCGATCGCGTACCACAGGCTGGTCGAGCGGCTCGAGGTCACGCCCGGCCGAGGTCGCCAGCTGGCGCCGGGCCGCCGCGCACATGCACATCCCGTACGACGAGCAGCTCGGCATCCACCCGCAGGACTCCGCGTTCCTGCAGAAGGAGCTGTGGGACCTCGAGAACACGCCGGAGGACCGTCGCCCGCTGCTGCTGCACTACCACCCGCTCGTCATCTACCGCTTCCAGGTGCTGAAGCAGGCCGACGTCGTGCTGGCGCTCTACCTGCAGGGCGACCGGTTCACGACCGAGATGAAGCGCGCGAACTTCGAGTACTACGACCCGCTGACCACGGGCGACTCGACGCTGTCGGCGGTCGTGCAGTCGATCATCGCGGCGGAGGTCGGCTACCACGAGCTCGCGATGCGGTACTTCCGCTCGGCGCTGTTCGTCGACCTCGCCGACCTGCACCACAACGCCGCCGACGGCGTGCACGTCGCGTCGACGGGCGGCGTGTGGAGCGCCCTCGTCTCGGGCTTCGGCGGGTTCCGCGACCACAACGGCGTCTTCACGTTCGACCCGCGCCTGCCCGACGCCTGGTCGAAGCTCACGTACCGCATCACGCTGCACGGCACGCGGCTGCGCGTGACGGTCGAGCCCGACGTCGATCTCGTTCGCCGTCGAGGTCGGCGACGAGGCGCGGGTGCGCGTGCGCGGCACCGAACTCGTCGTGACCGCAGCCGACGCGGTCACCGTGCCGCTCGCCGATCAGGGGCCGCGCCTGTACGGCGCCCCGACCATGCGCGACGTCACCGGCTCGCGCCGCGCGGACGGCACGCTCCTCACCGCGTCGATCCCCACGCTGTCGCTGGATATGGACGAGGAGGATTCGGCCGTGCCGATCGACTGAACGGGGGTGTTCACAGCCGCTGCGGCTACCATGTCACACAATCACGGAACGGGATCGGGAGACCTGTGGGCCTACTGGACAACTTCGAGAAGGGTCTCGAACGCGCCGTCAACGGCGCCTTCGCGAAGACCTTCCGCTCGGGGCTGCAGCCCGTCGAGATCACCGCGGCACTGAAGCGCGAGATCGACACGAAGGCGGCGGTCGTCTCGCGCGACCGCGTGCTCGTGCCGAACCAGTTCACGGTGCGCATGTCGCCGACCGACCACGACCGCATGGCCGGGCCTCGGCCCGGCGCTCATCGACGAGCTCACCGACCTCGTGCAGAAGCACGCCGCGAGCCAGCGCTTCCAGTTCGCCGGCGGCATCTCGATCGCCCTCCAGTCCGACCCGAGCCTCTCCGAGGGCATGGTGCAGGTCGACTCGCGCAACGTGAAGGGCCAGGTGGCCTGGACGCCGGTGCTCGACGTCGCCGGCAAGCGCTACCCGATCCTCAAGGGCCGCACGGTCATCGGCCGCGGCAGCGAGGCCGACGTCACCCTCGACGACTCCGGCGCCTCGCGTCGGCACGCCGAGGTGCAGTGGGACGGCACCCGCGCCCGCGTGCGCGACCTCGGCTCCACGAACGGCACCCAGCTGAACGGCGCGCCCGGTGAAGGAGGCGGTCCTCGAGCCCGACTCCGTGATCACCATCGGCCGCTCCCGCATCGTGTTCCGCGTGCTGGCGCAGGCGTCGGCGCCCGCCGGCGGCCGCGCGGCCGACCCGGCCACCGAGCGCCACGACATGGGCGGGTTCTGGGGGCCCGGCCAATGAGCGAACTCACCCTCCTGGTCCTCCAGCTCGGATTCCTGCTGCTGCTCTGGGTCTTCATCTTCGCCATCGTCTACTCGCTGCGCAGCGACCTGTTCGGGCAGCGCGTGCGCAAGCTGCAGCCCGATGCCGCGGCTGCTGCGGCCCCTGCGCCGGCGGCCGCGTTCCCCGTCGCCGGCGGCGCGCGGCGGCAGCCTCGGCGCCCACCGCGGCCGTCTCGCACCCCGCCGCTCCCGCGTCCGGACCGGGCGGCGAGACCGCCTCGACCGAGAACGCCACCCGCCTCGTCATCACGAGCGGACAGAAGGCCGGCGCCGAGTTCCCGCTCGGTCGCGACGAGATCACCATCGGCCGCTCCAGCGACTCGGCGATCATCATCCGCGACGACTACACCTCCACCCACCACGCGCGACTCATGCTGTGGAACGGCCGCTGGATGATCCAGGACCTCGACTCCACGAACGGCACCTTCCTCAACGGCTCCCGAGTGACCGTGCCGACCCCGATCCCGCTCGGAGCCACCGTCAAGGTCGGAGCGACGACGTTCGAGCTGCGGCGGTAGCCCATGGCCACGGTCAAGGCGAGCGCCGCGGTCTCGCACGTCGGGCGGGTCCGCTCGAACAACCAGGACTCCGGGTACGCCGGGCGCAACCTGTTCCTCGTCGCCGACGGCATGGGCGGGCACGCCGGCGGTGACGTGGCGAGCGCCATCGCGACCCGCCGCATCGCCGAGGCCGACGGCGACTACGACGTCCGCACCGGATGCCGCGGCCGCCCTCGAGGGCGCCCTGATCGCCGCCAACCGCCAGCTCGCCGAGACCGTGGCCGAGCACTCCGAGCTCACCGGCATGGGCACCACGGTGAGCGCGATGCTGCTCGACGGCGACCGCGTCGTCATCTCGCACATCGGCGACTCGCGCATCTACCTGCTGCGCTCCGGCGAGCTCGAGCCAGATCTCCACCGACCACACGTTCGTGCAGCGACTCGTCGACGCCGGCCGCATCACCGCCGAGGAGGCGATGGTGCACCCGCGGCGCTCGGTGCTGATGCGCGTGCTCGGCGACGTCGAGAGCTCCCCCGAGATCGACTCGATGGTGCTCGACACCCGCGACGGCGACCGCTGGATGCTCTGCTCCGACGGCCTCTCGGGCGTCGTGTCGTTCGACGAGCTGCACGAGCTGATGTCGGCCGACGCCGGCGCCAAGCAGGTCGCCGACCGGCTCGTGAAGGCGTCGCTCGACGGCGGCGCGCCCGACAACGTCACGGTCGTGGTCCTCGACATCGGCGAGCCGCGCCGCGCCGGCCACGCCGCCCCTCGTCGTCGGCTCGGCGGCCGCGCCCCTCGCGTTCGGCTCGGCGGCGGAGCCGGTGCGCGCCCGCGGCATCCGGCTCGCGCCGCTTCCGCCCGCACCCCGTGCAGGAGACGCACTTCGAGCCCGACTCGGCCGACTACTTCGACGAGCTGATCGAGGAGGACGCCCGCCGTCGCCGACGGCGCCGCTGGGTGTGGAGCTTCTGGATCGTGCTGCTCGTCGGCGGCGATCGTCGCCGCGTTCGTGCTCGGCTACCAGTGGACGCAGACGCGCTACTACGTCGGCGAGTCCAACGGCCGCGTCGCGATCTACCAGGGCATCCAGCAGGACCTCGGCCCGATCTCGCTGCACGAGCTGCACACCGAGACCACGATCGACGTCGCCGACCTGCGCACGTACGACCAGCAGCGCGTCGAGCAGACGATCAGCGCCGGCTCGTTCTCCGAGGCCTACCGCATCGTGCAGCGACTGGAGGACTCCGTTGACGTGACCGCGCCGGCCGCACCGCCGAGGCGCCCCGTTCGAGCGGGCCGCCCACCGAGTTCCGTGCGCCGCATCCGCCTCCCGCAGAAGCTGCGCAACATGGAGCTGTGGCTGCTCATCGTCGCGTGCATCATCAACGCCGTCGGCGATCGTGCTCGTGCAGCTCGGTGCGATGGGGCGCGTCGACACGCAGCTCGTGCTGCTCGGCGCCGGCCTGTCGGCGCTCGTCTTCGGGCTGCACATCGCGATGCGCTTCGTCGCCCGCGACGCCGACCCGTTCCTGCTGCCGATCGCGACCGTGCTCAACGGGCTCGGCATCGCGATGATCTACCGCATCGACATCGCCGACGGCGAGAGCGGCTGGGAGAGCGCCGTCGGTGCGCCAGATCGTGTGGAGCGCGATCGCGATCGTCGCGGCGATCGCGACGATCCTGGTGATCCGCAACCACCGCGTGCTGTTCCGCTACACGCTACCTCGTCCGGGCTCGTCGCGATCGTGCTGCTCCTGCTGCCGCTCGTGCCGGGCATCGGCCGCGAGGTCAGCGGCGCGCGGGTCTGGATCGGCATCGGCGACGTCGCGACGTTCCAGCCCGGCGAGATCGCGAAGATCGCCCTGGCGATCTTCTTCGCGGGATACCTCGTGCGCAACCGCGACTCGCTGTCGATGGTCGGGCCGCAAGTTCCTCGGCATGCGGTTCCCGCGCGCGCGCGACCTCGGTCCGCTGCTCGTCGTGTGGGCGCTGTCGATGGCGGTCATCGTGTTCCAGCGCGACCTCGGCACCGCGCTCCTCTACTTCGGCCTGTTCCTCGTGATGCTCTACGTCGCCACGAGCCGCCTGTCGTGGGTCGTGCTCGGCCTCAGCCTGTTCATCGGCGGCGCCCTCGTCGCGAGCCAGACGCTCGACTACGTCGGCAACCGGTTCGCGAACTGGCTCGACCCCTTCAACCCCGAGCGCTTCGACCAGGAGTTCGGCGGCAGCTACCAGCTCGTGCAGGGCCTGTTCGGGCTCGGCGAACGGCGGGCTCATCGGCACGGGCTGGGGCAGGGCCGCCCCGACATCACGCCGGTGCCGCAGAGCGACTACATCATCGCGAGCCTCGGCGAGGAGCTCGGCCTCGCCGGCATCTTCGCGATCCTCGCGCTCTACGTGCTGTTCGTCGCCCGCGGCTTCCGCATCGGCTTCGCCGGGCAGGACGACTTCGGCAAGCTCCTCGGCGTCGGCCTCGCCTTCGTCATCGCGCTGCAGGTGTTCATCGTCGTCGGCGGCGTCACCCGCGTCATCCCGCTCACGGGCCTCACGACGCCGTTCCTCGCGGCCGGCGGCTCGTCGCTCGTCGCGAACTGGATCATCGTGGCGCTGCTGCTGCGGCTGTCCGACACCGTGCGCAACCATCCGAGGCTGGTGATCGACGGATGAACCGCGAGCTCAAGCGCGTGACGATCGTCGCGCTGCTCATGTTCCTCACGCTGTTCGTCTCGACGACGATCATCCAGTACGTGCAGGCCGAGGCGCTCGCGGCCGACCCGCGCAACTCGCGCACGCTGTACGAGAGCTACTCGGTCGAGCGCGGCCCGATCCTCGTCGGCGGCGACCCGATCGCGTACTCGCAGCCGTCGGACGACGACTACAAGTTCCAGCGCGTCTACTCGAACGGGCCGCTCTACGCGCCGGTCACCGGGTACATCCCCGTGAACGGCGAGGCCACGGGGCTCGAGCGCTCGCTCAACGCGTACCTGAGCGGGCAGAGCTCGAGCCAGTTCTTCGACCAGCTCAACCGGCTCATCTCCGGGCAGGACCCGATGGGGGCATCCGTCGAGGTCGCCATCGACCCGGTGGCGCAGCAGGCCGCGTGGGACGCGCTCGGCGACTACACGGGCGCGGTGATCGTGACCGAGCCGTCCACCGGCCGCATCCTCGCGATGGTCACGAAGCCCACCTACGACCCGAACTCGCTCGCCGTGCACAACAGCGCCGAGGTGCAGGCCACGTACGACGGGCTGCTCGCCGACCCGAGCGACCCGCTGTTCAACCGCGCGACCGGCGGCGACATGAACCCGCCCGGGTCGACGTTCAAGCTCGTCGTCACGGCGGCGGCGCTCGAGTCGGGCCGGTACACGCCCGAGTCGACGTTCCCGAACCCGGCGTCGCTCACGCTGCCCGGCACCGACGCGGTCGTGCGCAACTCCGGCGGCGGCACCTGCGGCGGCGGCTCCGAGGTGACCCTCGCCGACGCGCTGCGCCTCTCGTGCAACATCCCGATCGCCGAGCTCGGCATGGAGCTCGGCGACGCCGCGATCCGCGAGCAGGCCGAGAAGTTCGGGTTCAACCACGAGTTCGAGATCCCGACCGAGACCGAGCCGAGCACCTACCCGCGCGTGCTCGACGAGGCGCAGACGGCGCTGACCGCGTTCGGCCAGGGCGACGTGCGCGCGACGCCCATGCAGATGGCGATGGTGTCGGCCGCGATCGCGAACGGCGGCATCGTGATGAACCCCAACCTCGTGGACGCGATCACCGCGCCCGACTTCTCGCCGCTGCAGGAGTTCGAGGCCGTCGAATTCGGCCGCGCGATCAGCGAGGAGACGGCGAACACCATGGTGCAGATGATGGTGAACGGCGTCGAGAACGGTGCTGCGAGTAATGCAAGAATAGACGGCGTCAGCGTGGCCGGTAAGACGGGTACAGCAGAGAACGGCGAGAGTGACCCCTACACTCTCTGGTTCACGGGTTTTGCCCCCGCCGACAACCCTCAGTATGCGATCACGGTACTCGTGGAGGATGGCGGGGGACTTGGTCAGGAGGGGTACGGCAATCTCATCGCCGCACCCATCGCAAAGCAGGTACTAGAGGCGGTGCTGAACAAATGAGACCGAGCGCAGGGCTCACCTTCGGAGGGCGCTACGAGCTGCAGTCCCGGATCGCGATCGGCGGCATGGGCGAGGTGTGGCAGGCCACCGACCTCGTCATCGGCCGCCAGGTCGCCATCAAGATCCTCAAGGACGAGTACCTCGGCGACCCCGGGTTCCTCGAACGGTTCCGCGCGGAGGCCCGTCACGCCGCGCTCGTGAACCACGAGGGCATCGCCAACGTCTTCGACTACGGCGAGGAGGAGGGCAGCGCCTACCTCGTGATGGAGCTCGTGCCCGGTGAGGCGCTCTCCACGATCCTCGAGCGCGAGCACGTGCTCTCGACCGACAAGGTGCTCGACATCGTCGCGCAGACCGCCGCGGCCCTCCAGGCCGCGCACGCCGCCGGCCTCGTGCACCGCGACATCAAGCCCGGCAACCTGCTCATCACGCCCGACGGCCGCGTGAAGATCACCGACTTCGGCATCGCCCGCATCGCCGACCAGGTGCCGCTCACCGCCACCGGCCAGGTCATGGGCACGGTGCAGTACCTCTCGCCCGAGCAGGCGTCGGGCCACCCGGCCTCGCCGACCACCGACATCTACTCGCTCGGCATCGTCGCGTACGAGGCCCTCGCCGGTCGTCGCCCGTTCACGGGCGAGTCGCAGGTGGCGATCGCCATGGCGCAGATCAACGAGACGCCGCCCGACCTGCCCGTCACGGTCTCCGAGCCGGTGCGCAACCTCGTCTACGCGTGCATCGCGAAGAACCCGGCCGACCGGCCGCAGACCGCCGCGCACCTCGCGCGCGCCGCCACGGCGCTCCGCCGCGGCGACGTGCAGGCGGCCGCCGCCGCCGTTCCCGCGGTGCTCGGCGCCGCGGGCGCTCACCGCGGCGACCATGCTCATGCCCGCGGCAGGGCGCCACGGCCGCGACCACGGTGCTGCCGTCGGCCGCGGCGCCGGCGACGTCGTCGAGCGAGACCGTCGAGGACGAGCCCGTCGCGAAGAAGCGCAGCCCGTGGACCTGGCCGCTCATCGTGCTCATCGCGATCCTCGCGATCGTGCTCATCGGCACGCATCATCGCGCTCGCGCTGAACAACCAGGGCGGCGGCCAGGACCCGACGCACCACGACGGCGCGGCCCACCTCGTCGAGCGCACCGCCGACCACGCCGAGCGCCACCGCCCACCAGCGAGGCGCCCACGACGATCCAGATCGACCGCAACGTCGTACATCGGCATGAACGTCGACGAGGCGGCGGCGCAGATCGAGGCGCTCGGCCTGCCCGTGGTGCGCGAGGCCGGTGCGGCCGCGACCGAGCCCGGACTCGGCGAACACGGTCTCCGAGGTGAACCCGAGCGGCCCCGTGCAGCCCGGCACCACGATCACGCTCACCTACCTGACCGACCCGGTGGCGCCGAGCGCGCCGACGTCGCCCCGACGACCGACGAACAACCCGGTCGAGCCCGACGTCGGCCAGGTCACGGTCAACTGGACCGCGCAGAGCTGCCCCGCCGGCCAGACGCTCAGCGGCTACGAGGTGGCGGTGACCGGCGACGCGACGCGTGCCGAACAACCCCGTGTTCGGGCCCGGCACCACGAGCGCACAGGTCAACGTCAACAACACGCCCGGCGGCTCGTTCGACGTGACGTTCCGCTACTTCTGCGGCCAGCTCGACTCGCCGTTCTCCCCCGCCGCTCACGGTGGACATCGAGACCGTGAGCGCGGATCGGAACTGACGAGAAGACCGGACGAGACGAGGACGGAGCTGCAGGGTGAGCGATGAAGGACGCGTGCTCGCGGGGCGATACCGCGTGGGTGCGCTCATCGGTCGCGGCGGCATGTCCGACGTCCACGTCGGCACCGACACCCGGCTCGGCCGCCAGGTGGCGATCAAGCTCCTGAAGCCGCAGCTCGCCACCGACCCCGCGTTCCGCATGCGGTTCCGTCAGGAGGCGCAGTCGGCCGCGCGCATGGCGCACCCCACGATCGTGCGCGTCTTCGACGCCGGCGAGGAGACCGTCGTCGACTCGGCCGGCCACGAGGTGCAGCTGCCCTTCATCGTCATGGAGTACGTCGAGGGCCGCCTCCTCAAGGACATCATCCACGACGGGCCGCTCGAGCCCGTCGCGGCCGTGCGCGTCATCGACGGCGTGCTCACCGCGCTCGAGTACTCGCACCGTGCCGGCGTGGTGCACCGCGACATCAAGCCCGGCAACATCATGATCACCACCACCGGCCAGGTGAAGGTCATGGACTTCGGCATCGCGCGCGCCGTCTCCGACTCGTCGACGACGGTCGCGCAGACCACCGCCATCCTCGGCACCGCCTCGTACTTCTCGCCCGAGCAGGCCAAGGGCGAGACCGTCGACGCCCGCACCGACCTGTACTCCACCGGCGTCGTGCTCTTCGAGATGCTCACCGGCCGGCCGCCGTTCCGCGGCGACACCCCGGTGGCGGTCGCCTACCAGCACGTGAGCGAGCGCCCGGTCAAGCCGAGCGTCATCAACCCGAAGGTCTCGCCCGCGCTCGACGCCGTCGTGCTGCACGCGCTCACCAAGAACCGCGAGCAGCGGTACCAGACGGCGGCGGAGTTCCGCGCCGACGTCGACACCGCGGCATCCGGTCGCGTGCCGGTGCATCGCCAGCCCGACGAGGCGACGATGCTGTTCGGCGCGCCCACGAGCTCGCTCTCGAGCTCGGAGCTCGCCCTGCGCCAGCTCACCGAGGACGAGACGATGACGCGCACGCAGCGGCGTCCGCCGGCGATCTGGATCTGGTCGGGCATCATCGGCGTCGTCGTGATCGTGATCGCCGTCATGTACTGGGCGTTCAACCTGCAGCCCACCGACGACCTGCCGTCGAACGCCCGCGAGATCCCCGCGCTCGCCGGCGTCACGCTACGAGGAGGCGGTGCAGCAGCTCGCAGGAGCTCGGCCTGCCGGCGACGCGGATCGACGAGACGAGCGACACCGTGCCGGCCGACCAGGTCATCCGCACCGACCCGCCGCGCCGGCGAGATCGTCGACACCGACACGGCCGTCACCGTGTACGTCTCGACCGGCCGAGAACCCGTCACCGTGCCCGACGTGCGCAACAAGCCGCTCGACCAGGCGAAGGCCGACGTCGCAGGCGGCCGGCCTCACGCCCGGCACCGAGACGCGCGAGAACTCGCCGTCGGTCGCGGCCGACACGGTGCTCGGCACGACGCCCGAGGCCGGCAGCATCGGTCGAGGCCGGCTCGACGGTCGACTTCCGCATCTCGAGCGGGCTGGTCACGCTCACCGACCTGACCGGCCAGACGCTGTCCGCGGCATCCTCGTACCTCTCGGCCGAGAACCTGCAGCTGACGCCGGTGCCGAAGCCCGATCCGGCGTGCGAGTCGCAGCCGGGCTCGCCGGTGACCCAGCAGTCGCTGCGCGCCCGGCGACGTGCCGCAGAAGCTCCGAGGTCGAGCTCACCTACTGCGCGGGCTGACGCCCGACGGACGTCGCCACGTCGGACGGTGGTCCGCGCGTCGAGGCGTCCGCACCGCCGTCAGCTGATGCGCACCAGCGGGTTGAGGTGCACCGCGCGCTCGCGCGCCTCGGGCAGGCCGGCGACGGCGAGCCAGTTGCCGAGCATCCGGTAGCCGCCCTCGGTGAGCACCGACTCGGGGTGGAACTGCACGCCGTAGATCGGCGCCGACTCGTGTCGCAGGCCCATGATGACCCCGCCCTGCGTGCGGCTCGTGATCGACGAGCTCGTGCGGCATCGTGCCGTCGACCACGGCGAGCGAGTGGTACCGGGTCGCCGTGAACGGCTGCGGCACGCCGTCGTAGAAGTCGCTGTCGTCGTGCGTGATGCGCGACGTCTTGCCGTGCATGAGCTCCTCGGCGTTCGTCACCACCGCGCCGAACGCCTCCGCGATCGCCTGGTGGCCGAGGCAGACGCCGAGGAGCGGCTGGCCCGTCGCGAGCGCCGCCTCGACGACGGGGATCGACACCCCGGCATCCGCCGGCTTGCCGGGCCCGGGCGAGATGAGGACGGCGTCGTACTCGCGCGAGGCGCGCGGGCACGTCGGCGACCTCGATGTCGTCGTTGCGCACCACCTCGGTCTCGGCGCCGAGCTCCTGCAGGTAGCCGTTCAGCGTGTAGACGAAGCTGTCGTAGTTGTCGATGACGAGAACGCGGGTCATGTCTCCACCGTGACTTCGATCGGGTTGACGATGCCGTCGACCCAGGGAAGACCCAGGTGAAGAGGGCGAAGACGACTGCCGCGACGAGCAGCAGCAGCGAGGATGACCCGCAGCCACACGGGGCCGGGAAGCATCCGCCACAGGGCAGCGTACATGTCAGGCCTCCCAGCTCGCGACGACGTCGGCGATCTCGGCCGGCGGCCCGGCGCTCGTCGGCTGCCAGGACTCGAGCACGCCGTAGGCGATGATGCGCTCGGCGGTCGAGTAGAGCGGGTTGCAGCTCGTGAGGGTGATGATGCGGTCGGTGGGCTGCAGCTCGGGGTGGTGCGGCACGGGCGCGAGCACGTCGACGGTCTCGGGCGTCACGTACTCGAGGTCGCGGAAGCGGTAGGTGTACCAGCCGTCCTGCGTCTGGATGTAGATCGCGTCGCCGAGCTGCAGCTGCTCGATCTCGTGCATGCCGCCGCCGTAGGCGCTGCGGTGCGAGGCGATCGCGAAGTTGCCGACCTCGCCCGGCATCTGGGTGCCCGGGTAGTGGCCGACCCCGAGGTCGGTGCTGTTCAGCACGTCGAGTCCGGTGCCCTCGGCGATCCGGCGCTGCGAGTCCGTCGCCGAAGCGCGGCACGTACATCACCGCGAACGCCTCGCCGTTGCCGTACTCGCGCGGCTCGACGACGGGTTCGCCGTAGTCCTCGGGCTCGGGCGGCGTCGGCGCGTCGCCCCGGGCGGCGCGGCCCTGCTCGAGCCATCCGCGCTGAGGTCGGATGCCGCGCTCGACTGCTGCCCGGCCATGATCGCGTCGTTCCACCAGAGCTGCCAGCCGAGGAACAGCAGGATCAGCACCCCGGCGGTGAGCAGCAGCTCGCCGAGGACGCCGACGACGCTCGACGCGCGCGGGTGCGCGCCGCGCCCGGCGCGGACGCCGCGGCGCCGCGGGACGCGGGCGGCTCGGCGGACATGAGGAGCGATTCTATTCCGCGTGAAACGAGGCCCGAGTGGGAGTACTCATCCGACTCGGATAGAATCGCCCGCATGGCACGTACGAAATCATCGAAGCCCGCGCGCGCGGAGCAGGCGAGCGGCGAAGAAGCCCCGAACCCCGTCTGGTTCAAGCCCGTCATGTTCGGCTTCATGCTGATCGGGCTCGCCTGGATCATCGTCTTCTACGTGAGCCAGGGCCGGCTGCCCATCGCCGACCTCGGCTCGTGGAACATCCTCATCGGCTTCGGCATCGCCTTCGTCGGCTTCCTGATGACCACACGCTGGCGCTGAGCCGGCACGACTTCGGAGCGGGCGGATGCTGCGGCATCCGCCCGCTTCTGCGTCGCCGTCGCGTCGAGTTCTCCACAGGTTGTCCACAGGGCGGATACCCCGAATACCCCCGTGTCCCCTGAAATGGCGACAACTACACGCGTGTAACTCTCCCCAGCTGTGGAGAGAGCTGTGGATAACTCGACACCGTCAGACGCGCAGCGCGAGCCTCGATGCAGGTCGCGAACTCGGGATCGGCACGACGTAGCGCAGGCTCAGCAGCAGGAGCACCACCGTGAGCCCGATCAGCAGGCCGATCTGCAGGCCGCCTGCTGCGAGCGCTTGCGGGTCTCGAGTAGATGAGTCCGACGAGCGCGCCGCCGATGAGCCCGCCGAGGTGCGCCTGCCACGCGATGTTGAAGCCGGGGATGAACCCGATCGCCAGGTTGATCGCCGAGCAGCACGAAGAGCTGCGTCGGTCTGCCGCCGAGGCGTCGCTGGATGACGAGGAACGCGCCCATCAGTCCGAAGATCGCGCCGGATGCCCCGACGCACCTGCCGGTCGGGGTCGGCGAGCCAGAGCACGCCCACCGAACCGGCGAGCCCGCTGCATCAGGTAGAGCGCGAGGAACCGCGCAGCGCCCGAGCATCGCCTCGAGCAGCTGCCCGAAGATCCACAGCGTGTACATGTTGAGCAGCACGTGGAAGATCAGCGCCGGTCGAGTGCACGAACACCGACGTGATCATGCGCCACGGCTCGAAGTTGACCGCGGATCGAGTAGACACCGGGCGTAGAACAGCGCGGTCGGTGACGCGCGAGGCCCGGGATCGACTGCAGCAGGAAGACGAGCGACGGTGATGCCGATGAGGGAATACGTCACGACGGGCGCGCCGCGGCCGGCCGCCGAGCGCGCGCGCGTGAGCACCGCCGGCTTCGTGCGCGGCGCCGACGCGCGCTGCTCGCGCATGCACTCGGGGCAGATCACGCCGACCGGCGCCTGCGTCTGGCACTCAGGGCAGATCGTGCGCCCGCAGCGCTGGCAGAGGATGTAGCTCTGCCGGTCGGGATGCCGGTAGCAGAAGTTCGATCGCTCGGCGCCGGCGTCGGTCACCGCGGCGGTCAGACCTGCTCGATCGTGATGCTCTCGATCACGACGTCCTCGAGGGGGCGGTCGCGCCCGTCGGTGGGAACCGAGGCGAGCTTGTCGACGACGGCCTGGCTCGTCGGCATCCGTGACCTTGCCGAAGATGGTGTGCTTGCCCTGCAGCCACGTGGTGGGGCCGACCGTGATGAAGAACTGCGAGCCGTTGGTGCCGCGGCCGCCCTGGATGCCGGCGTTCGCCATGGCGAGCACGTAGGGCTCGGTGAAGTCGAGCTCGGAGTTGATCTCGTCGTCGAACTGGTAGCCCGGGCCGCCGACGCCCTGGCCGAGCGGGTCGCCGCCCTGGATCATGAAGCCGGGGATGATGCGGTGGAAGACCACGCCGTCGTACAGCGGGTCGTTGGACTTCTCACCGGTGGCGGGGTGCGTCCACTCGATCTCACCGGTCGCGAGGCCGACGAAGTTCTTGACGGTCTTCGGAGCCTGGTGGCCGTAGAGGTCGACCTTGATCGGGCCGTGGTTGGTGTTGAGGGTCGCGACTGCGGTGTGAATCGGCATGGTCCTTATTCTGTCACGGGCGGATTCGTCAACCGGCATGAAGGATTCCGACTCCCACCCCGCTTCCAGCCGTTTCGGTGGCAAGATGGAGTGATTCGCTGCACAACGATGGAGGTCGAGATGAGCCTGTCACGCAAGCGCCGGAAGGAACTCAAGCGGCTGCGCAGCAGTGCGTCAGGAACTCTGGGGGAATCAGCAGGACCTGCTCGAGCACGCCAACACCGTCGCGCGGGAGGCGAGCCGCCAACTCGGCCACCTCACGCGCGAGGAGGTCGTTCCGCGCGTTCGCACCGGCTACGAGGGCTACGTCCGTCCCAGCGTGGAGCAGGCGAAGAGCTCTCGCGCGCTCCGCGGGCGACACGGCGGAGCGCACGCTCGGCAATGCGCTCGGCTCGGTGCTCGCGATCGGCGACATCGCGAACGACGCCCGCGTGCGTCGTGCGGTCGAGCGCGTCTCGCCGCGTGCGGCCGCCGTGGTCGAAGCAGAAGCAGGGTCCGGGCGTCGGCACCTACCTCGCGATCGGCGCCGGCATCATCGCCGCGGCCGGCGTCGCGTACGCCGTCTGGCAGACGTTCCGCGCCGACGACGAGCTGTGGGTCGCCGACGACGAGCCCGACGCCACGGCACGACCACTCCCTCCGTCTGACGAACTTCACGAAGGCCCCGCCCATCGCACGGCGGGGCCTTCGTCGTGCCCGGAATCGTCCGCTCGCGCCCCTCAGTGCCAGCACTGATTTCCGACGAATCTGGGAAATCGCCTTGCGTTCGGCGTGAGGATCCCGCTAGTGTCAACTCTCGGCCCTGACAAACCAGAAATCCCGAGAGGAGTTGATACCCATGATGCACAGTCTATGTTCACGAGCCGCACACGGGAGTCCTCCTCGCGTGGCCGGCCTGCTAGTCCGCCTCGACGACCCGCGCGTCAGCGCCTGATCGTCACTCCGCCCGCTCGGGCGTGACCCGCGGCATCCGCCGCAGCATCCGTCGACCTCGATCGTCATGGTCCCCGTCGACCCACGGATGCCGCGTCGGACCCAGTCCCGCCGGACACCGCCCGACCCCCGCCCCGCCGGCGCGCCTCTCGCGCGCCCGCATCCGCCTCGCACACGCGTGCTCTCGCGCCGATTCGTCCCGGGCGCACGCCTCCCGGCACCACCGACGGATCATCGCGCCGTCCCGGCACCCGCCGGACCGGCTCCACCACCAGCATCACCACCAACCGAAGGAATGATCGTGAACACGAGTTCTCTCACCGCAGGTTCGGCTCGACAGGGCCAAGCCACCGAACTGCGTGCCCAGGCACGCCGACTGCACGAACGGCTCGCTCGCCGCGCCGGCCTCGCGCTGCTCGCGTGGAGCCGTCGCCAGGACGAGCGCCGCAGCGCACGACGCGGTGCACCTGCGTCGTCAGACCGCGCAGCTCGCGAACCGTGCACACGACGAGCAGTACCGTCTCGTCACGCTCGGCACCCCGCTGGCCTGATCGCCATGGGTACCCCGATCACCGAGCCCCCGCGGCTCGTCCCCGCTTCGATGGGGAAGCGGCCCGCGGGGGCCTCGGCTTCGCACGGCGGCGTCGAGAGCGCACCGGCCGACCCGGTCGCTGCGTTGTCGTCGTCGCCGTCGTGCGCGAGCCGGTCGGCCCGTCGCTCACGGCGCCGGCGGCGCCACCCCGTCCGCGGGCTCCGCCTCGTTCAGGCGCAGCGCGATGTCGAGCAGGCTCACGCGCTTGAGCCGCGGCACCTCGGCGAGCGGGAACCAGCGCGCCTCGTCGCTCGAGCCGCCGACCTCGTTGCGGAGCTCGCCGCCGAGCACGGTCGCGCGGTAGACGACGCGCATCGCGTAGAGCGGCACCGTGCCCGAGTGCCGCTTCGCCGCGGGCACGACCATCGTGTCGATGCCGAGCAGTCGATCGACGGATGCCTCGTAGCCGGTCTCCTCGAAGATCTCGCGCTTCGCCGCGACCACCGGATGCTCCGAGCCCTCGATGCCGCCGCCCGGAAGCGTCCATCCCGACCGCCCGTGCTCGTTCCAGTGCGAGAGCAGGATCTGCCCGTCCCGGATGATCACGCCGTACGCGGCGATGCGGATGTCCATCACGTCACTGTACGAACCGCACCTCGTTCGACCCCGGCGGCCGACTCGCCACCGCCGTGACGCAGAGCGCATCGATCAGCGGCGAGGCGGGCTCGTGTCGAAATCGAATGTCTCGATGACCGCTGTCGAGGCCGAGAGGTGATCGTCCCACGCAGCGGCCTCAGCCGAGTAGATGACGATCATGACCGTGGCATGCATCCCGCTCGGGAGGCCGGCCACGTCGAGGACGATGATTCGGAACTGCTCACCGGGCTCGGCCCCCCACGAGATGAAGTCGGGCGAATACACCAGCGGGACGAAGGGACCGCCGCCCGAACAGTTCCCCGTCCAGTCCGTGGCGATGGAGACATCGATCTGCTGACCGGACAGCCCGCCGATCGTGACGGCGACGGGTCCGCTCGTGCTCAGGCCCGGTCGGGTCGACAGAGCGCCGACGATGTCGCTCGCCGCCGGCCCGACGCCGGGTGCTGCCCCTTCCCCGCAATCCTCGGCTGCGGCACCGATGTCGGGGAGCACGTTCACGAATGTGACAGGAGGACCGCCCGCTTGGATCCGTTCGCGGTTCTCGGCGGTGTCCGGCGTGAGTGCGAGGAGTCCCTCTGCCGCGGGCTCGGTGAGCCATCCGTCGGGGGCCGTGAAGGTGAGCGAGGGCCAGAAGCTCGGGGCGGATTGCGTACCGGCTGCGAGAGCTGCGAAGGGGGTCCCCTCCAAGGAGGGCGCCGGGGACGTCGACTCCTGTTCGCTCGGAACGGCGTTCGGCGCCGAGCGTCTGGTCGTCGTCTGTGGCGGCGCACCCGAGCAGAGTGAGTACGAGGGCCAGCGCTGCGGCGGCAAGTGGTGCGTTCAGCGAACCCGAGCCCGAAGGACACGAACCTGGAAGCCCCCGGCGCAGATCGGCGTCGCGGCGGCCTCCGGAGATGACTTCGTCGCCATTTCCGAACGGAGTTCGGGGCCTGGTGGTGCTCATGTTGCCTGCTCCAGCCAATGAAGTTATTATCATTAGCATCATGATCGACGTCAAGCTCGACCGGAACGATCGGACCGACCTGTACGAGCAGGTCGCCGGCGAGATCAGGAGGTCGATCGCCGACGGGAGAGGCTGCGCCGGGCGAGCGGCTCCCGCCGGCGAAGGACCTCGCGGCGGTGCTCGGCGTCAACACGAACACCGTGTTGCGAGCCCTTCGCCTCCTGCGACGACGAGGGTCTGCTCGAGTTCCGACGCGGGAGGGGCATCTCCGTCGCCGCCGCACCCGAACGCGGCGCGGTCGTGCAGCGGTCACGCGAACTCATGGAGTTCGCGCGGCACCACGGGTACAGCACGCAGGAGGTCCTGGACATCATCGCCGGTCTCGCGTAGCCGTCGGCGCCGGCGACTCGAGGCACGCGGATCACAGCTTCATCACGGCGATCACGGCTTCATCACGGAAGGTGTCGGCGCGGCATCCGCCTCGCTAGCATCCCTGCATGCGGGACGAGGTGAACCGGTCGATCCTCCTCCAGGCCGTGGTCGCGGTCGGGGCCGGCATCGCCCTGTTCTGGCTCGCGTCCCTGCTGCCGGTGATCTGCCCGGCGATGGCTGGGGGATCGTACTGCGGCCTGAGCTGCGTCAGCAGGCCGCCGCGTCGAGCACGCTCCTCGCGCTCGCGGTCGGCGTCGCCGCGGTCGCGACCGCGATGTCGGTGCCGCGGGAGCGTCGGCAATGGGCCTTCGGGTGGGGCGCGGTCGTGCTGTGCGCGGTGATCATCGGCGGAATCGGCTGGATCGTGGTCTCGGCCGGATTCATCGTGATCTGACGCAGGTCGTCAGCCGCCCCAGAGGACCCAGCCGCCGTGGGGCAGGAACGGGACGGCCACGAGCATCGAAGTCCGAGTCGATGACCCCTTCCGGTTCGGCGAAGGTCGTGTCGCTCATCAGCAACTCGCCGTCTTCCTCTCGGGAGCCCTCCGGTGCCAGTGTGTGCGCCCAGACGGCTCGCGTCTGGCCCGGGCTCAACACGAAACAGGCCGACCCCGGGGCCGGGCTCGATGTGGTGGCCGTCCTGCCCGATGACGTCGCCGTTCTCGTCCAGGGAGTCGTCCATGAAGCTCAATATCCGGCCTGCACGAAGGAGAGCCTGCACATGCGCGGGGAGGCGACGCCAGATCGACCCCACGTCGCCCAGCACATCGCCGTCCTCGGGAGTAGCCGTCCACGTTGAGCTTGCAGACCGCGTACCGGTCGGGCCGATAAGCGTCGGGGATGGGGTCGGACCACACCTCCGCGGGCACCGTGGTCATGGTCGAGGTAGAGCTGGAGGTCCTGCGGCGCGAGCGTCCCGCGGCGAATGAGGTCCACGCCGCGCGGACTGAGTCGGCGTTCGGAGATGGAACCGAAGTCGGGATGGGAGAGCACCCGACCGTCGTCGTACACGTAGATCCAGCCTTCGTGAATCTTGGCCCACACTCCGATGACGTCAGCCGTGCCCGCGTTCACGGGAGCCGCGGTTATCCCGCGCTCGTCGGGTGCGGGCGCGCCTGCAGGGGCATCGGTCGGCCCCCCGAAGACGGCGAACGCGCTCCCCACCAAGGCCAGTGCGGAAGCTGCCGCGATGAGTGCGAATCCGGCCCGCCGTCTCCGTGCGCGGCGGCGGGCATCCGAGATCGCACCGTTCTCGATCGCGGGTGCCGTGGCGTCGGTCTTGCCCGAGTGTGCAGGGCGATCCGCTTGGGTCGGTTCATCCGGCCTGGAATGTGTATCCGCCCCATCGCTCGAGTCGCTCCGGCCCTCGGCGGTCACGTCGTCGTCTCGGCCGGTTGGGGAACGGGGTTCGGCGGTGCTCATGTTGCCTGCTCCATCCAATGAAGGCATTCTCAATAGCACCATGATGGATGTCAAGCTCGACCGGAACGATCGGACTGTTCTGTACGAGCAGGTGGCCGGCGAGATCCGAAGATCGATCGCGGATGGCGAGGCGGGACCCGGTGAACGGTTGCCGCCCGCGAAGGACCTGGCCGCCGTCCTCGGCGTCAACGCGAACACCGTCCTGCGCGCGCTTCGGCTCCTGCGCGACGAAGGGCTGCTCGAGTTCCGACGGGGGCGTGGCATCTCCGTCGCCGCGGTGCCCGAGCGTGGCGCCCTGGTGCAACGCTCGCGGTGAACTCGTCGAGTTCGCCCGCCAGCACGGTTACAGCACCGAGGAGCTCATCGGCATCATCGTGGGCATCGGCTGAAGCGGAGACGACCGCGGCTCGCCGGCAATGGCCGACGAGCCGGTGACTACTGTGTGGAGCCTAGGAGATTCGAACTCCTGACATCCTGCTTGCAAAGCAGGCGCTCTACCAACTGAGCTAAGGCCCCCGAGCGGATGCTGCGGGGCATCCGCGTGTGTGGAGTTATCGGAGTGGGGATACGAGGACTTGAACCTCGGACCTCTTCGTTATCAGCGAAGCGCTCTAACCGCCTGAGCTATATCCCCGAATTTCGGCCGAAGGAAAGACTACCCGACGCTGCGGGAATCTCCGAATCGAGCCGAGGTCGGCGTCAGTTGTTCGTGAAGCCGACGAGCAGGCCGCCCGTGATCTTGACGCTGAGGTTGTAGAGCACGGCCAGGATCGCGCCGAGCGCGGTGGTCACGACGAGGTTCAGCAGCGCCGCGACGACCGCGAAGCCCATGACGTTGCCGAGCGAGAGCACCGACGTGAGGTCGCCGCTCGAGCCGGCGACATCCTGCACGAGCGAGTTGACCTGCTCGAAGATGCCGGTCGAGCTCAGCACCGTGTGGATGAGGAACGTCACCACGATGCTGATGACCGCGAAGCACACGGCGACGAGGAACGACAGCTTCACCGCCGACCAGAAGTCGATGTAGACGAGCCGCAGGCGCACCTGCTTGGCCGGGGGCCGGCGGTTCGACTTGCGGGCCAGCTTCTCGGCGACGCTACTCATAGACGGTTACTCCTCTCCCGCGGGCTCGGCCGCTTCGGACTCTGCGGCCTCCTCCACGAGATTCCGTTCGGAATTCTTCGCGATGGCGATGATCCGGTCGTCGTCCGCGAACTTCGCGAACACGACGCCCATCGTGTCCCTGCCCTTGGCGGGAACCTCGGCGACGTCAGAGCGTACCACCTTGCCGCTGGCAAGAACCACAAGCACCTCGTCGCCGCTGGACGACGATGAGCGCGCCCGCGAGGTCGCCGCGGTCCTCGTTGAGCTTGGCGACCTTGATGCCGAGTCCGCCGCGCTGCTGCTTGCGGTACTCCTCGACGCGCGGTGCGCTTGGCGTAGCCGCCCTCGGTGACGACGAACACGTAGGTGTCCGAGGGCTGAGCTTCTGCCCGTTGCCTCGTCGCCGCTGCGTCGCGGCTCGGGACCCGCTTCGGCGCTCGGCGATCCGCGCCGTTCGAGTGGGCGACGACGGATGCCTCGAGCAGGCTGTCGCCGCCGCGGAAGCTCATGCCCTTCACGCCCGACGTCGAGCGGCCCATGGGCCGCAGCGCCTCGTCGGTCGCCTCGAAGCGGAGCGACATGCCCTTCTTCGAGACGAGCAGGATCTCGTCGTGCTCGTCGGCGAGCATCGCCGAGACGAGCTCGTCGCCCTCGCGCAGGTTGATCGCGATGACGCCGCGCGAGCGGTTGGTGTCGTACGCGGTGAGGTCGGTCTTCTTCACGAGCCCGTCGCGCGTGGCGAGCACGAGGTACTTGGCGACCTCGTAGTCGCGGATGTCGAGGATCTCGGCGATCTGCTCGTCGGGCTGCATCTCGAGCAGGTTGGCGACGTGCTGGCCCTTGGCGTCGCGGCCGCCCTCCTGGATCTCGTACGCCTTCGCCCGGTAGACCCGGCCCATGTTCGTGAAGAACAGGAGCCAGTGGTGCGTCGTCGTGACGAAGAAGTGCTCGACCACGTCGTCGGCGCGCAGCTGCGCGCCCTTCACGCCCTTGCCGCCGCGGTGCTGCGAGCGGTAGTTGTCGCTGCGGGTGCGCTTGACGTAGCCGCCGCGGGTGACGGTGACGACCATCTCCTCCTCGGGGATCAGGTCTTCGACCGACATGTCGCCGTCGAAGCCCGGGAGGATGTGCGTGCGCCGCTCGTCGCCGAACTTCGCGACGATCTCGGCGAGCTCGTCGGAGACGATCGTGCGCTGGCGCTCGGGCGACGCGATGATCGCCTGGTAGTCGGCGATGAGCGGCGGCGAGCTCCTCGGCCTCGTCGATGATCTTCTGGCGCTCGAGCGCCGCGAGGCGACGCAGCTGCAGCTCGAGGATCGCGCGCGCCTGCAGCTCGTCGATGTCGAGCAGCTTGATCAGCCCGTCGCGGGCCTCCTCGACCGTGGGCGAGCGGCGGATGAGCGCGATGACCTCGTCGAGCGCGTCGAGCGCCTTGAGGTAGCCGCGCAGGATGTGCATGCGCGCCTCGGCCTCGCGCAGGAGGAACTGCGTGCGGCGCACGATGACGTCGATCTGGTGGTCGACCCAGTGCGCGATGAAGCCGTCGATCGACAGGGTGCGGGGCACGCCGTCGACGATCGCGAGCATGTTCGCGCCGAAGTTCTCCTGCAGCTGCGTGTGCTTGTAGAGGTTGTTCAGCACGACCTTGGCCACCGCGTCGCGCTTCAGCACGATCACGAGGCGCTGGCCGGTGCGGCCCGAGGTCTCGTCGCGGATGTCGGCGATGCCGCCGATCCTGCCGTCCTTCACGAGGTCGGCGATCTTGATCGCGAGGTTGTCGGGGTTGACCTGGTAGGGCAGCTCGGTGACGACGAGGCAGGTGCGACCCTGCAGCTCCTCGACCGAGACGACCGCGCGCATCGTGATCGACCCGCGGCCCGTGCGGTAGGCGTCGTTGATGCCCTTGACGCCGAGGATCTGCGCGCCGGTCGGGAAGTCGGGGCCCTTGATGCGCTGGATGAGCGCTTCCTGCAGCTCCTCGCGCGAGGCCTCGGGGTGCTCGAGGTACCACTGGGCGCCGGATGCCACCTCGCGCAGGTTGTGCGGCGGGATGTTCGTCGCCATGCCGACGGCGATGCCGACCGAGCCGTTGACGAGCAGGTTCGGGAAGCGCGCCGGCAGGATCGACGGCTCCTGCGTGTGGCCGTCGTAGTTGTCCTGGAAGTCGACGGTGTCCTTCTCGATGTCGCGCACCATCTCGAGCGCGAGCGGCGCCATCTTCGTCTCGGTGTACCGAGGGGCGGCCGCGCCGTCGTTGCCGGGCGAGCCGAAGTTGCCCTGGCCGAGCGCGAGCGGGTAGCGCAGGCTCCACGGCTGCACGAGGCGCACGAGCGCGTCGTAGATCGCGGTGTCGCCGTGCGGGTGGAACTGGCCCATGACGTCGCCGACCACGCGGGCGCACTTCGAGAACGACTTGTCGGGGCGGTAGCCGCCGTCGTACATCGCGTAGATCACGCGGCGGTGCACGGGCTTGAGGCCGTCGCGCACGTCGGGCAGGGCGCGGCCCACGATCACGCTCATCGCGTAGTCGAGGTACGACCGCTGCATCTCGAGCTGCAGGTCGACCTGGTCGATCCTGCCGTGGATGCCGGGGCCCTCGGTGTCGTCGGCGCCGGGATTCAGAACATCAGATGTCAAGGAAACGCACGTCCTTCGCGTTCTTCTGGATGAAGTTGCGGCGGCTCTCGACGTCCTCGCCCATCAGGGTCGAGAAGATCTCGTCGGCGGCGGCCGCGTCCTCCATGGTGACCTGCAGCAGCGTGCGGGTCTCGGGGTTCATCGTGGTCTCCCACAGCTCCTGGTGGTTCATCTCGCCGAGGCCCTTGTAGCGCTGGATGCCGTTGTCCTTCGGGATGCGCCAGCCGCGCGCGGTGCCGTCGGCGAGCAGCAGGTCGCGCTCCTTGTCGGAGTAGACGAACTGGTGCTCGGCGTTGGTCCACTTGAGGCGGTAGAGCGGCGGCTGGGCGAGGTAGACGTAGCCGAGCTCGATGAGCGGGCGCATGTAGCGGAACAGCAGGGTCAGCAGCAGGGTCGTGATGTGCTGGCCGTCGACGTCGGCGTCGGCCATGAGCACGATCTTGTGGTACCTGGCCTTCTCGGTGTTGAAGTCCTCGCCGATGCCGGCGCCGAACGCCGTGATCATCGCCTGCACCTCGTTGTTCGCGAGGGCGCGGTCGAGGCGGGCCTTCTCGACGTTCAGGATCTTGCCGCGCAGCGGCAGGATGGCCTGCGTCTCGGGGTTGCGGCCCTGCACGGCGGAGCCGCCGGCCGAGTCGCCCTCGACGATGAAGATCTCGGAGATCGACGGGTCCTTCGACGAGCAGTCCTTGAGCTTGCCGGGCATGCCGCCCGACTCGAGCAGGCCCTTGCGGCGGGTGGCCTCGCGCGCCTTGCGCGCGGCGATGCGGGCGGTGGCCGCCTGGATCGCCTTGCGGATGATGTCGCGGGCCTGCGTGGGGTTGCGCTCGAACCAGTCGCCGAGCTGGTCGCCCGTGACCTTCTGCACGAACGACTTCGCCTCGGTGTTGCCGAGCTTCGTCTTGGTCTGGCCCTCGAACTGCGGCTCGGAGAGCTTGACCGAGATCACGGCGGTGAGGCCCTCGCGCACGTCGTCGCCGGAGAGGTTGTCGTCCTTCTCCTTGAGGATGCCCTTCTCGCGCGCGTAGCGGTTGATGAGCGTCGTCAGCGCGGCGCGGAAGCCCTCTTCGTGGGTGCCGCCCTCGTGCGTGTTGATCGTGTTCGCGTAGGTGTGCACGGACTCGGTGTACGCCGTGGTCCACTGCATCGCGACCTCGAGCGCGATCTTGCGATCGGTGTCCTCGGACTCGAACGAGATGATCTCGTCGTTCACGAGGTCGGACTTCTTCGAGCGGTTGAGGTACTCGACGTAGTCGACGAGGCCGCGCTCGTACAGGAACGTGTCGGTGCGCGGGTGGATGGTGATCGCGCCGGTCGTCGGGGTGTCCTCGGGATCGATCTCCTCCTTGCCCGCGCGGAGGTCGGTGAGCGTGATGCGCAGGCCCTTGTTCAGGAACGCGTATCTGCTGGAACCGGGTGCGGAGCGTCTCGTAGTCGAACTCGACGGTCTCGAAGACGTCGGGGCTCGGCCAGAACGTGATGGTCGTGCCGGTGGCGTCGGATGCCTCGCCCTTCGACGAGCGGCGCGTCGGGCACGCCGACCGTGTACGACTGGCGTCCACACGGAGCCCTGGCGTCGCACCTCGACGTCGAGCCGCGACGAGAGCGCGTTGACGACGGATGACCCGACGCCGTGCAGTCCGCCCGACACCGCGTATCCGCCGCCGCCGAACTTGCCGCCGGCGTGCAGCACCGTGAGCACGACCTCGACCGTGGAGCGGCCCTCGGTCTTGTGGATGTCGACGGGGATGCCGCGGCCGTCGTCGATGACGCGCACGCCGCCGTCGGGCAGGATCGTGACGTCGATGGTGGTCGCATACCCTGCGAGCGCCTCGTCGACGGAGTTGTCGACGATCTCGTAGACGAGGTGGTGGAGTCCGCGGGGCCCGGTCGACCCGATGTACATGCCCGGCCGCTTGCGAACCGCTTCGAGGCCCTCGAGAACCTGGATGTCATCAGCGCCGTATGCCGGCTTCTGCTGGGCCTTCGTGGGTTCGGCTGTCATGTGTGAATCGGGCTCCTGACCGTCATTCTGGCGACCCTTCATCCTATCAAACGGAGGGTCGACCGCAGCCCGGAAGCGCCGATCTGAGGCGATGACACAGGCGGAGTGACCGAATTTGCCGTCTCAGCCGTAGGTATCGCGCGGACCACGCCCTGGAACCGATCTGGGACCCCTTTTCCAGGTGGGGGCATCCGGCCCTTGGAAGCGGATCGTCTCGACCCCGGCGCCCGGGTACCGATCGAGGATGCGCGTGACGAGTTCGGTGCGCATCAGGCGGAGCTGCGTCGCCCATGCCGTCGACTCGCAGCGCACCTGCAGCACGCCGTTCTCGATCGCGATCGGCTCGGAGTGCTTCGCGGTCTCCTCGCCGGCCACCTCGGCCCACGACGCGAGCATCTCGTGCTGCGCCATCGGGGCCGCCCATCCGAGTTGCGTGGTGAGCCCGTCGATCGCGTCGCCCAGCGGCTTCGGGTCGCGTCCGGGCGTGAACGGCTCGCTGCCGGTGATCTCTCGCGTGCGGTTGCGGGCACGGCCCGGGGCGCGGCGCTGGTGTCGCCGAAGATCTCGCGGAAGTGCTGGTAGACGCGCGCCGCCTCGGATCGTGCGCCTCAGGCATCCGTCGTCGCCCTCCTCCTCGACGATGCGGCCGGCGTCGATGTGCACGATGCGGGCCGTCAGCGGCTCGGGCACGTCCTCGAGCACCGCGGCGGTGACGAGCACCTGCTCGAAGCCGCCGATCGCGGCGGCGAGGCGCTCGCGGCGCATCCGGTCGAGCTCGGCGAACACGTCGTCGAGCACGAGCACCGGGTCGCCGGTGGTCGAGTCGCGGCGCAGGAGCTCGGCCGACGCCAGGCGGAGTGCGAGCGCGAACGACCATGATTCGCCGTGGCTCGCGTACCCCTTGGCGGGCAGGCCGTTGAGGAGCAGCACCACGTCGTCGCGGTGCGGGCCGACGAGCGTGATGCCGCGCTCGAGCTCCTTCGGCCGCAGCACGCGGAGCGCCTCGGTGAAGCGGTGGCGGGTGTCGGACGTCGGTCGGACCGTCGGCGGTCGGCCGTCGACCGGCGCGGCATCCGCGAGCGCCCTCGTCGTCGGGGTCGGCGCCGTCGATCGAGAGCGACGGTCGCAGTTCGGGTGCGTGGTCGGCGTCGACGATCGACGCGGTAGGCGTCGGCGAGCGGCTGCGCGAGCTCGTCGATGAGCGCGACCCGCTGGTCGATGAGCTCGGAGCCGAGCTGCGACGAGCCGTTCGTCCCAGATGTCGAGCGTCGGGAGCTTGTCGGCCGACGAGCCCGCGGGCCCTGGCGCTCTTCAGCAGCGAGTTGCGCTGCTTGAGCACCCGCTCGTAGTCGGCCATCACGCCCGAGAGTCGCGGGGTGCGCTGCACGAGCAGCTCGTCGAGCATGCGCCGACGCACCGACGGCTCGCCGCGCACGATGGCCAGGTCTTCGGGTGCGAACAGCACGCTGTGCGCGTAGCGCGGCAGCTCGCGGGTCTTCACGGGCGAGCGGTTGAGCTGGGCGCGATTCGCGCCCTGCCGGTTGAGCTGCAGCTCGACGAGCAGCTCGCGGTCGCCGTGGGTGAGCAGCGCCCGCACGATCGCGGCATCCGCCCCGGCCCGGATCAGCGCCTGGTCGCCCGAGACGCGGTGCGAACCGAGTGTGGCGAGGTAGCCGATCGACTCGACGAGGTTGGTCTTGCCCTGCCCGTTGCGCCCGACGAACACCGTGGCGCCCGGCCCGAGCACGAGCTCGGCGCGCTCGTAGTTGCGGTAGTCGGTGAGGGAGAGGCGGGCGACGTGCACGCTGGGCTCCCTTCCCGACCATCGGACCGGATCAACGCTACCCGCGACCGCCGACCGGAGCCGCCGGACGTCCGCGCCGCTCGCGCATCGACGCGCCGGCATCGGCGACCGGCGCCGACGGATTCAGCGCAGCAGGAGGTTGGGCTGCAGCAGGTAGCGGTAGCGTGTCGGCGCCGGCCTGCTCGCGCGAGGACTGGCTGGTGATGAGCACGGGGCCCGGCTTGTTGGGGTTCTCGGTCTTCGTGAACGAGATGCGCACGAACTCCGAGTGCACGGCGCCGAGGCCGTCGAGCAGGAACTGCGGCTTGAGCGACACCACGGTGTCGTCGCCGGTGAGGATCGCGTCGATCGTCTCGGACGCCTGGGCCTGCTCGCTGCCGATCGCCTCGAGGGTGAGGCCGTCGGCCGTGAAGCTGTAGCGCAGCGCGGCCTCGCGCTCGAGCACGAGGGCGACGCGGCGGGTGGCCTCGATGAGGTCGGCGGTGTTCATGACCGCGTAGTTGTCGACGGTCTCGGGGAACAGCCGGCGCACCGGCGGGAAGTTGCCCTTGATGAGCAGCGACGTCACGGTCTTCTTCTCGGCGCTGAACGCGATGAGCTCGCGGTCGTCGCGGCTCGTGATCGCGACCGAGATGGTGCCCGAGTGGCCGAACGTCTTGCCGACCTCCTGCAGCGTGCGGGCCGGGACGAGCGCGGTGACCGACTCGCTCGCTCGCGACACCGCCGCCGTCCCACTCGATCTCGCGCACGGCGACGCGGTAGCGGTCGGTGGCGACGAGGCTGAGGTTGTTCTCGCGCACCTCGAGCTGCACGCCGGTGATGACGGGGGTGACGTCGTCGCGCGACGCGGCGACGGCGACCTGCGCGACGGCGGTGGCGAACTCCTCGGCGGGCACGACGCCCGACTCGGCGCCGATCTCGGGGATCGACGGGTATTCCTCGACCGGCATCGACAGCAGGGTGAAGCTCGCGGAGCCGCAGCTCACGGAGATGCGGGACTCCTCGGTGGCGACGCGCACGGGTGCGTTCGGCAGCCGGCCGGCGATCTCGGCGAGGAGGCGGCCGGAGACGAGCACGGTGCCGGTCTCCTCGACGTCGGCCTGGATCTCGGTCTGCGAGGACACCTCGTAGTCGAAGGAGGAGAGCACGAGGCCGTCGTCGTTCGCCTGGATGAGCACACCCGACAGGATCGGCAGCGTGGTGCGCTGCGGCAGGAGCTTGACGGCGAAGGAAACGGCCTCACTGAAGACGTCGCGATTGACCTGGAACTTCACGGTTCTCCCGTCGTGGATGTCGCTGGGGTGGCTCCCATGCTATCGCGCAGGCTCGCTTCCCGGCGCGGGCGATCGGGATCGCGTGCCGAGCGCGCGACGAGTGCTGCACCCGGTGCGACGTCGAGCGTGCGTGCCGCCGACCCGATCGAATGTTGTCGGGATCCCCGGTTAACCAGTTCTCTCTTAACGGTGTTAACCGTTGTGGAAACTGTGGATGGTGTTCGGGGATCCGCGGAACGACGCCCGAGTCGGCCCATCCGATCTGTGCACAGTGTGTGGATTCGCGTGCGGATGCCGCGAGCCGGCGACGTGGGCGGCACGGCGTTATGCACAGGCCGACGCCCTGTCTCAACAGGCGCAGCGGGGTTGCTCGTTAACAATCCACAACTTCTCCACAGCTGTGGGAATCGCCTCCGAGGGGCGCTGAAGGGCTCGTGGCGACGACGGCGTCGATCGTGGTCGCCGGAGCGTCGCGACGATCGGGACGCTGCAGACGTCGAGGCTGCCGGTCCGATGCGGCGATCGACCGACGGTCGACCGGCGGTCGACCGCGGCATCCGATCAGCGGTAGCGGCTCGTCTGCTTGATGCGTGCGGTGAGCTCGGTGACCTGGTTGTAGATCGACCGGCGCTCCTTCATGAGCTCGGAGATCTTCTTGTTCGCGTACATCACGGTGGTGTGGTCGCGGTTGCCGAAGAGCTGCCCGATCTTCGGGAGCGACAGGCTCGTGAGCTCGCGGCAGAGGTACATCGCGATCTGGCGAGCGGTGGCGACGGCCTGCGAGCGGCTCGATCCGTAGAGGTCGTCGACGGTCAGCTTGAAGTACTCGGCCGTCGCCGTGATGATGTCGACCGGCGCCACGACGTTGTCGGTGTCATCCGTGATGAGGTCCTTCAGCACCGTCTGCACGAGCGGCATGTCGACCGGCGTGCGGTTCAGGCTCGCGAACGCGGTGACGCGGATGAGCGTGCCCTCGAGCTCGCGGATGTTGCTCGACACCTTCGACGCCATGTACTCGAGGATCTCGTCGGGCACCTGGAGGCGCTCGGACTGCGCCTTCTTGCGGAGGATCGCGATGCGGGTCTCGAGGTCGGGCGCCTGGACGTCGGTGATCAGGCCCCACTCGAAGCGGCTGCGCATGCGGTCCTCGAAGCCGGTGAGGTGCTTCGGCGGCACGTCGCTCGTGATCACGACCTGCTTGTTGTGGTCGTGCAGGGTGTTGAAGGTGTGGAAGAACGCCTCCTGCGTCTCCGCCTTGCCCTGCAGGAACTGGATGTCGTCGATCAGCAGGATGTCGATGTTGCGGTACCGCTGCTGGAAGAGCGAGCCGCGGTTGTTCGCGATCGAGTTGATGAAGTCGTTCGTGAACTCCTCGGACGACACGTAGCGCACGCGGATGCCGGGATACAGGCTCATCGCGTAGTGGCCGATGGCGTGCAGGAGGTGGGTCTTGCCGAGGCCCGAGTCGCCGTAGATGAAGAGCGGGTTGTAGGCCTTCGCCGGCGCCTCGGCGACCGCGACCGCCGCGGCGTGCGCGAAGCGGTTGGACTGGCCGATCACGAAGCTGTCGAAGGAGTACTTCGGGTTGAGCCGCGCGTCGCGCGGCCGATCGGCGCCCGTGTTCTCGAACACCGACTGCGGCGACGCCGGCAGCTCGACCGGATTCGGGTAGTCGTCGAGCGCGGCGGGCTGCGGGTCGGGGACGCGGGCCTCCTCGAGCTCGGGATTGACGACGACGTAGAACGACGTGACCGACGACGGCGACGTCGATGGCGCTCATCGCCGAGAGGAGGGAGACCCGCATCCGCTGGTTGAGCATGCTCGCGGTGAAGTCGTTCGGCACCTCGAGGTAGAACGTGCCGGCGGCGATGCCCTTCGGCTCGACCAGGTTGAGGAAGCCCTGGAGCATCGGCGTGATCGCGTCGTCGTCGGAAAGCCGGTCGAGGACGGTCGCCCATGTGTCGGAGATGGGCTGCTCTGTCATCGTTCCCCGCATTCGTTCGGTGCCGTCGTGTGCCGCTGATCGATCCCCCGATCGACGATGCAAGCGGCGCGAGGCGAAGTGTTCACAGCGTTATCCACCGCCTGTGGGCAGAATCGGGAAGACGCCCGGGATTCCGCGTGCAAAGCTGGGGATAACTGGTCTCACACGGTAGCGAATCACGGCCCCGGGAACAAATGCCGGGAGAGGGATTCGACGACCCGGGCGTGTCGATCCACAGGGTATCCCGAGGTACGCGGGATACTGTGTCGTTTGCACTACGCCGGGTTCGAGCCGCACCTGGTTTGACCCCGGGACTCCGAGGCCGTAGTTTTAATAGGTTGACCCCAGCCCTTTGGGCACCCAGTTTTCCCGCCGCAGCATCGCATCCACTGCGCGGCGCGGAGATCCAACAGCCGGAGAAGAAGAATGAGCAAGCGTACGTTCCAGCCGAACAACCGTCGTCGCGCCAAGAAGCACGGCTTCCGCCTTCGCATGCGCACCCGCGCCGGCCGTGCCATCCTGTCGGCACGCCGCGCCAAGGGTCGCACCGAACTCTCCGCGTAGTCCTTCGGTGCTCGCCAAAGCCAATCGCATCACGAGCGCCGACGACTATCGAGTCATCGTGCGCCGCGGTGCGAAGGTCGCCGGTGCCCACACCGTGAGCTATCTGCGCTCGCGGGAGTCGGGCACCGACGCACGCTTCGGCTTCATCGTCTCGAAGAAGGTCGGCACGCGCCGTGCGCCGCAACCTCGTCCGCCGTCGGCTGAAGGCCGTGTGCCACGAGGCACTCGGTCGACGGCGTCCACGGCGTCGACGTCGTGGTCCGCGCGCTGCCCGGTGCCGCCGAGGCCGAGTGGGGCGAGCTGCGCGCCGAGGTGCTCGACGCCGTTCACCGGCGACTCCGCCGCGTCGGCCCAGCCGGCTCGCCGCGAAGGGTCGCTGACGATGCGCGACCTCGCCCTGTTCCTCGTGCTCCTCCCCCGCAACCTCGGGGTGCTGCTGCTTCGCGGCCTATCGCGCAGCTGATCTCGCCGCTCTACGGCGACGTCTGCCGGTACTACCCGTCGTGCTCGGCCTACGGACTCGGTTCGGTGCAGCAGCGGGGTCTCGCTGGTCGGCTCCGCCCTCACGGCGTGGCGCATCGTGCGCTGCAACCCCTGGACGGCCGGCGGCATCGACGACGTGCGCGCCGCCCGCCACGACCGCTACCGCATCACGACGTTCGGCTGGGTCGTGCCGAAGGGCATGTTCCCGAAGGCCGAAGCGGATGCCGCGGCCGCGCGCCTCGCCCACGAACTCGAGCACCGCCGCGCCGACGACGCTCGATGCCGGCATCGCGCGCCACTCGCACCTCCGCCCGCTCGCCGCAGAGCCGGCGCTCACGAACTCCTCCCCCACCCTGTCCCGAAAGGACTGACCCGCACCCATGGACATCCTCAGTCATGATCCTCTGGCCCATCAAATGGGTCATCGAGCTGATCCTCGTCGCCTTCCACTCGATGTGGACGTTCTTCGGCCTCGACCCCGACGCCGGCGTCACGTGGGTGCTCTCGATCGTCGGCCTCGTCATCGTGGTGCGCGCGGCGCTGATCCCGATCTTCGTCCGGCAGATCAAGAGCCAGCGCCGCATGCTCGAGGTCGCGCCGCAGCTCAAGAAGATCCAGGACAAGTACAAGGGCAAGAAGGACCAGTACTCGCGCGAGGCGATGTCGCGCGAGACCATGGAGCTGTACAAGAAGACGGGCACCAACCCGCTCTCCTCGTGCCTGCCGCTGCTCCTGCAGATGCCGATCTTCTTCGGCCTGTTCTCGGTGCTGAACGACGCGTCAGCACGACAAGGCCGGCGTCGGCGCTCCTCACGCCAGGAGCTCGCCGACTCGTTCGCGAACGCCGAGTCTTCCTCGGCGCGCCGCTCAGCTCGACGTTCATCGAGGCATTCAACAACGGCGGTCAGCCGTGGCAGACCATGGTCGTCGCGTCGGTCATGATCGTGCTGATGACCGCGTCGCAGTTCATCACGCAGCTGCAGATCGTCTCGAAGAACATGTCGCCCGAGACCAAGGCGAGCCCGATGTTCCGCCAGCAGCGCATCCTCCTCTACCTGCTCCCCCTCGTCTTCGCCTTCTCGGGCGTCGCCTTCCCCATCGGCGTCATGTTCTACTGGCTCGTCTCGAACTTCTGGACCATGGGCCAGCAGTTCGTGGTCATCCGCAACATGCCGACGCCGGGCAGCGAGGCCGCGAAGGCCCGCGAGGCTCGCCTCGCCAAGAAGGGCAAGCTCGTCGTCGAGGAGAAGCCCGAGAACGACGTCGCCGAACAGAAGAAGACCCACACAGCGCCAGCAGCCGGTCAGCAAGGCTCGCGCGAAGAAGCAGGGCGGGAAGTAGACCATGACCGACGTGCAGCACGAGACCGACGACCGATCGATCGCCCAGCTCGAAGAAGAAGGCGACATCGCCGCGGACTACATCGAGGAACTCCTCGACATCTGCGACCTCGACGGCGACATCGACATCGACGCCCGCAACGGCCGCGCCTACGTGTCGGTGAACGCCGGCGACGGCGCGAACCTCAACCTGCTGTCGAAGCCCGACACGGTGAGCGCCCTGCAGGAGCTGACGCGCCTCGCCGTGCAGACGAAGACCGGCGTGTTCTCACGCCTCATCCTCGACATCGGCGGATCGCGCGACGTGCGACGCAACGAGCTCGCGGGTCTCGTGAACCGCGCCGTCGAGCGCATCGAGGGCGGCGCCGCCGAGGCCGCGCTCCCGCCGATGTCGTCGTACGAGCGCAAGCTCGTGCACGACCTCGTGAGCGAGCGCGGATTCCACTCGGAGTCGCGCGGCGAGGGCGCCGACCGGCACACGATCATCACCCGCGGTGCCTGACGTTTCACGTGAAACGATGACCGACGGACTCGAACCCGAGCCCGCGGCGGCCGCCGAGATCTTCGGCGCCGCACCTCGAGCAGGGCCGTCAGTTCACCGAGGCGCTCGCGCGCCACGGCGAGGAGCTGGGCCTGATCGGGCCGCTCGAGCTCCCCCGCCTGTGGACCCGCCACATCCTGAACAGCGCGCTCGTCGCGCCGCTGCTGCGTCCCGGCCGCGTCGGTGATGTCGGCTCCGGCGCGGGACTTCCCGGGCCTCGTGCTCGCGATCATGCGACCGGATGTCTCGTTCACGCTCATCGAGCCGATGGAGCGTCGGGTCGCATGGCTCGAGCGCCAGGCCGCCGAGCTCGAGCCTCGCCAACGTCGAGGTCGTTCGCGCCCGCGCCGAGGAATCGAAGCTCAAGGGCGCGCTCGACCAGGTGACCGCCCGCGCCGTGAGCGCGCTTCGCACCCTGATCCCGCTGACCGCTCCCCTGCTCCGACCCGGGGGCGAGCTGGTGCTGATGAAGGGCGCGGGAGTCGACGGTGAGATCACCGCCGCCGAGAAGGCGATCCGCAAGTACCGGGTGCACGATGCCGAGGTGCTCGTGCTCGGCGAGGGCGTCGTGTCCGAGGTCACCCGCGTGTTCCGCGCGACGGTCGGTTAGGTCGCCGAGGCCCTCGAACACGGCCGCGTCGAGGCCGGCAGTCTCCGCCGGTCACTCGGCACAGCTTCATCACTGGACGTGATCGAGCCAGACGGGTGATCCAGGCGTGACGCTGCCGTGGGGCGGGACGTCGTCGAATCCGAACAGTTCGATCCCCCGATGGCTCCCTCAGCCTGCATCGAGCCATACCGGTGAGATCGACTGGCCCTGACGGACGGTCGCGGTGCGGTGAATCGACCACGTGGTCGCCGTCCAGTCGGCACTGAATGATCCCAACAGGCGCGGACAGCGCACTGGATCAACGCCCCATCCTCACGACGAGCCCTCGGACACTTGGATGGGTCACGACACGGCTGACCCGCCCACCACGCCAATGGCGAGCAGGGAGGTCGGCGTTCCACGTGAAACGTGACTGCCTGCCATCTCGCGACGCATGGTTCGCCCGCGCCCAGGGACCGCCGCTGGCGGTGGCGCTCCACACGGAGGACGCTTCGCACGGAGTGGGGCTCAGCCCATGCTGTGGCGGGTGCGGGGCCCGGGAGAGCCGAAGTGGCTGGCGTCCACCCCAACGACATCGTGGTTGAGAGCGCCGAGCGCCCTGGTCGACGAGAGGGCAAGGGCTGTCGCCGATGCCGTACCGCGCCGTCGGAGCGGCGAGTCGATCGTTCGTCACGTGGAACGCACCTCGCGTTCGCTCGACGATGCCACCGTGAATGATCCGTGCGGTCCGACCCAGCGCCGACCATCACGCGCCAGTCGAACGGCGCCGACCCCAGTCTGTGCATTTGCTCGGACTGCCACTCTCCACGCCGTTGATACATGCCGTCATGGGTGCCGCTCCGCACGTGGATGTTTCACGTGAAACGGTGCGCGGACTCACTCGGGTGGTCCGCGGGGTGTGTGCCCACCCGTTGATTGAGGGGCCGACGCTCGAGTTGATTGAGGGGCGATGCTCGAACTGCGCGATTAGCGAATAGACCGGAGGAGCCATGCACGTCGGACCCTGTGCCCGGTCGGGCAGCGCTTTCTCGACCGCCGTGACGGTGGGTCGTCCCCCAGTGGTCGATACGAACCTTGTCGAGTCGACCGTCAGGTCGCACCGAAGGTCGCGGCTGACTATGGCGTCGACGCGATGCACCGGGTGCGCTGAGCATCGCGATTCCCCGGGGAGCTCCCCCATGGATCCCCCGGGCATTCCCACCGCGATCTCCCGGTCCACTCACCGTCGGAAGGGGCGACGCTCGAACCAGCGCCTCAGACACGAAGGACCGTGCGCCAGACCCGTCACGTCTTGACGCCCAGGGCCCACCCGTCCAGGGCCGACGTCCGCTCGCACCCACCTCGCCCCGAGTGGTATCGACTCCGCTGACGATGGGATCGCCACTCGATGACAGGTTCGATTCAGCGGGTATTCGTCCTCGTTCCCCTCGAGCGGAATCTCGCCATACCGATGTGGTCGCGGCAGGTCGCAGCGCCGAAGGCGGGCCAGCCAGTACGCTGCACAAGGCCGAGCGCGCACTCCCGCGTCGGTCGGGGGGGCAGCGGACCCCTCGGGGCAGCCCGGCCACTCCTCGCTGCAGCGGCCCCAGCAGGGGAATCTGGGTCGAAGCGCTCAGCAGGGTTGCCCTGGCGACTCGCGGGGTCGCCACAACGGCGTCTTCATTGAGTCGCCACCGCGGCGTTTCACGTGAAACAGCGGAAGACGCGAGCAGTTGATCCCCAACCCAGATCACCGCCGCAACTCATCGGGCGAGAGCTCTCTCGGCGATGCCACTACGCCGACGAGCTCCAGGTCGACGCCCGAAATCAGTGATTCATCGACGGGCCGCGAGCCGACCGGCTCGGGAGGCCTGACCGCGCGAGTGCTGACGGACACGTCGGTGGTGATGCATCCGAGGCCTCGCCACCACGTGGGCGGTGGAGCATCCAATCGACGCACCAACCCGACGGCGACTGCTCCTGCATCCTCGACCGCCACTCCCACGGAGGCTCCGAGCAGGTCCACGCCGGGGATTGCCCCTCGGATCCACAGATCCGGCACGATCCACCCTGTTCACGACGGTGGCGGCGGTTAGGCTTGACTCTCAAGTCGGGAACGCGAAGGCGCCGCCGACGACGTGAGATTGCGCAACGGTTGGAGCGACGGGTATGGCACAGGGTGGACGCGGATGGTTCCACCGCAAGCGTCACCAGCCCGAACCCGAACAGCCCACGGGTACCACCCACGCCAGTTCCCTGGCCGCACAACAGGCTCAACCGAATCCGTCGACGCCAGCAGCCGCGGGCCCGTCCGTGGGTACCGCCGACCAGACCCAGTGGAGCCCCGAAGCACGGAGCACCCCCCAACCTCCTCAGACGTCGGCCGGGAGCTCCTCCGCCGTCGCCAGTCGGTGAACCACCTCATGGGCGCCTGCTCCCGACGACGCCACCGGCCGCCGCCGAGGGGTGGCCAGGCGGCGGCGCGGAAGCCGACAGCGCCGGGATCGCAGGCCGCCGCCTCTCCAGTCGACCGCCTCCCAGTCGATCGCTGTGGCGACCCCGGTCACCCCGGAGCGAGGGACGGAGACCGCTGGCGCCGATCTCGGAGCTTCGACCTCCCCGCATCCGGCCAGGCCACGCTGACCGGAGCTGAATCGCGGACGGCCGCACCGATGTCGTCCGCCATCGAGCAGCTCGAGTCGGCCGGCGACCAGTCGTCTCCCGCCGAGCCGGCGAAGGAGGGGCATCGACACCCTCGGGGAGCCCGGCGCAGGAGCACACCCCTGTACACGTCGGCGTCGGCGCACCGACGCCACCGCCGACGACGACCTGGCCGTCGCCGAGCAGTACGGACCCGGCGGCCTCCACGTCCACGACGGGAAGCTACGACTGGGATGCCGCCACCGCGGCGGCGCTGAGCGAAGAGCCGGCCACGCCCGATGCAGCCACTCCCCCGCACCACCACACCCCGACGACGGCCGACCGCCTGCTCGAGGACATCATCCGGGAGATCGTCGGCGACGCTGCGGCCGAGACGGTCTCCTCGCTGCAGCCGGAGCGCCCAGGTTCCGCCCGGCCCGAAACGGGCCGCCGCCACCCAGGTGGATCCAGGCACGCGAACCGCCCAGGGCGACGAGCTTGCCGGAGTCCCGAGCGCCGAACCGGCATCGAACCTCCCTCGAGAGCTCCGCTCTCCACGTCGGCCTCGATCGCCTCGGAGACGAGCGTCGGCCGAACCGAGCCCTCCAGCACATCGGAAGTGCCGCGGGCGGTCGATCAGGCGACGCGGATGCCCCGGAGCACCGCGTTGGCCCCGGAGGACTCGCTGGCGACGTCTCCCGCCGCGGAAACCCGCGCCGCCGATGAGCTCCGCAGGGCGATCCCGCGACACCGAGGAGCGTCACCGAGGCACCGATCACGTCGGCCGCGGCCACCGCCGCGGACGGAAGGCCACGGATCCGCCCCAGCGACCGGTAGCCTTGACGAGCGAGTTCCGACGGACCGCGGCACGGATGACGACACCATCGTGCCGCGCTTCGAGCCCGGTTCCTCGGAGATGACCGCAGCGCCGAGTCCTCCCTTCAGCGCCGGTGTTTCACGTGAAACCGCGGAACTCGCCCCTGAAGCTCCCGTTTCACGTGAAACGGCTATCCGACACGGAGGAACTCCCCTGGCCGATCAACTCGCGGACGAGACACGGCGCCGCCTCGCCCTGGACGAGGAGGTGCTGCCGTTGCCGGCCAGCACGCGCATCCTGACGATCTCCAACCAGAAGGGCGGCGTCGGAAAGACCACGACGGCGGTGAACCTCGCCGCGGCACTCGCGCGCACTGGCGCCCACGTGCTCGTGATCGACCTCGATCCGCAGGGCAACGCCTCGACCGCCCTCGGCGTCGACCATCGCTCCGAGCAGCAGAGCGTCTACGACGTGCTGGTCTCCGACCTCCCGCTCGCCGATGTCGTGCGACCGTCGACCGAGCACGAGCACCTCGACTGCGTTCCCGCCACGATCCACCTCGCCGGTGCCGAGATCGAACTCGTTTCGCTCGTCGCGCGCGAGCAGCGCCTCCGCCGCGCACTCGACACGCACCTGGCGAGCATGGAGCGTCCGTACGACTACGTCTTCATCGACTGCCCGCCGTCGCTCGGCCTGCTGACGATCAACGCGTTCGTCGCCGCGCGCGAGGTGCTCATTCCGATCCAGTGCGAGTACTACGCACTCGAGGGCCTCTCGCAGCTGCTCAGCAACATCGAGCTCATCGAGAAGCACCTCAACTCCGACCTTCGCCTCTCGACCATCCTGCTCACCATGTACGACTCGCGCACGAACCTCGCGCAGCAGGTCGCGCAGGAGGTGCGCGACCACTTCCCCGTCCAGACACTCGACACGATCATCCCCCGTTCGGTGCGAGTCTCCGAGGCGCCGAGCTACGGCCAGAGCGTGATCAGCTACGACTACGCGTCGAGCGGGTCACTCTCCTACCGTGAGGCGGCCGCGGAGATCGCCCGTCGCGGCGCAGCAACCCAGAAGGACACCAACTGATGGCAACCAAGCGAACCGGTCTCGGCCGAGGCATCGGCGCACTCATCCCGACCGGCGACGACGCCAATCGGGCCAGCCGCCCCGTCGACGTGTTCTTCCCCGACGCCGACTCGACCCCGGCGACGGCGATCGCCGCCGTCGAGCAGGCCGCGGCCGCCGAGGGGCTGCTGACGGTGCCCGGCGCACACCTGGCGCGCCTCGATCCCGACGACATCGTGCCGAACGCCCAGCAGCCGCGCAGCGTCTTCGATCCCGAGGACCTCGCGGAGCTCGTGCACAGCATCCGCGAGTTCGGTGTGTTGCAGCCGATCGTCGTGCGTCCGCATCCCGACCAGATCGGCAAGTACGAGCTCGTCATGGGCGAGCGTCGCCTTCGAGCCACCAAGGCCGCCGGACTCGACACCATCCCCGCGGTCGTGAAGGACACAGCGAACGAGGCCATGCTCCGGGATGCGCTGCTCGAGAACCTGCATCGCTCGCAGCTCAACCCGCTGGAAGAGGCGTCCGCCTACCAGCAGCTGCTCGCCGACTTCGGCATCACCCAGGAAGAACTCGCCTCGCGTATCGGTCGATCCAGGCCGCAGATCTCCAACACGCTCCGGCTCCTGAAGCTCCCCGAGGCCGTCCAGCTCAGGGTCGCCGCCGGGGTGCTGAGCGCGGGTCACGCGCGGGCGATCCTCTCGATCGGCGACGACCCCGAGGAGATGCAGCGCTTCGCCGACAAGATCGTGAACGAGGAACTCTCGGTGCGCGCGGCCGAGGCGATCGCCACGAGCGAGCCGAAGCCGTCGCGAGCGAAGCCGGCCGCGGGCAAGCGCCAGGACTTCCTCGACGATCTCGCCGGTCGCCTCGGCGACCGGCTGAACACCCGCGTCCGCATCGCATTGGGCGCAAGAAAAGGCCAGATCAGCATCGATTTCGCGACGGTTCAAGACCTGCGCCGGATCCTCACGGAACTCGGCGAGGAACTCGACGGCGTCTGACGCGAGGTCGCGCTCAGAATCGCTCCTGGCGAACTGAAACGCGGCGTCGTTCAGCGCGCCCGCTGCATCACGGATTCGCCGGCGTCAGGCCGATGCGTCGCCGCCCGCCGCGCGAACGAGCTCCGCCGTAGACGGTCGGCGCATCGGTGTCCGAGGCCTCGATCGCGAGCGGAACCAGCGACGTCTCGGTGAGTCCGGGGATCACGTTCGCCTCGAGGAACCACGGGGTGCCCGCCGGATCGACGATGAAGTCGACGCGGGAGAGGTCGCGCAGCCCGAGCGTGCGATGCGCGAGCACCGCGGCATCCGACACCGCGGTCGATCACGTCATCGTCGAGGCGCGACGGGGCGTAGAACGTCGTCTCCCCCGCGTTGTACCGCGCCTGGAACCCGTAGACGCCGGAGGTCGGCTCGATCTCGACCGGCGTGAGCGCACGAGGCCCATCTCCGGTGTCGACGACGGCGACCGTGATCTCGGTGCCGACCACGCGTCGCTCGACCACGGCGACATCGTCGTAGGTGAACGCCTCGACCATCGCGCGCGGCAGGTCGTTCGTGTCGTCGACGATCGTCACGCCCTGCGCCGAACCGCCCGATCCGGGCTTGACGACCAGGTCGCCCTCGAGCGCGCCGCGCACCACGCGCAGCACGCTCGCCGCGCCGAGCTCGCGGAACGCCTCGTGCGAGAGCACGATCGACTCGGGGACGGACAGGCCCGCGCCGGCGACGAGCGAGCTCGCGACCGGCTTCGACCAGGCGCGCCGCGCGGCGGCACCGGTCGAGCCGACCGACGGCGACTCCGAGCGCCGCGCAGCAGGTCGAGCAGCGACCCGTCCTCGCCGCTCGACCCGTGCAGCGCCGGGAACACGACGTCGGGCCGCTCGCTCGGCGAGGAACGGAAGCAGGCCGGCGTCGGGATCGCGCAGCACCACGCGGTGGCCGGCCGCGATCAGCGCATCGGCGACGCGTCGTCCGGAACGGAGCGAGACGTCACGCTCATGGGAGATGCCGCCCGCCAGCACGACGACGTACAGGCCACTGGAATCGCTCATGATCAGGGGTTTCTCCACTACTTGAGGTCGGACGGCGGGGCGGAGTCGTAAGTCGGCGCTCGGCGGGAGCTGCAGGGTGCCGGTGCCGGCGAACGTGTCGAGCAGGTCGAGCTCGCCGTTGACGACGGTGGCGAGGCGACGGATGCCGACGCGGATCGCCTCGGGCGTCGGGTAGCAGAACGACAGGCGCATCGCGTGTCGTCCGCGTCCGTCGGCGAAGAAGGCGGTGCCCGGGGTGTACGCCACGAGTTCCTTGACGGCGCGCGGAAGCATCTGCTTCGAGTCGAGCACGTCGGGCATCGTGACCCAGACGTAGAAGCCGCCGTTCGGGTTCGTCCACCGCAACTGCGGCAGGTGCTCCCCCAGCGCCTCGATCATGGCGTCCTTCCGCTCGCGGTACACGCCGCGGAAGGTGTCGATCTGGCGCGCGCCAGTCGGTGCTCGACAGGTACTCCGACACGACGAGCTGGCTGAACGAGCTCGGCGAGAGGATCGCCGACTCGGCGGCGAGGATGAGCTTCTCGCGGATCGCGTGCGGGGCGAGCGCCCAACCCACCCGGAAACCGGGCGCGAGCGTCTTCGAGAACGAGCCCAGGTAGATCACGTGGTCCTCGTCGAGCGAGCGCAGCGCGTTCGGGCGCCGGCTCGTCGAAGTGCAGGAGGCCGTAGGGGTTGTCCTCGAGCACGAGGATCTCGTTCGCGCGGCAGATCTCGAGGATCTCGGGTCGCCGCGACGCCGACAGGGTGACGCCGGCCGGGTTGTGGAAGTTCGGGATCGTGTAGAGGAACTTGATGCGCCGTCCCTGGCCGCGCAGGTGCGCGATGGTCTGCCGCAGTGCCTCGGGAATCAGCCCGTCGTCGTCCATGGCGACGTGCACGACGCTCGCCTGGTACGAGCGGAAGACGCCGAGGGCGCCGACGTAGCTGGGCGACTCGGCGAGGATCACGTCGCCCGGATCGATGAACAGCTTCGCCACCAGGTCGAGCGCCTGCTGCGAGCCGGTCGCGGTGACGACGTTGTCGACCGATCCGCGGATGCCCTCGAGCGCCATGACGTCGAGGATCTGCTCCCGCAGCGCGGGGATGCCCTGGCCGGAGCCGTACTGCAGCGCCGTCGGGCCCTGCGTGCGCATGACGCGTTCCATCGACGAGACGATCAGCTCCTGCGGGAGGGCGGAGACGAACGGCATGCCGCCGGCGAGCGAGACGACCTCGGGGCGGGAGGCGACGGCGAAGAGGGCTCGGACCTCGGAGGCGGAGAGCCCGGCGGCTCGCTCGGCGTAGTTCGCGTACCAGGGGTCGAGATTGTTGCCGGTCCGCTGGGGACGCCGTCAGAGGTCACTTCGCTTCCGTTCTGCTCAGGGTATTCATGCTAGTTGCTGGGTTCGGGCGGCGCCGATCCGGGATGACGAGGCGCTGCGACATCCGCGGCATCGGAGCCGCATCGCCGGATACGCCGGATACGCGAAAGACCCGCCCGGCGTGTGCCGGACGGGTCTCTGCGTGTGCGAGGCGGCCGACTACGAGATGAAGGCGGCGAGGTCGGCCTCGAGGGCGGGCTTCGGCTTGGCGCCGATGACGGTCTTCACGACCTCGCCCTTCTCGAACACCTTGAACGCGGGGATCGCGGTGATCTGGTACTTCATCGCGAGCGCGGGGTTCTCGTCGACGTTGAGCTTGACGATGTCGAGCTTCTCGGAGTGCTCGGTGGCGATCTGGTCGAGGATCGGGCTCACCGCGCGACACGGGCCGCACCACTCGGCCCAGAAGTCGACGAGGACGGCCTTGTCGTTGTTGAGGACCTCCTGCTCGAAGGTGGCCTCGTTCACTGCACGTGCAGTCATTGCGTTTCTCCTTTGGGTGGAAATCGGAACCGTGCCGGGGTCGGATGTCGCGTCGGGTCAGTCGCGACCGCGAGCGGATTCGCGTTCGGCTCGAGCGATGCGCCTCGGCGGCGTTCTCGGCCTCAGTTGCCGAGCGCGGCGAGGTAGTGCTCGGCGTCGAGCGCGGCGACCGTGCCCGAGCCGGCGGCGGTGACCGCCTGGCGGTAGTGCGGGTCGATGACGTCGCCGGCGGCGAAGACGCCGGGGACGTTGGTCTTCGACGTGCGGCCCTCGACGGCGATGGTGCCCTCGGGGGTCAGGTCGAGCTTGCCGTGCACGAGGTGGGTGCGCGGGTCGTTGCCGATCGCGACGAACAGGCCGTCGAGGTCGAGGCCGCGCTCCTCACCCGTGACGGTGTCGCGCAGGGTGACGCCGGTGACCGCGGTCGAGCCGTGGATCGCGGCGACCTCGGCGTTCCAGATGAACTCGATCTTCTCGTTGTCGAAGGCGCGCTGCTGCATGATCTTCGACGCCCTGAGCGAGTCGCGGCGGTGGATGACGTAGACCTTGTCGGCGAAGCGGGTGAGGAACGTCGCCTCCTCCATCGCCGAGTCGCCGCCGCCGACGACCGCGATCGTCTTCTGGCGGAAGAAGAAGCCGTCGCAGGTGGCGCACCACGAGAGGCCGTGACCCGAGAGGATCTCCTCTTCGGGGAGGCCGAGCTTGCGGTAGGCCGAGCCGGTCGCGTAGATGAGCGCGGCGGCCTCGTGCGTCTCGCCGTTGCCGAGCTTCACGCGCTTGACCGGGCCGTCGAGCTCGAGCTCGACGACGTCGTCGTAGACGACCTCGGTGCCGAACCGCTCGGCCTGCGCCTGCAACTTCGCCATCAGGTCGGGGCCCATGATGCCGTCGGGGAACCCGGGGAAGTTCTCGACCTCGGTCGTGTTCATCAGCTCGCCGCCGATCTCGACCGAGCTCGCGATGAGGAGGGGCTTCAGCTCGGCGCGTGCGGCGTAGATCGCGGCCGTGAATCCGGCCGGGCCCGAACCGATGATGATGATGTCGCGCAACGCTACTCCCTCTGGTTCTCGTGCGTGTGGCATCCGAGTTCCGGATGTCACGTGTGAGTCAACACAGTCTAGGCGTCGGCTATTCCGGCGCCACGTCGCGATGCGCCGAGTGTGACGGATGCCTCGGAGCGGATGCCGCGCGATGCCGCTCAGCCGCGGCCGAAGCGCCGCGAGCACGGCTCGGCGAACCCGCGCAGCTCGGGCGAGCGCAGCAGCCAGAGGCCGGCGAAGTACAGCACCGCCATGACGACGCCGATGATCGCCATCGAGACGATCGCGCCGAGGATCCCGGAAACCGCGAAACCGCCCTCGGTGGTGCCGCCGAGCAGCACGAGCAGCCCGATGCCGGCGGCCAGCGGGAGCACGAGCGCGAGCGAAGGACCGGCCGAAGCCGCGGGCGATGCGCGCCGCCGTCGAGCGGTGCCGAGGCGACGCCGCAGCAGCCAGGCGGCGAGCGATCGAGCTGGGCGATGCACGCGATCGTGGTGACGAGGGCGATGCCGGCGGCGAGGAGGTCCTTCGGCAGGGCGAGGCAGGCGAGCGCGCCGGCGATGAAGACGATCGACCTGGAAGAGCGTGAAGCGGAACGGCGTGCGGGTGTCGCCGAGCGCGTAGAACGTGCGCTGCACGACGAACAGCGTCGAGAACGGCACCAGCCCGAGCGTGAACGCGATGACGACGTTGCCGAGCGCGGCGGTGTCGGCGTAGCTGCGCGGTCTCGAACACCGCGGCGAACGGGTAGGCGATCGACCAGCAGCACGGCGGCCGCGAGGTTGATGATGAGCGTGATCCCGCGGATCGCGCTCGAGAGGTCGTCGCGCACCCGATCGAGGTCGTCGGCGGCGGCGTGCTCGCTCATGCGCGTGAAGTACGCCGTCGCGATCGACACCGTGATCACCGAGTGCGGCAGCATGAAGATGAGCCACGCGTAGTCGACCGCCGCGATCGAGGCGTTCTGGCCCGACGCCGTGCCGAGCACCTGCGTCTGCACGATGCCGGCGAGCGTGGTGAGCAGCAGCATGCCGAACGTCCAGCCGGCCATGCGGCCGGCGGTGCCGAGCCCGACGCCGCGCCAGGCGAAGTCGGGGCGGTAGCGCAGGCCGATGCGCCGCCAGAACCAGAACAGCACGAGCGCCTGCGCGGCGATGCCGAGGGTCGCCGATCCCGGCGAGCACCGCGATCATCGCGGGGGTCCACTCGTCGGCCGCGCGGGCGCCGTCGGGGTCGACGCCGAACAGCGTACGCGAACACGAGCAGGCCCGCGATCGCGACGACGTTGTTGAGCACGGGCACCCAGGTGAACGGGCCGAAGCTGCGCCGGGCGTTGAGCACCTCGCCGAGCAGCGTGTAGAGGCCGTAGAAGAAGATCTGCGGCAGGCACCACCAGGCGAACGCGATCGCGAGGTCGAGGGTCGCCTGCGGCAGCGTGGCGCCGTAGAGCGAGCGTGAGCAGCGGCGCCAGCGCGGTCGCGAGGATCGTCGCGCACCGCGAGGATGACGAGCGCGACGGTGAGCAGCTTGTTGATGTAGGCGCTGCCGCCGTCGGCGTGGGCGCCGGCGCGCACGATCTGCGGCACGAGCACCGCGCTCGAGCACACCGCCCGCGACGATGACGTAGACGGTGTTCGGCAGCGCGTTGGCGACGGCGAACGCGTCGGCGCCGGCCGACCCGACGACGCCGATCGTGGCGGCGACGATGATCGCCTTCACGAACCCGAGGATGCGCGACACGATGGTGCCCGACGCGAGGAAGGCGCTCGCGCGCCCGATGCGCGTCGTCATTCCGCGGCTCGGTGCGCGTCGGGCGGGGCTCGTCGGTGCTCCGGATGCCTCGGGCGCGGGCGCCTCGGAATCGGCGGCGCCGGCGAGCATCGGCGCTCGATCGGGTCGCCTCGGGTCGTCGGCGTCGCCTCGGTCTCGCCGCCGTCGCCGTCGGTCCGTCGCTCCGGCGTCTCGCCGCCGCCTCGGCGCGCTGCCGGCGGCGACGGCGGATGTTGCGCCAGACGCCGAAGCCGAAGAACGAGGACCGCGATCGCGCGAGGATCGCGGCGCCGAGGCCCTCCCAGTCGGCCTGCACGTTCGCGGGGATCTCACCGGCGTCGCCGACCGGCACGCCCGGTGGGCGAGGACAGCGAAACCTCGAGCGTGACCTCGCCGTTGCCGACGCCGGCGGCGACCGGCACGCGCACGGTGGAGCGCGACTGCGGCTCCGACGGTCTGACCTCGACCCTGTCCTCGACGATGAGCCGGCCGTTGGACGGGGATCGACGGCGACGACACGGTCACGGGGAACGGCAGGGCGTTCTCGATCGTCGTGGGCACGGCGGTCTCGGGGCGACGACCAGTTGATGGTGCTGCTCGGCACGACCGAGACGCTGGTCGAGCACGTCGCGCTGCCGTGAGCGAGCCAGTCGGAGACCGCGGTGTTCCAGGCGTCGCGGTCGTCGAGCCAGGCCACGTCGAGCAGCGACAGCAGGCTCGCGCCGCGTCGGCCCGGTGAGCAGCCGCGCGATCGGCGAGCACCGTCGCGAACTCGGTGACCTCGGCCTCGACGGCGACCATGCGCTCCGGCCACGGTGCGCCGCTCGTCGGTCTCGGGCTCGTCGACGAGCGTCGCGGTCGACCGGGCGGTGCGCCGATCGCGTCGGAGAGGCCCGCGAGCGACGACCAGCCGGATCCGCCGATCTCGTCGATAGTGTCGGCGACGCGGTCGGTCTTCGCGTGCGCCCCGCGGTCGAAGGTGGCGAGCATCGGTCGTGCGCGACGCGACCGGCGTCGATCGCGAGTTCGGCGAGCAGCTCGCCCGTCGCCTGCGCGCCATTCGGTGTCGGTCGAGGCCTCGGACGCGGCGCGCAGCGGCGCCGGTGAGCCCGCCGTCGGCGACGAGCGCGGTCGAGCCGTCGATCGTCGCGGACGCCGACGCCGGCCGTCGACCGGCTCGACGTTGCCGGGAGCGAGGAGCGCGGTCGTGAGGCCGGCCGCGTCGAAGTAGCCGAGGTCGCCGGCCGCGACCGTGTCGTCGGCGGGCCAGGCGAGGTCGGTGCGCGTGTAGGGCCATTCGAGGAGCTCGCTCGGTGGTCGGCACCTCGCCCGGGCGTCGGCTCGGGCTCGATCGGCTCGTCGGTGGCGCGGGGCGGCCGGCTCCGTCGCCCGCGTCGGCGTCGCCGCGGCGCCGGCGGTGAAGTTCGCGGGGTCGAGCACGTCGGAGAACGACGTCGGCGTGAGCAGCGCGGGCAGCTCGAGCTGCGCCTGCACGGCGAGGTCGGCGTCGGCGTAGGCGAGCGGGAACACCTCGTTCGGCACGTCGGCGAGCCGCTGCAGCCACTGCGACGGCGGACGCCGGCGCGCTCGTGCCGAGCACGCGGATCGAGGCGATGATGCGCGGGTCGATGCCGATCGCCACCCGCCGCCCGGCGAGCGCGTCGAGCTGGCGGTGAGGAGGCCGGTGGGGCCGGTCCAGTTCTCGAGCTGGTCGGCCGCGATGAGGCCGACGGCCCCGACCGTGGTGGGCGCGGTGAGCGGAGCGGCGAGGGCGACGGCGACCGAGCCGGATGCCGGCACGTCGGCGTTCGCGTACGCCGACGTGCCGCGCGGCGACCACGGTGTCGTCGACGACGGAGTTCCGCGCCGAGGCCGACGACGGGCGACCCGTCGAGCGTCGGCGAAGGCCTCGCCGGGCACGGTGAACGACACGACGGTGGCGCCGCCGGCGGCGAGGCTGCGCGACTCGCTCTCGGCGAGCGGCACGTTCGACGACGAGATGCCCGTCGGCTCCCTCGACGTCGGGGACGAGCCAGTCGTCGAGGGCGGCCTGGTCGTCGATCGCGAGCCGTCGAGCGCACGAGGCGCACGACGCCCGGCCGCGAGGGCCTCCGCCGGTCGCGTTCTCGATCTCGACCGAGATGGCCACGGGCGCCCCGAAGGAGACGGTGGTGGCGATCGTCGGCGCGACCCGCACTCGCAGGCCGGTGTCCTCGTCGTCGACGGCCTGCGTCGGACCCGGCGGGGGACATGCCGCTCGCGGCATCCGACCGCGGCTGGGCCGCCTGCTGCGCCCGACACGGCCTGCAGGCCGCGCCCGGGTCGACGCCCGCGTTCGCGGCGAGCGGCGCCGCGGCCGCACCGGCGAGCGCGCGCCAGCGCGACGCCCGCGAGCACCGAGTCGGAGACGACGTCGGCGGGGCGTCGGGTGGAGGAGTCGGCGCGGCGACGCGCAGGGTTCGACTCGGCCACCATGCAGGCGATTCTACGGCGTGGGCTCGGGGCATCCGCTCGACGTCCACAGCGGGGCGGCCGTCGGCGGGCCCGCTCCGCTAACATAGGGGGCATGCAGAGTGTCGCGGCGGCCCTCGACCGGCTGGGCGAGCTGGCGGCTTCGCCGACCGTCGCGACGCTCGCCGCGGCATTCGAGTCGAACGGGCACGAGCTGGCCCTCGTCGGCGGCCCGGTGCGCGACGCGTTCCTCGGCCGCGGCACCAACGACCTCGACTTCACCACGGATGCCACGCCCGACGAGATCCTCGCGATCGTGAAGCCGATCGCCGAGGCGCACTGGGACATCGGCCGCGCGTTCGGCACCATCGGCGCGAAGATCGCCGGCGAGACCGTCGAGATCACCACCTACCGCGCCGACTCCTACGACGGCGACTCGCGCAAGCCCGAGGTCGTGTTCGGCTCGCAGCCTCGAGGACGACCTCACCCGCCGCGACTTCACCGTGAACGCGCTCGCGCTGCGGCTGCCGCAGCTCGACGCTCGTCGATCCGTCCGGCGGCGTCGAGGACCTGCTCGCGAAGACCCTGCGCACCCCCGCCGCGCCCGAGCAGTCGTTCGGCGACGACCCGCTGCGGATGCTGCGCGCCGCCCGGTTCTCGGCCCAGCTCGGGTTCGAGGTCGAGGAGGGCACGCGCGCCGCGATGACGGAGCTCGCACCCGAGATCGACCGCATCTCGGCCGAGCGCGTGCGCGACGAGCTGTCGAAGCTGCTGCTGACCGCGGCGCCGCGCGGCGGCATCCGGCTGCTCGTGGACTCGGGACTCGCCGACCGCGTGCTGCCCGAGATCCCGGCGCTGCGCCTCGAGGTCGACGAGCACCACCACCACAAGGACGTCTACGAGCACTCGCTCACGGTGCTCGACCAGGCGATCGACTACGAGGTCGCCCGCGGCGTCCTCGACTCCCCCGACCTCGTCGTGCGCCTCGCGGCGCTGCTGCACGACATCGGCAAGCCCGCGACGCGCAAGCTCGAGCCGGGCGGCGCGGTGTCGTTCCACCACCACGACGTCGTCGGCGCCAAGCTCGCCCGCAAGCGCCTGCGCGCCCTGCGGTTCGACAACGACACGATCGCCGCGGTCTCGCGGCTCATCGAGCTGCACCTGCGGTTCTTCGGCTACGCGGATGCCGCGTGGACCGACTCGGCCGTGCGCCGCTACGTGCGCGACGCCGGCGACCAGCTCGAGCGGCTGCACATCCTCACCCGAGCGGATGTCACGACGCGCAACCGTCGCAAGGCCGACCGCCTCGGCTTCGCCTACGACGACCTCGAGGAGCGCATCGCCGTGCTCGCCGAGGAGGAGGAGCTCGCGGCCGTGCGCCCCGAGCTCGACGGCCAGCAGATCATGGCCCTGCTCGACGTGAAGCCGGGGCCGATCGTCGGCGAGGCCTACCGCTACCTGCTCGAGGTGCGGCTCGACGAGGGGCCGATCGGGCCGGATGCCGCCGCGGAGCGCCTGCGCGAGTGGTGGGCGGCGCGCGACGCCTGAGGCGACGACCGGGTCTCAGCGCTCGGCGGGCACGAACTCCGCGATAGGCAGCGGTACTCGGGCGTGCCGTCGCGCGTCCTCCTGCTGCCATTCGGCGATGCGGTCGACGATGAATCCGGATGCCTCGCCGAGGCGTTCGAGGGCCTCGGCCGAGCCGAACGGCTGCGTCGCGCCCTCCGCGCCGCCGCGACCGTGCCTCGACGGACTGTCGTCCGCGAAGCTCGCGACCACGACGCATCCGCCCGGCCGCAGCACCCGGCGCCACTCCCGCATCGCGGCCGCCGCCGATCGGGCACGAGGTGCAGCACGGTCGAGCACGTGACGACGTCGTACGAGCCGTCGCGGTGCGTCGAGGCCGGGTGGCATCCGCGACCTCGAGCTGCGCGTCGGGGAGCGCGGCCCGCGCGACGCCGATCATCCCGGCGGACAGGTCGACGCCGGCGAGGCGCCACGGGCCCGGCGGGGAGCGCACCGCAGCACGAGGCCGGTCCCGGTGCCCACGTCGAGGACGTCGCGCACGGCGCCCAGCCGCACGAAGTCGGCCACCGCCTGCGCGAGTCCGCGGTGCATGGCCGACTCGTCATAGGTCGCCGCACGTTCGTCGAATCGGGCGGCGAGTTCCGCGGTGGTCTCCACGTGGCCAGCGTAGGCCGAGGGCCCGAGTCGCGGTCAAGGTGAGGAATCCGCTAGACTGCCAAGGTTGCCCGTGTGCCGCATTGCGCGGCCTCCACGACGCGACGTATGCACAACCCTCCTGCTGCAGAGATCCTGTAGCCGTTTGAGTCCGAAGGAGGTGGGTTAGTCATGCACCAGTACGAGCTGATGGTCATCCTCGATCCCGAGATCGACGAGCGCACCGTTGCTCCCAGCCTTGACAAGTTCCTCAACGTCATCCGTAACGATGGCGGCACCGATCGACAAGATCGACATCTGGGGACGTCGTCGTCTGGCCTACGAGATCAACAAGAAGTCCGAGGGCATCTACGCCGTCGTCGACTTCACCGCCGAGTCCGCGACCACCAACGAGCTCGACCGCCAGCTGAACCTCAGCGAGGCCGTCATGCGCACGAAGGTGCTCCGCGCCGAAGAGGCCATCGCCCAGGTCGCCGCTCACGCGAAGGCCCAGGAGGAGAAGGCCGCCAAGAAGGCCGCCGCTTCGGCGAAGGCCGGCGCGAAGCGCTGCCGCGGCACCGCCAAGGCCGCCCGGCCTCGAAGGACGCCTAGTCCCCATGGCCGGCGAGACCATCATCACCGTGGTGGGCAACCTCACTGCAGATCCCGAGCTGCGCTACACGCAGAACGGACTGGCGGTTGCCAACTTCACCATCGCGTCCACTCCCCGCACGTTCGACCGTCAGGCGAACGAGTGGAAGGACGGTGAAGCGCTGTTCCTGCGCGCGAGCGTCTGGCGTGAATTCGCCGAGCACGTCGCCGGTTCACTCACCAAGGGTTCCCGGGTCATCGCTTCCGGGCGTCTCAAGCAGCGTTCCTACGAGACGAAGGAAGGCGAGAAGCGCACCACCATGGAGCTCGAGATCGACGAGATCGGTCCGAGCCTGCGCTACGCCACCGCGTCCGTGACGCGCGCCCAGTCGAACCGCGGTGCGGTCGGCGGCGGCGGCTCCTTCGGGGGCGGCCAGTCCGACGACGCATGGGCGCCCAGCGCTCCCGCAGCCCAGTCGGGCGGCGGCGGCGACGTCTGGAACACGCCGGGCACCAGCTACGGCGACGAGACCCCCTTCTAATATTCAGCGGCCGGTCTACGCCGCGACTCGCATCCACAAGACAGGAAAACCAATGGCTGGAAAGAGCAGCGGCGACCGCCGCAAGCCGAGCCGCGGGAAGGGCGCGAAGAACGCCGCCCCGGCGAAGTCCATCAAGGTCGGCGTCATCGACTACAAGGATGTCGCCACCCTCCGCAAGTTCATCTCGGAGCGCGGGAAGATCCGCGCCCGTCGCATCACCGGTGTCTCCGTGCAGGAGCAGCGCCTCATCGCCCGCGCCGTGAAGAACGCGCGCGAGATGGCCCTCCTGCCCTACTCGGGCTCCGGCCGCTAAGGAGCACGACAATGGCAAAGGTTATTCTCACGCACGAGGTCACCGGCCTCGGCACCGCCGGCGACGTGGTCGAGGTCAAGAACGGCTACGCGCGCAACTACCTGGTCCCCCAGGGCTTCGCCGACGCCGTGGACCCGCGGCGGCCAGAAGCAGGTCGAGCAGATCAAGGCCGCCCGCGCGGCTCGCGAGCTGCACTCGCTCGAGGACGCGCAGGCCCTCAAGGCCAAGCTCGAGTCGAGCAAGGTCAAGCTGGCCGTCAAGGCCGGCCTCGGCGGCCGCCTCTTCGGCTCGGTCAAGACGGCGGATGTCGCGGCTGCGGTCGCGGCCGCCGGCCTCGGCGAGCGTCGACAAGCGCAAGATCGAGATCCCGACGCCCATCAAGGCGGTCGGCGAGCACGAGGCGACCGTTCGCCTCCGCGACGAGCTCTCGGCCACGATCACCCTCCAGGTGGTCGCTGCGAAGTAGTTCGCAGCACGCACGCAGACGGCGGCTCGGGCTTCGGCCCGGGCCGCCGTTTCGTCGTGCGTCGGCTCGTCCGACGCGAACGAGCGTGGCGGGCACGACGAACGCCCGCACGCCGCGCGCGCTCGGATGCGCGGTCGGCGCGCCGTCGAGGGCGTGCTCGACCACCGGACCGTCCCCCTCGACGGCCGGGACCCCAGGTCTCCGACTGCACTGGTCTACACCGGCAGCGGGTCGTCCGCAAGTTGTGGCTCGGTGTTTCCTGTGATGGTTGTGCACAGGCGTGCACACAGCCGCCGTGGACTTCTGAAGAAGTTTTCCCCCACAGGTGTGGAAACACAAAACCGCTGGTCGTTACTGAATTCAACCCGTGTAATTCGCCACATTTCCACAGTTTTCCACAGGCTGTGTGCACACGTTCTGCGGCGTTTCGCCCAGTTTGTCCCCAGAGTTATCCACAGGCTGGGTTGTGCTGTGGACGAGGCCTTCCATATCGTGAAGCAGCGTCCTTCGATCAGCGGGTTCCCCACCGGTCGGACGAGCCCATGTCAGTGGCTCCGGCCACACTGAAGTGCGGGCGCGCAGCACTCAGCCGGCGGGAGCCGAATCGGAGGTCATCCAGTTGTCGATCGCGCACATCGGGCTCGCCGAGCCGGTCGACGACGGCGAGGCTCGCCGGGGTGAGCGCACGCCCCCGCACGACCTGCTCGCCGAGCAGAGCGCGCTCGGCGGCATGATGCTCTCGAAAGACGCGGTGGCCGACGTCATCGAGACCGTGCGCGGCATCGACTTCTACGTGCCCAAGCACGAGGTCGTCTTCAACGCGATCCTCTCGCTGTACTCGCACGGCGAGCCGACCGACGTCATCGCGGTCACCGACGAGCTCACCAAGACCGGCGAGCTGCAGCGCGCCGGCGGGGTGGAGTACCTGCACACCCTCACGAGCCTCGTGCCCACGGCGGCGAACGCCGGCTACTACGCGTCGATCGTCGCCGAGCGCGCGCTGCTGCGCCGCCTCGTCGAGGCCGGCACGCGCATCGTGCAGATGGGCTACGCGGGCGAGGGCGAGGTCACCGAGCTCGTCAACAACGCCCAGGCCGAGATCTACGGCGTCACGGGGTCGACCGAGAGCGAAGACTACGTGCCGCTCACCGAGGCGGTCACCGCGGCGATCGACGAGATCGAGGCGGCCAAGCACACCGACGGCAAGTTCACGGGCGTGCCCACCGGCTTCGCCGACCTCGACGAGCTCACCAACGGCTTCCACCCCGGGCAGATGATCATCGTCGCCGCGCGCCCCGCGATGGGCAAGTCCACGCTCGCGCTCGACTTCGCGCGTGCCGCGTCGATCCACCACGACCTGCCGTCGATCCTCTTCTCGCTCGAGATGGGCAAGAGCGAGATCGCGATGCGACTGCTCTCGGCCGAGGCATCCGTGCCCCTGCAGATCATGCGCAAGGGCACCGTCGACTCCCGCGACTGGACCACGATCGCCTCGACGCGCGGCCGCATCAACGATGCGCCGCTCTACATCGACGACTCCCCCAACATGACGCTCGTCGAGATCCGCGCGAAGTGCCGACGACTCAAGCAGCGCGTCGGGCCTCAAGATGGTCGTCATCGACTACCTGCAGCTCATGACGAGCGGCAAGCGGGTCGAGAGCCGCCAGCAGGAGGTCTCGGAGTTCTCACGTGCGCTCAAGCTGCTCGCCAAAGAGCTGCAGGTGCCGGTGATCGCGCTGTCGCAGCTGAACCGTGGGCCCGAGCAGCGCGCCGACAAGATGCCCGCCCTCTCCGACCTGCGCGAGTCGGGCTCGATCGAGCAGGACGCCGACATGGTGATCCTGCTGCATCGCGAGTCCGCCTACGAGCGCGACAGCCCCCGCGCGGGCGAGGCCGACCTCATCGTGGCGAAGCACCGCAACGGTCCGACCCGCACCATCACGGTGGCGTTCCACGGGCACTTCTCGCGGTTCACCGACATGGTGCAGGTCTAGTCGGCGATTGTAGGATCGCTGCTCGACGTGTCCAGGTGAGGGACCCCCTACCGGCCACGAGTACGGCGAGCGACGACCACCGCACATATCAGTCGTGCTTGCTCGCCTCGTCTCCCTTGCCGCCCGCTGGGTCTCGATCGGCTCGCGCCACCCGCGATTGTCGATGTCGAGGGCGTCCTCTCGTCGCTCTCGTCGGCGGCGTGGAGGGCCGTCGGCGATGATGTCGGCGTGGAGTATGTGTCCAGGGTGCCCGGTCCGCCGCTCGACGGGCTGATCGACGACCTCTACTACTTGGAGGGCGCCCCGCCGTACTCCCGGTTGATGCTGCCGGCGGCGCCAGCGCCTTTGCTCATCGTCAACCTCGGGGCGCCGTTTCTCATCCGCGCAGGCACCGACGTAGAAGCCGTGGAATACACCGACGGCTGCGCGGTCACCACGCCCACCCGTGCGTGGGAGTTCGGCTACCCAACCCCGACCCGGTCCGTGGGCGTCCACTTCAAGCCGTGGGGGCTGGCACCGTTCCTTCCGATGCCCGCGGCCGAGTTGTGCGACCGACCGGCGACGGTGGAGCAGATCTGGGGCCAGCCCGCCGTTGCGGAGCTGCGGGACCGGCTGGCCTCGGCGGACGCACCGCACGAAATGCTGATGTTGCTCGAGGAGGAACTGGTGCGACGGCTGCGCGCGATCAACGGCCTGGACATCGTCCGCCACCTGAGCAGCGCCATCGCGGAGACCGCCGGAGCGGTGCCGATCAGCGACCTCGGCGTGGCAGCCCGCGCCAGCAGCACGTACTTGGCGAAGCGGTTCAAGGAGGTCATCGGCGTCACGCCGAAGCGGCTGGCGCGCAGCTACCGATTCACCGCCACCGTGTTGGCGATCAACGTGGCCGCACCTATCGACTGGGGCGACGTTGCCGCTGGCGCAGGCTACTTCGACCAGGCCCACTTCGTCCACGAGTTCCGGGAGTTCACCGGGCTCACGCCGACCCGGTATGTCGAAGTCCGGCAACGCTTCCTACGCGAACATCCCGGCCACGCGCTGGATGGCTGGCCGCTGCCAGCCGATTGATTTCTTACAAGAGCGACCACTCACGACACACAAGACTTGGGACTCCAAACAGAGGAGGAACCCATGGGGAAAGTGGTCATGAATGCGTCGGTGTCGGTGGATGGCTTCATTGCGGCTGAGAACGACGATCCCGGTCCACTGTTCGAATGGTTGGTCAGCGGTGACGTGCCGTTGGACGACAGCGGCGTACTGAACGTGTCGCAAGCGTCCTACGACCACATCCGGCCGTACTGGGACCAGATCGGGGTGACCATCGCCGGCCGCCACGTCTTCGACATCACGGACGGCTGGGACGGGAAGCCTCCGAGCGGGATCGACCACGTCGTCGTCGTGACACACCGGCCGGCGCCCGAGGGCTGGGACCCCGAGGCGCCGTTTCACTTCGTCGACGGCATCGAGGCGGCCGTGACCAAGGCGAAGGAGCTCGCGGGTGACCGCATTGTCGAGGTCGCTGCTGGCGACGTCGGCGGCCAGGTGCTCGCCGCAGGTTTGGTCGACGAGGTACGCATGGACGTCGCACCCGTCGTGCTCGGGTCCGGCAAGCGGTACTTCGGCTCCGTCGACTCGCAGCACCTGCTGGAGGACCCAGACGTAGTTGTTCAGGGCAACCGGGTGCTTCACCTGCGCTATCGGGTGCGCCGTTGACCGATCCGCAAACGACCCTACGGCCGATGGGGCGTCGCTTGTCGTCGCCTTCACGCGGGTCTCGTTGTGGCCTCATTGGCATCATGCCGCCCGAGAACATGCCGTCGACCGCGTCCGCGTGACTCGCAGACAACGCGCGCACGACTCTCCAGAATGCCCGCGTGTGGTCAAACGCCCCTCGCCTCTCAGAGTCCGGGGAAGTTGCGTCCCATCCGCGAGTTCATTCGGCGGCCGACTGGCGTCCGCAGCCCGACCGGCTTGCGGGCAACAGGCTTTCTCTGGACGACGCACCGTGTCGGCGCGGCCCAAACTCGCGCTGCACGTCCGCGAATCACCGAACCTCTTCCTGCGACCGAGATGCACGCCGCTCACCATCGCGGAGCCACTTCTGCCGGTTCTCGTCAGATCGGAGATATTGTCGCCCTTCAAGCGCCGGTCGATGTAGTGCATGACGACGCCCGCCGCGATGAGTGCCGCTCCGAGGGGGGCGAGGACAGTTCGTGCGGTGACGACGATGATCTCGATGATCCCGGCCGCGGAATACCATTCATCGGTGTTGGGCGCCCACCATGCTCCGACCGATGACATTTGCCGTGGAATCTCGGACCCTCATGCCATTTCGGCGCGGACCCCACAGGGGTCCTCGTACGACGCCTCCGCGACGCCGAATTCATCGAGTACACCGGTCGATCACCCGGCGAGAGGACCACCTTCTACCGGAATGAAGGCGACGACAGTCCTTGGTGAGCTCGGAGAGTGCACCGTGGTGAGCGAGTTCACCCGTGCAATGCCGCGGAGGGCGCGTCAGTGCGCGGTCTGACGGATGTCGCGGCGAGCAGCCCACCCAGACCTGCCAGCATGATCGCGAAACTGACGAGTGTGATGCCGTCGACGCCGGTGGCCGCGCCGACTCCATTCAGTACGGTGCCGGCGATGAAGAGCCCGGCCGCCCATGTGCTCAGGCGCACCCACTCGACCGCGATGAGCAGCAGGCCGATGAAGAACAACGTGGGTCCGACCCAGAGGAAGGGCACGGCGACCTGCGGCGAATCGAGCGCGGCGCTGAGGGCGTCGTCGAGCATCGGATCGGCGGGCAGCGTCCACAGCATGAGATCGATCGCGACCATTCCGCCGAAGCCGACGGCGCCGATCACGACGAAGGCACGTCCGACCCGTCCGAGCTGGCCGAGCACGAATCCTGAGGTACTGAGCGCACCGCCTGTTGCGCCGACGAGAATCAGCCAATGCGCCCAATCGATGGGCTGTTGGGCGTCGATGAAATCACGCCCGAACGAGAGCAGAAGCTGCCCGACTCCCATGGCCGTGAGCGACGCTGCCAGGGCGAGCGCTGCGTTCCTGGTGCGCGTGATGTGTTCCATGGTCCGAAGCTATGGCCGGTATCGCGACGCGGCTGTGGAGTTGGCCCCCGAGTACACAGGGGGCTTGCCCCCGAAAGTCCACCAGGGCGCCGGAGAGCGCTGGTTCCGCAGCTGGGAGCGCACGTCTCGATCCATGCTCCAGCGCCTCGACTGCAACCGCGGCACCGGCGGGTGCTTCCGCCACGTCCTTCGGGGGCGATACGTTCTTCGACATGCCACGTCTTGCGTCGCTCGTTACTGCGGCGGCCGCCGCATTGTTCTTGGCGGCATGCGCCGGTTCGCCCGTCGCCGGCGAGCCGGCGACGACGCCGGTTGCACACCCTGCAACAGCGGCGCCGGCACTGGCACCCGGCGAGCAACCGTCATTCGCGTTCGGGGGTGACTGCGATTCCATGGTCACTGAAGGGGAGATCGAAGACCTGGTCGGTGCGGACCTGACTCCGCTGCCTGTCCAATCCGACGGGCGCGCCTCGGCCGTCGAGGTGTTGGGCGGGCTCGTCTGCGGATGGGGCGGTGGCGACTACGCGTGGTACGTCGTCTTGACCGTGATCCCTGCAGAAGGCCTCGAGGCCACGATCGCAGAATACGCGTACCCGGGCGGGCGGCCCGATTGCTGGGGCCAGAACGAGGTCGGCATGGGGGGATCGTGCTATTTCGGCCGGGTCGTCGCCGGGTACTGGCTTGCCGGGGTCTTCCAGGTCGAGTCGGGCACCGGTTTCCCCACTGACAGCATCGACAGGCTCGCAGCGATCGTCGAGGAGCGAGCGACCGATCATCCGGCGACGCCGGTGGCCCTTCCTGCCGGCATGTGGAAACCGATGCAGTGCGGGGGTCTCAGTGCCGGCGTGGCGGAGGAGTACCCCGGCGAAAGCGGGGTCATTTCCGGAACCACTCTCACGGGCTTGGTCGGTCCCGGTGCGCCTGCCGCCACCGTGACCGTGGGCGAGTTGCGCTGCAACTGGTCGAACTCGCACCGCTTCGTGACGGAGCTCATGCCCGGGGCGGGCTGGGCGATCCACAGGCTGACCGACACGGCACCGATCGTGGTCGACGGCGCCGTCGCGGCGGTCGTGCAACAGGAGGATGATGGCTCCGCGCGCATCACGGCCACCGACGGCGTGAACCTCGCTTGGATCACGGCGCCGGAGGGAGTCTCAGAAGTTGAGGCCGCCGCGTTCCTGTCAGCCGTGATGCGGGCTGCCGCTGGCTGAAACCCGGGGCGTCATCGCCAAGGCGCATTGCACGTCGCCATCGGGCTGACCCGGTGCCTCGGTCGGGTCACCCGACGCCGCGGATGATCTCGACGAGCTCGTCGAGCCGCGCGCCGCCGGCCCGAGATTCCTGACGTTCGACGCCGAGACCGACGCCTACATCGCAAGCGGGTCGACCCCGAGCTCCCGATGTCGTGGGATGCCGTGCAATCTCGAGGTTCTTCGCCATGTCCGCCCGGAACCCGCAGGGACTAGCCTGTCGCCTGACGGCAACGGTGAGGAGCGGAAATGAAGGTCGAAGGCATCACCTGGCATGCGGTCGTGCTCGAGGCGGAGACGTTCGCCGCCACCCGCACCCTGCTGACGGAGACCATGGGCCTGTCGCCCAGGCTCGAGATGGAGGGATGGTCGATGTTCGGCATGCCGAACGGCTCGATCATCGACCTGTTCGCTCCCGGGGCTGCGTCGGGGATGTGCCCTTGGGGCCTCAACGACGGCGTCGTCTTCGGCTTCCGGGTGGACGACATCGAGGAAGCCTCGCAGGAGCTGGAGGCGGGCGGCTGCGAGCTCCTCGGTGACGTCAACTTCATCGAGCAGCTGAACTACTCCTGGCGCCACTTCCGCGGGCCCGACGGCCGCGTGTACGGCATCAACCAGCAGCACTGACGGCTCAGCCGGAACCGCCACCGCCTCGAAGGTGGCGGCTCAGGCCTGGCGAACACCACGCGGACGGGGTTCCGATGGCGGACGTGATCGTGGCGGGGAGCGGACCGACCGGGATGATGCTGGCGGGCGAGCTCGCCCTGGCCGGGGTCGACGTGTCGATCGTGGAGCGGCGACCGACGTCGGAGTTGGTGGGCTCGCGCGCGGGCGGGTTCCACTCGCGCACGATCGAGATCCTCGATCAGCGCGGCATCGCCGACCGGTTCCTGGCGGAGGGGCAGATCGCGCAGACGGCGAGATTCGGCACGACGGTGCTGGACATCAGCGACTTCCCGACGCGGCATCCGTACGGCCTCGGCCTGTGGCAGAACCGCATGGAGCCGATCCTCGCGGGCTGGATCGAGGAGCTCGGCGTGCCGGTCCATCGCGGGCGCGAGGTGGTGGGCTTCGTGCTGGACGAGAGCTCGGTCGACGTCGAGTTCGCCGATGGCGGGAGTGCCCAGGCGAGGTACCTCGTCGGTGCCGATGGCGGGCGCAGCGCGATCCGCAGGGCCGCGGGCATCGAGTTCCCCGGGTGGGAGGCGACCCGCAGCAACCTGATCGCCGAGGTCGAGGTCACCGAGGAGCCGCCGCCCGGCATGCGTCAGGACGAGAGCGGGGTCCACGGCCTGAACCTGATGGCGGACGGGCGCACCTACCGGGTGATCACGACGGAGCAGGAGCTCGGTCCGGCCGCCGAGCCCGCGCTCGCCGACCTCCGCGCCGCCCTCGCTGCGGTCTACGGGACCGACTTCGGCGTGCACAGCCCGACCTGGATCTCCCGGTTCACCGACGCCACCCGGCAGGCCGCGGCCTACCGCACCGGGCGCGTGCTGCTCGCCGGGGATGCCGCACACATCCACTACCCCGCCGGCGGTCAGGGCATCGGTCTCGGAATCCAGGACGCCGTCAACCTCGGCTGGAAGCTCGCCCAGGTGGTGAAGGGCATCTCGCCCGAGTCGCTCCTCGACACGTACCAGGCCGAACGGCATCCCGCCGCAGCCCGGGCGCTCGAGCTCTCGATGGCGCAGGCGGTCCTGCAGCGCTCCGACGCCCGGACCTCGGCACTCACCGGTATCGTCGACGAGTTGATGCCGATGAACGAGCCGCGAACGCTCCTGGCCGCACGCATCCATGGCCTCGACATCGCCTACGACCTCGGCGAGGGGCACCCCCTGCTCGGACGCCGCATGCCGGATCTGGACCTCGACACGGCAGACGGTCCGACCCGGGTCTCCACCTCCTGCACGATGCCGAACCGATACTGCTCGACCTCGGCCTCCCGGCCCGGCTCGACCTCGCACCATGGGCCGACCGGGTGCGGCTGGTCGCCGCCCGATACGCAAGAGCGTGGGAACTGCCGGTCCTCGGTGAGGTGGCTCCTCCTTCGGCGGTACTGATCCGCCCCGATGGGCATGTCGCGTGGGTGGGAGGGGGAACCGACGCGGGGCTGACGAACGCACTCGCCCGCTGGTTCGGTCGCTAGGCTCAGCCACAGCACCACCACTGGAGGCGATGTGGCCGATCACGCGCACGGCGCGCTCGATGCGCGACCGCGCGGCCATGCGCGGCTCATGCCGTACGTCCTCCTCATGGTGCTCGTGCTCTCGGTCAACCTCGTGGTCTTCGCCGCGGGCGTCGTCGCCGGGTGGTGGGTCCCGCACGCGCGGAGCCTCGAGGTCATCGCGGCGATCTCGCAGGTGAACCTCCTGTTCGCGATCCTCCCCCGTCAGCACTGGCTCGTGAACTCGGTCTCCTGGCTCGCGACGCGACCCTCGACGAACTGGCCGCTTCGCATCCGGTGGCGGCTCGCGCAGTACTACCACCTGGGCGGCGCGCACGTCGGCGGGGCCCTCGCGGGCACCCTCTGGTACGTCGTGTACATCGCGCTGCTCGCTCCGGCATGGGCCGACGGGGAACCCGGCATCGACGACGTCAGCCTCACCCTCGCGATCCTGGTCGTCGCGACACTGCTGACGATCTGCGTGCTCGCGATGCCCCAGGTCCGCACCCGCCATCACGACCTCTTCGAGGCGTCGCACCGGTTCGGAAGCTGGCTGGTCCTCCTGCTCGCATGGATCAACACCTTCCTGCTGGCAGCGCTCCAGGTCGACCAGCGGCCGTTCGGTGTGGCCCTGGTGACCTCGCCGGTGTTCTGGATGCTGGCCCTCTCCACCGCGCTCGCGATCTGGCCGTGGCTGCTCCTGCGCAAGGTGCCGATCACCGTCGAGCGGCCGTCCGAGCACGCCGCCATCGTGCGGCACGTGCACGGGACCACGCCGCCGGTGGGCACGACCCGGGCGATCAGCAGGCACGCGCTCCTGGGCTGGCATCCCTTCGCCTGCGTGCCGCCCGCCGCCGGCGAGCACGGGTACCGGATGGTGGTGTCGCGGGCCGGCGGCTGGACGGCCCGGTTCATCGACGATCCGCCGCAGGAGGTGTGGGTGCGGGCATCCCCACCGTCGGCGTCGCGAACGCGAAGCGCCTGTTCCGCCGAGTGCTGTACGTGACGACCGGAAGCGGCATCGGACCTGCACTCGGGCACCTGCTCACCGACACCCAGGGCTCGCGGCTGGTGTGGGTCACCCGCAACCCCAGGACGACCTACGGCGATGGGCTCGTCGACGAGGTGATCGCAGCCCAGCCAGAGGCGGTGATCTGGAACACGGACGAGCAGGGCAAACCCGACGTGCTCGCCCTGACGTACGAGACGTATGTGGACTCAGGGGCCGACGCGGTGATCTGCATCTCCAACCGGCGGGTCACCAGCCGCGTCGTCGGCGAGCTGGAACGACGCGGCATCCCGGCCTTCGGTCCGATCTGGGACTCCTGAGGCCCGTTCGCCGTACGCGTGCCTCGAGTGCTCCCGTGTGATCTGCGAGCACCGCGGCGTCGGCATCGCGTCGGATGGAGACGGCGCAGACCGGATCGCGTGGGACGGAGACGGCGCAGACCGGATCGCGTCGCTAGGCTTCCCAGCATGATCGAGGCAGTCGTGTTCGACATGGACGGCGTGATCGTCGACAGCGAGCAGCGCTGGGAGGCCGTTCGCCGGCAACTCGTCGTCGATTCGGGTCGTGAGTATCCCGACGAGGCGACGCGAAGGATGCAGGGGATGAGCGCTCCCGAGTGGGAGGCGTACCTGCATGAGGAGCTCGGGGTCCCCGGCTCGCCGGACGAGATCGGTCGCCGGGTGGTCGCCGAGATCGAGGCGTCGTATCGCGCCGACCTGCCCCTGATCCCAGGAGTCGACGAGGCCGTGCGCGCGCTCGCGGTGCGTTATCCGCTCGCGGTCGCCTCGTCATCGAACCGGGAACTGATCGAGCTGGCGCTCTCCCTCGCCGGGCTGGCCGACCAGTTCGGTGCGGTCGTCTCGAGCGAGGAGGTGGAGCGCGGCAAGCCCGCGCCCGACGTCTACCTCGAGGCGGCGGCCCGCCTCGGCGTCGCGGCCGGGGCCTGTGTCGCCGTCGAGGACTCGTCGAACGGGCTCCGCTCGGCGCATGCCGCGGGGATGAGGGTGGTGGCCGTGCCCAATCGCGCGTACCCGCCGGCCGCCGACGCGCTCGTGCTCGCCGACGTCGTGCTCGACTCGATCCGCGAGCTCACACCCGAGGTCGTGTCGACCGCGTGAGCCGCTCGAGCCGCTCGAGCCTCGTCGCCGCATCCGTGCCGGGCTCGGCCTGGTACACGTGCAGGTGCTGGCCGGCCGAGTCGGGGATGTCGAACCGGTAGCGCAGCAGGTTCAGGTCACCGACGACCGGATGCCGCATCCGGGCGCCGCCCGACGGCCGGTAGCCGACGTCGGCTCGCGACCACAACCGGAAGAAGTCCGCGCTCGTCTCGCACAGCTCGTAGACGAGCGCCCGGAAGCGCGGGTCGTCGGGCGCCGCTCCGGCGACCTGTCGCAGTCCGCCGACCACGCCGGCGGCCGCCTCCGCCCAGTCGAGGTGCAGCGCCCGTTCCGACGGGTCGAGGAACAGCGCGCGCAGCAGGTTGCGCCCGGGCGCGAAGTTCGGTGACAGGGCGCGCGCGAGCGCGTTCGAGGCCAGGCAGTCGAGGTACCGGTCGGCGATGAAGGCGGGGAGGGTCAGCTCGTCCAGGAGTCGCGCGAGTCCCGGCGCGAGGCGCTCGGCGTCGGCCGGATCGGCGGGAGGCGTGTCCGCGCCGAGCCGGAGAAGGTGCTCGGCCGCGGCGTCGTCGAGCCGAAGGGCCCGCGCGAGCGCCTCGAGCACCTGGCTCGACGGATGCTCCGCCCGCCCCTGCTCGAGTCGCAGGTAGTAGTCGGGGCTGATCCCCGCGAGGGCGGCGATCTCGCGCGCAGGCCGGGCACGCGCCGCCGGTCGCCCTCGGGCAGGTCGACATCGGACGGACGGAGCTGTGCTCGGCGGGCGCGCAGGAACTCGCCGAGCGCGTTGCCGCTCGCGGCCGGCCTGTCACCGCCCCCCACTGTCACGATCCGAGGATACGAGACTGGGTCTGCCGGACCCAGGTCGGACAGACGACTGGTTGCGGTTCGCGCACCGGGCGAACCTGATGCACATGACCACCACACTCATCACCGGGGCCAACAAGGGCCTCGGATACGAAACCGCCCGCCAGCTCATCGCGGCGGGACACACCGTCTACGTCGGCGCTCGGGCCCCCGAGCGCGGACGCGCCGCCGCCGAACGGCTCGGCGCCCGGTTCGTCGAGCTCGATGTCACCGACGACGCCTCCGTCGCTGCTGCCGCGGCCCGGATCGACGCGGACGGAGGCCTCGACGTGGTCGTGAACAACGCCGGCGTCGAGCCGCGCACCGCCGACAACGGCATCATCGGGGCGGCCGGGCAGACGGCCGACGAGATGCGCGACGTGTTCGAGACGAACGTGTTCGGCGTCGTCCGCGTGGCCCACGCGTTCCTGCCGCTGCTCCAGCGGTCGCCGGCGCCCGTCATCGTCAACGTCAGCAGCAGCCTCGGCTCGCTCGGCCTGGTGTCCTCGCCGGATGCTCCGGCCTACCACTACCCCGGCGTCGCGTACCCGGCGTCGAAGACCGCCGTCAACATGATCACAGTCCAGTTCGCGAAGGCGTTCCCCGACATGCGAATCAACGCCGTCGAGCCGGGCTACACCAACACCGACCTGAACGGCCGCACCGGCACCCAGACCGTCGAGGAGGGCGCCGCGATCACGGTGCGCATGGCGCAGGTCGCGCCCGACGGACCGACCGGGACCTACAGTTCGATGCACGGGCCGATCCCCTGGTGACCGCACGCGTCGCGTCCACGACCAGGCATGGGGACGGGCTGCCGCGGAGCTGCAGTCGCGCTTCGTGGAGCTGGCTACCGCCTGCGTCGTCGGCGAGCTGGAACGACGCGGCATCTCGGCGCTCGGTCCGATCCGGGACTCCTGAAACGGAACGCCGAGTCGTGCGACGCTCGCCGTCGCCCACCCGGGCTGGGCGTGCGTCCGGACGGCGTCAGTCGCCGTTCGAGCCGCTGGTCTTGTCGGGGAGGTACGGCTCGATGGCGGCGGCGAGCTTGGCCGGGGTCATCGACTGCAGCCAGACGTGTCCCGGCCCGTGCAGCTGGGCGAGGAAGAGCGAGTCGCCGAAGAACTTGTTCTTGATGCCCTTGATGGTGGCGAACTCGAGCGTCATCTCGGCGCGATACATCGCCAGGTGACCCGGGTGGATCAGCAGCGACTCTCCCGCTGCCAGGTCGTACTCGACGAGCTCGCCGGCCAGCTGCACCCAAGCGGTGCCGTTGCCCGCGAGCTTCTGGAAGATCACCCCGGCGCCGCCGAAGATGCCCGCCCCGAGCCGCTTCTGCAACCCGACCGAGACCTCGACGTCCTTCGTGCTGGCCATGTACGAACCGGCCTGGATCATGAACTGGTCGCTCGGGTCGATCGCCAGCTCCCGGATCGTGCCGGGGAGCTGTGCGGCGAACGCGACGAGCCCGCCCGCAGGCGGTGCGCCGTAGCGGGTCAGGAACAGCTGGCCGCCGCCCAGCACGCGCTTCAGGCTGCTCATGAACCCGCCCTGGCCTCCCGAGCCGTGCGCCGTCGACGTGTCCATCGCGAAGCCGGGAGTGAGCCACGAGACATCGCCGCCCTCGGCGACGATGACCTCGCCGTCGGTCAGGCTGAGCTCGAGGATGGGCATCGTGGTTCCGACGATCTTCGCCTGCATGCCGCCACGCTAGCAGCGAGGGTGCGACGCTCCCGGCAACCGCGTGGGGCGGCGTCGAGACGCCGCCCGCTTAGCGTCGCTCGGTGAGGTGCACCCGCACAGACGCGCCCTCCTCCTTGCCGATCGCCCGGCGCACCTTCGCGGTGACGGCGAGCTTGTGATTGCCGTCACCGAGCGCCATGAACGAGCCCTGGAACGGCTCCCCGTCGACGGTGCCGCTCACCTTCACCAGGCCTCGTGTTCCGAAGAACTCGGCCGACTGCGGCCAGATCACGTAGGTCCACCCGCCTGGAGCGGTGCTCCGCTCCAGCTCGGCGTCGAACGTGACGTCGAGCGGGTGCGCGACCGCCCGCGCGCCCCTCGCCTCGCTCATGGTGCTCATGATGCCCTCCTTCAGTCGGTGCCACCAGTTGGTCGGAACCGCGCTGGCCGTCTCGACATCCGGGGCCGTCTCATGTCGGAGTCGC
>CAVPVF010000014.1:0-161032 GCA_963709115.1 uncultured Actinomycetota bacterium
ATGAAGTAGCGGATGCCGTTCGCCGCCGGGAACCGGCGTGCGAGCTCGCCGCGCCAGAGGCCGGTCGAGAACATCTGCCGGGCGAGGCGCTCGACGCTCGAGCGGGGACGGTAGGTGACCGCGAGCTCGGGCGTGAACCACACCGTGCCGCCGGTCTCGCGCAGGCGGCGGTTGAGCTCCCAGTCCTGGCCGCGCTTGATGGTCTCGTCGAACAGGCCGACGCGCTCGAGCGCCGAGCGGCGGAACACGCCGAGGTACACCGTCTCGGCGGGGCCCTCGTGGCCGCCGACGTGGAACGCCGAGCCGCCGAGGCCGACCTTCGTGGTGTACGCGAGCGCGACCGCCCGCTCGAACGGCGTCTCGCCGCGCGCGTCCATGATGCCGCCGACGTTGTCGGCGCCCGGTGCGCTCGAGCACGCCGACCGCGACGCGCGCGTAGTCGGCCGGCAGCATCGAGTGCGAGTCGACGCGCACGACCACCGGGTACCGCGCCGCGCGGATGCCGATGTTCAGGCCGGCGGGCGTCGAGCCGACCTCGTTCTCGAGCACGCGCACGCGCGCGTCGCGGGCCGCGAGGTCGGCGACCAGCTCGTCGGTGCCGTCGATCGACGGGCCGAGGGCGATGAGCACCTCGACGGGGCCGGTGTAGTCCTGCGCGAGGATCGACTCGACGGCCGCGCGCACGTGCGTCGCGTCGTTCAGCACCGGCATGACGTAGGAGACGCCGACGAGCGGCGACGGCGCCGCCGGATGGTGCTGATCGGGCATGTTCCTCACTCGCTCGGAAGTCGATCGAGCCTAGCAGCCGGCCCTGCGAGGCCGGTGGGCGCACGACGGCGGCGGGGCCGGATCGCGATCGATCCGGCCCCGCCGTCGTGGCCTCGTGCGAGGGCGTCAGCCCTCGAAGGTGCCGAGCGTGACGGTCACGGTCTGCGACTCGCCGTCGCGGGTGAACGTGACGTCGGCCTTCTCGCCGCCCGGGAGCGCGCGCACCTGCGCGGTCAGGTCGGTCTGGTCGGTGATCGGCACGCCGTTGAACTCGGTGACGACGTCGCCGGCCTGCAGGCCGGCCTGCTCGGCCGCGCCGCCGGCGCTCACCTCGGAGATGAGGGCGCCGACGATGTCGCTCTGGCCGTCGGCCTCGGCCGACGTGACCGTCGCGCCGAGCAGGCCGTGCGTGGCCGCGCCGTTCTCGATGATCTCGTTCGCGATGCGCTCGGCGAGGTTCGACGGGACCGCGAAGCCGACGCCGATGTTGCCGGCCTCGGTGCTCGAGCCGCCGGCCGAGAGGATGGCGACGTTCACGCCGATGAGCTTGCCCTCGGAGTCGAGCAGCGCGCCGCCCGAGTTGCCCGGGTTGATGGCGGCATCCGTCTGGATGACCGGCAGCGACACCTGGCCCGACGCAGCGGACTGCTGCGTGCTCCGGCTGCGACGCCGTCGGGGTTCGGCAGGTCGAAGAAGAAGTCGAACGGGCTCTGCTCGGAGCCGTCGCCCTGGCCGCTGTCGCCCTGGCCGCTGTCGCCCTCGGTGGAGTCGTCGGGGGTGGTCGGCGCCGCCGACGAGGCGACGTCGATCGAGCGGTTGAGCGCGCTGACGATGCCGTTCGTGACGGTGCCCGACAGGCCGAGCGGCGCGCCGATCGCGATCGCCGTGTCGCCGACGTTGAGCTTGTCGGAGTCGGCGAACTCGAGCGGGGTGAGGCCGGAGGCATCCGTGAGCTTGATGACCGCGAGGTCGGACAGCGGGTCGGTGCCGACGAGCTCGGCCGCGTAGAGGTGGCCGTCGTTCGTCTTGACCTGGATGGTCGGGTCGCCCGTGGCGCCGTCGAGCGTGACCACGTGCGTGTTCGTGAGCACGTAGCCGTCCTCGGAGAGGATGATGCCCGAGCCGGTGCCGCCGGCGTCGCTGCCGGTGACCGAGATGGTGACGACGCTGGGGCTCGCCTTGGCCGCGACGGCGGTGATCTGGTTCACGGAGTCGGTGTCGTTCACGACGATGTTCTGCGCGCTGTCGGCGCTGTCGCTCGACGCGGGCGCCTGGTTGCTCGAGATGAGGGCCGTGATGCCGGCGCCCGAGGCGCCGCCGATCAGGGCGGCCGCGACGATCGCCGCGGCGACGCCGAGGCCGATCCGACGCTGCTTGGGCGCGGGCTGGCCGGCGACGGCCGGCTGACCCGGCTGCGTGCCGTACGGCGGCACGCCGGCGACGGGAGCGGTGGGCTGGGTCTCACCCGGGCGGGGTCCGCCGAAGGCGGGCGGGACCTGTCCGGTCACGGGCTGGGTCGGCGCGGTGGCCTGCGCGGCCGCGACGGGCGCTGCGGATGCCGCGACCGGCGCCGCGGGGGCGACGTAGGGCTGCGGGGCCTGGCCGGGCTCGTACACGGTGCCGGTGGCCTGCGGTGCTGCCGGAGCGGCGGGCGCGGTGGCGGCGGGCGCTGTCGGTGCGGCGCGGTCGCGGTCGCGGCGGCGCGGGCGCCGGCGTCTCCGACGACGCGGCGGGGGTCGCGGGGGTCGCCGCGGCGTTCTCGGCAGCCGGGGTCGCGGCGGGCGCGTTCGTGGCGGCGGTCTCGGCGACGTCGCCTTCCCGGGCCTCTCCCGTGGGGCCGTCAGTGGTGTCGGTCATGGTGTGCTCCTTCCAAAGCCATGCCAGCATCCCGCCCGAAGCTGTGTGCGGCATCGGCGAAGTCTGTGATCCGGCTATCACCGGGCGGTGAGTCATCCGAGTGCGGATGCCGCGGTGCGGCGACGCCGTGCGCCAGCGTACCGGCCCCACCCTGACGTACGGTGAGAGCGTGAGCGACTACTCCCCCGCGCCGGGGCTCGAGCCCTGGCAGCGCACCGCGGCCGGCGCCGGACTGCTCGCCGCCGACGGCACGATCGCGGCCACGATCTTCGCCGAGATGAGCGCCCTCGCGGCCCGCACCGGCGCGATCAACCTCGGACAGGGGTTCCCCGACGAGGACGGTCCCGCCGAGGTCCTCGAGGCGGCCAGGCAGGCGATCTCCGACGGGGTGAACCAGTACCCGCCCGGCATCGGGATGCCCGTGCTGCGCGAGGCGATCGCCGCGCACCAGCGGCGGTTCTACGGGCTCGACGTCGACGCGGCATCCGAGGTGCTCGTGACGGCCGGCGCCACCGAGGCGCTCGCCGCGACGATCCTCGCGCTCGTCGACGTCGGCGACGAGGTCGTGACGTTCGAGCCGTACTACGACGCGTACGCGGCGCTGATCGCCCGTGCCGGCGGCGTGCACCGCACGGTGCCGCTGCGCTTCCCCGACTGGCGGCCCGACCCCGACGAGCTCGAGGCCGCGATCGAGCGACCGCACGCGGATCATCCTCGTGAACTCGCCGCACAATCCGACCGGTGCGGTGCTCGACACCGACACGCTCGCGCTGATCGTGCGGCTCGCCGAGCGCCACGACGCGATCATCGTGACCGACGAGGTGTACGAGCACCTCACGTTCGGCGTGCCGCACACGCCGATCGCGACGCTCCCCGGCGCCCGCGAGCGCACGATCTCGATCTCGTCGGGCGGCAAGACGTTCAGCACCACCGGCTGGAAGATCGGCTGGCTCACGGCGCCCGCACCGCTCGTCACGAGCGTGCTGGCGGTGAAGCAGTACCTCACGTTCGTGAACGGCGCGCCGTTCCAGCCCGCGATCGCGACCGGGCTCGGCCTGCCCGATGCGGTCTTCGCGGATGCCGCGGCGGCCCTTCGCGACAAGCGCGACCTGCTGGCGGCCGGCCTCGCCGCGGCGGGGTTCACGGTCTCGCTCCCCGACGCGGGCTACTTCATCGTGGCCGACGCCGCGCCGCTCGGGTACCGCGACGGCGCCGTGCTCTGCCGCGAGCTGCCCGGGCTCGCCGGCGTGGTCGGCGTGCCGGTGTCGGCGTTCGTGCATCCCGACCGGCAGGACGCCTATCGGAGCCTCGTGCGCTTCGCGTTCTGCAAGCGGCACGACGTGCTCGAGGAGGCGTCGGCGCGGCTGTCGCGGCTCAGCGCGGCTAGCGGATGGCGGGCCGACCCGCTCGGTCACGTCGAAGCGGCGCAGCGCGAGCGCGGGATTGATGCGGCGCACGGCGTCGATGCGCTCGCGGGAGATCCAGGCGACCGCGACATCCGTGGCCTCGCCGATCGTGGCGAGCTCGACGCCCATCGGGTCGACGATCATGCTGTTGCCCGCACCCACCGGCGGCGCGTGGTCGGCCGCGGCGACGTACATGGTGTTCTCGAGGGCGCGCGCCGTCGTGAGCACCCGCCAGTGCGCCTCCTTGAGCGGCCCGCGCACCCACTCGGCGGGCATGCACACGACGTCGGCGCCCGCGTCGACGATGCGACGGGTCACCTCGGGGAAGCGCGCGTCGTAGCAGGTCTGCAGGCCGAAGCGGATGCCGCCGGCCTCGAACAGCTGCGGCGCCTCGATCGCGCCCGGCGCCACCCACTCCGACTCGCGCTGCCCGAACGCGTCGTAGAGGTGGAGCTTGCGGTAGCGCGCGACCACCCCGGCGCCCGGGGCGACGGCCACGACCGTGTTGGCGACGCGCCGCTCGTCGCCGTCGAGGCGCTCGATCATGCCCGCCACGACGTGCACGCCGAGCCGGGTCGAGAGCGCCGAGAGGTGCTCGGTGAATGGGCCGCCCACCTCCTCGGCCGCCGCGTGCCAGTCCCAGCCGGGCTCGGGCGTGAAGTAGCTCGAGTACTCGGGGAACACGACGAGCCGGGCGCCGCGGGCGGCGGCGAGCTCGGTCAGCCGGGTGATCTCGGCGAGATTCGCCTCGGCGTCGGCGCCGGGCGCGAACTGGGCGACGGCGATCGCGAATCCGGGGGTGTCGCATGCCCACAGCCTAGGGCGCGAGCGGCGACTGCGACGGCCGATGCGCGACGGGAGTCTGCGGCATCCGGATGCCGCGCGCAAGCCCTTTCCCGGGCGGGATCGCCGTGTTTGACTGACCCGGTCCAGCGGGGGGCTGCGACGAGGCGACCCTCCGACAACACGGCTCCCGCACGGGAGGGCTGACCGTCTCGAGTGCGAGCGCCACGACGACAGAGAAGGACCCTACCGTGCTCAGAGTTCCACGCAGGACGATCGGCGCCGCCATCATCGGCGCCGTCGCCTTGGCGTTGGTGGCGACATCAGTCGCCCGGCGCATGCCGATGACCACCTGAACCTCCCGGGCGAGCCGACGCTCACGCTGCCGATCAACGACAGCGAGGCCGGCGGCACGTACGACCAGGACTTCACCCAGGCGTATGCCGGGGTGACCCCCGACGGGACGCCCGTGTACATCTACGTGCCCGAGGGCACGCCGCTCGACGGCAGCGCGCCCACGGGCGTCGCGAGCCTCGACCCCGCCTTCGACCCGACCCCGACGACGAGTTCGTGCCGTGCGCCGACTCGAGCGTCGCAGGACTACACGATCACGCAGGCGCAGATCGACTACATGGGCGATCAGCTCGCCAACCAGATCGTCGCGGTCGACGAGGAGCACTTCGGCCCGATGGACGCGGCCGACCCGAACGAGCCGGCGAGCGACTCGCTCGTGATGGTGGTCTACAACGTGCAGGACGACGCAGTACTACGACTGCTCGGAGACGAGCTACACCGCGGGGTACTTCGCACCCGAGTTCATCGAGTCCGCGGGCATGAACGACGATCGTGATCGACGCGTACGACTGGGCGAACCGGGTGGGACCGGCCGACTCGCGAATGGAACGACGACGACCCCGAGAACGACCAGCCGACGCTGTACGAGGGCGTGATCGCGCACGAGCTCGAGCACCTGCTGCACAACTACAGCGACCCGGGCGAGCTGTCGTGGGTGGACGAGGGCCTGGCCGACTTCGCCGTGTTCCTCAACGGCTACGACGTCGGCGGCTCGCACCTGACCTACCACCAGGTGTTCTACGCCGAGACCTCGCTCACGAGGTGGGGCGGCGGACTGCGAGAACTACGGCGCTGCCTACACGTTCTTCCAGTACCTCTGGGAGCAGGCCGGCGGCAACGGCGACGGCACGTACGAGCCCGACCTGCAGTACGACGGCGCCGGCGGCGACCTGCTGATCAAGCTGATCTTCGAGAACCAGGCCGACGGCATGGACGGCGTGCAGGCGGCGATCGACGCGTTCAACGCGCAGACCGGCGGCGCCTGCGCAGGGCCGAGGAGCTGTACCAGGACTGGGCCGTGGCGGTCTACCTCGACGACGAGGCATCCGCCCGCTTCGACATCAAGGCCGTCGACTTCGGCGACCCGGCCTCCACGACGTGGACGATCGACATCGCGGACGACCAGTTCTGGGAGGGCCGCGGCATCGAGCCAGGGCGCCCAGCCCGACGCCGAAGTGGGGAAGCGCGCGCGAACGGCGCAGACGCCGGTCGGCGTTGCCGTACGGCCTGCAGGTCGAGCGGTTCCGCAACCCCGGACCGAACGTGACCATCTCGCTCGACGGCGAGGACACCACGCGGGTCGCGCCGCACTCCGGTGACACGCACTGGTACGCGCGGTTACGAGAGCCAGTCCGACAACGTCCTCGATGTCGACGTCGACCGGGTGCGGCGACCTCGCTCGACTTCTGGACCTGGCACTTCATCGAGGAGGGCTGGGACTACGGATTCGTCGAGGCGCTCGTCGGACGGCGAGTGGGTGACCGTGCCCGCTGGTCGATGACGGCGGCGCCGTGGTCACGACGAACGACGACCCGCACGGCAACAACACGGAGGGCAACGGCCTGACGGGCACCTCGGGCGGCGAGTACTTCGTCGACGAGCCGGAGTACGTGCACTACACGGCGCAGCTGCCCGGCGGGCGCGACCGACGTGCGGTTCCGCTACTCGACGGACGCCGCGTACCTCGACACCGGATGGTTCGTGGACGACGTGATGGTGAACGGTGCCGCCGCCACCCTCTCGTCGGCCGAGGGCGAGTGGTTCGAGACGAACGGGCTGCAGGACAACAACTGGACGCTCCAGGTCGTCGCGAGCTGCGACCTGACGCCCGGGCGTGGACTCCGCGTTCGAGATCACCGACGGGGCGGGCAACTTCGTCTACCGGCTCGAGGGCGACGCCATCACGCAGGCGCGGCTTCAACACGAAGTGCGCGAACGGCAACGAACCGCGACTTCGCGACGCTCGTGTCGAACCTCCCGACGGGCGACCTGACGTACCTCGACGCGGGTACGGCGCTCTCCGGTCACGAACACCGGAAAGGGTCGGAAGGGATAGTCGCTTCGGCAACGGCGGCGGCTCGCGCTTCGGCGCGGGCCGCCGCTTCGCTGGTGGCCTTGGGCCACGGGCGTCACGCGCCCTCTGGCGGCATGAGAAACGGAGAGCATCCCTGCTCTCCACTTTCAGGATATCGGACCGAGGGGGCCTTGCCGCAAGGCCCCGGTGCGGGCGCATACTGGTCGGCCGAGCTCACGACATCCGGAGGAACAGCCCTGACCACCAGCGTGTTCGACCTGCCAGACCGCCTCGCCGCCAAGGCCGACCCGGCGTTGATCGCCGGCGATGAACTGCACTTCGCGGCCATCGCGCGAAGCCTCGAACAGACGGTCGCCGACGTGTCCGACCGTCTCGAGGCCGTGCGCAGGGCACCCGTCCGCCTGGGCCAGGAGGCGGTGGATCGCGACCTGGAGGCCCGACGCCTGAGCAGTCGCCTGCGCACCCTGCGCCGCTTCGGCCTCGACCTGTGCCTCGGGCGCATGGTCGGCGCCGACGACGCCGAGCCCGTGTACGTCGGGCCGACTCGGGCTCGCCGACGCCACGGTCGTCGGCTGCTGGTCGACTGGCGCTCCCCCGCCGCGGAGCCGTTCTTCGGCGCGACGCACGCCACCCCGATGGGCCTGGCGAGCCGCCGCCGGTATCGCTGGACCCGGGGACGCATCAGCGACTACTGGGACGAGGTGTTCACCGCCGACGGTCTCGAGGGGAACGTCGCGCTCGACGACGAGTCCGCCTTCATCGCCAGCCTGGGCAGCAGCCGGTCCGAGCGGATGCGTGACGTGCTCAGCACCATCCAGGCCGACCAGGACGCCATCATCCGCGCGGGATCCCGTGGCGCGCTCGTCGTCGACGGCGGTCCGGGCACCGGCAAGACCGTCGTCGCCCTGCACCGAACCGCCTACCTCCTCTACTCCGACCCCCGCCTCGGGCACCGGCGGGGCGGCGTGCTGTTCGTCGGTCCGAGCCGGCCGTACCTCGACTACGTCGCCGACATCCTCCCCGGCCTCGGCGAGGAGGGCGTGCAGACCTGCACCCTGCGGGACCTCGTGCCCGAGGGGGCGACGGCCACGATGGAGACCGACCCCGAGGTGGCCCGGCTGAAGTCCTCAGCCGACCTCGTGCGAGTGATCGAGGCCGCCGTCGGGTACTACGAACAGCCGCCCACCACGGGGATGACCGTCGAGACGCACTGGGACGACGTCTGGCTCGATCCCGACGATTGGGCCGAGGCGTTCGAGGCCCGCGAACCCGGCACTCCGCACAACGAGGCGCGCGACGAGGTCTGGGAGGAACTGCTGACGATCCTGGCGGACAAGCAGGACGGCGACGTCGAGGACGACCTGCTGCGCCGCTCGCTGCAGCAGAACCGCGCGCTGCGCGCGGCCTTCAACCGGGCATGGCCGCTGCTCGACGCTGCCGGGGTCGTCGGAGACCTGTGGTCGGTCCCCGCCTACCTGCGGAGGTGCGCGCCCTGGCTCGGCCCCGACGAGGTCGAGGCCCTGCAGCGCGAGGACGCCCGCGCCTGGACGGTGTCCGACCTGCCGTTCCTCGACGCGGCTCGGCAGCGGATCGGCGACCCCGAGGCATCACGACGACAGCGTCGGCGCGACGCCGCCCTCGCGGCCGAACGCGAGGTCATGGACCGGGTCATCGACGACCTGATCGCGGCCGACGACTCCGAACTGGGCGTCATGAAGATGCTGCGCGGAGAGGACGCCCAGTACTCGCTGGTCGACGAGGCAGGTCTTCCCACCGCCGACCCCGACGTGCTCGCCGGCCCGTTCGCGCACCTCGTGGTGGACGAGGCCCAGGAGCTGACCGACGCCGAATGGCAGATGCTGCTGCTGCGCTGTCCGTCGCGGAGCTTCACCATCGTCGGCGACCGCGCCCAGGCGCGGCACGGGTTCACGGAGACCTGGCAGGAGCGTCTCGAGCGCATCGGGCTCGACCGGATCACCATCGCCTCCCTGAGCATCAACTACCGCACCCCGGCGGAGGTCATGGCCGAGGCCGAGCCCGTCATCCGGGCGGTGCTCCCCGACGCCAACGTGCCGACCTCGATCCGCAGCAGCGGCCTCCCCGTCGTCCACGGTGCCGCGTCGGACCTGGGCTCGATCCTCGAGACCTGGCTCGCCGCGCATGCCGACGGGATCGCCTGCGTCATCGGCACGGGGACGTCGGGTCCGGCGCGCTCGAAGCGACGTCCCGCGTGCGGTCGCTCACCCCCGAGCTGTCGAAGGGCCTCGAGTTCGACCTCGTCGTCCTCATCGACCCCGAGTCGTTCGGGACCGGCATCGAAGGAGCGGTCGACCGCTATGTCGCGATGACCCGGGCGACCCAGCAGCTCGTCGTGCTCACGAGCGCCTGACGATCGCGTGTCGGAGCGGCGCGGTCGGCGCGACCGCCGGTCGTGCGGCGATCCTCAGCCTTCGCGCCGCACGTCGGCCTCGACGTGGCGATAGCCCGCCGTCTCGTAGCCGACCGCGACGACGAAGGGCGACAGCATCACCACGAAGAGGCACCACCCGAGGGGCAGTCCGGCAACGGCGAGCACCACACCGGCGGCGAGGAACAGCGTCATGCCGGCCGCGAGCGCGACGTGGAACGCGTCGACGGCGCGGAAGAGGATCGACCAGAGGACGAAGTAGGCCAGCGTGAAGACGAACACGGGAATCGCGACGGCCAGCACGACGCCGACGGTGCCGATCGTCGTCTCGCCCTCCGCGGCGTAGGCCGCGACGTGCAGGCCGGCGCCGACCGCGGCGACGGAGCCGAACAGGACGATGTGGCCGTAGCCCCACGCCCACTTGCGCTCGCGGTGCCTGGCCAGCACGGGCGCGGACGGAAGGATGAAGTACGTCCACCACAGGCCGAAGGTGAGGCCCGTTCCCGCGATGACGATGAGGATCGCCTCGCCGCTCCAGCCGACGTGCGAGACCACGGCGGCGACCGCGGCGATGGTGCCGAGGATCCCCTCGCCCAGCGTGATCATCACGAGCAGTCCGTACCGCTCGGAGATGTGCCGGGCGTTCCACGGGGTGCCCAGCCAGTGGTCGTCGGCGTCCTTCGCGTTCCACGTCGCGAACGGGTGGCCGGCGAACTCGGCGATCCAGAGGATGACGAGCAGTGCGACCAGGATCGCCGTGTCCTCGATCCTGAGGAGCGCGACCGTCAGCCAGCCGGCCTGGATCAGCACGTTGTACACGGCATATCGCAGTGCGACGCGCCGGTTGGCGGGATCCTGCCTGGCCACGCGCAACCACATCAGCACCAGCGACACCCGCATGATGACGTAGCCCACGGCGACGACCACGAAGTCGAACGGCTCGCCGCTGTCGATCGACTCGAAGACCGCGGGAATGCCGAGCGCCAGGACGATGACGCCGACCATCTGCACCATCGTCAGGATCCGTTGCAGCCAGTCGTCGGTGTCGAACGCCGACGCGAACCAGGTGAAGTTGATCCACGCCCAGCACACCGACAGGAGGACGAAGGAGAACCCCCACACCGCCGTGGCGATGTGCCCTTCCGCGACGTAGTGCGCCAGCTGGTCGCCGGCCTGCGCGAACGAGACCACGAAGGTCAGGTCGAACAGCAGCTCCAGCGGGGTGGCCGCACGATGCCGCTCGTTCGGATCCCGGCCGAGCATCCGTCGCAGGCCATGCGGCCGCGCGTACTCGACGACCGGGTCCGAAGCTGACACGCGATCAGGATAGGGAACGCGAGTTCCGGTCGTCCAGCCGTGCCGGCGAACCGGCGGAAATGCAGAAGATCCCGGCCTCTTGGCGAGACCGGGATCTTCTGTTTCGGTTGCGGGGGCAGGATTTGAACCTACGACCTCTGGGTTATGAGCCCAGCGAGCTACCGAACTGCTCCACCCCGCGGCACAAGAGATAACTTAGCATGCGGAAAAAGCGCAGTCCAATCGAGCCGGGACCCTCACAGCACCAGCGCGACGAGCACGAGCACCGGCAGGAGGACGAGCACGATGACGTTCTTCCAGTACTTGAGCTCGGTGAAGAGGATCACGAACGCCAGCACGACCATGGCGATGCTCACGAAGGCCACGAGGGTGCGGCCGACCTCCCGGTATCCGAGGTTCACGGCGAGCACGCCGACGAGCGCGCCGAGCCCCCAGACCATGTTCGCGAAGCCCGTGTAGACCGTCCACGGGCGCACCGCCTCCTCGTCCCGGGGCTCGATCAGGAAGAATCCGTGCAGGCGCCGGCTGCGGAAGAAGAACGCCCCGAGGACCCCGACGACCACCAGCGCCAGTCCTTCGACGATCGCGAGCACCTGCGCGACCACGCTCATGCGGCTCAGTGTCCTCGGCGGTCGGGCACGCGACAAGTCCCCAAACCGGATGTCACGACGCGGGCGCCACGGCGCGCGCACGTCACGCCACCGGACTCACGACGCAGGGCGCCGAGGAGCCGGGCTCACTGCGCGGTGGCGACGACCTCGTACGACAGCGGCAGCCATCGCTCGGCGGGCCAGCCGAACATGCCGTCGCCCTGCGGCACCGTGATGGGGAAGATCCGCCACGGCACCTGGTAGTGCTCGGTGAAGGCGTCGATCGACATGCCCGCGTCGCGCAGCGCACCCAGCACCTCGTCGAGCGGATGCATCCACTCCCACGTCCTGGCGTTCTGGAGCGACGCATCGGGGTCGGCGTAGTCGGAGGGGTCCTCGACGATGTCGGGCTCGCCGTCGCCGCGATAGGCGTACCCGAAGGTGGGCATGCCGCCGGGCCCTCCGTCGCCGTCGAAGACGAAGGCGGCGGGATGCCCGTCGGCGAAGTAGAGCCGCCCGCCCGGCTTGAGGAACCACGCGATGATGCGCGCCCACTCCGCGACATCGGGGAGCCAGCCGATGGTGCCCCACGTCGTGAACACCAGGTCGAACGACGCGGGCTCGGGCAGCACGTGCCGCGCGTCGTACAGGTTCGCCTCGACGAAGCGGGCGCGATCGGCGACGCCGAGCTCGGCGGCCATGCGCCTCGCCTCCTCGACGGCCGGGCGCGAGAAGTCCAGGCCGACGACCGTGGCGCCGCGATTCGCCAGCGAGAGCGTGTCGGACCCGAAGTGGCACTGCAGGTGCAGCACCCGCAGCCCGTCGAGCCCGTCGGGGTGCATGCGATCGATGCCCGCGCGCGCGATGGGGTCGAGCACCCCCTCACCTCGCCGGAGGGGCTCCTGGTGGTAGAAGTCCGAGGCGACGTGCAGGGGCACGCGCTCGTCCCAGTTCGCCCGGTTGTCGTCGAGCCAGTCGCCGCCGCGAAGGTCGACGGGCACGGTCACTGCCCCGTCGTCGTCGGCGCCGTCAGCTGGATGAGCTCCGCGATGATCTCGGCGAGCTGCGCGTCGGCGGCGCCGTACGCGGCCCAGTCACCGGCCGCGAGCGCCGTCTGCTTGTTCTGCAGCGCGACCTTCGCCTCGTTGAGCAGCGCCTGCACCTCGTCGCTCGGGGCCTCGGGGGTCGTCGGCGTGCCCTCGGCGGGCGGCTCCGTCGGCGTGGCGCCGGGGTCGACGGCGTTGTCGCCGGCCTCGGCTCCCGAGTCGCCGCCGAAGAGCACGTCGAGCGCGAGGTCGAGCGTGTCCTGGAACGCGATCTGGTCGCCGAACGCCACGAGCACCTTCTGCAGCACCGGGTAGCTCGTGTTGCCCGTGGACTTGACGTAGACCGGCTGCACGTAGAGCAGGCCGCCGCCGACCGGCACCGTGAGCAGGTTGCCGTTGATGACGTCGGACTGGCCCTGCTTCAGCAGGTTCAGCGACTGCGAGACGGTCGGGTCGGAGTTGAACTTCGCCTGCACCTGGCCCGGGCCGGGCACGTTGTCGTCCTCGGGCAGGGTCAGCAGCCTGAGCTTGCCGTAGCCCTCGGCCTTCTCGCCGTCGGTCGCGCCCGCATCCGCGTCGACGGCGAGGTAGCCGCGCAGCACGTTGCGGCTCTGGTCGCCGCGCGCCTCGGGGATGAACGTCGAGTAGAGCGAGTACGACGGGGCATCCTGACCCGGCATCTGCATCGTCAGGTAGTACGGCGGCTGCAGCAGCGTCGTGTTGGCGCCGGCCGTCGGGTCCTTCGGCGTCGTCCACGCGTCCTCGCGCGAGTAGAACGAACCGGGATCGGTCACGTGGTAGCGACCGAGCACCGCGCGCTGCATCTTGAACAGGTCGGCCGGGTAGCGCACGTGGCTCGAGCAGGTCGCCCGACATCTCGCTCATCGGCTCGAGCGTGGTCGGGAAGATCTTGTCCCAGGTCTGCAGGATCGGGTCCTCGTCGTCCCAGGCGTAGAGCTTCACCGAGCCGTCGTAGGCGTCGACCGTGGCCTTCACCGAGTTGCGGATGTAGTTGACCTCGTCGAACGGCAGCGACTGCGGAAGGCTCTCGCTGTCGGCGATCGCCTCGCTCATGCTCGACCTTGTTCGAGTACGGGTACTGGTCGGTGAGCGTGTAGCCGTCGACGATCCACACGATGCGCCCGTCGACGACCGACGGGTAGGTGTCGGAGTCGAGCGTGAGGTAGGGGGCGACCTTCTTCACGCGCTCGATCGGGTCGCGGTCGTAGAGGATCTGCGAGTCGGTCGTTGACCGCGTCGGAGAGGAAGATCTGCTCGGACTGGAACTTCAGCGCGTAGACGAGCTTCGTGAAGACGTTGTCGAGCTTGGGTCCGCCGTCGCCCTCGAACGTGGTCTGGGTCTGCTGCTCGCTCTCGCCGCCGGCCGGGTAGTCGAGCTCGACCGGGTCGGCGCCCTCGGGGGCCGCCGACGATCGAGTAGGCCGGCGAGTCCTCGCCGAAGTAGACGCGGGGCTCGAACTCGCCGAGCGAACCCGTCGACGGGATGCCCGGACTGGAGGAACACGGGCTGCCCGTCGACCGAGCGCTGGTTGCCCGCCGCCGCCACGAGGCCGTAGCCGTGCGTGTAGACGATGTGCGAGTTGAACCAGGTCTCGGCGTCGCCGAGGCCGGCCAGCTGCAGGTCGCGCACCGCGACCACGGTGTCCTGCGTCGAGCCGTCGATCTCGTAGCGGTCGACGTCGAGCGCGTCGGGGAACTGGTAGTACTGGCGGAACTGCTCGAGCTGCTGGAACGCGGGGCTGATCACGAGCGGGTCCATCAGGCGGATGTTCGCCGTGGTCTCGGCGTCCGCGCGGAGCGCGCCGGGCTCGGCGTCCGTCTTGGCCTCGAACGGGATCGTCTCGATGTCGTCGACGCCGTAGGCCGCCGCGTGTGAGGTCGATGCTGCGCTCGATGTACGGCGCCTCGAGCGACCGCGCGCTCGGGTCGACCTGGAAGCGCTGGATGATCCACGGGTACAGCGCGCCGATGATGAGGCTCGACACGATGAGCAGGGCGGTGCCGACGAGCGGCAGGCGCCAGCGTCCGATGAGCGCGGTGATGAAGAAGAGGATGGCGACGCCCACGGCGATCGCGGCGAGGATCTGGCGTCCGGGGATCACGGCGTTGACGTCGGTGTACCCGGCACCGGTCATGAGGGTGCTGTTCTCGGTGACGCGTGGCGTACTGGTCGAACCAGATGCTGACGCCCTGGAGCAGCAGGTAGAGACCGGCCGTGACGGCGATCTGGATGCGCGCGGACTTCGAGATCACGACCTCGCGGCCGCTCACGCGGATGGAGCCGTAGAGGTAGTTCGTCGCGATGACGAGCAGCGAGCGAGAGCAGCACGACGGCGGACGCGAATCCGACGATCGACCGGTAGAACGGGAGCTCGAAGACGAAGAAGCCCGACGTCGAAGCCGAACTGCGGGTCGGTCGTGCCGAACGGGGTGCGGTTCAGCCAGGTGAGCGTGAGCTCCCAGCGGCTCGAGACCGAGACGCCCGCGAAGATGCCGAGCACGACCGGGATGCCGTACATCGCGAGCCGGCGCAGGGGCTCGAAGACCTCTTGATAGCGATCGAGCTGCGAGTTGAGCTTCGCGTACACCGGTCGGGTGCGGTAGGCGATCTGGATCGACGCCCAGACGGGCACGGCCATCGCGAGGAACCCGACGGCGAACAGGACGAGGCGCGCGACCCACTCGGTGGTGAGCACGTTGAGGAAGCCGAGCTGGTCGTACCAGAGCACATCGGCGTAGAGTCCGACGAACACGAAGAACGCGATGACGAGTAGGGCGACCACCCCGATCGTGATCGCGATCGGCGCGCGACGGCGCGGCATCCTCGGTTCTTGCGTCTGTGCTGACACTCTCGGCCTCTTGTTCGGTCGCTGTGGGATCGAGACTCCATCCTAGGGTCGCGATCCTTGGAAACGGCTGTTCAGGCTGCGGGGCAGGAGGCGAAGCCGGAGGTGTCCGCACCCTCGCCGATCGCCTCCACGATCGTGCGCGCCTCGTCGAGGGTCGACACCGCGAACACGCTCAGCCCGTCGGGCACGTGTCCGGTGACCTCGTCGCAGTTCGACGCGGGTGCGAGGAACCAGTCGGCGCCCGCATCCTCGGCGCCCCAGAGCTTCTGGCGGATGCCGCCGATGGCGCCGACCTCGCCGGCCGAGTCGATGGTGCCGGTGCCCGCCACGATCTCGCCGCCGGTCATCGCACCGGGGGTCAGCTTGTCGATGATGCCGAGGGCGAACATCATGCCCGCGCTCGGGCCGCCGACGTTGTCGAGCTGCAGCTCGACGTCGATGGGGAACTCGTAGTCCATGCGCACGCCGACGCCGAGCACGACCGAGCCGTCGCGCTCCACGGGGGTGACCTCGATCGATCTGCTCCTCGCCGTCGCGCACGACGAGGAGGCTCGCCGGGGTCGCCGCCGCCGTTCTCGCGCACCGCGGCGCGCAACTCGTCGACGGAGTTCACGGCCGTGCCGTTCACCTCGGTGATGATGTCGCCCTCCTCGAGCACGCCGTCGGCCGGGGAGTCGTCGAGGACGCCGGCGACGGTGACGTCGCGCGGGAAGTCGTAGCCGAGCTCGACGAGCGCCGCCGCGATCGCGTCCTGCTGCGAGTCGACCATCGCCGCGGTGTTCTGCGCGTCGCGGTCGGCGTCGGTGACCCCGGGCGGGAAGATCGCCTCGACCGGCACGACCGAACGGGTGCGGTCGAACCACGCACCGAGCACGTCGAGCCAGTTCGGCGTCTGCCCCGGCCGGCCGAGCACGGTGACCGTGAGCAGGTTGAGCTCGCCGTCGGTCGGGAAGGTCTCGGCGTCGGGGATCTCGATGAGCGGCACCTCCTCGCCCTCGTGCTCCGCCACGCCGAGCGTGTCGTAGACGGGGCCGGGCTGCTCGATCACGTACGGCGACGGGAGCAGGGCGAAGCGTCAGCCCGATCGCGGCCGCGACGCCCAGCGCGATCCACCCGATCCGCTCGCGGCGGGAGCGGCCCTGAGGGCGCGGCGACGGGTCGTCGTCGAAGAGGGCCATCCGTGGTTCCTTCCGGGCGACCGAGTCGCCGTGTGCGAGCGCCGGGGCCGGCGTTGTTCGCGAAGGGCGGACACCCGGAAGCCCCAGCCTAGGCCATTTCCCAGACACGCGCCTGCAGGCCGGGGCTACGGTTGAAGTGACGCAGATGGAGGTGGCTCACGTGGCCGATCGGGACGACGAGCCTGGCGACAAGAACCCCGAAGACGAGTTCCGCGACATGCTCCGCGAGCTCCTCTCGGGCTCCGGCGGGATCGATCCGTCGAAGCTCGCGGGCGCCGCCGGCCTGCCCAACGACCCGGCGAGCCTCGCCGCGATCTTCGGCCAGCTCCAGCAGGCGATGAACCGCAGCGGCGACGGCATCGACTGGAGCGTGGCGGTGCGCCAGGGCGAGGAGCGCGCGGCATCCGGCCAGCGGCAGCTCACCCCCGAGGAGCGCACCCGCCTCGACCAGGCCCTCCAGGTCGCCTCGCTGTGGCTCGACGAGGTCGTCGACTTCTCCGCGCTGCCCGAGACCCCCGAGCTGCTCACCCGGCGCGCGTGGGTCGCGGCGACGATGCCGGTCTGGTCGCAGCTCGCCGAGCCCGTGGCGCTGAGCATCTCCGACTCCCTCACGCGGGTCATGAGCGAGCAGGCTCCCGAGGAGCTGAAGTCGATGATCCAGGGCGCGAGCCGCATGATGCGCGGCATCGGCGGCGCGCTGTTCGCGATGCAGCTCGGCCAGGTGGTCGGCCAGCTCGCGACCGAGGTCGTGTCGGGCGGCGACATCGGCATCCCGCTGCTAGACCGATGGCCGGGCGGCGCTGGTCCCCCAGAACGTCGCGGAGTTCGGCGACGGGCCTCGACATCCCCACCGACCAGGTCGAGCTCTACCTCGCCGTTCGCGAGCTCGCCCACGCCCGCCTGTTCCGGCACGCCCGGTGGCTGCGGCTGCACCTCATCACGGCGATCACCGCCTTCGCCAAGGGCATCGACATCGACACCGACCGCCTCGAGCAGCTCGCAGAGGGCTTCGACCCGTCGAACACCGAGGAACTGCGCGACGCCGTCGTGAACGGCGCCCTGATCCGCCCGAAGAGCGAGGGGCAGGAGGCGGCGCTCGGCCGTCTCGAGACGATGCTCGCGCTCGTCGAGGGCTGGGTCGACGCGGTGACGGCCGACGCCACCAGTCGCCTCCCGAAGTCCGACGCGATCGCCGAGTCGATCCGGCGACGCCGGGCGTCGGGCGGTCCCGCCGAGTCGGCGTTCGCAACGCTCGTCGGACTCGAGCTGCGCCCGCGACGCATGCGCGAGGCCGCGGCGATGTGGCGCGCGGTCACCGAGGCCGTGGGCGTCGAGGCGCGCGACGCGCTGTGGGCGCACCCCGACCTGCTCCCGACGGCGGAGGACCTCGACGATCCCAGCTCGCCTCATCGCGCGGCTCACCGGTGCCGACACCGCGGAGTCCGAGGCGGACGACGAGTTCGACCAGGCGCTCGAGCAGCTGCTGCGCGGCGAGACCCCGGCGGCGCCCGGCGAGGACGGCGAGGAGCCGAAGGCCTGACGGCCCGTCCGCGGCGTCGGCACGACGACCGGCGCGTCACCGCCCCTGTGGACGGATGCCGCGCGGCCGACCGCGCGTCGGGCATGCTCTCGGCATGGCACCGCGCATCGACCCCGCGCTCCCCCTCGTCTGGCGCACGCCCACCGACGTGCAGCTCGGCGCGACGACCGCCCGCGTGGTGCTGCGCGACGCGGGCGACCTCGAGATCGGACTGATCGCGGCGCTGCGACACGGGGCGAGCGTCGAGACCCTCCGCACCATCGGCGCCGGCCTCGGCGGCGCGGTCGTCGACGTCGAGCGCGTGCTCGCGGCGCTCGAGCCGGCGTTCGAGCCGACGTCGGAGGTCGCGGAGCCGGGTCGCCGGCGGGCTCGCGTGCCGAATCGCCGAGCGCTCGGGCGGGCTCGCGCGCGGCTCGGGTGCCGCGGGTCGTCATGGTCGACGCCGACGGCGTGCTCGCCGAGCGTCTGCATCGCCGACCTCACCGCGCTCGGGTACCACGCGACGGCGCCGCCGTCCGTCGACGGCGGGCGTCTGCACGACGAGGATGCCGCCGACGACGCCGCGCTCGCGATCGTCGCCGCGACCTGGGCGATCCCTCCGTCCCGGCACCTGCCGTGGCTCCGTCGCGACGTGCCGCACCTCGCCGTCGTGTTCGACGACACCGGGGCGCGCGTCGGTCCGCTCGTCGAGCCCGGCGACGGGCCGTGCCTGCGGTGCCTCGACCTCGGGCGCCGCGACGCCGACCCCGCGTGGCCGGTGATCGCCGCCCAGCTGGCGGGCCGACCCGGCCGCGACGGCCACCGACGCGCGCCTGCCTCGAGGCGGCGACGCTCGCGATCGCCCTCGTCGACGACCGGCTCGCGCACGGTTCGATGGCGATGGCGGATGCCTCGCTGACGCTCAGCCGCGAACGACCGGCCGGCTCCCCGCGCCGGCTCCGGCACGCGCCGCATCCCGAGTGCGGATGCCGATCTCCTGGAGGAACCGCGACGGCTCCCGTTCACCTCGGTGTGCGCCGCCGACGCGAGGCCGGGTCAGCGTCAGCCGGCGCCGTGCCCGCGTGATGCCCACGTAGAGCAGCCGCCGCTCCTCGTCGATCGCATCGAACCCCTTCGCGTAGGCGATGGGCAGCATGCCCTCGGTGAGGCCGACGATGTGCACCTCGTCCCACTCGAGGCCCTTGGCCGAGTGCAGGGTGGCGAGGGTCACGGCCGACGACCGTCGGCTCGTGCTGCGCCTCCGCCCGCGCCCGCAGGTCGTCGGCGAACGCGCGGAACGTGGTGCCCTCGGGCGCGTCGTCGACGAGGCGGGCGATCGCGTTGAGCGACTCCCACCGCGCTCGCACCGCGCCCGGTCCCTCGGGCGGCTGCACCGTCCAGCCGAGCGAGCGCAGCACGTCGCTCACCGACTTGAACAGCGGCTCGCCCGCGATCGTCAGCGCGGCCGCGCGCAGGGCGTGCACCGCCTCGCGCACCTCGGGCCGGTCGAAGAACCGCGCGGCGCCGCGCACCCGCGAGCCCACGCCGACCTCGTCGAGGGCGCGCTCGAGGATCGCGGACTGCGAGTTCACGCGCATGAGCACGGCGATCGTCTCGGGCGGCACGCCCGCGTCGACGCGCTCCCGGATGCGCGTGGCCACGCCCCGCGCCTCGGCGAGCTCGTCGGCGAAGTCGAGGACGACCGGCTCGACGCCGGGTGCGTTCGGCGACGCGGGTGCGGCGGCACCCGTCTTCGACGCGGAGGGCGCAGGCGGCGCGGCATCCGTGATGGACGCAGGAGTCGAGGGCGCCGCGGCATCCGTCGCCGCGTCGGATGGCGCGCCGACCGCCTCGAGCTGCAGCGCGCCCGCGCGGCCGCGCATCAGGCGGTTCGCGACGTCGACGATCTCGGGCGTCGAGCGGTAGTTGCGCTCGAGCCGAACGAGCGTCGCCTCTTCGTAGCGGCGCTCGAAGCCGAGGAGGTACTCGGGCGAGGCGCCGGCGAAGGAGTAGATGGTCTGGCTCGCGTCGCCGACCACGCAGACGTCGCGCCGGCCGCCGAGCCAGAGGTCGAGCAGCTGCTGCTGGGCCGGCGAGACGTCCTGGTACTCGTCGACGACGAAGTGCCGGTAGCTCTCGCGCACGTGCATCGCGACCGACGGCTCCGACTCGATCATGCCCGCCGTCGCGAGCAGCACGTCCTCGAAGTCGAGCATGCGCCGCTCGTCCTTGAGCTGCTCGTATCCCGCGATGAGCGCGAGGAGCTGCTCGGTCGTGAGCGTGCCCGGGCGCCCCGCGCGACGCGACCCGCTGCTCGTAGTCGGACATGCCGAGCGCGCTCACCTTGCGCCACTCGATCTCGGAGGCGACGTCGCGCAGCGTGGGGACGTCGACCCTGAGCCGCAGCCGCTCTGCGGCCTCGCCGAGCAGCCGCCCCTTGTACTCGAGCACGCGGGGCGCGGAGCCGCCCACGACGAGGGGCCAGAAGTGGTTGAGCTGCGCGAGCGCCGCGGCGTGGAACGTGCGCGCCGGCACGCCGTCGGCGCCGAGCGCGCGGAGTCGCGCCCGCAGCTCGGCGGCGGAGCGCGCCGTGAACGTGAGCGCCATGACCCGGGCCGGATCGTACGCGCCCGACGCGACCCCGTAGGCGATGCGGTGCGTGATGGCGCGGGTCTTGCCGGTGCCGGCGCCGGCGAGCACGCAGACGGGGCCGATGAGCGCCTCGGCCACCACGCGCTGGTCGTCGTCGAGCGCCGCGAGCAGGGCGTCGGATGTCGCGGTCACGACGTCGTCCACGGCTGCGACACGGGGATCGGGCCGCCGTACCACCGCTCGAGGAGCCAGCTCGCGATCGACGTGCCGCCCGGCAGCGCGATCTCGCCCGCGGCCTCGGCGAGCTCGGCCCGCGAGAACCAGCGCAACTGCAGGATCTCGACGCCGTCGGGCGCGGCCGACGACGGGGCGGCGCCGTCGGCGACGCGCGCGGTGAACCCGAGCATGAGGCTCGCGGGCAGCGGCCACGGCTGCGATCCGCGGTACTCGACGCGGTCGACGTGCACGCCGGCCTCCTCGCCGACCTCGCGCACGACCGCGGCCTCGAGCGACTCGCCGGGCTCCACGAACCCGGCGAGGAGCGAGAACCGGTGCTGCTCCCAGAGCGCGTTCGAGCCGAGCAGCACGCGATCGTCGTCGTCGGTCACGAGCACGATCACGGCGGGGTCGGTGCGCGGGAAGAGGAGGTTGCCCTCGCGGTCGCATCGCCGAGCCCATCCGGCCTGCACCACCGTCGTCGTCGACCCGCATCGCGGGCAGAACGGGGCCGCCTCGTGCCAGTTGGCGAGCGCGAGCGCCTCGGTGAAGAGCCCGGCGTCGCGGTCGCCGAGCACCGGCGCGGCCGCGCGGAGGCCCGCCCAGCGCGCCTCCTCGGGTTCGATGCGCGCGGCGGCCTCGTCGTCGAACACGCGCACCTCGATGGGCATGCCGGCCGGGAGGTCGTCGGGCAGGGTGCGGCCGAGGTAGCAGCGGAGGCCGGAGGCGGGGAGGTCGGACGGACGGAGGTACTCGATGGCCGGCGCCGAGCCGTCGACGCGCTCGGCGAGGAGCACGCGGCCGCGGTGCAACGCGATGACCCTGGCGGCCGGATTCGCGTCGAAACGGTCCGCGAAATCGTCGGCGCCGCGAGCCTCGCCGTCGCGGTCGATGGCGGCTCGCGCGAGCGGCGGGGATGTCGGTTCGCGCACTGGCCACCTCTCTGCGTTCAGGGCGGAGTCGGCGGGAAGGCGTGGCGGTCGCCCGCGCGGCGGATTCGCCTGCTTAAGCTGTGTGCCATGGCCAGACCCCCACTCACTCTAGCCGCGTTGGCCACGGCGGCGGTGCCCGGACTCGAGGTACGCGCGGCCAGGACGCACACGCGCCGCAGCCACGGGGGCTACGACGCCGTCGAGCTGCACTCCGTCGACGGACGCCGCCTCGTCATCCGTGCGCCCCGCTCGCAGAACGCCGAGACGGAGCAGTCCGCCGACCTCGTCGCGATCCGCGCGATGACGCCCGGCATCCGCTCGCGCCTGCCCTTCGCCGTGCCCGGGTTCGTGGGCCAGGCGCCCATCGACGGCACCCGGGCGATCGTCACCGAGTTCCTGCCCGGCGCGGTGCGCACGGCGGACGAGCTCACCGAGCATCCGGCGCTCGCGGCCTCGGTCGGCACCGCGATCGCGGCCGTGCACGCGCTGCCGAGCGGATTCGTCGGCGATGCCGGACTCCCCCGCGAGACGGCCGACGAGGCGCACGACGGCGTGGTCGAGCTGATCGGCCGCGCCGCCGACACCGGCCACCTGCCCGCGGCGATCCTGCGCCGCTGGGAGCAGGCGACCGACGACGAGTCGCTCTGGCGCTTCCGGCCCACGGTCGTCAACGGAGCCCTCACCGCGGACTCGATCCTCGTCGAGGGCGACGCGGTCAGCGCGATCGTCGGGTGGTCGTCGCTCGCGGTGGGCGATCCCGCGCGCGACCTGCACTGGCTGCTCACGTCGCGCGGCGCATCCGCCGAGACCGCGCTCGAGGCCTACTTCACCGGGCGCGGCGGCGGTGCCGACGCCCACCTGCCGCAGCGGGCACTGCTGTACGGCGAACTCGAGCTGGCACGATGGCTCATGCACGGCGTGGAGCAGCGCGATCCCTCGATCGTCGAGGACGCCGTCTCGCTGCTCGACGGACTCGCCGCGAGCGTGCACGACCAGTCGAGCGAGCCGCTCTCGCCCGACACCGGACCGATCCTCACCGTCGGCGACGTCGAGCGCCTGCTCGACGACACCCCGCGCGACCACGCACCGCGCGAGGGCGGCGCCACCCTGCTCACCGACAGCTACGACTTCTCGGAGCTCGAGCGTCGCGAGGCCGGCGAGCGCGCACCGCTGCCGATGGACGCCACCGCGCCGATCCCGCTCGACCTCAGCGACTGGGGCGACGCGGCGCCCGACGAGGCGGCTCAGCGGGTCGGCACCGGCGACACGGACCCCGCGACCGACGCCCACGAACGGCGCAACGCCGCCTCGTCGTAGAGCCGCTCGGGCCGGATGACCCGGTCGTCCTCGACGAAGTAGAAGACGGCGTCGACCGTCTCGGGGTCGACGCCCGCCCAGTTCGCGTACGCGAGCCGGTAGAGCGCCAGCTGGGTCTGCTTGAGCTCGAGGTCGTGCTCGTCGCGGGGTGCCTTGCCCGTCTTCCAGTCCACGACCTGGTAGCGGATGCCGCGGGCGGCCAGCTCTGCGTCCGGCGGCACGTCGTAGACGGCGTCGAGCTTGCAGACGAACACGTGCTCGTCGATCGGCAGGTGCAGCTCGAGCTCGACCGCGATCGGCTTGCGGCCGCCCCATTCGGATGCCTCGAACGTGGCCTGCAGGGCGCGCAGGCGCTCGGCCGTGGCATCCGTGATCGACTCGCCCGACGCGGCCGCGTGCGCCTGCGTCTCGCCCAGCCATGCATCGTCGATCGCCGAGGCGTCGCCCTCGCCGGTGGCGCGGTGCTCGACCCAGGCGTGGAACAGCGTGCCGATGCGGGTGGCCCGATAGGGGCGCTGCGGCATGGGACGACGGAGCTGCTCGGCGACCGCGGCGGGGTCGTCGACGTAGTCCTTGAACCGCGATGCGGGCACGCGGGCGGGGATCGTGGGAGCGCCGGGCCCCTCGAGCCGTCGGCGGCGATCCTCGAGGAGCAGGCGGAGCTCGTCGGCGAGCCGGGGACCGATGCCGGCGCCGCTCGGCCGCTCGGCGGCGGCGCGCACGGCGTCGGCTGCGGCGTGCACCGGCGTGCGCCGACCGCCGAGCGGATCGAGCGGCCAGAGCTGGCGCACGCCCGCGCCCGCGCGCGGATTCTCGGCCTCGGCCGGCGCGGCCGGGAATGCCGAGGGGTCGAGGATGCCGGCCATCGCGAGTTCGCGGAGGAACGTGCTCGGCTTGCGGGGTGCCTTCTGCGATGCCCACCAGGACCCGCTGAGCAGCAGGTCGCGGCGGGTGCGGGTGAGCGCGACGTAGGCGAGTCGACGTTCCTCGTCGGCGTGCCGTTCGCGGTTCTCGTCGGCGAACGCCCGCACCGCCTGGTCGAACTCGGACTGGCTCTGCACGCCGCGCCACTGCAGTTCGGGCAGCTCGTCGCGGTCGCCCTTGAAGTCGTTGGGCAGCTCGCCGAACGCGAGCCAGCCCTTCGTCGTGCGCGGCTTGGACGGCAGCTCTTCGTCGACGAGCCTGGGGATGGCGACGACGTCCCACTCGAGACCCTTCGATCCGTGGATCGACAGCACCTGCACGGCGCCCGGCTCGGGTTCGTCCTGGCGCGGCGCGAGCCGGTCGCGCTGCTCCGCCTCGGTGAGCCAGCCGAGGAACGCCCCGAGCGTCGGGTGCTCGGCGACGTCGGCGAAGCCGGCGAGGAGCTCGTCGAAGGCCTCGAGGCTCGGCGCGCCGAGTGGCTGCGCCGCGTTCGCCGCAACCTCGATGTCGAGCAGGAGCTCCTGCTGGACGAGGTGGACGAAGTCGACGAGGCCGAGCCCCGCCCGCCGGCGGAGCGACTGGAGCTGCGCTCCGGCGCGGCGCATGCGCCCGAGGCCGACCTCGGTGAACGCGCGCAGCGCGGAGTGCCCGTCGGGCGCGGTGAGGAGGAAGTCGAGCGCGTCGACGATCGACGGCGACTCGTCGGGCGAGATCGAGGCGCGCAGGCCCTGTCGCACGTCGTCGTCGAGACGTCGGCTGCCGAGGTCGCGTTCGGCGAGCCAGCGCGCGAGGCCGTTGAGCGCGGCCAGGTCGGCCGGGCCGATGCGCCACCGTGCGCCGCCGAGCACCCGCACGAGCTCGGAGCCGGCCGTGGGGTCGTGCAGCACGCGCAGCACGCACACGAGGTCGGCGATCACCGGCTGGTCGAGCAGCCCGGCGAGGCCGAGCACGTGCGCGGGCACCCCGTGGGCGCGGAGCGCAGCGGTGAACACGCCCACGTTCGCGAAGGTGCGGCAGAGGAGGGCTCCGGTGGGCGCCGAGCGGGCCCCCGGGGCGCCGAGCCGCGCGGCGAACCAGCGGGCGACCTGGTCGGCCTCGTCTTCGATGGTCTCCGCCCAGGCGGTCTCGACGCGTCCGGCACCGGCGAACGGCGAGGGCGCGAGCGGCGCCTTCGGGATGCCCGCGTCGAGCGGCGCGATGATGGCGTTGGCGGCGTCGAGCACGATGCTCGGGTTGCGCCAGCTCGTCGAGAGGTCGTACACGCCGGCCGTGGCGCCCGGCTCGGCGAAGTCGCTCGAGAAGCGCGCGAGGTTGGCGGCGCTCGCGCCGCGCCATCCGTAGATCGACTGGTCGGGGTCGCCGACGGCCATGACCGAGTGCCCGCGGAACAACGTCGCGAGCAGGCGGGTCTGCACCACGCTCGTGTCCTGGTACTCGTCGAGCAGCACGGTGCGGGCGCGTTCGCGGTGGGCGGCGACCACCTCGGGATGCCGTTCGCAGATCGAGAGCGCGAGGGCGACCTGGTCGGAGAACTCCACGTAGCCGCGCTCGCGCTTGGCCGCCGCATAGGCGTCGGCGAGGTCGAGCAGCGGCGGGAGCGCACCCACCACCCCGAGCGCATCGGTGAACGTGTCGAAGTCGGTGCGCTTGCGGGGCGCCTCGATCGGCAGCCCCTGCATGGCGAGGAAGTCGCGAGCGAACGCCTGCACGTCGCGGCTGTCGGCGACGTTCTCGGCCAGTGCGCGGCTGAGCGCGAGCACCGCCGCCGTGACGCGATCGAGCGAGGCGTCGAGCTCGACGAGCCGGGGGTCGGCCGACGTGCTCGACACCGACCGCGCCAGCATCCAGGCGGATGCCTCGCCGAGCACGGCCGCGTCGGGCTCGCGCCCGATGAGCATCGCGTGCTCTCGGTAGATGCTGCTCGCGAAGGCGTTGTACGTGCCGACCGCGGCGGACTCGAGCGGATCGAGCTCGACCTGGGCGATGCCCTCGGCGACGAGCTGCCCGACGCGCTCGCGAACGCGCTCGGCGAGCTCGCCTGCGGCCTTGCGCGTGAACGTGAGGCCGAGCACCTCCGGCACGGTCACGTGGCCGTTGGCGAGCATCCAGACGACGCGGTTCGCCATGGTCTCGGTCTTGCCGCTGCCCGCGCCGGCGACCACGATGCTCGCGCCGAACGGATCGGCCTCGATCACCGCGCGCTGCTCGGCGGTCGGGGCGTGCAGGCCGAGACGCTCGGCGATCTCGAGCGCCCCGATGCGTGCGGTCGGGGACGGTGGCCGGGCTCATGCGCTCACCGCCGGAACGAGGTGAACGCGGTACTGCCACGCGCCGAACCGCGACCGGAAGCCGAGCTCGCCCGGGCCCTCGAACTCGCTGCCCGACATCGTGCGCGCGACTGCCGCGAGCCGTTCGCGGAACGTCCGCCTCGGCCTCGTCGTCGAACGGCTGCTGGGCGCGCTCGCTGAACGCGAGGCCGCGCACGGGCTTGGCGAGGTACACGAGCTTCGCACCGCCGAGCGTTCCCGCGTTCGGCACCTCGCCCGCACGTGCGGCGAGCTGGTAGGCCGCGAGCTGCGGATGCTGCGCGGTCTGCGCGGCCGTGGGCGGCGTGCGCCCGGTCTTGAGGTCGACGATCACGGTGGTGCCGTCGGGCGACGCCTCGACCCGGTCGATGGTGCCGGTGAGCCGCACCCGATCGACGACCAGGGTGAATCGACCCTCGGCACCGAGCAGCATCTTGCCGTCGTCGGCGAAGTTCGCCAGGTAGTCGGCCGCACCCTCGGCCATGCGCCGGGCGCCGCGCCGTTCGCGTTCGGCGACCCAGCCCGCTTCGAACCGCAGTTCGCGCCAGCGCTCCTCGACGGCGGCCCACAGCGTCTCGATGCTCGTGTCGCCGTCGGTGCGCGCGCCCGCCTCCTCGACGACCGCGTGCACCAGCGTGCCGATCGAGGCGGCGAGTCCGGAGGGAGGTGCGGCGACCCGGTCGATGAACCAGCCGAGCGGGGACTCCTCGGCGCGGTCGATCTGGGACGGCGACACGGCGACGAGCGCCTCGGGGTCGGCGTCGAGGTCGACGAGCGGAGCGTTCGTCGACGGCGCCGCGAGGCCGTACCAGTCGTCGGGATGCGCACCGGGCACGCCCTCCTCGGCGAGCAGCGCGAGCGCCGAGGCCGCCTCGACGTCGACGGTCGCGACGAGCTCGCGCCGGAGCGCGCCGACCAGGCCGCGAAGATGGAGCGGGCGGCGCCGGGACGTGACCCGCTCGGTCGCGTAGGCCATGAGCATCGAGGGCTGCTCGTCGTCGTTCGCGGTGCAGCTCAGCACGAGCTGCCGACGGGCGCGCGAGGCGGCGAGCGCGAAGAGGCGCAGTTCGTCGCTGCGCACCGAGACGCGGGCCTCTGCGGTGGTCTCGGGGGCGGGCAACGGCGCTCCGGCGCGCATCGCGGTGACGACCCGCGGCAGGAGCCCGGCGTGCAGCAGCGTGCCCCGCGGGCGGAGGTTCGGCCAGACGCCGTCCTGCAGGCCGGCGATCACGACGACGTCGAACTCGCGGCCGATCAGGGCCGGCGGCGTGGTGACGAGGACGGTCTCGGCGCTGCGCCGAGGGGCGAGCGAGTCCTCGGGCAGCTCGCTGGCCAGCACCTCGTCGACGAAGCGCACGGCGGGCGCGTCGGGCTCGCGCTCCACGTAGCGCGTGGCGGCGGCGAAGAGCGCCACGGCCGCGTCGAGCGCCCGGTTCGCCTCCTCGGCGAGCACGCCGGTGCCCGTGGCCTGCGCGCCCCACTCGGCGGCGAGCCCGCTGCCCTCCCAGAGCGACCAGAGCACCTCCTCGATGGTGCCGCCCGCTTCGGCGACGCGCCGCGACGCGTCGAGGAGCTTGGCGAGCCGTGCCGCGCGGCGCCCGGGTGCGGCATCCACGGTCTCGAAGCCGCCGGGCGCGGAGAGCGCGTCGACGAGCAGCTCGTCGCCCGAGCGAGTGCCGCCCGACGCGAGCTCCTCGTGTCGCAGCGCGAGCCGCAGCCGGCGCAGGCCGACGCCGTCGAGGCGGCCGAGCGGCCCGGTGAGCACGTCGACCGCGAGCTCGGCCGTGAGCGGTTCGCGCCCGAGCACGAGCGAGGCGACCGAGAGCAGCGCGGCCGCCGCCGGGTGCGTCGCGGAGCGCGGAGCGGGCGGCGTCGCCCGCGGTGGGCACGTCGGCGAGCGCCAGTCCCCGTTCGAACGCCGGCACGTCGGCCCCCGACCGCACGACGACCGCCATCGACGACCACGGCACGCCGTCGAGCAGGTGCCGCTCGCGCAGGAGCCCGGCGACCGCCTGGCACTCCGCCGCGTGCGACGGTGCCTCGATGCCCAGCAGCGGCGCGATCGGGTCGGGATCGGGCCCGCCGACCGGATCGTCGCCGGAGCCTGCCAGCGGGGCCGGCCGGTGGGCGCCGCCGAGCGCGGTGCCGATGTGCGCCGTGACCGATCGGACCACGTCGCGGATGGCCGGGCGCCCGCGATGCACGGCGTCGAGCACCACGCGGCGCACCGGGGCGCCGTCGAGCACGCCGGCCAGCGAGCCGAGCAGCTCGGGCCGGCCGCCGCGGAACCCGTTGCTCGCGACATCGGGATCGCCGAACGCGACGATCGCGACGCCGCGGGCGGCGAACGCCCCGAGGAGGGCCGCCGTGGCCTCTGTGGCCTCCTGCGCGTCGTCGACGACGAGGAGCCGCAGCCCCGCGAGGGTGCCGAGGGCCGCGGATGCCACGGGGTCGCCCGTGCTGCGGCGCACGATCGCGGCGGCGAAGGCGGCGAGCTCGGCGGAGTCGAACTGCGTCGGCCGCAGCTGCTCCTTGACCTCGGCGTACTCGGCCAGGAAGCCGGCCGCGGCGACCCACTCGGGGCGCGCCGCACGCTCGCCGAGACGCGCGAGCGCCGCGGCGTCGACACCGTGCTCGACCGCTCGCATCAGGAGGTCGCGCAGTTCGGACCGGAAGCCGCGCAGCGCGCGCACCTCGGGCGTGAGCGGATCGGGCCAGGCCGGGCCGAAGCCGTCGTGGACGCCGCCCTCGAGCAGCTCGCCGACGATCTGGTCGTGCTCGGCGCCCGTGAGGAGCGTGACCGGTTCGCCGGTGAACGCCCGGACGAGCTGGAAGGCCACGGAGTTGGCCGTGCGCGCGACGGGGCCGCGCGTCGTGACGCCGAGTCGCACGGCGAGCTCGTCGCGCAGCGCGGTGGCCGAGGCACGTGTGGCGGACAGCACGAGCACCTCGTCGGTGGCGTAGCCGAGCCGTTCGACCCGGTCGGCGACGAGCTCGACGACGAGCCGGGTCTTGCCGCTGCCCGGGGCCCCGAAGACCGCCGCGTGCTCGCCGTCGACGAGGGTCGCGACGGGGTGCAGTGAGGGTCGCGGTGCCGGGCATGCCTGAACGGTAACGCGTTCCGCCGACAGTGAACGCGTACGGCCCGGCGCGGCCCGTGTCGTAGTGTTTCAGCAACGGCAGAAAGGCGCACAGTGGACGTTCGCATCGGCATCCAGAACTCCCCCCGTGAACTCGGATTCGAGACTTCGCAGTCGGCGGCGGAGGTGGAGCAGGCGGTCGCGGCCGCCCTCGCCGGGCAGACCCCGCTCCTGAAGCTCACCGACGCCAAGGGCACCGTCTACGTGGTGCCGTCCGCGGCCCTCGCGTACGTCGAGATCGGCTCGGAGGAGTCCCGCCGCGTCGGATTCGTCGGCTGACGATGGAGCTCCTCTTCGTCGTCCTGGGCGGGGCGATCCTCGGCCTCGCGGCCCGGTACTCGCTGCCCCGCCGGCAGACGTACGGCTCGGCCCTCGTGCCCGCGATCGGCGCCGGCGTCGCCGCCGTCGTCTGGGTCGCGCTCACGTGGCTCGGCTGGGCGTGGGACGGCGGCTGGATCTGGGTCGTCTCGTTCGTCGTCGCCGGGCTCGCCGCCGTGGCATCCGCCTGGTTCATCGGCCCGCGCCGCGAACGCAGCGATGCGGCGCTGTTCGAGCGCCTGGCCCGCCCCGGCGCCACCGACCGCAGCGCATAGTCGCGTCGATCGACGCGGCTCCGGATGCCCCGGGGCCGGCCTCGAGCACGCCGCGCCTCGCGTTCGGCGCTCAGCCCGACCTCGCGGGCTCGCGCGCGCGCTGCGCTCAGGCCGTGAGGCCCAGCGCGTCCATGCGGCGGGTGTGGTCGGCGATGAGCTCGGTGAACACCGGCTCCACCTGCTGGCCCGCCCGGTCGGGCCGCTCCGACGCGCGCAGCGCCGACCGCGCGATGAGGAGCGTGTCGCCGACGCGGCTGCGCCCCCAGAGCGCGAGGCGGTCGGCGAGCGCCGGGTCGGCTGCGATCGCGGCCCGCAGCTCGGACTCGAGCACGACGGCCGCACCCTCCTCGTCGAGGATCGCGCGGACGCGGGAGCCGAGTTCGACCGGCAGGCCCTCGGCGAGGCGCGAGAAGTAGCCGTCGAGCATGCCGGCCGTGACGTGGATGCCGAGCAGCAGCTCGTACCAGTCGGCGCCGGCCGACGCCTGGCGGAAGCGGTCGGTGGCCGGCGCGAACGGCGCCATGACGTCGTCGGGCTCGACGCCGAGTCGGCGGAGCTCGGCGATGAGCGCGTGGTGCTTGCGCAGGGCGACCCCGGCCGCGGCGCTCAGTCCCTCCTTCGAGGGCAGCGTGGGCGCGGTCGCGACGGCCTTCGCGAGGCTCTCGAAGAACTCGAGCTGGATGTAGGCCGCCTGCCCGAGGAAGGGCACCGGTTCGGGCACCAGCTCGGTGAAGTCGACCTTCGCGAGCTCGGTCGGCGCGACTCGGGGACGCAGGCGCGGCGCCTCGGGGCGGGGACTCCGCCGATTCGTCCTGAACACCACGGACACAGCCTATCCGAGGCTCTCAGGCACACTCCGATAGGCTGGAGGGGTACGCGGGCGTTGGACCCGCGACCGTGCGCCTGAGGTAGAAGCAGAGCGCATCACGTTTCCCGCAATACCGACAGGCAGAATATTGACCACTTTCAGTGACCTCGGCGTCGCGTCCGACATCGTCGACGCCCTCGCCGGGAAGGGCATCATCGATGCCTTCCCCATCCAGGAACAGACCATCCCCCTCGCCCTCTCGGGCCAGGACATCATCGGCCAGGCGAAGACCGGCACCGGCAAGACCTTCGGGTTCGGCCTCCCGATCATCCAGCGCCTCGGCGACGACCCCGAGGGCGGCGTCAAGGCGCTCGTCGTCGTGCCGACCCGCGAGCTCTGCGTGCAGGTGACCGAGGACCTCGAGCTCGCCGCCTCGAACCGGCCCACGAAGATCGTCTCGATCTACGGCGGCAAGGCGTACGAGGGCCAGATCGAGCAGCTCAAGGCCGGCGCGCAGATCGTCGTCGGCACGCCCGGGCGGCTGCTCGACCTCGCCTCGCAGCGCCTGCTCTCGTTGAAGAACGTGAGCGAGATGGTGCTCGACGAGGCCGACAAGATGCTCGACCTCGGCTTCCTCCCCGACATCGAGAAGATCATGGCGCAGACGCCGGCCGTGCGTCACACCATGCTGTTCTCGGCCACCATGCCGGGACCGATCGTCGCCCTCGCGCGCCGATTCATGACGCGTCCGATCCACATCCGGGCCACCGACCCCGACGAGGGCCTCACGCAGGCGAACATCAAGCACCTCGTCTACCGGGCCCACTCGCTCGACAAGGACGAGGTGATCGCCCGCATCCTGCAGTCCGAGGGTCGCGGCAAGACGATCATCTTCACGCGCACGAAGCGTGCGGCCGCCGAAGCTCGTCGAGGAGCTCAACGACCGCGGCTTCAACGCCGCGGCCGTGCACGGCGACCTGAACCAGGACCAGCGCGAGCGGGCGATGGCCGCGTTCAAGGCCGGCAAGCGCGACGTGCTCATCGCCACGGATGTCGCGGCGCGCGGCATCGACGTCGACGACGTGACGCACGTGATCAACCACACGATCCCCGACGACGACAAGGCCTACCTGCACCGTGCGGGGCGCACGGGCCGCGCCGGCAAGACCGGCATCGCGGTCACGTTCGTCGACTGGGACGACCTGCACAAGTGGGCGCTCATCAACCGCGCCCTCGAGTTCGGCCAGCCCGAGCCCGTCGAGACGTACTCCTCGTCGCCGCACCTCTTCTCCGACCTCGACATCCCGGCCGGCACCAAGGGCCGGCTGAAGCCGGCCGCCGCGGCGGCGCCGACCCGGTCGAGCACCGCGGGTCGCAGCGAGGGCCGTTCCGAGGGCGACGCCGAGCGCGCACCGCGTTCGCGGTCGCGTCGTCGCACGCGTGGCGGCCAGCCCTCGGGCGAGTCGACCGCGACCGGCGGCGAGACGGCCGACTCGGCCGTCGAGGCCGCCAAGGAGCCCGGCACGGGCACGCACGACGGCAAGGGCCACGAGCACCACGACGGCAACGCGGCCCCCGCGCGCCGTCGCCGTCGCCGCGGACCCCGCACCGCCGGAGGCGCCGCGCCCGCGGCCTGAGCCCGCACGCGGCATCCGCTCGCCCGTCGCACGGCGCAGCGACGGATGCCGCGACCGCAGCGTGAGCGCGCGCCCTACGGCGTGACCGGCGCCGAGCCGTGCCCCTGTGCGATGATGCGCTCGACGACGTCGGGTGAGGTGCGCAGCTCGCCCAGGCGGTTGGGCTTGCCCGTGCCGTGATAGTCGCTCGACCCGGTGACCGCGAGCCCGAACTGCGCCGCCAGCTCGCGGAGGCGCGGCTTGGCGTCCTCGCGATTCTCGGGGTGGTCGACCTCGAGGCCGAAGAGCCCCGCCTCGGCGAGCCTGGCGAGGCGATCGGGCGGGATGACGCGCTCGGCGCCCCTCGTGCCCGGATGCGCGAGCACGGGCACGCCGCCGGCGGCGCGGATGAGGCGCACGCCGGTGAGCGGGTCGGGCGCGTAGTGCGGCTGCGCGTACCCCGCGCGCGGGTGCAGGATGCCGGCGAACGCCGCCGATCGGGTCGGCACGAGCCCACGCGCCACGAGCGCGTCGGCGATGTGCGGCCGGCCGATGGTGGCGCCCTCTGCCGTCTGCGCGAGCACGTCGTCCCAGCTCACGTCGTAGTCGCGGCCGATGCGCCGCACGATCTCCTCGGCCCGCGTCATGCGGGACTCGCGGATCCGGGCGGTCTCGGCCAGCAGGCCCGCATCGAGGGGGTCGATGAGGTAGGCGAGCATGTGCACGCTCGTGAATCCGTCGCGAGTCGAGAGCTCCATGCCCGGGATGAGCGTCACGCCGGTCTCGGGCACGGCGGCCGCGGCCTCGGCCCATCCGCTCGTCGCGTCGTGATCGGTGAGCGCGACGCCCCAGAGTCCGGCCGCCGCCGCCTGCGCCATGAGCTCCGAGGGCGTCTCCGTGCCGTCCGAGACCGACGAGTGCGCGTGCAGGTCGGCTTCGCCGACCGCGACGGGGGCTTCGGGCATCCCCTCATGCTAGTCGCGGCATCCGTCCCGGCATCCTCACCGCGGACTCCCAGCCGATCGGCGGCGACGCGCCACGACGGGGCGGGGCCGCGGGCCTATGGTGGATGGAATGCTCCCCCGCATCATCGGCTGGGCCGTCGTGCTCGGCACCGCCCTCATCGCCGCAGTCCTGCTGTGGCCCCAGGGCTTCGGGCTGCAGAACCAGTGGGTCGCGGCCCACATCGTGGCGCTGCGCGGGTCGGCCGCGGCGTGCGCCCTCGTCGCCGCGGTGGCGTTCGCGTTCTTCGCGTTCCCACGCGCCACCCGCACGTTCGGCATCGCCATGGCGGTGGTGCTCGCGCTCTTCGCGGCCGGCAACGTCGCCGTCATCGCGGCGCGCGGCGTCGGCGGGTCGGATGTCGCAGGCGACGCGGCATCCGTGACCGTGCTGAGCTGGAACACCCTCGGCGAGGTGCCGGACGCCTCGACGATCGCCGACCTCGCCCTCGACGAGGGCGCCGACGTCGTCGTGCTGCCCGAGACGACGGGGCCGCTGGGCGAGGACGTGGCCGTCGCGATGCGCGATGGCGGCAGCCCGATGTGGGTGCACACCGTCGCGTTCGACGAGGTCGCGAAGGCTCGCTCGACCACCATCCTGATCTCGCCGGAGCTCGGCGACTACGAGGTGGTCTCGGCGCTCGCGCCCGGGCCGCCCGGGAACACGAACACGCTCCCGTCGATCGTGGCCGAGCCCGTGAGCGGCGACGGACCCCGCATCATGGCGGTGCACGCGGTCGCGCCGATCCGCTGGGAGCTGCGCAACTGGCGGAGCGACCTCGACTGGCTCGCCGAGCAGTGCGCCGGCGAGAACGTGATCATGGCCGGTGACTTCAACGCCACCGTCGACCACTTCGCGGGTCGCGGCGTCGACGGCGGCGACCTCGGCCGGTGCCGGGATGCCGCGGTGGCGGGCGGGGCCGGCGGGCTCGGGACCTGGCCCACCAACCTGCCCGAGGTGCTCGGCAGCCCCATCGACCACGTGCTCGCGACGCCGGGCTGGCACGTCGACGCGTTCCGGGTCGTCGGCGAGGTCGACGCCTCGGGCAGCGACCACCGCCCCGTGGTGGCGACGCTCTCACCCGCCTCCTGAGCGGTGCGAGAATGGACGACATGGCCAACACGAGCGACACCAGCACCACGACCGCGCCCCCCGCCTCCGAGGAGTCCGGTCGGAATGCGAATCGCTCGACCACGCCGGGCTCCGAGGGCTTCAAGCAGTTCATCGGCAGCGGCTGGGCCGAGCGCGACGAGACCCTCCCGCCGGCCCGCGAGCAGGCGGCGTTCGCCGCGGCGCGACGCGCGACGGTGTCGGCGGCGTTCACCGGCGTGCGGCTCATCATCCCCGCGGGCAACATGAAGCAGCGGGCGAACGACACCGACTACCCGTTCCGCGCGCACTCCGCCTTCGCCCATCTCACGGGCTGGGGCTCCGACTCCGAGCCGGGCGCGGTGCTCGTGTTCGAGCCGGCCGGCGACGGCCACACGACCACGGTCTACTTCCGCGAGCGCGCCGGCCGCGACTCCGAGGAGTTCTACGCCAACCCGGCGATCGGCGAGTTCTGGATCGGCGCGCGCCCGTCGCTCGCGCACGTCGCCGCCGACCTGGCCATCGACACCCGTCGCATCGAGGACTTCGAGCACCTGGTGCACTCGGTCGACACCGCCACGCTGGTGCTGCGCGAGGCCGACGCCGCCATCACCGAGCAGGTCGACCACGCACGCATCCGCTTCGCCGCCGAGGAGGCGCTCTCGACGAACGCCGCGGATGCCCCGTTCTCCCTCGAGGTGAACGCCGAGCACGAGCCCGATGCCGAGCTCGCCCGCGTGCTCTCCGAGCTGCGCCTCGTGAAGGACGACTACGAGGTCGCCGAGATGCGCGCCGCGATCGACGCGACGCAGCGCGGCTTCACCGAGGTGCTCGAGGAGCTGCCCCGCATCACCGCGGAGGTGCGCGGCGAGCGCGTGATCGAGGGCGTCTTCGCCACCCGGGCCCGCCTCGACGGCAACGACGTGGGCTACGGCTCGATCGCCGCAGCCGGGCCGCACGCCACGATCCTGCACTGGACCCGCAACGACGGCCCCGTCGTGCCCGGCGACCTCGTGCTGCTCGACGCCGGCGTCGAGCGCGACAGCTACTACACCGCCGACATCACCCGCACCTTCCCGGTGAACGGCACCTTCTCCGACGTGCAGCGACGCGTGTACGAGGCCGTGCTCGAGGCAGCGGATGCCGCGTTCGCCGTCGTGCGGCCCGGCGCGATCTTCCGCGAGGTGCACGCGGCCGCGATGGAGGTCATCGCGCACAGGACGGCCGAGTGGGGCTTCCTCCCGGTGTCCGCCGAGGAGTCGCTGGAGCCCGAGAACCAGTTCCACCGCCGGTACATGGTGCACGGCACGAGCCACCACCTCGGCCTCGACGTGCACGACTGCGCGCAGGCGCGGAAGTCGATGTACATGGACGGCGTGCTCGAGCCCGGGATGGTCTTCACGATCGAGCCGGGCCTGTACTTCCAGCCCGACGACCTCACCGTGCCCGCGGAGTTCCGCGGCATCGGCGTGCGCATCGAGGACGACATCGTCGTCACCGCCGACGGCGCCGAGAACCTGTCCGCGGGCATCCCGCGCACGGCCGACGAGGTCGAGGCGTGGGTGCGCGGGGCCTCGTCACCGAGATCGTGATCAGGGCCGGTGTCGCGGCGCGTCCGACGTCACGATCTCGAAGTCCCTCAACGAGACCTGGTGACGTTCAGGCGACCGGCGTCGCCCCGCGCTCGGCCCTGCGCGCCTGCCACCATGCCCAGAATCGGGCGAGCTGCCGCTTCGTGAACGCGGCGAGCCGCTTCGCCCACGCGAATTCGGTGCCGAGGATCGCGAGTCCGAGGAACACGACGAGCCACCCCGGCCCCGGAAGCGGGACGAGCAGCAGGCCGCCGGCCGCGATCGTGCCGCCGAGCACGCCCACGGCGACCCGGTAGACCTGACGGAGCACGGGCCGTCGTTCGATGGCCCCACGGATGCCGCGGAGCATCCGACGGATCGGCCGATCGGGCCGCTCACCGTCGGCGATCTCGTGTTCGAGCTCAGGCTGCGTGACCATGCGAGACACGATATATCGCGAAACTGGAAGTGCGCCGACTCTGGCGGGTCCCGACGGCGCCGGTCTAGGGTGGCAGCACTGTGGCTGCCCCGCCCGCTCCATCCCACCGGGGAGGCCCGTCGTCGCACCGCCGAACGCTGGAGGACCCATGCCGTCCCGTCGTCGCACCGCACTCCTCGCCCTCGGATCGGCGGTCGCCGCCGTCGCCCTGCTGGGGTCGCCCGCCATCGCCGTCGCCGCACCTCCGGAGTACACGCCGGGTTCCGACGGGGCCGGGGACCCGTACTTCCCGCTCGCCGGCAACGGCGGCACCGACGTCGTGCACTACGACCTCGACCTCGATTACACGCCGCCAGCGCCCGACCCGGCACCGCTGCAGGGCCGTCTCGACGGCGTCGCCACCATAGACCTCGTGCCGACGCAGGATCTCAGCCGCTTCAACCTCGACCTGCGCGGCCTCACCGCCACGGAGGTGACGGTGTCCGGCAAGCCCGCGACCTTCACGCAGACGACGAACGAGCTCGTCATCACGCCGACGAAGAAGGTCAAGGACGGCAAGAAGACCCAGGTCGTGGTCAAGTACGGCGGCACGACGATCCGCCCGACCGACATCGAGGGTGCGCTGTACGGCTGGGTCACCACCCGCGACGGCGCCATGGTCGTGTCGGAACCCGACGGCTCGGCGACCTGGTTCCCCGTCAACGACCACCCGACCGACAAGTCGACGTTCACGTTCGAGATCACCGTGCCCGAGGGCCTCGTGGCGGTCGCGAACGGGCTGCCGAGCGCTCCCGCGACCACGGTCGATGGGAAGACGACGTGGCACTGGGACGCGCCCGACCCCATGGCCGCGTACCTCGCGACGGCCAGCGTCGGCGACTACGAGGTGAACGAGTACGTCGCCGCGAATGGCACGCCGATCTTCGACGCGGTGGACCCGGCACGCCTTGGAGCACCCTCAGCGAACCTTGCACTGACGAGCGACATGCTCGTCTTCTTCGAGGGGCTGTACGGGCCGTACCCGTTCAACTCGTACGGGGCGATCGTCGACGACGACTCGGTCGGCTACGCGCTCGAGACCCAGACGCGGTCGTTCTTCTCCCGGACCGCGTCCGAGGGAACGGTCGCCCACGAGCTCGCTCACCAATGGATGGGCGACCACGTGAGCCCCTTCCGCTGGGCCGACATCTGGCTCAACGAGGGCTGGGCGACGTACTCGACGTGGATGTGGAACGAGCACCGCGAGCGCGACACCGCCCAGGAGTCGTTCGACGAATACCTGTCGATCCCCGCCGATGACGCGGAGTGGGATCTCGTCGTCGCCGACCCCGGGTCCGCTCGGTCTCTTCCTGAACCCGGTCTACGACCGCGGTGCGGCGACCCTGCACGCCCTGCGCGTGAAGATCGGCGACGAGGCGTTCTTCGAGCTCGCGCAGGCCTGGGTCGAGCGTTTCGGCGGCGGCACCGCCTCGACGGCGGACTTCATCGCGCTCTCCGAGGAGATCTCGGGCCAGGACCTCGAGCACTTCTTCGAGGTGTGGCTGTACGCGTCCGAGAAGCCCGCCGACTGGTAGTCGGCGAACCGCGTCAGCGCTCCGACGACGGCGCCGTGGCGTCGTCGTCGGAGGCACGGTCGGCGGATGCCGCGGCGTCCGCCGCCGCCTCTTCGGCCTCGGTGGGCGCCATCTCGCCGTAGCGGGGACGCACGGGCGCGGACGACGCGGCGGGTGCCGCGGCGGCGCGGCGCGCGGCATCCGTGGCCTCGCCGTAGCTCATCGGACGCGAGGGGGCCTCGGTCGCGGTGGTGGCCGGCCGGGTCGACCGTGGGCACTGCGGCGTCGACGCCCAGCACGCTGCGCGCGCGGTCGGCGTGCGCCGACTCGGTGATGATCGCGTAGCGCGTGGCGAGCACCTGCATGACCGACGTGAAGTCGCGGCGGCGCCGGTTGACCGAGTACGACACGACGCTGAAGATCATGCCGAAGCCGGCGCCGATCAGCACGGCGGACGCGAGGATGCCGAGCGATGCCCCGGTGGGCGCGAAGATGAAGAAGAGCAGGCCGAGGAACGTGCCGAACCACGCCCCCGAAATGCGCGCCGGCACCGGCAGCGCGACCCCAACTGAGGGTGCCCGTGATGCGCTCGACGCTCGTCAGGTCGGTGCCGACGATCGCGAGCTCCTTCACGGGGAAGGCCGCCTTGGCGAGCTTGTCGACCGCCGCCTGCGCCTCGGCGTAGGTCTCGAAGCTCGCGACGGTCTCGCCCTTGGGAAGGGTCGGGAACGCGCGCGCCATGCGGCCGCCGAACGGGGATGGGTTGGTCACCCCGCCATTCTCCCACGCGCCTCCGTGCGGTCGCCGGGAGGGCCGCGTTCCCGGCTCCGGGGGCTAAGTTGGTAGCGTGAGCGCCACGAGAGTCTTCGTCGCCCGACTCGCCGGGTGCGCCGTGTTCGACCCCGCGGGCGATCGGGTCGGCAAGGTGCGCGACGTCCTCGTCGTGTACCGCAAGAACGACCCTCCGCGCGTGGTCGGGCTCATCGTCGAGATCCCCGGCAAGCGGCGCGTCTTCGTGTCGATCGGGCGCGTCACCTCCATCGGCGGCGGCCAGATCATCACGACCGGGCTCATCAACCTGCGGCGGTTCGAGCAGCGCGGCGGCGAGGTGCGGGTCATCGCCGAGATGCTCGGCCGCAAGGTGGCCTTCAACGACGGCTCGGGCGAGGCCACGATCGAGGACGTCGCGATCGAGGAGAAGGAGCCCGGCGAGTGGGAGGTCGACCAGCTCTTCGTGCGACGGCCGAAGGGCGCCTCCCCGTTCTCGAAGGGCCAGTCCGCCTACGTCACGTGGCGCGAGGTGCGTGAGCTCAGCGCGAGCGGCGAGGCCCAGTCGGCCGAGCAGCTCATCGCCACGTACTCCGAGCTGAAGCCCGCCGACCTCGCGAACACCCTGCTCGACCTTCCGGCGCAGCGCCGGCAGGAGGTCGCGGAGGAGCTCTCCGACGACCGCCTGGCCGACGTGCTGGAAGAGATGCCCGAGTCCGACCAGGTCGAGATCCTCTCGGGCCTCGGCGACGACCGCGCCGCCGACGTGCTCGACCACATGCAGCCCGACGACGCGGCCGACCTCATCGCCCAGCTGCCCGAGGAGCGCGGCGAGCACCTCCTCGAGCTCATGGAGCCCGAGGAGGCCGACGACGTGCGGTTCCTCCTCTCCTACGGCCCCGACACCGCCGGCGGTCTCATGACCACCGAGCCGATCATCGTGTCGGCCGACGCGACCGTGGCCGAGGGCCTCGCGCTCATCCGCCGCCACGACCTCCCGCCGGCGCTCGGCGCCGCGGTGTGCGTCACCCTCCCGCCGTACGAGCCGCCCACGGGCCGCTTCCTCGGCATGGTGCACTTCCAGCGCATGCTGCGCTACCCGCCGCACGAGCGCCTCGGCACGCTGATCGACCAGGGACTCGAGCCCGTGCGCGCCGACACCTCCGCCGCCGAGGTCAGCCGCATCCTCGCGAGCTACGACCTGGTCTCGGTGCCCGTCGTCGACGAGAAGCACCGACTCGTCGGGGTGGTGACGATTGACGACGTACTCGACTACCTCCTGCCTGATGACTGGCGAAGTCATCCCGAAGAGACCGAAGTGGGCCGCCGCGCCGCGGCGCGCGCCCAGCTGACCACAGGCAGCATCCCGATCCCGCACGGAAGGAGGGCAGGAGATGGCACGCGTTGACGTCGAGGACCGCCGGTTCGACACCCCGAAAGGCACGCGCCGATCCGTGCCCTTCCGCGGGTCGGGCGACAACGACCGGTTCGGCCGGTTCACGGAGTGGGTCGCCCGCGGCATGGGCACCCCGGGCTTCCTGCTCGGGCTGTCGGTGTTCGCGATCGCCTGGATGGCGTGGAACACGTTCGCGCCCGAGCCCCTGCGGTTCGACTCGATCGCGATCGGGTTCACGGCGCTGACCCTCGTGCTCTCGCTGCAGGCCTCGTACGCCGCCCCCCTGATCCTGCTGGCCCAGAACCGCCAGGACGACCGCGACCGGGTGCAGATCGAGCAGGACCGGCAGCGCGCGGAGCGCAATCTCGCCGACACCGAGTACCTCGCCCGCGAGGTCGTCGCGCTGCGCCTCGCGATGCGCGACGTCGCCACCAAGGACTTCATCCGCGCCGAGCTGCGCGCCGTGCTCGAGGAACTCGACCGCAAGGACGAGGAAGAACGCGAGCATGCCGCGTCCTGACCTCGAGACCGCGGTGCGTGCCGCGCTCGGCTCGGTGATCGACCCCGAGATCCGCAAGCCGATCACCGAGCTGGACATGGTCGACTCGGTGTCGGCCGACGACGACGGGCGCGTGCACGTCGTCATCCGGCTGACGATCGTCGGCTGCCCGGCATCCGATCGCATCGAGCGCGACGTCCGCCAGGCCGCCGAAGCCGTCGCGGGCGCCGGCGCGGTCGACGTGACCCTCTCGGTGATGACGCCCGAGCAGCGCGCCGCCCTGACCGAGCGCCTGCGCGGCGGGCGGGCCGCGCGCGGCAACCCGTTCGGCCCCGGCAGCCTCACGCGCGTCATCGCGATCACCAGCGGCAAGGGCGGGGTCGGCAAGTCGACGATCACCGCCAACCTCGCGGTGGCGCTCGCCACCCGTGGCCTCTCGGTGGGGCTCGTCGACGCCGACGTGCACGGGTTCTCCATCCCGGGCCTCCTCGGCCTCGTCGACGAGCACGGCAACGCCGCCCGGCCGACCCGGGTCGACGAGATGATCCTCCCGCCGGTCGCGCACGGCGTGAAGGTGATCTCGATCGGGATGTTCGTGGAGCCGACCGAGCCCGGCGGCCGCGCGTCATCCGTCGCCGTCGCCTGGCGCGGCCCGATGCTGCACCGCACGCTCAACCAGTTCCTCACCGACGTGTACTTCGGCGACCTCGACGTGCTGCTCGTCGACCTGCCGCCCGGCACGGGCGACGTCGCGATCTCGCTCGGCCAGCTCCTGCCGAACGCGGAGGTGGTGGTCGTCACGACCCCGCAGCCCGCGGCGGCCGACGTCGCCGAGCGCTCGGGCGTCGTCGCCCGCCAGACCGGCCAGCGGATCGTCGGCGTGGTCGAGAACATGGCCGGGTTCGCCGGACCCGACGGCGTGGTCGAGCTCTTCGGCGCGGGCGGAGGCGCGCTCGTCGCCGAGCGCCTGTCCGAGGGACAGGACGCGCCCGTGCCCCTGCTCGCGAGCGTGCCGCTCAGCATCGCGCTGCGCCAAGGGGGCGACGCCGGCACGCCCGTGGTCATGGCCGCCCCCGACGACCCCGCCGCGCGCGCGATCGAGGAGGTCGCGGCGCGACTGGCGGCCCTCCCCCGCTCACTCGGCGGACGCCGGCTCGACGTCTCGGTGCGGTGACCGGATGACGACCCGGATGCCGCGCGCGCGCCGCATCCGCCTGCTCGCGCTCATCGCCGCCCTCGCCGCCGCGCCGCTCGCCCTCGCCGCCTGCACCACCCCGGTGCCCGCCTCCGCACCGTCCGTCGCGCCCCCGGACCTGGCCGTGGCGATCCAGCAGGGCCGGCTCGACGTGGTGGGGCATCGCCTCGTCGTGCGATTCGAGAACACCGGCGCCGACCCGCTCACGATCGAGGGCTTCGTCGTCGAGACGCCGAGCCTCGAGCCGGGGCTCGAGCGCACGAAGCCGTTCGAGCTGACCCCGGGCGACGCGATCGCGATCCGCCTCGACCTGCCGGCGAGCCGATGCGACGCCGAGCCGGGACCGGTGGTCGTGCGGTTCGACGCGCGCACCGCATCGGGCTCGGACGAGGCGGGCGAACTCGTCGCCGACGACCCGTTCGACACGGTCGCCCGCGTCAATGCGGCGGACTGCCTGGCCGAGTCGGTCGCCGACGTCGCCGCCATCGTCATGCCCGAGCACCTGCGCTCGACGGGCGCCGGCGCCGACCGGCGTGCGTTCATCGACGTCGCGATCGAGCCCGTGGCATCCGGCGACGCGAGCATGCACATCGCGCGGGTCTACGGCACGACCCTGCTCAACGCCGAGGACGGCATCGACTGGACCCTCGACCTCGATGTCGCGGCCGGTGAGCCCCGCTCGGTGATCAGCCTGCCGGTGCGCCCGGCGCGGTGCGACGCCCACGCGATCGCCGACGACAAGCGCGGCACGATCCTGCCGTTCGAGATCGAGACCGCCGACGGCCGCGCCGGACGACTCGACGTGCCCGCGAGCGATGGGCTGAAGGCCGAGCTCTACGCCTACTACGGGGAGCGCTGCGGGCTCCAGTGACGCCGGAGCGGGGCCCTTCCCTCCGCGTTTCACGGGCGAGTACCATTCCTCGCATGGAACCCGCGCCCGACGAGACCGGGCCCGCCACCGCGGCGCCGCAGCGGCGCGGATGGTTCATGCGCCTGCCGCTCTGGCTCCGCATCGCCGGGCCCGCCGTCCTCGTGATCCTGCTCGTCGGCGGTGCCACCGCCGTCTTCGTGACCTCGCAGCGACGCGAGCCCGTCGATGTCGCGCGTTCCGTGTGCCTGTCGGGCGTGAGCTCGGAGCTCGAGTCGCGCGACTGGGAGGTGCTCGAGATGCCGCTGCTCCGCGACGTCGACGACGTGGGCGACGGCACCTACCGCACCCAGGGGCAGGTCCGGTTCACCGAGGCCGACGGGTCGGAGCGCTCGGTCGCCGTGCGCTGCATCGCCCGGCTCGAGGACGGCACCATGCGGGTGGCCAGCATCCGCTTCAGCCCCTGAGCGTCGGCCCTTGCGCCGGCCGGCACCGACTCCCCCGGAATCAGTCGCGAGGCTCCACGACGCGCGCGAGCAACTCGACGAGCAGCCGCTCGGTCAGCGGAGCCGGGAGCGCCTCGACCAGGGCGAGCACGGGCGCGAGCCGATCGGGCAGTGCTCCTCCGGCCCCCTCGCCGCCGAGCAGCCCGAAGGCGGCGAGCAGCCCGGCGGCGGTCTCGGAGTCGAGCCCCTCGGATGCCGCGGCGAGCGCCGCCGCGCCACCGGGAAGCTGCGCCGTCAGTCCGGCGACGAGCTCGCGGCCGTCGATCGCGGGAAGCCCGCGCACCTCGTCGGCGGCCCGCACGAGGGCGGCCGCGAGCTCGGGGACCGCCGCCTCCGTGACCGGGGTGATCGTGAGGTGGGTCGTGTGCGGCAGGCGCGTGCCGTCGGCCTGGGCGAGCCCGGGCTGCAGCTGCAGGTGCCATCCGCTCGCGCGCGCGGCATCCGCCCACTGGTGCGGATCGACGCGACGCGCGGGCTCGACGCCGTCGTCGGTCGCCACCGCGAGCAGCGGCCCCGTGGGGTCGCCGACGACACGGAGGCCGTCGATGCCGTCGACCACGTCGCGGAGCGCCGCGGTCGCGCGTGCGGCCCGAGCGGTCAGCTCCGCGAAGCCGGACTCGCCGAGCGCCTCGGTGATCGACCACGCGGCCGCGAGCGGGCCCGCGGGCTTGGAACCGGCCATCGTCGGGTTCACCACGGGGTATCCCGGCCAGCCGGTCGTGGCGAAGTACTGGTGGCGCTGGCGGTCTCGTCCGCGGGTGAGCAGCACCGACACGCCCTTCGGCGCGTAGCCGTACTTGTGCAGGTCGGCCGACAGGCTCGTGACGCCGGGGACGGCGAGGTCCCACGCCGGCAGCTCGTCGGGCCAGAACGCGAGCGCGAACCCGCCGATGCAGGCGTCGACGTGCAGCGCGATGCCGCGCGACGCGCAGACCGCGGCCACGTCGGCGATGGGGTCGAGGGTCGCGAACGGGTACGACGGGGCGCTCAGCACCACGAGCGCGACGTCGTCGGCGAGCCGCTCCTCGATCGCCGCCGGCGTGGTCGTGCCCGTCGCCGGGTCGACCGGCACGAGGTCGAGCACGAGCCCGAGGTACTCGGCCGCCTTGTGGAAGGCGGCGTGCACGGTGATGGGCGCGACGATGCGCGGCACGCGGGGCGTGCCGAGGCGGGCGGAGCGCCAGACCTCGCGTGCCGTCTTCACCGCGAGCATGCAGCTCTCGGTGCCGCCCGACGTGACCGAGCCGACCACCACCCCGCCCTCGTCGCCCTCGCGCCGTCGCCGTGGAACACCCGACGGGCGAATCCGACGAGTCCCGACTCCATGGCGGCGACCGAGGTGAACGTGGTCGGATCGAGTCCGTTCACGGGCTGCACGAGCCTCGCGGCCGCGGCGGCGAGCTCGTCGAGCTCGGGCTCGCCCGAGTCGTAGACGTACGACAGCACGCGACCGCCGTGGGTGGGCGCGTCGGCGGCGCGCAGCTGGGCGAGTTCGGCGAGGATGTCGGCCGGCTCGCGGCGGAACGCGGTCATCGCGCGACCGCCTCGGCCGCGGCATCCGCTTCGATGTCGCCTCGGCGCAGCGGATACCGACCGAGCGGCACGAGGCTCAGCAGCACGAGCACCGCCGGCAGCAGGCTGAAGCTCACGACGATGCCCACGACGGCGGCACCGGGCTGCACGACGACCGTCGACCCGGTCGACTCGATGTAGCCGGTGACGGCGAGCACCACGGTGAGCAGCGTCGCGCCGAGCGCCATGCCCGCGGTCTCGCCGGCGGTCCACACGCCGCCGAAGCTGCCGGCGCGCCCGTCGCCGTGCCGCCTGGCGTCGTGCGAGATCACGTCGGGCAGCATCGCCATGGGCAGCGACTGCATGCCCGCGTAGGCGGCGCCCGCGAGCGCCACCGGCACGTACACCCACGCGCCGGGCGCCCACAGCATCCCGATCAGGCTCGCCGAGGCGATCGCGAAGAGCGTGCTCGCGATGCAGGAAGCCGCGCTCCTTGCCGATGCGGCGCGCGAGCCGGCCCCAGAGCGGCGCGCACAGCACCGCGGGGCCGATCAGCGCGAGGAACAGGAAGGTCAGCGCGTCCTCGGAGTGGAGCACCCAGACGGCCACGTAGTTCGCGCCGGCGAGCATGATGCCGGTCGCCAGGCCCTGCAGCACGAACGCGGAGAGCAGGTCGCGGAACGGGCGGCTGCGGCGGAGCGCGCCGATGCCCTCGGCGTACCCGGCGCGCAGGGTGCGTCGCTCGCGCGGTGCGGCCGGCACGCCCCGGGGCGCGGTGAAGGTGGCCACGAACATGCCGGCGCCGATCACGAGCCCCGCGACGATCGCCATGACGAGGTAGCCGAGCGCCTCGTCGCCGCCGCCGGCGCGACGCAGCAGCGGACCGCCCGCACCGAAGAGCAGGATGGCGAGGCTCAGCACGACGACCCGCCAGGTGAGCAGGCGCGTGCGCGCGTCGTAGTCGTCGGTGAGCTCGGCGGGCAGCGCGATGTAGGGCACCTGGAACAGGCTGAAGGCGGTCGCGGTGGCGAGGAACGCGATGAAGACCCAGATGCCGGATGCCGCGGGCGCGAGTGCCCGCGGGCACCGCGAACGTGACCACGAACGCCACGGGCAGCGCGAGCGCGCCGACCCGCATCCACGTGCGCCGCGTGCCGGTGCGCCGCGAGCGCGCGGTCGCTGCGCTCGCCGATCCACGGATCGATCACGACGTCCCACACCTTCGCCGCGGTCACCACGATGCCGGCGACGAGGGCGGTCACGCCGAGGGTGTCGGTCAGGTAGAACACGAGCACGAGGCCGGGCAGCGTCGCGAACCCGCCGGTGCCGATCGAGCCGATCGCATACCGGGTCACGACGCCGCGGGACAGGGGTCGCTCCGGTGCGGTCATGGAGGCAGTGTACCCATCGGACGGCGAAGTGGGTCAATTGACCTAGACTGTGCCTCATGCGCGCGCCCACGCCCTCCCCGACGCTGTTCGCGACCCTGGCCGACGACGTCGTCGCCTCGGGAACCGACACCATCCCCGTGCCCACGCCCTCGACGGGCGAGGTGCTCCACGACCTGCCCCGCTCGAGCGCCGACGACGTGCGCGACGCCGTCGCCCGGGCCCGGCTGGCGCAGCTCGCCTGGGCGCGCGCCGGGTTCGCCGAGCGCCGGCGCGTCCTGCTGCGCGCCCACGACCTGCTGATCAGCCGCGGCGAGCTCCTGCTCGACCTCGTGCAGCTCGAGAGCGGCAAGACCCGCGGGCAGGCCCTCGAGGAGCTCTACCAGGCGGCATCCGTGACGCGGTACAACGCGCTGTCGGCGAAGCGCGTGCTGCGCGGCCGGCGCCGGCGCGCCGGGGTGCCGCTCGCGTCGACGACCCGGGTGCGGTACCGCGCAAAGGGCGTCGTCGGCGTGATCACGCCGTGGAACTACGCGCTGAGCCTCGCCGCGATGGACGTCATCCCCGCCCTCGCGGCCGGCTGCGCGGTCGTGCAGAAGGCCGACGACCAGGGCGCGCTCACGATCCTCGCGCTGCGCCGCGCGTTCATCGACGCGGGCGTGCCCGAGGCGGTCTGGGCCGTCGTCGCCGGGCCGGCCTCGGAGGTCGGCGAGGCGCTCACCGACCAGGTCGACTACATCTGCTTCACCGGCTCCACCGCGACCGGGCGCCAGATCGCCGAGAAGGCCGGACGACGTCTCGTCGGCGCCTCGCTCGAGCTCGGCGGCAAGAACGCGATGATCGTGCTCGACGACGTCGACCCCGAGCAGGCCGCAGCGGATGCCGCGTACGCGTGCTTCTCCGCGATGGGCCAGCTGTGCGTCTCGATCGAGCGCATCTACGTGCAGCGCGCGGTGGCCGGGCCGTTCACCGCGCGCCCTCGTCGAGCGGCTGCGGTCGGCCGAACTCGGGTCCTCGCTCGACTACGGCAGCGACTTCGGATCGCTCGCGAGCTCCGCCCAGCTCGAGCGCGTCGAGGGCCACCTCGACGACGCCGTCGAGAAGGGCGCCGAGGTGCTCGTCGGCGGCCGCGCCCGCCCCGAGATCGGCCCCTGGTTCTTCGAGCCCACGGTGCTCACCGGCGTCACGCCGCAGATGCGCGCCTACGCCGAGGAGACCTTCGGCGCCGTCGCGTCGCTCTACCTCGTCGACAGCGAGGAGGAGGCCATCCTCGCCGCGAACGCGAGCGAGTACGGGCTGAACGCGTCGGTGCTCACCCGCTCCCGTCGCCGCGGCCGCCGCGTCGCCGACGCGCTCGAGGCCGGCAGCGTCAACGTCAACGAGGGCTACCGCGGCACGTTCGGGTCGGTCGACGCCCCCATGGGCGGCGTGAAGGCGTCGGGCCTCGGTCGGCGCAACGGGCCCGAGGGACTGCTGCGGTTCGTCGACCCCGTCACGGTGTCGACGGCGACGGGCCTCATCCCGCTCCCGCGCACCGGCCGGGACTTCGGCGTGATGGTCGTGCCGTTCCTGCTGCTCGCGAGAGCGCAGCGCGCCATCCACCGCCGCTGAGGGCGTCTCCCACGAGGTCACCCGCGACGCTGACGCCGTCGCGGCATCCGCCATGCACCGGATGCCGGTGCGCCGGTCGGGCTGCGTCAGGTGGCCTCGGAGTCGAACGGCGCCGGTTCGCCGGCGCCCAGCGCCTCGCGCTTGCGCTTGCGCTGCAGGTAGGCGGAGTTCTCGTTCACCCCGGCGGCACGCGCGACCACGGGCTCAGCGGGCTCGGCGAACGGGTCGACGTCGGTGAGGGCCTCGCGGATGATGCGCCGCGGGTCGTACTGGCGCGGGTCGAGCTTCTTCCAGTCGACGTCGAAGTCGGGGCCCATCTCCTCGCTGCACGCGGTCCTTCGCGCCGTTCGCCATGTCGCGCAGTCGAGCGCACGAGGCGACCGAGCTGGGCGGCGTAATGCGGAAGGCGTTCGGGCCCGAGCAGGAAGACGGCGATCACCCCGATGATGAGGAGCTTCTCGAACGTCAGACCGAACATCCCTACAGGATAGTCGGCGGCGAGGCGTGCGAACGCCGCATGCGACAGGCCCGTAGGCTTGGGGGTCGAGAGATTCCCCGGGAGACGCACGTGTCCGATCGAGACCTGAACTGGAAGTACGTCGACGAGTCGGTCGTCGAGACCGATGCGGTCGCGAAGGCCCGCCAGCAGTCGCTCGAGCTCGGCATCGAGCCGGTGTCCCCCGCCGTCGGCGCGCAGCTCGCCGTGATCGCGGCGGCCGCGCGCGCCGAATCGATCATCGAGATCGGCACGGGCGTGGGCGTCTCGGGGCTCTGGATGCTGCAGACCGTGCGCGGCGCGATGCTCACGTCGATCGACACCGAGAACGAGTACCAGCAGCAGGCCCGCGAGCACTTCGCCGACGCCGGCATCGCCCCCGCGCGCGTGCGCCTCATCGCCGGTCGCGCGAGCGAGGTGCTGCCGCGCATGAACGAGAGCTCCTACGACGTCGTCTTCATCGACGCGGATGCCCCGTCGGTGATCGAGTACGTCGAGCACGGCCTGCGCCTGGCGAAGCCGGGCGGCTGCGTGCTCGTCGCCCGCGCGCTCTGGAAGGGACGCGTGGCCGATCCGGCGCGCCGCGACGACGCCGCCACCGCGTTCCGCGAGCTCATCACCGAGCTGGCTGCGTCGTCGGCCGTGGCAACGGCCGTCTCCCCTGCGGGAGACGGCCTGTTGCAGATCGTGAAGCTGGGCGCCTGACTCAGGCGGGGTTCACGACGCCGCCGAGGACGTCGTAGAGCTCCTTGGCCTCAGCGTCGTTCACCGAGACGACGAGGCGGCCACCGCCTTCGAGCGGAACCCGCACGATGATGAGGCGACCCTCCTTCACAGCCTCCATAGGCCCGTCTCCAGTGCGTGGCTTCATGGCCGCCATTGAGCTACCCCTTTCGTGGCTTGACATCTCCATTATCTGCCATGCCGAGCGGCACTGGGAAATCGCGGCGCGTCTGTGGACAACGCTTCCATCGCCGGAAGCGTGCGCGACGGTGCCCCAGCGACGCTCGATTCCACCGCTCATCAGGGCGGAGTCCAGTCGAGGCCGTCGATCCCCCAGCAGATCAGGAGCCACCCGACCTGGAGCGCGAGGAAGAGCACGACGAGCCCCCACCGGTACCAGCGCGCCCTCGGCAGGGCGAATGCGCCGAGCAGCGGGAAGAGCGGCGCGAGGATGCGGAAGGTGCTCGACTGCGGGAAGAACACCGCCAGCAGGTACAGCGCGTAGCTGATCGACCACAGCCGGATGTCGACGCCGAGGCGGCCGACGGCCGGCGAGGCCACCAGCACGCGCGAAGGCCGCGATGAGCGCGATCGACCGCGATCGTGCCGAGCGGCTGGCCGAGCCACCAGTCGCCCGACTGGAACCAGGCGGTGAACGGCACGAGCTCGCGATAGCCGATGTACGCCGACCGCCACGCGAGCTCGGTGTCCGTGTACGCCTGCAGGTCGCCGGTGGCGGCCCAGGCGATCCCGATCCACGCGAGCCCGGCGAGCGCCCGCGAACACGGCGACGGATGCCGCGAGCACGCGCTCGCGCACCGGGAACGGGTCGCGGCGCCGGCGGAACCACCGCCACGCCCAGTGCAGCACGAGCGTCAGGGCGAAGGCGAGGGCACCGGGACGGGTGAACGACCACGCCAGCGATCACGGGGAACAGCCAGCCGTACCGGCGCTCGACGAGGAGCAGCAGGGCGAGCGCGAGCCAGGAGGAAGCCGAGCGACTCGGCGTAGCCGAACTGCATGATCGGCGACACCGGGGCGACGCAGAACAGCACGACGGCGAACAGGGCCTGGTCGGGCGCGAGGAACCGCGACATCAGCCGGTGGAACACGAGCGCGGCGCCGAGGCCCGCGGCCAGCGGCGATCACCACGGAGGCGACGTTCCACGGCACGGCGAGCCACGTGAGCATGCCGACGAGCACCGGGTACACCGGGAGGAACGCCCAGGCGTTCTCGGCGACGTGCCCGTCGGCGGTGAGCGGCAGCTCGGCCGGATAGCCCGTGAGCCAGACGATCTGGTACCAGCGGGCATCCCAGATGTTCGCGTACTCGAAGAACCCGGGCTGCGCCGCCGTCCACGGATTGGCGCCCTGCACGTTCGCGAGCGACAGCACGATCGTGGTCGTCACCGCACGGGCCAGGCCGTACACGAGCATGACCTTCGCCCACCAGGGCATCAGCCGCCACCGCACGCGCGGCGAGGAGCGCGACACGCGGAACGGGTCGCGCTCCCGTTCGACCGGTGCGGAGGTCATCCCGACCTGCCCTCAGGCCGCGCCGGTGAGCCAGGCGCGGAGCGCGCGCTCGCACTGCAGGATCTGGTCGCGTGGCCACGCGCTCGTCGTCGGCATGGGCCTTCAGCGGGTCGCCGGGGCCGAAGTTCACGGCCGGGACGCCCAGCGCGCTGAAGCGCGCGACATCCGTCCAGCCGTACTTGGGACGCGCCTCGGCCGCCGACCGCGCGCCACGAACTGCTGCGCGAGCGCGGCGTCGAGGCCCGGGCCGGGCGCCCTCGGCCTCGTCGACGACCGTGAGCTCGTACTCGGGGAACAGCGTCGCGCACGATCTCGATCGCCTCGGCCACGCGAGCGGCTCGGGGCGAAGCGGTAGTTCACGTGCAGCATCGCCTCGTCGGGGATGACGTTGCCCGCGACGCCGCCCGCTGATGCCGACGGCGTTGAGGCCCTCGCGGTAGTCGAGCCCGTCGACCTCGACCGTCGCCGCCTCGTAGGCGGCGAGCCGGTCGAGCGCCGGCGCGAGCTTGTGGATCGCGTTGTCGCCGACCCAGCTGCGCGCCGAGTGCGCGCGCACGCCGTAGGCGCGGAGCTCGACGCGGAGGGTGCCGTTGCAGCCGCCCTCGACCTGCGCGTTCGACGGCTCGCCGAGGATCGCGAAGTCGCCCGTGAACAGGTCGGGCCGGTTCCTGCGCGAGCCGCCCGAGCCCGTTGAGCTCCGCCGAGACCTCCTCGTGGTCGTACCACATCCAGGTGAGGTCGACGACGGGGTCGACGAGCTCCGCCGCGAGCTTGAGCTGCACGGCGACGCCCGCCTTCATGTCGACGGTGCCGCGCCCCCAGAGGTAGCGCTCGCCGTCGATGGTCTCGAACCGCGTCGGCAGGTTGTCGTTGATCGGCACGGTGTCGAGGTGCCCGGCGATCACGACGCGGCGCTCGCGGCCGAGGTTCGTGCGCGCGACGACGGTGTCGCCGTCGCGGATCACCTCGAGGTGGGCGGCCCCCGCGAGGGCCTCGACCACGAGGTCGGCGAGGCGGGTCTCGTCGCCCGAGACGCTCGGCACGTCGCAGATCGCCCGCGTGATCGCCACCGAGTCGGCGGTGAGGTCGAGCGCTGGCACGGGCGAGGCGGGAGTCGACATGCCACGAGTCTACGGATCCGGGTCCGCCGTTCCCGGGCGGGCGCGCGACCGACGACGTCACGGATGCCGCGCGCCGCCGCCCCGCCGATACGCTGGAGTCATGCCCGCCACCACCGACACCGCCTCCTCCCCTGCCCGTCGCACCGCGTGGGGCCACGGGCTGGCGACGGTCGCCGACGACGGCACCGTGCTCGACACCTGGTACCCGTCGCCCGCGCTCGGAGCGGCCGACGCGGCATCCGCGCTCCCGGCCGACCTGCGATCCCTCGCCGGGCCGCGACGACCGCCGCGCGGTGTCCGTGGAGCCCGTGACGGTCGAGATCGACCTCGACGCGCCCCCGGCGGGCACCTCCGACGCGTACCTCCGCCTGCACCTGCTCTCGCACCTGCTCGTGCGCCCCAACGAGGTGAACCTCGACGGCATGTTCGCGCACCTGCCCGCCGTCGTGTGGACGAACGCCGGCCCGGTGCATCCGGCCGACTTCGACCGGCTGCGGCCGGCGCTGCAGCGCGCCGGCATCCACGCCACCGGGATCGACAAGTTCCCGCGCCTGCTCGACTACGTCACGCCCGAGCGGGTGCGCATCGCGGATGCCTCGCGCGTGCGGCTCGGCGCCCACCTCGCCCCCGGCACCACGGTGATGCACGAGGGCTTCGTGAACTTCAACGCCGGCACGCTCGGCACCTCGATGGTCGAGGGACGCGTGTCGCAGGGCGTCGTCGTGGGCGACGGCAGCGACATCGGCGGCGGCGCATCGATCATGGGCACGCTCTCGGGCGGCGGCACGCAGCGGGTCGCCATCGGCGAGCGCGCGCTGCTCGGCGCGAACTCGGGCATCGGCATCTCGATCGGCGACGACTCGGTCGTCGAGGCCGGGCTCTACGTCACGGCGGGCACGAAGGTCGTCGTGGTCGGCGGGGCGCCGGCGAGGCCGGCCGCACCGTGAAGGCCGTCGAGCTCTCGGGCGTGCCCAACCTGCTGTTCCGCCGCAACTCGCTCAACGGGCAGGTCGAGGTGCTCTCCCGCACGGGCGACGGCGTCGCCCTGAACGCCGCACTGCACGCCTGACGCCGCCACCGGCACCGTCGATTAGAGTGGGGTGCTCAGGCCGCCGGTCGGCGGCCGTCGCCATGCGTTTCACGAAGGAGTGACGTGGGTACCGACGCACCGCGCACCCGCAGGCACACGCGGCCTCAGGTTCCTGATCGTCGTGCTCGTCACGGTGCTCGTGCTCGGCGTCGCGGCGGCCGGATTCGGCTGGTGGACGGTGCAGCGATCGTTCCCCACCACCAGCGGTCGCATCGACGTGCCCGGCCTCACGGCGACCGTCACGGTGTACCGCGACGACGCGGGCATCCCGCAGCTCGTCGCCGAGACCGACCACGACCTCTTCTTCGCCCAGGGCTACGTGCACGCGCAGGACCGGTTCTGGGAGATGGACTTCCGCCGCCACGTCACCGCCGGCCGGGTCGCCGAGCTGTTCGGGGAGTCGCAGGTCGCGACCGACGCCTTCATCCGCACGCTCGACTGGCGCGGCATCGCCGAGCAGGAGTACGCGCTGCTCGACCCGGTCTCGCGCGCCTACTACGACGCGTACGCCGAAGGCGTGAACGCCTACCTCGGACCGCGCGACGGCGCCGACCTCTCGCTCGAGTACGCCGTGCTCGGGCTGCAGAACCCGGGCTACACCCCCGAGCCGTGGACGCCGGTCGACTCCATCGCGTGGCTGAAGGCCATGGCGTGGGACCTCAGGTCGAACCTCGTCGACGAGATCGACCGCGCCCTGCTCGCCGACGCGCGCTCCCGCCCGAGGAGGTCGCCCGACTGCATCCCGACGTTCGCGTGGGACTCGATGCCCACGATCATGAGCGGGATGCCCGCGGCCGCTCCCGCCGCCACGAGCGTCGAGCCGATCGCCGGCGACGAGCCGACGCCGCGGCATCCGGCCCGCGGCATCCGACCTCGGCCGCGACGCGAGCCACCGACGCCGTCGCCGCGCCGCTGGCGTCGCTGAGCGCCCTCATCGACGGCATCCCCGAGCTGCTCGGCCCGAAGGGCGGCGACCTCGGATCGAACTCGTGGGTCGTCTCGGGCGCGCTCACCGAGTCGGGCCTCCCGCTGCTCGCGAACGACCCGCACCTCGGCCCCGCGATGCCGTCGATCTGGGCGCAGATGGGCCTGCACTGCGCCGAGCTGCGCGACGACTGCGGGTTCGACGTCGGCGGCTACACGTTCTCGGGGCTGCCGGGCGTCATCATCGGCCACAACGAGCGCATCGCCTGGGGGCTCACGAACCTCGGCCCCGACGTCGCCGACCTCTACCTCGAGCGCCTCGACGGCGACACCTACGAACTCGACGGCGCCGCCGTCCCGCTCACGCTGCGCGAGGAGACCATCGAGGTGGCCGGCGGCGATCCGGTCACGATCACGGTGCGCTCCACCGGCCGCGGCCCGCTCGTCACCGACATCGGCGCGGACTTCGCCGCCGTCGCGGAGGAGTACCCCGCGGCATCCGGCCAGCCCGAGGGCGACTACGGGGTCTCGCTGCAGTGGACGGCGCTCACGCCGGGCACCACCCCGCAGGCGATCTTCGCGATGAACCGCGCGCAGGACTGGAACGCCTTCCGCGCGGCAGCCTCGCTCTTCGACGTGCCGGCGCAGAACCTCATCTACGCCGACGTCGACGGCAACATCGGCTACCAGGCGCCCGGAACCGTCCCCGTGCGCGCCACCGGCGACGGCACCGTTCCGCTCCCCGGCTGGACCAGCCAGAACGGCTGGAGCGGCACCGTGCCGTTCGACGAGCTCCCGTCGATGCTCAACCCCGAGCGCGGGTACATCGTCACGGCCAACAACCCCGTGAGCGGCAGCGGCCCGATGCTCACCCAGGACTGGGATCTCGGCTATCGCGCGCGCTCCATCGAGCAGCTCCTCGACGAGCGCATCGCCTCGGGCGAGAAGCTCACGGCCGACGACCTCACCGAGATGCAGCTCGACACCGCGGACGCCAACGCGAGCGCGCTCCTGCCCGTGATCGCGGAGCTCGACCTCGACGGCGACGCCGCCCGCGGCGCCGCCCTGCTCGACGGCTGGGACGGCCACGCCGACGTCGACAGCGCCGAGGCCGCGTACTTCGCCGTGTTCTGGCGCAACCTGCTCGACGACATGTTCGGCGTCGCTCCCCGAGCAGACCCGTCCCGTGGGCGGCGACCGGTGGTTCGGCGTCGTCGCCTCGCTCCTCGACGAGCCCGACGCCCGCTGGTGGACGAACGAGGACGAGGGGGTCGCCGGACGCGACGCCATGATCGCCGCCGCGCTCGACGACGCGTGGAGCGAGGCATCCGACCGCATGGGCAGCGACCCCGACGGATGGCGCTGGGGCCGCCTGCACACCCTCATGCTCACCAACCAGAGCTTCGGCGAGTCCGGCATCGGCCCGATCGAGTGGCTGTTCAACCGCGGGCCCTACGAGCTCGGCGGCGGCTCGTCGATCGTCAACGCCATCGGGTGGGACGCCAGCATCGGCTACGGCGTCGACTGGGTGCCGTCGATGCGCATGATCGTCGACCTCGACGACTTCGACGCGTCGACGTGGATCAACCTCACGGGCGCCTCAGGCCACGCGTTCCACCCGCACTACGCCGACCAGGCACCGCTCTGGCAGCGCGGCGAGACGCGCGCGTGGCCGTTCACGATGGCCGCCGTGCAGGACGCGGCGGCCGACACGCTCCAGCTGGACCCGCGGGCTGAACCCGGCGCCGGCTCGGCCGGCGAGTCGGCCGGCTGAGCGAGGCCGCGCGGCTCAGGCCGAGGGGTACCGGCGCGTGGGCTCGCCGACGTAGAGCTGCTGCGGGCGGCCGATCTTGGTCTGCGGGTCGAGGTTCATCTCGCGCCAGTGCGCCATCCAGCCGGGCAGGCGCCCGATCGCGAACAGCACCGTGAACATGCGCGTGGGGAAGCCCATCGCCTTGTAGATCACGCCGGTGTAGAAGTCGACGTTCGGGTAGAGGCGACGCTCCTTGAAGTAGTCGTCCTCGAGGGCGATCTGCTCGAGCTCCTTCGCGAGGTCGAGCAGCGGGTCGTTGACGCCGAGCCCGGCGAGCACCTCGTCGGCCGACTCCTTCACGAGCTTCGCGCGCGGGTCGTAGTTCTTGTAGACCCGGTGGCCGAAGCCCATGAGCTTCACGCCGTCCTCCTTGCGCTTCACGCGCTCGACGAACTTCGCGACGCCCTCGCCCGAGTCGCGGATGCCGGCGAGCATCTGCAGCACGGCCTCGTTCGCTCCGCCGTGCAGCGGGCCCGAGAGCGCCTGGATGCCGGCGGAGATCGACGCGTACAGGTTCGCGCCGGTGGAGCCGACGAGGCGCACGGTCGACGTCGACGCGTTCTGCTCGTGGTCCTCGTGGAGGATGAGCAGGCGGTCGAGCGCCTTCGAGAGCACCGGGTCGATCGCGTACGGCTCGGCCATGTTGCCGAAGTTCAGGCGCAGGAAGTTGTCGACGAAGCTCAGCGAGTTGTCGGGGTAGAGGAAGGCCTGGCCGATGCTCTTCTTGTGCGCGTACGCCGCGATCACCGGCAGCTTCGCGAGCAGGCGCACCATCGTGAGCTCGACGTGGTCGAGGTCGTGCGGGTCGGAGCAGTCCTCGTAGTACGTCGAGAGCGCGGAGACGGCGCTCGAGAGCACCGACATCGGGTGCGCGGTGTGCGGCAGCGCCGAGAAGAACCGCTTGAGGTCCTCGTGGAGCAGCGTGTGGCGACGGATCTTCTCGTCGAACTCGCCGAGCTGGTCGGTGCTCGGCAGCGTCGCCGTAGATGAGGAGCCAGGCGACCTCGAGGTAGGTGGAGTGCTCGGCGAGCTGCTCGATCGGGTAGCCGCGGTAGCGCAGGATGCCCTGCTCGCCGTCGATGTACGTGATCTTCGACTGCGGTCGACGCGGTGTTCACGAAGCCGTAGTCGAGCGCGGTGAGGCCCGTCTTGCGGGTGAGGGTCGACAGGTCGATGCTCGAGGCGCCGTCGATGGCCGGCCGGATCGGGAACTCGGCGGTGCCGCCCGGGAAGGACAGGGTGGCGGAGTCGGGCTGCTGTCCGTCCGCATTGTTCACGACGTCGCTCACGGCGCCTCCTGTGATCGTCACTTGCGCGGTCACCTGCTTTCCGGTCCGGGGCCGAAGCGGCCGAGGCCCGAATACAGCCTAGACGTGGTCGCGGCACACTGTTGCATCCGCCAAGACATCGGGCGTTCCGTTGGCGGTGTGCACAGGATGCCGCGTCAGGCCCGTGCGGATGCGCCCAGGCGCTCGGCGGCCGCGGCGATCCGCTCGTCGGTCGCGGTGAGCGAGAGGCGCACGTGGCCGGGGTAGTGCACCCCGTAGAAGTGCCCGGGACCGCGCGAGGATGCCGAGGTCGGCGAGCCGCGCGATCGAGTCCCACGCGTCGCGTCCCTCGGTCGCCCAGAGGTACAGGCCGCCCTCGCTGCGGTCGATGCGGAAGCCGGCCGCCTCGAGCGCGGGCCGCAGCAGGTCGCGCCGCGCGCGGTAGCGCTCCTTCTGCTCGGCCACGTGGCGCGTCGTCGCCGAGCGCGACGACCATCGCCTCCTGCAGCGGCGCCGGCGGCATGAGGCCCGCGTGCTTGCGCACGTTCGTGAGCCGGGCGATCGACTCGCGGCATCCGGCGATGAAGGCGGCGCGGTAGCCGGCCATGTTCGACTGCTTCGAGAGCGAGTAGATGGCGAGCGTGTGGTGGGTGTCGCCGCCGGTCACGCGCGGGTCGAGCAGGCTCGGCACGGGCTCGTCGGCCCATGCGCCGTCCCAGCCCGAGCTCGGCGTAGCACTCGTCGCTCACGATGATCGCGCCGAGCTCGCGGGCCCGGGCGCGCGCGGCGCGGAGCTCGTCGACGTCGAGCACGCGGCCGTCGGGGTTGCCCGGGCGAGTTGAGCCAGACCAGCCGGGTCTCGGCCGGCCACTCCCCCGGGTCGTCGGACGCGAACGCCCGGGCGCCCGGCGAACAGCGCGCCCATCTCGTAGGTCGGGTACGCCGCGCGCGGATGCACGACGACGTCGCCCTCGCCGAGGCCGAGCATGAACGGCAGCAGCGCGACGAGCTCCTTCGAGCCGATGGTCGGCAGCACGGATGCCGCGTCGAGGCCCGTGACGCCGCGACGGCGCGCGAACCACTCGACGATCGCCGCGCGGAGCTCGGGCGTGCCGACGGTCTGCGGGTAGGCGTGGGCGTCGGTGGCCCGCGCGAGCGCCTCGCGCACGACGTCGGGCGTCGGGTCGACGGGCGACCCGATCGACAGGTCGACGATGCCGCCGGCGTGCGCCTCGGCGCGCGCCCGATAGGGCGCCATGAGGTCCCACGGGTAGTCGGGCAGCGCTCCGAGCGCCATGGTCAGTGCGCCTGGGGCGGCAGTGCGGCGATGAGCGGGTGGTCCTTGGGGATCACGCCGACCTTCGCGGCGCCGCCGGGCGAGCCGACCTCGTCGAAGAACTCGACGTTGGCCTTGTAGTAGTCGGCCCACTCCTCGGGGAGGTCGTCCTCGTAGTAGATCGCCTCGACCGGGCAGACCGGCTCGCAGGCGCCGCAGTCGACGCATTCGTCGGGGTGGATGTAGAGCGAGCGCTCACCCTCGTAGATGCAGTCGACGGGGCACTCGTCGATGCAGGCGCGGTCCTTGACGTCGACACACGGCAGGGCGATGACATAGGTCACAGTGGCTCGCTGTCCCTTCGGAAGACTGGAACTCCAGTCTATGCGCCGACGGTGACGGCGGTGCGTCGCTCGGGCAGCTCGGCCAGGCGACGACGAGCACGGCGATGAGCGCCGGGCCGACGGCCCAGACGGTGCCGGTCACGTCGCCGGCGACGAGCACCGAGCCGCCCGGTCCGGGCAGGGTGAGCAGCGCCACGATGCCGACGAGGCCGACCGCGGCGGCGCGGCCGCGGTCGCACCGGCCTCCGCGCGACGAGGCGGATGCCGACGAGCAGCGCGAGCACGCCCACGAGCGCGGCCACGAGCCCCCACGGGATGACCACGTCGCCGATCCGGAGCACCTGGCGGTGGCCCAGCGTCGCGACGGCGCCGTAGATCACGCCGATCAGCGGCCGGCGAGCAGGTACGTGCCGATCCGCGCCAGCAGCGTCGGCGACGGCTCTCGGGGCTTCACTGCTGGCTTCGGGGTGACCGTGTAGGTGAGGGTCTCCCCCTCGCCGGCGATGCAGCACGAGGTACTCGGCGTCGGAGTAGGCCTTGGCGCTCATGCCGCCGCCTGCGACCTGCGGTGTTCTCGGTGAAACCCGCGCCCTCGAGGGCGGCGGCGGCCTCGGCGACCGGGTCGGCCGCCGACGAGGTGAGGATGACGACCCAGCCCTCTGCACCGCCCGCGCCCGCCGCGAACGTGATGTCGCCCTCGATGAGCGGGATCGACTTCGGGGAAGCCGGTGGGCAGTTCGCCGTCGAGGCTGACGTCGCCGCCGGTGGCGCTCTCGACGGCGTCCTCGACGCCCTGGTTGACGAGGTCGCGCGGGGTTGCCGAAGCAGCCGGTGAGGAGCGATGCGGTGAGGCCGGCGATGGCCACGGCGATCGCGGCGCGGGACGTGGTCGGCATGGTGGACATGCGATCTCCTCGGCTGGGGTGGGGCGGTGCGGAGTGCGCGGTGCCCGCGGCATCCGCTTCGGGTCGGAGTCTACCGTCGGCGCACGAGCGGCGGCCATGCCGTAGCGTGGAACGGGCGCGGACGCCGGCCGGTCCGCGCGCGGAGAGGATCGATGACGATGTCGGATGCTGCAGCCACGGACCCGGGCGACGAGCGCGCGGTGCGCGTCGAGCGCGACGGCGGGGTCGCCGTCGTCACCATCGATCGCCCGGCCGCGCTGAACGCGCTGCGCGGCCGTCGGTGCTCGCGGAGCTCGAGCAGGTGTTCCTGGACCTCGCCACCGACGGACCCGCGGTACGCGGCGTGCTGCTCGTCGGCGCGGGCGGGCGGGCGTTCGTCGCGGGCGCCGACATCCGCAGCCTGTCCACGCTCTCGCCCGAGGAGGCGGCCGAGCTTGTCATGGCGCGGGCATCGCGCGGCGGCGGCGGTCGAGGGCCTGCCGGCGCCGGTCATCGCGTGCGTCGACGGCTTCGCGCTCGGCGGCGGACTCGAGCTCGCGCTCTCGTGCGACCTGATCTACGCCACCGAGGGCTCGAGCTTCGGCCAGCCCGAGGTGCGGCTCGGCCTCATCCCGGGGTTCGGCGGCACCGTGCGGCTCCCCCGTGCCGTCGGGCTCGCGCGCGCGAAGGAGCTGATCTACACCGGGCGCCGCATCGGCATCGACGAGGCGGTCGCGGCGGGGCTCGTCGCCCGGCGGTTCGCCGACCGCGACGCGCTCCTCGCCGGAGCGCGCGAGACGATCGCCGAGATCTCGGCCAACTCGCCCACCGCCGTCGGGCTCGCGAAGCGCGTGCTCGTCGCGGCGGCCGGACAGCCGACCGAGGTCGCGACCGCGCTCGAGGTCGCCGGGTTCGAGGATGCCTTCCGCACGGACGACATGCGCGAGGGCGTCGCGGCGTTCCTCGAGAAGCGGGAGCCCGGTTCGGCGACGCCTGACGCCGGCTCGGTCCGGTGATCGGACGCCGGCTCGGTCCGATTTCGGGCCGGCTCCGTCCGAGTCAGGACGCCGATCAGCCGAGTCGGGACGCCGGATCGTCCGGATCAGCCGATGCGCTCGGAGAGCCAGGCGAATCCGTCGAAGCGGGCGCCGTCGGTGCCGAACATCTCGAGGTGCAGGTGCGGTCCGGTGGACTGGCCGGTCGTGCCGACGAGCGCCGATCTGCTGGCCCGCGCTGACGCGCTGGCCCTCGGACACCTGCGAGCGAGCCGTACTGCATGTGCGCGTAGGAGCTCGTGATGAGCTCGCCGCCGATGTTGTGCTGCACCTCGACGTTGACGCCGAGCCCGCCGCCGTCCTCGGTGGCGAGCACGACGACGCCGTCGGCGATCGACATCACGGGGGTGCCGTTGCCGGGGTTGAAGTCGACGCCGTCATGGAAGGTCGAGCACCCGCTGCAGGGAGCGTCGCGCGGGCCGAAGCCCGAGGCGCGGTTCTCCGAGTTCACGACGGGCCAGACGATGAGCCCGCTTTCGACGATCGAGACGCTGCCGACGTTCGCCACCTCCGAGAAGATGGGCGGCGGCGCCGCCTCGACGGAGTAGCCCTCGGTCGCCATCGGCGCCAGCTCGGCCTCGCTCGCCACGTCGAGCGTCTGCGCGTCGAGCGTGATCGTGTCCTCGACGGGGGCGTAGACCGAGGCGCGGGGCTCCGAGTCGGTCGCCGTGATCGCCAGCGCCGGAACGCTCGTCGCGATCATCATGCCGCCGACGAACGTCATCGCCACGACCGAGAACACCGGGCGAAGCGAGCGCTTCGTGTGCGTGGTCTGCGTCGTCACGGGACGTTCGGGGGCCGTCGACGCGGCCGACGGGCGCCGCGACGGGCGGGCGGCGGAATCACGGGTCGAGCGGGTGCGGAGTCGGGCGGGGGGCTTGGGGGCGGCGCGGCGGCCGTGCTTGGGGGAACTCATGCAGGAGCGTTACGTATCCGAATCGGGTTTCTCGAGACAATCTCGCCTACCGTACGCACCGAATCTGGGAGAACCCTCCGTTACCCATCCGTTATCCGGCGCGGGTGGCATCCGTTTTCCGTTGCAGCGCGCACAAGAAACCAGCGGATGCCGCGGGCTTGCGCACGCGACATCCGCTGGTTGCAGGTGCAACCTGTGAATCAGCCCTGCTTCTTCAGGCGCGACGTCGCCCGGGCGCGCGCGGTCTGGTCGAGCTCCACCTTGCGGATGCGCACCTTCTCGGGCGTGACCTCGACGCACTCGTCCTCGCGGGCGAACTCGAGGCACTCCTCGAGCGTGAGCTGGCGCGACGGGGTCATCGACTCGAACGTGTCGGAGGTGGACTGACGCATGTTGGTCAGCTTCTTCTCCTTCGTGATGTTCACGTCCATGTCGTCGTTGCGCGAGTTCTCGCCGATGACCATGCCCTCGTAGACCTCTTCGGTGGGGTTCACGAAGAAGGTCATGCGCTCCTGCAGGGCGATGATCGCGAACGGCGTGACGACACCCGAGCGGTCGGCGACGATCGAGCCGTTGCTGCGCGTGGTGATCGCGCCGGCCCACTCGTCGTAGCCGTGCGAGATCGCGTTCGCGATGCCGGTGCCGCGCGTGATCGTGAGGAACTCGGTGCGGAAGCCGATGAGGCCGCGGCTCGGCACGATGAACTCCATGCGGACCCAGCCGGTGCCGTGGTTGGCCATGTTGTCCATGCGGCCCTTGCGCGCCGCGAGGAGCTGGGTGATCGCGCCGAGGTACTCCTCGGGCGCGTCGATCGTCAGGTGCTCGTACGGCTCGTGTGACCTTGCCGTCGATCGTCTTCGTGACCACCTGCGGCTTGCCGACCGTGAGCTCGAAGCCCTCGCGGCGCATCTGCTCGACGAGGATCGCGAGCGCGAGCTCACCGCGGCCCTGCACCTCCCAGGCGTCGGGACGGCCGATGTCGAGCACCTTGAGCGAGACGTTGCCGACGAGCTCGCGGTCGAGGCGATCCTTCACCATGCGCGCCGTGAGCTTGTGGCCCTTCACCTTGCCGACGATCGGCGACGTGTTCGTGCCGATCGTCATCGAGATGGCGGGGTCGTCGACGTGGATGGCGGGCAGCGGCCGCACGTCCTCGGGGTCGGCGAGCGTCTCGCCGATCGTGATCTCCTCGATGCCGGCGACGGCGATGATGTCGCCGGGCCCCGCCTCCTCGGCGGGGAAACGATCGAGCGCCTTGGTCTTCAGCAGCTCCGTGACGCGCACGTTCGAGTGCGAGCCGTCGTGGCGCACCCACGCCACCGTCTGGCCCTTCTTGATGGTGCCGTTGAAGACGCGCAGCAGCGCCAGTCGACCCAGGAACGGCGACGCGTCGAGGTTCGTCACCCAGGCCTGGAGCGGCGCCGCGTCATCGTACGTCGGGGCGGGAACGTGCTGCAGGATGGCCTCGAAGAGCGGCTCGAGGTCGTCGCTGTCGGGCAGTGAACCGTTCTCGGGCTTGTTGTGCGAGGCGGCCCGGCCTTGCCGGAGGCGTAGACGACGGGCACGTCGAGGATCGCGTCGAGGTCGAGGTCGGGCACATCGTCGGCCATGTCGGACGCGAGGCCCAGGAGCAGGTCCTGGCTCTCGGCGACGACCTCGTCGATGCGCGCGTCGGGCCGGTCGGTCTTGTTCACGAGGAGGATGACGGGGAGTCGACTCTCGAGCGCCTTGCGAAGCACGAAGCGGGTCTGCGGCAGCGGGCCCTCGCTCGCGTCGACGAGCAGCACGACGCCGTCGACCATCGAGAGGCCGCGCTCGACCTCACCGCCGAAGTCGGCGTGGCCCGGGGTGTCGATGACGTTGATCGTCACCGGGTGGCCGGCTGTCGCGTGCACGCCGTCGTACTCGATGGCGGTGTTCTTCGCGAGGATCGTGATGCCCTTCTCGCGCTCGAGCTCGTTGGAGTCCATCGCGCGCTCGTCGACGTGGGCGTGCTCGGCGAACGAGTGGGTCTGCTTGAGCATGGCGTCGACGAGCGTCGTCTTGCCGTGGTCGACGTGGGCGACGATCGCGACGTTGCGCAGGTCGTTGCGGGTGGCGTTGGCCATGGTGTCTGGTCCTCAGTGATGCGTGTCGTCACGTGGCACCGTCGCGGCCCTGGCGGGCGGCGCGGCGGCAGCGCGGAAGCGCTGGTGTGAAGGTCTGTGGGGATGCGCGAAGCCCGATCGCGGCGCGCGCCCTGACAGCCTACCGTGCGCAGGCTGGGTTCGGCTGGGAACGGCGATCGCCCGGCTCCGTCGATGCGGATGCCGGGCGATCGCGTGCTGGGATCGGCTACGCGCCGAGCTCGATGCCCGCCCCCGGGATGGCCGCGAGCAGGTCGCGGGTGTACTGCTCCTGGGGGTTGTCGAACACTTCGTCGGTCGTCGCCTTCTCGACGATCCGGCCGCGCTGCATGACGCAGACGTGGTCGGCGATGACGCGCACGACCGCGAGGTCGTGGGTGATGAACAGGTACGTCAGCCCCAGCTCGGCCTGCAGGTCGGCGAGCAGGCGCAGGATCTGCGCCTGCACGAGCACGTCGAGCGCGGAGACCGCCTCGTCGAGCACGACGATCTCGGGCTTCAGCGCGAGCGCACGCGCGATCGCGATGCGCTGGCGCTGGCCGCCCGAGAGCTCGTTCGGGTAGCGGCTGACGAGGGTGCGCGGCAGCGACACCTGGTCGAGCAGCTCGAGCACGCGCTCGCGGCGCGTGGCCTTCGTGCCGACCTTGTGCGTGTGCAGCGGCTCCGAGATCGTGTTGCCGATGTTGCGCAGCGGGTTCAGCGAACCGTACGGGTCCTGGAACACCGGCTGCATCCGGCTGCGGAGGTTGAAGAGCTCCTTGCCGGTGACGCTCGCGAGGTCCTTGCCGCCGACGACGATCTTGCCGCTCGTCGCGTCCTCGAGCTTCAGCAGCATCTTCGCCACGGTCGACTTGCCCGAGCCGGACTCGCCGACGAGCGCCGTGGTGGTGCCCTTCGCGATCTGGAACGACACGCCGTCGACGGCCGTGAAGTCGCCGGAGCCGCGGATCTTGAAGACCTTCGTCAGGTCCTCGACGACGATCGCCGGCGGGGCGGATGCCGCGGCCTCGACGGCCTCGGCGCGCGCCTCGGCCGTGGCGATGAGGTCGATCGTCGTCGCCTGCGGCGTCCGACGCGTTGTCGGCCATCGAGGACTCGGCTGCCGCGATGCTGCCGGTCGCCTGGATGCGGCGCGAGGCGAGGCTCGGTGCCGCGGCGACGAGACGCTGCGTGTAGGGGTGCTGCGGGTTCTTGAGGATCTGCGCCGACGGACCCGACTCGACCACTCGACCCTTGTACATGACCACGAGCTGCTCGGCGCGCTCGGCGGCGAGGCCGAGGTCGTGCGTGATGAACAGCAGGGTCGTGCCGAGCTCGCGGGTGAGCGACTCGAGGTGATCGAGGATCACGCGCTGCACCGTGACGTCGAGCGCCGAGGTGGGCTCGTCGGCGATGAGCAGCTGCGGGTCGGCCGCGAGGCCCATGCCGATGAGCACGCGCTGGCGCATGCCGCCCGAGAACTGGTGCGGGAACTGCTTCAGTCGCCGGTCGGCGTCCTGCGAGGCCGGCCTGCTTCAGCACCTCGATCGCGCGCTTCTTGACCTCCTTGCGCCCGGTGGCGATGCCGTTGGCCTTGATGGCCTCCTCGACCTGGAAGCCGATCGACCACACGGGGTTGAGGTTCGACATCGGGTCCTGCGGGCACGAACCCGATCTTGCGACCGCGGATCGCCTCCATCTCCCTCGGCGAGGCCTTGGTGAGGTCCTGGCCGTCGAGGAGGATCTGGCCGCCGGAGATGTGGCCCGTGCCGGGAAGCAGGTTGATGATCGCGTGCGCGGTCGTGGACTTGCCCGAGCCGGACTCGCCCACGATCGCGAGGCTCTGCCCGCGGTACAGCGTGATGTTCACGCCGTCGACGGCCTTGACGACGCCGTCCTGGGTGTTGAACGCCGACCTGGAGGTCCTTGATCTCGAGGAGCGGACGCTCGCCGACGTCGACGGACGTCTGCTGCTGCACGTCGGTTCCGTTCACCATCTCGGTCATCGCTGGGCCCTCGCCTTCGGGTCGAGGGCATCGCGGATGACCTCGCCGAGCATGATGAAGCTCAGCACGGTGATGGACAGCGCGATCGACGGCAGGATCAGCACCTGCGGTGCCGTGCGCAGGTCGGTCTGCGCGGCGCTGATGTCATTGCCCCACGACATGGTGCTCGACGGGCAGGCCGACGCCGAGGAACGACAGGGTCGCCTCGGCGACGATCGCCGACGCGAGCGAGATCGTCGTGATGACGATGACCGGCGCGATCGAGTTCGGCAGCACGTGGCGCACGCAGGATGCGGAAGCGCGGGACGCCGAGCGCGGTGGACGCCATGACGAAGTCGGCGTTCTTCACCCTCAGGATCTCGGCTCTCAGCACACGTGCTGTGGCCGGCCACGCGAATATGCCGATGGCGAGCGAGATCACCCACACGTTCGCGTACTGCGAGAACACCGACATGATGACCACGGCCGCGAGGATGTAGGGGATGGAGAAGAAGATGTCGCCGATGCGCGAGAGCACCGAGTCGATCCATCCGCCGTAGAAGCCCGCGAAGGCACCGAAGACGATGCCGAGCACGAAGACGAGCACGGTCACGATGATGCCGACCGAGAGCGACGTCGACGTGCCGTGGATGATGCGCGAGTAGATGTCGCAGCCCTGCTTCGTGAAGCCGAGCGGGTGGCCGTCGGTCGGGCCGCCGTTGCTGTTCGAGAGCTGGCAGTCGTTGTTCGGCGGCACCTGCGTGAACAGGCCGGGGAACAGTGCGACGACCACGACGAGCACGATGAGCGCGGACGAGATCCAGAACATCGGGCGCTTGCGCACGTCGTCTCCAGGCGTCGGTCCAGAGGTTCGAGGGCTTGCCCTCGGCCTTGACCGTGTCGATGGCGACGAGCGGGGTCTCCTCGAGCGGCGCGACGAAGTGCTGCTGGGCGGGTCTGGTGATGTTACTTGGCATAGCGGATCCTCGGGTCGAGAACGGCGTACAGCAGATCCACCAGCAGGTTCACCACGAGGTAGATCAGCACCATGACGGTCACGAAGGAGACGACGGTGGGTCCCTCTCCGCGGATGATCGCCTGGTAGAGGGTGCGGCCGACGCCGGGCACGTTGAAGATGCCCTCCGTGACCGTCGCGCCGACCATCAGCACGCCGAAGTCGACGGCGAGATAGGTGACGACGGGGATGAGCGAGTTGCGCAGGATGTGCACCGGGACGATGCGCGTTGCGGGAGAGGCCCTTGCTCGCGGCGGTGCGAACGAAGTCCTGCGTGCCCGTATCGATGACCGACGCCCGCGTCAGTCGGATGATCTGCGCGAAGCTGATCGTGGCCAGCACCAATGCCGGCAGTATCAGGTCCTGCGTCGGCGCGCCGGGGCCCACGGTGGTTCTGAACCACCCGAGCTGGATGCCGAAGATGTACTGCGCGACGAACGCGATGACGAAGATCGGGAGCGAGATGAGGATCAGGCTCACGACGAGCGCGCTCGCGTCGAAGATGCCGCCCTTGCGCAGGCCCGAGACGAGGCCGACGGTGATGCCGGCGACCATCTCGAAGAAGATGGCCATCAGCGCGAGGCGCAGCGTCACCGGGAAGGTCGTCGCGAGGATCTCGGACACGGGCTGACCCGAGAACGACGTGCCGAGGTCGCCGCGGAAGATGTTGCCGAGGAAGATGAGGTACTGGACGATGAACGGCTGGTCGAGGTGGTACCGCTCACGCAGCTGCTCGATGACCTGCCGGGGGCGGGGTCTTGTCGCCGAAGAGCGCGACGATCGGGTCTCCCGGCATGGCGAAGACCATGAAGTAGATCAGGAAGGTGGTGCCGAGCAGGACAGGGATCGCCTGCAGCAGTCGGCGCACGATGTAGCCGGCCATGGATCAGGCCCCGCTCTTCGTGGATTGTTGACATGTTGAAGAAACCTCACCGTTTGCGAGTTCGTCCACTCGATGCTACGCCGATCGGGTTCGCACCGGGGATACGTGGGAGTGGGGCGGCAGCCGGATCGGCTGCCGCCCCACGGGCGCCTCAGAGTCTAACCCCGAGTCGCCCTGGAACGAGAATTACTCGCTCTTGGTGATCTCGTAGTACAGCGGAACCGAGTTCCAGCCGAACTCGCACGTTGTCGACCTGCTCGCCCCAGGCGCCGTCGACGTTGGAGTACCACAGCGGGATGGCGGGGAGGTCCTTGAAGAGGATCTCCTGCGCCTGCTGGAACTTCTCGTTCGCCGGCCTCGACGTCGGTCGCGGCGAGACCCTCGTCGAGGAGCGCGTCGAACTCGGGGTTCGAGTAGTCGCCGTCGTTCGAGCCGGCGTCGGTGCGCGTAGATCGGCGCCGAGGAAGTTGAACAGCGACGGGTAGTCGGCCTGCCATCCGGTGCGGAACGCGGTCTGGATGGTGCGGTCGGTGACCGCGGTGCGGAGCTCGGCGAAGGTCGGGTACGGCGCGCCGGACGCCTCGATGCCGAGGTTGTTCTTGAGCTGGTTCGCCACAGCGTCGACCCAGGCCTGGTGGCCGCCGTCGGCGTTGTAGGCGATCTGGAACGGTGCCGTCCACGGCGCGATGGCGTCGGCCTCGGCCCACAGCTTCTTCGCCTCGTCGGCGTCGAAGTCGAGGACCTCGGAGCCGGGGATGTCCTCGGAGTAGCCGTCGATGACCGGCGACGTGAAGTCGTGGGCCGGCGTGCGGGTGCCGCAGAAGATCACGTCGGTGATCTCCTCGCGGTTGATCGCCGTGCGAGATGGCGGCCGACGGAGCTTGCCCTCTTCGCCGCCGAAGTGCGGCAGGCGGTCGGGGATCGTGAACGACTGGAAGATCGCCGCGGCGGCTGGTTGACCGAGCGGTCGCCGAACTCGTCTCGAAGGTCGGGAGCGCGCTCGTCGGGGATGTCCTCGAGCACGTCGAGGTTGCCGCCCTGCAGGTCGGCGTACGCCGCGTCCTGCGTGGCGTAGAAGATGATGTCGAGGCCGCCGTTCTGCGGCCTTGCGGGCGACCGTCGTAGTCGGGGTTCATCACGAGGTCGATCTGCTCGTTGTGCTTCCAGGCGCCTTCGCCGTCGAGCATGTACGGGCCGTTGCCGATCGGGTTCTCACCGAACGCCTCGATGTCCTCGAAGGCCGACTCGGGCAGCGGGAAGAACGCCGTGTAGCCGAGGCGCAGCGGGAAGTCCGACTCGGGCTGCGTTGAGCTTGACCGTGAAGGTCAGGTCGTCGACGACCTCGAGGCCCGAGAGCTCGCGACGTCCTCGTCGTAGCTGAAGCCCTCGATGGACTCGAAGAAGTAGCTCGAGAGCTGCGCGTTGTCGAGAGGCGCGCGCCGTAGTTCCACGCGTCGACGAAGGAGTCGGCGGTGACCGGGCTCGCCGTTGGTGAACTTCTGGCCGTCGCTTGATCTTGATCGTGTAGGTCTGCGCGTCGTCGGTCTCGATCGACTCGGCGACGTCGTTGTGCGCGGCGCCCTCGGCGTCGTAGTAGACGAGGCCCGCGAAGATCGACGTCGAGGATCTTGCCGCCGCCGACCTCGTTGGTGTTGGTCGGGACCAGCGGGTTCTGCGGCTCGGTGCCGTTGGTCGTGATGACGGCCGTCGAGCTCGCCGGCCGCTCCGGTCGACTCGGGCGAGCCGCTCGTGCAGCCGGAGAGCGTGAGTGCTCCCGCGGCCGCAAGAGCAATGGCGGCCACGCCAAATCTCTTGATCTTCAATGTTCCTCCTGTGAGATGTGCTCGGACAGCACGACTTCATGGCCGCACTGGAGCGCTTGGTAGATCGAGACTATGAAGCAGCTTGCACGGAAGCAAACTCCAGAGGAAACCGTTACCGACGCGCAATGTAGCGAGGGACGCGATGGCGGAAACCGCTCTCTGCGCGCACGATTCTTGCACGCTCGCAGGCGCGTGCGAGGATTACCGCATGTCGACCTGCATGGCGCCTGCGAATCGAGGTCGTGATCGTCCTGGGGTTGACGCTCGGGGCCTCCGCGGTGTACTCGATCGTCTCGCTCGCGGCGAAGCTCACCGAGGAGCGCGCGCTCGGCGACCAGAGCGTCGCACTCAATCCCTCGCGGTCGAGTCGCGAGTGGCTGGACTTCACCTACCAGTTCCTCGACGTCTTCTTCGGGCTCTTCGCCGTCGCCCTGGTGCTCTACCTGCTGTGGGTGCCCGGCCGCAGCCCGTTCCGGCGGATCGGGCTCGACTTCACGCGACCCGGTCGCGACGCGGCATCCGGCCTGCTGCTCGTCGCCGTGATCGGCGTGCCCGGGCTCGCGCTCTACGCGATCGGCCGGGCGCTCGGCCTCACCGTCGCGGTGCAGACCTCACCGGCCGACTGGTTCTGGTGGACGGTGCCGATCCTCGTCTTCCGCGGCGCTCGAGGCGGCGCTGACCGAGGAGGTCATCGTCGTCGGCTACCTCTTCACGCGGTTCGCCGAGCTCGGGGTCGGGCGCTGGGCCACGATCCTCTCGAGCGCGGTGCTGCGCGGCAGCTACCACCTCTACCAGGGCTTCGGGCCGTTCTTCGGGAACGTCGCGATGGGCATCGTGTTCGGCTGGTGCTACGCGCGATGGGGCCGCACGATGCCGCTCGTCATCGCGCACTGGATCATCGACATCGTGTCGTTCGTCGGCTACCCGCTGGCCGTCGGCTGGTGGCCCGAGCTCTTCGCCGCGCCGGCCTGAGCCCTGACGGGCGTCGTCGACGGATGCCGCGGGCGCGGCGCCTGGGGCACGTGCTCGCTGCGCGCCAGCGCGACGACCGTGGCCGGCATCGGCGGCAGCGACTCCTCGGGCGGCTCGACGCGGAGGTCGGAGTCGGTGGAGCGGATGCGCGCCATGTCGAGGCCGCTGCGCCGGCTCGGCGTGCAGACGGCGGAGAACCCCTCGTCGCCGAACATGCCGCCGGCCGGGAAGTCGCTCATGAACTGGGCCCGGCGCAGCGCGGCGGCCGTGCCCGGGTCGCGGCGCTCCAGCAGCGACGCGCGCTTCTCGAGGCCGAAGCCGCTGCCGGCGAGCAGGCTGCTCCCGACGAAGACTCCGGCGAACGCGACCGTTCCCAGCACTGCGATGAGATCCACGGGCATCATGCGCAACCCCCTCTTCGAGAGAACCTCAGTGTACTCCCGGGGACCGTCATCGGGCCTGCCCGGATGCCGCGACATCGCTGCCCCGTCGAGCATGGTGCCGACGCGGCCGATCGAGGCTGCGCGGATGGGGAACGGGACCATGAGCCTGGCACATGCATTCGCCGCGGGAGGCCTCGCGGCACGGCACACCGACCGACGATTCCGCACGACCGAGGCGGAGATCCGCGAGGCGGAGCAGCGCGTGATCGAGCGCCGCACGGCGGTCGTCGTGGCATCCGCTCGCCGGGAGTACCCGGAGCGCGGCCGTCACGCCGCACCGCGCCCCGCATAGACCGCCGTGCCCCGCTCGTTCCTCCGACAGGGCGGACGCCGCGACGGAGTACACGAGGCGGAGGCCCGAACGGTTCACCCGCTGGGGTCGGTCGACGCCGCGCTGAAGCACGTTGCCGCTGCTCGACGCCCGTGATCTCGAGCGACGCGATGTCGTCGAGGTCGAGGGCGGTGCCGGCCGCGAGGCGCGCCGATGCACCTGGGCACGCCCGCCAGCTCGAGACCTCGCTGCGGTTGCCGTCGTGGTCGACCACGACGAGCGCGTACGGCCATCCGTCGCCGGGGACGTCGCGGCATCGTGGCATCCGACGTCGGCGACGTAGCGGCAGTCGAGCTCGATCCTCGTGCCCCACTCGGCCGGGGTCGAGCCGCGGTGGCGGTGAGCGGCACGTCGGCGACGGTCTCGAAGGCGAGCGACTGCGGGCGCCGGGTCCGGTCGGATGAACGCGAGCGGTCAGCGATCGCCGCGAGCACCACGGCCGCGGCGGCCGCGGCCGACCGCGATCCGGATCCGCGTCCGACGGATGCCGCGGCGGCGGCCCTCGCGCCGCACCGCGTCGAGCAGCTCGGCGCGCGGTGCCGGCACGGTGGCCTGCTCGCTCGACCAGGAGCGCCTCGGCCCGCTCGACGGAGAGGCGGGCGAGCAGGCCGGGGATCGGCGACGAGCTCGGCGACCGATCGACGGCACGTCTCGCAGGTCTCGAGGTGCTCCTCGTACTCGCGACGCTCGGCCGGCGAGAGCGCGCCGAGCACGTAGGCGGAGTCCCAGTCGGCGAAGCGCGGGTGATCCGGGTTCATCGCGTCACCCCCTTCTCCTGGAGTGCGAGGCGCAGGGCTCGGAGCCCGTAGTGCAGGCGCGACTTCACGGTGCCCTCGGGGATGCGCGAGCCGGCGGGCGACCTCGGCCACGCTGCATCCGCCGTAGTAGGCGTGCACGATGACCGCACGATGCTCGAAAGGGTCACGAGGGCTTCTTCGACGAGCAGGCTCTCGAACAGAGGCGTCGGTAGGCGTCGTCCTGCACGCCGTTCGGGCAACTCGGCCACCCCGATCTCGTGCGCGCGCGACGGGTGCTGTCGACGACGGTCCGGCCCGTGCAGCACGAGCCGTCGAGCAGGTCCTGCCCGCGAACCGGAGCACCTGCGGCGGCCATCGGGGTCTCTGCACGAGGTGCGGCGGCCCGCTCGGCCGCGTGAGAGTCGCGCGAGCAGCCCGGGCCATCGGGACGAGCTCGGCGACGGAGCGCGACGGCACGTCTCGCAGGTCGTCGAGGTGCTCCGTCGACCTCGTCGCTCGGCCGGCGAGAGCGCGCCGAGCACGTAGGCGGAGTCCCAATCGGCGAAGCGCGCGTGATCCGGGTTCATCGCGTCACTCCCTTCTCCTGCAGCGCGAGCCTGCAGGGCTCGGAGCCCGTAGTGGAGTCGCGACTTGACCGTGCCCTCGGGGATGCCAGCCGGCCGGCGACCTCGGCCACGCTGCATCCGCCGTAGTAGGCGTGCACGATCACCGCACGGTGCTCGACGGTCAGGGTCGCCAGGGCCTCCTCCACCAGCAGGCTCTCGAAGAGGGCGTCGGTCGCGTCGTCCTGCGCCCGCTCGGGCGTCTCGGCCACGCCGATCTCATGGCGACGGCGCGCGCTGCGCGCCTCGTCGATCACGAGGTTCCTGGCGACCGTGAACATCCACGACCGCGTCGACGCCGGCTCCTGCGCGAGGATGCGCGGACTGCGCCACGCGCGCAGCAGGGTCTCCTGCACGATGTCGTCGGCTCCGGCCGGGTCGCCCGTGAGGTGCACGACGTACCGCCACACCGACGGCCCGTGCGGCGTCGTACAGCTCGACGAGCCGGCTGTCGTCATCGGCAGCGGCATCCGTCACCTCCTGCCTGTCACAACGAGGCGGCGGGTCACGGTGCGGGCTTCAGAGCTGATCGTTCGCGCGGCGACTCCGCGTTCGCTCCGCTCCGCTACGCGAACGCCTCCACCGGCGGGCAGGCGCACACGAGGTTGCGGTCGCCGTAGGCCTGGTCGATGCGGCGCACCGGCGCCCAGTACTTGTTGCGCACGAGCGAGTGCACCGGGTAGACGGCCTGCTCGCGCGTGTACGGGTGCGTCCACTCCCCCGCGATGACCGACTCGGCCGTGTGCGGCGCGTTGCGGAGCGGGTTGTCGTCGGCCGGCCACTCGCCGCGACCGACGGCGTCGGCCTCGGCCTTGATCGCGATCATCGCCTCGACGAACCGGTCGAGCTCGGCGAGGTCCTCCGACTCGGTCGGCTCGACCATGAGCGTGCCCGCGACGGGGAACGACATCGTCGGCGCGTGGAAGCCGTAGTCGATGAGCCGCTTCGCGACGTCGTCGACGGTGACGCCGGTGGCCGCGGTGAGCGGGCGCAGGTCGAGGATGCACTCGTGCGCGACGAGGTGGTTGTCGCCCGTGTAGAGCACCGGGAAGTGGTCGCGCAGGCGCGCGGCGACGTAGTTCGCCGCGAGCACGGCGGTGGCGGTGGCCTGCTTGAGGCCCTCGGAGCCCATCATGCGCACGTACGCCCACGAGATCGGCAGGATCGACGGGCTGCCGTACGGCGCCGCCGAGACGGGGCCGCCGTCGTGCGTGACGCCGCCCGAGTGGTCGGCGCGCTGCGCGAGCGGGTGCCCGGGCAGGTACGGCGCGAGGTGCGCCTTGGCCGCGACGGGGCCGACGCCGGGGCCGCCGCCGCCGTGCGGGATGCAGAACGTCTTGTGCAGGTTGAGGTGCGAGACGTCGCCGCCGAAGTCGCCGAAGCGCGCGAAGCCGAGCAGCGCGTTGAGGTTCGCGCCGTCGACGTAGACCTGGCCGCCGGCGTCGTGCACGGCCTGCGTGATCTGCTTCACCTCGTGCTCGTAGACGCCGTGCGTCGACGGGTAGGTGATCATGAGCGCGGCGATGCGGTCGGCGTGCTCGTCGATCTTCGCGCGCAGGTCGTCGAGGTCGACGTTGCCGAGCTCGTCGCAGGCCACGACCACCACGCGCATGCCGGCGAGCACGGCGGATGCCGCGTTGGTGCCGTGCGCGCTCGACGGGATGAGGCACAGGTCGCGGTCGACGTCGCCGTTCGCGCGGTGGTAGCCGCGGATCGCGAGGAGCCCGGCGAGCTCGCCCTGGCTGCCGGCGTTCGGCTGCAGCGACACGGTGTCGTAGCCGGTGACCTCGGCGAGCCAGTTCTCGAGCTGCTCGATGAGCCCGAGCGTGCCCTCGACGTCGGCCTCGGGCGCGAACGGGTGCAGGTTCGCGAACTCGGGCCACGTGACGGACTGCATCTCGGTGGCGGCGTTGAGCTTCATCGTGCACGAGCCGAGCGGGATCATGCCGCGGTCGAGCGCGTAGTCGCGGTCGGCGAGCTGCTTGAGGTACCGCATCATCTGCGTCTCGGACTGGTGCGTGTTGAACACGGGGTGCTCGAGGTAGGAGCTCGTGCGGCGCAGCGACTCGGGCAGGCTCGCGGGGAGCTCGCGCAGCGACACCGGGACCTCGATGCGAGGGTCGAAGCCGAACGCCTCGACGACGCGCGAGAGCTCGTCGGCGGTGGTGGTCTCGTCGACGGCGATGTGCACGGTCGCCTCGTCGGCCTCCCAGAGGTTGAGGCCGAGCTCGCGGCCGCGGGCGACGACGTTCTTCGCGAGGCCGGGCACGTGCACGCGGATCGTGTCGAAGTAGGCGTCGTTCGCGAGCGTCAGCTCGTAGGACGTGAGCACGTCGGCGAGCGCCTTCGCCTTCGCCGCGGTCGTGACGGCGATGTGACGGATGCCGCGGGGACCGTGGTACACCGCGTACATCGACGCCATGACGGCGAGCAGCACCTGCGCGGTGCAGATGTTCGACGTCGCCTTCTCGCGGCGGATGTGCTGCTCGCGCGCCTGCAGGCTGAGGCGGTAGGCGGGGTGGCCCGCTGCGTCCTGCGACACGCCGACGAGGCGGCCGGGAAGCTGCCGCTCGAGGCCCTTGCGCACGGCCATGTAGCCGGCGTGCGGGCCGCCGAAGCCCATCGGCACGCCGAAGCGCTGCGAGGTGCCGACCGCGACGTCGGCGCCGAGCTCGCCGGGGCTCGTGAGGAGCGCCATCGCGAGCAGGTCGGCCGCGGCGACGACGAGCGCGCCCTGCTCCTTCGACGCCGCGATGACGGATGCCGGGTTCCACACCCGGCCCGACGCGCCCGGGTACTGCACGAAGAGCCCGAAGTGCTCGCCGAGGGCGGCGACATCCGTGCCCTCGTCGAGGTCGGCGACGACGAGCTCGATGCCGACGGCCTCGGCCCGCGAGACCAGCAGCGCGTGCGTCTGCGGCAGGGCGTCGGCGTCGACGACGAAGCGGTTGGACGCGGACTTCGACGCGCGGCGCGCGAGGAGCATGCCCTCGACGACGGCGGTGCCCTCGTCGAGCATCGACGCGTTCGCCGTGTCGAGCCCGGTGAGGTCGGAGACCATCGTCTGGAAGTTGATGAGCGCCTCGAGCCGGCCCTGCGAGATCTCGGGCTGGTACGGCGTGTACGCGGTGTACCAGCTCGGGTTCTCGAGCACGTTGCGCTGGATCACCGCGGGCGTGATCGTGCCGGAGTAGCCGAGGCCGATCATCGACGTGCGCACCGTGTTCTGCTCGGCCAGCGCGGCGAGCTCGGCGAGCGCCTCGCGCTCGGTCGCGGCCGGCGGGATCACCGAGTCGACCACCTCCCCCATGCGGATCGCCGTGGGCACCGCCGCCGTCATGAGCGCGTCGAGCGAGTCGTAGCCGAGGGCGGCGAGCATCCACTCGTGGTCGTGCGGGGTGGTGCCGATGTGACGGCGCCCGAAGGCGTCGGCGTCGAAGGCGGAGGAGGTGGTTCATCGGTGCGGTGGATCCTTACTCGCCGACGAGGGCGCGGTACTCGGCGTGGGTGAGGAGCTTGGGGAGGGCGCCGACGGTGACCTTGATGAGCCAGCCCTCGCCGAACGGGTCGCTGTTCACGAGCTCGGGCGCGTCGACGACGGCCTGGTTGGACTCGACGACCTCGCCGTCGACGGGCGCGAAGAGCTCGCCGACCGACTTCGTCGACTCGATCTCGCCGACGACGCTGCCGGCGGTGATCTTCGAGCCGGCGGCGGGCAGGTCGACGTAGACGACGTCGCCGAGCTTCTCGGCGGCGTAGTCGGTGATGCCGATCGTGAGGGTGTCGCCGTCGACGAGCACCCACTCGTGCTCTTCGGTGTACTGGAGTTCGGTCTGGTCGGTCATGGGGTTCTCCTCGCGGTCGGCGGTGCGGGCGGTCGGTGCGGCTCGGTGCGTGCGGTGGTCGGTGCGGGCGCGCGGTCAGGCGGGTCGCTTGTAGAAGGGCAGGGCGACGACGGATGCCGGGACTCGCGTTCCGCGCACGTCGACGTAGAGCTCGCGGCCCGGCTCCGCGGCATCCGGCGCGACGAACGCCATCGCCACGGGGTGGCCGAGCGTCGGCGACAGGGCGCCGCTCGTCACGACGCCGACGCGCGCGGCATCCGCGCCCTCGCCGTCGTACACCTCGTAGTCGGCGCGGGCGGCGCGGCGGCCCTCGGCGGCGAGGCCGACGAGCACCGGGGCATCCGCTGCCGGGCCCTGCTCGATCGCGGCGCGACCGACGAAGTCGCCCTCCTTGGCGAGCGCGACGACGCGGCCGAGGCCGGCCTGCACGGGCAGGATGTCGCGGCTGAGCTCGTGGCCGTACAGCGGCATGCCCGCCTCGAGGCGGAGCGTGTCGCGGCTGGCGAGCCCCGCGGGCACGACCCGCGACGCCGCCGGTCTCGCGGAGCGCGTCCCACAGGCGCGGCGCCCGGTCGGGTGCGAGGTACAGCTCGAAGCCGTCCTCGCCCGTGTAGCCGGTGCGCGCGACGAGCACGGGCTCGCCCTCGAAGGTGGCCGCGAAGGCGCGGTAGTACTTGAGCGAGTCGAGGTTCGCGACGAAGTCGTCGACGTCGTTGCCCGGCCCGTCGTCGACGCCGAAGCCGGGCGTCTCCTGCAGCACGGCGCGGGCGTCGGGGCCCTGCAGCGCGATGAGCGCGATGTCGTCGCTCTCGTCGGAGACGAACGTGTCGAACCCGTCGGCGCGCGTGCGCAGCTCGTCGGCGACGACGCGCGGCGTTCGAGGCGTTCGCGACCACCATGTAGCGGTCGTCGCCGGTGCGGTAGACGACGAGGTCGTCGATGATGCCGCCGTCCTCGGCGAGCAGCAGCGAGTACTTCGCCTGGCCGATCTCGATCGCCGAGAGCCTGCCGGCGAGCGCGTAGTCGAGCGCGGCGGCCGAGCCCGGTCCGAGCAGGACGATCTCGCCCATGTGCGAGAGGTCGAAGAGGCCCGACGGCGGTGCGCACGGCGTGGTGCTCGGCGAGGTCGCTCGAGTAGCGCACGGGCATCTGCCAGCCCGCGAAGTCGGTGAACGAGGCGCCGGCGGCGCGATGCACCGCGTCGAGGGGGCTTCGACGTTCGATGGTGCCGGATTCGGTGGTGCCGGGGTCGGTCACGAGTTCTCCAGAGTCGCGTGGGCGGTCGGCGGATGCCGCTGGGAACTCCCCCTCTGTCATGGGCCTGAGAGTTTCGCGTCGCGCCCGTGGGGAGCTGAGCTTTCACCGTCGGCGGGATGCAGCGTTCGCGGCATCCGCTTTTCAGAGCGGCCTCGTCATCGCGGTGTGGTGACCTGAGAGATTGGCGGGGAGGCTTGCTCCTTCGGTGCCGGCCAGATCTGCTGACAGAACTGCCCGGCTCTCCCGCGACGCGTCGATGGCCCGATGTGCGGTTGTACCGCCGATCCTAGCCGACGCGGCCGTCGGCCGGGCCCATCCGGCTCGCTGGCCGGCAGATCGACCTGGCATCTCCCGGCATCGGGCACCGGCGTGGCGCGGATGGCGGTGACCAGGCCTGCACGGCACCTGCGGCGTCACGGAATTGGCGTTCGTGTCACATTGACTGTAAGCTGATCCCAGCACTTCGAGTCAGATCGACTCTAAGACGGGAGGCAGCGGATGTCGCAGCAGCACGACCACGGCGCGCAGGCGCGGCTCGCCGTCTCCACCGTCATCTTCGCGCTCAGCCCCGACGAGGGCGCGGCCGCCCCGAGCCTGCGGATCCCGCTCGTGCGGCGGCTCCGCGAGCCCGGCGCGGGACGGTGGGCGCTGCCCGGCGGCTGGCTGCCCGTCCGACGAGGGCCTCGACGCCGCCGCGGCGCGCACGCTCGCCGAGACGACGGGCCTCGCACCCGAGCTACCTCGAGCAGCTCTACACGTTCGGCGCCCTCGACCGCTCCCCCGACGAGCGCGTCGTCTCGGTCGTGTACTGGGCGCTCGTGCACTCCGACGAGGTGCAGCGCGCCGTCGCCGACGAGAACGTGTACTGGTTCGACGAGGACCAGCTGCCCGAGCTCGCCTTCGACCACACGCGAGATCATCGACTACGCGCTCTGGCGGCTGCGCACCAAGATGCAGTACTCGCGCATCGCGCACGCCCTCCTCGGCGAGACCTTCACCATGGCCGAGCTGCGGGGCGTGCACGAGGCCGTGCTGCGCCGCCGACTCGACCCGGCCAACTTCCGCCGCACGATGGAGGCCTCCGGCACGCTCGTCGACACCGGCCAGCGCCTCGCGGGCACCCCGCACCGCCCGCCCGCGCTCTACCGCTTCGACACCGGCGCCGGCCCCGCGGCATCCGACCGACCAGCCACCACCGCACTGCAGAGGACGAACCCATGACCATCGCACCTCCCCGGCCCGCGACGCGGCCGCGACGCGCGCCGCGGCATCCGTCGACCGCACCATCCGCCTCATCGCGAAGGGCGCGACGGCCGGGGCGACCTGCACGCCCGAGCTGGCCGCGGGCCCGTGGGACTTCGACCGCGGCCCCGCCGGCTACGGCCCCGGCTCCTCGATGGGCGACGTCATCCCCACCGGCTCGCCGCGCCAGGGCGCAGCTGCCGGCGGAGTACCGCGAGGCCAGCGACGCCGAGCTGCACGACCGCATCCGCGCCGCCAAGGCGACGCTCGGCGACCGCGTCGTCGTGCTCGGCCACTTCTACCAGCGCGACGAGGTGATCGAGTACGCCGACTTCGTCGGGCGACTCGTTCCAGCTGGCCAACGCGGCGCTGACCCGGCCCGATGCCGAGGCCATCGTGTTCTGCGGCGTGCACTTCATGGCCGAGACCGCCGACATCCTGTCGACGCCCGAGCAGGCCGTGATCCTGCCCAACCTGGCCGCGGGCTGCTCGATGGCCGACATGGCCGACGAGTCGAGCGTCGAGGAGTGCTGGGAGCAGCTCGCCGAGGTCTCGGCGACCTGGCACGACCGACGCCGACGGCCGGGTGCCCGGTCATCCCCGTCACCTACATGAACTCCTCGGCCGCGCTCAAGGGCTTCTTCGGCCGCAACGGCGGCATCGTCTGCACCTCGTCGAACGCCGCGACGGTGCTCGAGTGGGCGTTCGAGCGCGGGCAGCGGGTGCTGTTCTTCCCCGACCAGCACCTCGGCCGCAACACCGCCAAGGCCATGGGCGTGCCGCTGGAGCAGATGCCGATGTGGAACCCGCGCAAGGCGCTCGGCGGCAGCACGCGCCGAGGAGCTGCGGGACGCCCGGGTCATCCTCTGGCACGGCTTCTGCTCGGTGCACAAGCGCTTCACCGTCGACCAGATCGAGCAGGCCCGCGCCGAGTACCCGGGCGTGCAGGTGATCGTGCACCCCGAGTGCCCGATGGCGGTGGTCGACGCCGCCGACGCCGCCGGCTCCACGGACTTCATCGTCAAGGCCATCCAGGCCGCGCCGCGCCGGCTCGACCTTCGCGATCGGCACCGAGATCAACCTGGTCAACCGGCTGGCCGCGGAGTACCCGCAGCACGACGATCTTCTGCCTGGACCCGGTCGTCTGCCCCTGCTCGACGATGTACCGCATCCACCCCGGCTACCTCGCCTGGGTGCTCGAGGAGCTGGTCGCGGGCGAGTGCGTCAACCGCATCATGGTGCCCGACGACGGTGGCCGACCCGGCACGGGTCGCGCTCGAGCGGATGCTCGCGGCGAAGCCGCCGCGCCGTGACCGTCGGCCGGCCGGCGCATCGGCGGCAGTGGGCATCGCGGCATGCGCCTGACCATGTCGCGCGTGCTCGTGGTCGGCGGCGGCATCGCCGGGCCTCTGGACGGCCGTGAAGGCGGCCGACGCCGGCCACGAGGTCGTGCTCGTCACCAAGGCCGAGCTCGCGAGAGCAACACCCGCTACGCCCAGGGCGGCGTCGCGGCGGCGCTGTTCCCCGACGACTCCGTCGAGCGCCACGTCGCCGACACCCTCGCGGCCGGCGCGGGGCTCACCGACCCCGACGCCGTGCGCGTGCTCTGCGACGAGGGTCCCGAGCGCGTGCGCGACCTCATCCGCTTCGGCGTCGCGTTCGACCGCGGCGACTCCGGGCCTCGAGCGCGGGCCTCGAGGCGGCCCACTCGCGCGCCCGCATCCTGCACGCCGGCGGCGACGCGACCGGCGCCGCGATCGAGACGCGCGCTCGTCGCCACCGTGCGGCGGCGGGCGGTGCGGATCCACGAGCGCACGATGCTCGTCGACCTGCTCGTCGAGCACGGTCGCGTGGTCGGCGCACGCGCTGCTCGCGGCATCCGGCGACCTCGTCGACGTGCGCGCCGACGCGGTCGTGCTCGCCACCGGCGGCAGCGGAGCCTCTACCGGCATACGACGAACCCCGACGTCGCGACCGGCGACGGCGTGGCCGTCGCCCACCGTGCCGGCGCGGCCGTCGCGGACCTGGAGTTCTTCCAGTTCCACCCCACCGCGCTCGCGACGCCCGGGCACTCCGCTGATCTCCGAGGCCGTGCGCGGCGAGGGCGCGGTGCTGCGTCGACGAGCCGGCGAGCGGTTCATGCTCGACGTCGACCCGCCGGGCCGAGCTGGCCCCGCGCGACGTCGTCGCCCGCGCGGTGTCGCGGCGCATGGCCGAGCAGGGCGGGCGCGTCCGGTGTTCCTGGACGCGACCGGCCTCGGCGCCGGCGTTCCTGGCCCAGCGCTTCCCGAGCATCGACGCCGCGTGCCGCGGGCCGGGCTACGACTGGACGACGGAGCCCGTTCCGGTCACGCCCGCCGCGCACTACTGGATGGGCGGCGTGTTCACCGACCTCGCGGGCGCACGACCGTGCCGGGCCTGTACGCCGTCGGCGAGGTCGCCTGCACCGGCGTGCACGGCGCCAACCGGCTGGCCTCCAACTCGCTGCTCGAGGGGCGGTGTTCGCCGACCGGGTGGCGCGCGCGCTCGACGACGCCTGGCCCGCACCCGCGACGGCACCCGCACGCCGCGACCCGACCTCGCACCCGATCTGTAGGCACTCCGCGCGCCGACGCCGGCGACCCCGCCGCCGGCTGGACGGCGGGTCGGCGGATCCGTCCGCGACTGACGGCGGCGAGCCCGTCGACCGCGCGGCGCTGCAGGCGCTCATGTGGGAGCCGTCGGGCTCGAGCGGAACGCGACCGGCCTCGCGCGCGGCATCCGCTCGCCTCGCCGGCCTGGCGCGCGCCCGAGGTGCGCGACCGCCGCACCGCCGAGGACCGAACCTGCTCGCCTCGCGCGCCTCACGGTCGCGGCGCGCTCGCCCGCACCGGAGTCGCGTCGGCGCGCACTTCCGCTCCGACGACCCGGCGACCGCCCGCACCCGGCCGCGCCCGGTCGGCCGCAGCGGCCGCCGCATGCCGCTCGCGCCGTCGCGCGACGGTCGACGCCCGCCGCCGTGAGAGAGGCAGCCTGATGACCGACCGTCGCGAGATCGACCGCGTCGTCGCCGCCGCCCTCGACGAGGACGCCCCGTACGGCGACCTCACCTCCCAGACGCTCATCCCCGACGGGCGCGACGGCCATCGCCGAGCTCGTCGCCCGGAGCCGGGCGTGCTCAGCGGCGGCGAGGTGTTCGCGGCGGCGTTCCGACTGGTCGACCCGCGCACGCGGTCGAGCTGCTGGCCGCCGACGGCGACGCGCTTCGACGCCGGCGCCGTGCTCGCGCGGGTCACGGGCCGGCCCGCGCCGTGCTGCACGCCGAGCGCGTGGCCCTGAACCTCGTGCAGCGGATGTCGCGGCGTCGCCACGCTCACGGCGCGGTACGTCGCCGCGGTCGCCGGCACGCGGCGCGCGCATCGTCGACACCCGCAAGACGACGCCGGGGCTGCGCAGCCTCGAACGCCATGCCGTGCGCTGCGGCGGCGGGCGCAACCACCGTTGCTCGCTCTCCGACGCGGTGATGGCCAAGGACAACCACCTGGCCGTGCTCGACCGCGGGCGGGCAGACCTCGCGACCGCGCTGCGCGCCGCACGCGAGCGGATGCCGCACACCACCCACCTCGAGGTGGAGGTCGACCGGCTGGACCAGATCGACGCCGTGCTCGCCGCCGGAGTGGACACGATCATGCTCGACAACTTCACCCTCGACGACCTGCGCGCGGGCGTCGCGCTGATCGCCGGCCGCGCCGTGGTCGAGGCCAGCGGCGGCGTCACCCTCGACACCGTCGGCGCGATCGCCGCCACCGGCGTCGACGTCATCTCGGTCGGCGCGCTCACGCACGCGTCGCGCGCCCTCGACCTGGGGCTGGACGTGGTGATCTCGACGAGGCGCGTGAATCCCCCCAGAGCGACGGATGCCGCCGACGCATCGACGACGGAGCACCGATGATCTTCCTCGACGACGCCGCCACCACCCCGGTCCGCCGCGAGGTGCTCGAGGCGATGTGGCCGTACCTCACGGGCGAGTTCGGCAACCCGTCGAGCCACCACTGGCTCGGCGACGCGGCGTCCCGCGCGCTCGCCGCGGCGCGCGCCGACGTGGCCGCGGTCGTGGGCTGCCGCCCCGGCGAAGTCGTCTTCACCTCCGGCGGCACCGAGGCCGACAACCTCGCCGTCAAGGGCATCGCGCTCGCGAACCCGCGCGGGCCGCCACGTCGTGGTGTCGCCGTCGAGCACCCGGCGGTCCTCGAGGCGGCGGCGTACCTCGCGCGCGTGCACGGCTTCACCGTCGACGAGGTCGAGGTCGACGCGGGCGGGCTCGTGCACCCCGAGGCGCTCGCGCGCGTCCTCCGGCCCGACACGACGCTCGTGTCGGTCAGTACGCCAACAACGAGGTCGGCACCGTGCAGCCGATCGCCGAGCTGGCCGCGCTCGCCCACGCGTCGGGCGCGCTCATCCACACCGACGCCGTCCAGGCGGCCGGCTGGCTGGCCCTCTCGCTCGACGGGCTCGGCGTCGACGCGCTCTCGCTCGCCGGCCACAAGGTCGGCGCCCCCAAGGGCAGCGGCGCGCTGTTCGTGCGCGGCCGGATCCCGCTCGAGCCGGTGATCCACGGCGGCGGGCAGGAGCGCGGCCGCCGGTCGGGCACCGAGAACGTGGCCGGCGCCGTGGCGTTCGCGACGGCGCTGCGGCTCGCCGAGGCCGAGCGAGCGGATGCCGCGCCGCGCGTCGCCGCGCTCGGCGACGACCTCGATCGACCGCGTGCACGACCGAGGTGCCGGGCGCCGTGCTCACCGGCCACCCCGTGCGACGGCTGCCCGGCACCGCCTCGTTCGTGTTCCCGGGGACCAGCGGCGAGTCGGTGCTGCTCGAGCTCGAGCGCCAGGGCGTGATCTGCTCCAGCGGCTCGGCCTGCGCGGCCGGCAGCGACGAGCCGTCGCACGTGCTCACCGCGATGGGCATCCCGGCCGAGGTCGCCCAGACCGCGGTGCGCTTCACGCTGGGCGCCGAGACCACGGCCGAGGACGTCGCGGAGGCTGCGTCGCGGTCGCCCGGGCGGTGTCGGCGGTCCGCGCTATCGTGAAGCCATGACCGATCCCACCGCCATTCCCGCCGACGACGACGACCTCGAGGTCGACGAGCAGCGGGTCGACGACGAGGTGGCTCCCGAAGAGGAGCTCCTCGAGGGCTGGCTTCCCGACGCCACCCGACCGACGGGCCCGCGCCCGCTCCGTAGTCCGCACCGCGCGACGCGTTCCATGCATTCCGATCGATTCATCGAATCGGGAATAGTGCCTCGCCCGGCGCGGGTTGACTCACACATTCGACGCACTCCCCGGCGCAGCTCTGCGCCGACATCGATTGGATGCCGTTTCCGTGACCGAACGCGCCGTACCAGACCTGACCCAGGGCGAGCCTGCCATCGCCGGCGAGCCCGACCACGACCTTCCCCGCCCACCACAGCGACGCGCAGGCGCTGCACGGCGCGCGCAACTCCCGCGTCATCTGGCTGCTGCTCGCCGCCATCGTTCGTCGTCATCCTCAACGAGACGATCATGGGCGTCGCGATCCCCCACCTCGTCACCGACCTCGGCATCACCATCGAGCAGGCGCAGTGGCTCACCACCGCGTTCATGCTGACGATGGCGGTCGTGATCCCCATCACGGGCTTCCTGCTGCAGCGGTTCGCCACGCGGCCGATCTTCATCGCCGCGATGAGCCTGTTCTCCACGGGAACGCTCATCGCCGCGCTCGCGCCGGGCTTCGAGATCCTCCTGCTGGCGCGGGTCGTGCAGGCGAGCGGCACCGCGATCATGATGCCGCTGCTCATGACGACGCTCATGACCCTCGTCGCCCCCGCCGACCGCGGGCGCTTCATGGGCCGCGTGTCGACCGTGATCTCCGTCGCGCCGGCGATCGGGCCGACGATCTCGGGCCTCATCCTGACCTACCTGTCGTGGCGGTACATGTTCTGGCTCGTGCTGCCGATCGCGCTCGCGATGCTGGTCATCGGCATCCGCCGGGTCGAGAACGTGAGCGAGCCGCGCGTCATGCCCATCGACGTGTTCTCGGTCGTGCTCTCGGCGTTCGGCTTCGGCGGGCTCGTCTACGGCCTGAGCCTCGTCGGCGGCGTGGTGGCGGGCACCGGCGGCCCCGCGCCGATGTGGATCTCGCTCGCGGTCGGCGTCCTCGGGCATCGCGGCGTTCATCGTGCGCCAGCTCGACCTGCAGCGCCGCGACCGCGCGCTGCTCGACCTGCGCACGTTCCGGTCGTCCAACTTCGCGATCTCGGTCGGGCTCATGGTCATCATGATGGCCTCGCTGTTCGGCACGATCATCCTGCTGCCGATCTACCTGCAGGACGTGCTGCACCTGGCGCCCGCGATCACCGGACTGCTGCTGCTGCCCGGCGGGCTCATGATGGGCCTGCTCGGGCCCACCGTCGGCCGGCTGTTCGACCGGTTCGGGCCGACCGTGCTGCTCGTGCCGGGCAGCATCGTCGTGAGCGGGTGCTGTGGTCGCTCACCATGGTGACCGAGACCACCTCGCCGTGGATGCTGCTCATCGCGCACGTCGTCCTCTCGGCGGGGCTCGCGTTCATGTTCACGCCGCTGTTCACGTCGGCGCTCGGCTCGGTCGAGCCGCGGCTCTACTCGCACGGCTCCGCCATCGTCGGCACCGTGCAGCAGGTCGCGGGCGCAGCCGGCACGGCGCTGTTCATCACCGTCATGGCCGCCGGCACCGCGTCGCTCGTGGCGACCGGCGCACCGTCGAGGTCGCCCAGTCGTCGGGTCTGCGCACCGCGTTCATGGTGGGCGCGATCCTCTCGGTCGTGGCCGTCGTGGGTGCGTTCTTCGTGCGCCGGCCGGCCGACATGACGTCGACTGCCCGCGCCGACGCGGCCGAATACGCAGCCGAGGCCTGACGCCTCGAGCGACGACCGCAGCATGACGAAGGGCCCGGCGCGACGCCGGGCCCTTCGTCATACTCGGTCGGAGGCGATCCGGCCGAGGCGGTCAGCCGCAGTTCGGGCGGCAGCGTGCGCTGCGAGAGCGCGTCGACGAGCACCGTGCCGAGGTCCTCGGGCTTCGAGGCCGAGTAGGCGGCGCCCTTCGTGGCCTGGGCGATCTGCTGCATGGCCGCCAGGTCGGTGTCGGGGCCGAAGCCGATCATGATGACGGGAACGGGCTTGGTCGGGTCGTCGATCTTCGCGAGCTCGGCGAGCAGCGTGTCGAGGTCGATGCCGTTCTCGTCCTCGTTCTTGCCGTCGGTGATGAGCAGCACGGAGTTGACCTTCTCGGGGTCGTACGTCTCGCGCACGCGCTGCACGGCGGCGAGGGTCGTGTCGTAGAGGCCGGTGGCGCCGCCGAGCCGCGTCGGGGAGCGACTGGATGATGCCGGCGATCTGCTGCTTGTGCGCGAGGTCGGCGAGCGGGGCGATCGGCGCGAGGTCCTCGTAGTCGATGTCGCCGTTGCGCGCCGTCGAGAAGATCCACACGCCGATCTCGACCTCGCCCGAGAACTTCTCCATCGCGCCGATCGCGGCCTGCTGGAAGATGTCGATGCGGCGCAGGCCGTTCTCGGCCGGCTCCTCCATCGAGCCCGACACGTCGATGACCGCGAGCATGCGCGAACGCAGCGTGAGCACGGCCCAGGCGCGCAGGATCTCGAGCTGCGCAGCGCCGTCGAGATCGGTCGCGGCCGCGGCCGGACCCTCGGCGGCGAGGCCCGGGACGTCGAGCGTGCCGGTGCCGTCGCCGGCGCGGAAGCCCGGCGGCGGCGAGCCGGTCGGTCTCGGCCCGCGCCGCCTTGCCGAAGGCGGCGAGCAGGTCGGCGTGCGTCTTCGGTCGCCGCGGCGACGCCGTCGGCCTTCGCGCCGCGCCGACGTCCGGCCGCGCCGGGCAGCGTCACGAGCGGGTAGTCGACGAGCACGGTGCCGTCGGCCGGGTAGGCCGCGACGAGCGTCTCGTCGGGGTCGTCGAGGTTGTAGCCGGCGACCTGCGCCTCGGTCGTGACGACCACGCTCGGCGCGGCGCGGTGGCGAGCGCACCGAACGCGGCGCTCGTCGACGCGGGGATCGACTTGCCGAGCTCGATCATGGCGCCGGCGAACTGGCGCGGGTCGTCGGGCGACGAGTGCCCGCGCAGCGCGAGCAGGCCCGCGAGACTCGCGGAGGATGCCTCGGGGTTGGGCAGGATCGTCGGCAGCGCGCCGCCGAGCACCCGCGTCCAGGTCACCGGCGCGCTCGCGATCTCGGCGGCCTTCGTCGCCGCTGCGGCGAACACCACGGGCGTCGTGGCGATCGGCTCGCCGACCTCGACCTCGGGCGCGGTCTGTCCGAGCGACGCCGCGGTCGCCGTCATGCGGTCGACCCAGACGCTCGACTCGGGGACCCATGCGTCGGCGTTGAGCGCTGCCGAGGCGAACACCGCGGCGGTGTCGGCGGAGTCCTGCGGCTTGATCGACGGTCTCGACGCAGGTCTCCGACGACTCGTCGAAGTCCTTCGCGATGTCGGCCAGCGCCGGCGCGATGGAGGTGTCGGCGACGACGACGAGCGCTCGTGTCGGGGCATCCGGATTCGGCGGCAGCGAACAGCGGGTTCAGGTGTCCGCCGACCCAGAGGAAGACCCCCGAACCACGAGGCCGACGACCGCGAACGCGGCGACGATGGACAGGATGAGCGCGCGCCCCGGCTTCTTCGCCGGGGCCTTGACGCTGTGACGCCCCACGGACACTCCAAGCTCGACGGCGCCGTGGCGCCGTCGAATCCCTGTGCTGAACGGGTTCCCCGTTCAGGGGGAGGGTGACAACAGTGTAGGCGACCTGCTCGATACGCGAACTTCACTCGGAATCGAGCAGAACGCGGGTCGGATGACCCCCAGTCATCCGACCCGCTCCCCGCTCTGGGCGTCGACCCCTCAGTCGTCCGCTCAGGCGTTCTTGGGAGTGTTCTCCGCTTCCGGCGGATGCGCGCGGCGTCGATCAGATCGGCGCCGCTACTTCCGTCGGATCTCCAACGGTAAGCGGCCCGCTCCCGCGGAGACAGGGGTTGACTGTCCGGATGCCTCGCGCTAGACCAAGCTGCAGAGGCCAGCATCGAACCGGGGGTTCCCATGACGATCATCCGAACCGTTCCCGAGGACCAGGCCGAGGGCGACGTCGCCGTGCTCTACGCCGAGGAGCGCGAATCGCTCGGGTACGTCCCGACGCACTCGAGGGTCATGGCGATGAACCCGGCGGCGAACCGGGCGTTCGAAGCCCTGGTCGGCTCGGTCGCGACGCCGATGGGCACGCGGCGCTACGAGCTCGTGACCCTCGCCGCCGCACGCGGCACCGGCTCGCGGCATTGCCGGCTCGCCCACGGCGTCAAGGCGCTCACCGTGTTCGACGAGGAGCAGCTCGAGCGCATCGCCCGCGACTACTCCGACGCCGGGCTCTCCGACGCGGAGGTCGCGATGATGCGGTTCGCGGAACGCGTGGCCCGAGACGCGTCGAGCATGACGGACGCCGACAGCCTGGCCCTCCGCGAGGCCGGGTTCAGCGACCCCGAGATCGTCGACATCGCGATCGCCGCCGCAGCACGCGTCTACCTCGGCCGGATGCTGCAGGCCCTCGCCGTCGAGGTCGACGTGCCCGAGCGGCTCAGCGAACCGCTCCGATCGGCGCTCGTCGACGGACTCTGACACGCGGGCCGCCCGGCCCGCACCACGGGAGATGGACCACTTCACCGATCGACGCGACGCGGGCCGTCGGCTCGCGCAGGCGTTCGCGGGCCGCATCGCTCGATCGTCCGGTCGTGCTCGGCCTGCCGCGCGGCGGCGTTCCCGTCGCTGCGGAGCTCGCGCGGCGCTCCACGCCCCGCTCGACGTGCTCGTCGTGCGCAAGCTCGGGCTCCCGCGCCAGCCCGAGGTCGCGATGGGCGCCATCGGCGAGCGCGGCGCCCGCGTGCTCAACGACGACGTGCTGCGCCACGGCGCCGTGCGGGCGGCCGAGCTCGCCGCGGTCGAGCAGCGCGAGCGCGCGGAGCTCGAGGCGCGCGTCCGGCGGTTCCGCGGCGACGCCCCGCCGATCGACCTCACGGGACGCACGGCGGTGATCGTCGACGACGGCGTCGCGACGGGTGCCACGGCCCGCGTCGCGTGCCTGGTCGCGCGGGAGCTCGGCGCGGCATCGTCGTCGTCGCGATGCCGGTCGGCGCGCCCGACAGCCTCGCCGAGCTCGCGGCGATGCCCGAGGTCGACGAGGTGGTCTGCCTGTCGGCACCGCCCGGGTTCATGGCGGTCGGCATGCACTACCTGGACTTCCGGCAGACCGCGGATGCCGAGGTGCAGGCGATCCTCGAGGCGTCCGCGCCGGCTGGGCCGACGGCGGCACCGACGGCGACGGGCGCGACGGCGGCCGCACCGGCGACTGGGCGCCGCCGGACGCTCGCCGCCTCGCCGCGCGCCGACGCGGATCAGCGCCGCCCGATGACGACCGTCGCGTCGACCTCCTCGTCGTGCACGATGTGTGCCACGAGGCCGCCCGCGGTCACGAGCGCGGCCGTCGTCGGCGCCTGCCGCCGGCTCGTCTCGATGAGCAGGTGCCCGCCCGGCGCCAGCCAGTCCCGAGCGGATGCCGCGACGCGGCGGTGCACGTCGAGTCCGTCGCCGCCGCCGTCGAGCGCCACCCGCGCCTCGTGGTCGCGCGCCTCGGGCGGCATCATCGCGATCTCGTCGGTGGGCACGTAGGGCGCGTTGACCGCGAGCACGTCGACGCGGCCGAGCAGGTCGTGCGGCACGGGATCGAAGAGGTCGCCCGCGACGACCCGGGCGCCGAGCGGCTCGAGGTTGCGTCGCGCGGCCCGCACCGCGGCCGGGTCGATGTCGGCCGCGACGAGCTCGATCCGCTCGACGGCAGCGGCGACGGCGGCGCCGATCGCGCCGACACCGCAGCACAGGTCGAGCACCACGGGGGTGCGACCCTCGTCGGCGATCGCCGCGGCGAACCGGGCCGCCTCCGCGGCGAGCAGCTCGGTGCGTCGGCGCGGCACGAACACGCCCGGCTCCAGCAGCATGCGCAGGCCCGCGAACTCCGCCCAGCCGAGCACCTGCTCGAGCGGCTCGCCCGCCACTCGGCGGTCGGCCAGCGCCTCGAGCTCGGCCGCGGCATCCTCGTGCCCCTCGACGGCCTCGGTGAGCAGCGCCGCCTCGTCCTCGGCGAAGACGCAGCCGGCCGCACGCAGGCGCGCGACGAGGGCGGGATCGCGGGTCGGTGGGCATCCTCGAATCGTATGCCCGGCGCAACGCGGTGTGCGCGATGCGGTCGCATGCCATAGAGTGCTCGGCATGACCGCGTCGACCCGCACCTGGTGGCCCGCCTCCTAGGCGGACTCCACGCGTTTCGACGTACGACGACCGCCCGAGGGCGGTCGTTTCGTGTTTCCGGCGAACGATCCGGCCGAGGGCCCGACCGGAGACCGACATGACCCGCCTGCTTTCCTCGCTCCTCGCCGCGACCGATGCGCCGCCGTTCGCCGTGATCCATCGCGAGCACGAACCGACGCTCGACGTGCTGGTCGGCGAGGTGGTCGACGTCGACCGGCTCGCCGACATCCCGCTCGGCGACGCCGAGGTGCTCGCGCTCGTCCCGTTCCGCCAGGTGCGCGAGCGCGGGTTCGCCGCGCACGACGACGGCGCGCCGATCCGCTGCCTCGTCGTGCGCGAACGCGAGTCGATCGCGGTCGACGAGGCCGTGCGGCTGCTGCCGCGGCATCCGGTGGTCGTCGACGACCTCGACGTCGACGTGAGCGACGAGGACTACGCCGCCATCGTGCGGCGCGTGATCGACGACGAGATCGGCCGCGGCGAGGGCGCCAACTTCGTGATCCGCCGCGAGTTCACCGGGTCGACGGATGCCGCGCCGGCGACGGCCGTGCTCGGATGGCTGCGCGCGCTGCTCGAGCACGAACGCGGGGCGTACTGGACGTTCGCGCTCAGCACCCCGGGGCTCGCCGCGGCCGGCGCGACGCCCGAGCGGCACGTCTCGTCGATCGACGGCGTCGTGTCGATGAACCCGATCAGCGGCACCTTCCGGCACGGCGACGCCGGCCGCGACGACGACGCGTTCCTCGCCTTCCTCGACGACGTCAAGGAGCGCGAGGAGCTCGTGATGGTCGTCGACGAGGAGCTGAAGATGATGAGCGCCGTCTGCCCCGACGGCGGCCGCATCCGGGGCCCGTACCTCAAGCGGATGTCGCGGCTCACGCACACCGAGTACCTCCTCGAGGGGCGGTCGGCGCTCGACCCCCGCGAGGTGCTGCGCCGCACGATGTTCGCGCCGACCGTGACCGGCTCGCCCGATGGGCAACGCGTGCGCGGTCATCGCGCGTCACGAGCCGACGGCCGCGGGTACTACGCGGGCGTGCTCGCGCGGTTCACGCCGCGACGAGGACGGAGTGGTCGACCTCGACGCGCCGATCCTCATCCGCACCGCCGTACCTCGACGGCGCCGGCGCGGTCCGCGTGCCCGTGGGCGCGACGCTCGTCCGGCACTCCGACCCGGCGGGCGAGGTCGCCGAGACGCGGGCGAAGGCGGCCGGCGTGCTCACGGCCCTCGGCGCCCTGCCGCGCGGCGCGGCTCCCGGCGGAGCATCGACGTCGACCGGCTCGAGACGCTGCTCGACGCGCGCAACGACCACCTCGCCGCGTTCTGGCGAGCGCCGCAGGCGGCACGTCCGTCGCGGCACGCGAGCGCGCTCGTGATCGACGCGGGCGACGACTTCACCACGATGCTCGCCCACCAGCTGCGGCACCTCGGCCTCGCCGCCCGGGTCGTGCCGTGGCACGAGGCGGCCGACGAGGCATCCGAGGACTCGTCGTGTTCGGGCCGGGACCCGGCGACCCGCGCGACGGCGACGGACCCCCGCATGGACCGCCTTCGCGAGCTGATCACGGCGCGGCTCGCCTCGGGCCGGCCGCTGCTCGCGGTGTGCCTCAGCCACCAGGTGCTCGCCGACCTCGCCGGGCTTCCCATCGAGCCGCTGCCCGCCCCGCGCCAGGGGGTGCAGCTCGAGGTCGACGTGTTCGGCGAACGGGCCGCGATCGGCTTCTACAACACGTTCTCGGCGCTCGCGCAGGCCGGTTCCGAGACGCCGCGCCTCGGGCTCGAGGTGGCGGCGGATGCCACGACCGGCGTGGTGCACGCGCTGCGCGGGCCGCGGGTGGCATCCGTGCAGGGACATCTCGAATCGGTCACGTCTCCGGACGGGCTCGCGACGCTGAATCGCATCCTGGACGGCGTTCTCGCAGGTCAGGAGGGGATTCCGAGCGAATCGGCGGTGGTGCTCGCGGGCGGATGATCCCGCACTCGGCGAAGTTGCGCAAGGCATTGCGGTCATTCGACCGGGCGCGCTTGGGTTGGGATCAACCCGACCAAGGAGGCGGTTCCCTGTGGAAACCAGCACCATCATCTGGATCATCGTCGGCATCATCGTCGTCATCGCGATCATCGTGATCGCCGTGCTGATGACGAACCGGCGCCGTCACGAGGCCCATCTCGAGGCCGAGCGCAAGAAGGCGGCCGACCTGCGGCAGAACGCCTACGAGTCGGATGTCGCGCTGCGCGAGCGCGAGGCGGATGCGGCGACCGCCGCCGCCGCGGCCAAGCAGGCCGAGGCCGACGCCATGCAGGCGAAGCTCGAGTCCGAGCGGTCGCGCGACGAGAGCGCCGCTCACCAGGCCGACGCCGAGCAGCTGCGCACCGAGACCGATGAGCGGCTGCGCAAGGCCGACGAGGTCGACCCCGACGTCGTGCGCGACGCGGACACGGCCGAGGCGCGACACCGTGACCGACGGCCGCCGGGCCGCCCCGGCCGCGGCGTACGACGACCGCACCGCCGCGCGGGACGAGCGTGTCGTCGCCGACGACGCGGGCGTGACCCAGGACAGCAGCGGCCGCCCGGCACGAACAGGCCGCAGTGCAGCACGAGCAGGCCGCGCAGCAGCAGCAGGCCGCTGCCGCGGACCAGCAGGCGGCCGCCCGGGCCCACGACGACGGCGACCTCGTCGATCGCGAGCACACCGTCGACCCGGCGACGGAGCGCCGCGACACCGAGACCGGACGCCGCGTCTAGCGGCGAGCACGCAGGCGGGCGACGGAGTGATCCGTCGCCCGCCTGTCGTCGTCGGGCGGCTCGAGCCCCGTATCAGCGCGCTCCGAGCCGCGGCCGCGGTCGCGGGGTCAGGCCGGGGGAGCCTGGGCGATCCGGACCATGTTGCCCGACGGGTCGCGGAACGCGCAGTCGCGCGGGCCCCAGCCCTGGTCGATGGGCTCCTGCAGGACCTCGGCGCCCGAGGCGCGGACGCGTCTCGAAGGTCGCGTCGACGTCGTCGGAGCGGAACACGATCAGGGGCAGCACGCCCTTGGTCAGGAGCTCCTGCATCGCGTCGCCGTCGGCCTGGGAGCGGCCGGCGTGCGGCACGGAGAGCACGATCCCGAGGCCGGGCTGGGCGTCGGTGCCGAGCGTGACCCAGCGGAACTCGCCCGAGGACACGTCGTTCTGCACCTCGAGGCCGAGCGCGTCGCGGTAGAAGGGGATCGACTCGTCGACGTCGTTGACGGTGATGTTGCGGTACTGGAGTGCGATGGTCATGTCCGCGACGCTATGCCGCGGCCTCTCCGAGCCCGCTTCTCCGATCCTGCTCGATGCCGTGCGCGCCGGGCGCGTCTGCACCTTCGCGACGCAGCGCGGCATCGCCTTGACCGCCTCGTGCTCGCGGCTGCGGTACGACGGTCGGGGTCTCGCCGACGATCTCGGCGAACCGCGAGCTGAACGAGCCGAGCGAGGTACAGCCCACCGCCATGCAGGCATCGGTGACGCTCGCGCCCTCGCGCAGCAGCGCCATCGCCCGCTCGATCCTGCGGGTCATCAGGTAGCCGTACGGCGTCTCGCCGTATGCCGCGCGGAACTGGCGGGAGAAGTGCGCGGGCGACATGAGCGCCTTCGCGGCCATGGTCGGGACGTCGAGCGGCTTCGCGTAGTCGCGGTCGATCAGGTCGCGCGCACGGCGCAGGTGAGCGAGCGTTCTCGAGCTCCTGCGGAGTCATGATTCGACGGTAGCATTCGGCGCGTTCCGCGTCAGCCCTGGGCGATCCGGGACCGCACGCCGCGGCTTCCTGCGGGTGTCGAACGCTAGTCGGCCACGACGGCGCGTTCGATGAGCACGCGCACCTCGTCGACGAGGTCGTCGACGGGTCCGTCGGTCGGGATGGCGGGGGCGACCACCGAGATCGGCAGGGCGGCGACGGGAGACGCCGGCGCTCCGAGGCGCTCTCGCCATTCCGAGATCTGCGCCGAGGAGGCTACGAACACGATCCGGCCGAGCCCCACCCACGCGTGCGCGGCCGAGCACATCGGACAGTGCTCACCCGAGGTGTAGACCGTGGCCTGCGCGCGCTCGACGGGCGAGAGGTGCGCCTCGGCCCAGCGGGCGATCTCGAACTCGGGATGCCGCGTCGCGTCGCCCGTGCTCTCCTCGCGGTTCCGGTCGGCGAACCGTTCGAGCCCGCGGCGTCGACGAGCACCGACCCGAACGGGCCGTCGCCGAATCGGCGGCTTCACGCGCCAGCGCCACGGCGCGACGGAGGTGGACGAGGTCGAGGTCGGAGACGGTCATGACTCGAGTCTGCCGATCGATGACGTGGTTGGCGAGCGTCGCGTCGATGATGCCGACGCGGCCGACGAGGGCCGGCGTCGACCCGCCGCCTAGCCGAGGGCGATGACGGCTTCGAGCGTCTCGTCGTCGAGGGGGCGATCCGCGAAGATGAGCCGCTCGAGGTGGGTCGTGTCGTCGGGGCCCGACGGTGCGGCGCTCGATGCGCCCTGCCAGACGAGGTCGAGCTCGAGCCGTTCGAGCACGCGAACGGACGCGGGGTTGCCCGCCAGCACGCGTGCGGTGACCGGTGCCTCGGGACGGGCGGCACGCGCGGCCTCGAGCGAGACCCGTGCCGCCTCGCCGGCCAGCCCGTGGCCCCAGGCGTCTGGAGCGAGCCGGTAGCCGAGGTTCCACGCGTCGAACGGCAGGATCGCCGCACCCGCAGAGCCGATGAAGGAGCCGGGCCGGAGCGTGCCGACGGGCTCGCGGAGCACGACTGCGCAGTGCCCGAACCCGGACGTGCGGCGGCTCTGCATCGACCGCTCGATCGCCTGCGCCGACTGGCCGCGGCTCGTGTGCCGACCGCTCGGCAGGTGCTCCCACGTGCGCGGGTCGCCGTAGACGCGGAAGTAGTCGTCGACATGGTCGAGGGTGAGCGGGGTGAGCAGCAGGCGGTCGGTGCGGAGTTCGTCGATCATCGCGAACAGTCTTGCAGGGGCATCCGACATCGGAGCCGCCCGCCGATGGGGCCCGGGCTCACTTCAGCAGGCGCGACAGCACCCGGTCTGCGAGCGGCTTGCCGCCGGTCTGGCACGTGGGGCAGTACTGGAACGTGGAGTCGGCGAAGATCACCTCGCGCACGGTGTCGCCGCACACCGGGCACGCCTGGCCAGTGCGCCCGTGCACCTGCATGCGGGTGCGCTTGGAGTCCTTGAGCTCGTCGGGCCGACGACCGGCGGCCGCGGCCATCGCTTCGGCGAGCGTGTCGCGCATGGCGTGGTAGAGCCGCTCGACGTCGTCGGGCGTGAGCTTGGCGGCGAGCGCATAGGGCGACATGCGCGCGTTGTGGAGGATCTCGTCGGAGTAGGCGTTGCCGACGCCCGCGAACACCGATTGGTCGCGCAGGAGGCCCTTCACCTGGGTGCGGCGCCCCGCGAGGATGCCGGCGAAGTCGTCGAGCGAGAACTCGGGTGCGGTCGGATCGGGCCCGAGCCGCGCGATGCCCGGCACCTCGGACGGGTCGCGCACGACGTAGACCGCCAGGGACTTCTTGGTGCCCGCCTCGGTGAGGTCGAAGCCGGAGCCGTCGTCGAGGCGCACCCGCAGCGCGATCGGCGACTTGCCCGGCCTGATGACGGTCTTCGGCAGCTCGTCGTACCAGCGGAGCCACCCGGCGCGAGCCAGGTGGAAGACGAGGTGCAGCCCGCCGACGTCGAGGTCGACGAACTTGCCGTGACGCGAGGCCCCGTCGATCGTGCGGCCGGTCAGCTGCTGCAGCGGCGGATCGAAGGTCTTCAGCGCCGAGATCGCGGCGACGGTGGCCGACGCGACGGTACGGCCGACCGCGCGCTCGCGGAGGAATCCGACGAGCGCGTCGACCTCGGGCAACTCGGGCACCCAGTCATCGTCTCATCGACGGCGGACATCGTCACCGGATCCGCCCACGGCGTAACGAGTGCGAAGGTCGGCGCGGCGAGGTCGTGCCGATCACGGCAGCCTGCCGGGCCCGGCCTCGGGGTCGGCGCCGTCGGCGCCTTTTTTATTCGTCGCCAGCGGCTCCATCGTCGTCTTGCGTCGCGCGGTTCGTCCTCGTCCGCCGACTCATCGGCCTCGTCCTCGGCCGGCACCCGCCGCGTCGGCGATCGTGGCGGCGAGCTCGGCGTCGAGATCGGAGTCGACGAAGGCCGCGGCGATCGTCTCCTCGGACTCGAGCGTGAACTCCACGAGCCTCGAGAGCAGCTGTCGCAGGCTCGTCGAGCCCAGCAGCGCCAGCTGGTCGAGCGCGCCGATGGGAGCGATCCCCGCGAGCTGCCACGACGACTCGACGGGGTCGTCGGACAGCTCGGCGTCGCCGCTCCATGGCAGCTCCACGAACTCGCTGGCACGCGAGACCGCGCGGCGCACGATGAGCTCGGCCTGGTCGCGCATGGGTCGCAGCGACTCCTCCCACTCGAGCTCGGGCAGGTCGCGCACCACCGCCATCGGGTGCGGGTCGTCGTCGAGCCACTGGACCACCTCGACACGTCGTCCGCCACGCGCGACGAGCGCGATGTCCTCGTCGAGCGCGCCGAGCTCCTGGATCCGCGCGATGGTGCCGATCGCGAACCGCTGCTCGCCGCCGCCCGCCTCGCGCCCGCGCTCGATGAGCACGACGCCGAACTCCGCGTCGTCGTCGGCGAGCACCCGCGCGAGCATGACCCGGTAGCGCTGCTCGAAGACCCGCAGCGCCAGGGGCATGTGCGGGAAGAGCACCGACCCGAGCGGGAACATCGCCATGGCTCCCATGGGGGCAGTCAACCACGGCGGGTCTGTGAATGGGCCACGGATGCCGCAGGCCACCGGCGTGCGGGCGGGGCAGGAAGCCCTACGATCGCGCTGTGGATCCCAACACGGCGCGCCAGGTGCTGCGCATCTCCCCCGACACCCCGCTCACCCCAGCGCTGATCGAGAGCGCCTACGCCGAGGAGTCGTGGACGCGGCATCCGTCGCGGTATCCCGAGGGTCCCGGGCGCGCGCAGGCCGAGGAGTGGGCGACGACGCTGGGCACCGCGCGCGCGGTGCTGCTGCACGAGGTCGCCAGCAGGCGTACGGCCGCCGCTGCGTCGGTGCCCGGAGCTGCGGCATCCGTCGCGCCCGCGCCGGCCGCCGCACCGCCCGACGCCGCCTCTCGACGGGCGCGATCGTCGGCATCGTCGCCGGCGCCGTCGCGGTCGTCGTGCTCATCGGGTTCGCGATCTGGGGCGGCGTGCGGCTGGTGACCGACGCCGCCGGCACCGTCAACGAGGCGATCGAGGCCGAGTCGAGCGACGCGCCCGCCGACGTCGAGCGATTCGAGTCGAGCGAGACGTTCTTCACGTTCCCGGCCGCGCTCGAGATCTACGCCGACGGTCGCTACAACCCGCAGTGCCCGCCCGGCTTCGCGTCGGGCTGCTGGCAGATGGCCCTCTTCACCGAGTCGGACTGCAGGCACGCTCGAGGTCGAACTCGGGTACTCGAGCGACATCGACGCGGCGCTGCCCGAGCAGACCGAGACCGTTCAGCTCGAAGGCGTGACGGCCGGCGAGGAGACCCCGCTCGTGTTCGGCAACGACGACTACGAGTACGGCTGGGTGAACCAGGTCACCTGCCTCGACTCGACCGGCTGACGCCTCACGGACCCTCGGCGAACGGGGTCTGGCGGCATCCCTCGCAGAGGTGCATCGTTGAAGGGGGCGCTCCGATCGCGAGTGAATCGAGGCCCGAGATGTCGATGATGTCCGCGTGGATGCCGGTCACGATCGCAGCCTGCGTCGCGGCATCCATGCTGACCGGATGCGTCGCCTGCCGCCGTCGCCGACCTCGCTGCCCCGAAGCGACGACCCCGTCACCCTCGACCCCGCGACGTTCACGATCGAGATCGACAACCCGTACTGGCCGATGGAGCCGGGCACGCGGTGGTCGTACGTCGAGACCGACCCCGATGGCGGCGAGTCGACCGTCGACGTCACGGTGACGAGCGAACCAAGGAGATCGCGAACGGCATCACGGCTCGCGTCGTGCGCGACACGGTGCGGAGCGGCGGAGAGATCGTCGAGGACACCTTCGACTGGTACGCGCAGGACGACGCCGGCGCGATCTGGTACCTCGGCGAGGACACCGCCGAGTTCGAGGGAGGCGAGATCGTCTCGCGCGATGGCTCGTTCGAGGCGGGCGTCGACGGCGCGCTGCCCGGCATCGCCGTACCGGCCGATCCCGAACCGGAATGGCCTATCGGCAGGAGTACTCCGCCGGACAGGCCGAGGACAGCGGTGCGGTGCTGAGCGTCGAGGAGCTCGTCGAGGTGCAGTACGGCCGCTTCAGTGAGGCGCTGCTCACCCGTGACACGAACGCGCTCGAGCCGACGGCCGCGGAGCTCAAGTTCTACGCCCGCGGCGTGGGGCCCGTGCTCACCCTCGACGTCTCGGGTGGCAACGGCCGTGAGGAGCTCGTCGACGTCACGACGGTGCCCAAGGATGCCGGGACCGGACCGCTCGGCTCCCCGGACTGACGCTCACCTTCCCCGCCCTCTGACGACACGCGCACGACGGGGGCTGGTTCGACGACGCCGCGCACCGCTACTGTCGATCCATGTTCAGCGACGAGAGCGACATCCGCGTGCTCCACCTCGAGGCCGATGGCGACCCCATCTCCACCCCGGATGACGCGTCCGACCTCGTGGGCGCCGCGTGGTCGCACCAGGCGAACCTCATCACCGTGCCGGTGGAGCGGCTCGATCCCGAGTTCTTCCGCCTGAGCACCGGGATCGCCGGCGAGATCACGCAGAAGCTCGTGAACTACCGGCTGCGCCTCGCGGTGATCGGCGACATCTCCGAACAGCTCGCCGCGAGCAACGGCCTTCGCGACTTCGTGTGGGAGTCGAACCGCGGCGACCAGATCTGGTTCCTCGCCGACGAGCAGGCGCTCGACGAGAAGCTGGCGCTCCGCGCGGCCCGCAGCGCCTGATCGTCGGTTCGGCGGGGTCCCGCGCCGGACGATCGGCCTGCGGCCGCAGTGTCGGTGGTTGCTGAGACACTCTCAGTATGGATCGGATCGAGTTGCGGCAGACGCGCGAGCTGGCGGTCGGCGACGTGCTCGTCAGCACCTCCGGCAGCGTCTACGAGGTGACGAAGCTCGCGCGCATCGGCCGCGGCATCCGGGTCACCTACCTCACCGCCGACGGCCGGGTCGGCCGATTCACCGCGGCACCCGAGGCGATCAGCCGAGTGCGCACGCGCGACGCCGCGTCTCGTCGTGCCCTGACGGGCGCCGCCTGACGGCCTACGACCGGCACCGGATCGGCGGTGAGTGCGCCTAATCCTCGAGCCGGAAGCCGACCTTCAGCGTGACCTGGAAGTGCGCGACGCCGCCGTCCTCGACCTCGCCGCGCACCGACACCACCTCGAACCAGTCGACGTGGCGCAGCGTCGCGGTCGCGCGCGAGATGGCGTTGCGGATCGCGGTGTCGATGCTCTCAGGCGACGTTCCGACGATCTCGGAGACGCGGTAGACGTGATTGCTCATGGTCGGCTCCCCACCCCCGCGCCGTCGCGGGATGCCTCGACCCTAGTCCGATCGGATGCCGCTGGGGAGGCCCGGGCGTGCGCAGTCGCGACGATCGCCGCCGGTCGGGATTCCGGTTCGGCTACGACTTCAGCGGCAGCAGCTCGCCGTGCGTCTGGTCGGTCGGGCAGTACTGCGCCGTCGTGCTCGCGAAGGAGAAGTCGCGGATCGTGTCGCCGCACACCGGGCACGCCTCGCCCGCCCGGCCGTGCACGCGCATGGCAGGCGACCTTCGCCTCCTTGAGCCCGGCGATCGGCACGCCCGCTGCGCCGCCGATCGCCCCCGTGATGACGCCGACGGTCTCCTCGAAGAGGCGGTCGAGCTCGTCGGGCGTCAGGGCCGCGGCGTGCCCGACGGGCGAGAGCTTCGCCGCGAAGCAGGATCTCGTCGGAGTAGGCGTTCCCGATGCCGGCGAGCGACTCCTGATCCTGCAGCACGGCCTTCACCTGCTTGCGTCGACCGACGACGGCCCGTCGAAGTCCGCTCGCGTGAATGCCGGATCGGCCGGGTCGGGTCCGAGCTTCGCCACGGCCGGCACCTCGGCCGGATCGTCGACGACCCAGCATCCGAGCGAGACCCAGTCGCCCGCGTCGGTGAGCTCGAGGGTGGAGCCGTCGTCGAACTCGAGCACCACGAGCGCGGGCGGCGGGTCCTCGGCCCGCACCTCGGCCGGATCGCCGTCGAGCCCGCCCAGCGAGCCCAGCCGTGCCGGCCGAGCGACACCACCAGGTGCTGGCGCCCCGAACGACAGGTCGACCAGCTTGCCGTGCCGCGCCGTGCCGGTCACGCGCTTCACCCACGAGGGACTCGGGCGTACGTGCGCGGGTCTTCGTCGTTCGGAACTCGACGACGTCGACTCCGGTGAGCGCATGGCCGGTCAGTCGCTCGCCGAGCTCCTCGGCGAGCGCCTGGACCTCTGGTGACTCCGGCATGACGCCAGCCTGCCACGCCCCACCGTCGTGGCGCCACCGCGTCGCTCCCAGTCGCGCTGCGGATGCCCCGGGGCTACTCGACCGCGAAGTCGAGCTTCGAGTCGGCGACGGCGATGACCGACCAGGTGCCGCCCGCGGCATCCGTGAACTCGTAGGCCGGCACCACGAGCACGCTCCCATCGGGCTGCCACTGGCTCGCGAGCCCGAGACGGGCACTGACGATCTCGACGTCGTTCACGGGCCAGGCGAGCGAACTGCCGGCCGACGGCGCCGCGGGGGGCTCGGTCGGCGGCACCCACTCGGTTGCCGCGTCGACCGCCTGCTCGCGGAACGCGATCGGCAGGTTCGTCATCGCCGCCCCGAAGCGAGGGTCGGAGAGCCGCTCGAACGCCTCCTGCTCGCTCACCACGGGATAGTCGCCGAGCTCGACGAGGTCGGCGAGCGCGCCGTACGCGCTGACGATCCCGTCGTGCGTGATCTCGACGGTCCAGGCCTGGTCGATGCGCTGTCCGTCGACGACGGGCCACGCCTGGGCCGACCTCGTGACCGCGCCCTCGTACGTCTCCGAGGTGAACTCGAACGCGGCGGGGTCGCGTCCCGCCGAGACGAGGAGCGAGCGCAGCGCGTCGATGGCCTCATCCTCGCCGGGGAGGTCGCCGGTCGGCGGCTCGCAGGTCTCAGCGCCATCGGCGCACTGCCACGGATTGATCGTCGGGTCGGAGTACGAGAAGCTCAGCGTGCCGTCGAGCGACACCCAGAGCGACGCCGCGGTGCCGTCCTGGGGCCCCACCGACCACGCGCCGTCCTTCAGCTCCGGCGTTCCCGCGACGCCGAGCGCCGCGGCGAGCGCGGCGACGGTCTCGGCGTTCGACGCCGCACGCGCGTCGAAGCCGTAGGCCGGCGCGGTGCCCTCCGAGGTGGAGAGCCCCGACGAGCTGAACTGGTTGCGCCCGAACCCGTACGGGTACATCAGGTCGCTGGCGCCGGGCGCGGACATCTTCGATCGGCTCGGGCGCGGCGGCGTCGCCCTGCATCATGCCCTGCTCGGTCGTCATGCCCTGCTCGGCGTTCCCGTGCCGGATCCGCTCTGCAGCGAGATCGGCGGGGCGGCACCGTCGGCCAGGTTCGTCGCCCCGCCGGTCCGCGCGCCGACTCCGTAGCCGAGCGCGCCGACGACGACGAGCGACGCGGCGACGGCCGCGATCGGGATCCAGCGCGGGCGCCGGCGGGCGCGCTCGGTCGCGAGGTCGGCCACCGGTGCCGGCTCGGCCGTCGTCTCGGCGGCGGCCCGCGCGACGACCTCGTCGGCGAACCCGGCACTCGGTTCGACGCCGGCCGCGGGATCCGCGGCGCGCAGCCGCTGCACCGGATCGAGCTCGGCTCCCCGCTCGTGCTCGTGGTCGTCGTTCATGGTGATCACCCTCCGTGACATCCGGTCTCACTCACGGATATGTCCGGCAGGCCCCGGACCTTGCACCGGCGACTCGAATCTAGAACGACATCCGCTCGCCCCACGCCTCGCGGAGCCGCTTGCGGGCTCGCGAGAGCGCGGCATCCGCCCCGGAGCGCGAGATGCCGAGCACCTCGGCGAGCTCGGCGCCGTCGAGGCCCTCCCAGGCGTGGAGGAGCAGGATGCGGCGGTCGCGTTCCCCGACGCTCTGCAGCGCACCGCGGAGCTCGGCGTCGAACAGGGCGCTCAGCTCGGGATCCTCGCGGACGCGGGCGCTCACCCGTCTCGGGCACCTCGTCGACCGGCACGTCGACGTGCTTCCGGCGGTGGTTGGCGAGCGTGAAGCCCGCCGTGCGGTAGAGCCAGGGCAGCACGGCCTCGCGCGGCACGTCGGCGCGTCGGCGCCAGGCGGTCGCGAACACGTCGGCGGCGAGGTCCTCGGCATCCTGTCGCGGCCCGCGGCGCGCGAAGTACCGCACGAGTGCGGTCGAGTGCTCGCGCACGACGTCGGTGAACCACGCGAGGTCGTCTCCCGGCGCGGGCGAGTCGGCGCCGTCGGGCATCGCCACCCCCTCGGTCATGTCGGCGTCTGCGGCGGTGTCGGCGATCCTCACACACTGCCTATGTCGCGTCTGCCGCGAGTCTTGCACGCGACGAGCCGATTCGACCGGATGCGGGCTCCGCACGACGCGGGCGGCCCGTGCGATCACCCCGAGGCTTCCCGCTCGACGAGCGCCTGAAGTTGTCGAGTTCCTTCTGCGCCTCCGCAGGACTGAGGATGGCCCGCTCCACGAGCTTGCCGACCGGCGTGAAGCCTCGTCTCCATTGCGTCATGACGCGAAGCTGCACGTCCGTGCCACCCGCTCGTTCGCTGAGCCGTGAAGGACCACGAATCGCAGGCCGAAGTAGGCGTCCGTTCTCGTCACCAGTTCTCGCGACACTCGGCGGTCAACACCGTCGTGCGCGCGGCTAGCCAGCCGCGCCGCGACACATAGCTCGAGCCGGGCACGCCGAACTCGCCCTGGACGTCGCCGATCACGGGCCTCCCGGTCTGCCACTCCGGCGGGACGACGGTGCTCGGGATTCGCCGTCCGCGCGCCCGCCGAGTCGACCTCCGCGTGCGGCGCCCGATCGCGGAACCGACGTACTCGAGCAGCTCTCCCATCGCAGACGAGGATGACGAGCTCGTTAGGATGACGCCCACACGCTCGTCATATCACTCCGGGGCCGACGGCGCGCCTGCTGCGCTGCTTGTTCAGCCGCTTGGACAGGCGCAACCCGCGAGTGCCGGGGCGACCGGGGACGGTCGAGTCCGACGGTGGAGACGTTCTCGAAATCGACGACGTACGACATCTGTCCTCCTGATCGGCGACGCGGCATCCGGACATGGCGAATCCCACCGTCGATCACGCTACCCCGCCCTCAGGGAATCGATCTCCGACTCACGTACCCTGAAGCACGGCCGCGATTCGCGCGGGCCGACGAAAGGCTCCCCGTGAACATCACCCTGCTTCGACGTTTCGTCGCAGTCGCCGAGGAGTTGCACTTCCCGCGTGCCGCAGACGCCCTCGGCATCCCGCTCGCCTCGCTCTACTCGTCGATCGAGAAACTCGAGACCGAGGTCGGGCACCCGCTCTTCACCCGGCACGGCGAAACCCAGCTGACCAAGGTCGGAATCCTCTTCCTCGACGAGGCCAGGAGGGAGATCGCCGCGGCGCCCGCTCCCGTCGAGAAACCCGTGGCGAAGGCCGGCGGCAAGGCGAAAGCCTCGAAGGGAAAGGGCCGTGCTCCCATCGTGAAGGGGAAGCCGAAGCCATACAAGAAACGCCAGGGGCGCTGACTCTAGACGTTGAAGCGGAACTCCACCACGTCGCCGTCCTGCATGACGTAGTCCTTGCCCTCCATGCGGGCCTTGCCCTTGGCGCGCGCCTCTGCGACCGAGCCGGTCGCGACGAGGTCCGCGAAGGAGATGACCTCGGCCTTGATGAAGCCGCGCTCGAAGTCGGTGTGGATCACGCCCGCCGCCTGCGGGGCCTTCCAGCCCTGGTGGATCGTCCACGCGCGCGATTCCTTGGGGCCGGCGGTGAGGTACGTCTGCAGGCCGAGCGTGTCGAAGCCGACGCGGGCGAGCTGGTCGAGGCCCGACTCCTCCTGTCCGGTCGACGCGAGCAGCTCCGCGGCATCCGCGGGGTCGAGGTCGATGAGCTCGGACTCGATCTTCGCGTCGAGGAAGACGGCCTCGGCGGGCGCGACGAGCGCGGCGAGCTCGGCCTTGCGCGCGGCATCCGTGAGCACCGCCTCGTCGACGTTGAAGACGTAGATGAACGGCTTCGCGGTGAGCAGGCCGAGCTCCTTGACGGGCTCCAGGTCGACGGATGCCGCGCTGAGGGGCGTGCCCTTCTGCAGGAGCTCCTGCGCCTCCTTCGCCGCGGCGAGCACCGACGGATCGAGCTTCTTGCCCTTGACCTCCTTCTCGAAGCGCGGGATGGCGCGGTCGAGGGTCTCGAGGTCGGCGAGGATCAGCTCGGTGTTGATGGTCTCCATGTCGGCCTTGGGGTCGACGGTGCCCTCGACGTGCACGACGTCGGAGTCGTCGAAGCCGCGCACGACCTGCGCGATCGCGTCGGCCTCGCGGATGTTCGCGAGGAACTTGTTGCCGAGGCCCTCACCCTCGGAGGCGCCGCGCACGATGCCGGCGATGTCGACGAACGCCACGGTCGCGGGGAGGATGCGCTCGGAGTTGAAGATGCCGGCGAGCGTCTCGAGCCGGGGGTCGGGCAGGTTCACCACGCCGATGTTCGGTTCGATCGTCGCGAAGGGGTAGTTCGCCGCGAGCACCTGGTTCTTGGTGAGCGCGTTGAACAGGGTGGACTTGCCGACGTTGGGCAGGCCGACGATGCCGATAGTGAGAGCCACGGGGGTCTATCGTACCGGCAGGCCGTTCGCGGCATCCGCCGGGCCGATCTTCGTCCGCCGCTGGTGCAGGGTGAGGTAGACGCCCGCGATCACGAGGGCACCGCCGATCACGGCGGGCAACTCGATGGTGGCGCCGAACGCGAGCGCGATGATCACCGTGAACACGGGCAGCAGGTTGAGGAAGATCCCGGCACGCGACGGGCCCACCTTCGACGCGCCGATGTTCCAGAGGGCGTAGCCGGCCATCGACGGGAACACGACGATGTACGCGAGGCCGAGCGCGCCGCCCGCCGACGCCGGCAGCGAGACGCCCGTGACCGCGATGAGGGGCAGCATCGTGACGACGGCGAACACCGCCTGCACCGAGGTCGCGGTGATGGGCGGGGTCACGAGCCGGCGCGAGATCAGCGAGTAGACCGTCCACGCCAGCACGGATCCGATCACGAGCAGGTCGCCGACGCCGAAGCCCTGCTCCACGACCTGCGCGACGTCGCCGCCCGTGAGCACGACCGTGACGCCGACGAACGCCACCGCGAGGCCGAGCACCTGCACCCGGTTCAGCCGCTCGTGCAGGAAGATCGCCGCGCCGAGCGCGATCGTCGCCGGGTTGATGGCGCTGATGACCGCGGCGTTCACCGCGCCGGTGAGCCCGAGCGCGGCGTAGAGCAGCAGCGTGTAGCCCGTGAGGCCGAGCAGCGACTGCAGCAGGTGCAGGGGCCATTCGCGCAGCGCCTCGCGCCAGTTCGGGCGCTCGATGAGCCAGGCGATGCCGAGGAGGGGCAGGAACGCGAACGCCCACCGGAAGAAGGTGAGCGAGATGGGCGTGATCTCGCGGGTGACCATCTCGCCGAACACGTAGTTGCCGGCCCAGAAGAGGTTCGCGAGCGCCAGGTAGAGGTACATCCGGCCGCGATCCACCGGACCAGCGTACGTGCTCGGTCGGTTCCGCCTCGAACGAGCGGATGCCGCGGATGCCGCGGGGGGGGGGGGGGGGCTGCTCGTCAGGAGTGCGGGCGCTCGGCGTTGCGCCACGCCGCATCCCCTCAGGGTGGCCCCTGCGCGGCATCCGGGATGGCACTGAACCGGGCGGAATCCGCTGGCGGGCGTCGTCGTCGCGGTCGTATGCTGCGGCCAGAGGATGTTGAGCGTCGCTCACGATCGTGGGCGACGGTGGCACTCGAGGGGGAGGCGACCATGGTCGCCACGTGCATGCGAGAACGCGGATGCCGCGCGCGGAGGTTCGGGCCATGATGCCCCCATCCGCCATGCTCGCTGCGCGCGGTGCGGTGCGCGTGCTCGGGACCACGGATGCGGCATGGACGCCGCCGACCTCGGGCCGCGAACTCGTGCGAGACGATCTCATCGGCACCGCCGGCGACCCGCCGGTGCTGATCCTGTCGCTCGCGGACGACGTCGACCCACGACGCGTCGTGGTCTTCGTGCGGCTGGGCGACCTGCTGTGCTCGTTCCGCCCGACGGGCGAGGATCGGGATGCGCTCGAGGTGGCGCTGCCCTTCCGGGTCGGTTCGCAGCGCGCGCTGTGGTGGTGGTCGAGTGCGCGACCGAGGCCGAGGCCGAGCAGCTCGCCCTGCAGTACGAGGCCGCCCGAGCGGACCTCGAGGCGGCCCGACCGAGCCGTAGGTAGAGCCGCCGCGCAGCGCCGAACCGCCAGAGCCGGCCGAGCCGCCGCTCGAGGCGGCGCCCGGCGCCGATGCGGCCCCGCCGCCGGTGACGCGCTCGGCACCACCGCCTCCTCCTCCCCCGAGCCCGCCCTTCTTCCCGTTCCCCGCGCCCGTGCCTCCGGCCTGCAGCCCGCGCCGCCTCCGGCCGCGCCCGCGCCCGCGCCTCCGACCGATGCCGGTGCGCCCGCGCCTGCGTCCATATCTCCCGCGACGCCAGAGCCGTCCCCGGCCGAACCCTCCGACGGCGTCGGCGCCGGCCCAGAGTTCGGCCCCGACGATTCGACGGCGTGGGCGGGCGGGCGAGGAGCCCGTCGACCTCTCCGTGGCCAGGTCCACGCCGAGATGCCGCGTCGCATCGTCGTCGACAGCGAGTTCGAGGTGCGCTTCCGGTTGAGCCGACGTCGGCTCGAGGCATCCGCCGGCACCAGCAGCACCGCGCAGTCGATCAAGGTCGACGCCGAGCGCGACCTGACCGTGACGATCGCGCTGCGGGGCTTCCGCCTCGTCGGCGATCAGGCCGCCACCGTCGTGACGCGACTGCCGCGCACGGCCGACGGGTCGACGAGCACGCTTCCGGCTCGTCGGACCGCTGCCCGGCAACGGCGAGGTGTCGCTCGTCGTGCGGCAGGACGCCGACCTCCCGCTCGCCACCCTGCGGATCACGGCCGAGATCGTCGCCGTGGGCGAGCGGCCGAGCCGCTGCCGCCGAGGTGGCCGCCGACGTGGTCGAGCCCGACCCCGAGCTCGTCGTCCTCCCCAGCATCCGCATCGACGAGTCATCGTGGGCACCGACTCGACGCTGCGCATCCGGGTCGCGGTGGCCGGCGACGCACGGGAATGCGAGACCCGCCTCGTCGACAAGGCGGCGCTCATCTCGCGCACCTACCGGCGGATCGGCGGCATCCGCGACGAACTCCGCGACATCCGCGATCGCGACAACCGCGCGAGGCACGGACTCACCGACTTCGCGAGCTCGGCATGGGCCTCGCGCGCACCCTCTTCAGCCGTGACGTGCTCGACCTGCTCTGGAACGCGACGCCCGACGAGCTCGACGGCCTGATCATCGACCGCGGGCGAGCTCGACGTGCCGTGGGAGATCGTGCACCTCGTGCCGCCCGTCGGCATCCGCGACGACGGCGACCGCGGTTCCTCAGCGGCTACGGGCTGACCCGGTGGGTCTACGACACGGCGCACCGATCGAGCTGCCCGTCGCCGCCGACCGCGTGCGCTACGTCTGCCCCGAGTACGCCGACCAGCGCCTCCAGCTCACGCACACCACGGAGGAGCGCCGGTTCCTCGAGGAGCGGTTCCGTGCGAAGACCGTCGACCCCGACGACGCCGACGGGATCGCGGCCTGATGCGCGACGGATTCGACCTGCTCCACTTCGCCGGCCACGGACGCTGGAGCGACGGCACCCCGCAGGCGCAGGAGCTGCTGCTCGCCGCGTTCAGCGAGGTCGAGGACGTGCCCCTCGCCCGCTACTCCGACGGCGAGCTGCGCCACGACCTGCCCGACCGCGGGGTCGTGGATGCCGCGGCGCAGGGCCCGTTCGTTTCCTCAACGCGTCGACATCGGCCGCCTCCCGTCGGGGCCTGCGGCGCTCGGCGGGTTCCCCGAGGCGTTCCTCCGCGGAGGCGCGGCCGCGTTCGTCGGATGCTCGTGGGCCGTCGGCGACGACCCCGCGTCCACCTTCGTGGAGGCGTTCTACGCGGCGCTCGCCGACGACGACGCCACCATCGCCGACGCGACCCGCGCCGCCCGCCGCGCCGCCGCGACGACGCCGACCTCTCCGATCGCCTACGCCGTCTACGCGCACCCCGCGCCCGCATCCACCTCGATCGCTCGACCGACCCATCCCGGAAGGACCCCCATCATGAACGCCGCACGCCCGCCGAGCCCGTCCGCTCCCCCCGCCCGCGCCCCGCCCGCCTCGGCCGCGGCGACGCGCGGTGCTCCCGCGCTCTCGGCCGGCGAGCTCGCCGACCTGCGTCCGCACGTCATCACCCTCGAGGACGGCCGGCTCGCGTCCGGCGTCTCGGCGGCGGCGGCGAGCGTGGGAGACTTCCGCACGACCGCCGACGACATCGACGCGATCTTCGCGACCCACCTGCCGGCGTTCATCGCCGCGAACGCGCCCGGCCCGGTGCCGATCGTGCTCTACGCGCACGGCGGGCTCGTCGACAAGGAGGCGGGCTTCGGCATCGCCATGCAGCAGACCGCCTGGTGGAAGGCGAACGGCGTCTACCCCATCCACTTCGTGTGGGAGACGGGACTCGGCACCGCGCTCTGGGACGCGCTGCGCCGGTGGGCCTCCGGCGGCCGTCGAGGCTGGGTCGACGAGGCGAAGGACACGTTCCTCGAGGTCGCCGCGCGGCTCCTCGGCGGCGGCGGGATCTGGAACGACATGAAGGTCGACGCGGCCGCGGCATCCGTGAAGGGCGGTGGCGGATACGCCTTCGTGCGCGCCCTCGGCAAGTGGATGACCGAGCACCCCGGCGAGGTCGAGGTGCACGCCGTGGGCCCAGCGCCGGGTCGATCTTCCACTCGCACCTGCTGCCGGCCGCGCTCGAGGCGGATGTCCCCGAGATCGCGTCACTGAGCCTGCTCGCCCCCGCGGTGCGCGTCGACACGTTCACGAAGCTCGTGCTCCCGCACGCCAAGAGCGGCAAGATCGCGCGGCTCGCCGTCTTCACGATGGACGACGACGCCGAACGCGCCGACACCTGCCTGCGCATCTACAACAAGTCGCTGCTCTACCTCGTGTCCGCCTCGTTCGAGCCGCAGAAGGCGACGCCGATCCTCGGCATGGCGAAGTTCCTCACGCGCGACGCCGACCTCGCCGACTTCTTCACCGGCACGTCGGCAGATGGCGACCTCGTGCTCGCCCCGAACGCCGTCGGGCTGCGGGTGGCGAGCGCCGCCCGTTCGCACGGCGACTTCGACGACGACGCGCCCACCATGGAGAGCGTCGCGCGTCGCGTCGCGGGCGTCAGCGACGTCACCCCGTTCCCGAAGGGGCGGGCGCGCACCGTCGAGCCGTGGCCCGAGTACGAGGACCTCCCCGCCGCCGGCGGATCGCGGTCCGCCGCCGATGGCCCGGTCGCGGGTGCTCGGCGTGCGCTCTGCATCGGCGTCGACGCGTACCCCGACGAGGGCGACCGCCTGCAGGGCTGCGTCGCCGACGCCCACGCCTGGGCCGAGGCGTTCCGCACGCCCGGTTCGACGTGACCGAGCTGACGGATGCCGCAGCCACGCGCGACGCGATCCTGCGCGCCATCCTCGAACTCGTGAGCGGGGCGGCGCCGGGCGACGTGCTCACGGTGCAGTACTCGGGACACGGCACGTTCGTGCCCGATCTCGACGCCGACGAGGACGACGGCGACGTCGCGAAGGACGAGGCGCTCTGCCCGGTCGACTTCCGCAAGCAGGGCCGACTGATCATCGACGACGACCTCGCCCGCATCTGGGACGTGATCCCCGAGGGCGTGAGCCTCACGGCGTTCTTCGACAGCTGCCACTCCGGATCGGCGAACCGCGCGCCGCGCGTCGACCTCACGCCCGTCGGCGACGCACGGCCCAGGGCGGTCGAGCTGACCCGCGAGGACGAGGAGGCGTACCGCGCCGACCGCGGCGTGGCGACCGCGTCGGCCGAGCCCGATCCGGTGCGGGATGCCGCGATCGCGAGCGTGCGCGCGTCGGAGGCGACCCCGTCGGCCGCCCCGCGCAACGCGGGCGTGCGCCGCGAGGTGCTCTTCAGCGCCTGTCGGGCGACCGAGGTCGCGTGGGAGTCGGCCGGACAGGGCGACTTCACGCGCGCGGCGCTGCCGCTGCTCGCGTCGGGCGTCGGCAGCGTGTCCAACCGCGACTTCGTGCGCTCGGTGGTGGAGGTGTTCGGCCAGAACCGCAGGCAGACGCCCGAGTTCCACGGCGAGGAGGTGCTCGGCGGCCGCATCCTGCTCGGCACGGCGAGCGCGTCGGTCGAGGGGCCGGGTGGCCCGGTGGCGCGGCGGAGCCGGCTCGCCGGGAGGCCGGCCGACGGCAAGGCCGCGGCGCCCGGGAGCGCAGCGGCATCCGATCGGCAGACGGCGGCGGTGGTCGCGATCCTGCGCGCGACGGCCGACCTGCTGGACGGGTGAGGCGAGGTGGGCGCGGTCGGCCGCGGCGTAGGGGCGCCTCGGGGCGCGCCGTCGAGGAGCGGCGCCGGCGGACCGACGACGGAACCAGCGTCTCAGCCGAGCCGTGAGCGGAAGCAGCGCGTGACGTAGGGCACGGCGAGCTCCTCGGCGCCGGCCAGGTCGGGGTGCGTCTCGAGCAGGGTCTCGAGCGCCGCGATCGTCGCCGCCTGCTCCGACGCCGACGCGGTGATGTAGTAGCTGCGCGAGCGCACGAGGTCGAGGAACCTCGCCCGCGACATCCGCTCGCTCCACTCGACCGTGTGCTCCTCGATCTCGCCGAACGGGCGGCCGATCCTGACGTAGCTCTCGAACGTGGCGCTCGCGTCGTGGCGCTCGTGCATGATCTCGCCGGCCTGCCGCAGCCAGTCGACGCTCGTGTCGCGGCTGTTCCACACGAGTCCGAGCACCCCGCCCGGCCGCAGGACCCGGGCGATCTCGGGCACCGCCCGATCGGGCTGGAACCAGTGCCACGCCTGGCCGGCGACGACCGCGTCGACCGAGGCGTCCTCGATGGGGATGTCCTCGGCGGTGCCGAGGATCCGCGGCACGCCGGGCACCGCGACCTCGAGCTCCTCGAGCATCTCCTCGACGGGATCGACGGCGATGACGTCGCGATCCAGTGCCACGAGCGCCTCGGTCAGCTTGCCGGTGCCCGCGCCGAGGTCGAGCACGCGCACCGCGTCGCCGATGAGCCACGCGATCGCGTCGATCGGGTAGCCCGGCCGGGCCTGGTGGTACACGGATGCCGCCGCGCCGAACGAGCGCGCGGTGCGGAGCGTCTCGGGATCCGACGGGTCGACGACGAGGCCGGGCTCGTCGGCCGCTGCGGGTGCCGGTGCGTCGTTCATGCCGTGATCGTCATGCGCTCGATGGCGGCGCCGTCGGGCGCCAGCCGGAAGGTGAACGTCGAGGGCCCGTTGAACCCGCCGCCGCCGACGTCGGCGATCACGACGACCTCGCCGTCGCCCTGGCGCACGTCGGTGACCGCGAAGGTCTGCTGCACGCCGATCGACTCCCGCCGGCTCCAGCCCTCGATCTCCTCGTGGCCGCGGAACTCGCGGCCCCAGTCGTCGATCACGCCGTCGGCCGCGAACGCCGCGACGAAGCGCCCGAGATCGCCGTCGTTCGTGGCGGCGAACGCCTCCTCCACCGGTGCGGGCAGCTCGGTCATCCGGTCTCCTCACCTCGCGGCGCGCTCGTCGGCAGGGCGCTCCCGCAGCCATTCCACGCCCTGCCCGCGGCATCCGTCAACCTGTTTCGGCACCGATCGCCGACGCGCCCGACGGCGCGCCCGGCCGTGTCGGACCCGCGTGCGACGATGCTCGCGTGCCAGTGGACTTCACCGCGATCGACTTCGAAACCGCAAACCCGTCGAGCGCGTCGGCCTGTTCCGTCGGCCTGGTGAAGGTGCGAGACGGCCGCGTCGTCGATCGCGTGCACTGGTACATCCGGCCGCCGTTCCCCCACAACGACTTCTCGGAGTGGAACATCCGCATCCACGGCATCACGCCCGAGATGGTGGCGGATGCCCCCGGCTGGGCCGACCACCTCCCCGCGCTGCGCGAGTTCGCCGGAACCGACGTGCTGGTCGCCCACAACGCCGGGTTCGACATGGCCGTGATCGTCAAGACGTCCGAGGCGTTCGGGCTCGCCGTCCCCGACTACCGGTCGCTCTGCAGCCTGCAGGTGGCCCGCAAGACCTACCACCTCGAGTCCTACCGGCTCCCGGTCGCGGCCATGGCGGCGGGGTTCGAGGACTTCTCGCACCACGACGCGCTGGCCGACGCCGAGGCCTGCGCCGCGATCATCGTGCACGCGGCGAAGCGGCACGAGGCCGACGACGTCGAGCGCCTCGCGCACATCACCCGCGTGCCGTTCGGCGCGATCGGCAGCGTCGCGACGCGCGAGCAGCGCTCCGTGCACGGGCCGATGGCGCTGCAGTAGCCGTCGGGCGCGTCTCAGGCAATCGGGCGCTGCTCAGGCCGACGCTCGGGATTCCCGCCTGAATCGCGCCCGATTGCCTGAATCACGCTCGGATGCCGCGGATGCGCGCCGCGCGCGCGAATGTAGGCGAGGGCGCGGACGTACGCGCGAGGGCGCGGATGCGCGCCCGGCCGAGCCCCTTCTCGGGCGATGTCGGACGCCGCTGCGACACTGTCGACATGGACCTCCTCGCACTCGTCATCGGCCTCATCGTCGGCGCACTCGTCGGCGGCCTCGCGGTCGCCGTCCTGTCGTCGCGGCGCACGCCGACGGCGCCGGTCGCCGAAGATCCCGCGCTCGTCGAGGCGCGCCACCAGGCGCAGGTCGCCGAGGTGCGCGCGGGCGAAGAGGCCGCGAAGTCGCTCCTGCGCGAGGAGCTCGCCGCGACGCAGGCCACCGCAGAGGCGCTGCGCGACCAGATCCTCGCCGCCCAGCAGCAGCAGCGCGAGCTGGTCGAGCAGCACCGCGCCGAGCAGCAGGCGCGCGAGGCGCGCGAGCAGGCCGAGAGCCGCGTGCTCCAGGCCCTCGCCCCCGTCAAGCAGTCGCTCACCGAGATGCAGTCGAAGGTCACCCAGCTCGAGTCGCAGCGCAACCTCCAGCACGGCGAGCTCAGCCAGCAGCTGAAGAGCGCCGCCGAATCCGAGGAGCGCCTCCGTTCCACCGCCGAGTCGCTCGCGTCGGCGCTCCGCTCCAACAGCACCCGCGGCGTCTGGGGCGAGACGCAGCTCCGCAGCGTGGTCGAGGCCGCCGGCCTGGTCGAGCGCGTCGACTTCGACGTGCAGTCCAGCATCTCGAGCGACTCGGGCCACGGCCGTCCCGACATGGTCGTGCGCCTGCCGGGGGGCAAGTCGATCGCGGTCGACGCCAAGGTGCCGTTCAACGCCTACCTCGAGGCCAGCCAGATCCCGGCCACGGCGAGCGGGGCGGATGCCGCACGGCGCGCCGAGTTCATGAAGCAGCACGTGCAGGCGGTGCGCGCGCACATCACGGCGCTCGGCTCCAAGGGCTACTGGAACGGCCTCGACGCCTCCCCCGAGCTCGTCATCGCGTTCATCCCCAGCGAGTCGCTCGTCTCGGCGGCCCTCGAAGCCGACCCCAGCATCATGGAGTTCGCGTTCTCGAAGCGCGTCGCCCTCGCCTCGCCCGTCACGCTCTGGTCGGTGCTCAAGACGGTCGCGTTCTCGTGGCAGCAGGACGTGCTCACCAACGAGGCCAAGACGCTGTTCGACCTCAGCCGCGAGCTCTACTCGCGCCTCGCCACCACGGCGAGCCACATCGAGAAGCTCGGCCGCACCATCGAGCGCAGCGTCAAGGACTACAACGCCTTCGTGGGCTCGCTCGAGCGCCAGGTGCTCCCCACGGCCCGCAAGCTCGGCGCCCTCGACGAGTCGAAGGTGCTCGCTCCGCTGCGGGGCATCGAGGAGGCGCCGCGCGAGCTCACCGCGTACGAGCTGGTGGCGGGCACCGGGGCCGACCTCGACCCCGACATCCGCCGCCAGATCGAGTCGCCCGACGCCGTCGCGCACGACTGACGCCGGGCCGGCGGCGCGTCGCCGCGCGCGACTGACGCCGGTCGAGCGGTCGCCTCGCTCGCCCGGCTCAGCTCACGAGCACGCTGATGACGTTGCCGGCGGGGTCGCGGAACCACGCGATGTCGGGCCCCTGGCCGCTCTCGCTGCCCCGCGCGATCCCCCGATCGTCGGTGCCGAAGTCGTCGGCGCCCGTGTAGATCTTCGTCACCACGCCCGCCTCGTTGAGCTCGTCGACGGCGCGGTCGATGTCCTCGACCACGAGGTTCAGCACCGTGAACGTCGCCGGCTCGTGGTTCGGCTTCGGGTAGATGAACACCGCCTGGCTCGAGGGCAGCGTGACCTGCAGGGCGCCCATCGCGTCGTCCTCGACCGGGAGCCCGAGCTTGGTGCCGTAGAACTCGCGGGCGGCGGCGATGTCGTCGACGCTGAAGCCGGGAATGCATCTCGAATGGTGACCATCTGGTCCCTCCTTCGCTCCCGCCCAGACTCGCACGCGCGCCCGCGCTGGTCGACCCCTTGCGCGCGTCCGGCCGCGCGCTCGCGGCTCGATGCACGCTCGGCTCGGGCGTCAGCTGGCTCGGTCGGCGCTCCGGGGCCGGTCGGCGATCGGATGCTCCTCGTCGACGGGGAGCTCGAACCCGGCAGCGGCCTCGGCTCCGGTGACGGTGGCGCGCGTCGAGATGTCCGTCGAGCGGATGCGACAGCTCGTCGTCCTTGAGCCGGGCGAGCGCGAGCGTCGCGAACGCGAGGAACGGCGGCACGAGACCCGCGATGAGGAACGCCGGCGCGAGCCCGATCGCCTCGCCGACGGGCCCGGCGACCGCCATCGAGATCGGCATGAGCGCGAGCGACACGAAGAAGTCGAGGCTCGACACGCGGCCCAGCATCGACGGCGGGACTCGCCGCTGCAGGAGCGTGCCCCACACGACCTGGGCGCCGTCGAAGAGCACGCCGACGATGAAGAGCGCCACGACCATGACCCACAGCCACGAGGTGAGGCCGATGACCGCGAGCGGCACGCATCCGACGCCCCACGCGAGGATCATGAGCGTGAGGTACCGGCGAGGCAGGCGCAGCGACGCGACCGTGAGCGAGCCCACGGCGCCGCCCAACCCGAACGCGCCCAGGGCGAGCGCGAAGGCGCCCGCGCCGCCACCCGTCTGGTCCTTGACGGCGAACGGCAGCAGCACCTCGATCGGTCCCATGATGAGGAACACGAGGATGATCGAGAACACCAGCGTCGCGAACAGCCAGCGGGTGCGCAGCAGGTAGGCGAACCCGTCGCGCAGGTCGATGAACGACTGCCGCAGCGGATGCGCCACCACCTCGTTCGGATCGCGCCGCACCGGCGTCGTGCGCATCATCGCCAGCACGATGGCCGCGACGACCTGCAGCACGGCGACGGCCGCGAATGCGAGCCACGGCGCCTGCACGGCGATGAGCAGGCTCGCCAGCGCCGGGCCGGCCGCCTGCATGACCGCGGGCCGCAGCACGCCCTCGATGCCGTTCGCCGCGAGCAGCTGCCCTGGCGGGAGGATCGCCGGCAGCCACGCGGAGTACGCCGGGTAGAAGAACCCGTCGGCCAGCCCGAGCACGAACGAGAGCAGGGCGATCTGCCACACCTCGATGACGCCCGTCGCGGCGAGCACCGCGGCGACCGCGAACGCGAGCCCGCGCACGACCTCGACCACGATCAGGATGCGACGCTGCGGGATGCGGTCGGCGGCGACCCCGCCGATGAGCACCGCGAGCACGAGTCCGAGGCTCGAGCCCACGGCGACGTACGAGAGGTCGATCGGCGAGCCGCCGAGCTCGACGACCTGCCACACGGCCGCGACCAGCCACGCCCCCGCCGAGAGCAGGGACGCGGCGAGCGCGCCGACGAGCAGCCGGTACTGCCCCGACGAGAACGGCCGGAGCGCTCGCGGCAGGCGAGTGTCGTCGGTCATCGGCCCATTCTCGCGTCCCCCACGGACATCCGCCCGCGAGATCAGGTCATCGGTCGGCTTCGTCGAGCCACTTCTCGACGAGGTGGTCGGCGACGACGCGGCGGATCGTGCCCGACCGGCCGCGCAGCACGATGCTCTCGGTGCGGATGATCGGGCCCTTCTTGCGCACGCCGTCGACGAGCTCGCCGTCGGTCACGCCGGTGGCGACGAAGAACGTGTTGTCGCTGCGCACGAGGTCGTCGAGCTCGTAGACGCGGTCGCAGTCGAGCCCGGCCGCCTCGCCGCGTGCGCGCTCGGCGTCGTCCTTCGGCGCGAGCTTGCCCTGCATGAACCCGCCGAGCGCCTTGATGGCGCACGCCGTGGTGATGCCCTCGGGGCTGCCGCCGATGCCGACGCACATGTCGATGCGCGACTCGTAGCGGGCCGCGTTGATGCCGCCGGCCACGTCGCCGTCGCTGATCAGGCGGGTGCCGGCGCCGGCCTCGCGGATGTCGGCGATGAGCTGCTCGTGGCGGGGGCGGTTGAGCACGGCGACGCGCAGCTCGCCGACGCTCCTTGCCCTTCGCCGCGGCGAGCGCGCGCAGGTTCTCGCCGATCGGCTTGCGGATGTCGACGACGCCGATGCCCGCGGCATCCGTGACGATCTTGTCCATGTAGAAGACCGTCGACGCGTCGAGCATGGTGCCGCGGTCGGCCACCGCGATGACCGACAGCGCGTTCTGTCGCCCGGCGGCCGTGAGCGAGGTGCCGTCGATCGGGTCGACCGCGATGTCGCACGCGGGGCCGCGCCCGTTGCCGACCCGCTCGCCGTTGAAGAGCATCGGCGCTTCGTCCTTCTCGCCCTCGCCGATCACCACGACGCCGTCGAAGTTGACCGTGCCGAGGAAGGCGCGCATCGCGTCGACCGCGGCCCCGTCGGCGGCGAGCTTCTCGCCGCGGCCGATCCACGGGTAGGAACGGATGGCGGCCGCCTCGGTGGCCCGCACCAGCTCGAGCGCGATGTTGCGATCGGGGTGCAGGTAGAGGGTTGAGGTATCGGTGCTCACCATCGAGGGGTCCTCCCGGAACGGATCTGGTGTCGACGCCCGGACGTCGCCGAAGGCGGGGGGCGTCAGTTCGAGACTAGCGAGGATGCTTCTGCAGGCAGGGCCGGTTCGGGACGATTCGACGTGAAAGATCGTGCAATCTTTACGGTTGGATCAGGCCTTGCGGATGGGTCTGGGCGTCCGGAATCGTGCCGGGCGATTCGGTGCCATCATCGGGAGTATGAGCGCGCACGCGCAGCTCGAGGCCGGCCGGTCCGCCATGGCCAGTGGCGACTGGGCGGTCAGCGCGCGACGAGTTCCGCTCGGCCTGGGACGAGATCCGAATCGGCGGATGCGCTCGACGGCCTCGGCCGGGCCCTGTGGTGGCTCGACGATCCGGGCGGTGCCCTCGAGCTGCGCGGCCGCGCCTTCGCCCTTCTGCGTCGTGAGGGACGGGACGCCGAGGCCGCCGGCGTCGCGATCTGGCTCGCCCGGCAGTACCGGAACCTCTTCCGGCGTGCCGAGATGGCCGACGGCTGGCTCGCGCGTGCGAGGTCGCTGCTCGGCGACCTGGTCGACGACGGCGCATTGCGCGGCTGGATCGCCCTCGCCGAGTCCGAGATCGGCCCGCCCGATCTGAAGTCGGCCGAGCAGGCCGACCGCGCCGTCGCGATCGCCCGCGATCGCCGGGATCGCGACCTCGAGATCGTGGCGCTCAGCCGCAGGGGTGCATGCCGCGTCGAGCGGCGGGTCGGTGGCGACCGGGCTGGAGGACCTGAACGAGGCGATGGTGGCGGCGACCTCCGGCGAGGGGCACGACGTGCAGTACATCGGCGAGGCACTGTGCACGCTGATGGAAGTGGCAGGTCTCGTGGGAGACGCCGGCATGGTCGAACCCTGGGCGCGGTTCCTGGCGAGCTACCGATCGTCCGTACGCGTTCGGGCCGTTGCTTCCGTTCGAGAGCGCGTCGGCCACTCGACCTCATCTCCGCGTTCTGCACCGGATGCTGCGGTGGGGTCTACCTCGTGGTCGGTCGCCTCGACGCTGCCGAGCAGGAACTCGAGCGAGCGGTCGCGGAGCTTGACCGACCACCGGCCTCCGACCCCGCTGCCTGCATCCGGTGGCGCGACCTCGTCGAGTTGCGCGTGCTGCAGGGGCGACTGACGGAGGCGGAGGCCCTCCTCACCGGGTTCGAGGACGACCCCGACTGCGTCGCCGCGGCGCGCTGCACTCGACCTGGCCCTCGGCCGGCCCGCCCCGGCGCGGTGCATCGCCTGCGCGATCGCGCTCGGATGGATGCGACGACACGACCGGTCCTGCGGCCTTCCGCTGCTGGTCCGGCTCGTCGACGCCGCCCTCGACCGCGGAGACGTCGAGCTGGCCGCGTCCTCGGCCGCGCGCGATCGCGGGGACTGGCGGCCATCACCGGCACGAGGCTGCATGCGGCGTTCCGCGACCAGGCCCTCGGGAAGGTCGACCTCGCCGACGAGCGCGAGCGCGGCCGCCGACGCTGCTGAGGTCCGCGTGCGTCGGCTTCGCCAGGGCAGGCGCCTCGCTCGAGGCCGGAACGACGCGAGTCGCCCTGGCGCACGCACTGCTCGAGTCGGGATCGCAGCCTGGCCGTGGCCGAGGCCCGAAGCGCGCTCCAGGCATTCGACCGGATGGGAGCGACGGCCGAGGCCGACCGCGTCTCGGCGTTCCTCCGCGGACTCGGTGTCCGGGGCCGCACCGGCCCGCGTGACGTCGGCGTGCTCACGCGGCGCGAGCAGGAGGTGCTGCGGCTGGTCGCTCAGGGCCTGTCCAACGCCGAGATCGCCGACGAGGCTGTTCATCAGCACGAAGACCGCCGGCAACCACGTCAGCAGCATCCTGATGAAGCTCGGGCTCCGCAGTCGAACGGAGGCAGCCGCATACGCGCTCCTCCACGTGGCGCAGCCACCGATCGCGACGGCCGGCGGAGCACTCCTGACACGAGACCTCGGGAACGTGAACAGGGAACATTCCCCATGCATCCGAGGGGTGGAACAGCAGGATCCTCGAAGCATCGACACCAGTCGGGACACGAGGAGGAACGTCATGGACACCACCGGAGAAGGACGTCGTGCGTCGCTTCTACGACATCGTCGACAGCGGTCGACCCGAGGACCTGGACGAGGTGTGCGCGCGACCTGCGATCGGTCACGCCGGCGCCGGCGCCGACCTCGCACGAGCTGAAGCGCTCACTCGCCGGATTCCTGGTCGCCTTCCCCGACATGGCGACCCGAGTGGATCACCTCGTCCAGGAAGGCGATCTCGTGAGCGCTTGGCTCACGTACACCGCCACCCATCGAGGCGACTTCGCGGGAGTTCCGGCGAGCGGGAGGAAGGTCAAGTTCGCCGGCTGGGACCTGCTGCGGATCCGGAACGGCAGGATCGTCGAGATCACGCAGTACTGCGACCTCTTCATGATCATGTCCCAGATCGGCGCGCTGCCGACCGCGGCGCCGGTGTGAGCGGCGATTCCCAGTGGGGGCCGATCCCCCACGAACGACCGGGCGAGAGTCGCTCGTCCGGTCCGAGGTCGATCGGCGTCACCGCAGTCAGGAAGAGCCACGCATCCGCCCCGCACAGCTCCTCGAGGGCGTAGATCCGTCCGGTCCCAGTCCCGCCCCGCGATGCGTGCCGCCTCCGCATCCGACTGCGGCGCGAGCCGCGCCTGCATCAAGCCGCCGAGCGCGCGCACCGCGGCGGCCGTCAGCACGCCCTCGGGCGCGCCGCCGATGCCCGACGACGAGATCGAGGTCACCGCTCGGGACGGACCGCCCGCAGGCACCGCTCGACGTCGCCGTGCTCGAAGAGCTCGACGGATGCCCCCGCCGCGCGGGCCGCGCGGACGTGGCGTCGTTCCGCGGCCGCTCCTGCACCGCGACCCGCACGTCGGCTGCGGCGACGCCCCGGGCCTCGGCGATCCTCCGGATCGCCTCGCCGAGCGGCGCGTCGAGTCGCAGTCCCGGCACCCTGCCGACGAGCTTCTCCATGTAGTGCGCCTGGCCGATGTCGAGGAACGCGCCGCGCGGCGCGACCGCCATCACGGCCATCGCGCCCGGCAGGCCCGCGGCGGCGAGGCTCGTCCCGTCGACCGGGTCGACCGCGATGTCGATCGCCGGACCCGCACCGGTGCCGAACCGCTCGCCGAGGTGCAGCATCGGCGCGGCATCCTTCTCGCCCTCCCCGACGACGACGCGGCCGTCGACCGGCACGACGGCGAGCGCCGCACGCATGGCGGCGACCGCCGCCCCATCGACGGCATCGCGGTCGCCGCCGCCCACCCGTTCGGCTGCGGCGAGCGCCGCGACCCGGGTCGCGTCGAGGAGCATGCGGTGCGATGCCGAGTTCGGCGAGGGCGAGTCGGGGCATGCGTCCATCCTGCCGTGACCGACGCAGCGGCATCCGCGACTCGTGAGCACTCCTCGCCACCTCGCTAGACTCGGTGGCAAACCTGACGTCACCTCGAAGGAGCACCATGCCCATCGCAACCCCGGAGCAGTACGCCGAGATGCTCGACACCGCCAAGGCGAAGGGCTTCGCCTTCCCGGCGTTCAACGTCTCCTCCTCGCAGACGCTCAACGCGGTGCTGCAGGGGCTCACCGAGGCGGGCTCCGACGGCATCATCCAGGTCACCACCGGCGGCGCCGACTACTTCGCCGGCCACACCGTCAAGGCCCGCGCCACGGGCGCGCTCGCGTTCGCGCGCTTCGCCCACGAGGTCGCGAAGTCGTACCCGATCACCGTCGCGCTGCACACCGACCACTGCCCGAAGAACGCGCTCGACGACTTCGTCTACCCGCTCATCGCCGCCTCCGAGGAGGAGGTCAAGGCGGGTCGCAACCCGATCTTCCAGTCGCACATGTGGGACGGCTCGGCCGTGCCGCTCGACGAGAACCTCGAGATCGCCAAGCAGATCCTCCCCCGCATGAAGGCGATCAACGCCATCCTCGAGGTCGAGATCGGCGTCGTCGGCGGCGAGGAGGACGGCGTCAGCCACGACATCAACGAGCACCTCTACACGACCCTCGACGACGCGATCGCGACGGTCGAGGCGCTCGGCCTCGGCGAGCAGGGCCGCTACATGGCCGCCCTCACCTTCGGCAACGTGCACGGCGTCTACGCGCCCGGCAACGTGAAGCTCAAGCCCGAGCTCCTCAAGGAGATCCAGGACGGCCTCGCAGCCAAGTACGGCACCGGCCCGAAGCCGCTCGACCTCGTCTTCCACGGCGGCTCGGGCTCGACCGACGAGGAGATCGCCACGGCGGTCGCCAACGGCGTCGTGAAGATGAACATCGACACCGACACGCAGTACGCGTTCACGCGCTCGGTCGCCGGCTACATGTTCTCCAACTACGAGGGCGTGCTCAAGGTCGACGGCAGCGTCGGCAACAAGAAGCAGTACGACCCGCGTGCGTGGGGCAAGGTCGCCGAGTCGGCCATGGCCGTGCGCGTCGGCGAGTCCACGCGGCAGCTCGGCTCCGCCGCGCAGTCGATCAGCGCCTAGGTCCCGGATGCCGGAACAGCACGCCCCGCGGACCCCCGACGAGCCGGCCGAACGGCCGACCACCGGGGGCTCCGCGGGGTCGCCCGCACCCCGCGACGAGCGCCCGCGCCCGCAGTACGGCGAGTACGCGCCCGAGGGGTGGACCTGGCAGCCGCCGCCGGGGGAGACCACGTCCGATCCGGCTCCGCAGATGGCCACGCCGCCGCCACCGCGTGCGGAGCGTGCCCCGTCCGCGGCATCCGTCGACGCAGCATGCGACCCGAACGGCCCGCCGATCGCGCCGTCACGATCCTGCTGCTGGTGATCGGCGTGCTCGGGGTCTGGCTCTCGATCGGCGTGCTGCAGGCGCTGCCCGACTCGATGCAGCTGCTGCACACGCAGGAGGGCATCGACCCCTACACGCCCGGACCCGAGATCCCCGGGCTCATCCTCACGGGCTCGATCGTGCAGGTCGTCATCTGGGTGGCCGCGGCGCTCGGCTCGGTCGCGCTCATGCGCGCCCGACGGCCCTCCTTCTGGCTGCCCATCGCGGGCGGCGTCATCGCGGCGATCGCCCTGTTCGTCTTCACCGCCATCGCCCTCAGCGGCGACCCCGCCCTCATCGAGCAGCTCACGACGACCCGCAGCTGACGCGGGCGCCGCGGCCGGACGCCGGATCGGTCGCCCCAGGATGGCAGCGTCCGGCGGCATGCCCGGTCAGCGTGCCGAGCGACCGCCGAGCGCGCGCGCGTCGCGGTTGCCGGCGAGGTCGCGGCGCAGCTCCTTGGGGAGCGAGAACATCGAGGTCCTCCTCCGCGAGGTCGTGGCGCAGCTCCTTCGGCAAGGAGAACATCAGGTCCTCCTCGGCCGTCTTCACCTCGGCCACGTCGCCGTAGCCGGCGTCGGCGAGGGCGTCGAGCAGCTCCTTCACGAGCTCCTCGGGCACGGATGCCCCGCTCGTCACGCCGACCGTCTCGACGCCGTCGAGCCACTCCTGCTTGACCTCGCTCGCGTAGTCGACGCGATAGGCGGCCTTCGCGCCGTACTCGAGCGCGACCTCGACGAGCCGCACGCTGTTGGAGCTGTTCGCCGACCCGACGACGATCACGAGGTCGGCGTCCTGCGCGACCTTCTTGATGGCCACCTGGCGGTTCTGCGTGGCGTAGCAGATGTCGTCGCTGGGCGGGTCCTGCAGGTTCGGGAACCGCTCGCGCAGGCGCCGCACCGTCTCCATGGTCTCGTCGACCGAGAGCGTGGTCTGCGAGAGCCAGACCACCTTGTCGGGGTCGCGCACCTCGATGTTCGGCACGTCGTCGGGGCTGTTGACGATGGTGACGTGGTCGGGCGCCTCGCCGGCGGTGCCCTCGACCTCCTCGTGGCCCTCGTGGCCGATGAGCAGGATCTCGAAGTCGTCGCGCGCGAAGCGCACGGCCTCGCGGTGCACCTTGGTCACGAGCGGGCACGTGGCGTCGATGGCGTGCAGGCCGCGGTCGGCGGCGGCGTTCACGACCGCGGGCGAGACGCCGTGCGCGCTGAAGACGATGTGGGCGCCCTCGGGCACCTCGTCGACCTCGTCGACGAAGATCGCGCCCTGCTGCTCGAGCTCGGTGACCACGTGGATGTTGTGCACGATCTGCTTGCGCACGTAGACCGGCGCGCCGTAGTGCTCGAGCGCCTTCTCGACGGCGATCACGGCCCGGTCGACGCCGGCGCAGTACCCGCGCGGCGCCGCGAGCAGCACGCGCTTGTGTCCGGGGACGGGGATATCCTTGAGCCGGCCGCGCACGCCCGGGACCCTGGGCATGCCGAGGCCGATCCGCGGGGCATCCGTCGTACTCGTCACGGTGTCCATCCTACGCGGGCGATGCTGAGCGATCGGCGACGGGAACGGCTGCACGGAGAACGGGAGAGACTCGATGACGGATGCACCGGCGACGCGCGAGCACCCGTGGCCGGTCGCGCTCCTCTCCGCGAAGCTGAAGGACTACCTCGACCGCCTCGGCACCGTCTGGGTCGAGGGCGAGATCACCCAGTGGGGCGTCTCCGGCGGCAACGTCTACGGCAAGCTGAAGGACCTCGAGGCCGACGCCACCCTCTCGTTCACGATGTGGTCGTCGGTGCGGGCGCGCCTCGCCGAGCAGTTCAAGCAGGGCGACCACGCGATCCTGCTCGTGAAGCCGAGCTGGTGGGTCAAGGGCGGCTCGCTGTCGATGCAGGTCTACGACATGAAGCACGTCGGCCTCGGCGACCTGCTCGAGCGGCTCGAGCGGCTGCGCGCCCAGCTCGCCGCCGAGGGGCTCTTCGACGCCGCGCCGCAAGAAGCGCCTCCCGTTCCTGCCCGGCCGTCGTCGGCCTCGTCACCGGCCGCGACAGCGACGCCGAGCAAGACGTGCTGCGCAACGCGCGGCTGCGCTGGCCGGCCGTCGAGTTCCGCATCGGCCTACGCGGCGGTGCAGGGCGACCGCACGGCGCCCGAGGTCGTCGCCGCGATCCGCGCGCCTCGACGCCGACCCCGAGGTCGAGGTCATCATCGTCGCGCGCGGCGGCGGCGACTTCCAGAACCTGCTGGGCTTCAGCGACGAGCGCGTCGTGCGGGCCGCCGCCGCGGCATCCACGCCCATCGTCTCGGCGATCGGCCACGAGGCCGACCGGCCGCTGCTCGACGAGGTCGCCGACCTGCGGGCCTCGACGCCGACGGATGCCGCGAAGCGCGTCGTGCCCGACGTCGCCGAGGAGCTCGCGCGCGTCGAGCAGGCGCGGGCGCGCCTCGGCATGCGCCTCTCCGTCGATGCTCACCCGCGAGATCGACCGCATCGGGCACCTGCGGGCGCGGCCGGCCCTCGCCGACACCGGCTGGATCGTCGACCGCCGCGCCGAGGAGCTCACCCGGTGGGTCGCGCGCGGCTCCGAGCTCGTCGAGCGCTGCATCGAGCGGCAGGCCGCGCGCGTCGGCGAGCTGCGCGGCCACCTGCGTGCGCTCTCGCCGCAGGCGACGCTCGACCGCGGCTACGCGATCGTGCAGGGCGCACGACGGGCACGTGCTGCGCGGGCCGCAGGGCGCGCCCGAGGGCGCGCGCCTCACGCTCACCCTCGCCGAGGGCGCGCTCGGGCGCGGTCTCCACCGGTCGCCGTCGCACCGCGACGGCGCGGGTCGGCGGCGCCGAATAGAATGGGGGCATGCCCCCCACCACGGATGTCGCCGAACTCAGCTATGAGCAGGCGCGCGACGAGCTCGTGCAGGTCGTCGCCGAGCTCGAGCAGGGCTCCGCGACCCTCGAGCAGTCGCTCGCGCTGTGGGAGCGCGGCGAGGCGCTCGCCGCGCGCTGCGAGGAGTGGCTGATCGGCGCGAAGGCGCGCCTCGACGCCGCACGGGCGGGAGCCGGGCGCGGCGGCCCCGCGGCATCCGACGACGGCGGCGCGCGCTGATGGCACGAGCAGAAGCCCCCGCGCGTCGTCGCCGAGCTCGGCCGCCCCGAGACGCCCGAGGAGACGGCCGCCCGCAAGGCCGAGAACTCGCTCAAGCACCGCCAGCGCCAGACGGTGCAGAACCTCGTGCTCGCGCTCGGCGCGAGCCTGCTCGTCGTGCTCGTGATCGTGCTCCTCGTGCCGCGCAGCGACACCCCGATGGAACGCGACATCGACGTCGCCGCGGTCGCCGAGCAGGCGCAGGTCGCCAGCGACGACCCGCTCGCGGTGCCCGAGTCCTGCCCGAGGGCTGGCGCGCCAACGCCGCCGAGCTGCGCACGTCCACGGTCGACGGCGTGACCGCGTGGTACGTGGGCTACCTCACGCCGAGCAACGAGTACATCGGCATGTACCAGGGGCTCGAGGCGAACCCCACGTGGGTCGCCGGGCTGCTCGAGCGCACGCTCGCGACCGGCACGATCACGATCGACGGCGTCGAGTGGACGGTCTACGACAACCGCGACAGCGGCGACGACGTGGGCAACGCCCGCTACGGCCTCACGACCGAGGCCGGCGGCAGCACGTTCGTGCTGCTCGGCACGGCCACGCCCGAGGAGTTCGAGACGCTCGCCGCCGCCCTCGTCCCCACCATCGACGACGCGCAAGACCAGCTGAGAGGACCCGCCGTGAGCGAGCAGCCGACCGAACGTCCCGCCGACGCCGGCCGCGACGTGGCGCGAGCTCCGCCGCGGCAACGAGCGGTTCATCGCCGGCGCAGCCGCAGCATCCGCGCCAGGACGTCGACCACCGCACGTCGCTCGCCCACCGGCAGCGGCCGCTGGTCGCGATCTTCGGATGCAGCGACTCGCGCCTCTCGGCCGAGATCATCTTCGACGTGGGCCTCGGCGACGCCTTCGTCGTGCGCAACGCCGGCCAGGTGATCTCCGACTCGGTGCTCGGCTCGCTCGAGTACGCCGTCGGCGTGCTCGGCGTTCCGCTCATCCTCGTGCTCGGCCACGACGAGTGCGGTGCGGTGCGGGCCGCGATCGACTCGCAGGCGCCCGACGCCGCGCCGCTGCCCGCCCACATCGCGACGCTCGTCGACCGGATCGTGCCGGCCGTGCGCCGCGTCGCGGGCGGCGAGCCCGGGGCGCCGATCTCGCCCGCCGACGTCGACGCCGGGTTCGTCGGTCGCGAGCACCTGCGCGACACCGTCGCCGAGCTCCTCGAGAGCTCCGAGATGATCAGCGACGCGATCGCAGCGGGTACGCTGGCTATCGTCGGCGCGAACTACCGACTCGTCGAAGGGCGCGCCGAGACCGACATCGTCGTCGGACGCATCTGACCGCCGCACTCGCGGCACTCGCCGGGAGGGCCCGGCACGCAACCGAAGGGGAACACACCGTGGTGGACAACGCCGCCGACTACCGCATCGAGCACGACACGATGGGCGAGGTGCGGGTTCCCGCATCCGCGCTCTACAGCGCACAGACCCAGCGCGCCGTCGAGAACTTCCCGATCTCGGGCGACACCCTCGAGCCCGCGCAGATCGCCGCGCTCGCCCGCATCAAGAAGTCCGCCGCCCTCGCCAACGAGCGGCTCGGCGTGCTCGACCCGGCGATCGCGCGCGCCATCGCCGGGGCCGCCGACGAGGTCATCGCGGGCGAGCACGACGGCGAGTTCCCGCTCGACGTCTACCAGACCGGCTCGGGCACGTCCTCGAACATGAACATGAACGAGGTGCTCGCGACGCTCGCCATCGCGCAGCCTCGGCCAGCCCGGTGCACCCGAACGACCACGTGAACGCGTCGCAGTCCTCGAACGACGTGTTCCCGACCTCGGTGCACATCGCCGTCACCGGCGCGCTCATCGACGACCTCATCCCCGCGCTCGACCACCTCGCCGTCGCCCTCGAGGCGAAGGCCGAGGCGTGGGCGGGCATCGTCAAGTCCGGCCGCACCCACCTCATGGACGCGACCCCCGTCACCCTCGGCCAGGAGTTCGGCGGCTACGCCCGCCAGGTGCGCCTCGGCATCGAGCGCGTGCGCTCGGCGCTCCCCCGCGTCGCCGAGGTGCCGCTCGGCGGCACCGCCGTCGGCACCGGCATCAACACCCCGGCCGGCTTCCCGCAGCTCGTCATCGAGCTCGCTGCAGCTCGAGACCGAGCTGCCGATCACCGAGGCCGCCGACCACTTCGAGGCGCAGGCCAACCGCGACGGCCTCGTCGAGGCATCCGGAGCGCTGCGCACCATCGCCGTGAGCCTCACGAAGATCTGCAACGACCTGCGCTGGATGGGCTCGGGCCCGAACACCGGGCTCGGCGAGCTGCAGCATCCCCGACCTCCAGCCCGGCTCGTCGATCATGCCCGGCAAGGTCAACCCGGTCATCCCCGAGGCCGTGCTCATGGTGTGCGCCCGCGTCATCGGCAACGACGCGACCATCGCGTGGGGCGGCGCGTCGGGCTCGTTCGAGCTCAACGTGCAGATCCCGGTCATGGGCACCGCGCTGCTCGAGTCGATCCGCCTGCTCACGAGCGCCTCGCGCCTGCTCGCCGACAAGACCATCGACGGGCTCGAGGCCGAACGTCGAGCGCGCGAACGCCCTCGCCGGCATGTCGCCGTCGATCGTCACGCCGCTCAACAAGCTCATCGGCTACGAGGCCGCCGCGAAGATCGCGAAGCACGCGGTCGCCAAGGGCATCACGGTGCGCGAGGCCGTGGTCGACCTCGGCTACCTCGAGCGCGGCGACCTCACCGAGGAGCAGCTCGACGCCGCCCTCGACCTGCTGCTCGATGACGCGCCCGCCGCAGGCGAAGTAGCGCCCTGCACGACGAAGGCGCCACGAGCGCGACGGCCCGTCGGCAGGATTCGATCGCGTCGGGGGACGGATCCGGGATCCTCGCTCCGACGCGCGTGACCTCCGTGCGCGCGATCGCGCGACGCGTGTCGCAGGGCTCTAGGTGAGCTCGGCCCCGTCGAGCATCTCCGACACGAGCGCCGCGATCGCCGAGCGCTCCGAGCGGGTGAGCGTGATGTGGGCGAACAGCGGATGCCCCTTCAGCGTCTCGATCACGCTCGCGACGCCGTCGTGGCGGCCGACGCGCAGGTTGTCGCGCTGGGCGACGTCGTGGGTGAGCACCACCCGCGAGTTCTGGCCGATGCGGCTGAGCACGGTGAGCAGCACGTTGCGCTCGAGCGACTGCGCCTCGTCGACGATCACGAAGGCGTCGTGCAGCGAGCGGCCGCGGATGTGCGTGAGCGGCAGCACCTCGAGGATGCCCCGGTCGACGACCTCCTCGAGCACGTTGTCGGAGACGACCGAGCCGAGCGTGTCGAAGACCGCCTGGCCCCACGGGTTCATCTTCTCGCCCTGGTCGCCCGGCAGGTAGCCGAGCTCCTGGCCGCCGACCGCGTACAGCGGACGGAACACCATGATCTTCTTGTGCTGCTGCCGCTCGAGCACCATCTCGAGGCCGGCGCAGAGCGCGAGCGCCGACTTGCCGGTGCCCGCGCGACCGCCGAGCGAGAGGATGCCGATCTCGGGGTCGAGCAGCAGGTCGATCGCGAGGCGCTGCTCGGCCGAGCGGCCGTGCACGCCGAACACGTCGCGGTCGCCGCGCACGAGCTTGACCTCGCGGTCGCCGACGACGCGGCCGAGGGCGGAGCCGCGCTCGGAGTGGATCGACGAGTCCGGTGTTGACGGGCAGCGCCTCGACCTCGGCCGTCTCCATGCGCTCGTGCTCGTAGAGCTTGGCCATGTCGTTCGAGCCGAGCGACGAGCTCGGCCATGCCGGTCCAGCCGGAGTCGAGCGCGAGCTCGGCGCGGTACTCCTGCGCGTCGAGGCCGATCGAGGCCGCCTTCACGCGCAGCGGCAGGTCCTTCGAGACGACCGTGACGGCGACGCCGTCGTTCGCGAGGTTGGCGGCGCACGCGAGGATGCGCGAGTCGTTGTCGCCGAGCTGCAGTCCGCTCGGCAGCACCGACGGGCTCGAGTGGTTGAGCTCCACCCGCAGCGAACCGCCGTCGCCGACCGGGATCGGGAAGTCGAGCCGCTCGTGCTCGACGCGCAGCTCGTCGAGGATCCGCAGCGACTGGCGCGCGAAGTACCCGATCTCGGGGTCGTTGCGCTTCGCCTCGAGCTCCGTGATGACGACGACCGGAAGGACCACCGCGTGCTCGGCGAATCGGAACAGCGCCCGGGGATCCGACAGGAGCACCGAGGTGTCGAGCACGTACGTCCGCTCGGACTGTGCGGCGCCCGTGGGCGTCGCGGCATCCGGACGCTGCTTGCGACCCGATGACCGACCGACGGACTTGGAGGTTTCGAGTGAGGCCACAACCGCTCCTGCCCCGAGCGTTCCGCTCGGCTCTCGCGCCGGCCGGCGAATCCTCCCACGAGCGGTTCACGAGCCGACTCGATCAGGCACCTTGCCCGATGCCTCAGACGCTACGACCGCGTGCGTCGAATCCGCGTCAGCGACACGCGGATCGTCATCTGCCGTTCACATTCGAGCGGATGCCGCGACGCGTCGATCGAGCGGATGCCGCGCACGATCGACCGGATGCCGACCGCGTCAGTACGACGCGGCGGTGCCGTACGACACGAACGCGCCGCGCAGCATCTCGAGGGTCTCGTCGCTGGTCGCGGCGTGCACGCTGAGCCGCACCTGGCCGTTGCGCGTGGTGGCCGTGACGCCGTGGTTGTGCATCGACGCGGTGAGGTAGGTGACCTGCCCGGCCGGCGGCTCGAGCACGACGATGCCGGCGCGCTCCTGCTCGTCGCGCGAGCTGACCACCGCGAGCGCGAACTCGTCGGCGAGCTCGATCACGCGGCTCACCCGCTCGGCGACCGCCGCGTTGACCGCGGGGACGCCGACCGCGGCGAGGTCCTCGAGGGCCGCCGCGAGGCGCGCCTCGGCGATCGGGTCGGGGTTGCGACACCCGGTAGGCGCGCGCGTCGGGGGCGGGCGGCGGCACCTCGTCCCACGGCTCGGGCTCCTCGGTGCCGGTGAAGCCCGAGAACACGGGCGTGAGGCGCTCGAGGGCCCGCGCCGACAGCGCCATGATGCCGGTGCCCCATCCGGCGCGGCACCACTTCTGCCCGCCCGAGAGCACGACGTCGGCGGCCTCCCACGGGGCGTCGACGACGCCGAAGCCCTGGATCGCGTCGACGATGAGCAGCCGGTCGCCGATCACCTGCCGGATGCCCTCGATGTCGCAGAGGTAGCCGGTGCGCGAGTCGACGAGGCTCACCGCGACGGCGGCCACGTTCGGACTCGAGCTGCTCGCGGATCTGGCCGGGCGTCACCTTGCCGTGGTCGGTCTCGAGCCACACGGGCTGCACGGAGTGCAGCGCCTCCTGCGCGCGCACGGCCGCGATCGGCAGGCTCGGGAACTCGCCCGGCGAGAGCAGCACGCTGCCCGTGAGCCCGAACATCGCGTGCATGATGCCCTGCGAGGTGTTCGGCTGGAACACGATCGGCGTCGGCCGGGAACCCGGTGAGGGCGGATGCCGCGGCGCGCACCCGCGCGTCCTGCTCGAGGAACACGTCGACGCTGCCGTGCCGGGCGCGCTGCAGCACCTGCGTGAGCGCGAAGCTCTCCTCGGCGGCGGGGGTCGACAGCGGGCCGAACCGACCGTAGTCGAGGTAGCCGGGCTCCTCGGTGAACCCGGCGATGAATGCGTCGATGGTCACGTACGCCCCCTTCTCCGAGCCATATCATGGCAGACCGCGGGCGTCAGGTGGGAGCGGTCTCACCCGCCGAATCGGCGGTGGCGCTTCTCGTAGTCGCGCAGCGCGCGCAGGAAGTCGACCTTGCGCAGGTCGGGGCCGAGCGCCTCGACGAAGTAGAACTCGCTGTGCGCCGCCTGCCAGAGCATGAAGTCGCTGAGCCGCTGCTCGCCCGACGTGCGGATCACGAGGTCGGGGTCGGGCTGGCCGCCGGTGTAGAGGTGCTCGCCGATGAGGTCGGGCGTGAGCCGCTCGGCGAGGTCCTCGAGGCTGCGGCCCTCGGCGTGGTGCGCCGCCACGATCGAGCGCATCGCATCCGTGATCTCCTTGCGGCCGCCGTAGCCGACGGCGAGGTTCACGTGCATGCCGCGCTTGTCGGCGGTGCGGTGCTCGGCGGCGTCGAGCGCGGCCACGAGCGGCTCGGGCAGCCCGGCATCCGAGCCCGACGTGCTGCACGCGCCAGTCGCGGTAGTGCGAGAGCTCCTCGGCGAGCTCGGCGATGATCTCGATGAGGTCGGCGAGCTCGGCGCTCGGAGCGGTTGCCGAGGTTGTCGCTCGAGAGCAGGTAGAGGGTCACGACCGCGATGCCGAGGTCGTCGCACCACTCGAGGAACTCGCGCATCTTCGCGGCACCCGCGCGGTGCCCGTGCGCGGCCGTGTCGTAGCCGAGCTGCTTCGCCCAGCGCCGGTTGCCGTCGATGATCATCGCGACGTGCCGCGGCAGCGTCGCCTGGTCGAGCTCGCGCCGCAGCCGGTTCTGGTAGAGGCGGTAGAGGATGCCGCGACCGAGGGGCTGATCGCTGGTCTGCACGGCACTACGCTACCCCTCAGCCGCCCGCCGCACTCACAGCGGACGCGTGACCGCCGAGGGCCTACGCTGTTCTCCATGACCCCCAAGCGCCGCCACGAATCCGCCGACCTCGCGGAGGAGCTCGCTCGTCCGGTCGCGCCCGACGACATGGCGGATGCTCGCGGTCGATCGCGAGACGCACGGGCCCGACCTGCCGAACATCCCGATCCTCGACGACGCGCTCGCGCACGACGCCGACGTGAAGCCCACGTGGCGCGGCTGGATCCACGCGGGCACGTTCCCCGTGACGATCGTGGCCGGCGTCGTGCTGATCGTGCTCGCCGACGGCGCCCCGGCGAAGTGGGCGTCAGCCGTGTTCACGCTCACGTCGATGCTGCTGTTCGGCAACTCGGCGCTCTACCACCGCTTCGACTGGAAGCCGCGCACGAAGGTCATCCTCAAGCGCATCGACCACGCCAACATCTTCCTGCTGATCGCCGGCACCTACACGCCGCTCGCGATCCTCGCGCTCCCGCCCGACAAGGGCTGGCTGCTGCTCTGCGATCGTCTGGGGCGGCGCCCTCATCGGCATCGGCTTCCGCGTGTTCTGGATCCACGCGCCGCGCTGGCTCTACGTCCCGCTCTACCTGCTGCTCGGCTGGGCCGCGGTCATGTACCTCGGCGACCTCCTCGCCGCGAGCGTGGCGATGATGGTGCTCGTCATCGTCGGCGGCCTGCTCTACACGGCCGGCGCGATCGTCTACGGGCTGAAGAAGCCGAACCCGTGGCCCGGCAGGTTCGGGTTCCACGAGATCTTCCACACCTGCACGGTGCTGGCGTTCATGTGCCACTGGACGGCGACGCTCATCATCGCGATGAACCCGGTCTACCACCTGGGCTGACGCCCGGCGCGCGGGTCAGCGCGCGGGCGGCTGGTCCTCGTCGTCGTCGGATGCCGCGGCGGCGCTCGCCGTCGTCGGTGCCGCCGGTCGACGGTGATCCCGGCCGGGCGTCCGTCGGGGCATCCGGTGCGGCGTAGTCGCCCTCGAGCGTCCTGCACCTCCTGCTCGGCGCTGCTCGGCCTCGAGCTGCTCGCGCACCTCGGCGCGGTAGTTGACCCGGCGGATGCGACGCACCATGTCGAGCACGAGCAGCACGACGACCACCATGACGAGGAACGTCAGCACGAAGCCCCAGATGCCCGGGGTGACGGTGTCGGGGTCGAACTCCTCCTCGGCGGCGCGCACGAGCGAACGGCAGCGCCGCAGCGATCACGAGCGCGCTCCGGCGATGGAGGCAGGCGGGCACGACGAGCATCGGACTCACTTTCACGGCGGATTCGGCCTTCCGGGCGGGTTAGGCTGGATCCAAGCCTAGACGATCGAGGTGGGAAGGAGCCGTGGCGGTGGCCGAGCCTGAGACCGACGCGCTCGCTGCGCGCTACGGGCGCACCCGCACGAATCGCACGCGCGATCGGCTGCTGCTCGATCGGCGGCGCGGTCGCGTTCGCGATCGTGCTCGTCGCGTGGGTCGTCTGGGCCGGCCTCGACGGCCAGAAGCCGTCGGTCGAGGCCACCGACACCGGCCACCGCCTCATCAACGAGGAGCGCGCGGTGGAGGTCAGCTGGACCCTCTCGGTGCCGCCCGGGAACGAGACGGCGTGCATCGTGCAGGCCCTCGACGAGGACTTCACGGTCGTCGGCTGGCGGGTCGTCGAGATCCCCGCGTCCGAGCAGCACCTGCGCACGTTCACCGAGACGCGTGCGGGTCGCGCGCGAGGCGAACACCGGTTTGATTTCGCACTGCTGGCTCACCTAATATGGGGCATTCGCCCCGGCAGACGTCGGGGCGTCACGTCTATTTCAGGAGTGCACCATGGCGCAGGACGCCACCGTCACCTGGCTCACGCAGGAGGCCTTCGACCGACTCGCCGGCGGAGCTCGAGGAGCTCTCGACGCACGGTCGCGAGGAGATCGCCAAGCGCATCGAGTCCGCGCGTGAAGAGGGTGACCTCAAGGAGAACGGCGGGTACCACGCCGCGAAGGACGAGCAGGGCAAGCAGGAGGCCCGCATCCGCCAGCTCACCGAGCTGCTGCGCACCGCCCAGGTCGGCGAGGCGCCCCAGTCGTCGGGCGTCGTCGAGCCCGGCACCGTCATCACCGCGGTCATCGCGGGCGACGAGGAGACCTTCCTCATCGGCAGCCGCGAGATCGCCGGCGACTCCGAGCTCGACGTCTTCAGCGAGCGGTCGCCGCTCGGCGCCGCGATCATCGGCCTGAAGGTCGGCGAGAAGACCTCCTACACCGCGCCCAACGGCCGCGAGATCCCCGTCGAGGTCACCGGCGTCGAGACCTGGGGCGGCCAGTAGTCGCCGCACCGCGTTCACGTCACGACGGCCCCTGCGCATCGCGCGGGGGCCGTCGTCGTCGGGGCATCCGCGTCGTGCGCGCACGCCGCTCAGTCGACCTCGACCTTGGGGTCGTAGCCGGCGCGCCGGAGCACCTCGACGACCGCCTCGCGGTGCTCGGGCCCGCGGGTCTCGACCGACAGCCGCAGCTCGACCTCGCGAGATCTGCATGCCCGACGCCGTGCCGCGTGTGCAGCACCTCGATGACGTTCGCGTTCGCCTCGGCGAGGAGCCCCGCGACCCGTGCGAGCTGGCCCGGGCGGTCGGGCAGGCCGACGCTGATGGTGAGGTAGCGATCGGATGCCGCGAGCCCGTGCGCCACGACCCGCTGCATGAGCATGCGGGTCGATGTTGCCGCCCGAGAGCACGGCGACGACGGGACCGTCGGACTGCACGGCGCCCGTCATCATCGCGGCGACGGCGACCGCGCCGGCCGGCTCGACGACGAGCTTCGCGCGCTCGAGCAGCACGAGCAGGGCGCGCGCGATGTCGTCCTCCGAGACCGTGACGACCTCGTCGATCGTGTCGCGGATGATCGCGAAGTTGAGCTCGCCCGGCCGGTACACGGCGATGCCGTCGGCGATCGTCGGCACGACCGGCACCTGCCGCGGCTCCCCCGCCGCGAGCGAGGCGACGTACGGCGCGGCGTTCTCGGCCTGCACGCCGATGATGCGCAGCGGCGCGGCCCTCGCGTGCGGCCTGCTGCTTCGCGGCGCTCGCGATGCCGGCGGCGAGGCCGCCGCCGCCGATCGGCACGACGATGGTCGTGGCATCCGGAACCTGCTCGAGGATCTCGAGCCCGAGCGTGCCCTGGCCGGCGATGACGTCGGGGTGGTCGAACGGCGGGATGATCACCGCGCCGGTCTCGACGGCGAACGCCGCGGCCGCCTCGATGGTCTCGCCGATCGAGTCGCCCTGCAGCACCACGTCGGCGCCGTACTGGCGGGTGGCGTCGAGCTTCGGCAGCGCGACGCCGACGGGCATGAAGATCGTGGCGCGGATGCCGAGCTCGCGCGCCGCGTAGGCGACGCCCTGCGCGTGGTTGCCGGCGGATGCCGCGACGACGCCGCGCGCGCGCTCCTCGTCGCTCAGCGCCGAGATGCGGTGGTAGGCGCCGCGCAGCTTGTAGGAGCCCGTGCGCTGCAGGTTCTCGCACTTGAGGTGCACCGGCACGCCGAGCAGGTCGGCGAGGTAGCGCGACGACTCCATGGGCGTGCGCCGCGCGACGCGGGCGACGACGTCGCGCGCGTGCTCGAACGTCGCGAGGTCGGGGCCCGGGATGGTCGTGATCACTGGTTCATTCTCCTCGCTGGTAGCCCGGTCGCTGGGGCACGGTGCGCCAGAGCGGCGACCGCACCTCCGTCGCGGGCGGTCCGGCATCGCCCTTCCACGAGCCCCCGGAGATGTACACGATCATCACGTTGAGCACGGCGGCGACCGGCACGGCGAAGAGCGCGCCCGGGATGCCGGCGAGGAGCGAGCCCGTGGCGACGGCGATCACGACGCCGAGCGGATGCACCTTCACCGCGGTGCCCATGATGAGCGGCTGCAGCACGTGGCCCTCGACCTGCTGCACGAGCAGCACGATGCCGAGCATGATGAGCGCGATCACCGGGCCGTTGTAGACGAGCGCGACGAACACCGCGAGCGCGCCGGTCACGACCGCGCCGACGATGGGGATGAACGAGCCGAGGAACACGAGGATCGCGATCGGGATCGGCGAGCGGCACGCCGAGGAGGAACGCGCCGAGGCCGATGCCGATCGCGTCGATCGTGGCGACGAGGATCTGCACCTTCACGAAGTTCTGCAGCGTCGCCCAGCCCGCCGTGCCGGCGCCGTCGACGGCGGCACGGGCCCGGCGCGGGAAGACGCCGACGATCCAGCGCCAGATGCCCCGGCCGTCGATGAGGATGAACAGGGTCGCGAAGAGCGCGAGCAGCATGCCCGCGAGGAAGTGCCCGAGCGTCGAGCCGACCGAGAGCGCGCCGCTGACGAGGATGCCGCTGTCCTGCTGGACCGAGGCGACGGCCTGCTCGACGAAGTCGTTCAGCTGCGCCTCGGTGATGTGCATCGGACCCTCGAGCAGCCAGGCGCGGAAGTCGTCCCACGCCACGAGCGACTGGGCCGCGAGGTCGCCGGAGCCGCGCACGATGAACGTGATGCCGAGCGTGAGCAGGCCGCCGACGACGACGAGCGCCGAGAGCATGCGCGACGGTGACGGCGAGCCACTTCGGCCAGCGGTGGCGCTGCAGGAACTGCGAGAACGGCACGAGCAGCGCACCGAGGAGCACCGCGACGAGCATGCGGGATGACGATGAGCCGCAGCTGGATGATGAGGAAGACGACGACCGCGAGCACGCCGCCGACGAGCAGGAGGCGCCACGACCAGGCGGCCGCGATGCGCATGCCGAACGGGACCGAGTCGGATGCGTCGCGATGCGGCGGCGGCGGTGGCGTCTCGCGTCGCCGCCGCGGCGCCTGCCGATCGACCTGCCTCGAGCCTGCCCCGTCGACTCCGTCATCGCTCCAGTCTAGGCGGGCCGCATGCGCCGGACGGCATGCAGGCGACGACTGTCGGCGGTGGCGATTAGGGTCGGAGCACCATGGTCGACTCCGTCAGTCCCGCACTCGCCCGACGCATCGCACTCGCCGCGCAGGGCTTCGGCCGCCCGCTGCCCGAGGCGCCGGGCACCCGTCAGGTCGCCGCGGTCGTCGACCGTCTCGGGCTGCTGCAGATCGACTCGGTCAACGTGTTCGAGCGCAGCCACTACCTGCCGGTGTTCAGCCGCGTCGGCGACTACGACAAGGGCGCTGCTCGACCGGCTCACGATGGGCCGTCGCGGGCGCATGCTCGAGTACTGGGCGCACGAGGCGTCGTTCATCCCGCGTGAGCTCTGGCCGCTGTTCGAGTTCCGGCGCGAGGAGTACCGCCAGCGCGGCAGCGAGTGGGGCGGATGGCTCGTCGAGAACCGCGACGCTCGCCGACTGGCTGCGCGCCGAGCTCGCCGCCAACGGGCCGATGCCGCGCGAGCGACATCGAGCACGACGCCAACGAGCGCCGCGGGCCGTGGTGGGGCTGGTCCGACGTCAAGCGCACGCTCGAGTGGATGTTCCGCGTCGGCGAGGTCGTGTGCGTCGAGCGACGCCGCTTCGAGCGCGTCTACGCCCTTCCCGAGCAGGCGCTCGCCGCCCGAGCTGCTCGGCGAGCCGCCGGCCGAGGCCGACGCGGTGCGCGAGCTCGTGCGGGCGCGCGGCCGCCGCCCTGGGCATCGCCACCGAGGCCGACCTCGCCGACTACTGGCGCATGAAGCGCGCGCAGGTGCGCGAGGCGATCCGCGACCTCGAAGACGGCCGGCGTGCTCATCCCGGTCGAGGTGCCCGGGCTGGAGCATCGGCGGCCGCCCCGCCCCCGCCTGGCTGCACCGCGACGCCCGCCGCCCGCGCCGGCATCGAGGCCGCGGCGGTGCTCTCGCCGTTCGACCCGGTGGTCTGGTTCCGCCCGCGCACCGAGCGCCTGTTCGACTTCCACTACCGCATCGAGATCTACACGCCCGAGCCCGACCGCAAGTTCGGCTACTACTCGCTGCCGGTGCTCATCGACGACGACGTGGTCGGCCGCGTCGACCTCAAGAGCGACCGCAAGGCGGGCGTGCTGCGCGTGCAGTCGGCGTGGACCGAGCCGGGCGCGCCGGCCGAGACCGCCGCGCGGCTCGTGCCGGTGCTGCGGCGCGCGGCGGCGTGGCAGGGCCTCGACGGCATCGAGGTCGCCGACCGCGGCGACCTCGCTCCCGCGCTCGCGATCCGAGCTGCGCTCGTCGGCGGCCTGAGCCGATCGGCTGCGCTCGTCGGCCCGGCATGCGCCGAGGCGCTGCTCGGCTGCTAGAACGCGCCGCCCATCTGCTCGAGGCGCTTGACGCGGTCGGCGATCGGCGGGTGCGTGGCGAACAGGCGGTCGATGACGCCGGGCTTCAGCGGGTCGGCGATCCAGAGGTGGGCCATCGACGAGTTCTGCCGCTGCATCGGGCGGCCGTAGACCTCGAGCTTCTCGAGGGCGCGCGCCAGGGCGTCGGGATGCCGCGTGGTCATGGCGCCCGTGGCATCCGCCAGGTACTCGCGCTGCCGCGAGACCGCGACCTGCACGAGGCTCGCGACGAGCGGCGCGATGAGCAGCGCGACGAGGCCGAAGATCAGCACGATCGGGTTCTGGTTGTTGTTGCCGCGTCCGAAGAACGTCATGCGCACGAGGATGTCGGAGATGAAGCCCACCGCGACGACGAGCCCGAACACGATCATCGAGAGCCGGATGTCGTAGTTGCGCACGTGCCCGAGCTCGTGCGCCATGACGCCCTCGAGCTCGGCGTCGTCCATGATCTCGAGCAGGCCCGGTGGTCGCGGCGACGACGGCGTGCTCGGGATCACGACCGGTGGCGAACGCGTTGGGCGCCGGGTCGGAGATGACGAAGACGCGCGGCATCGGCGTGCCGGTCGTGATCGAGAGGTTCTCGACCGTGCGCCAGAGCCGCGGGTGGTCGGCCTTGCTGTGCAGCTCGATCGCGCCCGACATGGCGAGCGCCTGCCGGTCGGCCGTGAAGTACTGGAAGAGCGCGTAGGCGGCGGCGATCACGACCGTGACGATGACGATCGTGAGGTCGTTGTAGACCCACGCCGCGAGCCATCCCAGCCCGCCGATGATGGCGAGGAAGAACAGGATGATGAAGACGGTGTTGCGTTTGTTCTTGGCGATCGCGCGGTACAACGCCGGCCCTTAGAACTGCACGCGCGGCGGCTCTGCGATGGCCGCAGGCTCGGTGACCTCGAAGAAGTCGCGCTCGTGGAAGCCGAGGCCGCGCACGAACAGCGTGTTCGGGAACACCTTGATCTTGGTGTTGAGCTCGCGCACGCCGCCGTTGTAGAACCGGCGCGACGCCTGGATCTTGTCCTCGGTGTCGACGAGCTCGGCCTGCAGCTGCAGGAAGTTCTGGCTCGCCTGGAGCTGCGGGTAGGCCTCGGCGACCGCGAAGATCGACTTCAGCGCCTGCTGCATGTGGTTCTCGGCGGCACCCGCCTCGACCGGGCCCTGCGCCTGCAGGGTCTCGGCGCGGGCCTTGGTGACGTTCTCGAAGACCGCCTTCTCGTGCGCCGCGTAGCCCTTGACCGCCTCGATGAGGTTCGGGATCAGGTCGGCACGGCGCTTGAGCTGCACCGTGATGTCGCTCCACGCCTCGTCGACGCGCACGTTCAGCGTGACCAGCGAGTTGTAGGTCGCCCAGAGGTAGATGCCGATGATCACCACGAGCGCGACGACGATGATGACGGGGATCAGCCATTCCATGGCACGGACTCCTAGCGCTGCAGCGACGATCGAGGGTGTGCGATTCATCCTACCGATCGGTCAGGCGCGCACGACCGTGCTTCCCATGAGACTCGAAGGGAAGCGCCGGGCGGCTCCGGGCGTAGGCTCAGGCTGTGGAGGAGCGCACGCAACCCCGTCGGCGCGGTCGGCCGCGCGGCGCGAACCGCGACGACACGAAGGCGCGCATCCTCGCGGCCGCCGCCGCGGAGTTCGGCGAGCGCGGCTACGAGGCGGCGTCGATCCGCTCGATCGCGCGACGGGCCGAGCGTCGACCCGTCGCTCGTGCACCACTACTTCGACGACAAGTCCGCGCTCGTGGCCGAGGTCGTCGCGGTGCCGCTGCGTCCCGATCGCATCGTGCAGGGCGCGCTCGACGGCCCGATCGAGGAGCTCGGCGCCCGGCTGCTGCGCGGCGTGCTCGCCGCGTGGGACAACCCGGCGGTGCGAGCCGGCCGCGACCGCGGCGATGCGCTCGGCGATCGGCCAGGGCCCGGTCGCGCGGATGCTCCGCGAGTTCCTGCGCCGCGAGATCATGCACCGCGTGGCGACGAGGATCGGCGACGCCGCCGACGCCGAGCTGCGCGCCGAGCTCGCCGCGTCGCAGGTCGTGGGCGTGATCATGGTGCGGTACGTGCTCGCGTTCGAGCCGGTCGCGTCGCTCTCCGACGACGAGATCGTCGCGCGCGTCGCGCCCGCCATCCAATGGCACCTCACGGGCACCGGGCCGGTGCTTGACAGCACCGCGGGTGCAGGCGCACAATTCAGCACATGATGAATAATGCGGATGCCGCGGCGCCGCCGGCCATCGTGGTCAGCGACCTGCACGTGCGCCGCGCCCGCATCCCCGTGCTGCACGGCCTGTCGCTGACGGTGCCGAGCGGGCGCATCGTCGGGCCTGCTCGGCCCGAGCGGCAGCGGCAAGACCACCCTCATGCGCTCGATCGTGGGCGTGCAGGTCGTCGACTCGGGGTCGATCGACGTGCTCGGCCTCCCGGCGGGCTCCGCCGCGCTGCGCACGCCGGGTCGCGTACGTGACCCAGCAGGCGAGCGTCTACGACGACCTCACGGTGCGCCAGAACCTCGCGTACTTCCGCCGGATGCTCGGCGCACCGGCATCCGACATCGACGCCGTCATCGAGCGCACCGACCTCGGATCGGTCGCCGACCGGCTCGCCGGCTCGCTCTCGGGCGGGCAGCGCGGCCGGGTCTCGCTCGCGGCCGCCCTGCTCGGCGCGCCCGAGGTGCTCGTGCTCGACGAGCCCACCGTCGGCCTCGACCCCGTGCTGCGCGTGGAGCTGTGGGAGCTGTTCCACCGGCTCGCCGCCGACGGCGCGACGCTGCTCGTCTCGAGCCACGTCATGGACGAGGCGAAGCGCTGCGACCGCCTGCTGCTGATGCGCGACGGCGCACTGCTCGCCGACGACACCGTGCCGGGCGTGCTCGAGGCGACCGGCACCGACGACGTCGAGACCGCCTTCCTGCGCCTCATCGAGCGCGGCGAGCCCGACCTGCGACCCGAGTCCGGAGCGGAGGCGGCGCGATGAACCTCGCACGCACGTTCGCGACCGCGGGTCGCGTGCTCTCGCAGATCCGCCACGACCCGCGCACCATCGGGCTGCTGCTCGTCGTGCCGAGCCTGCTCATCGGCCTCGTCGCGTGGATGTTCACCGACACCGACGTCTTCGCGTCGATCGGGCCGGCGATGCTCGCCCTCTTCCCGTTCATCGTGATGTTCCTCGTCACGAGCATCGCGACGCTGCGCGAGCGGCGCAGCGGCACGCTCGAGCGGCTCTTCTCGATGCCGCTCGGCAAGGGCGACTTCATCCTCGGCTACGCCCTCGCGTTCGGATTCCTCGCGATCTTCCAGACCGCGATCGCGGTCTCGTTCGCGGTGTGGGTGTGCGGCCTCGAGATCGAGGGCTCGCATCTGGCTGCTGTTCGCCATCGCGATCTGCGACGCGCTGCTCGGCACCGCCGCTCGGCCTGCTCGCGAGCGCGTTCGCCCGCACCGAGTTCCAGGTCGTGCAGTTCCTGCCGGTGTTCGTCTTCCCGCAGGTGCTGCTCGGCGGCATCTTCCTGCCGACCGACCAGCTGCCCGACCGTGCTCGAGGCGATCAGCGAGTGGCTCCCGCTGACCTTCGCGATCGACGCGCTCAACGCCGTCGCGACCGGCGACGAGGACGCCGAGTGGATCGCGATGAAGCTCCTCGCGGTCGTCGCGTGGATCGTCGGCTCGATCGTGCGTCGGCTCGATCACGCTCCGGCGTCGCACGCCGTAGGGGTCAGGCTCCCGCGCGACGCCGTCCGGCCGCGCCGGGCGGCATCCGCTCCCCCGCGTCGCCCCCGAGCACCCGATCGAGGTACGGGTTCGCGAACCGGCGCTCGGGGTCGAGCTCGTCGCGCACGCGCAGGAAGTCGTCGAACCGCGGGATACACGTCGCGCAGCGTCTCGGCCGTCTGGGTGTGCATCTTGCCCCAGTGCGGCCGTCCGCCGAAGCTCCGCATGATCTGCTCGACGGCCGTGAAGTACTCGGTCGGGTCCTCGCGGTAGTAGCGGTGCACGGCGATGTAGCCGGTCTCGCGGCCGTACGCCGTCGAGAGCCAGTTCTCGTCGGATGCCGCGGCGCGCACCTCGATCGGGAAGGTGATGTGCCATCCCTTCCGCTCGATGAGCGCGCGCACCTCGCGCACGGCCTCGGGGATCGCCTCGAGCGGGATGGCGTACTCCATCTCGCGGAAGCGCACCCGGCGAGCGCTCGTGAACACCGCGGGCGAGAAGTCGGTGAAGTCCCGGTTGCCGGTGAGCTTGTCGGTCAGCCACGCGAGGTGGGGCGTGGCCCGCGGCACCACGGTGAGGACGGCGCAGCCGACCTCGAACAGGCCGTTGGCGAGGAACTCGTCGTCGATCCAGCGCGAGACGCCGCCGAGCGGCTTGCGCGGCGCATCGGCCGGCAGGCGGGTGTTCGTCTTCGTCAGCGCCGTGTCGGTGTGCGGGAACCAGTAGAACTCGAAGTGGTCCCGCTCGCGCACCCGGTCGAGCCACTCGTCGAGCACCAGGCCGAACGGCTCGGGGCGCTCGACGGCCTGCAGCACGAATCGCGGCACGAGCTGCAGGGTCACCTCGACGAGCACGCCGAGCGCGCCCAGCCCGAGGCGCACCGCGGGCAGCAGCTCGGGGCGCTCGGTCTCGCTCACGGTGAGGAGCTCGCCCGTGCCGGTCACGAGCTTCGCCGCGACGATCTGCGTCGCGAGGCCGCCGAACCCGAGGCCCGTGCCGTGCGTGCCGGTGGAGGTGGCGCCCGCGATCGTCTGCCGGTCGATGTCGCCCATGTTCGGCATCGCGAGGCCGTAGGGGGCGAGCAGGTGCGGCAGCTGGTGCAGGCGGGTGCCGGCGGCGAGCGTCACCCGGCCGGTCGCGACATCCGCGTCGATCACGCCCGAGAGGTCGGTCAGGTCGAGCTGCACGTCGGGCGCGACCGCGATGCCGGTGAAGCTGTGACCGGCGCCCACGGGCTTGACGCGCAGGCCGGATGCCGCGGCGGCCTCGACCGCGCGCTGCACCGCACCGGCCGTGGCCGGCCGTTCCACCCGCACCGGTCGCACCGCCTCGGTGCGACCCCAGTTGCGCCAGGTGTCCCCGCTCGCCGTCATAGGAACGCCTTCCCCTCGCCTCGGTAGGTGGGCACGGTGTCGACCACCTCGTCGCCGTCGACCACGGCGAACTCGTTCAGGTGCTCCGACAGCTCGCCCGACTTGGTGTGCCGGAACCAGACCCGGTCGCCGGCGTGCAGGTCGCGCGCGGCAGCGCCCGGTGACGGGCGTCTGCACCTCGCCCGCCGACTCGCGACGCGAGCATCGCGAGCCCCACGGGCCAGACGATGCGCGGCAGCCGGTCGGCGCGCGGGCGGGCCCGAGGCGATCCAGCCGCCGCCGAGGATCGTGACGTGGTCGCGGCTCGGCGAGCGCACGACGTCGAGCGCGAACGCCGCGGCCGGCGCCGGGGTGAAGTGCTCGTAGCCGTCGAACAGGTGGCCGCCGAACAGGCCGGAGCCTGCGGCGATCTCGGTGATCGAGGCGTCCGCCGCGGTCGACCTCGAGCGAGCCCGTGCCGCCGCCGTTCACGAACTCGAGGTCGGCGTGCTCGCGCACCGCCGCGACGGCGCGCGCGCGGCGCTCGACGAGCTCGGGCATCGAGCGCGACTGCATCCAGCGGTTCACGGCGCCGTCGATCGGGCGGCCCGCCGGGACGGTTCACGACGCCGGCGATCTGCGCCTCGTACGACATCATGCCGACGAGCCGGAACCCGGGCCGCCGCGACGATGTACGCGGCGAGCGCGCCCGCGTCGGCCGGGTCGTGCACGGGCGACCGGCGCACGCCGAGGTGCCCGAGCACGGGCGCGGCCCACGACGCGTCGAGCTCGAGGCACACGCGGATCTCCTCGCGCCTGGCCGGGCGGCAGCACGTCGTCGATGAGGTCGAGCTGCTGCGGCGAGTCGACCATGAGCGTGATGCGGCTCGCGAGCTCGGGGTCGGTGCCGAGCCGGCGGATGCCGCCGCGCTCCGCCGTGGGATAGCCCACGACGATGTCGTCGACCGTGTCGGCGAGCCACAGCGCCTCGGCGAGCGTGTAGGCGAGCACGCCGCGGTACCCGGGCTGCTGCAGGAGCGCCTCGACCACGCCGCGCACGCGCACCGACTTCGACGCGATGCGGATCGGCGTGCCGGCCGCGCGGCGCACCATGTCCTGCGCGTTGTGGCGCAGCGCGCCGAGGTGGAGCGCGCCGACCGGCGCGTCGAGGTGCCGGGTGGCCGCGGTGAGCGCGGGCCAGTAGCGGGCGGGATCGAGCCAGCGTCGCGGCATCCGTCATCCGGCATCGCGCGTCGAATCGCAGGTCGAGGGCCATCAGCGCACGCTCCGCACCCGCGCGACGGCGAGGGCGCCGGCGAAGGCGAACACGGCGCTGAGCACGAAGACCAGCACGAACGAGCCGGTGGCGACGACCGCGGCCGCGCCGATCAGCGGACCGATCGCCTGCGGCACCGCGGTCGCGATGTTCATGATGCCGAGGTCCTTGCCGCGCGAGGCCGCGTCGGGCAGCACCTGGGTGGCGAGCGCCTGGTCGACCGAGAGGAAGCAGCCGTAGCCGAGGCCGAGGATGCCGGCGGCGATCATCGCCACGGTGAGGTCGGGGAAGATCGCGAGGAGCAGCGCCGCGAAGCCCTGCAGGCCGGAGGCGAGGAAGACGAACGCCTTGCGTCGGCCGAGGCGGTCGGAGAGCCGGCCGAGCAGGAGCGACGCGAGGATCACGAACACCATGTAGATGAGCGTCAGCACGATGAGGTCGGCCTCGGCGTCGTCGTCGTCGAGCTGGAACATCAGGAAGTAGAGCAGCAGGCTCGTGCCGAGCGCGTTGCCGACCGAGACGAGCACGCGGCTGAGCAGGGTCCAGCCGAAGTCGGGGTGCTTGCGCGGGCTGATCCAGAAGCCCGCGAGGATGCCCTTCGCGGTCACGCGCGCCCGCTCCGCCGCGGCGAGCGGCTCGTCGTGGCGGGTGAGGAACGGGATCGCGAGCACGACGACGATCACCGCGAGCAGGGCGTAGCCGAGCGCCTGGTCGGTGACGAGCTCGGTGACGAGCAGCAGCCCGACGATGATGCCGACCGCCTGCGGCGCCGACATCCAGCCCGACACGAATCCGCGCTGGTCACGGGCACCTGGTCGGAGATCGTCGCGGTGAGCGCGGCGGTCATGATGCAGAATCCGACGGATGCCGCGACCCACGCCGCGCCGATCGCCCAGATCTGGGTCTGCAGCCCGAGCACGACGAGCGAGAGCGCGAAGACGAGCGCGCCGATCGACGATCCACGGGCGTCGACGCCCGAACCGCGAGGCGGTGCGGTCGGAGAGCGCGCCCGTGAGCGGATAGGCGATGATCGTGGCGATGGCCGCGATGCCCGAGATCATGCCGAACGCGACGACGCTGTCGACCCAGTTCTCGGGGTGCAGCTCGGCGTCGATCTGCGCGGGCAGCAGGAGCTGCACGGGCGTGAGCTGGGCCATCCAGACGCCGAGCCACACGGTCGCGAACGCGCCGATCCACCCGGCGGAGACCCGGCGGACCGGCTCGCCGAGGGCGGCGACCGGTCGGTCGTGCACGGGTCGCCCGGGCACGGGCGGGGCGGGGTCGAGGCTCGTCATCGGGGGTCGGCCATTCTCGAGAGGGCGTCGGCGGCCGCGTGTGCGACCGCCCTGGCGGCGTCGTCGTCGCGATCGACGAGCCAGGTGAGGGTGAGTCCGTCGGTGAACGCGACGAGCACGCGCGCCACCTCGCGAGACCGGGAACCGCCACGTGACGTCGGCGACCTCGGCGGCGAGCTCGAGGGAGCGCTCGGCGAGCTCGGTGTACCGCGCGTACTGGGCGAGCGCGAGCGGAGCGCCGCTCGGGCGACCGCAGCGCGTACTGCGTGAGCTCGAGCATCGCCTGCTCGTGCTCGGGGTCGGCCTTGAGGTGCTCGAAGTAGCCGACGATGCCCGACTCGAGGAGCTCGCGCGAGGCTCTGGCCCGGCACGAGGTCGGGGATGACGGCCTGCTGCTCGCGGGCGACGACGGTCGTGATGAGCTCGTCGATGAGCTCGTCGCGCGAGTCGAACGCGTAGTGGAAGCTCGCGAGCGACATGCCGGCCTCGGCGACGATCGCGCGCGTCGTCGCCTGGGTGATGCCGTTGCCTGGACACCACGCGCAGGGCCGCCTCGATGAGCGCGGAACGGCGCTCGGGTGCGGGGATGCGGGTCACGCGGCTCCTCTCGACTCCGTCGCCGACCGAAGTGGGACGGTCGTCCCAGTCGGACCAGTATGCACGAAAGGCGCGTCGCATGCACGCGCCAGCGGCTACGCTCGCAGCATGCGCCTCGGGGTTCTCGACGTCGGTTCCAACACCGTGCACCTGCTCGTCGTCGACGCCCATCCCGGCGCCCGCCCGATCCCCACGGCCTCGCACAAGTCGGTGCTGCGGCTCATGCGCTACCTCGAGCCCGACGGCGCGATCAGCGACGAGGGCGTCGCCGCCATCCTCGCGGCGGTCGGCGAGGCGGCCGATGCGGCGAAGGAAGCCGGCATCGACGAGCTCCTCCCCTTCGCGACGTCGGCCATCCGCGAGGCGGCGAACGGCGAGGAGGTCCTCGCCCGCGTCGCCCGCGAGACGGGCGTCGAGCTGCAGGTGCTCTCGGGCGACGACGAGGCGCGTCTCACGTTCCTCGCGGTCCGCCGCTGGTACGGCTGGTCGGCCGAGCGGATCCTGCTCTTCGACATCGGCGGCGGCTCGCTCGAGATCGCGCAACGGCGTCGACGAGGTTCCGGATGTCGCGCGCTCGCTCCCCCTCGGCGCGGGCCGGTCGACCGTGGCCTTCCTCCCCGACGACCCGCCCAGCCCCGACCAGGTCGCGCGCCCTCCGCGCGCACGCCGCGGCGGTGCTCGCCGCGAGCCGTCGGGGACTTCGGCCACCTTCCGTCGCCCGACCACGTCGTCGGGCTCGTCGAAGACCATCCGGTCGCTCGCCCGACTCGCCGGCTGGACCGAGGAGGGCGTCGGCTCGGAGGAGCGCAGCATGCTCCGCCGGAAGGGGCTGGACGACTGGATCCCGCGGCTCGCCGCGGATCCCCGCCGACGCGCGCCCCGCCCTGCCCGGCATCACCGCCGACCGCACGTTCCAGATCGTCGCCGGTGCCGTCGTGCTCTCCGAGGCGATGCGGGCGTTCGACGTGGACGAGCTCGACGTGTCGCCGTGGGCGCTCCGCGAGGGCCTGATCCTGCGCCGGCTCGACCGGATGTCCTGAGGAATCCGCCGCCGCCGCTCGTGCCGCGACCACCGACGCGGCGCGGCCGTCGTCGTCGTGCTGCCGGGGTATGCGCCGGCATCGTGGGGTCAACGAGAACGCCGTCGTCTTCGTCGACACCTCGGACCCTCACGATCCGGCTGCGAGCACAGCATAGGGCACAACGCTGCGAAACGAACCCTGCGAGTTCTCCCCGACGGAATCCCGCCGACCGTCGCGCCGGCCGTCGAGTCGGGCGCGGTTCCGCCGCGGCGCGGAATGCGTACGGTGCCCGCCGCGGCGCCGCTGGGTCACTCGCGGTGCGCTACGTGCGATCTCCCGAGCGGCGAGGAAGCTCTGCGCCGATCTCTCCGTGCCGATGCGCACGCAGCATTCGCCTGGCGTCGGTTCGAGCCACACGTCCCGCTGCTCCGCCGATTCATCGACGAGGCCACGGACGAAGGCGGTGTTCGCCGAGCAGATGAGCGTCGTGTGGCGGGTCGCCAGCCGGTGGAACGGGCAGTTCGTGAGCCGGTATCCGCCGTCGGCGCAGGCGGCCGGCGCATAGCCCACGGAGGTCAGCGTGTCGACGAGCGGGAGTTCCGGGCTTCCGAGGTCGTGGCCCCGGGCCTCTGCGACCGCGATCAGGGACTCACGCATCGGGGCGCCGGTCTGCTCGGACCGGTCGGCCGCCGTGGCGAGCATGTCGCCCGCGAGTTCGTACTGGCGGGTCGGCAGCGAGACCGTGAGCTCATCCGCCGCCAGCGCGTAGAGCTTCGCAGGCCGACCCGCGCCCGGCCCGGTCCGACCGGAGCGACGGTGGAACTGCGACGGTGAGCGCGCCCACCTCGACGAGCCGGTCCAGGTGGAATGCCGCCGTCGCCCGGGGCAACCCCGCCTGCTCCGCGAGTTCGTCGCGCCCGAGCGGCTGCGCGCTCCGGCGCACGGCCTCGTAGAGCCCGCGGCGGGAAGGGTCGGCGAGCGCAGCCAGGATCGCCGTGGGATCGCGCCACCATCGGAATGGCTCATGCGGTCATCCTATCTCTAAAACAGTAGATCTTGACAAAAGAAACGACGCGAACGTACGCTCGGCTCGTGGCGATTGCTCCGAGGAGGCGACGATGTCGTTGGCACAGGATTCAGGCGAGTCGGACGTCGACTTCGCGGTCGGCAGGAACGCGACGGCCTCGCTGCCCGACCGTCGTGCCGAAGCGGCGGTGGCCGACCTTCTCCTCGCGCTCGGCTGCGACGTCGACGATGCCGAACCTCGTCGGGACACCGCAACGTGTGGTCGCCTCGTTCCGGGAGCTGCTGCGCCGCGAACCACTCACGATGACCACCTTTCCCAACGAGCAGGGCTACGACGACCTGGTGCTCGTGCGCGAGATCCCGTTCACGTCATTGTGCGCCCACCACCTGCTGCCGTTCCGCGGCGTCGCGCATGTCGGCTACCTGCCCGCGACGCGACTCCTCGGGCTCTCCAAGCTGGCCAGGGTCGTCGAGCACTTCGCCCGCGACCTCCAACTCCAGGAACGGCTCACCGTGCAGATCGCCGACTACCTGACGTCGGAGCTCGACGCCGAACGGCGTCGGCGTGGTGCTCGAAGCCGAGCACCTCTGCATGTCCATCCGCGGAGCGCAGACCCCGACGGCGCGAACGCGGACGGCACGATTCACCGGGGCGCTCGCCGAACACGGGTGGGAGCGCTTCGGCGACGTGTCGCCATGTCGCGTCTAGTGCTCGAGCGAAGGAGGCCATCATGACCACGACCGGCGACCTCCGCGCAGCCGGGGTCAGCATCTGGCTGGACGACCTCTCACGCGAGCGCATCCGCTCGGGCGGCCTCGGCAGGCTCATCGCGGAGCGCGATGTGGTCGGCATCACCACCAACCCGACGATCTTCGCGAACGCGATCTCCACCGAGGCGGCCTATCGGACCCAGCTGGACGAGATCCGCCGATCCGACGCGAGCCCGACCGACACCGTGTTCTCGCTCATCACCGCCGATGTGCAGGCCGCATGCGACATCCTCTCGCCCGTGTTCGACGCGACCGGCGGTGTGGACGGACGAGTCTCGGTCGAGGTGAGTCCCGCCGTCGCGCACGACGCGGCAGCCACCTTGGCCGAGGCGCACCAGCTCACACGCGCGGTCGACCGGCCGAACCTGTTCGTCAAGATCCCGGCGACGCCCGCGGGCCTCACCGCCATCGCCGATGCCACCGCCGCCGGGATCAGCATCAACGTGACGCTCATCTTCGGCCTCGACCGCTACCGCCAGGTGGTCGACGCGTACCTGACCGGACTGGAGCGTGCCCGGGACGCGGGCCGCTCGCTCGGCGGGATCCAGTCGGTCGCCTCGTTCTTCGTCTCGCGCGTCGACGTCGAGGTCGATCGACGACTCGAGGCCGCCGGAGCTGCCGGCTCGGAGCTCTCGGGTCGGGCGGCGATCGCGAACGCGCGCCTCGCATACGAGATCTTCGAGGCGACGGTGAACAGCGAGCGTTGGCGTGCACTCGAGCGGGCCGGCGCGAATCCGCAGCGCCCGCTCTGGGCGTCGACCGGCGTCAAGAGCACCTCGATGCGCGACACGGTCTACGTCGAGGAGCTCATCGCCCCTCGAACCGTGAACACGATGCCCGAGAAGACACTCGAGGCGGTCTGGGATCACGGGACGATCCGATCGAACACCATCGAGGCCACCTACGACGAGTCCCGCCGGATCGTCGACGCGCTCGACGCCATGGGCATCTCGCTGGAGGATGTCTCAGCCACGCTGGAAGCGGAGGGGATCGCGACGTTCTCCGCGTCGTGGGAGCGACTCATCGCCGCCGTCGCGGACGGCGCCGGATCCCGGTGAGCACGAGCGCACGCTCATCGAACCCGGCTGCCGCGCCCGGGCCGGTGTTGTTCCCTGACGGAGGTCGGCTAGAAGATCCGCACCCCAGCCTCGGCGGGCGCCGCGAGCAGGCCCTCGATCTCGTCGTCCAGCTTGACGAGGGTCAACGAAGCGCCCGCCATGTCGAGTGAGGTGCAGTACTCCCCGACGTAGCTGCGCGCCACCGTGATGCCGCGCTTCTCGAGCTCCTCGTGGGCGTGGCCGTACGCGACGTAGAGCTCGCTGATGGGGGTGCCTCCGAGGCCGTTGATCATCAGCGCGACCCGATCGCCGCTCTCGTACGGCAGGTCGGCGACGACCGGCTCGAGCAGGATGTCGACGAGCTCGTCGGACGGGACGATCTTGGCACGGCGGCGCCCCGGCTCGCCGTGGATGCCGACGCCGATCTCGATCTCGTCGTCGCCGAGCTCGAAGAGCGGCGATCCCTTGGCCGGCGGCGTGCACGCCGTGAGGGCCAACCCCATCGTGCGGGTCACCGAGTTCACCTTCTCCCCGATGCGCACGAGTTCGTCGAGGTCCGCGCCGGCTTCGGCCGCAGCCCCGACCGCCTTGATCACGAAGAAGTTGCCCGCGACGCCACGACGCCCGACCGTCCACGTGGAGTCCTGCACCGCGACGTCGTCGTCGATGAACAGGGTCCGGACGTTGACGCCGTCGGCCTCGGCTCATCTCCTGCGCCATGTCGAACGCCATGCGGTCGCCGGTGTAGTTGTTGACGAGGAGCAGCACGCCCTTCGCGGAGTTGAGGAGCTTCGTCGACTCGTAGACGTAGTCCATCGGCGGCGCGGCGAACACGTCGCCGGGGCAGGCCCCGTCGAGCATCCCCGTGCCGACGGCCATGACATGAGCGGGCTCGTGGCCCGACCCCGAGCCCTGGATGATCGACACCTTGTCGTCGCGCGGAGCATCCGATCGCATGATCAGGTTGTACTCGGGCACGTACGTGAGCGTGTCGGGGTTGGCGAGCGCGAGGCCCTTGAGCATGTCGGGAACGAACTGCTGCGGATCGTTGACGAACTTCTTCATTTCACTACCTCCACTGGTTGTCAGGCGTTCGTGTGTCGGCTGGCGTTCGCGGTCGTCAGGCGTTCTCGCCCCTCGTCGGCCATCCGGCCGCGATCGGCCTCGGCGATCACCGCGATCGCGACGGCACCGGCATCCGGCGAGCCGATGCTGCGCTCCCCGGTGTAGGCGGCTCGCCCGCGCTTGGCGATCATCGGCGTCGTGGCATCCGCGGCTCGACGGGCGGTCGTGGCGGCCGCGGCGACGACCGCGTCGGAATCCTCCCCGGCGGCGAGTGCGGCCTCGATCGAGTCGGTCATCGGCGCGAGCGCGTCGAGCAGCGTCTTGTCGCCGAGTTCCGCATTGCCCCTCGCCATGATCCCGGCGATGGAGGCCCGGAGCATCGCGACGGCGTCGGCTCCGGAAAGCTCCTCCTTGCCCTTCGCGACCCCGGCGGCGCGAAGGAATCCCGTTCCCCAGATCGGACCGGAGGTTCCTCCGATGCGGCTGCTGATGGCCACGCCGATCTTCTGGAGGAACGTGCCGATGTCACTGCGGTCGTAGCCGTCCCAGTCCTTCAGCACGATCTCGAACCCGCGCGCGAGCGAGTAGCCGAAGTCGCCGTCGCCGACGACCGAATCGAGGTCGCCGAAGTACTTCTCGTTGTCGACGGCGGTCTGGGCGATGGTGCGCACGACGAACTCGGCGTCGCTGGAGCTCGTCATGAGTCCTCCTTGCTGGTCGGGGGTCGGTCGAGGTGGAGGATCCGCTCGAGGTCGGCGAGGCCGAGTTGCGGGCCGGGCGACACGCCCAGCGGATCGGCGATGACTCGGGCCGGTTCGTCCGCATCGCCGAGCGATGAGACCACGAGCGACGCGCCCGTGAAGTCCTCGTCGGCCGTGTAGCTGCTGACGGTCACGAGCGTGCGGAGGCCGGCCGCGACGGCGGCCTGCACCCCGTTCCCGCTGTCCTCGATGACCACCGCCTCGTCGGGGCCGGCGCCGAGCTCGTCGAGGGCGAGCAGGTAGATGTCGGGCGCCGGCTTCTTGTGCTCCACGATGTCGCCGGCGAAGACGGAGAACCGCTGCGCCAGCGCCTCGCCGACCGCGTGCTCGAGCACGGCACGCACGGATGCCTCGGCCGACGTCGAGGCGACGGCGAGCCCCCAGCCCGCGGCATCCGCTTCGCCGGCGATGCGCGCGATACCGGGCCGTGCGGGCAGGGCGCCGGATTCGACCAGGTCGGTGTAGATGGCGGTCTTGCGCCGATGCCACTGGGCGAGGAGCTCCCGCTGCCCCTCCTCGTCGGCGGGCAGCCCGTTCGCGGCGACGAACTCGGGGGTCAGCAGGCTCGCCATGCGCTCCTTGCCGCCCCCGATGAGCACCTTCACGGCGTAGTCGGCATCGCTCCAGCGGACCGGGACACCGAACTCCTCGAAGGTCTGGTTGAAGGCGGGCAGGTGGCCGTTGCGCTCCGTGTCCGCGAGCACGCCATCGCAGTCGAAGATGAGGAACGGCATGGTCACCAGGCCTTGCCCGCGCTGCCGAACGTCGCGGCGAGACCGGTCGTGAGGGCGACGATGTGCGAGCGCACGTCGGCGAACAGCGACGGCGGATCCCACTTGTCGGCCGCCTCGGCGCCCTTGAGGAAGGCGAGGCTCGATCGCATGAACTCGATCTTGAGCGCGGTCGAGATGTTCACCTTGGCGCACCCCCGCGAGATGAGGTCGTGGAACTGCGCATCCGTCATGCCGCTGCCGCCGTGCAGGGCGATCGGCGTGTCGGTGGCCGCCACGAGCGCGGTGACGCGCTCGAAGTCGAGGTCGGGTGAGGACGAGTAGACCCCGTGCGCGTTGCCGATCGAGGGGGCGAACACGTCGACGCCCGTCTCGCGGATGAACGTGATCGCGGTCTCGAGGCTCTGCCTCCGAGTCTCGGTGTCGGTTCCGATGCCGTCCTCGACGCCCTTGATCGCCTCGATCTCGCCCTCGACGTGCGCGCCGTGTCGCCGGGCCTCGGCGACGACCTCGATCGTCTGGCGCTGGTTCTCCTCGACCGGCAGCGTCGACGCGTCGAAGAGCACGGAGTTCCAGCCTCGTTCGAGGCAGTCGGTGATGACCTGCCGCTCAGGGCAGTGGTCGAGATGCAGCGTCACGGGCACCTCGATGCCCGCCGTCATCGTCTCCCACATGCCGAAGAGCACGTTCAACCCGATCGACTTGACGGTCTTGACCGACGTCTGCACGATCACGGGCGACCGCGCCTCGACCGCTCCGGCGAGCACCGCCTCCAGCGTGAGGTCGTTCACGATGTTGATCGCCGGCACCCCGTAGCGCTCACGGAAGGCCCGATCGACGATCTCGCGCAATGACACGACTGGCATGCGACAACCTCCTCGTCGTCGGCCTCAGGCTACGACGCGGCATCCTGCTCCGACAGGCGTGGTTCCCCTACCGGGTGGTAGGGAAATCCACCACGTTGCCCCGCGTCACCGGGGATGCAGTGCCGATCTGCTCGCGAGCATCGTGCGGTTGGCCGCGCCGGTCTTGCGGAGGATGGCGCCGACGTGCTTCTCGACCGTCTTCACCGAGATCTGCAGGTCCGCGGCGATCTGCTTGTCGGGCAGGCCGCGCTCGACGAGCGCACGCACCTGCTTCTCGCGGGCCGTCAGGTGATCGCCCGTCTCGTTCACCAGCGTCGCAGCGAACCGGCTCAGGAAATCGGCGGTCATGAGCGAGTCGCCTCGTGCCGCGGCGACGACGGCGCGCGCGAGGTCGCCCGGGTCGGCCTCATGCTCGACGAACCCGACCGCGCCGATTCGCGCCGCGCCTCGCACGCGTTCGTCGTCGAGGTCGTGGATGAGGAGCACGACCGAGGCGTCGGGGTCGACCGCCCGCAGGTAGGAGGTCAGCTGCGCGCCGTCGATATGCGGCAGGTCGAGGTGGGCGAGCACCACGTGCGGGCGAACGAGTTCGTACGCCTCGACCGCCTGCGCAGCGTCGCCCACCTCCCCGACGACCTGGATGTCGGGTTCGATGTTGCCGAGCAGGCGCACGAGGCCCGCGCGCACGACGGGGCTCTCGTGCACGACGAGCACGCGCCATCGCCCGTCCACCGAACCGACCTGCGTGGCCGGCGTGTAGGGCACCTCGGCGCGAATGCGAGTGCCCCAGTGCGGGGTCGATTCCACCTGCAGCGTGCCGCCGAGGTGCTGGGCCCGCGAGGCGAGCCCCTGCAGGCCGAAGGCGGTGCCCGGCACGGCCGCGTTGGCGGTGAGCGCGGCGACATCGAAGCCGCGACCGTCGTCCTCGATGATGGCGGTCGTCGTCTCGCTGCCGAACACGAGGCCGACCCGCACCTGGTGGGCGTCGGCGTGCTCGACGACGTTCGTGAGCGACTCCTGGACGATGCGGAACAACTGGTGCGCGGTCTCGGGCGGGAGCGGCCTCGGTTCGCCGATGACGATCAGGCGGGTGGCGACCGAGGCTGTGGATTCGACCCACGCGAGTTCGAGTGCGAGGGAGTCGCTCAGCGATCGACCGTCGAGAAGCGACGGCCCCAGACCGAGCACCGTGCGCTGCGTCTCGCCCAACGCCGAGCGGGCGGCGGCTCTCGCTTCCGCCAATGCGGGGCGTGGATCCCGCGTCTCGGCAACGGCGCGCTCGGCGGCGTCGACCTTGAGCACGACCGCGGCGAGCCCCCGACCGACGGTGTCGTGCACGTCGCGGACGACCCGCTCGCGTTCCGCCATGACCGCGGCCTCGCGTTCGCGTTGATTGGCGAGCGCGTGCAGTCGCGCGTTCGTGATCGCGATCGCCGCGTGCGTCGCGAACAGCTCGACCAGCGTGGCATCCGCCTCGGTGAACCGGCGCCCGGGATCGCGGCTGAACAGGATGCAGGTGCCGATGATCGAGCCCGCCCAGCGGATGGGCACGCCGATCACGCCGTGGAGCGACCCACGGTCGCGTTCGGCGATGTGACCGCCGCGCACGTCGGCGTACTCGTCGAAGATCACGGACCTGCGCGCCTGGACGATCGCCCCGGTCACGCCCTCGTCGAGTGGGAAGGTCTGCCCCGAGAGGCATCCGACGCCGAGGTCGACCTCCTTGCGGTACGTTCCCGCGGCTTCGTCGACCGTGCAGATCGAGCCGCTGTCGCACTCGAGGAGCTCCATCGTGTGCCGCAGGATCCGTTCGAGCAGTGGTTCGAGGGCGAACTGTCCCGCGAGGTCGGTGGCCAGCGCGGCGAGGGCCCCGAACCGCGCGGCGTCGTGGTCGGACGACGGATCAGGAGGTTCCGAAAGAGCCATGTGCGACGATCCTCATCGATGGTCGGCGGGGCGATTCGCCCTCGTCACATCATGCGCCGGAACCGCCGACCGCGCCACCCGCGAGCGTGCGGTCGATGGCGCACCCGTCACGGTGCTCCCGCTGCCCTTTCATCTGGCATGGGAGGGGTGTAGACCGGAGGGCGAAACGAAAGAGGGCCGTCATGGCGACATCCGCATCAGACTTCGCCCTCGACTGGGCCCTGAAGCACGCGACGTCCGATTGAGAATCACGGAGCCGGCCGATCGGCGTTGAGGGGGAAGTTCGCCGGATGGGGGTTAGGGTCGGAACACTCTCGCTTCGATCCCGACCTCACGCCATTCCACGACCTCGCGAAGCAGATGGCGGCGCGGTTCGGCTACACGGCCGAGCTGTCGTTGTATCCGCGTCTTGCCGAGCTCCTGCGCCTTCGGGTGGCCCAGCTCAACCCGTGCTGAACTGCTCATCCTCCACACCGAGGTGGCGGCCGGACTGGGGATCCCGTCGGAGGTGGTCGCCCATCTCGCGAGTTGGCGTGAGAGTGCCATGTTCTCGCACGCCGAGAAGGTCGCGCTCGCGTACTGCGAGGGCCTCACCCTGTACGACATCGTGCACTTCGCTGAGCTGCACGATGAGCTTCGCATCCACTTCGACGAGAAGGAGGTCGCCGAGATCGCCGCGGTGATCATCAACATGAACGTCTGGACCCGTCTCAAGCTCAGCCCCCAGGGAGCCACGCCTGTGGCAGACGAGGCACCGACCGCGCCGAGACCGTCCGATTGACCGAGCAATCGCGCTTCGGCGGCGTCCCTCAACCTGCGTCAGCAGCCGCCGTTCGAGATCGAGTTCCTCGAGGAAGCGTGGAGGTGTGCGCTGCTTCACCTTCGGTTGATGCGCGCGTGGTCGGCCTCAGCACATCCCGGTGCTCCCGCTGGGATTCGAACCCGAAACTGGGCCCAACGACGGCGCGGCGGATCGTCGAGATCCGCGGAATTCCGCCTCAGTTGGGACATAGCTGGATCTGCAGAACGGCCATGAATCACGCCAGTTGTTGCCGTTTTGTTGCCACTGATCATCCCCGCAAATGATGCGACCGCTCGACTCGGTGATTGGGCCGAGGTTCAGAAATCAGCCCCTGCTTCGTCCGATCACACAGCGTGCCGAGCGTCCTCTTCGCAGACCCGGCGAAGGTCGTCGGCGTATCGATCGAACACCGGCGCGAAATCTGCCAGCGAATGGCGTACGAGTGGCAGCATGACGCCCTTGAACTCCTCGACCATGCGGAACTCGGTCGTCTCGACATCGATCGGGGTGAGCGAGAAGGTACGGACGCCGCGGAACATCGGAAGGGCGCCGTCGCGCCATGCCATCGTCTGCGGTGGGTCGAATTTCGCGACGGTGGGCCGAACGTGCGGCCGGGCGCGATCGGCACCGTGATCGACAGGCGGGACCCTTCCGCAATGTCTCCCTCGATCCGATCGACGGTCGAGTTCCATGTCGAATGGCCGGGCGCGTCGGTCAGGCGCTTCCAGACGGACTCCGGACGGGAACGGATCGGGACGGCGACCGAGTATCGGAGAACGAACGTCGAGCGGTGCACCTCAGCCATCGGGATCACCCCGCTCCGGTGACGGCTCGGACTCGGTTGTTCCGAGCGTTGTGCTCGAGCTCGACGAGGCCGAGAGCCTCGAGGAGCGGCGGGAGGTACATGCCGAATCGCCCTCGCAAACCCTTCTTCTGGCCGTACCAGCCACCGACGGGATTGTCTGGCGAGCGACCCAGGCCTCAACCGTGCCCGGCGCGGCCGGCTTCTGCTCGTCAGCGGCACCGAGCGGCATCCAGTCGCCGTGCCTCACCAGCTCGGCATTCAGGTCGTCGATCGCACGGGCGAGATAGGTCAGCCTCGTGCCACCCACCTGACAGATCAGCAACGACGGGTCAACCCGGTCGTCGCGGTACATCGTGTACTCCGACGACAGCGGGGGCGTCCGGAGCCGCCACGGATCGTCCGCGGTGCCGGTTCCGCTCCAAGAGTCGGCCATCATGACTCCGTCCTCAGCGAATGTGACAACCTCAGTCTGTTGCGGCGACCGCCGGCGCGTCTTGTACGAACACGACCACGTTGGGGGCGAAGTCGGTGGGCCCGGCCGGTGGGTAGTACCCGCGATAGCCGCGCGGGATCCCGCCGGTGAACCGCTTGAAGTCCCGCACGAAGTGAGCCTGGTCGAAGTACCCGGCAGCGGCGGCCAGTGCACTCAGCGGTTCATCGGGTTTCGTCATGAGCCCACGAAGCGCTCGTTGGAATCGGAGGACTCGCGCGACGGTCTTCGGTGGGAATCCGAGCTCCCGTGCGAACAGTCGCTCGATATGCCGGGGCGACAGGCCCACGGCTGTTGCTGTCTCTTTGAGAGATGCATTGCCGTCGCTCGCGTCAAGCCGCGGCAAGACACGCTCGAAGACCTCCACTGGGACCGTGTCGGGCGAGCTGCTCGCGAAAGAACTCGTCGAACAGTGCGGCTGCAGCGTCCGAATCCCGCTCGGCCCGGAGATCAGCCTCGCGTCGAATGGCGCCTGTCCCGAAGATCTCGCCGGGACTGGGCGTCGATCCGCTCCACTCGGCGAGGTTCGAGGGTGTGAACGCCCCCACGCCGCCGAGATGGAATCGCACACCGCTGACGCGGACGCGGCCGTGCTGATGGATGCGAATGGGGACAAGCCGCTGCGCGTCGAAGTTGGACACGGCGATCTCGGACGTCGCGCCGCCGATCACCTCGCGACGATACGGTGCTCCGAAGTTGAAGATGAGGTCCGCCCGGGCATCGACGAAGACCTCCACTCGCAAGTCGACGCTCTCCCCGCCGCATCGAGGACGAACCAGTAGTGCTCGATGTGATCGCGCAGCTCCGCTGCAGGCTGGCGAAGGATGTACATCGAACTCGAACTTAGTCCGAACGGCGACCAAGATGCGTAGCTTTGGCCATTTGCGTGGCTCCGTGGGCGACGTCCGGGCTGCCCGACAATCTCACCGCTGGGTCGAGGAATGGTGCAGTGAACCGGTCGCGGGTTGACGGCGCAGCGGGGTGACCCACCGAATGAAATCTGACCCGAGCTTGGACCCAAGCGGGCAGACGGGTCGCCGCGGGTCAGACGATGTGTTGGCCGGCGCGCCCGCTCGAGGACCTGACTTTTGCCGACGCTCCCGAGCGCACCGGGGCCTAGCCATTCGACATTGACCGGGTGGGGCCCGGTGCGAATGTTCCCATCGCCGGACCCCACCCCTCCCAGGGCCGCGCAGCGACCCGACACGCGCGGCCCCGGCCGCCCATCTGAGCGCGGCCACTAGCGGGGGGCCCTGAGAACTCGCCCGCCGCCCCGCACTACCCCGGCGCTGCGACGCGCAAAGTACCGCAAAACGCGCACGCAAGGCGTAGCTGGCTCCGGCCTCTGGACCTAGGCGTGAGGCGGTCCGGGCCTCAGTCGCAGCGCGACCCAGAGGCCGCAGCGTCGGCAGAAGAGGTATCGTCTCGTAGCGCGTGCAGACGACGGCGTGGGAGCATGCGTCCGCACCACGCGCATCGTGTCTCGACCTCGTCAGGCATGCGTGATGATCGCCTCCTCGAGCTGGTCTTGCGTCGGATGCCCCGCGATCCCGCGCGGGCTCGCGAACACGCGGCACGCGAGCGATGGCGTTCCACTGCCTGATGGAAAAGGATCGAAGCCATCGACGCGGATCGTCGGGGAACCCGCGAACTGCCGTCGAGCGGCCGAGTCCACGGAGTCGAGTACCTCAAGGCCGATGCGGACGTCCTGATGACCAGTCGCGTCCAGCGCAGCGCGAAGGAGGCGCAGCGTCTCCTCCCAGTTCGGACAATCGGCGATGTGCAGGAGCTCGATCTTCATGCCGCCATCAGGGTGGCTCACCATGGGAGAGTTCATTGCATCAGCCTCGGTGATCGTGATCGTGATAATGATCGTCTGAATCGCCGTCTTCGAGGATCATCCCGACCGAGGTCGCGCAGGCGTCGGCACAGCAAGCTGGCGCACCTGGCCGCTCGCACGGAGGAGACTGATCCTGTGACGGTCATCGACAATGCGATCTATGTGGACGGACGCCGCGTCGCCTCGCCCGACAGCCTCGACGCGACCTTCGAGGCCCTCGAAGCGCATGGCGGCTTCGCATGGATCGGGCTCTACCGGCCGGACATCGGACGAGCTGAAGACCGTGGCCGACGAGTTCCAGCTGCACGAGCTCGCGGTCGAGGATGCGCTGAACGGACACCAGCGGGCCAAGCTCGACCGGTACGGCGACATCCGATTCGCCGTGCTGCGCCCTGCGCGCTACATCGAGGCCACGGACACCGTCGAGTTCGGCGAGGTGCACCTGTTCATCGGCCCGAACTTCGTCATCGTCATCCGCCACAGCGGAGTCACCCGAGCATCGCGAAGGGGTGCGACGCCGGCTCGAGGCTGCCACCCGACCTGCTGGCCCACGGACCACTCGGGGGGTCTTCTACGGCAGTCGCACGACCAGGTCGTCGACGAGTAGCGACCCCGTCGGCCGCCGGACTCGACGCCGACATCGAGCAAGATCGAGGACCAACTTTTCGAGAGCGGCGACGCGGCGGTGACCCGCACGCATCTACGACCTCACCCGCGAGGTGAGCGACTTCCGCCGCGCGACGAAACCACTCATCGACATGTTCACGGCCCTTCGCGACGACCTCCCGAAGGAGGGCGCCGCGCTCAAGGTGCCCGCCGGTCGTTCCGCGACGTGCTCGACCACACCATCCGCATCGTGGAGCGCGCTGACGCCCAGCGCCAACTGCTTCAGTCCGCGCTGCAGACGCACATGACCCTCGTCGCGCAGCGGCAGAACGAGTCGGTCAAGAAGGTGTCGGGCTGGGCCGCCATCCTCTTCACGCCCACGCTCGTCGCCACGATCTACGGGATGAACTTCAGCAACATCCCAGAACTCGACTGGGTCTGGGGGTACCCGTTCTCGATCGCGCTCATGGTCCGCCCTCGGCGTGGTGCTCTACATCGTCTTCAAGAAGAAGGAGTGGCTCTGATGGTGGAGCGACAGCGTCCGACAGCGTCACAGGAGCGCACGGCTACCACAGTGTGCAACAGCGACCATGACAGCGGAGTTCAGATGTGACCTCGCGCTTGCATTACCGAGCCTCGACTTGGATGTTCGCCAACTCGCGGGATTGACGACCGCTCGCTGCGGTCGCGAGCGAGCTGATGCTCGGTACGCGGAAGTGCGACGCATACAGGGCACTCCAGCCAAGAAGGTACTCGTCGAGAGCGATCTGCCCGTCGGTGAGCCCACGCTCGAGCCGGCGCAGCGTCGCCAAGCTCGACTCCAGGAGCTCTCCCGTCCTTGGGGGGCCGTGCACGCCCTCATTGATACTGCGCCACGTCCACACACCGAGGAGAGCACCCATCGCACGAACCGATTCTGCCCGGAGCGCGATCGACTTGCGGGCGGCGACCGGAGACCGGCAGTCGCTCGTCGAGCGATCGAGTTATGACCTCAAGAGGTGAGCCGCAAGTTGCACGCCCCATA
>CAVPVF010000015.1:0-147485 GCA_963709115.1 uncultured Actinomycetota bacterium
TCACCACCCGCTGCGGGTCGGCGTGTGGCCCTCGCGGGCGTCGTCGGGCATGGCCATCTCCGCGCGCAGGCCGAGCAACCGGATCGGCCGTTCGGGCTCGATCCGCCCGACGAGCTCGAAGATGCGCGCCAGGACGAGCTCGCGGTCGAACGTCTCGGCCACCTTCTTCGTGAAGGTCTTGGTGATGAACGGCGCGTAGCGCACCTTGAGCGCGAGCCCGACGACCGGCCGCCCCTCGGCCGCGACGTCGTCGAGCACCTGGGCGGCGAGCTCCCGCACCGCCTCCTCGACCTGGGCGGGCTCGGTGAGGTCCTGCTGGTACGTGGTCTCCCGGCTGTGGCCGCGGGCCACCCAGGGCGTGTCGTCGACGACGCGCGCACCCTCGCCGCGGCCGAGCAGGATGTACCAGGGACCCATCCGCGGGCCGAACTCCGCCATCAGGGCCGTCGGGCTCGGCGGTGGCCAGCTCGGCGACGGTGGTGATGCCGAGCGCGGCCAGGCGACGCGAGATCTTCGTGCCGACGCCCCACAGGTCGATCGTCGGCCGGTCGCCCATCACCGCGAGCCAGTTCTCGACCGTGAGCCGGAACATCCCGCGCGGCTTCCCGAACCCGGTGGCGACCTTCGCGCGCACCAGCGTGTCGCCGATGCCGACGCTGCAGTGCAGCCGGGTCCGGTCGAGCACGGCCGCCTGCAGGCGCGCGGCGTACGCCTCGGGGTCGTCGGTCTGCACGCCGACGAACGCCTCGTCCCAGCCGAGCACCTGCACGATGGCTCCGGGCTGCGCGCGCAGGGTGGCCATGACCTGCTCGGATGCCGCGGTGTAGGCCTCGGCGTCGACCGGCAGGATCACCGCGTCGGGCGCCTTGCGCGCGGCGATGCGCAGCGGCATCCCGGAGCCGACGCCGAACTCGCGCGCCTCGTAGGAGGCGGTCGACACCACGGCCCGCTCGGTCGGATCGCCGCGTCCCCCGACGATCACCGGCTTGCCCGCGAGCTCCGGATGCCGCAGCACCTCGACGGCCGCGACGAACTGGTCGAGGTCGACGTGCAGCACCCACGAACCGCCGCGTTCGCTCATGCCACCAGTCTGCCGTCGGGGAACAGCGCCGTGCTCACGAGCCCGGCGTGCCCCAGAACTCGCCGACCAGTCCGACGCTCGCGAAGTAGGCGGCCGCCTCGTGCGGCTCGCGTCGGCGGTAGCCGGGGTCGAGCCGTCCGGCGTACCACTCCGAGGCGAGTCGCCAGAGGGTCGCGAGGTCGAAGACGGCGCCGCGCTCGTGGCCGGTGCGATCGAGCCAGCCGGTCGACGCACGCCGTGCTGCAGAAGATGCGCTGGTGCTCGCAGGCATGCACGACGTCGTCCCAGACGTGCGCCATCGGCGTGAGGAAGTGCGCGACCTGGTCTCCCGCCGGCGGCTCGGCCGTCGTGACGGTCCACGCGTGCGGGGTGCCGCACGCGGGGCAGGTCGTGGCGACGAGCGCCTCGGGCTGGGCCGGCACGAGGTGCGGGATGGCGAACGCGTCCCAGGCGCAGCCGCCCCACCACAGGGTTCGCTCGCCCATCACCGAGAATCCGAAGTTGCGCGTCGCGAACGGGTGGGCGAGAACGAGCGCGCCGTCGGCGTCGGGCACGAGGTGGCGAGCGGCGACGAGGCGCTCGACGGCGGCGTCGATCACGTCGCGACCCACGTCGAACTCCGCCGCCAGGTCATCGGTCGACGGTGGTCGGCCGGTCCGCGCGAACTCGCGATAGATCGCCAGTCGCACCTCGTCGTCGTTCGGTGTCATCTCGGCCTCCTGGACTCTCCGCCGATCGCGCGTTTAGCGCGGATTCGACGTGCTGGACAAGGGGTTGCGGCGAACTCCCCGCCCATGGTTTTCTTGGGCACCCCCAACACGAAGGAGCACGTATGAGTTTCCTCGCATTTCTCATCCTCGGCCTGCTCGCCGGTGCCATCGCCAAGCTGATCCTCCCCGGAAAGCAGGGCGGCGGCTGGTTCGTGACGCTGCTGCTCGGCGTCGTCGGCGCGCTGCTCGGCGGCTGGCTCGGCAGCCTGATCCTCGGCCGACCGCTGACCGAGTTCTGGGACCTCGGCACGTGGCTGCTCGCGATCGGCGGGTCGATCATCGTGCTGCTCATCTGGGGTCTCATCACCCGGAACCGCAGCCGCACGACCTGATCCGAAATGCTCCGACGAGCGGATGACGCGAATGTCGCGTCATCCGCTCGTTCGCGTCCCGGGCACGTTCGCGTCCCCGGCGGTGCTCGTCCCGGGCGGTGCTAGCGTGGGGCTCGGGCCCGCGAGCGGAGGGAGTTGCCGGTGTTCGAACCGTTGATCGCCCTCCTCCGCTACGTGCAGGCCGCGCTCGAGCTCGCGGTCGCCTCCGACGCGCAGGTCGGCGTGCTGCTCATCGGCGCGCTCGGGGCCGCGGCGGTCGTCCTCGTCGTCTCGACCTGGCGTGCCGTGCCCGCGCTCGTCGCCGCCGATCCGAGCGGCGCCGCCACCCGGCTCCGGCAGACCGCCGACCCGGGTCGGCTCCTCGCGCAGAGCGACCCCGACGCGGCCGGGCGCCCGCGTCCGAGGGCGCCGGGGCGCGGCATCCCGGCCGCGTAGCGACCCGACGCCTTCCGAGCCGCGCCCGCCGCGCCCTGCGACGAGCGCGCGCCGATCGACGGTTCGACCCTCGCGGCCAGACGGATCCCGCATCCCTCGACCGCAAGGACACCCCATGGACCTCTATGCCCTCCCGCCCATCGCCGCGCTCCTCGACGGCGCGCACGCCCTGCTCATGGGCCTCGCCGCCCTGCTCGAACCGCTCGTCGGCGCCGGGAGCGCCGCGGCGGCCGTCGTGCTCGTCACGCTGCTCGTGCGCGCCGCGCTCATCCCGGTCGGCGTCTCGCAGGCGAAGGCCGAGCGCACCCGCGCACGACTCGCCCCGCGGATCGCCGAGCTCCGCCGACGCCACGCGAACGACCCCGAACGACTCCAGCGCGAGCTGATGGGCGCTCTACTCCGCCGAGGGCACCTCGCCGATGGCCGGCTGCCTGCCGCTCCTCATCCAGGCGCCGATCGTCGGCGTGATCTACGCCCTCTTCATCCTGCCGACCATCGCCGGCCACCCGAACGCGCTGCTCGAGCAGCAGCTCGCCGGCGTGCCGCTGGGATCGAGCCTCGCCGGATCGATCGCCTCGGGCACCCTCGACCCGGGAGCGCTCGTCGTGTTCGCGATCGTCATCGGGTCGATCGCGCTGGTCGGCGAGCTGACGCGCCGCGCGTTCCGTCCGCAGCCGGCCGCCGGCGCGGCATCCGACCCCGCGACGGGACCCGTCGCCGTGCTCGGCTCCGCGGGCATGCTGCGCGCGCTCGGGCTCCTGCAGTTCCTCACGGCCGTGATCGCCGTGTTCGTGCCGCTCGCCGCCGCGCTCTACCTGCTCGTCACGGTCGCGTGGACGCTCGGCCAGCGCCTGGTGCTGCGACGCGCGTATCCGCCGATCGCGCCGCCGCTGCCCGCATGACGGCGCGACGGGGCGACGGGCGTCAGCCGTCGGCGAGCTCGACGAAGCGGCGCAGGATCCGCTGCGGTTCGGTGACGGATGCCGCGGCGAGCCGTTCGCTGACCGCGCGCAGCTCGCTCGGCGGGGAAGTACCCGTGGTGCCGGTACACCTGCGCCCGCGCCGACGAAGTCGGCGGACGACACCTCGGGGTGGAACTGGGTGGCGTACACGCGGCGGCCGACGCGGTAGACCTGCACGGGGCATCCGCTCGACGAGGCGAGCAGCACCGCGTCGTCGGGCAGGCGCTCGGTGGCCTCCTTGTGTCCGACGAGCGCCTCGAACCGCTGCGGGAGCACGCCCGACGAGCGGGTCGGCCGATGCCGTCGGGCGTCAGCATGATCTCGACGGCGGACGCCTCCTCGCCGTACTCGGTGCCGACCGTGCCGCCGAGCACGCGCGTGAGCACGCCGATGCCGTAGCAGGTGAAGAGCAGCGGATGGTCGCGGTCGAGCGCGGCCTCGGCGAGCCGGGCGAGGTCGGCCTCGACGCGCCGCTGCACGCGGTGCTTCGACGTCCTCGGGCGTCGTCACGTTGAAGGGGCTGCCGCCGACCACGACGCCCGCGTACGCGCTCGATCCTGAAGTCGTGGGCGAGCGGATCGACGTCGAGCCGGATGTGCTCGAGCCGGCCGGCATCGAGGCCCATGGCGCGGCGCACCGACTCGTACTCGGGTCCGACGGCCTCGACCTCGGGCCTGGCCGAGAGGAAGAGGAACGGCTTCATCGCCCGCGTCCCCCGCGCTTGCGCACCGCGCGTCCGGTGCGAGCGGATGCGCCGCGGCGCGCCTTCGACGCGCCACCCGACTTCGACCCGCCGCCCTTGCCGCCGCCCTTCGCGGACGCCGAGCCGCGCTTGCGCCTTCGCGCCCTTCGTCGCCCTTCGCGCCCTTCGCCGGCGCGGGCGCCTCCTCCGCCTCGTCGGCGTCGCCGCGCGAGCTGCGCGCGGTTCGCCCGCGCACGACGCCGACGAACTCCTGGATGTCGGCGTCGTCGCGCTCGACGCGCCAGACGAGCGCGATGCGCGTCGGCGCGGCATCCGTCACCGGCACGGCGACGACGTCGCGTCGGTGGTGCAGCCGCGCGACGCCCTGCGGCACGATCGCGTGGCCGGTGCCCGCGGCGACGAGCTCGATGGTCATCGCCGGAGTCGGGCTGCGCGGGCGCGAGCGGGTCGCCGGCGAGGTCGTCGAGCGTCAGCGCCTCCGCGTCGGCCAGCGGATGGTCCTTGCGGCAGCACGGCCACGGCGACCTCCTCCCAGAGGTTGATCGCGTGCAGGCCCTCCGCCTCGACGGGCAGGCGCACGAACGCGACGTCCGCGTCGCCGGCGAGCAGGTCGGCGAGCTGGTCGGCCTGCTCGACGCGGGCCGCCTCGAGGGGCAGGTCGGGCCGCCGGTCCGCCCAGGCGCGCAGCCACTTCGCGGGGCTCACCCCGGCGACATAGCGGAGCCTCAGCGTCACAGCGCCCCCGTCCCGTGTGCGGCCGGTCCCGGCCTGCCCACAGCCTAGCGACGAGCACCGCCCGCGACCGGTGGGCGGATGCCGCGCGACGGGCTACGGTGTGAGGGTGAGCCAGTCCCAGTCGATGAAACCCGAGACCGCCGCGAAGAAGCTCGGCATCCTGCTCGAGGCCGCGCCCGCGGAGTTCCGCGAGGGGCGTCGTGACCCGCGACGAGCTGAACGCGCTGACGGCCGACCCGCCCGAGTGGCTGCAGGTGCTGCGCCGCGAGGGCCCGCACCCGCGCACCGTGGTCGCCGCGAAGCTCGGCATCTCGAACTCGGGCCTCGCGCGCGGCGGGATCACCGAGCCCCTCACGACCGCCGAGATCAAGGCGCTGCTCGTGGCGCCGCCGCAGTGGCTCGTGCAGGAGCGGGCGACGCAGGCGGCGGTGCGCGCCGAGAAGATCCGGGTGGCCGAGCGCGACACCGAACGCGCCGCGCGCCAGGCGGGCGGCGGCGGGGGCGGCGCGGGCGTCTAGCGCTCGCGACGCGCGGTCCGCGACGCGCGCGCGCGCGCCCGACCGGTCGGGCTAGGCCGGCGCGTGCGCGAAGTGCGCCGGATGAACGCGGCGACGTCGGCGAGCTCGCGGTCGGACACCGAGTGCCCGAGGCCCTCGTAGATGCGCTCGTCGAGCGTCGAGTGCGCCGGCAGCCACGTCTGCGTGTGCGCGATGGATGCCGGCGGGGATCACCCCGTCGGCCGTGCCGCGGCCCCAGAAGACGGGCGGCGCGAGCTGCGCCATCCGCTCGTCGCCGTCGCGCTCGCCCGGGCAGCGCGAACCCGGCGAGGCTCACCGCGAACGCGAACCGCTCGGGCGCGCGGCGCAGGAGCTCGAGCGCCATCGCGCCGCCCTGCGAGAAGCCGAGCAGGCCGACCGGTCACGCGTCGGGCGCCGCGCGGTCGAGCCAGGCGAGGATCGCGTCGGTCGGCTGCGCAGCCGCCGGCGCTCGACGCGCCGGCTCGTGGCCTCGGCGAGCAGCGGGAACCACGCGTAGCCGTAGCCCGGTGAAGTCGGCGCGCGCAGCGACGCGATCGCCGGCTCCAGCGGGAGGTAGGGCGCGAGCCCGAACAGGTCGCCCTCGTTCGAGTTGTACCCGTGCAGGAGCAGCAGCAGCGGCCGCCCCTCGCGGTCGGCGGCGGAGGCCGACCAGAGCACCGCCTCGTCGTCGACGTGCACCTCGGGCATGGGTCCTCCGCTCCGGGCGACGGATGCCGCGAACCGGCCGGATGCCGCACGCCCGCCTTCGAGCGTACCCGCCGGGTCCGGGCCGGTTCCCGCCCGGCCATGGGCGCACGGGGGCCGGTGGGGCAGAATCGAGGCATGAGCGTGCGAACCCCGGACCCGGACTGGAACCCGACGACGAGCCCGCCGTGCGACCTCCGGCGAACCCGGGCTGGCTCACCGACCTCGAGCTCGCCGAGATCCGCGGCCGGTTGCCGCTGCTCTACGTGGAGGCGGTGCCGGTGCGCGTCGACGGGCTCGGCCAGGTCACCGAGGTCGGCGTGCTCCTGCGCGCGAACGCCGTCGGCGAGATGACCCGCACGCTCGTCTCGGGCCGGGTCATGTACGGCGAGACCCTCCGCGACGCCCTGTTCCGCCACCTCGAGAAGGACCTCGGGCCCGATGGCGTTCCCGCTCCTGCCCGCCAGCCCGGTGCCGTTCACGGTGGCCGAGTACTTCCCCATGCCGGGCATCTCGCCGTTCAGCGACGAACGGCAGCACGCGGTCTCGCTCGCCTACGTCGTGCCGGTCACCGGCACGTGCGAGCCTCGTCAGGACGCGCTCGAGGTGACGTGGATGACCCCCGTCGAGGCGGTCTCCGAGGGGGTCGCCGCCGAGATGGAGGGCGGACGCGGGGTGCTGCTGCGGCAGGCGCTCGCGTCGGTGGGCGCACTCCGCTAGTCGCTCGCCGCCGGCGCCGGCAGCTCGACCGACTCGCCCAGCCCGAGCGTGTCGAGGAACAGTCGCGCGATGCGCTCGGCGTCGACCTCGAGGGCGACCTCGACGTTCGTCCACTCGTCGGCGAGCCCGTGCACCATGTCCTCACCCGCGAACGTGCGCAGGTCGACGAGGGTCTGCCCGCGGCCGTAGCCCGCGAGCTCGACGCGCACCGGTCGCACCTCGGTGCGGAGCGCGATCGGATCCACGATCGAGCAGACCGCCCCGGCGTCGCCGATCAGGCCGGTGTACTCGGCTCGCTCGTCCTCGGAGAGCGCGACGCGGTGCCCGAGGAGCGCGCCGACGACGCGACCGATCGGATCGTCGCCGCGCTCGAGCGCCACCGCGACCTCGTGCGGGACGGCGACGCGGTTGAACACGTCGAGGCCGTACATGTAGGTCGGCACGTTCGCGTCGAGCACGATCGCCGCGGCCTCGGGGTCGTGCCAGACGTTGAACTCGGCGACGGCGGTGGCGTTGCCGACGCTCGCCGAACCGCCCATGAACACGATGCGCTCGAGATGGCCGGCCACCTCGGGGTAGGTGCGCAGCAGCAGCGCGAGGTTCGTCTGGGGTGCGAGGGCGACCAGCGTGACGGGCGTCTCGTGCTCGAGGATCAGGCGGCGCATCAGCTCCACGGCGCCGATCGACTCGGGGCGTCGCGACGTCGGCGGGAGGGCGATCCCGCCGAGCCCGTCGGCGCCGTGCACGTGCCGGGCGGCGCGTGCGGGCTCGAGCAGCGGTCGCACGGCGCCCGCGGCGACGGGGATCTCGGGGGCCCCGGCGACGTCGAGGATGCGCAGGGTGTTGTCGACGACCTGGGCGAGCGGGGCGTTGCCCGCCACGCACGAGATGCCGAGCACGTCGAGCCCCGGATGCCGCACCGCGAACAGGATGGCGAGGGCGTCGTCGACACCCGTGTCGACGTCGAGGATGACGGGAACGCTCATCGGATCACCGTAGCGCGAGCGCCCCGGCGCGGCGCGTCACGAGAAGTCGCGATTGCCGCGGAACCGGCCCTCGGGGTCGACGGTGGCCTTCACGTTCGCGGCGCGTGCCACGTCGGACTCGGCGTACGCGCCGGTGTAGCCCGACACCGGGTGGAGGAAGGTGCAGAAGGTGCGATCGGATGCGCGCGATGCCGAGTGCGGCGTGCAGCGCCTCGAACGCCCGCCGCGCCGCCTCCTCGCCGCCGGGGACGCCCATGGCGTGCCCACTCACCACGTGCGCCTCGCGAACGGCGCCCGCGATGCCCGGCCGGGTGGGCGGCGAGGCGAGTGCGCCGCCGAGCACGCGGAACCCGAACCCCATCACCGGCTGCCCCTCGGGTGACTGCCACGCGGCGAGGAGCCGGTCGATGGCCTCGCCGTCGAGGTCGGCGAGCGTCGACCAGCCGAAGTCCGGGGAGGGGTCGGTGGGTTCCTCGGCGATGCCGCCGAGCTGCTCGACCGAGACCGGCCCGATCGTGTCGGTGATCACGGTGCCGGACGCTCGGACCCGGTCGATCGCGGCGCGTGCCTCGTCGGAGGCGCCGAGCTCGACGAACTCGGCGGTCACGAAGCGTCTGCCCGCGCAGCTCGGGCGGCGCCTGCGGCACGTCGGGGATCCGCAGGACGCCCGCGTGCAGGGCGAGCGTGTCGGGGGCGTCGCGACCGGCGTCGATGACCGCGCGGAAGCACCGCCGCGGCATCCGTCGGCTGCGAAGACGAGGCGACCGCCGGTGATGACCGGCGCCGGATGCAGGTCGACCTCGATCGCGGTGACGACGCCGAACGCGCCGCCCGCGCCGCGCGACGCCCAGAGCAGCTCGGGTTCGTCGGCATCGCGGAGCCAGCGGTGGCGGCCGTCGGCCGTGAGAGCTCGATCGCCCGGAGCGAGTTCGACGCGAGGCCGTGCGCGCGCGAGAACCAGGAGCTGCCCGCCGCCGAGCGTGAACGCCGTGGCGTTCACGACGACGCTCGATCCGGGCATCGCGACGAGCCCGGTGCCGGCGAGCGCGTCGAGCACGCGGCCCCACTTCACGCCCGCGCCGATGCGGCGACCCGGGCCTCTCGTCGACCTCGACGCACGTCGAAGGCCGCCGTGCGCACGAGCACGGTGCCGTCGAGGTTGCCGGATGCCCCGTGCCCGCTCGGCTGCACGGCGAGCTGCAGCCCGTCGGCGCGTGCCGCGACGAGCAGCGCCCGCAGCTCCGCGAGGTCGGCCGGCGCCGCGACGGCCGCGGGATGCTGGTCGATCGCGAGGTTCCATGGCATGCGCACGTCGTCCCAGCGGGGGTCGCCCGGCAGCGCGAGCCGATCGCCGAGGTCGGTGGCGAGCGCGACGAGGGCGGGGTGCGCGGCGGCGTCGGTCATCGGGGTCCTCCCGTGGCATCCGTCGACGAAGCTCGCCGACCCGCATCACGCTAGCGACGACGTCCGACGACCGGAACCCCCGGGAGGCGCAACCGGCGAGCCGGGCCGCCTCAGCGGACCAGGCGCACCTCGTGGATCTCCTCGCCGAGGAACGGCACGTGCTGGTCGGCGCCGTCGGCGGTGAAGCCGTTGCGCTGCGTAGAAGCGGTGGGCGCGGGGGTTGTCGGAGGCGACCCAGAGGTACACGGGCTCGTCGCCGACCGCGGCGTCGAAGAGCTTCTGCCCGATGCCGGTGCCGTGGTAGGCGTCGAGGAGGTAGATGAAGTAGAGCTCGCGGTCGCGCGGCGGGTTCTCGTCGCGCGCGGGGCCCGAGCCGACGAAGCCGACGATCTCGCCGTCGACGAGGGCGGCGAACTGCTGGTACTCCTCGCCCCGCTCGGCGTAGTGGTTCCACAGCTCCGCCATGCGGCGCGGGGAGAGGTGCTCGAATGCGGCTGCGCTGATCAGGTGGTCGTAGGTCTCGTGCCAGCAGGTGGCGTGGACGCGGCCCAGCGCCTCCACGTCGGAATCACGGATGGGACGGACGACGACCTCGGCAACAACATCGGTGCTCATGCCCAGAGACTAAGCCAGCCGCGGCGCGACGCGAAATCGGGGGACACCCGGCCTCGGCGAGCGTCGGAATCGCGCCGCACGGCCGCAGCACCGGCCGCGGAGGAAGCCGAAGGCCCCGTCGACCGGGTGGTCGGCGGGGCCTTCGAGGTGCGACGCGGGCGTCAGCCCTGCGCGCGACGGTTCGTGCGGTTGCTGCGCGACGGCGAGACGAGGCTGCCGACGCGAAGCGGCTGCTTCGCGGCTCGAGCGAGCGGATGCCCCGCGCTGCGCGCCCGTGGCCTGGGCGCCGCGGCTGTGGCCCGCGCCCTGCTTCGGCGCGTGCGCCTTCGTCTCGGCGGGGCGGCCCGACCGGTCCCGGCGCGGCGTCGCGGGGGCGACATCCGCCTGGCCGGCGCTGCGGCCGCGGCCGCGGCCCTGGCCGCCGCCCTGGCCGTCGCGGGCGGCGCGCTTGCGCTGCGCGTTCGCGCCCTGCGAGCGGCCGCCGCCCTGCGCCTGCTGCTCGCGCAGGGCGGGCTTGACGAACGGCGCGACATCGCCGACGAGCGTGGTCACGGCGGGCGACGACGCGGTCACGCGCTGCGGCGTCACCGTGATCGCGGCCTTGCGGAGGAGCGTCTTCAGGTCCTGCTTCTGGGCGGGCAGGCACACGGTGACGACGTCGCCCTCGCTGCCGGCGCGGGCGGTGCGGCCCGAGCGGTGCAGGTACGCCTTGTGCTCCGTGGGCGGGTCGACGTGGATCACGAGCTCGACGTCGTCGACGTGCACGCCGCGCGCCGCGACATCCGTGGCGACGAGGACCTTGACCGAACCGTCGCCGAACGCGGCGAGGTTGCGGTCGCGCTGCGGCTGCGACAGGTTGCCGTGCAGGTCGACCGAGGGGATGCCCTGCTCGGTGAGCTTCTTCGCGAGCTTCTTCGCGTGGTGCTTGGTGCGCATGAAGAGGATGCGGCGGCCGGTGCCCGACGCGAGGGCCTTCACGAGGTCGTTCTTCGCGTCGACGTCGTCGACCTCGAACACGTGGTGGGTCATCGCGGCGACGTGCGAGGTGGCCTCGTCGACCGAGTGGAGCACCTCGTTCTGCAGGAAGCGGCGGACGAGCTTGTCCACGCCGTTGTCGAGCGTGGCGGAGAACAGGAGGCGCTGGCCGCCCTGCGGGGTCTTGTCCATGATGCGCGTGACGACGGGGAGGAAGCCGAGGTCGGCCATGTGGTCGGCCTCGTCGAGCACGGTGATCTCGACGGCGTCGAGCGTCACGAAGCCCTGCTTCATGAGGTCCTCGAGGCGGCCGGGGCAGGCGACGACGATGTCGACGCCGGCGCGGAGCGCGTCGACCTGGCGCTTCTGGTTGATGCCGCCGAAGATCGTGGTGGTCTTCATGCCGTAGGCGGCGGCGAGCGGTGCGAGCACCGCGTCGATCTGGGTGGCGAGCTCGCGCGTCGGCGCGAGCACGAGGCCGAGCGGACGGCCGGGGCGGCGCTTGCCGCCGGCGAGCGATCCGCCGAGGCGCGCGGCCATGGGGATCGAGAACGCGAGGGTCTTGCCGGAGCCGGTCTTGCCGCGGCCGAGCACGTCGCGTCCGGCGAGCGTGTCGGGCAGGGTGTCGACCTGGATCGGGAACGGGGAGGTCTTGCCGTCGGCGGCGAGGGCCGCGACGAGCGGAGCGGGCACGCCGAGCGTGCTGAAGGTGATGTCGGTCACTGGTGCCTTTCGGGCAGAGCGACACCGTCACGGTCGAGGCGCCGCGGATGGCGGCGGTTCGGGACCCGGCGGTGGGAGATTGGCGAAGGCGCCGGTCGGCGCATCCGTTCGCCGTATGAGAGTCATCGGGCGCCCTCTTGATGAGGCCCTGCCCGGAAGCGTTTCTACGACGCAGGCGGCGCGTTCATCGCGCTCGCCGTGTCCCACTCTAGCGGATGCCCCTGCGTGCACCCTGTGCGCGGCCGTTCAGCGCGGCATCCGCTCGCCGACGGGGATCTCCTCGCGCAGGGTGTTGCCCGGCTGCGCGAGCGGGCACGACCACGACGGGTCGTAGGCGCACGAGGGGTTGTAGGCGAAGTTGAAGTCGATGACGAGGCTGTCGCCGTCGGACCCGGGCCCGAGGTCGGCGCCCTTCACGGTGTCGAGCAGGTAGCGCCCGCCGCCGTACGTGCCGCCGGCGATGCCGGCGAGGCCGTCCTTCACGGGCACGAACAGGCCGCCGCCGTACGCCGGTGAGCCGCCACACGTCGAGCGTGCCGAGGTACGGGATGCGCACCGTGCCGACGAGCGAGAACGGGATCGGGCCCGTCGGTCGCGCTGTCGACGATGATGCGCAGCGGCTCCTCGGCCCGTCGGACCTCGAGCTCGAACCGCCAGTCGGGGTCGTACCGCGGCACCGTCAGCCCCGTGAAGCGCGCGCGGTCGTCGGGCAGCAGCGGCGACTGCGGATGCCCCGCGAAGAGCTCGTCGCGCGCCCGACTTCCACAGCTCGTGCCCGGATGCGGGGTCGTGCACGCTCAGCTGGCGGACGCCCGCGTAGAGCCCGAACACGCGGCGGCGCCAGTCCGCGAGCTGGAGCGAGCCGATCGAGTCGCTCATGCGGCGGCTCCCGCGGCGGCGTCGCGCCGGCACCGCGGCGGTCGCGGCGGCGTCCGCGGTGCCGGGCGGGTCGTACGACCACCCCGGCGCGAGCTGCCGCAGCCGCATGCCGCGCCACTGCCAGAACGCCCAGGTCGGGTACCACGCCACGAGGTCGAGCGCGCCCGGCGCTGCGCGATCAGCTGGTCGCGGTAGAGCGTGCGGCCGTCGGGCAGCGCCGAGACGGCCATGCGGTGGTCCCAGCGATCGAAGACGGCGAGCGGGCCGGTGAGCGCGCCGCCGCCGTCGCGGAGCATGCGCACGCCCGTCGGGCAGGCCGCCGGGATAGCTCACGTCGACGAGCTCCTCGCCGGCCGGGAACCGCCGGAACGCCAGCGCCCGCACGCGGTGCCGTCCCTCGGGCCACGGTGGTGGGCAGGCCGCCCGTCCTCCAGCGAGGAGAAGTCGAGCCACGGCGCCACGACCTCGCGCAGCACGGCCGGGCTGCGCAGCGCGCGCCACGCGGCATCCGGCGTGCACTCGAGCGTGAGTTTCAGCAGCACTCGCATGAGCCGAGAGTAGGACGCGCGGATGCCGCATGCCAGCGAACCCGGCGGATTCACGGGACCGGCGTGTCGCCGACCGCCGGCTCGGCGCCCGTCGCTGAGCGGAGCGCTCGCCCGAGCCGGAACCGCCCAGCCGGTCGCACCGGCACGTCCTAGACTCCGCCACATGCCCGAAGGACTCTGGTGGTTGCCCTCCCTCGTCGTCTTCGGCGCCGCGGCCGTGGCGCTCGCCGGGGCGTCGCTCGGGTTCCGCCGGCTCGGCGCGCGGCGCGAACGTGCCGCCCTCGACGACGGGCGGGCGCTCGAGGTGCGGGCGAAGGGCCTGCATCGTGCAGGCCGACACCGCCGTGCGCGAGGCCGACCGCGAGGCGGCGTTCGCCGAGGCGCAGTTCGGCGCCGCCACGGCCCGCGACGTGCGCGACGCGCTCGAGGCCGCGCGGGCGCGGCTGCGCGAGGCGTTCCTCCTGCAGCAGCGGCTCGACGACGCGCAGCCCGACACCGCGGCGGAGCGCCGCACCTGGAGCTCGCGCATCGTCGACCTGTGCGAGTCCGCGCTGCGCGCGATCGCCGAGGCGGATGCCGCGCTCGCCGCCCGCCGCCGGGCCGAACGCGGTGCCGGGGCCGACCTTCCCGCCCTCCGCGAGGAGCGGCGCGACTCGCCGCCGGCGCGCGGACGCCTCGGCGACGCTCGAGCGGCTCGGCACGCGCTTCGCGACCTCCGCGCTCGGCACCGCGCACGCGGCAGCCGTGCGGGTGGATGCGGCGCTGGCCGACGCGACCGCGGCCCTCGACGACGCCGAGCGCCGGCTCGCGCGGTCGGAGCCCGCCGCGGAGCTGCTCGCGGTCGTCGCCGACCGCCTCGACCGCGCCTCGCGCGACCTCGCCGACATCGAGGGCGTGGAGCTCGAGCTCGCCGCGGCGCAGTCGGATGCCGCGGAGGAGGCCGCGTCGCTCGACGCCGAGCTCGTCGCCGCCCGCGCGGAGCGCGACGCGCAGGACGATGCCGACTCGGCGGGTGCGCTCGGTGCGGCGATCGGCGCCGCATCGGCCGTGATGGCGGCCCGGGCGGAGGTCGCCGGCGACCCGTTCGCCGAGCGCGACCGCCTGCAGGGCCGCGCGCGACCGTCTCGAGGTGGCCCGGGCCGCGGCGCGCAACGCGCAGGGACGGCTCGACGGTGCACGCGGGGCGCTCGGCGGCGCCATCGCGATCGCCGAGAGCCAGGCTGCGGGTCGCCCGCGCGGCGATCGAGCGCGGCGGACCGCGGGTCGGCGCCGACGCGCGCACCCGCCTGGCCGAGGCGGAGCGGCAGCTCGTGATCGCGCGGCAGGAGCCCGACCCCGTCGCGGCGCTCGACGCGGCCCGGCGTGCGGCGTCCCGCGCGAGCGATGCCGAGGCGCTCGCCGCGTTCGACACGATGGGCGGACCGCGGTAGTCGTCGCGTTTCGTCATGTTCCCGGCGCCGCGGACCCCGGTGCCGACCGCGGGCGTTAGCCTGTCGCGGTGAGCGATTCGAGCGCGCCGTTCGGCCAGGCGAAGTACCAGGTCCGGTTCGACTGGGGTGCCGCGGGCGCCGAGCGCATCCTGCCGGGCGCGCACGTGGTGGTGGTCGTCGACGTGCTGTCGTTCACCACGGCGGTCGTGGCCGCGGCCGAGCGCGGCGTGCCCGTCGCGCCGTGGCCGGCGGGCGATGCGGCCGGCGCGGCGGCGCTCGCCGAACGGCTCGGCGGTGTCGTGGCCGGTCGCCGCGGCGAAGCGGGACCCTCGCTCTCGCCGACGAGCTTCACCGGCGCGGAGGCCGTCGACGAGCTCGACGGACCGGTGGTGCTCCCGTCGCCGAACGGCGGCGCGATCGCCGCGGGGCTCGCCGAGCGCGGCGTCGTCGTGCTCGCGGGGGCCCTCCGCAACCGCACGGCGGTCGCGGAACGGATCCTCGCCCTGCAGGAGGAGCGTGGCGAGCGCACGATCGTGGCGATCGTCGCGGCGGGCGAGCGCGACGTCGCCCGCGGGTGCCGAGGAGCGAGGCGATCCGGTTCGCGATCGAGGACCAGCTGGCCGCCGGCGCGATCGTCGACGCCCTGGTCGGGCTCGGCATCGACCACACGTCGCCCGAGGCCGCCGTCGCGTGCGCCGCGTTCGAGGGGCTGCGCCACGCGACCACGCACCTCATCGGCGCGTCGGGCAGCGCGGTCGAGCTCGTCGAGCAGGGCTTCCGCGCCGACGTGCGGTTCGCGAGCGAGCGTGACGCGTCGCGCGTGGTGCCCGAGCTGCGGGGCGGCGTCTTCCTGGCCTGACGCGCCGGGCGGCGCGGACTCGCCGGACGCGCGGGCCGGTCAGGCCGCCCGCTCCGCCTTCCGTGGCGCGGTGCGCACGCACCTTGGCACGGTTTCCGCAGCGCTGCATCGAGCACCACCGGCGGGTGGCCGCACGCGAGGTGTCGAGGTAGACCATCTCGCAGTCGCCGCCGTTGCACTCGCGGATGCGGCCGGCGTTCGCGGGGTCGAAGAGGTCGACGGCGTCGCGTGCGATCGTCGACAGCGCCTGCCCGACGGTCTGCACCGAGCGGCCGGCCTGCCGCGAACCGCCGACGAGCGCCGGCGGGATGTCGGGCGTGGCCGCGTAGAGGTTCACGAGGTCGATGTCGGCCGAGCGCGCGGGCTCGCCGTGCGCGGAGGCGACGGCCATGCGCCAGATCGCGTCGCGCAGCGCGACCGCGTCGAAGAGGTCGCGCGACCGGGCGACGCCCACCGCGACGGGGAACCGCTCGCGCAGCCACGTGGTGAGGTCGTCGGGGGCGTGCAGCCCTCTCGTCGGAGCCGCGTCGCCGAGCGCGGCGGTGTAGGCGAAGTCGAGGGCGAACGAGCCCGAGTCGAACCACCACCGCGTGCCCTCTGCGGAGACGAGCCACTGCCCGACGGGGATGGACACGGTGGAGACGGGCATGTAACCATCCTAGTCGGTTACGGATGCCGCATCCGCACGCTTCAGGGTCGACGCATGCGGCGACCGGCATGCGCTCGGCGGCCCGGCTGCTCGCGGCGGATCAGCCGCCGGACGCGCTCGCGGCCCGCCGCCGCACCGCCGTCGTGATCTCGCGATGACGCCAGACGATGAGGTTCGCCCGATCGAATCCGCGGCGGCAGAGTCCGCAGCTCAGGGGGCGCTGGGGTTCACGGTAGCGGAAATGCTCGTGGCCCGCGGGGCATTGCCCGACCCACGGCGCCAGCTCGTGCGCGACCTCGCCGTCGTGGGTGCGCCGGCCGACGTAGCCGAGGTCGGCCGCGATCGTCGCCCACTTGGGTCCGTGGCCCGCCCGTGGCCCCGCCATGGCGTGCGCCACCTCGTGCAGCAGGATCTGGTGGATCTCGTCGTCGTCGTAGCGGGCGGCGAGGTAGCGGGACACCGAGATGTGCTTCGCGGTGTAGTTGCACAGGCCCGCGCGCTTCTTCGCGTTGTCGAAGCCGAAGCTCCACGTCTCGGGATCCAGGTGCAGCACGATGAGCGCCTCGGCCCACCGTCGCACCCGATCGAGATCCGCCATGGGATGAGAATAGACCCGCCGACGCGCCGTGGGGAGGAGGCGCTGGCCCCCGAACGGGGAGCGTTTCCAGCTGCGCGGATCCGCCGTGCGACCGGCCGCTCCGTCAGGCCGGCGCGAGGCGCACGCGGAACAGCCGGTCGTCGCCGGGCGACGGCGCACCACGTCCGTCGGTGTTGTTGCCGATGAACCAGAGCTCGCCGTCGGGCCCCTGCGTGACGTCCCGGAGCCGGCCGAGCTCGCCCGTGAACCACGGGGTCGACGCGAGCGGGGCGCCGGACGTGGCCGGCGCGATCGACCACAGCCGCTCGCCGCGGAGTGCGGCGAGGAAGAGGGTGTCGCCGACGATCGCGAGCCCGCTCGGGCTCGCATCCGCGGTGGACCACTGCATCGCCGGGTCGACGAACCGCGCGTCGCCGGCCTGTCCCTCGACGATCGGCCATCCGTAGTTCGCGCCGCGGCGTGATGCGGTTGAGCTCGTCCCACGTGTTCTGGCCGAACTCCGCGGCCCAGAGGTCGCCCGCGGCGTCCCACGCCAGCCCCTGCGGGTTGCGGTGCCCGAACGACCACGTGAGGTTGCCGAACGGATTGCCGGGCGCCGGGCGCCCCTCCGGCGTCATCCGCAGGATCTTGCCCGACAGCGAGTTCGGGTCCTGGGCGGCGTCGCGGTTGCCGGCGTCGCCGGCGGTGGCGTAGAGGAAGCCGTCGGGTCCGAACGCGATGCGTCCGCCGTTGTGGTTGCCCGCCTTGGGGATGCCGGTGAGCACGTCCTCGGGTGCACCGAGGCCGAGCGAGCCCGGAGCGCCCGTGAGCGGCATCCGCACGATGCGGTTGTCGGATGCCGCGGTGAAGTACGCGTAGACGAAGTCGGGGTCGTCGCCGTCGGTCGGGCGGAACGCCAGCCCGAGCAGGCCGCCCTCGCCGCCGGGCGCGACCCCCGGCACCGTTCGCCGCGACCCGCAGCGACCCGTCGCCCAGCACCTCGACGACGTTCGCGGTGTCGCGTTCGCTCACGAGGACCCCGCCCGCCAGGCAGGCGCAGGATCGACCACGGCGCCTGGAGTCCCTGGGCCACCACCTCGACGCCGCCGTTCGGCTGGAGCACCGGCGGCGGACCGGTCGGCGTCGGTGCCGCCTGGGTCGGGGTCGGCGACGGGGACGGCGTGCCGGGCGGGGTCGAGGGCAGCGGGCTGCGCTCCGGCGCGGGCGCGACGCAGCCGGCCAGCGCGAGGCAGAGCGCGACGGCGGTCGCGACGCGGCGGCACGGGAGGAGTGGCGCTCGCGCGCGGCGTGGCCGCGAGCGCCGCCCCGCCCGAGCGGGCGCGAGGGCCCCGTTCCCGGCGCGTGCCACGTGCCGCATACGACCTCCCCATCCCAGTGTGCGCGATGCTTCGGCAGAATGGGAGGATGCAGCCGGTGATCGACCTCAACAGCGACCTCGGCGAATCCTTCGGGGCGTGGCGGGTCGGCGACGACGAGGCGATGTTCGCCGTCGTGTCGAGCGCGAACGTCGCCTGCGGGTTCCACGCCGGCGACCCCCTCACGATGGCCGAGAGCGTCGGCCGTGCCGCCCGTCACGGCGTGGCCCTCGGTGCGCATCCGGGCTATCGCGACCTGGTGGGGTTCGGGCGTCGCGCGCTCGACACGAGCCCGGCCGAGATCGCCGCCGAGCTCCTCGCGCAGCTCGGCGCGCTCGACGGGATCGCCCGCGGCTCGGGCCTGCGGGTGCGCTACGTGAAGGCGCACGGCGCGCTGTACCACCGCCTCGCGGCCGACGAGCCGGCGGCGCACGCGTTCGCCGAGGCCGTCGCCCGCTACGACCCGACGCTGCCGTTGCTCGGCCCGCCGTCGAGCGCGCTCGAACGGGCGGCGGATGCCGCGGGCCTCCGCTTCGCCCGCGAGGCCTTCGTCGACCGGGGCTACGTCGCCGACGGCTCGCTCGTGCCGCGCGGCGAGCCCGGGGCGATCGTCGACGACCCCGCCGCGGCCGCCGACCGCGCCCTCGAGCTGGCCGAGACCGGCGGGATCGCGGCCGACGACGGCAGCCGCGTCGAACTCGCCCCCGACTCGCTCTGCCTGCACGGCGACACCCCCGGCGCGGTCGCGATGGCCCGCGCGGTGCGCGACGCGCTCGAGGCGGCGGGCGTCGAGATCCGGGCCTTCGCATGAGCCGCCGGCTGCTGCCGAGCGGCGACGCGCGCACTGCTCGTCGAGTGCGACTCGCTCGAGGAGGTGCTGGCGCTGCACGACGCGCTCGCCGCCGACCCGCCGCGCGGGGTCGTCGAGCTCGTGCCCGCCGCGCGCACGATCCTGGTGTCGATCGACCCCGCTCGCATCCCGCTCGAGTCCGCGGCGACGTGGGTGCGCCGCGTCCCCGCCGAGGCGGGCTCGCGGGTCGCGGGTGCCGCGGCCGAACGGGTCGTGATCCCCGTCGCGTACGACGGCGACGACCTCGCGGCGACGGCCGCCCTGCTCGGCGGTCTCGACCGAGGCGCTCGTCGCCCGGCACTCGTCGATCGAGTGGCGCGTCGCGTTCATCGGCTTCGCGCCCGGGTTCGGCTACCTCGTCAGCGACGACTGGCCGTTCGAGGTGCCGCGCCTCGACGCGCCGCGCACCCGGGTGCCCGCGGGCGCGGTGGCGCTCGCCGGAGCCTTCGGCGGGGTCTACCCCCGGCAGAGTCCGGGCGGGTGGCGGCTCATCGGCCGCACGGATGCCGCGCTGTGGGCCCCCGACTCCGACGAGCCGGCGCTCCTCGCGCCGGGCCGACGCGTGCGCTTCGAGGCGATCGGCGCGGGATGACCCGCCTCCACGTCGAGCAGCCGGGCGCGTCGGCGCTCGTCGAGGACCTCGGCCGCCCGGGCCTCGCGCACCTCGGCGTCGCGACGTCCGGAGCGCTCGACCGCGGCGCCCTCGCGCTCGCGAACCGGCTCGTCGGCAATCCCGACGGCGCCGCCGCGCTCGAGCTCCTCGTCGGCGGGTTCCGCGCCCGGTTCGAGGGCGAGGCGTGGTTCGCCGTCACGGGCGCGTGGGGACCGGTGAGCCTCGACGGACATCCCGTGCCGCCCTACACGGCGGCGCGGGCGCGCGACGGGGCCGTGCTCGAGGTCGGCACGGCGGCGCGCGGCATCCGCTACGTCCTCGCCGTCCGCGGCGGCATCGAGGCGACCGCCGTGCTCGGCTCGCGGTCGCGGGACACGCTCGCGGGCCTGGGCCCCGAGCCCGTGGTCGCCGGGCAGGACCTCGTGATCGGCGCCGAGCCCGCGGCATCCGTGCCCGTCGTCGACCAGGACGTCGCGTTCCCGCCGCCGGCCGGGGTGGTGACGCTCGCCCTGCTGCCGGGCCCGCGCACCGACTGGTTCACGGATGCCGCGGGGGCCGCGCTCTTCGAGTCGCCGTGGCGGCTCTCGGAGCAGGCCGACCGCATCGGCGCGCGGCTCGTCGGGCCGGCGCTCGAGCGGCGTCGCACGGGGGAGCTCGCGAGCGAGGCGACGGTGCCGGGTCGATGCAGGTCGCGGGCGACGGACAGCCCACGATCCTGCTCGCCGACCGCCCCGTCACCGGCGGGTATCCCGTGATCGCGATCGTCGCGCCCGGGTCGCTCGACGCGGTGGCGCAGGTGCGGCCGGGCCAGGAGGTCCGCTTCCGCCACGCGTGACGCGCGGCTCGAACGGCGACGCCGCTCGGAGGTCGCGCGGCCCGCCGATGCGCGGCGCGAGGGCGGCCGTCGAGCGCTAGCGGGAGAGGAACACGGAGCGCGCCGGCGGGGGCGACGGCACCGCCGTGGCATCCGTCACGACCGGCGCACCCGCGATGAAGCGGCGCAGCTCCTCGCCGTCGACGAGCTTCGCCGGGGCGGGGTCGCTCGCCAGGCGTCGCGGCAGCCCCGCGAAGGGCAGCTCGTCGTGCGAGGCGTACATGACGACGTTGCCGAAGCGGCGTCCCTTCAGCATCGACGTGTCGGCCGCGATGGCGAGGTGCGGGAACACGTGCGCGAGGGTCGCCGCCTGCGAGCGGGCGAACGCGAGTCCGGCGCCGTCGGCGACGTTGACCGCGACGATGCCGCCGGGGGCGAGGCGGGGGGCGATGAGCCCGTAGAACTCGGCGCTCGTCACGTGCGCGGGCGTGCGGGAGCCCGAGAAGATGTCGACGACCGCGATGTCGACGGCGCCGTCGAGCCCGGCGGGCAGCTTCGCGAGCACCTCGCGCGCGTCGCCGTGACGCACGCGCACCTGCGCGTTGCGGGGGAGCGGCAGGTGCTCGCGCACGAGGTCGACGAGCTCGCTCTCGAGCTCGACGACCTGCTGGCGGGAGCCCGGCCTGGTCGCCGCGACGTAGCGGGGGAGCGTGAGCGCGCCGCCGCCGAGGTGCACGGCCGTGATCGGCTCGCCCTCGGGGCGCACGAGGTCGATCGCGTGGCCGATGCGGCGCACGTACTCGAAGCCGAGCCACTCGGGCCGCTCGAGCTCGACGTGCGACTGCGGGGTGCCGTCGACGTACAGCGTCCACGACCCGGGCACGTGCCGCGACTCCTCGAGCCGGGCGAGGTGGCCGCTCACGGCGAGGCGGCGTTCGAGGTCTGGCACGGATGCCACGCTACCCGCCTGCGACGGGCGCGCCGGCGGCCCGACGTCGACGGCGCGCCAGCGGCACCCCGGTCAGCAGGCGCCCCAGAGCGCGACGTCGAGGCGGTGCCCGGTGAGCACGGCGGCCGGGAACGGCCCCTCCGCGGCGAGCCGATCGGCGAGGCCGTCGGGGAGGCCGTCGGGCGCCGCGACGAGCACCGCGTTGCCCTCCTCGGCGCCGGCGAGCGACGGACGGGTCGCCGGCGACGAGCAGCTCGGCGCCCGGGTCGGCGCGGGCGAGTGCGCGCGCCTGCGCGCGGAGGCGGGTGAGCCCGGGGGCGTCCGCGACGTTCACCACGACGAGGCCGCCCGCGGCGAGGGCCGCGAGGCATCCGCCCATGAACGTCGGGGTCGTCGACGAACGCCGGCGCCTCGAGCCGCGCGTAGAGGTCGACGACGACCACGTCGAACGGCGCCGCGCCGGCGAGCGCGCCGTCGGCGCCGATCGCGTCGCGCGCGTCGGCGAGCAGGAGCGTCGATGTCGGCGCCGGCGCGGCAGCGGCAGGCGCTCGAGCACCGTGGCGACGAGCTCGGCGTCGAGCTCGACGACGACCTGCGACGAGCCGGGACGCGTGGCGGCGACGTAGCGCGGCAGCGTCATGGCGCCGCCGCCGAGGTGCAGCGCCCGGATCGGCGCGGACGCCGGGCGCACGGCGTCGAGCACGTGGCCGATGCGCCGCACGTACTCGAAGAAGAGGCGGGTCGGGTCGTCGGGGTCGACGTGCGACTGCGCCGTCCCGTCGACGAGCAGCGTGAGTCCCGACGGCGAGAAGACGTCGGCCTCGAACTCGATGCGGGGATGCGCCATGCCTGCATCGTGCCACGATCGCGGCCGGCCGCCCGACCCGCTCAGACGGCGGCCCGCGCGGCCTCCGTCGAACCCGAATCGGCGGCGGCCACGCGGGTTATACCCGAGTTCCGCGAACAAATCAAGAATCGACTGGACATGTCGCGTCGATTCGACATATAGTTGACCTTTGCGCTCCCAGACCCACCATGCCTTCATATTGCGGTCGGCTTCGCGTGCCGGGGTTCATGACCTCGAGCATCCGCATACGTCTGAGGGGTACCACTCTCCGCTACCGACAGTGAACCGGCCCGACGGGGCCGATGGAGGTTATTCACTTGGCTGCTGCGCGCAACGCAACCACGCCCACCCCCAAGAACGGACGCGGTGCAAGCCGCCTCTCGTTCGCCAAGGTCACCGACACCCTCACCGTACCCGACCTCCTCGCTCTCCAGACGGAGAGCTTCGACTGGCTGGTCGGCAACGACGCGTGGAAGGCACGCGTCGCCGAGGCGCAGGAGGCCGGCCGCAAGGACCTGCCCGAGACCACCGGCCTCGAGGAGATCTTCGAGGAGATCTCGCCCGATCGAGGACCTCGGCGAGACCATGCAGCTCTCGTTCACGAACCCCGAGCTCGAGCCGCCGAAGTACACGATCGACGAGTGCAAGGAGAAGGGCAAGACCTTCTCCGCGCCGCTCTACGTGAACGCCGAGTTCATGAACCACCTCACCGGTGAGATCAAGACGCAGACGGTCTTCATGGGCGACTTCCCGCTCATGACCCCCAAGGGCACCTTCGTCATCAACGGCACCGAGCGTGTCGTCGTGTCGCAGCTCGTCCGCTCGCCCGGCGTCTACTTCGAGCGCACCCCCGAGAAGACCTCCGACAAGGACATCTACTCGGCTCGCGTCATCCCGAGCCGCGGTGCCTGGCTCGAGTTCGAGATCGACAAGCGCGACCAGGTCGGCGTCCGCATCGACCGCAAGCGCAAGCAGTCCGTCACCGTCTTCCTGAAGGCCCTCGGCCTCACGAGCGAGGAGATCCTCGAGGAGTTCGCCGGCTACGAGTCGATCGCGCTCACCCTCGAGAAGGACAACATCCTCACGAAGGAAGAGGCGCTCAAGGACATCTACCGCAAGCTGCGTCCGGGCGAGCAGGTCGCCGCCGAGGCCGCGCGTGCGCTCCTCGACAACTTCTACTTCAACCCGAAGCGCTACGACCTCGCCAAGGTCGGCCGGTACAAGATCAACAACAAGCTCGGCCTCGAGGCGCCGCTCACCGACTCGGTGCTCACGGTGCAGGACATCGTCGCCACGATCAAGTACCTCGTCGCCCTCCACGACGAGCGCACGACGATCGCCGGTCGCCGCGGCGGCAAGGCGGTCGACATCCGCCTCGACGTCGACGACATCGACAACTTCGGCAACCGTCGCATCCGCGCGGTCGGCGAGCTCATCCAGAACCAGGTGCGCACCGGCCTCAGCCGCATGGAGCGCGTCGTCCGCGAGCGCATGACGACGCAGGACATCGAGGCGATCACCCCGCAGACCCTGATCAACGTGCGACCCGTCGTCGCGGCGATCAAGGAGTTCTTCGGCACGTCGCAGCTGTCGCAGTTCATGGACCAGAACAACCCGCTCGCCGGGCTCACGCACAAGCGCCGCCTCTCGGCGCTCGGCCCCGGCGGCCTCTCGCGCGACCGCGCGGGCGTCGAGGTCCGCGACGTGCACCCCTCGCACTACGGCCGCATGTGCCCGATCGAGACGCCGGAAGGCCCGAACATCGGCCTCATCGGCTCGCTCGCGTCGTTCGCGCGCATCAACTCGTTCGGCTTCATCGAGACCCCGTACCGCAAGGTCGTCAAGGGCAAGGTCACCGAGCAGATCGACTACCTCACGGCGATGGAGGAGGACGACTACATCGTCGCCCAGGCCAACGCGCCGCTGAAGGCCGACGGCCACTTCGCCGGAGGAGCGCGTCCTCGCCCGCAAGAAGGGCGGCGAGGTCGACCTGTTCCCCGCCGACGAGATCGGCTACATGGACGTCTCGCCGCGCCAGATGGTGTCGGTGGCGACCTCGCTGATCCCGTTCCTCGAGCACGACGACGCGAACCGCGCCCTCATGGGTGCGAACATGCAGCGCCAGGCGGTGCCGCTGCTCCGCAGCGACTCGCCGTTCGTCGGCACCGGCATGGAGGGCTACGCCGCGGTCGACGCGGGTGACGTGATCACCGCCGACAAGGCGGGCGTCGTCGCCGAGGTCTCGGCCGACTCGGTCACCGTGCAGCTCGACGAGGGCGGCACGCAGACCTACTACCTGCGCAAGTTCGACCGCTCGAACCAGGGCACGTCGTACAACAACCGCGTCGTGGTCTCGGCGGGCGACCGCATCGAGGCCGGCGAGGTCGTCGCCGACGGTCCCGCGACCGACAACGGCGAGCTCGCGCTCGGCAAGAACCTCCTCGTGGCGTTCATGCCGTGGGAGGGTCACAACTTCGAGGACGCGATCATCCTCAGCCAGAACCTCGTGAAGGACGACGTGCTCTCGTCGATCCACATCGAGGAGTACGAGGTGGACGCGCGCGACACGAAGCTCGGCAAGGAGGAGATCACCCGTGACCTCCCCAACGTCAGCCCCGACCTGCTCGCCGACCTCGACGAGCGCGGCATCATCCGCATCGGCGCCGAGGTGCGCCCCGGCGACATCCTCGTCGGAAAGGTCACGCCGAAGGGCGAGACCGAGCTCTCGGCCGAGGAGCGCCTGCTCCGTGCGATCTTCAACGAGAAGAGCCGCGAGGTTCGCGACACGTCGCTGAAGGTCCCCCACGGCGAGCAGGGCACGATCATCGGCGTCAAGGTGTTCGACGCGCAGGACGGCGACGACGAGCTCGGCTCGGGCGTCAACCAGCGCGTGGTCGTCTACATCGCCCAGAAGCGCAAGATCACCGAGGGCGACAAGCTCGCCGGCCGCCACGGCAACAAGGGCGTCATCTCGAAGATCCTGCCGGTCGAGGACATGCCGTTCCTCGCCGACGGCACTCCGGTCGACGTCATCCTGAACCCGCTCGGCATCCCCGGCCGCATGAACTTCGGCCAGGTGCTGGAGACCCACCTCGGGTGGGTCGCCAAGCAGGGCTGGAAGGTCGACGGCAACCCGGCGTGGGCCAAGAAGCTCCCGAAGGCCGCGCACGAGGCCGCCCCCGGCACCAAGGTCGCGACCCCGGTGTTCGACGGCGCCCTCGAGGAGGAGATCGCGGGTCTGCTCGACTCGACGCTCCCCAACCGCGACGGCGAGCGACTGATCGACTCGAGCGGCAAGACGCAGCTCTTCGACGGCCGCTCCGGCGAGCCCTTCCCGTACCCGGTCTCGGTCGGCTACATGTACATCCTGAAGCTGCACCACCTCGTCGACGACAAGATCCACGCGCGCTCGACGGGCCCGTACTCGATGATCACCCAGCAGCCGCTCGGTGGTAAGGCGCAGTTCGGTGGCCAGCGATTCGGTGAGATGGAGGTGTGGGCCCTCGAGGCCTACGGCGCCGCATACGCGCTGCAGGAGCTCCTCACGATCAAGTCCGACGACATCCTCGGCCGCGTCAAGGTGTACGAGGCGATCGTCAAGGGCGAGAACATCCAGGAGCCCGGCATCCCCGAGTCCTTCAAGGTGCTCATGAAGGAGATGCAGTCGCTCTGCCTGAACGTCGAGGTCCTCTCGGCCGACGGCACCGCGGTCTCGCTGCGGGACACCGATGACGAGGCCTTCCGCGCTGCGGAGGAGCTCGGCATCAACATCTCCGCGCGCTTCGAGTCGTCGAACATCGACGAGATCTGAACCCGGCCAGAACGACGACAGAGACTTTTCTAGGAGAGAAATTGCTCGACGCAACCACTTTTGACGAGCTTCGCATCGGTCTGGCCACCGCCGACGACATCCGTCGTTGGTCCTACGGCGAGGTCAAGAAGCCCGAGACCATCAACTACCGCACGCTCAAGCCCGAGAAGGACGGCCTGTTCGGCGAGCAGATCTTCGGACCGTCCCGCGACTGGGAGTGCGCCTGCGGCAAGTACAAGCGCGTGCGCTTCAAGGGCATCGTCTGCGAGCGCTGCGGTGTCGAGGTCACGAAGTCCTCGGTGCGCCGTGAGCGGATGGGCCACATCGAGCTCGCCGCCCCCGTCACGCACATCTGGTACTTCAAGGGCGTGCCCTCGCCGCCTCGGCTACCTGCTCGACATGGCGCCGAAGGACCTCGAGAAGGTCATCTACTTCGCCGCCTACATGGTCATCGACGTCGACGAGGAGGGTCGTCACGCCGACATGCCCGGCCTCGAGAACGAGCTCCGCCTCGAGATCAAGACGATCGGCGACCAGCGCGACGCGCGCATCGCCGAGCTGATGGCGCGCAAGGAGGCCGAGCTCGCCGAGCTCGAGGCCGAGGGCGCCAAGAGCGACCAGCGCAAGCGCGCCGAGGCCGCCGCCGACAAGGAGATGGCCGGCGTCCGCAAGAGCGGCGACGAGCAGATCGCGCACCTCGAGCGCGTGTGGGAGGCCTTCCGCACCCTCAAGGTCGGCGACCTCAAGCCCGAGGACGCGGACTTCCACGAGCTCCAGGACCGCTTCGGCATGTACTTCGACGCCTACATGGGCGCCGAGGCCATCAAGAAGCGCCTCGAGGCGTTCGACCTGGCCGCCGAGGCCGACGACCTGCGCCTGCAGATCGCCGAGGGCAAGGGCCAGAAGAAGATCCGCGCGATCAAGCGCCTGCGCGTCGTCAGCTCCTTCCTGCAGACCGGCAACTCGCCGGCCGCGATGGTGCTCGACGTCGTGCCGGTGATCCCGCCGGAGCTCCGTCCGATGGTGCAGCTCGACGGCGGCCGCTTCGCGACCTCCGACCTCAACGACCTCTACCGTCGTGTGATCAACCGCAACAACCGCCTTCGTCGCCTGCTCGACCTCGGTGCTCCCGAGATCATCGTGAACAACGAGAAGCGGATGCTGCAGGAGGCCGTCGACGCGCTGTTCGACAACGGTCGTCGTGGTCGCCCGGTCACGGGCACCGGCAACCGCGCCCTGAAGTCCCTGAGCGACATGCTCAAGGGAAAGCAGGGACGCTTCCGCCAGAACCTGCTCGGCAAGCGCGTCGACTACTCGGGCCGTTCGGTCATCGTCGTCGGCCCGCAGCTGAAGCTGCACCAGTGCGGTCTGCCCAAGCAGATGGCGCTCGAGCTCTTCAAGCCGTTCGTGATCAAGCGCCTCATCGACCTGAGCCACGCGCAGAACATCAAGGCCGCCAAGCGCATGGTCGAGCGTTCGCGCCCGCAGGTGTGGGACGTGCTCGAGGAGATCATCCGCGAGCGCCCCGTGCTGCTGAACCGTGCGCCCACGCTGCACCGCCTCGGCATCCAGGCCTTCGAGCCGCAGCTCGTCGAGGGCAAGGCCATCCAGCTGCACCCGCTCGTCTGCGCCGCGTTCAACGCCGACTTCGACGGCGACCAGATGGCCGTGCACCTGCCGCTGTCGGTCGAGGCCCAGGCCGAGGCCCGCATCCTGATGCTCGCGTCGAACAACATCCTGAAGCCGTCGGACGGCCGTCCGGTGACCCTGCCCTCGCAGGACATGATCATCGGCCTGCACCACCTGACGACGCAGAAGGACGGCGCCGCCGGTGAGGGTCGCGCGTTCTCGTCGATCGCCGAGGCGATCCTCGCGTTCGACCAGAACCGCCCGGGCGAGATCGCGCTCGACCTGAACGCCAAGGTGAAGATCCGCCTCGAGGGGCTGCACTTCGCCGAGGGCGACGAGCCCGAGGGCTTCGTGCAGGGCAAGCCGTTCCTCATGGAGACCACGCTCGGTCGTGCGCTCTTCAACGAGGCGCTGCCGGTCGACTACCCGTTCTTCAACCAGCAGGCCGGCAAGGGCCAGATCTCGGCGATCGTCAACGACCTCGCCGAGCGCTACCCGAAGACCGAGGTCGCCGCGACCCTCGACCGGATCAAGGACGCCGGCTTCCGCTGGGCGACCCGCTCCGGCGTGACCGTCGCGCTCTCGGACATCATCACGCCCCCCACCAAGGGCGAGATCGTCTCGAGGTACGAGAAGCAGGCCGCCAAGGTGCAGTCGCAGTTCGAGAAGGGTCTCACGACCGACCTCGAGCGTCGTCAGGAGCTCATCCAGATCTGGACCAAGGCCACCGACGAGGTCGCCAAGGCCATGCAGGAGAACTTCCCGACCGACAACACCATCAACCGCATGGTGACGTCGGGTGCTCGTGGTAACTGGCTGCAGGTGCGCAACATCGCCGGCATGCGAGGCCTCGTGAACAACCCGAAGGGTGAGATCATCCCTCGCCCGATCATCTCCTCGTACCGCGAGGGGCTGTCGGTGGCGGAGTACTTCATCGCGACGCACGGTGCCCGCAAGGGCCTGGCCGACACGGCCCTCCGTACGGCCGACTCGGGCTACCTCACGCGTCGTCTCGTCGACGTCTCGCAGGATGTCATCATCCGCGAGGACGACTGCGGCACGACCAAGGGCCTCGACCTGCCGATCGCGACGACGGATGCCTCGGGCAGCCTGGTGCGCGACCCGAACGTCGAGAACGCGGTCTACGCGCGCAGCCTCGCCGCCGACGCGGTGAACGCGAAGGGCGAGGTCGTGGCCGAGGCCGGTGAGGACGTCGGCGACGTGCTCATCGACAAGCTCCTCGGTGCCGGCGTCGAGACCATCAAGGTCCGCTCCGTGCTCACCTGCGAGTCGGCCGTCGGCGTCTGCGCGAAGTGCTACGGCCGTTCGCTCGCGACCGGCAAGCTCGTCGACATCGGCGAGGCCGTCGGCATCATCGCGGCCCAGTCGATCGGCGAGCCGGGCACCCAGCTCACGATGCGTACCTTCCACACCGGTGGTTCGGCTTCGGCCGACGACATCACGCAGGGTCTTCCCCGCGTGCAGGAGCTCTTCGAGGCCCGTACCCCCAAGGGTGCGTCGCCCATCGTCGAGGCCCCCGGTCGCATCACGATCGACGAGACCGAGCGTCAGCGCAAGGTCATCCTCACGCCCGACAACGGCGACGAGCCGATCGCGTACAACGTGCTCAAGCGTTCGACGCTGCTCGTCGAGGACGGCCAGCACGTCGAGCTCGGCCAGCAGCTCATCGTCGGCACGGTCGACCCGAAGGAGGTCCTCCGGGTCAAGGGCGTGCGCGAGGTGCAGAAGCACCTCGTCGACGGCGTGCAGGACGTGTACCGCTCGCAGGGCGTGCCGATCCACGACAAGCACATCGAGGTCATCGTGCGCCAGATGCTGCGCAAGGTCACCGTCGTCGACCACGGCGACACCGACCTGCTCCCCGGCGAGCTCGTCGACCGGATGAAGTACAACGAGATCAACCGTGCGACGCTCACCGAGGGCAAGAAGACGGCCTCGGCCCGCCAGGAGGTCATGGGCATCACCAAGGCCTCGCTCGCGACCGAGTCGTGGCTGTCGGCCGCGTCCTTCCAGGAGACGACCCGCGTGCTCACGCAGGCCGCCATGGAGGGCAAGTCCGACCCGCTCGTCGGCCTCAAGGAGAACGTGATCATCGGCAAGCTGATCCCCGCCGGCACCGGACTGCAGAAGTACCGGAACGTCGCGGTCGAGGCCACGGAGGAGGCGAAGGCGGAGCGTTACCCGAACCGCATCTTCGCCGACGACGCGGCCTTCACCGAGGGCGACCTCAGCTTCGTCGACTTCGACGCGTTCTCGAGCGACGACTTCACCCCCGGCAACTACAGCTAGTCGCCGAACACGCACGAAGGGCCCCGGAGCGATCCGGGGCCCTTCGTCGTTCCGCCGACGGGCGATGCACCGGCCGGCATGCGGTTCCGCCGCGATGCGGCGCCGAGCACCGCGCCCGGTCGGGTCCCGCGCGGCGCCGCGGAACGGCGGGCGCCCGTTGCTACAGTGAGCCCATCGCGGGTGCGAGGGCGCCCGGAAGGAGCGCGATCATGAGCAGCACGACTCCCGGATCCGACCCGGATCGCCCGCACGACGCGGATCCCGTCGACGGCGACGTGCCCCCCGACGCCGCGTCGCCCGACGAGGCCGACTGAGGCCGACGCCCGAGCCCTCCGGCATCCGAGCCGCCCGCGGCATCCGAGCCCGACGTGCCGGCCGAGCCCGAGTTCGTCGCGCCCGACCCGGTCGATGCCGAGCCCGCCCGCCGCCCGAGCCCGAGGCGACCGCCGCGCCGATGGACGAGCCCGAGCCCGAGCCGTCGAGCCCGAGCCCGTCACGCCAGCGCACGAGCCCGAGCCCGTCGTCGTCGCCGCGCCGGTCACCGAGCCCGAGCCGGTGGAGCAGCCCGACGCGACGGCCCGCCTCGACGCGGCGGTGGAGCGCGCGAACGCCGCGCCCGTGGCATCCGACCCGAACGACGTCGGCGACGCCGACGTGCCCGCGCCCGTCGCCGCCGACTCGGTGCGCCGCGAGACCTACGTGCCCGCGGCGACCGTGGCGGCCGGCACGGCGGCCGGCGCGGCGACGCTCGCGCCCGAGCCCGACGCCGTGCCCGCCGCGCTCGCAGCGCCCGCAGACCATCTACGTGCAGGCGCCCACGCCGCCGAAGTCCCGCGGCAACCGCGGCTTCGGCGTGCTCGTCGCGCTCATCGGCACCGTCGCGTTCGCCCTGCTCTACGCGGGCGTCTCCTACCTCGCTGCTGCTCGGTGCAGCGCGACGCGGTCGAGGCGGGGACGGTGTTCGCGCAGTTCGTCGTCCAGCCGGTGTTCTGGGTGCCGATCGTCGCCTGCTTCCTCGGGTTCGCCCTGCTCGCGGCGATCGTGAACCGCGGGCCTGGTGGTACTACGCGGTGTTCGGCCTGCTCGTCGGCGTGCTGGTGTACTTCTCGTACATCGGCGCCGCGCTGCTCACGGTCGAGGCGTGGACGATGACGGTCGACGAGGCGAACGAGTTCATCCAGCAGCGCTGGCTCGATCCGTTCGCGATCACCGCAGCCGTCATCGCGCGCGAGATCCCGATCTGGTTCGGCGGATGGATCGCGGCACGCGGCCGCACCGTCGACCGAGCGCAACCGGCTCGCACGCGAGGCCTACGACCGCGAGCTCGCCGCCGGCCCGCAGCCGCAGCGCGTCGGCCTGAGCAGCCGCACCGTACCCGGCGCGACCGACCATCGGGCGCCGGGTACGCTGCTGTGTCGGGGATGGTGACCACTCCCCATCGACAGCGCGCTCCCGATCGGATTGGGTGGCGAGACAGTCCCTTCCACGCAAGGAGCGGTAGTGAGCGTCACTCTCGACGTCGACGACGAGCCGATCCCGGGCCTCGACGCCGACGGTCGGCCCGACCCGGCGTACGCCGCAGCGCTGGGGCTGGTCCCGGCGCCGGCCGGTCGACGATCGGCGGCCTTCGCGCTCGACGCCGCCGTCTGGGTGGTGCTCGCGCTCCCCGGCGTCATCGGCGCCGCGATGCTCGCTGGCCGCCGTCGCGGACGCGGGCGACGCGGTCGGCGCCGTGGCCTCGGGCGCCGTCGCGTTCCCCCTCGTGCTCATCGCCGTCAGCCAGGTGCTCCTGGCGGCGTTCGGCCTCACCCAGCTGGTGCTGCACGGCCGCACGGGCCGCACGCTCGGCAAGGCGGCGTTCGGCATCCGCTCGGTCGACGTCGCCGGGTTCGGCCCGGCCGGCTTCTGGCGGGTCACGCTGCGCGCGCTCGTGCTGTGGGCGGCGCAGGTGCTCCTCCCGTTCGTCGGCCCGGCGGTGCTGTTCGCGTCGTCCGGCTGGGATCCCGAGCAGCGCGGGCGCAGCTGGCTCGACCGGATCGGCGGATGCTACGCGCTCGACGTGCGGGTCGGCCTCGACCCGTTCGACGCACGGGCGCTCCGGCACGCGCGCCGGGAGGCAGCGCGCCCGCCGGCCGCCGCAGCTCGTGCGCTGCCGTCGCTCGCCAGCGACCGTGCACCGGACGAGCACACCTTCATCCCGTCGGCGAGGTCGAGTTCCGCCGTGGTCGCGTCCGGGCTCGGGGAGTGGCAGCCGCCCGTGCTCGCCGCGCCCGCGCCGCCGGCGCGCCGGCGTCGGCACCGGCGGCGTCGCGGCCACCGGCGTCGACGCCCGACCCGTCCTCGCCGTCGGCCGCCGGTGCGTTCGTGCTCCGCTTCGACGACGGCACCGCGGTCGCGGCGTCGCCGAGAGGGCTCCTCGGCCGTGCGCCCGCCGATGTCGCGGGTCGCACGCCCGCCGAGGTCGCAGGGCGCACGCCCGCCGTGCTCGTGCCGCTCAGCCGACGACAGCATGCGCATCTCGAAGACGCACGCCGAGTTCGGCGTCGACCGACGGCCGGTTCTGGGTCGCCGATCGCTCCTCGAAGAACGGCACCGTCGTGGAACTGCCCGGCGGCGCCGAGCGATCGCTCGGCGCGGGCGAGCGCATCGACCTTCCCGTCGGCAGCGCCGTGCCGGCTCGGCGGCCGACGATTCACCGTGGAACGGCGCACGAAGGGCATGAAGCTCAAGCTCGGACTCCGTCGCGCCAGGCGGCGGCACCGGTCGACATCGTCGATCACGGCGGATGCGACCGCCACGGTCGAGGACGTCGCGCGCGCCATCGCCGACAACGACCCCGCGGCATCCGCGGCTGCCCGTGTCGACGGGCGGCGCTCACGCTCGCGGTCGCGCCGCCCACCTCGAACGAGCCGGTCGTGCTGCCCGCCGACTCTGCTCATCGGCGACGCGCCGATCGGGTCGGGCTTCAACGCCGCCGTCGTCGCCGACACGCGCCCGCGCACGCTCGTCGGCCGCGACGGCGCCCGCCGCGGTGCTCGAGGTGCGCATCGGGCCCCGACGCGGGGCGACGCGTGCGCGCTGCGCCGCGGCCACAGCGATCGTCGGGCGCGGAGGGCCGGGCGTCGACGTCGTGCTCGCCGACCCGCTCGTGTCCAAGCGGCACGCGCGCGTCGAGGTCGACGCAGGCGGCATCGAGCTCGTCGACCTCAACTCGGCGAACGGGCTCCTCGTCGACGGCGGGCTGGTGCAGCGCGTGCGCGCGGTGCCCGGCCAGGTCGATCATGATCGGCGACACCGAGGTCGTCGTTCTCGCTCGTCGTCCGAGCACGGCCGCGCCGACGATCCGGTGCTCGAGCGCGGCGGCGCGCTCATGTTCAACCGGTCGCCGCGCGTCGAGGTGCGGTACCCGGGCACGCGAGTACCGGCAGCCGGTCGGTGCCGACCGAGGCGAACCCGCGGCTGTTCCCGTGGCCGATGATCGTCGCGCCGATGATGCATCGGGCGTCGCGATGTTCGCGATCACGCGGCGACCGCTCGCGCTGCTGATCGTCGCTCATGTCGCCGCTCATGATGCTCGGCAACTTCATCGGCCAGCGCACCCAGCAGGGCAAGAAGCTCCGGCTCGAGATCGAGACGTTCGAGTCGCAGCTCGAGGACCTCGAGGAGACGCTCGCGCGCGAGACCGCCGTCGAGCGGGAGCGCCGCCACGCCGAGGCGCCCGCCGTGGCGACGGTCTACGAGCAGGCGATGCGGCTCGGCCCGCTGCTCTGGACCCGACGCCCCGAGCACTGGAACTTCCTCGCGCTCCGGCTCGGCGTCGGCCGTGCGCGCGAGCCGCAACACGATCCAGGAGTCGTCAGCGATCGAGACGCGGCATCGCCCGGTACGCCCGGCAGGTCGACAAGCTGCGCACGCGGCACGAGCAGATCGACGACGTGCCGATCGTCGAGCTGCTGCCGAGCTCGGGCGCGCATCGGCATCGCCGGGTCCGCGCCACCTCGCCGCCGACGTCGCTGCGCGGCCTCGGCGTGCAGCTGTTCGGGCTGCACGCCCCGAACGAGCTCATCACCGCCGCGATCGTGGATCCCGCCTGGGCGCGGCGAGCTCGAGTGGATGAAGTGGCTCCCGCACACCACGAGCCCGCGCAATCCCGTTCGCCGAGCTCGCGCTGGCCGACAGCCAGTCGGCCGGCACGGCGCTGCTCAACGCGCTCGAGGAGGCGATCCTCGAGCGCCTGTCGGGCACCCCGAGCCGCCGTGGGCCGCTGCAAGGAGGCCGACACCTCGATGGCGCTCGGCGCCCGGGTGGGCGACGCGATCGACACCGCCGCGGCACGGCTCGACGGCGACCTCGCGCTCGTGCTCATCGCCTCGGACGACGCGCCCGTCGACCGGCCGCGCCTCACGCAGGTCATCGAGCGCGGCGCCGACGCCGGCATCTACACGATCTTCCTCGCGCCCGACCGTCGAGTCGCTGCCCGCCGCCTGCCGCACCTTCGTCGACGCGACCGAGGGCCTCGACGCCGCGACGCGTCGGCTACGTCCGCGCCGGGCGAGCGAGTACGACGCGGGTGCGCGTCGAGGGCGTCTCGAACCAGTACGCCGAGGTGTTCGCCAAGCGGCTCGCCCCGGTCGTCGACTCGAGCTCGGTCGCGGCCGACTCGAGCGACCTCCCGCGCAGCGTGTCGCTGCTGGGGCTCCTCGGCACCGACGTCGCCGCGCACCCGCGAGCGTCGTCGAGCGCTGGCGGCAGAACAACTCGATCCTCGACCGCTCGGCGCGGCCCGCGGCCCCGGCTGAAGCGCGCCGGGACGCTGAAGGCGTTCATCGGCCAGGGCAGCCCCGACGCGATGTCGCTCGACCTCCGCACGCAGGGCCCGCACGCCCTCGTCGGCGGCACGACCGGCTCGGGCAAGTCCGAGTTCCTCCAGGCCTGGGTGCTCGGCATGGCCGCGGAGTACAGCCCCGATCGGGTCACGTTCCTCTTCGTCGACTACAAGGGCGGGTCGGCGTTCGCCGACTGCGTCGAGCTGCCGCACTGCGTCGGCCTCGTGACCGACCTCAGCCCGCACCTCGTGCGGCGCGCGCTGACGAGCCTGCGCGCCGAGCTGCACCACCGCGAGCACCTCTTCAACCGCAAGAAGGCGAAGGACCTCCTCGAGCTCGAGAAGCGCCAGCGACCCCGAGACCCCGCCGGCCCTCGTGCTCGTCATCGACGAGTTCGCGGCGCTCGCGGGCGAGGTGCCCGAGTTCGTCGACGGCGTCGTCGACATCGCCCAGCGCGGCCGGTCGCTCGGCATCCACCTGATCATGGCGACGCAGCGCCCGGCGGGCGTCATCAAGGACAACCTGCGGGCGAACACCAACCTCCGGGTCGCGCTGCGCATGGCGGATGAGTCCGACTCGCACGACGTCGTCGGCGACCCGTCGCCGGCACTCGTTCGACCCGTCGATCCCCGGCCGCGGCATCGCGAAGACCGGGCCCGGGCGGCTCGTGCCGTTCCAGTCGGCGTACGCGGGCGGCTGGACGAGCGACGAGCGCCGATGCCGGCCGAGGTGCGGGTCGCCGAGCTGCGGTTCGGCTCGCCCGTGGTCTGGGAGCGCGACGCGGCGCCCGAGTCGGACGCGCACGACGAGCGATCTCGGCCCGAACGACCAGAAGCGGCATGGTCGCGCACGCTCGTCGGCCGCGGCCGTCGCCGCGCGGCATCCCCGCGCCGCGCCGGCCCGTGGCTCGACGAGCTCGCCGACGACGGTCGACCTCGCCGCGCTCCCGCTCGACGGCGACGGCGAGATCCCGCTCGGGCTCGCCGACATCCCCGAGCGGCAGCTGCAGGAGCCGATGTTCTTCGAGCCCGACACCGACGGCCACCATGCTGGTCTACGGCACGAGCGGCGCCGGGCAAGTCGACGGTGCTGCGCACGATCGCCATCGCGGCCGGGGCTGCGGCCCGACCTCGGCGGCGGCGCAGGTGTACGGGCTCGACTTCGGCGCCGGCGTCGCTCCGCTCGCTCGAGTCGCTGCCGCACGTCGGGCGGTCGTCGCGGGCGACGACGCCGAGCGCGTGCAGCGGCTGCTGCGCACCATCGCGGCATGCTCGACGACCGCGCCAGGCGTTCTCGCGAGGCGAACGCGGCGAGCCTCACCGAGTACCGCCGGATCACCGGCCGTCCGACGAGCCGCGCGTCCTCCTGCTCTCGACGGCTTCGGCACGTTCAAGCAGGAGTGGGAGACCACGACGGCGCGGATCGCCCCTCTACAACATCTTCATGCGGATGCTCGGCGAGGGCCGCCCGCTCGGCGTGCACGTCGTCGCCACCGCCGACCGCGCCGGCGCGGTGCCGACGGCGGTGAGCGCCAACGTCACGAAGCGCATCGTGCTGCGGATGTCCGAGGAATGCGCGTACCCGGTGCTCGGCGTGCCGAAGGACGTGCTGGGCGAGCGCAGTCGGTGCCCGGGCGCGCGATCGTCGACGGGTTCGAGACGCAGCTCGCCGTGCTCGGCGGCACCTCGAACGTGCCGGCGCAGTCCACGGCGCTGTCCGAGCTCGCGCGCAGGCTCCGCGCCGCCGGCGCCGTCGGAGGCGCCGGCGATCGGCGCGCTGCCCACGTCGTACGTCGCCGACGCAGCTCCCGACGAGGCCGCGCGGCCTGCCCGTGCTCGGCCTCGCCGACGACACGCTCGGCGCCGCTCGGGTTCGAGCCGGTCGGCACGTTCGTCGTGGCCGGGCCGCCGCAGAGCGGGAAGACCGACGGCGCTGCGCGCGCTCATCGAGTCGATGTCGCGGTTCGACCCCGACGTGCGGCTCTTCCACCTCGGCGGGTCGCCGTGCGGCGCTCGGCGACGCCGCGCCGTGGATGCGCAGCGCCGCGACGGTGGAGTCGATGACGCCCGGCGCTCGCGAAGGAGCTCGTCGGCGATCGTGGCCGACGAGACGGTGCCCGGCCGCATCATGGTCGTCGTCGAGGGCGTGACGCGAGTTCGCCGACACCGACGCGGAGCGGCCGATGAAGGAGCTGTTCCAGGCGATCAACCGCAGCGACCACTTCCTCGTCGGCGACGCCGACGTCTCGCTGCTTCGAGCGGGTTACGGCTTCATCGGCGACTTCAAGGCCGGGCGCCGGGCGTCGCGCTGAAGCCCGACGCGTACGACGGCGACTCCGTCTTCAAGACGCCGTTCCCGAAGGTCAAGCGCACCGACGCGCCCGAGGGCCGGGCGATCTTCGTGCAGAACGGGCGCATCACGACCGTGCAGCTGCCCCGCGCCGCGGCATCCGTGCTCGGCTGACGCGCCGCGCACGACACGCACCGCCGGTGCTGCCGGCGCATGGGGACCGCTGCCCATACCGGGTCGCGTGAACCCGTCGATATCGTGAACGAGCACCGCCAGACACCACCGAGGAGGCCCTGATGAGCGACGGCGTGGAGATCCCGCTCTCGTCGATGGAGGAGCTGAACGCGGCCCTCAAGGACATCATCGTCGAGTTCGAGGACGCCGGGGGTTCGACGGGCGCGCTGGTCGAGGCCATCGGGCGCCCGTTCGGGCGCGGCGAGCTGCGCGATGCCGCCGACGAGTTCGAGGGGGCCTGGGACGACAAGCGCGAGACGCTGAAGGGCCACCTGCACGAGCTGCAGGAGCAGGTGGAAGGGGTCAAGACGAGCTGGCAGCAGTTCGACGAGGACCTCGCCAGGGAACTCGAGCAGAAGGGCTGACGGAGACGCAGATGGGGAGCACCGCCTACTACCACCGCTTCATGCCCGAGTCGCCCAAGGGGCGCGAGATCGAGCGCCTCGAGGGCGACGGCGGCGCGATCGTCGCGCGCGGCTCGGCGATCGAGAGCCTGGGCGAGCGGATGCAGCGGGCGGCCGACACGCTGAAGCTCATCGCCGACGGCCAGGTGGGCAGGGGCGACTCGCTCGACGCCATCAAGGACCAGTCCGCCGACGTGCACGCCGACCTCAGGAAGGCGGGGGAGCGCTACCTGCCGAGCGGGGAGGTCCTGCGTGCGTACGGCGAGGCGCTCATCGAGGTGTCGACGTCGCTGAACGCGGCCGTGGGCGACTGCGAGTCGCTGTGGGAGTCGGTGAGGACGCGCGCGGCCGGCGTCGACGAGGCGGGCGACGTGCCCGCGGGCGACGACGGCTCGACCACTGCGCGCGACGACGCGACCGCGGGCGCCGAGGGCGATCTCAGCTCCGCCAAGTCCGAGTGGGAGGCGGCCGCGCGTCGCTTCGACGGGCACTACGACACCTGGGACGACGCGTACGACGACGCCGTGAACGGCCTGCGCGACGTGAATGAAGACGGGGTGAAGGACGGCTTCTGGGACGACGCGCTCCCGTTCTTCGAGGCGCTCGTCAAGGTCATGGAGTGGGCGGGCCTCGCACTGCTCGTGCTCTCGCTCGTGGTCGGCGGACCGCTGATCGCGGCGCTCGCGACGATCGTCGCGATCGTGGCGCTGCTCGGCACGATCGTGCTGTTCGCCAAGGGGCGCAAGGACGGGAAGGACCTCGCACTCGCCATCGTCGGCGTCATCCCGTTCGGCAAGCTGGGCAAGTTCGCCGACCTCGGGTCCGCGGCGAGCGCCGGGAGCCGGTTCCCGAAGCTCTCGGGCTTCCGCAACCTGATGCTCGCCGGTGAGGACTTCGCGGCCGTGCGCACCCACCTCGGCCAGATCGACGACCTCGCCCGGGCCGACTGGAACCGCGTGTCGACGGTGATCCCCTACGACATGGCCACGTCGGGCTCCCGGCTCATCCAGCGCATCGGCTCGGGCACGCCCTACGTGTGGCAGAACACGCAGCTCACGAACTCGATGGACATGTTCCTCGGACGCCTCTACGGCGTCGGCGATTCCTGGGGAGCCGTCCAGGGCGTGGATCGGCTGCTGCCGGGCCTCCAGGTCTACGTGACGGGCATCTCCCAGCTCGACTTCGTGAACGGCAAGGTCGAGGACCGCGGCCGGGAGCAGGCCATAGACTCGTGGCGATGACTGCCAGCCTTCGCGATCAACTGCTCGGCGCCGCGGATCGCAGGCCGGTGCCGCCCTTCGTGCTCCTGCTGCCGGCCGGCTGGGTCTCGGTCGAGCCCACCCGCGAGGTCTTCGCGGAGCTCGCGGCGCGCGCGTCGGCCGTGTTCCGCTCCGTGCACCGGCCCGACCTCGACGCGCAGATGCGGTCGATGACCGAGCGTGCGGCCGACGAGTTCCTCCGCCGCGACCCGGTGCGCCTCATCTACCAGGAGCGCGTGCCGGCGGAGCTCATGCTGCCGCTCGCCATCACGGCGGTGCGAGCGACCGAGCCGCACGGCGCCTCGCTCGACGGTCGCGTGCGCGCGCTCGTGCGCGACCACGGCGCACGCCCCCTCGACGACGCCGGCGTGGTGATGCGCTGGGTCACCGACGGCAGCCAGGAGCTCGCGGGCGGGCGGGTGACGACACGGTCGTTCAACTACCTGATCCCGGTCCCCGGCACCGGTCGACGTGAGGCCCTGCTCTTCAGCGCGGTGCTGCCGACCTCGGCGGGCGAAGCGCTCGACGAGCCGTCGATCGCCGCGTACGGCGTGCTCGTCGACGCGATCATGTCGACCTTCAGATGGAGCGGCGAGTGAGGTTCGAGGTGTCCTACCCGGCCGACGTCTGGTCGGTCATGCCCGACCCGGCGGCGGATGCCGATGAGCTCTGGGTGGCCGAGCAGCGCACGGCGTACGCCGGATCCTCGCTGGCGCCGTACGACGAGGTGATCGAGGGCGCCGCCCGCGAGGCGCTGCGGCGTCGGAGGATCGGCGTGGACACGTCGCTGTTCTTCCGGCCGGTCGAGCTGCCCATGACGGGCGTCATGCACGTGCTGCTGCAGGCGGCTCCGCCCGACGTCGAGGCCGATCCGCTCACGTGGATGCTGCCCGGCGTCGAGCTGCTCCTCGAGCCGACGATCTCGGAGTTCGAGACGGACACGGTGCCCCACGGCTATCGCATCGCCTACGTCGCGGCCGAGACCGACCGCGACGGCGAGCACCTCGCCGGCATCGCCTACGGCCTGCTCGTCGACGGGCTGCTGGGGCTCGTCTTCTCGGAACTGGCCCGAACGGATGTCGCGGGCGCGATGCAGCTCTACGCCGACCCGGTCGTCGGGTCCCTCCGGATCGTCGAGTGAGCGGCGGCTCGGCCGCCGCGTGGGCCGCATCGGCCTCCGCGACCGACCTCCGGGTGCGCACGGCGGAACTCGATCGTCGTGCCCTCGCCGCGACGCCCGCCTACCTGCGCCGCGTCGAGGCGCTCGCCTCCGAGGCCGTCGAGGAGATCCGGGCCATCCGCACGCGCCGCATCGCCGAGCTGCGCACCGTGGATCCGGGTGCCGCGGCGGGACTCCAGCGCTCCGGGTGGCGCACCGTCTCACTGCTCGCCTCGCTCGTCGCGGCCGCCGGCGCGTTCGCCGCCGTCTTCAGCCGCGCCGAGTTCGACCTCGATGCCGCGCTGCCGTGGATCGTGGCCGCGCTCGCGCGTGGCCGTCGCCGGGATGGCGGGCTCGCTCCTGCCGCTCCGGGCCGACGTGCCACCGACGTCGGGTGCCGTCGCGGTCGCCTGGGTGCCCGTGGTCCTCGGCGTCGCGACGCTCGTCGGCGCGTGGAACGTGGTCGGCGGCGAGCCCGGCACCGCGGCGTGGTTCGCAGCCGGCGCGGTCGCGCTGGTCGTCGCAGGCCGGGCTCGCGATCGGGTCCGTCGCCGTGCGACGCCGGATGTCCGGCGCCGACCGCAGCCGGCAGGACGAGCGGCTCGGGCCGTTCGGGTCCGACCTCGGACGCGAGGCATCCGTCGTCATCGACCGTGCCGCCGATCGGGTGCGCGAGCTGTTCGCCGCGCTCGACGCCGCTGACCGGGCGCGCGCCGAGGGCGAGGTCGCCGCCGCGTACCGCGAACTCGAGCGCAGGGGCATGATCGCAGCCCGGCACTCCGCCGCACGTGCCCGGACTGCTCATCCTCGATCGCACGGCGACCGCCGCCGCCGCGTCGATCGGGGCGAAGGGCGCGCCCGTGCTGGTGGTGCTGCCCGCCGCGACCCGCTGACCCGGCCGCGTTCGGGCATGGGGACCGCTGCCCATTGGCCGGCCCGCGACGGCTGGATAGCGTGAGGGAACGAACGATCCCGAGCGCCTTGCTCGACACTCGAACCAGGAAGGTTTCACCATGGCAGACTTCGGCGCCTCGTACGGCGAGATGGAGGCGATGTCCAACAAGCTGTCGGACGCCCGCGACGACATCCAGGGTCAGCTCGACCAGTTGAAGAGCGCGGTCGACAACCTGCTCGGCAACGACTTCAGGACGCAGCACGCGTCGGGCAAGTTCGGCCAGGGCTACGACGAGCTCACGACCGGCCTGAAGTCGGCGGTCGACGGCATCGGCGAGATGGGCGAAGCGCTCCGCGGCATGATGCAGGCGATCCAGGACCTCGACCAGCAGCTCGCCGGCGGCTGAGCCGGCACGCACGACGGAGGGGGACGAGCGAGCTGCTCGTCCCCCTCCGTCGTGTCCGGGCCTGCAGCCGAGCAGCGGGCGGCGGGCTCGCCGCCCGGCGTACGCTCGGATGATGGATGCCGCACGTCGCAACGCGTGGGTCGTGGCCGCGTTCGCCGCCGCCCTCGACCTCGCGCTCGTCGTGTGCGCGTACGGCTTCGTGAGCCTGCTCACCGACGCCGAGGTGATCGCGAGACCCCGCCGCGGGGCTGCTCGTCGGGCCCGCCGCGATCGGGGCATCCGTCGCGGCGGTGCTGCTGACCCTCGCGCACACGCTCCGCCGACCCGACCGCCAGATGGCCGAGCGTGGTGTTCTCGGCCCTCTGGAGCTGGCTCGCGGCCGTGGTCGTCGCCACCGTCGGCTACGCCATCGCCACGGGCCTCGCGACCCCCGCCGCGTTCTTCGGCGTCGGCTTCGGCATCGGCTGGTTCGGGCTGCTCATCCCGGCGCTCGCGGCCGTCGTGGGCTCGCTCGCGGCGCTCGTCGCGCGCGGGCGGTCGATCGGGCATGGAGCGACCGCGCTGGCCCTGGGAGCGCGACGACGAGGAGTGACGGATGCCGCGCGCGGCGCGCCAGCCGATGCGGCCGACTCGGCGGCCCGGGCGCGGTCGCGCAGTATCGTGAACGCGTGGAGGGATCGATCGAGGCGCGCGTGAGCCACGAGGTCGACCGGTGGCTGGCGTGGCTGCCGCGGTGGCGTCCGGGCACCCACCGCGCCCGCGTGCGGCTCTGCACGCGCTGCTTCGGCTCGCCGATCCTCGCCGCCGCCGGCCTCGACGTCGACGTGCCGCACCCCGTGCAGCACGCGTTCTCGATGCGCATGAAGGGCATCATCGACGCCGCCGTCGACGACTACACGGCGCGGAACCTGCCGATGCTGCACCGCGAGATCCGGCTCGCCGAGGAGCGCAAGGCGCGTCGCCCGTATCGCGCGGGGGAGGGGCTCGACCCCGAGTTCCTCGGCCTCGACCTCGACCCCGAGCCCGTGCCCGACCAGCCCTTCCTCTTCACCCTGACCGGACTCGAGGCCGACACGGCGGCGGAGGCGAACGAGCCCGCGCCGCGGCCGTTCACGATGGAGGAGAAGGAGGCGCTCCGCGAGGAGGTCCGCCTCGCCGACGAGTTCGCGAAGCAGCTCGGCCGCCGCATCTGCGTGGAGCTGGCGCAGCACCGCGAGCGGATCGGGTACGCCGTGGTCGCCTACGTGGAGCCGCAGGTCGAGGAGCTCCTCGCCGACCTCGACCGCGAGCTGGACGCCCCGGGGTGGCCGGGCGGCCCCTGACGCGGCCGGCGCATTCCGCCTGCGGAGAACATGCGCCCCGCGGCATCCGCCCTCATTTGACCGCAAGGTTACGCGGCATTACCATTGATCGGGTGTGCGCGTTGACGCGCGCTTGAACCGTGCCTGCCGGAATGATCGCGAGATCGGCTCCAGCATGGCACATCCGGTTCGCACAGATCGCACACTCCAAGGGCACCCCACGGTAGCCCCCACGGCATACCCACCACTCCAAGGCACCGCAGTTCTGCGGTGCCGGTGGGTCGTGATGTGAAATCCATCACGCTGTCACCGTGCAGCAATAACAAGGAGAAGCAGTGCCAACCATTCAGCAGTTGGTCCGCAAGGGTCGCTCGCCGAAGGTCACCAAGACCAAGGCTCCCGCCCTGAAGGCCAACCCCCAGCAGCGCGGCGTGTGCACGCGTGTGTACACCACCACCCCGAAGAAGCCGAACTCGGCGCTCCGCAAGGTCGCCCGCGTGAAGCTCTCGAACGGCACCGAGGTCACGGCCTACATCCCCGGTGAGGGCCACAACCTGCAGGAGCACTCGATGGTGCTCGTGCGCGGCGGTCGTGTGAAGGACCTCCCCGGCGTGCGCTACAAGATCATCCGCGGCGCCCTCGACACGCAGGCCGTGAAGAACCGCAAGCAGGCTCGTAGCCGCTACGGCGCGAAGATGGAGAAGAAGTAATGCCTCGCAAGGGACCCGCTCCGAAGCGCCCCGTCGTCGCCGACCCCGTCTACGGCTCGCCGGTCGTCAGCCAGCTCGTCAACAAGATCCTGATCGACGGCAAGAAGGACCTCGCGCAGCGCATCGTCTACGAGGCGCTCGAGAACGTCGCGACCAAGTCCGGCCAGGACGCCGTCGCCACCCTCAAGAAGGCGCTCGACAACGTGCGCCCCACCCTCGAGGTGCGTTCGCGCCGCGTCGGCGGTTCGACCTACCAGGTCCCCGTCGAGGTCAAGCCGCACCGCGCCAACACCCTCGCCCTGCGCTGGCTCACGAGCTACGCGAAGGCCCGTCGCGAGAAGACGATGACCGAGCGTCTCACCAACGAGATCCTCGACGCGTCGAACGGCCTCGGTGCCGCGGTCAAGCGCCGCGAGGACACCCACAAGATGGCCGAGTCGAACCGCGCCTTCGCCCACTACCGCTGGTAGTCGATGAGCGGATGCCGCGAGGCGACGCTTCGCGGCATCCGCTCACCCCACCTTTTCCACTCCTGACTTCCCCGGAGGAACCCCCGTGGCACAAGACGTGCTCACCGACCTGAGCAAGGTCCGCAACATCGGCATCATGGCGCACATCGATGCCGGCAAGACCACCACCACCGAGCGCATCCTGTTCTACACGGGCGTCAACCACAAGATCGGCGAGACCCACGACGGCGCCTCGACGACCGACTGGATGGAGCAGGAGAAGGAGCGCGGCATCACGATCACGTCTGCCGCCGTGACCTGCTTCTGGAACAAGAACCAGATCAACATCATCGACACCCCCGGCCACGTCGACTTCACGGTCGAGGTCGAGCGTTCGCTGCGCGTGCTCGACGGCGCGGTCGCGGTCTTCGACGGCAAGGAGGGCGTGGAGCCCCAGTCCGAGACGGTCTGGCGCCAGGCCGACAAGTACGACGTGCCGCGCATCTGCTTCGTCAACAAGATGGACAAGCTCGGTGCCGACTTCTACTTCACGGTCGACACGATCATCAAGCGCCTCGGCGCGAAGCCGCTGGTGCTCCAGCTCCCGATCGGCTCCGAGAGCGAGTTCGTCGGCGTCGTCGACCTCATCGAGATGCGGGCCCTCGTGTGGCCCGGCGACGCCAAGGGCGACGTGACGATGGGCGCCAAGTACGAGGTGCAGGAGATCCCCGCCGACCTCAAGGAGAAGGCCGAGGAGTACCGCGCACGCGCTGCTCGAGACCGTCGCCGAGACCGACGACGCGCTGCTCGAGAAGTACTTCGGCGGCGAGGAGCTCACGGTCGCCGAGATCAAGGGCGCGATCCGCAAGCTCACCGTCAACTCCGAGATCTACCCCGTGCTCTGCGGCTCCGCGTTCAAGAACCGCGGCGTGCAGCCGATGCTCGACGCGGTCATCGACTTCCTGCCGTCGCCGCTCGACGTGCCGGCGGTCGAGGGTCGCAACCCCCGCAACGAGGACGAGGTCATCGAGCGTCACCCCGACGCGAACGACCCCTTCGCCGCGCTCGCGTTCAAGGTCGCGGTGCACCCGTTCTTCGGTCGCCTCACCTACATCCGCGTCTACTCGGGTCACCTCGACTCGGGCGGCCAGGTCATCAACTCGACCAAGGGCAAGAAGGAGCGCATCGGGAAGATCTTCCAGATGCACGCCAACAAGGAGAACCCGGTCGACTCGGTCACCGCCGGCAACATCTACGCGGTCATCGGCCTGAAGGACACCACCACCGGTGACACCCTGTGCGACCCCGACAACCAGGTCGTCCTCGAGTCGATGACGTTCCCGGCCCCGGTCATCGAGGTCGCGATCGAGCCGAAGACGAAGGCCGACCAGGAGAAGCTCGGCACCGCGATCCAGAAGCTCGCCGAGGAGGACCCGACGTTCCGCACCGAGCTGAACCAGGAGACCGGGCCAGACCGTCATCAAGGGCATGGGCGAGCTGCACCTCGACATCCTCGTCGACCGCATGAAGCGGGAGTTCAAGGTCGAGGCCAACGTGGGCAAGCCCCAGGTCGCGTACCGCGAGACGATCAAGCGCGCCGTCGAGAAGCACGACTACACCCACAAGAAGCAGACGGGTGGTTCGGGCCAGTTCGCGAAGATCCAGTTCGCGATCGAGCCGCTCGAGGTCACCGCCGAGAAGACGTACGAGTTCGAGAACAAGGTCTCCGGTGGCCGCATCCCGCGCGAGTACATCCCCTCGGTCGACGCCGGCTTCCAGGACGCCATGCAGTACGGCATCCTGGCCGGCTACCCGATGGTCGGCGTCAAGGGCATCCTGCTCGACGGCGCAGCCCACGACGTCGACTCCTCGGAGATGGCGTTCAAGATCGCCGGCTCGATGGGCTTCAAGGAAGCCGCTCGGAAGGCGAACCCGGTTCTGCTCGAGCCGCTCATGTCCGTCGAGGTGCGCACCCCTGAGGAGTACATGGGTGACGTCATCGGCGACCTGAACTCGCGTCGCGGTCAGATCCAGTCGATGGAGGATGCCGCCGGCGTGAAGGTCGTGCGTGCGCACGTCCCGCTCTCGGAGATGTTCGGCTACATCGGCGACCTGCGGTCGAAGACCTCGGGCCGTGCGGTGTACTCGATGGAGTTCGAGAGCTACGCGGAGGTCCCGAAGGCTGTCGCCGACGAGATCGTCCAGAAGAACAAGGGCGAATAGCCCTCCGACGCACGAGCCAGCCGGTTCGCGTAACATATCAACACAACCCCGTAGCACACCGGTCGCAATCCAGCGCCCGGGGTTCCTACACGAGTCCTGAGGAGGACCCACAGTGGCTAAGGCCAAGTTCGAGCGGACCAAGCCGCACGTCAACATCGGTACGATCGGTCACGTCGACCACGGCAAGACGACGCTCACCGCGGCGATCTCGAAGGTGCTCGCCGACAAGTACCCGTCGGCCGTCAACGTGCAGCGTGACTTCGCGTCGATCGACTCCGCTCCCGAGGAGCGCCAGCGCGGCATCACGATCAACATCTCGCACGTCGAGTACGAGACGCCGAAGCGCCACTACGCGCACGTCGACGCCCCGGGTCACGCCGACTACATCAAGAACATGATCACCGGTGCGGCGCAGATGGACGGCGCGATCCTCGTGGTCGCGGCGACCGACGGCCCGATGGCCCAGACGCGCGAGCACGTGCTGCTCGCCAAGCAGGTCGGCGTGCCCTACCTGCTCGTCGCGCTGAACAAGGCCGACATGGTCGACGACGAGGAGATCCTGGAGCTCGTCGAGCTCGAGGTCCGCGAGCTGCTCTCGAGCCAGGGCTTCGACGGCGACGACGCTCCCGTCATCCGCGTCTCGGGCCTCAAGGCCCTCGAGGGCGACGAGAAGTGGACGCAGTCGGTCCTCGACCTCATGGAGGCCGTCGACGAGTCGATCCCCGACCCGGTGCGCGACAAGGACAAGCCGTTCCTCATGCCGATCGAGGACGTCTTCACGATCACCGGTCGTGGCACGGTCGTCACGGGTCGCGCCGAGCGCGGCACGCTGAAGCTCAACTCCGAGGTCGAGATCGTCGGCATCCGCCCGACGCAGAAGACCACGGTCACCGGCATCGAGATGTTCCACAAGCAGCTCGACGAGGCATGGGCCGGCGAGAACTGCGGTCTCCTCCTCCGCGGCACCAAGCGCGAGGACGTGGAGCGCGGCCAGGTCGTCGTCGCCCCCGGTTCGGTCACCCCGCACACGAACTTCGAGGGCACCGCGTACATCCTCTCCAAGGAGGAGGGCGGGCGTCACAACCCGTTCTACGCGAACTACCGTCCGCAGTTCTACTTCCGCACCACCGACGTCACCGGCGTCATCACGCTGCCCGAGGGCACCGAGATGGTCATGCCCGGCGACACCACCGACATGACGGTCGAGCTCATCCAGCCGATCGCCATGGAGGAGGGCCTCGGCTTCGCCATCCGTGAGGGTGGTCGCACCGTCGGCGCCGGCACGGTCACGAAGATCATCAAGTAACACCCTTCGCACCCCTCGCGGGTGCGGAACCGACAGGGGTCGGGCCTTCGGGCCCGGCCCCTTCGTCGTGTGCGGCCGGGGTCGGGGCGCGCGGAGTCGGGGCTCGCGGTCGGACGTGCCGCGTGGGCCCGGCCCCTTCGTCGTCCCCGGATGACGCCACGTTTCGGGAACCCGGCAATCTCCTGTCAACCCCCGCGCTCGTTTTGTGCCCCGTCCGGGGGGCTGCCTACGCTCGAAGAGATGTCCTCATCTTCTGCGACCGCGGTGCGAGCCTCCGTGCGGCCCGAGATCCAGGCACTCCGTGCCGTGGCGATCGGCTGCGTCGTGCTCTACCACTTCTGGCCCGCCGTCGCTCCCGGCGGGCTTCGTCGGCGTCGACGTGTTCTTCGTCGTCTCGGGCTTCCTGATCACGGGACTCCTGCTCCGCGACGCCGAGCGGTACGGCCGCGTGCGGCTCAGGGAGTTCTACGTGCGCCGGGCCCGGCGCATCCTGCCGGCCGCGCTCGTGGTGCTGAGCGCCTGCGCGGTCGCGACGCTCCTGTTCGTGCCGCGCGTGGAGTGGCGGCCGTTCCTGCAGCAGATCCTCTCGAGCTCGCTCTACGTGCAGAACTGGCACCTCGCGCGCGACTCGCAGATCCCGAGCCGCGCCGACCTCGAGTCGACGCCGGTGCAGCACTTCTGGTCGCTGTCGGTCGAGGAGCAGTTCTACCTCGTGTGGCCGCTGCTCATCATCCTCGCGCTCTGGCTGGCGATGCGGCTCGGGCGTCGCCGCGTGGTCGCTCATCGCGGCGGTGCTCGCGGTCGCGACCGTGGCCTCGTTCGTGCACGGCGTGATCCTGACCGGCGCAGGACCACAACCTCGCGTACTTCTCGACGCTCTCGCGGGCCTGGGAGTTCGGCGTGGGCGGCCTGCTCGCCATCGTGCCCGCCGTCGTGGGGGAGCGGCTGCGGCGCACGCGCGCCCTCGCCGCGTGGGTCGGCCTCGCCGCGATCGCCGTCGCGGCGCGCACGTTCACCGACCCCGAGCTGTTCCCCGGCGCGATCGCCCTGGTGCCGGTGCTCGGCACCGCGGCCGTGATCTGGGCGGGGATGCCGCGCGCGGCGCTGTCGCTCGCACCGGTCGCGGGGCTGCGACCCGTGCAGTGGTTCGGCGGCATCTCGTACTCGCTCTACCTCTGGCACTGGCCGATCATCATGTTCACGCCGTACATCATGGGGCAGCCGAGCCAGGCGCCCGGTCATGGTGCTCCTGCTCGTGCTGTCGATCGTCGTCGCCGACGCCTCCAAGCGCTGGATCGAGGACCCGTTCCGGCGCGCGGTCCCGCGCGAGCGGCTCCGGATGCCGCGGGCACGACGCATCGCGGTCGCATCCGCGTGCGGCGGTCGCCGCCGTCGTGCTGCTCACGCTCGGGCGTCGCCGGCTACACCGTCGAGAAGCCCGTACGCGCTGTGCCGGGACAGCCCACGACGGCGAGTGAGGGCGAGCGCGCGTCAGACCTGCGGTGCCGTCGATGGTCGTCGGCAGCTCGACGACCTCCTCGATCGTGCGGGCCACGGTGCATCCGCGTTCGATGGCCTTGGTCATCACGACGAGCAGCTGCTCCCGCTCGTCGGGCTGCAGCGTCGAGAGGTCGAGCAGGAACTCCTCCTCGATCCGCGTGTAGCGGTTGGTGTCGTGCTCGGACTTGCCGTGCGCCCAGACCGTCAGCGCGAAGTCCTCGCCGAGGCGGCGAGCCGTGACGCGGTCGGCGCTGAGGCCCGAGCAGGCGATGAGCGCGAGCTTCAGCAGCTCGCCCGGCGAGAAGTGCTCGCCCTCGAGCTCGGGCCCGCCCACGCGCAGCGTGGCGCCGCGTTCGTTGAGGCCCTCGTACATCCGTGGGCCCACGCGCGTCACCGAGACGCTTCCCGGCGCGATGCGCTCGCTGACCTGGTGGGCGTGCTCTGCGGTGGGCTCGTCTGTCGTCGTCACGCCTTCGATTCCACCACGGTTCGCGCCGCGGGAGCGCCGTTCGCTGCGACGTCGCCTGTGAACCGGCGGGTGCGCGACACGCCCGGGTTGCACGGATGCCTCGACTGTGGCAAACTCGATGAGTTCAACATTTCGAACGGCGTGCCTCGCTGCGTGCCGTTCGAATCACTGCCAGGCAGTGCATAGCCACCGGAAGCTCTCGGAGCCCCACGGGTCAGGCTAGGCCGCAGGCAGCAGAACACACAACCGACAACCAATTCGAGCATGGGTCCTCCATGCCCGTTTCGTGAGGGCGACACGCCCGAGCGCGGGGGCCGGTTGGGGCTCACGGGTCGAGCGTGCCGAGGTCACCGCGCGAGCGGGGTGGTTTCGACAGGCTCGATCACGGCCTTTGACAGAAGAACAGTGGTGCTTCACACGGAGTAGCTACGCGGCGTCCGATGCCCTCGGAAGGGGTATGACGCCTTGACAGAGAGAGAGTCAGCAATGGCGGGACAGAAGATCCGCATTCGACTGAAGTCGTATGACCACGAGGTCATCGACACCTCGGCGCGCAAGATCGTCGACACGGTGACCCGCGCGGGCGCCACGGTCGTCGGCCCCGTGCCGCTTCCGACGGAGAAGAACGTGGTGTGCGTCATCCGCTCGCCCCACAAGTACAAGGACAGCCGCGAGCACTTCGAGATGCGCACCCACAAGCGTCTCATCGACATCGTGGACCCGACGCCCAAGGCCGTCGACTCGCTCATGCGTCTCGACCTGCCGGCCGACGTCAACATCGAGATCAAGCTCTGAGGTAACAGATGTCTTCCGCTACCAAGAACGTGAAGGGTCTGCTGGGCACCAAGCTCGGCATGACCCAGGTGTGGGACGAGAACAACAAGCTCGTTCCCGTCACCGTCATCGAGATCGCTCCGAACGTCGTCACCCAGCTGCGCACCGCCGAGAAGGACGGCTACGAGGCCGTGCAGATCGCCGCAGGCGCCATCGACCCGCGCAAGGTGAACCAGCCCGCGTCCGGCCACTTCAAGGCCGCCGGCGTCACCCCGCGTCGTCACCTCGCCGAGGTGCGCACCGCCGACGCGTCGAGCTACGAGCTCGGCCAGGAGCTCACCGTTGACGCCACCTTCGAGGCCGGCCAGCTCGTCGACGTCGTCGGCACGAGCAAGGGCAAGGGCTTCGCCGGTGTCATGAAGCGCCACAACTTCAAGGGCGTCTCCGCCTCGCACGGTTCGCACCGCAACCACCGCAAGCCCGGTTCGATCGGTGCCTCGTCGACCCCCAGCCGTGTCTTCAAGGGCATGCGCATGGCCGGTCGCATGGGTGGCGAGCGCGTGACCGTGCTCGAACCTCCGCGTGCACGCCGTCGACGCCGAGAAGGGCCTCCTGCTCGTCAAGGGCGCCGTCCCCGGCGCGCGCGGCCGTCTCGTTTTCGTCCGCAACGCAGTGAAGGGGGCGTAGTCCATGGCTACCGCGACCAACACCATCGACACCCTCGACGTCACCGGCAAGAAGTCCGGCACGGTCGAGCTGCCCGCCGAGCTCTTCGACGTGCAGACCAACGTGCCGCTGATCCACCAGGTCGTCGTCGCCCAGCTCGCCGCCGCGCGCCAGGGCACCCACAAGACCAAGACCCGCGGCGAGGTCTCCGGCGCCGGCCGCAAGCCCTTCAAGCAGAAGGGCACCGGCCGCGCCCGTCAGGGCTCGATCCGCGCGCCGCAGATGACCGGTGGTGGCATCGTCCACGGCCCGCAGCCGCGTGACTACTCGCAGCGCACCCCCAAGAAGATGATCGCCGCAGCCCTGCTCGGCGCCCTCTCCGACCGCGCCCGCGGCGGCCGCATCCACGCCGTCGAGGCCTTCGCCGGGCGAGACCCCGAAGACCCGCGACGCCGTCGCGCTGCTCGAGGGCATCGCCCCGGCCAAGCACTACCTCGTCGTGCTCGACGCGCGACGAGGACGCTCAGCGAGCGCGCCGTGCGCAACATCCCGACCGTGCACGTGCTGCGGTTCGACCAGCTGAACGCCTACGACGTGCTCGTCTCCGACGACATCGTCTTCAGCACGGCCGCGCTCGAGGCGTTCATCGCCGCGAAGACGGCGAAGAAGGAAGAGGTCTCCGCATGAGCGCCGCGCAGCAACAAGGACCCGCGCGACATCATCATCGCGCCCGTCGTCTCGGAGAAGAGCTACGGCCTGATCGACGAGGGCAAGTACACGTTCACCGTGGACCCCCGCTCGAACAAGACCGAGATCAAGCTCGCCATCGAGAAGATCTTCAACGTCCAGGTGGCGTCGATCAACACCCTGAACCGCCAGGGCAAGACCCGCCGCACCCGGTTCGGCATGGGCAAGCGCAAGGACACCAAGCGCGCGATCGTCACCCTCAAGTCCGGCTCGATCGACATCTTCACGGCTGTCGGCTAGGGAGCAGAGGAATAACATATGGCTATTCGTAAGTACAAGCCCACGACCCCGGGTCGTCGCGGTTCGTCGGTCGCCGACTTCGCGGAGATCACGCGCTCGACGCCCGAGAAGTCGCTGCTCCGCCCGCTGTCGAAGACCGGTGGCCGCAACAACCAGGGTCGCATCACGACCCGTCACATCGGTGGTGGCCACAAGCGCCAGTACCGCGTGATCGACTTCCGTCGCAACGACAAGGACGGCGTGCCCGCCAAGGTCGCGCACATCGAGTACGACCCGAACCGCACGGCTCGCATCGCGCTCCTGCACTTCGTCGACGGCACCAAGCGCTACATCCTGGCGCCGAACAAGCTGGCGCAGGGCGACCCGATCGAGTCGGGCCCCAACGCCGACATCAAGCCCGGCAACAACCTGCCGCTGCGCAACATCCCCACCGGTACCGTCGTGCACGCCATCGAGCTCCGCCCCGGCGGCGGCGCGAAGATGGCCCGCTCGGCCGGCGCCTCGGTTCGCCTCGTGGCGAAGGACGGCCCCTACGCCCAGCTGCGCCTGCCCTCCGGCGAGATCCGCAACGTCGACGCGCGCTGCCGCGCGACCGTCGGCGAGGTCGGCAACGCCGAGCAGTCGAACATCAACTGGGGCAAGGCCGGCCGCAAGCGCTGGAAGGGCGTCCGCCCGACCGTCCGCGGTGTCGCCATGAACCCGGTCGACCACCCGCACGGTGGTGGCGAGGGCAAGACCTCCGGTGGTCGCCACCCGGTCAGCCCGTGGGGCCAGTCCGAGGGACGCACCCGTCGCCCCAACAAGGAGAGCGACAAGCTCATCGTCCGTCGTCGCACCGTCGGCAAGAAGCGCAAGTAGGAGTAGAAGAAGATGCCGCGCAGTCTCAAGAAGGGCCCCTTCGTCGACGACCACCTGCTTCGCAAGGTCGTCACGCAGAACGAAGCCGGTTCCAAGAACGTCATCAAGACCTGGTCGCGTCGCTCGATGATCATCCCGGCGATGCTGGGTCACACGATCGCCGTGCACGACGGCCGCAAGCACATCCCGGTGTTCGTCACCGAGACCATGGTGGGCCACAAGCTCGGAGAGTTCGCCCCCACCCGCACCTTCCGTGGACACGTGAAGGACGACAAGAAGGGCCGTCGCCGCTGACGCGGTGACGTGAAGGAGGAGAAGAAATGGTGGAGTCGATCGCACGCGTGCGTCACATCCGCGTCACCCCCATGAAGGCCCGCCGCGTCGTCAACATGATCCGCGGCAAGCAGGCACAGGAGGCACTCGCCATCCTGAAGTTCGCACCCCAGGGTGCGAGCGAGCCGGTGTACAAGCTCGTCGCCTCGGCCATCGCGAACGCTCGCGTCAAGGCCGACGCCTCGAACACCTAGCTGGACGAGCAGGACCTCTACATCAGCAGCGCATTCGTCGATGAGGGCACCACCCTCAAGCGATTCCAGCCGCGCGCGCAGGGTCGTGCCTTCCGCATCAACAAGCGAACGAGCCACATCACCGTCGTGCTCGCCACGCCCGAGGAGGGTACGAAGTAATGGGTCAGAAGGTCAACCCGTACGGCTTCCGTCTCGGCATCACCACCGACCACGTGTCGCGGTGGTTCTCCGACTCGACGAAGCCCGGACAGCGCTACGCCGACTACCTGGCCGAGGACATCAAGATCCGTCGCCTGCTCCAGACGTCGCTCGACCGCGCGGGAGTCTCGCGCATCGAGATCGAGCGCACCCGCGACCGCGTCCGCGTGGACATCCACACGGCGCGTCCCGGCATCGTGATCGGCCGCCGCGGCGCCGAGGCCGAGCGCATCCGCGCCGACCTCGAGAAGCTCACCGGCAAGCAGATCCAGCTCAACATCCTCGAGGTGAAGAACCCCGAGGCCGACGCCCAGCTCGTCGCCCAGGGCATCGCCGAGCAGCTCTCCGCCCGCGTGGCCTTCCGCCGCGCGATGCGCAAGGGCCTGCAGGGCGCGCAGCGCGCCGGCGCCAAGGGCGTCCGGATCCAGGTGTCGGGCCGCCTCGGCGGCGCCGAGATGAGCCGCTCGGAGTTCTACCGCGAAGGCCGTGTGCCCCTGCACACGCTCCGCGCGAACATCGACTACGGCTTCTACGAGGCGAAGACCACCTTCGGCCGCATCGGCGTGAAGGTCTGGATCTACAAGGGCGACATCACCAACAAGGAGCTCGCCCGCGAGCAGGCTTCGCAGAAGCCCTCGCGCGGTGACCGCAATGACCGCCCCCGCCGTGCGCCCAAGGCGCAGGAGCCGGTGGCCGCAGGAGTTGAGGCATAACCATGTTGATTCCCCGTCGAGTCAAGTACCGCAAGCAGCACCACCCCGGCCGTTCGGGCCAGGCCACCGGCGGCACGAAGGTCACCTTCGGTGAGTTCGGCATCCAGGCCCTGACCCCCGCCTACGTGACGAACCGTCAGATCGAGTCCGCTCGTATCGCGATGACCCGTCACATCAAGCGTGGCGGCAAGGTGTGGATCAACATCTACCCCGACCGTCCGCTCACGAAGAAGCCGGCCGAGACCCGCATGGGTTCCGGTAAGGGTTCGCCCGAGTGGTGGGTCGCCAACGTCAAGCCGGGTCGCGTCCTCTTCGAGGTCTCCGGCGTCTCCGAGGAACTCGCTCGCGAGGCCATGACCCGTGCCATCCACAAGCTGCCCCTCAAGGCACGCATCATCAAGCGCGAGGAGGGCGACGCATAATGGCCGTCGGTACCAAGGAGCTCAGCCCCGTAGAGCTCGACACGTTTGAAGACGAGCGACTCGTCGACGAGCTGAAGAAGGCCAAGGAGGAGCTGTTCAACCTGCGCTTCCAGTCGGCCACCGGTCAGCTCGAGAGCCACGGCCGCCTCCGCGCGGTCAAGCGCGACATCGCCCGCATCTACACGGTCATCCGTGAGCGCGAGCTCGGCATCCGTGCCACTCCCGCACCGGTCGAGGCTCCGGCCAAGGCTGAGAAGAAGACGAAGAAGGCCAAGGCCGCGACGTGCAAGCTGACAGTGGCGAGCCGAGGCCGAGACGAAGGAGGCCTGATCATGGCTGAGACCAAGAAGGCCGCTGAGGCCGAGGTCGCCGAGACGGCCGAGCTCGTCCGCGGATACCGCAAGGTCCGCCGCGGCTACGTCGTCAGCGACAAGATGGACAAGACCATCGTCGTCGAGGTCGAGGACCGCGTGAAGCACCCGCTGTACGGCAAGGTCCTGCGCCGCACCTCGAAGGTCAAGGCGCACGACGAGCTGAACACCGCCGGCATCGGCGACCTCGTCGTGATCAGCGAGACCCGGCCGCTCAGCGCCACCAAGCGCTGGCGCCTGGTCGAGATCGTCGAGAAGGCCAAGTAAGCCCCCGGGCTTGCTTGAGAGAAGGAGTTCAAAGTGCTTCAGCAGGAATCACGACTCAAGGTCGCCGACAACACCGGCGCCAAGGAGCTGCTCACGATCCGCGTCCTCGGTGGATCCAAGCGCCGGTACGCCGGCCTCGGCGACACCATCGTCGCGACCGTCAAGGACGCGATCCCCGGCGGCAACGTCAAGAAGGGCGACGTGGTCAAGGCCGTCATCGTCCGCACCGTGAAGGAGACCCGTCGTCCCGACGGCTCGTACATCAAGTTCGACGAGAACGCCGCGGTGATCCTCAAGAACGACGGTGACCCCCGTGGCACCCGTATCTTCGGACCGGTCGGTCGCGAGCTTCGCGACAAGAAGTTCATGAAGATCATCTCGCTGGCACCGGAGGTTATCTAAGTCATGGCCAACATCAAGAAGGGTGACCTCGTGCAGGTCATCTCGGGCCGCAGCCAGGCCCGCGGCGGAGACCGCGGCAAGCAGGGCAAGGTCATCGAGGTGCTCGTCGCCGAGAACCGCGTCGTCGTCGAGGGCGTGAACTTCGTCACGAAGCACGTCCGCGTCGGCCAGACGCAGCGCGGCACCAAGACCGGTGGCATCGAGACGCACGAGGCGCCGATCCACGTGTCGAACGTCGCGCTCGTCGACCCCGAGACGAAGAAGCCGACCCGCGTCGGCTTCCGCAACGAGACCGTGACGAAGGACGGCGTCTGCGAAGACCGTCCGCGTCCGCTACGCCAAGAAGTCAGGTAAGGACCTGTAATGACCGATACGGCTACGCAGGCTGGCAAAATCCAGCCGCGACTGAAGACCAAGTACCGGACCGAGATCGCGAAGACCCTCACCGAGGAGCACGGCTACACCAACGTGCACCAGGTGCCGGGCCTCGTGAAGATCGTCGTGAACATGGGCGTCGGCGAGGCGGCCCGCGATGGCAAGGTCATCGACGGCGCGATCGCGGACCTCACGAAGATCACCGGGCCAGAAGCCGCAGGTCACCAAGGCCCGCAAGTCCATCGCGCAGTTCAAGCTGCGCGAGGGCCAGCCGATCGGTGCGCACGTGACGCTCCGCGGCGACCGCATGTGGGAGTTCCTCGACCGCCTGCTCTCGCTCGCGCTGCCCCGCATCCGCGACTTCCGCGGCCTGTCGGACGCGCAGTTCGACGGCAACGGCAACTACACCTTCGGTCTCACGGAGCAGTCCGTGTTCCACGAGATCGACCAGGACAAGATCGACCGCGTCCGCGGCATGGACATCACCGTGGTGACCACTGCCAAGAACGACGACGAGGGCCGCGCGCTGCTCAAGCAGCTCGGCTTCCCGTTCCGCGTCGGCCGCACCCGCAAGCTGAACCCCCGGATGCCGCGAGCGCGAGTTCGCGGCATCCGACCCGGTCCGGGCATCCGCTCGGGCCACACCACAGGTCATCACTCGTGTAACGGGTGCTGAAACCTGGTGAACGATAGGAAACATCCGTCATGACGATGACCGACCCGGTCGCTGACATGCTGACCCGCCTGCGCAACGCGAACTCGGCGCACCACGACTCCGTGTCGATGCCGAACTCGAAGCTCAAGGCCCACATCGCCGACATCCTCAAGAACGAGGGCTACATCGCCGACTTCGAGGTCACCGACGCTCGCGTCGGCAAGACGCTCACGCTGCAGCTCAAGTTCGGCCCGAACCGCGAGCGCTCGATCGCGGGCATCAAGCGCGTCTCGAAGCCCGGCCTCCGCGTCTACGCGAAGTCGACCGAGATCCCCAAGGTGCTCGGCGGCCTCGGCGTCGCGATCCTGTCCACTTCCAGCGGTCTGCTCACCGACCGCCAGGCCGAGAAGAAGGGCGTGGGTGGGGAAGTCCTCGCCTACGTGTGGTAGTTCCATGTCACGAATCGGACGACTCCCCATCGACATCCCCGCCGGTGTCGACGTGAAGGTCGACGGCTCGGCCGTCACCGTCAAGGGCCCCAAGGGCGAGCTCGCGCTCACCGTCGCCTCGCCCATCGAGGTGAAGGTCGAGGACGGCCAGGTCCTCGTCACCCGCCCCGACGACGAGCGCGAGTCGCGTGCGCTGCACGGCCTCACCCGCTCGCTCATCGCGAACCAGATCATCGGCGTCACGCGAGGGCTACTCCAAGGGCCTCGAGATCGTCGGCACCGGTTACCGCGTCGCCCAGAAGGGCTCCTCGATCGAGTTCGCGCTCGGCTTCTCGCACCCCGTGACCGTCGAGCCCCCGGCCGGCATCACGCTGACCGTCGAGGGCAACAACAAGATCACGGTCGCCGGCATCGACAAGCAGGCCGTCGGCGAGACCGCCGCCAACATCCGCAAGATCAAGAAGCCCGAGCCCTACAAGGGCAAGGGCATCCGCTACGCCGGCGAGGTCGTGCGTCGCAAGGCCGGAAAGTCAGGTAAGTAATCATGGCCGTGAAGACCAAGACGGCTGCGCGTTCGCGCCGCCACACCCGCCTTCGCAAGAAGATCGTCGGCACCGAGCTGCGTCCGCGCCTCGTCGTCACCCGTTCGGCCCGTCACGTCTTCGTGCAGGTCGTCGACGACGCCGCAGGCCGCACCCTCGCGTCCGCGTCCACCATGGAGGCCGACCTCCGTGCCTTCGACGGTGACAAGACCGCCAAGGCCAAGAAGGTCGGCGAGCTCGTCGCCGAGCGTGCGAAGGAGGCCGGCATCGAGTCGGTCGTCTTCGACCGCGGTGGCAACAAGTACGCCGGTCGCGTCGCCGCCATCGCCGATGGTGCGCGAGAGGCGGGGCTGAGCCTGTGACCGACAACAAGAAGGAGAACGAGGTGGCTGCAGTGGCAGAGGCACCCGTGGAGACCGCCGCCGCGAGCGAGGCTCCCCAGAACGAGCCGCGCGAGGCCCGTCGTGGCAGCCGCGACCGTGGCCCGAGCCGCGACCGCGGTGGCCGTGACGCCGAGAAGAGCCAGTTCCTCGAGCGCGTCGTGACCATCAACCGCGTGTCGAAGGTCGTCAAGGGCGGCCGTCGCTTCAGCTTCACGGCGCTCGTCGTCGTGGGTGACGGCAACGGACTCGTCGGCGTCGGCTACGGCAAGGCGCGCGAGGTCCCGACCGCGATCTCGAAGGGCGTCGAGGAGGCGAAGAAGAACTTCTTCCGCGTTCCCCGCGTCGGCGCGACCATCCCGCACCCCGTGCAGGGTGAGGCCGCGGCCGGCGTCGTCCTGCTGCGTCCGGCGTCGCGCCGGTACCGGTGTCATCGCCGGTGGTCCGGTGCGTGCCGTGCTCGAGTGCGCCGGCATCCACGACGTGCTGAGCAAGTCGCTCGGCTCGTCGAACACCATCAACATCGTGCACGCCACGGTCGAGGCCCTGCAGCAGCTCGAAGAGCCGCGTGCGGTCGCCGCACGTCGTGGTCTCGACTACGACCAGGTCGCCCCGGCCCGCCTGCTGCGTGCCGAGGCCCAGGCGGCCGAGGCTGCCGCAGCAGCGAAGGCAGGTGCCTGATGGCGAAGCTCAAGGTGACCCAGATCAAGTCCAAGGTGAGCGAGAAGCAGAACCAGCGCGACACGCTGCGCAGCCTCGGACTGAAGCGCATCGGCGACTCGGTCGTTCGTGACGACACCCCGCAGAACCGCGGCTACGTCAAGACCGTCGCCCACCTCGTGAAGGTTGAGGAGATTGACTAATGGCTGACGAGAAGAAGGACGTCGTGAAGCCGCCGAGCCCAAGAAGGCTCCGCGCGAAGAAGGCGGCCGCGAAGCCCGCCGCCGAGAAGGCGGCTGCGAAGCCCGCCGCCGAGAAGGCTCGCCGCCGAAGAAGGCGCCGGCCAAGGCCGCCGCTGCGAAGGCCGACGAGGCGAAGGCCGAGAAGGCCCCCGCCAAGAAGGCCCCGGCGAAGAAGGCCGCTCCGACACGGACGCCGTCGACGCCAAGCGCGAGCCGGTGCTGAAGGTGCACCACCTCCGCCCCGCCCCGGGTGCCAAGAAGGACAAGACCCGCGTCGGACGCGGTGAGGGTTCGAAGGGCAAGACGGCCGGTCGCGGCACCAAGGGCTCGAAGGCCCGCAACAACATCCGCCCCGGGTTCGAGGGTGGCCAGCTTCCGTACCACATGCGTGCGCCGAAGCTGCGCGGCTTCAAGAACCCGTTCCGCGTCGAGTACCAGGTGGTCAACCTGGAGAAGCTCGCCGAGCTCTACCCGAAGGGCGGCGACGTCACCGTCGCCGATCTCGTCGAGAAGGGTGCCGTCCGCAAGAACGAGCGCGTCAAGGTGCTCGGCAACGGCGACATCCAGGTGAAGCTCAACGTCGCGGTCGACAAGGTCTCCGGCTCCGCCGAGCAGAAGATCGTCGCCGCCGGCGGCTCGGTCAAGTAGGCCGCAGCATCACCCGCTTGTTCGAGCCTGTCGGGACCTCGCGTATGATTCACGGGGGTCTCGACAGGCTCGAGCCGCATACGGACTGAGTCCGAAACAGCGCTACCCGCTCCACGAAGGAGCTACAGGAGGACGAGTGTTCAACGCCATCGGGCGGATCTTCCGCACGCCGGATCTTCGCCGCAAGATCGGATTCACCCTGGGCATCGTCGCCCTGTTCCGACTCGGCTCCTTCATCCCGGCGCCGTTCGTGGACTTCGGGAACGTGCAGCCGTGTCTCGCGGCGAGCCAGGGGGCATCCGGCCTCTACGAGCTCGTCAACCTCTTCTCGGGCGGTGCACTGCTGCAGCTGTCGATCTTCGCGCTGGGCATCATGCCGTACATCACCGCGTCGATCATCGTGCAGCTGCTGCGCGTGGTGATCCCCCACTTCGAGACCCTCTACAAGGAGGGCCAGGCGGGCCAGGGCGCGCCTCACGCAGTACACGCGCTACCTCACCATCGCGCTCGGCGTGCTCCAGTCGACGACGCTCATCACCGTCGCCCGCTCGGGCGCGCTGTTCCCGTCGGGCGCCCCCGAGTGCTCGCAGCTCATCACGAACGACGCCTGGTACGCGATCCTGCTCATGGTCATCACGATGACCGCCGGCACCGGCCTCATCATGTGGATGGGCGAGCTCATCACCGAGCGCGGCATCGGCAACGGCATGTCGCTGCTGATCTTCACGTCGATCGCGGCGCAGTTCCCGGGCTCGCTCTGGGCGATCGGCATCTCCCGCGGCTGGGACATCTTCACGATCGTGCTCGCTGGTCGGCCTGCTGGTGGTCGTCGCCGTCGTCTTCGTCGAACAGTCGCAGCGACGGATCCCAGTGCAGTACGCCAAGCGCATGGTCGGCCGACGCACGTACGGCGGCAACAACACCTACATCCCGATCAAGGTGAACATGGCCGGCGTCGTGCCCGTCATCTTCGCGTCGTCGCTGCTGTACCTGCCGGCCCTCATCGCGCAGTTCAACCAGCCGGCGGCCGGCGAGGAGCCGCAGCCGTGGGTCGTGTGGATCACGAACTACCTCACCCAGGGCGACCACCCGCTCTACATGCTCCTGTACTTCCTGCTCATCGTCGGGTTCACGTACTTCTACGTGGCGATCACCTTCAACCCCGACGAGGTCGCCGAGAACATGAAGAAGTACGGCGGGTTCATCCCCGGCATCCGCGCGGGCCGTCCGACGGCCGAGTACCTCGACTACGTGCTCACCCGCATCACGCTGCCCGGCTCGTTCTACCTCGGCGTCATCGCGCTGCTGCCGCTCATCGCGCTCAGCCTCGTCGGCGCCAACGCGAACTTCCCGTTCGGCGGCGCCTCGATCCTGATCATCGTCGGCGTCGGCCTCGAGACGGTGAAGCAGATCGACGCCCAGCTGCAGCAGCGACACTACGAAGGGCTCCTCCGATGACGGCTCCCGCCAGCGGCTCCGCCCGCTTCCTGATCGTCGGCCCGCAGGGGTCCGGCAAGGGGACGCAGGGCGTGCTGGTCGCGGAGGCCTTCGAGGTGCCGGCGGTCGTCCACCGGCGACGTGTTCCGCGCGAACATCTCCGGCGGCACCGAGCTGGGCGAGCGCGTGCAGGCGATCGTCGAGGCGGGCGACCTCGTCCCCGACGAGCTGACCTGCGAGCTCGTGCGCGACCGCCTCTCGCAGCCGGATGCCGCGGGCGGCTTCCTGCTCGACGGGTTCCCCCGCAACCGGGCCCAGGTCGACGACCTCGACGGCTTCCTCGCGTCGCGCGGCGAGGCGCTCGACGCCGTGCATCGAGCTCAGCGTGCCGCGCGAGGAGAGCATCGCGCGGCTCCGCCAGCGGGCGATCGACCAGGGCCGCACCGACGACACCGAAGAGGTCATCGCCAACCGCCTCGCGATCTACGAGCGCGAGACGGCGCCGATCCTCGACGTGTACCGCGAGCCGGGGACTCGTCGTGCCCATCGACGGCGTCGGCACGCTCGACGAGGTCACGGCGCGCATCTTCGAGGCGCTCGCGTCCCGCGGCCTCGTGCCCGCCCATCCCGTCCACGGCGCCGCCTGAGCCTGCCCGGCGTGTTCCGTCGCTCGCTCTACAAGTCGCCGGCCGAGCTCCGCTCCATGCTGGAGCGCCGGGCGGGCGACCGCCGCCGCCCTCGCCGAGGCGCGGCGGCTGCTCGCGCCCGGCGTGACGCCGCTCGAGCTCGACGCCGCCGCCGAGCGGGTCATCCGCGGACTCGGCGGCCGGCCGAACTTCCAGCTCGTGCCCGGGTACCGGCACACGCTCTGCGTCTCGGTCGACGATGACGTGGTGCACGGGATCCCGAGCGACCGGCCGTTCCGTGCCGGCGACATCGTCTCGGTCGACGGCGGTGCGGAGCTCGACGGCTGGAACGGCGACGCCGCGTTCACGGTCGTGCTGCCCGACCCGGCGCGGCCCGAGGTGGTCGCATCGCGCGTCCGCGCTCTCGACGGTGACCGAGTCGGCGCTGTGGCGCGGCATCGCCACCCTCGCCGACGCCCGCCACCTCAACGAGGTCGGCGCCGCGATCGAGGACCACATCCGCGCGGCCGGCGAGCTACGGCATCCTCACCGACTACGTCGGCCACGGCATCGGGCGCACCATGCACGAGGAGCCGCCGGTCTTCAACTACCGCGTCGATCGGCGCGGCCCCGCCGTCAAGCCCGGCCTCGTGGTCGCGATCGAGCCGATGGTGGTCGCGGGCGCGGTCGACACGTTCGTCCGCGACGACGAATGGACGGTCACGACCGCCGACGGCGCCGACTCCGCGCACTGGGAGCACTCGCGTCGCCGTGCACGACGACGGGATCTGGGTGCTCACCGCCGAGGACGGCGGCGCGGCCGGGCTCGCGCCCTTCGGCGTCGTCCCCGTGCCCATCGCCTAGCGACGCCACTTCGCCGCGGGCGCCGCGATGACCGACGCGGGCCGCGCGGGCGCGATCGGGTCAGCCGAGTTCGTCGCGACGGCGTGACAGGTGGGCGATCTCGGCGGTGTTGCCCGCGAGCGCGATGGCCCGGTCGTAGGCCGCGCGCGACTCCTCGCGGCGCTCCAGCCTGCGCAGCAGCTCGGCGCGAGTGGCGTGGAGGGCGTGATAGCCGTCGAGCGCATCCCCGAGTCGGTCGATGGTCGCCAACGCGACATCCGGACCCTCGAGCTCTGCGACCGCGATGGCGCGGTTGAGGGCGACGATCGGCGAGGGATCGAGGCGGACCAGCTGGTCGTAGAGGGCGACGACCTGCGACCAGTCGGTGTCGCGGGCGTCCCGCGCGTCGGTGTGCACGGCGTTGATCGCGGCGAGCAGCTGGATAGCGACCGGGAGCCACCGCGGCATCCAGGCGCTCGCGCACCAGCCGATGCCCCTCCTCGATCAGCGCGGCATCCCAGGCGCCGCGGTCCTGCTCGCCGAGGGCGACGAGCTCGCCGTCCGCGGAGACGCGGGCGGGCCGCCGCGCCTCGGTGAGCAGCATCAGCGCCAGGAGGCCGGCCACCTCGCCGTCCTCGGGGAGCAGCGCGCGGACCAGGCGCGTCAGCCGGATCGCCTCGGCGGTCAGGTCGGGACGCACGGGGTCGGTGTCGGGGCCGGTCGCGAGGTAGCCCTCGTTGAAGACGAGGAACAGCACGGCGAGCACGCCGGTGATCCGTGCGGGCAGGTCTCGCGCGGACGGCACCCGGTAGGGGATGCCGGCGGCGGCGATCTTGCCCTTCGCGCGGGTGATCCGCTGCCCCATGGTGCGCTCCTGCACGAGGAAGCCGCGGGCGATCTCGGGCACGGTCAGACCCCCGACCATGCGCAGCGTCAGCGCCACCCGTGCCTCCATCGCCAGGGCCGGGTGACAGCAGGTGAAGATCAGCCGGAGCCGGTCGTCGTCGATGGCGCCGAGCGGCTCGGGCGGGTCGTGGCCGGACAGCATCAGCGCCTCCCTGTGCTTGTCGTCGCGCTTGTGCTCGCGCCGGATCCGGTCGATCGCCTTGCGGTTCGCGGTCGTGGTGAGCCACCCGCCGGGGTTGGGCGGGACGCCGTCGGCCGGCCACCGCTCGACCGCGGTCGCGAACGCCTCGGCCGCCGCCTCCTCCGCGATGTCGAGGTCGCCGAAGCGCTTGGCGAGTGAGGCGACCACCCGGGCCCACTCCTCGTGGTGGGCGCGGGTGATCGCGGCGCGCGCGTCGATCGGGCTCACACGACCAGGAACGGTCGCACCTCGACCCGCCGGTTGCACGCCTTCGACCCCTCGGCCATGAGCGCGAGCGCGACGTCGAGGTCGGGAGCGTCGATGATCCAGAAGCCGGCCATGTGCTCCTTCGACTCGATGAAGGGCCCGTCGGTGAACACCGGCTCCTCTCCCCGGCCGTCGATGACCGTCGCCGTGCTCGGGTGCGGCGAGGCCGGCCGCGAACACCCAGTGGCCACCCGCCCGGAGGCGGTCGTTGAAGTCGTCGATCGCCAGCATCTCCTCCTCGGTGCCGGAGTTGGTCCTGTCGTCGATCACGGAGACCAGGTACTGCATCGCACACCTCCCGGATGTGGTTCAGGGCCATACTGCTACGGATGCCGCAATGCTAGGCGTACTGCGGTCGGCCGACCGGCCGGTAGGTCTGAGCAAGGATGCCCGTCGGGAACCTGCGCGATTCCAGCAGCTCGAGGGCGAAGTCCCTGCCCGCCTCGGGGAACAGCCGCGTGCCCGCGCCGACGATCACGGGGCAGACGATCAGCGTCATCTCGTCGACGAGCTCGCGCTCGAGCAGCCAGCGGATCAGCCGGCCGCTCCCATGCACCTGCAGCTCGCCGCCCGGCCTGGCCTTCAGCTCGCGGATGGACGTCTCGAGATCTCCCGAGAGCACGGTCGTGTCCGCCCATGCCGGGTCGGTGATCGTGTTCGATGCGACGAACTTCGGGTCGCGTGTTCAGGGAGGCCACGAACGGGTTGTCGAAATCGTCCTGCACCCCCCAGTAGCCGGCGAAGAGCTCGTAGGTGCGCCGGCCGAACAGGAACGCGTCGGCCCGCCGGTAGAAGTCGCCGATGTAGCCGGTCGACTCCTCATCGCCGAGCGGCAGCGCCCAGCCGCCGCGGTCGAATCCGGGATCGAGCTCCGGATTGTTGCCGCCGTTCGCCTGCATCACGCCGTCGACGGTGATCTGGGTGTTGGTGATCAGCTTCATGATCGTGGTCCCCTTCCGATGGCGCCCCTCGCGGGCGGCCTCTCACCCCTGCTACGAACGACGTCGGCGCGATTCGACACCACGCGGAGAATCGATCGACCCGGGTTCACTCGGGCTCCGAGCATGCAGGGGACCACACCCTACGCGCCGTGCGGCTCCATGAGCCGCGCGAGCTCGGCCAGCAGGCCCGGGGTAGTCCTCGGCGCCCTGCACCAGCCGCTGCACGTTCTCGCGCTCCGAGAACGCCTCGACGAACTGGTCGAAGACCTCCTGGAACTCCGCCCGCCCGCTCTCGGCGAACGCGATCAGCGCGACGACGTTGACGCTCGCGCCGCCCCAGTCGATGGGCACGTCGTCGACGGCGATCGCGATCGCCGTGCGTCGCGCCGTCATCGTCATGGCGTGCGGCACGGCGAGGTGCTCCGTGAAGGCCGTCGACGACAGGCGCTCGCGCTCGAGCGCGCCCTCGACGTAGGCGTGGTCGATGACCCCGGCCGTGATCATGCGGTCGCCGAGCATCCGGATGGCCCCGTCGCGGTCGAGGCCGCGCAGCCCGCGCACGAACAGCTCGGGGGCGATGTAGCTCGACAGCGCGGCGGCGAGCCGCGCCCGTCGCCGCGCCCGGCGCACGCGCGCGATCTCGGCGCGCACGCGCTCGAGGTCGGCCTCGGTCGGGAACGGCGCCACGACGACGAGCCGCTCCACCGGGACGGCAGGCTCGAGCACGGCGACCAGCAGGTCGGCGGCGTCCGGCCCCTCGCCGCCCGCCACGACGACCTCGACGTCGTCGTCGACGGCCGCGCGGATGCGCTCGGCGAGCGCCGTGTGCACGTCGTGGTAGGCGGGCGCCGACGACCGCGACCCGCACCGCCTCGCCGCGGGACCGGCGCCGGTCGAGGTACGCCCCGACGTGCATCGCGATGTACGCGATCTCGTCGTCGTTCACGGCGATGCCCTCGGTGCGCGCCAGCTCGCTCGCGATGTAGACGGCGAGCTCGTAGATGAGCGGATAGCCGGCCTTGATCGACGCCGTCAGCGGGTTGCGCGAGAAGCTCGCGTCGCTCGCCCGCGCCACGAGGTTGTCGACGTGCAGCGCGAGCCGGTCGATGAAGTCGTCGTCGTCGAGGTCGATGAGGTACGCGGATGACGCGCTGCCGACGATGCGGCGCACGAGCGGCACCCGCGGCGAGATCGGCCGGCCCGCGGCATCCGCGTGCGCCGTCTCGGTGGTGCGGGTCGCCGCCCGCGTCTCGAGCAGCCGGGTGAGGTGCGCGAGGTCGGCGGGCCCGATCGTCGTGCCGAACGTCTCGGTCACGAGCCGTGCGAGCAGGTCGGCGAGCTGCCCGCCCGGATCGGCGGCTCCGGTCGCGGCCGTGGAGCGGCGCGCCGGCCGTCGTCCGGCGCCCCGCCCTCGGCGTCGGCGTCCGCGTCGTCGAGCGGGTGGTTCGCGGCGACGCGGTCGAGCGCGATCGCGGTGTGCAGCAGCACGTCGTTGAGCCCGTACTCGTTCGGGGCGTAGCCCGCGTCGGCGAGCCCGGCGACGAGCGCCGTGCGGAACGCGCCGACCTCGGGGAACGCCTCGCGCAGCGCGTCGAGCTCGAGCATGCCCGCGCGTCGACTCCTCGCGGAACAGCGCGCCGAGCAGGCGCCGACGCGCCGTCTCGGGGCCGACGAGGGTGATGCGCGACCCGTGCCGCACGAGCGAGAGGCCCGAGCCGTCGAGGCGGGCGCGCACGCGCGCCGAGGTCGGCCTCGAACGTCGAATCGCTCACGTGGTTCGCGGCGGCGGTCTCGTAGACGTCGAGGCCGTCGGTGGCGTCGATGAGCGAGCGGATGACGCGGGCTGACGCGCTCCGCGGGCGAGGAGCCGCGACGCGGCGGCGGTGCGCCGGGCCGCCCACGCCGCCCGGTCGAGGCGGTACCCGGCCGGCCCGGACTCGACGATCACGCCGCCGGAGTTCGCCTGCGCCGCGTAGTTGCGGATCGTGCGCGTCGTGACGCCGAGCCGGTCGGCGAGCTCGGCCGCCGTCGTCCAGCCGTCGGCGTGGCCGAGCGCGTCGACGAGGCGCTCCCATTTCTCGGCCACTGCAGCTCCCGGGTCTCGCCGGCGCCACGCGACGCCGTGCGGTGCAGCCAGTCAACCATCGACCCGGCGGCGCGTGGGCGGATCCGCGGCTGCTTTTCCGGGGGTGCGGAAAGAGATCGGGTGGAGCCGCCGGGGTCTCCGACGAGCAGAATCGAGTCCATCGCGGCAGCACGCCGCGGCCGAACGATCGACGAGGACCGGGCTATGGCCGGGCGAGGAGGCATGGTGGTGCGCATCATCGTGGTCTGCGGCGCCGGTGCCTCGAGCACCTTCGTCGCCCATCGGATCCGCCGGGCCGCTGCGGCCAGGGGGATCGAGGTGCGCGCGAAGGCCACGAGCGAGTCCCAGCTCGACCAGGCGCTCGCCGACGCGGACGTGCTCCTCGTCGGCGCCCACCTCGGCGATCGCCTCGGCCTGCTGCGTGAACGCGCGGCGGCGGCATCCGTGCCGATCGCCATCCTCACCGAGGGCGCGGCCACCGCGGCCGACGGCGAGGACGCCCTCGACGTGGCCCTCGAGTTCGCTGGGGCACCGTCATGAGCCCGCGCGCGCCGCGCGCCGCGGTTCCCACCCGAGAGCCCGCGGGCTATGGTGAACGAGGGAACGGAAGCCAGCGACGGAGACCGGAATCATGGTGGAACGCACAGTTCGAATCGGATCGACCCACGGCCTGCACGCGCGGCCTGCCAAGCTCTTCACCCAGGCCGCTGCCGCCTCGGGAGCTTCGGTCACGATCCAGAAGGCCGGCGGTGCACCCGTCAACGCGGCGAGCATCCTCGCCGTCATCGCGCAGGGCATCGACCACGGTGACGAGGTCACCATCGTCGTCGACGGCGGCGACGAGCAGGTCGTGCTCGACCAGCTCGTGGAGTTGCTCAGCACCGACCACGACGAATAGCGCGCGGCATCCGTCGCCCATTCAACCGAACCGGGAGGGCGAGTGATGGAGATCAGGGGCACTGGCATCGGACAGGGTGTCGCAGTGGGGCCGGTCGTGCGGATGGCCGATGCGCTGCCGGAGCCGGTCGATCGGCCCAGCCACCTCGATCCCGAGCGTGAGGGCGAGCGCGCGAGGGCGTCGCTGTCGGTCGTCGCGGCCGAGCTCGCGAACCGCGGGGCGAAGGCCGGCGGCGCGGCCAAGGACGTGCTCGAGGCCCAGGCGATGATCGCCGAGGACCCGAGCCTGATCGACGAGGTCACGAAGCTCCTCGCCACCGGCAAGACCGCCGAGCGCGCGGTGTACGAGGCGTTCGCCGCGTACCGCGACCTGCTCGCCGGCATGGGCGGGTACATGGCCGAGCGGGCCGCCGACCTCGACGACATCTCGCAGCGCGTGATCGCGCACCTGCTCAAGCTGCCGCCGCCCGGCGTCCCGAACCCGGGGCACCCGTTCGTGCTCGTGGCCCGCGACCTCGCGCCGGCCGACACCGCCATGCTCGACCTCGACCAGGTGCTCGGGCTCGTGACGTCCGACGGCGGCCCGACCTCGCACACCGCGATCCTCGCTCGCGAGAAGTCGATCGTCGCGGTGGTGGGCGCAGCGGATGCCGCGAGCCTCGCCGACGGCGACACGGTCGTGGTCGACGCGGCCGGCGACCTCGTGGTCTCCGATCCGACGCCCGACGCAGGTCGCGGAGGCCAAGGCGCGCATCGCCGAGCGCGCCGCGCTCGAGGCGGCGCCCGTCACGCCGGGCGCGCTCTCCGACGGCACGCCCGTGCCGCTGCTCGCGAACCTCGGCTCGGCCGACGGCGCCGCCGAGGCGCATCAAGCTCGGCGCCGAGGGCGTCGGGCCTGTTCCGCACCGAGTTCCTCTTCCTCGACGCCGACACGGCGCCGAGCGTGCGCGAGCAGCAGGAGCACTACACGCGCCTCCTCACGGCGTTCGCCGGCAGGAAGGTCGTCGTGCGCGTGCTCGACGCCGGCGCCGACAAGCCGCTGTCGTTCCTCAACGACGCGCACGAGGAGAACCCGGCGCTCGGGCTCCGCGGCATCCGCGCCCTGCGCCACTCCGAGGTCATCCTGCGCGAGCAGCTCACCGCGCTCGCCGCAGCGGATGCCGCGACCGACGCCGAGCTCTGGGTCATGGCGCCGATGATCGCCACGGTCGAGGAGACCCGGTACTTCACCGCGCTCGCGAAGGAGCTCGGCATCCGGGTGGCCGGGGTCATGGTCGAGACGCCGTCGGCGGCGCTCGTCGCCGACCGGGTGCTCGCCGCCTGCGACTTCGCCTCGATCGGCACGAACGACCTCACCCAGTACACGATGGCCGCCGACCGGCTCCTCGGCACCGTCGCGAACCTCCAGAGCCCGTGGCATCCCGCCGTGCTCCGCCTCATCGCGGACGTCGGCGCGGCCGGGGCCGAACTCGGCAAGCCCGTCGGGATCTGCGGCGAGGCCGCCGCCGACCCGCTGCTCGCCGTCGTGCTCGTGGGCCTCGGCGCCACGAGCCTGTCGATGTCGCCGTCGGCACTCGCAGATGTCCGCGCCTCCCTCGCGCGGTACAGCCCGGACGACGCGAAGGCGCTCGCCCGGGCAGCCCTGGCCGCTGAGGGAGCGGCCGAAGCCAAGCAGGCGGCCCAGGCCGTCGCATCCGACATCACCACGGCGCGGGCATCCGCGTCGTGATCACAAGAGAGGCACCAAGATGACAACGACGTCACCGGACGACGAAGCGGCCTGGGGGAGCACGCGTCGCAGTCCAGAGATTCGGCACGTTCCTGTCAGCGGGATGATCATGCCGAACATCGCGGCGTTCATCGCGTGGGGATTCATCACCGCGTTCTTCATCCCGCACCGGCTGGACACCCGAACGAGGCACCTCGCCGGCCTCGTCGGGCCGATGATCACCTACCTGCTGCCGCTGCTGATCGCCAACCAGGGCGGACGACTCGTCTACGACACCCGAGGCGGCGTGGTCGCGTCCATCGCGACGGTGGGCGTGATCGTGGGCACCGACATCCCGATGTTCCTCGGCGCCATGATCATGGGCCCGCTCGCGGCCTGGATCATGAAGCAGATCGACCAGCTCTGGGAGGGCAAGATCAGGGCCGGCTTCGAGATGCTGGTCAACAACTTCTCGGCCGGCATCCTCGGCATGCTCCTCGCGCTCGCGGGCTTCTTCGCCTTCGGTCCGGCGGTGCAGTGGATCAGCAACGGGCTCGAGAGCGCGGTCGACTGGCTGTACCTCGCTCGACCTGCTGCCGCTGCTGTCGCATCCTCGTCGAGCCCGGCAAGATCCTCTTCCTGAACAACGCCATCAACCACGGCGTGTTCACGCCGCTCGGCACCCAGCAGGCCGTCGAGACCGGCAAGTCGATCCTGTTCCTCATCGAGGCGAACCCCGGCCCCGGCCTCGGCATCCTGCTCGCGTTCACGTTCTTCGGCGTCGGCATGGCGAGGGCGAGCGCACCGGGCGCGATCATCATCCAGTTCCTCGGCGGCATCCACGAGATCTACTTCCCGTACGTGCTCATGAAGCCGCTCACTCATCCTCGCGGTGATCGCCGGCGGCATGACCGGCGTGGCGACGAACGTGATCTTCCAGTCGGGCCTGCGGGCACCCGGCGTCACCGGGCAGCATCTTCGCGGTGCTGATCCAGACGGCGACGGACAGCTACGTCGGGCGTGATCCTGTCGGTGATCCTCGTCGGCGACGGTCTCGTTCATCATCGCGTCGATCATCCTGCGCGCCAGTCGCAAGCGCGACCTCGCGAAGGCCGGCGCCGGCGACCTGTCGGCATGGCGATCGCGCAGACCGAGGCCAACAAGGGCAAGGAGTCGAGCGTGCTCTCGGGCCTGCGAGGCCGAGGGCGTCGCAGTCGGGCGGCGGGCTCATCGAGGAGGGCGAGGCCGGCCGCGTTCGAGCGCAAGCCGATCCACACGATCATCTTCGCGTGCGACGCCGGCATGGGCTCGAGCGCCATGGGCGCGACGGTGCTCCGCAACAAGATCAAGAAGGCGGGCATCGACAGCGTGACCGTGACGAACAAGGCGATCGCGAACCTCGACCGACGACGTGGACCTGGTGATCACCCACCAGGACCTCACCGATCGCGCGAAGCTGCAGTCGCCGAGCGCGGTGCACGTCTCCGTCGACAACTTCATGAACTCGCCGAAGTACGACGAGATCGTCCACCTGCTCGAGAGCGAAGGCGTGCGCTGATCCGACCGACGTCGAACGAACAGCGGCAGCCCGATGCCGCGGCGGTCTCCACCTCGGAGGTCGCCGCGGCGTCGGTCGGCCCGGATCGAGGAAGAAGGAGAAGCAGCCCATGACCGAAGAGATCCTGCCCGCGGGCAACGTGCGCCTCGCCGTCCGTGCCGCCAGCCGAGACGACGCGATCCGCGAGGCGGGCGCGATCCTCGTCGAGGCCGGCGCGGTCGACCCGGGCTACGTCGACTCGATGCTCGAACGCGAGGGATCCGTGTCGACGTACATGGGCAACTTCCTCGCGATCCCGCACGGCACCAACGAGGCGAAGGACCAGATCCGCCGGTCGGCCCTCTCGGTCGTGCGCTACGACGAGCCCGTCGACTGGAACGGCGAGGAGGCCCGGTTCGTGGTCGGCATCGCCGGCATCGAGAACGAGCACCTCGACATCCTCTCCAAGATCGCGATCATCTTCTCCGACGACGACGCGGTGCAGCGGCTCGTCGACGCGGCGACCGCCGAGCGAACTGCACGCCCTGCTCTCGGAGGTCAACGAGTCGTGAAGGCCGTGCACTTCGGCGCCGGCAACATCGGGCGCGGCTTCGTCGGCCTCCTCCTGCACGACGCCGGCTACGAGGTCGTGTTCGCCGACGTGAACGCCGAGCTCATCGACGCGCTCGCGGCATCCGACCACTACACCGTGCACGAGGTGGGCGCCGACGCCCGCGACCGCGTCGTCGACGGCTACCGCGCGGTGAACAGCCAGACGCACGCCGCGGCGCTCCTCGACGAGCTCCGGACCGCCGACGTCGCCACCACCGCCGTCGGGCCCGACGATCCTGCGGTTCATCGCACCGCACCTGGTCATGGCCCTGCGGGAACGGCCGGCGGATGCCCCGCCGCTCGCGATCATGGCGTGCGAGAACGCGATCAACGCCACCGACCTGCTGCGCGACGAGATCGCGTCGCTCTCGAGCCCCGAGGAGTGGCCGTCGCTCGCGGCGAAGGCGATCTTCGCGAACACCGCGGTCGACCGGATCGTGCCCGGCCAGGCCGCCGACGCGGGCCTCGACGTCACCGTCGAGACGTTCTTCGAGTGGGCCATCGAACGTCCGCCGTTCGGCGACGACGCCCCCGACGATCCCCGGCGCGCACTTCGTCGACGACCTCGCGCCGTACATCGAGCGCAAGCTCTTCACCGTGAACACCGGGCACGCGTCGACCGCGTACTTCGGGTTCCTCGCCGGCCACGAGCGCATCAGCGACGCGCTCGCCGACCCCGCCGTCGCGGCGGCCGTCGAGCGGGTGCTGGGCGAGACCTCGGCGCTCATCGTCGCCAAGCACGACTTCACCGAGGAGGAGCAGGCCGGCTACCGCGCCGCGATCCTCGAGCGCTTCCGCAACCCCGAGCTGCCCGACACCGTCGAGCGCGTCGGGCGCCAGCCGCTGCGCAAGCTCGGCCGGCACGAGCGCTTCATCGGCCCGGCCGCCGAGCTCGCGACGATGGGGCTGCCCGTCGACGGGCTGCTCGCGGCGGTCGGCGCGGCGCTGCGCTTCGACGTCCCGGCCGACCCCGAGAGCGTGGAGCTGCAGCGAGCTGCTCGGCACCCGCGACGCCACGCGCGTTCGTGCACGAGGTCACGGGCATCGGCCCGGGGCATCCGCTCGAAGTCGGGCCTCGTCGACGGTCGTCGCAGCGGTGCAGGCCGTCCGGCTAGGGCCCGCGACCGCGGCATCCGCGGGCCTCGACTGGCGAAGCACGCCGGAATCGCCTATAGTTGACCCTTGGTGTTCTGCACGCCTGCTTCGGCATGCCCGACGAGCGATCGTCGGTTGAACACATCGCACGACCAGCATCCCAAACTCCAAGCGATAGTGAGGCTATGGCCAAGAAAGACGGCGTCATCGAGATCGAAGGCTCGGTTGTCGAGGCTCTCCCGAACGCGATGTTCCGGGTGGAGCTCACGAACGGGCACAAGGTCCTCGCGCACATCTCAGGAAAGATGCGCCAGCACTACATCCGCATCCTCCCCGAGGACCGCGTGATCGTGGAGCTGAGCCCATACGACCTGACGCGCGGCCGCATCGTCTACCGCTACAAGTAAGGGCTGCCGGAAAGTAACGGCCCGCGGCATCCCGCGGGCACGAGGACAGCGAAAACCAAGGAACAACAGTGAAGGTCAACCCCTCCGTCAAGCGCATCTGCGACAAGTGCAAGGTCATCCGCCGCCACGGCCGCGTCATGGTGATCTGCGAGAACCCGCGCCACAAGCAGCGCCAGGGCTAGTCGCCAGGCTTCGGGGCGCACCTGGCGTGCGCCCCATTCCCACAACTGAACACCGCATCGGCAGCGCCAGAACCACGACGTCACGGATGTCGCGGGGACACCTCGGGTTGGAGGCCCGGGCACCGGCGTTGCTCCACACCTCCACTTCGAAACAGGAGAAGCCAACATGGCACGTCTGGCAGGAGTCGACATCCCGCGCGAGAAGCGCGTGGAGATCGCACTGACCTACATCTACGGCGTCGGCCGCACGCGAGCGCTCACCACGCTCGCCGAGACCGGCATCGACGGGAACATCCGCGTGAAGGACCTCAGCGACGAGCAGCTCGTCGCCCTCCGCGACTACATCGAGGGCAACTTCAAGGTCGAGGGTGACCTCCGCCGTGAAGTCGCCGCCGACATCCGCCGCAAGGTCGAGATCGGATCCTACGAGGGCCTGCGCCACCGTCGCGGCCTCCCGGTCCGCGGCCAGCGCACCAAGACCAACGCTCGCACCCGCAAGGGCCCGAAGCGCACCGTCGCCGGCAAGAAGAAGCCCGGCCGCAAGTAACCGCTCGTTCGCCAGATTCAGGAGATTTCACACATGGCAGCACCCAAGGCGGCTACTCGCAAGCCGCGTCGCAAGGAGAAGAAGAACGTCGCAGTGGGCCAGGCCCACATCAAGTCGACGTTCAACAACACCATCGTGTCGATCACCGACACGAACGGTGCCGTGATCAGCTGGGCGTCCTCGGGCGGCGTCGGCTTCAAGGGCTCGCGCAAGTCCACCCCGTTCGCCGCGCAGCTGGCCGCCGAGTCGGCCGCCCGCCAGGCGCAGGAGCACGGCATGAAGAAGGTCGACGTCTTCGTCAAGGGCCCCGGCTCGGGCCGTGAGACCGCGATCCGCTCGCTCCAGGCCGCAGGCCTCGAGGTCGGCAGCATCAACGACGTGACGCCGCAGGCGCACAACGGCTGCCGCCCGCCCAAGCGTCGCCGCGTCTAGTCTCTCGACCGTCGGTCGAGTAGGGCGCATCGCGCCCGTATCGAGACCCCGCGGCATCCGCGGTCTCGACACGGCCCTGCCGGGCCTACTCGACCGGCGACACGTTCTCTCACAACTCAAGATCCTCGTACTCGCAGGTGTCATATAGCGGACACCCTGCCGAAAGGAATCCACAGTGCTGATCGCACAGCGCCCGACGCTCACCGAAGAGAACATCTCGGAGTTCCGTTCGCGTTTCGTGATCGAGCCCCTCGAGCCGGGCTTCGGTTACACCCTGGGCAACTCGCTCCGTCGCACCCTCCTCTCCTCGATCCCCGGCGCCGCCGTGACGAGCATCCGCATCGACGGCGTGCTCCACGAGTTCTCGACCGTCCCGGGCGTGAAGGAGGATGTCACCGAGATCATCCTCAACATCAAGAACCTCGTCGTCTCGAGCGAGCACGACGAGCCCATCACCGCCTACCTGCGCAAGCAGGGCGCCGGTGAGGTCACGGCCGCCGACATCTCCGCTCCGGCCGGTGTCGAGGTGCACAACCCCGAGCTCGTGATCGCCACGCTCAACGACTCGGCGAAGTTCGAGCTCGAGCTCACGATCGAGCGCGGCCGCGGCTACGTCTCGGCCAGCCAGAACCGCAACGAGTACTCCGAGGCCGGCCAGATCCCGGTCGACTCGATCTACTCGCCGGTGCTCAAGGTCACCTACCGCGTCGAGGCCACCCGTGCCGGCGAGCGCACCGACTTCGACCGCCTCGTGGTCGACGTCGAGTCGAAGCCCGCCATCACGCCGCGCGACGCGATCGCCTCGGCGGGTCGCACGCTCACCGAGCTGTTCGGCCTCGCCCGCGAGCTGAACGTCGCCGCCGAGGGCATCGAGATCGGCCCCGCGCCGGTCGACGCCGTGCTCTCGAGCGAGCTCTCGATCCCGATCGAGGACCTCGACCTGTCGGTGCGCAGCTACAACTGCCTCAAGCGCGAGGGCATCAACACGGTCTCCGAGCTGGTCGCCCTGTCGGAGTCGCAGCTCATGAACATCCGCAACTTCGGCCAGAAGTCGGTGGATGAGGTCAAGGACAAGCTCACCGAGATGGGCCTCTCCCTCAAGGACTCCGTGCCCGGATTCGACGGCGCCCACTTCTACACGGGCTTCGACGACGAGAACTAGTCGACCGCCCGCCGTACCGACCCCCCACCACTGGAGATAACGAACCATGCCGAAGCCCACCAAGGGCCCCCGCCTCGGAGGCGGACCCGCGCACGAGCGGCTCCTGCTCGCGAACCTCGCCGCTGCGCTCTTCACGCACAAGCGGATCACCACCACCGAGACGAAGGCCAAGCGCCTCCGTCCGCTCGCCGAGCGCCTCGTGACGTTCGCGAAGCGCGGCGACCTGCACGCCCGTCGTCGCGTGCTCGCCGTCATCGGCGACAAGGCCGTCGTGCACGAGCTGTTCGCGATCATCGCGCCGCAGGTCGCCGACCGTGAGGGCGGCTACACCCGCATCACGAAGATCGGCAACCGCAAGGGCGACAACGCGCCCATGGCGGTCATCGAGCTCGTGCTCGAGCCCGTGACCCCGAAGAAGCGCGCCGCCAAGCCGGCCGCCGCTCCCGCCGCCGACGAGGCTCCCGCCGAGGAGACCGTCGTCGAGGAGACGCCCGAGGCCGTCGTGACCGAGGCCGAGGCCGCGGTCGACGAGGCCGCCGGCGCCGAGGCGACCGAGGAGTCCGCCGAGGAGCCCGCCGAGGTCAAGTAGGCTTCGAACGCTCATGAACGGCCCCGGTGCACTGCACCGGGGCCGTTCGTCGTCGGTACGGCCGTCGGGCGCCCGGCCGTAGGCTGGTGGTCGTGAGCGAGACGGTCGACCCGGGCGACGAGCACGTCGTCGAAGCGGATGCCGCGGCATCCGTCGTGCGCATCCGCCTCGGCATCGCCTACGACGGCACCGACTTCAACGGCTGGAGCCGGCAGCCGGGCCTCCGCACCGTGCAGGGCGTGCTCGAGGAGGCGCTCGGCACGCTGTTCCGGCGCACGGGCGAGGCGCCGCGGCTCACCGTCGCCGGGCGCACGGACGCCGGGGTGCACGCGCTCGGGCAGGTCGCCCACCTCGACGTCGGCGAGGCGGCCCTCGCGGCCGTGGCCCGACCGCGGCGGGGTCGCGATGCCGACGCGTCGCCCGAGGCCGCCCTGGCGCGGCGGCTCACCGGCATCATCGGGGCCGACGCCGACGTCGTGGTCACCCACGCCGAGCGGGCCCCCGACGGCTTCGACGCGCGGTTCTCCGCGATCTGGCGTCGCTACGAGTACCGCGTCGCCGACGCCTCCGCCGCCCGCGACCCGCTCGAGCGGCGCCGCACGCGTCGTGGTGCCGCGCGCGCTCGACGTCGAGGCCATGGATGCCGCGGCCGCCTCGCTGGTGGGGCTGCACGACTTCGCGGCGTTCTGCCGGCCGCGCGAGGGCGCCACGACCATCCGCACGCTGCAGTCCTACCGCTGGGAGCGCGGCGCCGGCGGCGTGCTCGTCGCCTCGCTCCAGGCCGACGCGTTCTGCCACTCGATGGTGCGGGCCCTGGTGGGCGCGTGCGTCGCCGTGGGGGAGGGGCGGCTCGAGGCCGACGGACCCGCGGCGCTGCTGCGGGCCGGCGCAGCGCACGAGCGCCTTCAAGGTGATGCCGGCCAAGGGGCTCGTGCTCACCGAGGTCGGGTACCCCGACGACCACGAGCTCGAGGCGCGCGCCGACGCAGACGCGCGCACGTCGCGAATTGCACGTCGAGGGCATCGTCGGCTAAGCTTTCCCTTTGGTGCCGCCGCCTGCGCCGGTACCCGAAGATGAGCCCTCCACCCGGGCGTTCGCGCGCATCGCGTACGAACTCCCACCGGAGTGGGATTCACGAACCCCTCTCTCGACCAGAAAGCAGCACTTCCGTGACGCGCACCTACACTCCCAAGTCGAACGAGATCCAGCGTGACTGGGTCGTCATCGACGCGACCGACATCGTGCTCGGTCGCCTCGCGAGCCACTCCGCAGCCCTGCTGCGCGGCAAGCACAAGCCGATCTTCGCGAACCACGTCGACACCGGCGACTTCGTGATCATCGTGAACGCCGAGAAGGTGGCCCTCACCGGCCAGAAGCTCGAGCAGAAGAAGGCCTACCGCCACTCGGGCTACCCGGGCGGCCTCAAGGCCGTCGGCTACGCCGAGCTCCTCGAGAAGAACCCCGTCCGCGCCGTCGAGAAGGCGATCCGCGGCATGCTCCCGAAGAACTCGCTCGGCCGGGCCCAGCTGAAGAAGCTCAAGGTCTACGCCGGCCCGGAGCACCCGCACGCGGCTCAGCAGCCCAAGCCGTACACCCTCACCCAGGTCGCCCAGTAACTCCGGCACCCTCGACGTTCTCGAAATAAGGATTCACACCACCATGGCGAAGATCGCAGACCAGATCGAAGCGGCTCCCGAGAGCTACACGACCGAGAGCACCCCCTCGGAAGCCCCCACCACCCCCCGCCCCGTGCTCAACGTGTCGGGCGCGGCCGTCGGCCGTCGCAAGCAGGCCATCGCCCGCGTGCGCGTCGTCCCCGGCGCCGGCGGCATCACGGTCAACGGCCGTGAGCTCGCGGCCTACTTCCCCAACAAGCTGCACCAGCAGCTGATCACCGACCCGTTCACGGTGCTCGAGCTCACCGGCTCGTACGACGTGATCGCCCGCATCACCGGCGGCGGCCCCTCGGGCCAGGCCGGCGCGCTGCGTCTCGCGATCGCCCGTGCGCTCAACGAGATCGACCGCGAGAACAACCGCGCGACCCTCAAGAAGGCCGGCTTCCTCACGCGCGACGCGCGCGTCATCGAGCGCAAGAAGGCCGGTCTCAAGAAGGCCCGCAAGGCGCCGCAGTTCTCGAAGCGCTGATCCGGGCTTCCGGTTCTCCGCATGCCCCGGCTCTTCGGAACCGACGGGGTCCGGGGCCTGGCCAACCGTGAACTCACGGCTGACCTGGCCCTGGGCCTCGCCCAGGCGGCTGCCGCCGTCCTCACCCAGGGGCGCCACGCCGACGAGCTGCGCGCGGCGGGTCGCCGCCCCGTGGCCGTCGTCGCGCGCGACCCGCGCGTCTCCGGCGAGTTCCTCACGGCCGCCGTCGCCGCCGGACTCGCGAGCTCGGGCGTCGACGTGCTCGACGCCGGGCGTCATCCCGACCCCGGCGACCGCGTTCCTGATCGACTCCATCCGCGCCGACTTCGGCGTGATGATCTCGGCGTCGCACAACCCCGCGCCCGACAACGGCATCAAGTTCTTCTCGTTCGGCGGCACGAAGCTCCCCGACGAGGTCGAGGACCGCATCGAGTCGCTACCTCGGCAAGCAGAAGCTCGCGCCCATCGGCGGCGGCGTCGGCCGCATCCAGCGATTCGCCGACGCCGAGGACCGCTACGTCGTGCACCTGCTCGGCACGCTGCCGAACCGCCTCGACGGCCTCCACGTCGTGCTCGACTGCGCCCACGGCGCGGCCGCGGGCGTCTCGCCCGAGACGTTCCGCGACGCCGGGCGCGAAGGTCACCGTCATCGGCGCCGACCCCGACGGCATGAACATCAACGACGGCGTCGGCTCGACGCACCTCGAGCCGCTGCAGGCGGCCGTGCGCGAGCACGGCGCCGACCTCGGCATCGCCCACGACGGCGACGCCGACCGCTGCCTCGCCGTCGACGCCGACGGCAACGTCGATCGACGGCGACCGGATCATGGCGATCCTCGCCGTCTCGATGCACGAGCGCGGCACGCTCACCGACGACACGCTCGTCGTCACCGTGATGTCGAACCTCGGCCTTCGCCGCGCGATGGCCGAACGCGGCATCCGCGTGATCGAGACCAGCGTCGGCGACCGCTACGTGCTCGAGGCGCTCGCGGCCGAGCAGCCTCGCGCTCGGCGGGGAGCAGTCGGGGCACGTCATCATGACCGAGTTCGCGACGACCGGCGACGGCGTGCTCACCGGCCTGCACCTGGCGGCCGAGATGGTCCGCACCGGCAAGACGCTCGCCGAGCTCGCCTCGGTCATGACCGTCTACCCGCAGGTGCTCGTCAACGTGCGCGGGCGTCGACCACCACGCGCTCGCACGACGACGCCGAGATCGCCGCCGCGGTCGCCGCCGTCGAGGCCGAGCTGGGCGACTCGGGCCGCGTGCTGCTGCGACCGTCGGGCACCGAGCCGATGGTCCGCGTGATGGTCGAGGCAGCCGAGCAGGAGGCCGCCGAGCGGCACGCCGCGGCGCTCGCCGACGTCGTGCGCGTGCGCCTCACGAACTGACCGATCGCGCGGAGCGGCCGGCGCATCGACGCGCCGGCGCCCGCGCGCGTCGGAACCGCGCGCGCCTCAGAGCTTTCGCAGCAGCACGCTCGACACCGCGTGGTCGGGGCCCTTGCGCAGCACCAGCGACGCGCGCGACCTGCGTCGGGCGGATGTTCTGCAGCAGGTTCGGCTCGTTGATCGAGTGCCAGATCTCGCGCGCCCGCTGGCGGGCCTCGGCCTCGGTGAGGCTCGCGTAGCGGTGGAAGTAGGAGCGCGGGTTCGAGAACGCCCCGCGCTGCAGCTTCAGGAACCGCTCCTCGTACCACCGGGCGATGTCGCTCGTGCGCGCGTCGACGTAGATCGTGAAGTCGAACAGGTCGCTGACCGCGAGCCGATGGCCCGGGCCCGGGCGGCTGCAGCACGTTGAGGCCCTCGATGATGAGCACGTCGGGACGGCGCACCGTGACCTGCGCGTCGGGGACGATGTCGTAGGCGAGGTGCGAGTAGAACGGCGCGCGCACCTCGGCGGCGCCGGCCTTCACCTCGCTCACGAAGCGGAGCAGGGCACGGCGGTCGTAGGACTCGGGGAAGCCCTTGCGCGCCATGAGGCCGCGCCGCTCGAGCTCGGCGTTCGGGAACAGGAACCCGTCGGTGGTGACGAGCTCGACGCGGGGCGTGTGCTCCCATCGCGCGAGCAGCTCGCGCAGCAGGCGGGCGATCGTCGACTTGCCGACCGCGACCGAGCCCGGCGACCCCGATCACGAACGGCGTCGATTCGAACGCGCTCGCGCAGGAACTCGCTCGTCACGTTGTGCAGGGACTTCGTGCCGCCCACGTAGAGGTTGAGCAGGCGGCTGAGCGGGAGGTAGACCTCGGCGACCTCGCGCAGGTCGAGCGGCTCGCCGAGGCCGCGCAGCTGCACGATCTCGGTCTCGCGGAGCGGCGACGGGATCGAGGGCGCGAGCGCCGCCCAAGCCGACCGGTCGAGCTCGATGAACGGCGAGATCTGCGCGACGTGCGACGACGGGCTCTGCGGATCCAGCACCGTGTCAGTCTAGTGTCGCGCGGCGGCCGGGCTCGGGCGCGGGGCGGGTGTCCAGCGGAGCGCCAGTAGAATCGCCCCTATGTGTGGAATCGTCGGCTACGTCGGAGAGCGCAACAGCCTCGACGTGCTCATGGGAGGCCTTCGTCGCCTCGAATATCGCGGCTACGACTCGGCGGGCGTCGCCATCGTCGACGACGACGGCGTCATCGAGACGGCGAAGCGGGCCGGCAAGCTGCAGGTGCTCGCCGACGACCTCGAGGCGACGCCCGCTGCACCGCGGCGGCACCGGCATCGGCCACACGCGCTGGGCGACCCACGGCGGCCCCACCGACCGCAACGCGCACCCGCACCTCGGCGACGACGGGCGACTCGCGCTCATCCACAACGGCATCATCGAGAACTTCGCCGAGCTGAAGGACGAGCTCCTCGCCGAGGGCTACGCGTTCGAGAGCGAGACCGACACCGAGGTCGCCGCCGTGCTGCTCGGCCGCGAGTACCGGCGCGCCGGCGAGCTCACCGAGGCGTTCCGCGCCACCGTGTCGCGCCTCGACGGCGCGTTCACCCTGCTCGCCGTGCACCGCGACCAGCCCGGCGTCGTCGTCGGCGCCCGCCGCAACTCGCCGCTCGTCATCGGCCTGGGCGAGGGCGAGAACTTCCTGGGCTCGGATGTCGCCGCGTTCGTCGAGTACACGAAGCGCGCCGTGGCGATCGGCCAGGACCAGATCGTCACGATCACCGCCGACGGCGTCACCGTCACCGACTTCGCCGGCGACGCCGTCGAGGTCGAGCCGTTCGACGTCGCGTGGGACGCGTCCGCCGCCGAGAAGGGCGGCTGGTCGTCGTTCATGCGCAAGGAGGTGTCCGAGCAGCCCGAGGCGGTCGCGAACACCCTGCGCGGTCGCGTGAGTCGACGGGCGGGTGCAGATCCCCGAGCTCGCGTCGTTCGGCGACGAGGAGCTCCGCGGCATCCGTCGCATCACCGTCATCGCGTGCGGCACGGCCGCCTACGCCGGCATGGTCGCCAAGTACGCCATCGAGCAGTGGGCCCGCGTGCCGGTCGAGGTGGAGCTCAGCCACGAGTTCCGCTACCGCGAGCCCGTGCTCGACGACGACACGCTCGTCGGTCTCGATCAGCCAGTCGGGCGAGACCATGGACACGCTCATGGCCGTGAAGTACGCGCGTGAGATGGGCGCGCGCACGATCTCGATCTGCAACACGCAGGGCGCCACGATCCCGCGCGAGTCCGACGCGGTCGTCTACACGCACGCCGGCCCCGAGGTCGCGGTGGCGTCGACGAAGGCGTTCGTCGCGCAGATCGCCGCGCTCTACCTCTTCGGCCTGCACCTCGCGCGCGTCCGCGGCACCCTCACGGAGGGCGAGCTCGCGGCGCAGCTCGCCGAACTGCAGGCGGTGCCCGAGAAGCTGCAGACCGTGCTCGGCCAGGCCGAGCGCGTCGAGCAGCTCGCGCACTGGATGGCCGACACCCGCTCGGTGCTCTTCCTCGGCCGCCACGTCGGCTATCCCATCGCGCTGGAGGGCGCGCTGAAGCTCAAGGAGCTCGCCTACATCCACGCCGAGGGCTTCGCGGCGGGCGAGCTGAAGCACGGCCCGATCGCGCTCATCGAGCCGGGCCAGCCGGTCTTCGTCGTCGTGCCGAGCCCGCGCGGATCGGCGAACCTGCACCCGAAGGTCGTCTCGAACATCCAGGAGATCCGGGCCCGCGGCGCCCGCGTCATCGCGATCGCCGAGGCCGGCGATGCCGCGGTGCTGCCGTTCGCCGACGAGGTGCTGCGCATCCCGCTCGCCGCGCCGCTCTTCGAGCCGCTGCTCGCGGTGGTGCCGCTGCAGGTGTTCGCGATGGAGCTCGCCGCAGGCGAAGGGCCTCGACGTCGACCAGCCGCGCAACCTCGCGAAGTCCGTGACGGTGGAGTGACGAAGGGGCTGGAGGCGCCGTGATCGTCGGGATCGGCATCGACGTGGTCGACATCGTGCGCTTCGAGCGCTCGATCGCGCGGACCCCGGCCCTCGTCGAGCGGTTGTTCGCCGAGAGCGAACGCGATCGCCCCGCGCGCTCGCTCGCCGCGCGATTCGCCGCCAAGGAGTCGCTCATCAAGGCGCTCGGCGGGCACGCGATCATCCGCTGGCACGAGATGCGCGTCGTGCAGGACGCCGAGGGCAACCCCGACTTCGAGCTCTCGGGCGGGCTCGCCGAGCACGTGCGCAGGCTGGGCATCGACCGCGTGCACCTCTCGATGAGCCACGATGCCGGCATCGCGAGCGCCTTCGTGGTGCTCGAGGCCGACCGGAGCGTCGAGTGACCGCCGGTCCAGGCCGGCACCGCTCCGGATGCCGCGTCGCGGCCGTTCCGCGAGGCCGTGATCGACCTCGACGCGATCGCCCGCAACGTGCGCACGATCGCGGACCGCGTCGCGCCCGCCGAGGTCATGGCGGTGGTCAAGGCGGACGCGCTACGGGCACGGTGCGGTGGAGGCGGCGCGCGCGGCCCTCGCCGGCGGCGCGACCCGGCTCGGCGTCGCCGACCTCGACGAGGCGCTCGCGCTCCGCGCCGCGGGGATCGACGCGCCGATCCTCGCGTGGCTGCACGACCCCGATGCCGACTTCGCGGCGGGCGGTCGGCGCCGACGTGGAGCTCGGGATCTCGAGCCTCGCGCAGCTCGAGCGCGCGGCATCCGCTCTGCAGGGCCGGCCCGGCGCGCGTGCACCTGAAGATCGACACGGGCCTCAGCCGCAACGGCGTGGCCGAGGAGGACTGGGCCGCGGCCGTCGCCCGGGCGGCCGAGCTCGAGCGCGAGGGGCGGCTCGCCGTCGTCGGCGTGTTCAGCCACTTCGCCAACACCTCGCGCGACGTCGACGCGGCGCAGCGCGCGGCCTTCGAGCGGGCGCTCGCCGCGGCCGCCGAGGCCGGGCTCCGACCCGCGACCCGCCACCTCGCCTCGTCCGAGCAGGCGATCCGCGACCCGCAGGCGCGCTACGACGTCGTGCGCATCGGCATCGGCATGTACGGGCTGACGCCCTTCGGCGACGGCACGACCTGCACCGACCTCGGGCTCACGCCGGCGATGACCCTGCGCACCCGGGTCGCCGCGGTGCGCCGCGTGACCGCGGGCACCGGGCGCGTCGTACGCGCACATCTGGCACGCCGACCGCGCGACGACCCTCGCGCTCGTGCCGCTCGGCTACGCCGACGGCATCCCGCGCCACGCCTCGGGCGGCGGCGCCGAGGTGCTGCTGGCCGGAGCACGGCGACCGGTCGTCGGCCGCGTCGCGATGGACCAGTTCATCGTCGACGTCGGCGACGCCCCCGTCGAGGCGGGCGACGAGGTCGTGGTCTTCGGCGACCCGGCGACCGGCGCGCCCACCGCCGACGAGTGGGCCGAGGCCGCCGGCACCATCGGCTACGAGATCGTCACCCGGATCGGGCCGCGCGTGGCGCGCACGTACACCGGCGGCGCGCAGCCGGGTGCCGGGCCGCGACGGGACGCCGCGTGATGCGCGTCGAGGCGCCCGACACCGCCGCGATGGAGGCGTTCGGACGCGAACTCGCGCGCCGGCTGCGCGCCGGCGACCTCGTGCTGCTCACCGGCCCGCTCGGCGCGGGCAAGACCACGCTGACCCGCGGCATCGGCGACGGCCTCGGCGTGCGGGGGCCGGTGCAGAGCCCCACCTTCGTGCTCGCGCGCACCCACCCGAACCTCGCCGGCGGCCCGCCGCTCGTGCACGTCGACGCCTACCGGCTCGGCAGCGCCGCCCTGCTCGACGACCTCGACCTCGACTTCGACCGTTCCGTGGTCGTGGTCGAGTGGGGCGCGGGGCTCGCTCGACGACGCGAGCGACTCCTGGCTCGAGGTCGTCATCGAGCGGCCCGAGGGGGCGCCGGTCGACGATGGCGGATGCCGCGGACGCCGAGTTCCTCGGCGCCGACGAGCCGCGCGTGCTCGAGGTGCGCGGCTACGGCCCCCGCTGGGCGGGAACCCCGTTCCACGCCGCCCAGTAGGCTGGATCCATGCTCCTCGCGATCGACACCTCGACGGGCACGAGTGTCGCCGTCGTCGATCGCGACGGCGGCATCCTGGCCGAGGCGGGCACCGACGACACCATGCGGCACGCCGAGGTCGTGGGCGGATTCATCCGCGACGCGCTCGCCGAGGCGGGCGTGCGGCCGCACGACCTGTCGGGCGTCGCGGGCGGCATGGGCCCCGGCCCGTTCACCGGCCTGCGCGTCGGCATCGCGGCCGCGCACGCGTTCGCGCTCGGCATCGGCCGGCCGTTCGTGCCCGTCGCGAGCCACGACGCCGTGGCGTGGGCGTGGTACCGCGAGGGCGGCTCGGGCCGGCTGCAGGTCGTCACCGACGCGCGACGACGCGAGTTCGCCGATCTCCGACTACGACGGCCTCGACGACGACGGCCTGCCCGTCAGGGTCGGCGGCCCCGCGCTGCGTCCGCACGACGACGTGCCGGTGAAGCCCGGCACCCGACTCGACGCCCGACTCGTGCCCGCCGGCGCCGTCGGCATGCTCGCCGAGCTCGCGTTCGCCGCCGGCCGGCTCCCGCTCGCCGACGACGCGCCGCTCTACCTGCGCGCACCCGACGTCACCCCGTCCGCCCGCAAGAAGGTGCTGCGATGAGCGTGCTCATGCGGCGTGCGAAGGTCCACGACCTCGACGCCATCATGCGACTCGAGCGCGCGACGTTCGTCGAACGACGCCTGGCCCGAGGAGGCCATGCGCCGCGAGCTCGAGAGCCCGCACGGCTACTACCTCGTCGCCGTCGACGACGAGGAGGAGGATCCCGAGCGACGGCTGCTCGGCTACGCCGGGCTCCTCGCGCCCGCCGACAGCGGCCAGGGCGACATCCAGACCATCGCGGTCGCGCCGTTCGCCCGCGGCATCGGCCTCGGTCGCGGCCTCATGCACGCGCTCATCACCCAGGCCCGTCGCCGGCACGTCGCCGAGCTGTTCCTCGAGGTGCGCGCCGACAACGCCATCGCGCGCGCGCTCTACGACCTCGCTCGGCTTCGTCGAGATCGGCGTGCGCCGCGGCTACTACCAGCCCGACGACGTGGACGCCATCTCGATGCGGCTGACCGTGCCCGCGGCGGTGACCCGGCCCGCGGAGTCCGGCGCCGCACCCGGTCGCGACGATCCGGCCGCGCGCCCGACGCGCAGCCGGCGAGCGGGGCGGCGCGTGAACCGCGACGCGCCGCTCGTGCTCGGCATCGAGACCTCGTGCGACGAGACCGGCGTCGGCATCGTGCGCGGCACCGCCCTGCTCGCCAACGTGATCGCCTCGTCCATGGAGGAGCACGCCCGCTACGGCGGCGTCGTGCCCGAGGTCGCGGCGCGCGCGCACCTCGAGGCGCTCGGACCGACGATCGCCGCGGCGCTCGCCGAGGCCGACGTCGAGCTCGGCGACGTCGACGCCGTCGCCGTCACGAGCGGACCGGGCCTCGCCGGCGCGCTCATGGTGGGCGTCGGCGCGGCGAAGGCGCTGGCGCTCGCGCTCGAGAAGCCGATCTACGCCGTCAACCACCTGGTCGGTCACGTCGGCGCCGACCTCCTCGACGACGAGGCGCCCCTCGAGACGCCCACGATCGCGCTGCTCGTGTCGGGCGGTCACACCTCGCTCCTGCTCGTGCGCGACCTCGTGTCCGACGTGGAGCTCCTCGGCGAGACCATCGACGACGCCGCGGGCGAGGCGTTCGACAAGGTCGCGCGGCTGCTCGGCCTGCCGTATCCCGGCGGCCCCGAGATCGACCGCGCCGCCATCGGCGGCGACCCCACGGCCATCCGCTTCCCGCGCGGGCTCACCCTGCCGAAGGACCTCGTGGCCCACCGCTACGACTTCAGCTTCTCGGGCCTGAAGACCGCCGTCGCCCGCTGGGTGGAGCAGCGCGAGGCGGCCGGCGAGCCCGTGCCGCTCGCCGACGTCGCGGCGAGCTTCCGCGAGGCGGTCGTCGACGTGCTCGTCTCGAAGGCCGTCGCGGCCTGCACCGACCTCGGCGTGCCCCGGCTCCTGCTCGGCGGCGGCGTCGTCGCGAACTCGCGCCTGCGCGAGGTGGCGCAGCAGCGGGCGGATGCCGCGGGCATCGCGCTGCGCGTGCCGCCGCTGTCCCTGTGCACCGACAACGGCGCGATGATCGCCGCGCTCGGCGCGCAGCTCATCATGGCCGGGCACGATCCGTCGGAGCTCGCGTTCGGCGCGGACTCGACCCTCCCGGTGACCGAGATCCAGGTCTGACGCCGGCGCGGCCGCAGAGGCTGTGCAGCGTGCAGCCACCGCGATAGTGTGTGCAGCGTAGACAGCGGATGCCGCGCTCGCACGCGCACCGCCGCCGCCGGCGCCTCGTAGGCGCGGCGACCACTGAATCCACAGCATCGAGGGGAACACCGACCGTGACCGATCCGAACCTTCCCGAAGAGCCCGGCACTCCCGTGCCGCCCCCGTCGCCGCCCGCCCCCGCCTCCGGCGCACCCGCGCCGGCACCGGCCCCCGGCCAGCCCGCTCCGGCGTACGGAGAGCCCGGCCGCCCCCGCCTACGGGCAGCACCGCGCCCGCGCCTACGGGCAGCCCGTCACCGCCTACGGGCAGCCGACCGGCACCAAGACCAACACGCTGGCGATCATCTCGCTCGTCGCCTCGCTCGTCGGCATCGCCACCGGCATCGGCTTCATCGCCGGCATCATCTGCGGGCACATCTCGCTCAGCCAGATCAAGAAGACCGGCGAACAGGGCCGCGGCATGGCGATCGCCGGCCTCATCATCGGCTACATCGGCGTCGTGCTCTTCATCCTGGGCATGATCCTGCTCTTCGCGTTCCTCGGGGTGCTCGCCGCCTCGGGCGGCTTCACGACCACGTACTGATCACCGACTCCGACCACCACGAAAGGCGGATGCCATGAGTGACCCCAACAACCCCGACGCACCGAAGGTGCCCGAGGAGCCCACCGTCCCGGTCGAGCCCGACGAGCCCGTCGTGCCGCCGACGCCCGAGGAGCCGACCGTGCCGTCGGAGCCCGAGCCGACCTTCCCCGCTCCCGCGGAGCCGTCGACGCCCGAGGTCCCCGCCGCGCCCGGAACGCCCGAGGTGCCCTCCGCACCCGAGCCGCCCGCGCCCCCGGCGCCGCCCGCGCCCCGCCCGCCTGCCCGCCGAGCTACGGCGCCGCCACGCCGCCCCCGCCGCCGCCCGCCGGCTACGGCGCACCGCGCAGCGGCCGCCGCCGGCGGCACCGACGGCGGCTCGCCGTACGGCGCGCCGCAGCAGCCCGCCTACGGGTCGCAGCAGCCCGGCTACGGCCAGCCCGGCTACGTCGCGCCCGCCTACGGCACGACGCCCGCCAAGCCCACTCCGGTGTTCAGCCTGATCTCGCTCATCGCGGGCATCGTCGGCCTCGTCGGCTTCTTCGTGGTGTTCATCCCGATCGTCGGCGGCATCATGCAGCTGATCATCCCGGCCGGCGCGGTGGTGCTCGGCTTCATCGGCAAGAGCAAGGAGCCGGCGGCGAAGGGGATGTGGCTCACGGGCATCATCCTCGGCTTCGTCGGCATCGCGATCGCGCTGCTCTCGATCATCCTCTGGAGCGTCGCGTTCGCGAGCCTGCCGGATTACGTCGACTACGCGTACTGAGGCGAATGATGTCGGATCGCGAGGGGGCCACGCCGGGCGGCGGGGCCCCCGACCGTTCGCGGGCGACTCCGCGCCGCGGACCCGGGCGAGGCGCCTCGGGAGATCCCGCCGGGCGCGGTGTCCGGCGCGCCGTCCGGGGCGTCCCTCCCGGTGCCGCCCGCCGATGCGCCCGCGCTCGACGAGTCCGTGCCCGCGCCGACCGAGCCGACGCTCCGCGCCGACCCCGCCGTGCGCGAGTTCGAGGTGCCGTTCGACACCGGCGAGCTGCGGTCGGTGCCGACCGGGCAGCTGCTCGTCGTGCACCGCCCCGAACTCGCCGGCGAGGCATCCGACGGCGACGAGGAGGACACGCAGCGACGGGTCTACAGCTGGATCGCCGCGGTCGTCGGCATGATCGGCGCCGCGGCGTCCCTGTTCGTCGGATGGATGCTGCCGCTCTCGATCGCCGCCATCGTGTTCGGCGTGCTCGGCCTGCGGCGCGAGGAGGAGGGGCGCACCCTCGCATTCGTCGGCATCGGCACCGGGATCGCCGGACTCGTGTTCGCCGCCGTGTGGATCGGCTACTACGCGATCGTGTTCGGCGCGCTCCCGCACTGAACGACGGGCGACCGACCGCCGGTCGCCGTGGTCAGATCCGCTCGACGAGGAGCGCCACGTGGCGACCCTCCTCGCGCGTGAGCACGATCGTGGCGCTCTCGTCGCCGCGGAGCTTCAGTCGCGTGCGCAGCGCCGCCGGATCGACGTCGACGCCGCGCTTCTTGATCTCGAGCGTGCCGATGCCGCGAGCCGCGAGCGCCTGGCGGAGCTGCCGCTCGTCGGCGGGCAGCCGGTCGAGCACGCGGAAGCCCGCGCGCGAACGGCGACTCGAAGGCGGCGTCCGCGGTGAGGTAGGCGATGCCGTCGCTCAGCATCCACGCGCCGTTCGCGCGCGCGAGGTCGCCGATGAGGCGGGCGCGGATGACCGCGCCGTCGGGCTCGTACAGGTAGTCGCCGAGCGGGCCCGACGGGCGCGTCCTCGCTGTCGGCCGGCGCCGTGAGCTCGGCGGCGCCGTCGCCGCGGATCACGAGGGCCGCGCGCCCGATGCCCGGGCGGGCGACCGCGCCCTGCCAGACGCGCGAGCTCGACGACGTCGCCGTCGACCGAGACCCACTGCGCCTCGGCGCCGGCGGGGATGACGTCGCGGTCGGTGCCCGGGCCGAGCTTCACGCCGACCGGCATGCGCGTCGGCCAGCCCGAACGCGAAGTCGAGGCTCGGGGAGTAGTCGGCGGCATCCGCGAGGCGACGCGTCGTGCCGCCGGACGTCGTGCGGCGGGCCGGGTCGAGCCAGGCGCCGCCGATGCCGCCGAGGCGGCACGTCCTCGGCGCGCGCGTGCAGCACCTCGGCCTCGCGGGAACGGCGTCAGGTTGTAGGCCGCGATCGCCGCGGTGACCTCGTCGGCCTCGGCCGCGGTGACCTCGAGGTCGACCGCCGCGAGCGCGAGCGCGTCGCCGCCGATGCCGCAGCCGAGGTCGGCGACGTGGTCGATGCCGGCGCGGGCGAACCGGCCGGCGTGCAGCGCCGCGACCTTGAGGCGGGTCGCCTGCTCGAGGCCGGCCTCGGTGAACAGCATGCGCGACGGCGAACTCGCCGAACTTGGCGCGCGCCCTGCGCGCGGAGCTTCGACTGGCTCAGCACGGTGGCGACGAGGCCGGGCGGAGTGGCCCTGCCGCGCGCAGGTCGGCGACGGTGCGCACGATGTCGGCCTTCGAGTCCCATCGGGGAGCGCCGTCGAGCAGCCGGAGGCCCTCGGGGGAGAGCAGTTCGACGAGCTCGGCGCGATCCACCCGGCCACGCTAGCACGCGGCCGCCGCCGGCACGTCGGCGCTGGCACTCACGTTGCACGAGTGCCAAATCGCGCCTAGACTCGGCTTTAGCACTCTCGCATGTGAGGCTGCTAACCAGTCTTCGTCAAGAAAGAGGTCAACCGTGTCGGTTTCCATCAAGCCGCTCGAGGATCGCATCGTCATCAAGCAGGTCGAGGCCGAGCAGACCACCGCGTCGGGTCTCGTGATCCCCGACACCGCCAAGGAGAAGCCCCAGGAGGGCGAGGTCGTGGCGGTGGGCCCCGGCCGCATCGACGACAACGGCAACCGCGTCCCGCTCGACGTCGCCGTCGGCGACAAGGTCATCTACTCGAAGTACGGCGGCACCGAGGTGAAGTTCGGCGGCGAGGAGCTCCTCGTGCTGTCGGCGCGCGACGTGCTCGCGGTCGTCGTCCGCTAGTCGACACGTTCTCGATCCGAGGCCCGGATGCCCCTGCGGCATCCGGGCCTCGTCGTGCTCCGGGCCGTGCGCAGCCGACGCTCGCGGCCGTGCCGGCGCGACCGCGATCCGGCCCGGTCCGCGACCGGATGTCGACGATGAACGGCAGTGCCGCCGCGCCCGGACCGCCGGAGGGCCGGGCGTAGTCTGAGCGGGTGTCATCCCGCCCGGAAACCGTGATCCCGACCTCGACGCCGCAGCCCGCGCACGTCAGCCGATCGGGCTCGCTCTTCGCCATCGGCGCGTACGGGCTGTGGGGATTCCTGCCGATCTACTTCATCGCGCTCGCGCCCGACCGGGCCGCTCGAGATCGTCGGATGGCGCGTGCTGCTCTCGCTCGTGTTCTGCGCGCTGCTCATCGCCGTCACCCGGGCGTGGCGGCCGTTCGCCGTGCTCGCTGCGCGACCGCCGCGTCGTGCTCACGATGGGGCTCGCGGGCGTCCTCATCTTCGTGAACTGGCAGACCTACGTCTACGCGACGCTCATCGAACCAGGTCGTCGAGGCGGCGCTCGGGTACTTCATCAACCCGATCGTCACGGTGCTTCCTCGGCGTGCTCGTGCTGCGCGAGCGCCTGAACGCCACGCAGTGGGTGGCGGTGGGCATCTCGATCGTCGCCGTCATCGTGCTCGCGTTCGGCTACGGCCAGCTGCCGTGGATCGCCCTCGTGCTGGCCTTCTCGTTCGGCTTCTACGGGCTCATCAAGAAGCGGGTGGGGCCGAAGGTCGACGCCGTGTCGGGCCTCACGCTCGAGACCGCGTGGCTCGCGCCGCTCGCGGTCGTGCAGCTCGTGTTCGTCGCCATGACCACCGGGCTCACGATGGGCACCGTGGGCCCGTGGCACACGACGCTGCTCCTCCTCGGCCGGCGCGATCACGGCCGTGCCGCTGCTGCTGTTCGCGGCGGCGTCGCGCCGCCTGCCGCTCATCTACATGGGCTTCATCCAGTACTTCGCCCCGTTCATCCAGTTCCTCGTCGGCGTGTTCGTGCTGCAGGAGCCGATGCCGCCCGAGCGCTGGGTCGGGTTCGGCCTCGTCTGGCTCGCCCTGATCGTGCTCACGTTCGACCTCGTGCGCGGCGTGCGCGACCTCGCGCAGGTCGGCCGCCGAGCCGATCGAGGAGCCCATCTGACGCCGGCGCGGATGCGCGGTCGGCACCCCATCGGGGGCCACGCGCGATCCGAGCGTCCGCGCGGCCTCGACACGACGATTCCGTGCGCGCCACGCGCGGGAAGGTGTCGGCAAGGTAACGATTCCCACGGTGTTACACGGTTGTGACCGCGGTGACTTGTTTCCGCCTTGGGGGCGCAATACTGTCAAACACACGGCGTCACCAGACGCTGCTTTGTGTACCAATCCTTCAGTCCCAAGGAGCAACATGAGCGTATTCGCGAAGGCCAAGGCCTCGCGCTCGGCTCGCGCAGCATGGACGGGGGTCGCCCTCGCGGGCGTCAGCGCCCTCCTCCTCACCGCGTGCAGTTCGGGTGCCCCGGCCCCGGCCGAATCGGAAGAACCGACCGAGGCGATGCCGGCGACGCCCTGCCCATCGAGGCCGGCGAACGCGACCTCACCCTCAAGATCGGCACGATCCTTCCGCAGAGTGGAACGCTCGCCTTCCTCGGCCCGCCCGAGGAGGCCGGTGTCGCACTCGCCGCGAAGGAGATCAACGAGGCCGACATCGGGGTCAACGTCGAGGTCGTCTACCGCGACTCGGGTGACACCACGACCGACATCGCCACCGTCTCGGTGACCGACCTCCTCTCGCAGGACGTCTCGGCCATCATCGGCGCCGCATCGTCGGGTGTCTCCTTCACGGTCATCGACCAGATCCGTCGGCAGGCGTCGTGCAGTTCTCGCCCGGCGAACACGTCGCCCGACTTCACCGAGTACGAGGACAACGGCCTGTACTTCCGTACCGCGCCGTCCGACCTCCTGCAGGGTGAGGTGCTCGGCAACCAGATCGCCGAGGACGGCGCGTCGACGCTCGGCCTGCATCGTGCTGAACGACCCCTACGGCACCGGCCTCGCGGCCGCCACCAAGGAGTCGTTCGAGGCAGCCGGCGGCGAGGTCGTCGCCGAGGAGCTCTTCAACACGGGTGACTCGAACTTCGACGCGCAGATCTCGGCGGTCACGGCCGCGAACCCCGACGCCGTGGCGCTCATCACGTTCGACGAGGCCAAGGTCATCGTGCCCGCGCTCGTCGGCTCGGGCTACCCCGGCGACCAGCTGTACTTCGTCGACGGCAACCTCGCCGACTACAGCGCGGACTTCGCTCCCGGCCTGATGGCCGGCTCGAAGGGCACGCTGCCCGGTCTCGACGTCGGAACGGGCGACTTCCGCGAGAGCTGCTCGAGATCGACCCCGCGCTGGCGGACTACAGCTACGCCGCCGAGTCGTACGACGCCATGATGCTGATCGCGCTCGCCGCGTACGCGGCGAACAGCACCGAAGGTGCCGACATCGCCGAGTACCTGCGTCAGGTCTCCGGCGGCACCGGCGACGGTGAGAAGGTCACGACCTTCGCCGACGGCGCCGCCCTCCTCGCCGAGGGCCAGCAGATCGACTACGACGGCCCGTCCGGCCCGATCACCCTCGATGAGAACGGTGACCCGACCGAGGCGACCATCGGCATCTACGAGTGCAGGCGACGACAACAAGTTCGCCTTCCTCGAGTAGCGGGCGCTCGCCAGAAGGGGGTCCCGGCTGGGCCGGGGCCCCTTTCGCGTGCCCCGCCCCGCGCCCTGCTGTGGCCAGGAGAAGTTCACCGAGCGGCAACGAGCACGGCTCGACCGGGCCGATCGTCGCCGACGAACGCCACGACGAAGTGCTCGTCGCCTGGCTGGCCTACTTCGACACCGGTCGCGCGAACAACGGCGGCACCGAAGCGATCAAGCCCATTGAGGTGTCGGGGAGCCTCCCGGTCGTGTACCCGCTCAGATCGGTCAACGGCGCACCCGATAGCGCAGGTGAAGCACCCGGTTGCCCTGAATCACCACGTCGGGATCCTCCAACAGGTGCTGTGCGTGGACCGAGCCGAAGTAGCGCTTGCCGGACCCGAGCACGACGGGTGCGACGTCCATGCGTACCTCGTCGACCAGGCCGCGGCGAGCATCTGGCCGCCGACGTCGCCGGCGGCGACCTCGACGGTGCGGCCACCCGCGAGCTCTTGCGCCTTGGCCACGGCCGCCTCGACGCCGTCGAAGAAGTGAAACGGCGCGTTGGGGTCCCAGCCCTCGGGCGCCGGCCGGTGTGTCACGACGACCACGTGGTCGACCCCGCTCGGAGGCGTCCCGTCCCAGCCGTCCGTGATGTCGAAGACGTGGCGGCCGGCGATGGTCACCCCGATCTGGTCCCAGTACGGCCGGATGTGGTCGTAGGACGCTTGCGACACGTTCAGTACGCCGCTGTCGTCCAACGGCACGTCACCGCTGACCAACCATTCGAACAGTGGACCGGGATCGTCGTTCTCAGCCGCAATGAAGCCATCCACCGACACCGACGCATTCATGACCACTTTCCCCATGGGTTCCTCCTCTGTTTAGAGTCCTAAGTCTGTGTGTCGTGAGTGTTCGCTCTTGTAAGAAATCAATCGGCCGGCAGCGGCCAGCCATCCAGCGCGTGGTCGGGATGTTCGCGTAGGAAGCGTTGCCGGACTTCGACATACCGGGTCGGCGTGAGCCCGGTGTACTCCCGGAACTCGTGGCCGAAGTGGGCCTGGTCGAAGTAACCTGCGCGAGCGGCAACGTCGCCCCAGTCGATAGGTGCAGCGACGTTGATCGCCAATACGGTGGCGGTGAAGCGGTAGCTGCGCGCCAGCCGCTTCGGCGTGACGCCGACTGACCTCCTGGAACCGCTTCGCCAAGTACGTGCTGCTGGCGCGGGCTGCCACGCCGAGGTCGCTGATCGGCACCGCTCCGCCGGTCGCCGCGATGGCGCTGCTCATGTGGCGGACGATGTCCAGGCCGTTGATCGCGCGCAGTCGTGGCACAGCTCCTCCTCGAGCAACATGAGCATCTCGTGCGGTGCGTCCGCCGAGGCCAGCCGGTCCGCAGCTCCGCGACGGCGGGCTGGCCCCAGATCTGCTCCACCGTCGCCGGTCGATCGCACAACTCGGCCGCGGGCATCGGAAGGAACGGTGCCAGCCCCCACGGCCTGAAGTGGACGCCCACGGACCGGGTCGGGGTTGGGTAGCCGAACTCCCACGCACGGGTGGGCGTGGTGACCGCGCAGCCGTCGGCGTACTCCACGGCTTCTACGTCGGCCCCTGCGCGGATGAGAAACGGCGCCGCGAGGTTGACGACGAGCAAAGGCGCGGACGCCGCCGGCAGTATCAACCGGGCGTACGGCGGGGCGCCCTCCAAGTAGTAGAGGTCGCCGATCAGCCCGTCCAGCGGCGGACCTGGCACCCTGGACACGTACTCCACGCCCACAGTATCGCCGACGCCCCGCCGGCATCGTGCTGCGTGAGCGAAGGAGGATCTCGGCCCTCAGTGTCGCCCTCCGTGGGGGAGGCGCTTAGAGGCCTACCGACGACGCATGCTGCTCATCGGCGGCGGACTGTCCCACCCCCACCCAGGTCGGAAGAGCCGGCAAAGCCCAAGGGCCTGAGCCCGGTGCAGCACCGGACGCAGGCCCTCGAGATTCACTGGGCTTCGGCTCCTACATCGCCGGTCCCCCAACAGGGACCAGTTGAGGCATCCGCCCTTCGGGTTCGACCGGGTCAGTCCTGGCCGAGCGTGCCCAGGTACAGCCCGATGACCTTCGGGTCGTTCAGCAGGTCGCGACCGGTGCCCGTGTAGGCGTCGCGGCCCTGGTCGAGCACGTAGCCGCGGTCGCAGATCTGCAGGCAGCGGCGCGCGTTCTGCTCGACCATGATGCGTGGTGACGCCGGCGCGGTTGATCTCCTTGACGCGCAGGAACGCCTCGTCCTGACGCACCGGCGAGAGGCCCGCGGAGGGCTCGTCGAGGAGCATCACGTGCGGGCCCATCATGAGCGCGCGGCGACATGGCCACCATCTGGCGTTCACCGCCGGACAGCGAGCCGGCCCGCTGGCCGAGCCGCTTGCCGAGCTCGGGGAAGATCTCGGTGACGAACTCGAGCCGCTCCTTGACGCCCTTGGGCTTCTGGAACATGCCCATCTCGAGGTTCTCCTGGATGGTGAGCGAGGGGAACACGTTGTTCGTCTGCGGCACGAAGCCGACGCCCTTGGCGACGAGCTTGTTCGCCTTGAGGTTCGTGATGTCCTCGCCGTTCAGCTGGATCGTGCCCTCGCGCACCTTGACCAGTCCGAAGATGGACTTCAGCAGCGTCGACTTGCCGGCGCCGTTCGGGCCGATGATGCCGATGAGCTCGCCCTGTCGCGGCCATCAGGGAGCAGCCGTTGAGGATGTTCACGCCGGGCAGGTAGCCGGCCGTGACGGTCGTCGACCTCGACGACGGCGTCGGCCGACGGGCTCGAGCACCGCGCCGGCGGCTGGGTTCACTGTTCGTCATCGATGAGCTCCTTCAGTACCTCGACGTGCTCGGTGTCGATCCCGAGGTCGGCGTCGTGGTGGGCGCCGAGGTAGGCGTCGATCACGGCGGGGTCCTCCATCACCGTGTGCGGGTCGCCCTCGGCGACGATCTTGCCCTCGGCCATCACGATGACCCAGTCGGCGATGTGGCGCACCATGTGCATGTCGTGCTCGACGAACAGCACGGTCATGCCCTGCGACCTTCAGGTCGAGGATGTGGTCGAGCAGCGACTGCGTGAGCGCCGGGTTGACGCCGGCCATCGGCTCGTCGAGCATGACGAGCGTCGGGTCGCTCATGAGCGCCCGGGCCATCTCGAGGAGCTTGCGCTGGCCGCCCGAGAGGCTGGCCGCGTAGTCGTCCTTCTTCGCGTCCAGCTTGAAGCGCGCCGAGGAGCTCGATGGCCTTGGCCTCGATCTCGTCGTCCTGCTTGCGCCAGAGGAACGGCAGGACGCGACCGGAAGAGGTTCTCGCCGGTCTGGCTCTTCGCGCCGAGCTTCATGTTGTCGAGCACCGACAGCAGGCCGAGCGCCTTCGTGAGCTGGAAGGTGCGGATGAGTCCCATGCGCGCCACCTGGTAGGCCGGCACGTGCGCGAGCGAACGGCCGTCGAACTCCCACTTGCCCGTCGTCGGGCTTGTCGAAGCCCGTGAGCAGGTTGAAGAGGGTGGTCTTGCCGGCGCCGTTCGGGCCGATGAGGGCCGTGATCGCGCCGCGGGGGATCTCGACGTGCTCGACGTCGACGGCGGTGAGGCCGCCGAACGTGCGCTTGACGCCGTCGGCGATGAGGATCGGGTCGACCTTCTGACACCCGGGCCGGCGTCGCCGACGTGGAGGCCGGTGGTCTTCACCGGCTTGGACGTGGGAGTGACGTTACTTGACAAAAGCCAGCTCCTTCTTGTTTCCGAAGATACCCTGTGGCATGAAGATCACGATCAGCATGATCGCGACGCCGACGAGGATGAACCGGAGCTGGCCGGCCTGCACCTGCGTCATGAACGGGAGCCAGCCCGCCTCCACCGCCCGGGCGATGAAGCCCGAGAAGAAGGAGAGCAGCACCCAGAAGATCATCGAGCCGACGATCGGCCCGAGGATCGTGCGCGGCGCCGCCGAGCAGCAGGATCGCGTAGATGAAGAACGTGAGCGACGTGCTGGTAGTTCGCCGGCACGACCGCGCGGGGCAGGATGAAGATCATGCCCGCGAGGGTGCCGAGCACGCCACCGAGGATGAGGCTCTGCATCTTGTAGGAGTACACGTTCTTGCCGAGCGCGCGCACGGCGTCCTCGTCCTCGCGGATGCCCTTGATGACGCGGCCCCAGGGGCTGCGCATGATGAGCCAGGTGAGCAGCGCGAAGACGACCACGAGCGGTCCAGCCGACGATCGCGGATGCACCAGTCGTACGCGTTGTACGTGAAGGGTCCGAAGCCGTACGTGCCCGGCGGGATCGGGTTCAGCGCGGCGAAGCCGTCCTTGTACCCCTGCAGGCCGCTCGCCGAACCGGTGAGGGCGTCGAACGTGTTCGTCGTGAAGATGAGGCGCAGGATCTCGGCCGCCGCGATCGTCACGATCGCGAGGTAGTCGGCCCGCAGCCGCAGCGTCGGGATACCGAGGATCAGGGCGAAGATGACGGACGCCCCGACACCCACGAGCACGGACGCCCACACGGGGAAGCCGAACGAGAGGGTGGAGATCGCGTAGCCGTAGGCGCCGAGGGCGATGAAGCCCGCCTGACCGAAGTTCAGGAGGCCCGTGTACCCGAAGTGGATCGCCAGGCCGAGGGCGGCCAGGGCGTACGCGGCGGTCGTGGGGCTGATGAGCTCCTGCGCCGCGTTTGAGAAGATCGCAATCCAGTCGATCATGGTCGGTCCTCCTTAGCCGATTCTCTCGCGGCGACCGAGGATGCCCTGCGGTCGGAACAGCAGCACGAGGATGAGCACGATCAGTGCGCCCACGTACTTCAGGTCGGACGGCAGCCACAGCGTCGACAGCTCGACGAAGAGGCCCACGATGATGGAGCCGACGAGCGCGCCGAACGCGGTGCCGAGACCGCCGAGGGTGACCGCGGCGAAGATGAGCAGCAGGATCTGGAAGCCCATGTCCCAGCTGACCCCGGGCCGGAAGTACGCCCACAGGATGCCGCGAGAGCCCGGCGAGCACGGCGCCGGTCACCCAGACGATCCGGATGACGCGGTCGACGTCGATGCCGCTCGCGGCGGCGAGGCTCGGGTTGTCGGAGACCGCGCGCGTCGCCTTGCCGATGCGGGTGCGCAGCAGGAAGAACGCGAACGCGAGGAGCACCACGATCGAGGTGGCCATGCTCGCGACGTCGATCCACGAGAGCGTGACCGGGCCGAGCTGGATGTCGGACGGGATCGTCGCGCCCGGCAGCTGCCGCGTGCCGCCGCCGTAGAAGAACTGGTACGTGTACCGGATCGCGAGCGAGAGGCCGATGCTCACGATCATGAGCGGGATGAGCCCGACGCCGCGCCTGCGGAGCGGTTTCCAGAGTGCGGCGTCGAGCGTCCAGCCGAGTGCCGCGCTCAGCACCAGCGCGATGATGATCGCGAGCCAGATCGGCAACGCCAGGTCCACGCCGAAGGTGAGCACCATCAGCGCGCCGAACGTGACCATCTCCGCGTGCGCGAAGTTGGAGAGCCCGGTGGTGCCGAAGATCAGCGAGAGGCCGATCGCCGCCAGCGCGAGCAGGAGGCCGAAGTTCAGTCCGTTGATGACCCGGATGAGCACCTGGGCGCTGATGTCGGTCGTCGTGCGCGTGCCCTCGCCGAGGAAGAAGTTCACCGCCTTGCGGTTGGTGAGGCCGAACTCGGCCGTCACGGGGTTCTGCCGCCCTCGGCGACGACGACGCCCTCGGGAAGGGTGTCCTCGTCGAGCGTGAGCTCGTACTCGCCCTTCTCGGGGACGCCGATCGCCCACCGGCCGTCGGCGTCGGTCTCGGTCTCGGCGTCGTAGCCGTTGCCCTCGACCGTGATGCGCGACGCCTTCGAGGGGCTCGTCGTCGAAGGTGCACGTTTCCGCGCGAAGAAGTACGTCGAACTCCTCGGCCTCCGTCGGCTGCGTACTCCCGGTCCTCCGCCATCGCAGGGGACGCTGCGATGCCGGACAGGGTGAGTGCGGACAACAGGATTCCGAGGAGGATGAGCCACCTCCCGCGTGACCGTCTGGCGACTGATTGCGTGGGTTCCACTGCACCTCCAAGGGTCCCGGCGGCTGTTGGCCGTCCCGGGTCCGGGTCTTCCCGCCGACGTCATCGTCGACAGTACGTGCCGATTATGTCCCATGTGTTTCAACCGCAGGCACAATGGCCCTCGATTGTTATCCGGGGAATGCCCGCGGCGCAAACTCGCTTAACATTGATGCATCCCGTCGAGCCCCTCGACTCGCGGGTGACCCACGACTCGGAACGAAGGGGAGAGATGGATCAGGCAGATCCGTTCGGATTCACAGGACTGACCTACGACGACGTCCTGCTGCTGCCAGGTCACACCGACGTGATCCCGAGCGAGGCCGACACCACCTCGCGCCTCACCCGCCGCATCGACGTCGCGACGCCGCTGCTGTCCGCCGCGATGGACACCGTCACCGAGGCGCGCATGGCGATCGCCATGGCCCGCCAGGGCGGCATCGGCATCCTGCATCGCAACCTCTCGATCGCCGAGCAGGCCGACATGGTCGACCGCGTGAAGCGCAGCGAGTCGGGCATGGTCTCCAACCCCGTGACGACCACGCCCGACGCGACCGTCGCCGAGGTCGACCGCCTCTGCGCCACGTACCGCGTGAGCGGCCTGCCGGTCGTCGACGGCGACGGCGTGCTCGTCGGCATCATCACGAACCGCGACATGCGCTTCGTCTCCGACTTCGAGAAGCCGTCCACCTACGTGCGCGACGTCATGACGAAGATGCCGCTCGATCACCGGCCGGGTCGGCATGGACCCCGACGAGGCGATCGCGATCTTCGCCCAGCACAAGGTCGAGAAGCTGCCCGCTCGTCGACGGCGCCGGCCGGCTCACCGGCCTCATCACCGTGAAGGACTTCGACAAGTCCGAGCAGTACCCGAACGCCACGAAGGACGCGGAGGGCCGCCTGCGCGTCGGCGCGGCGATGGGCTTCTTCGGCGACGCGTGGGAGCGCGCCGAGGCGCTGCGCGACGCCGGCGTCGACGTGCTCGTCGTCGACACCGCGAACGGCGAGAGCGCCGGGCGTGCTCGACATCATCCGCCGGCTCAAGGCCGACCCGACGTTCGCGCACATCGACGTCATCGGCGGCAACGTCGCGACCCGCGAGGGTGCGCAGGCGCTCGTCGACGCCGGCGCCGACGCCGTGAAGGTCGGCGTCGGTCCCGGCTCGATCTGCACCACCCGCGTCGTCGCCGGCGTGGGCGTGCCGCAGGTCACCGCCGTCTACGAGGCGTCGAAGGCCACCAGGCCCGCCGGCGTCCCGCTCATCGCCGACGGCGGCCTGCAGTACTCGGGCGACATCGCCAAGGCGCTCGTCGCCGGCGCCGACACCGTCATGCTCGGCTCGCTCCTCGCCGGCACCGCCGAGAGCCCCGGCGAGCTCGTCTTCCAGAACGGCAAGCAGTTCAAGACGTACCGCGGCATGGGCTCGCTCGGCGCGCTGCAGACGCGCGGCAAGAAGACCTCGTACTCGAAGGACCGCTACTTCCAGGCGGATGTCCCGTCGGACGACAAGCTCATCCCCGAGGGCATCGAGGGCCAGGTGCCGTTCCGCGGCCCGGTGTCCGCCGTGGCGTACCAGCTCGTCGGCGGCCTGCGCCAGTCGATGTTCTACGTCGGCGCCCGCAGCATCCCCGAGCTGAAGCGAAGGGCCGCTTCGTGCGCATCACGCCGGCCGGACTGAAGGAGTCGCACCCCCACGACGTGCAGATCGTCGTGGAGGCGCCGAACTACACGCAGCGCTGAGCGCGTCAGCGCTGCGGCAGCTCGCGACCACGACCGCGTGCAGCCGCCTACCGCCTCCAGCACCTCGGGCGTGCACGCGAAGTTGAGGCGCGCGTGCCCTCGGCCGGCGGATCGCCCCGAACATCGGCCCGTTCGCCAGGGCGACCCTCGCGTGCTCCAGCGCGTACGCGGCGGGGTCGTCGCCCCACCCGAGGGCGGAGAGGTCGAGCCAGGCGAGGTAGCTCGCGTCGGGGATCGCGGTAGCCGACGCCCGGCAGCTCGTCGGCGATGAGGTCGGCGAGCAGGCGGCGGTTGTCGTCGAGGCTCGCGAGCACGCCGTCGAGCCATGGGCCGCCCTCGCGGAAGGCCGCGATGGTCGCGATCGCGCCGAACTGGCTCATGCGCCACTCGACCTCGTACGGCAGGGCGGCCCGCACCCGGTCGCCGCGATCGCTCGCCGTGACGATGAGGGCGGTCTTGAGCCCGGCGAGGTTGAACGCCTTGGTCGCCGCCGTGACGGCGACGCCGTGCTCGCGGGCGGCATCCGACACCGTGAGGAACGGCGTGTAGGGCGTCGCAGGCTGCGCCAGCGGTCCGTGCACCTCGTCGGAGACGATCGTCACGTCGTGCCGGGCGGCGATGTCGGCGAGCGCCGCGAGCGTCGCGGCATCCGGGACCATGCCCGTCGGGTTGTGCGGATTGCAGAGCAGCATCGCGCGGGCGCCGGCCGCGAACGCCGCGTCGATCCCCTCGAGGTCGAGGGACCAGCCCTCGTCGATGCCCCCGAGGAGCGGCACCTCGACGACCGAGCATCCCGCCTCGGGCAGCAGGTCGAAGAACGGGTGGTAGACCGGCGGCGTGATGATGACGCCGTCGCCCGGTTCCGTGACGCGCCGGAGCACCTCGACGTTGCCCAGGCTCACGTCGGCGGTGCAGGTCACGCGGGCGGGGTCGACGTCCCAGCCCAGCCGGGCGGCCGCGAAGCCCTGGAACGCCTCGGCCACCGGGCGGCTGCCCGACGAGTAGCCGGTGTCGGAGCGGTCGACGGCGGCGTGCAGCGCGCGGGCGATCGGCTCGGCGAGCGGGTAGTCCATCTCGGCGACGGGCAGCGGCAGCACGTCGGCGGGGAGCGAGCGCCACTTCGCGCTCGTGCGGGTGCGGAGGACGTCGAGCGGTTCGGCGGCGATGCGTTGCATGCCTCCAGCTTGCCGCACCGCGGGCGGGGTGGCGACGGATGCCGCGTGGCGGTAGTCCTGATCGGCTGCCCGTCGGGCGGCGTGGCCGAGGCCGCGGATCGAACGGAACACACCCATGGGCTTCATCGACGTCAACGGCGTCTCCTTCTCGCTGCCGGACGGCCGGCCGCTGCTCGCCGACCTCGCCTTCCGCGTGACGGAGGGGCGCACGACCGCGCTCATCGGCGCGAACGGCGCGGGCAAGTCGACGTTGCTGCGGATCATCCGCGGCGACCTGCGCGCCCGACGAGGGCAGCGTGCAGGTCGACGGCGGCCTCGGCGTGATGGACCAGTTCGTCGGAACCGGGCAGACGGCGCCGGGTGCGGCCGCGACGGTCGCCGGCCTGCTCGTGTCGGTGGCGCCGAGGCGGGTGCGGGACGCGGCGATCGAGCTCGAGGCATCCGAGGACGCGCTCATCGAGACGCGACGACACCGCCACGCAGATGCGCTACGCGATCGGCGCTCGCCGAGTACGCGGAGGCCGGCGGCTACGAGCAGGAGGTCGTCTGGGACCACTGCACGATGGCGGCGCTCGGCATCCCGTTCGAGCGGGCGAAGTGGCGCGAGCTCGGCACGCTCTCGGGCGGCGAGCAGAAGCGGCTCGCGCTCGAGGCGCTGCTGCGCGGACCCGAGCAGGTGCTGCTGCTCGACGAGCCCGACAACTCGCTCGACGTGCCGGGCAAGCGCTGGCTCGAGGCGCGAGCTCCGCGCGACGCCGAAGACCGTGCTGCTCGTCTCGCACGACCGGGAGCTGCTCGCCCGCGCCGCCGACCGCATCGTCACGCTCGAGCTCGGCGCGGCCGGCAACACCGCCTGGGTGCACGGCGGCAGCTTCGAGGGCTACCACGAGGCGCGGGAGGAGCGGTTCGAGCGCCTCGACGAGCTGCGCCGGCGCTGGGACGAGCAGCACGCGGCGCTCAAGCAGCTCGTCGCGACGCTCAAGGTGAAGGCGACGTACAACGACGGCATGGCGTCGCGCTACCAGGCCGCCGTCACCCGCCTGCGCAAGTTCGAGGAGGCGGGCCCGCCCGAGGAGCGCCCGCCCGCGCACGCCGTGTCGATGCGGCTGCGCGGCTCGCGCACCGGCAAGCGGGCGGTCGTGTGCGAGGGCCTCGAGCTCACCGGCCTCATGCGGCCGTTCGACCTCGAGGTCTGGTACGGCGACCGGGTCGCGGTGCTCGGCTCGAACGGCTCGGGCAAGTCGCACTTCCTGCGGCTGCTCGCGGGCGGCGGCACCGAGCCCGACCGCACCCTCGGGCACGTGACGACGGTGGGCGAGACGCTCGCGCGCGTGCCGCACGCCGGGCGCGCGGTGCTCGGTGCGCGCGTGGTGCCCGGCTGGTTCGCGCAGAACCACGAGCATCCCGAGTTCCGCGGGCGCACGCTGCTCGACATCCTGCATCGCGGCGACGCGAACCGCGACGGCATGGCGCGCGAGGCGGCCAGCTCGGCGCTCGACCGGTACGGGCTCGCGGCATCCGCGCAGCAGCGGTTCGAGTCGCTGTCGGGCGGCCAGCAGGCGCGCCTGCAGATCCTGCTGCTCGAGCTCTCGGGCGTGACCCTGCTGCTGCTCGACGAGCCGACCGACAACCTCGACCTCGTCTCGGCCGAGGCGCTCGAGGACGCGCTCTCGCGCTTCGACGGCACGGTGCTCGCGGTGACGCACGACCGCTGGTTCACGCGCAGCTTCGACCGGTTCGTGGTGTTCCGCTCCGACGGCGAGGTCGTCGAGGCGGATGCCCCGGTGTGGGACGAGGCGCGGGTCGTCAGGGCGCGGTCGTGACGCCCGCCCCGGCGCGCGGCGAGCGGGTTCGCTAGGGTTGAACGGTGACCCAGGAGATCGAGATCGGCCGCTCCAAGCGGGGCCGTCGCGTCTACGCGTTCGACGACATCGCCATCGTGCCCAGCCGGCGCACGCGCGACCCCGAGGACGTCTCGATCGGCTGGTCGATCGACGCCTACCAGTTCGACATCCCGTTCCTCGCGGCCCCGATGGACTCCGTGGTCTCGCCGCGCACCGCGATCATGATGGGCCAGCTCGGCGGCCTCGGCGTGCTCGACCTCGAGGGCCTCTGGACCCGGTACGAGGATCCCGAGCCCGTGCTCGCCGAGATCCGCAACCTCGACGCCCGAGCAGGCGACGGCGCGGATGCAGCAGCTCTACGCCGAGCCGATCAAGCCCGACCTCGTCACGGCCCGGCTCGCCGAGATCCGCGCGGCGGGCGTCATCGTCGCCGGCGCGCTCTCGCCGCAGCGCACGCAGGAGCTGTACGAGACCGTCGTGGCCGCCGGCGTCGACCTCTTCGTCATCCGCGGCACGACCGTCTCGGCCGAGCACGTCTCGAAGAACCAGGAGCCGCTCAACCTCAAGAAGTTCATCTACGAGCTCGACGTGCCCGTGATCGTCGGCGGTGCGGCGACCTACACGGCGGCCCTGCACCTCATGCGCACGGGCGCGGCCGGCGTGCTCGTCGGCTTCGGCGGCGGCGCGGCGTCGACGACCACGCGGGCGACGCTCGGCATCCACGCGCCCATGGCCACGGCGGTCGCGGATGTCGCGGGCGCACGCCGCGACTACCTCGACGAGTCCGGCGGCCGCTACGTGCACGTCATCGCCGACGGCGGCGTGGGCAAGTCCGGCGACATCGTCAAGGCGATCGCCTGCGGCGCCGACGCCGTGATGCTCGGGGCGGCGCTCGCCCGCGCGACCGACGCGCCCGGCGGCGGCTACCACTGGGGCGCCGAGGCGCACCACTCGAAGCTCCCGCGCGGCCAGCGCGTGCACGTCGGACCAGGTCGGCCTCGCTCGAGGAGGTGCTGTACGGCCCGGCGCCCGGCGCCGACGGCACCGGCGAACCTCGTCGGCGCGCTCCGGCGCTCGATGGCGACCACCGGATACTCCGACCTGAAGGAGTTCCAGCGCGTCGAGGTCGTGGTCGCGCCGTACCAGGGCGCCTGAGGCCGTCTCCACAACCCCCTGCGCGTCCGTGGCATCCGCGCACCCCTCGGGTAGCGTTGGAATCGGATCACGCGGCGGTCTCGTGCCACCGCGGGGATGGGGAGCGACGATGGCGACACAGAGGTCGGCGACGCGCAAGTCGGTGACGCGTTCGACGAAGCTCGGGCCCGAGGAGCGCGAGGCCGCGCTCGCGCGGCTCAAGGAGAAGGAACTCGACATCCTCGTCGTCGGCGGGGGCATCGTCGGCACCGGCGCCGCGCTCGACGCCGTCACGCGAGGGCTCTCGACGGGGCTGCTCGAGGCGCGCGACTGGGCGTCGGGCACGTCGAGCCGTTCGTCGAAGCTCGTGCACGGCGGCATCCGCTACCTCGAACAGCTCGACTTCCGCCTCGTGCGCGAGGCGCTCATCGAACGCGGACTGCTGCTGCAGCGGATCGCCCCGCACCTGGTCAAGCCCGTGCGGTTCCTGTACCCCGTGCAGCAGCCGCTTCTTCGAGCGCATCTACGTCGGGCGCCGGCATGATGCTCTACGACATCTTCAGCTACACCGGCGGGCGCCCGCCGGGCGTCCCGCACCACCGGCACCTCTCGAAGCGGCAGGTGATGCGCGCGCATCCCGTCGCTCTCGCACGACGCGCTCGTCGGCGGCATCACCTACTACGACGCCCAGGTCGACGACGCCCGGTACGTCGCCAGCCTCGCCCGCACGGCGAGCTTCTACGGCGCGCACGTCGCGAGCCGGGTGAAGGTCGAGGGGTTCATCAAGGTGGGCGAGCGGGTCGTCGGCGTGAAGGCGCACGACCTGCAGACCGACGAGCACTTCGAGATCCGCGCGAAGCAGGTCGTGAACGCCACCGGCGTCTGGACGGACGACACGCAGCGCATGGTGGGCGAGCGCGGCACGTTCAAGGTGCGCGCCTCGAAGGGCATCCACCTCGTGGTGCCGCGCGACCGCATCCAGTCGGCGATGGGCATGATCTTCCGCACCGAGAAGAGCGTGCTCTTCGTGATCCCGTGGGGCCGGCACTGGCTCATCGGCACGACCGACACCGACTGGAACCTCGACAAGGCGCACCCCGCCGCCACCGCCGCCGACATCGACTACCTGCTCGAGCACGTGAACGCGGTGCTCGCGGTGCCGCTCACCCGTGAGGACGTCGAAGGCGTCTTCGCCGGGCTGCGCCCGCTGCTCGCCGGCGAGAGCGACCAGACCTCGAAGCTGTCGCGCGAGCACATCGTGGCGCACACCGTGCCGGGGCTCGTCGTGGTCGCGGGCGGCAAGTGGACCACCTACCGGGTGATGGCGAAGGACGCGATCGACGCGGCGCGCCGACGCCATGGACGGGCGCGTCCCGCCGTCGACGACCCAGGACATCCCGCTGCTCGGCGCCGAGGGCTACCAGGCCGCGTGGAACAAGCGCGGCAAGATCGCCGCGCGCGTTCGGCGTGCACAAGGTGCGCATCGAGCACCTGCTCAACCGCTACGGCACGATGACCGACGAGCTGCTCGACCTCATCAGGGCGGACACCGCGCTCGGCGAGCCGCTCCCGGGCGCCGACGACTACCTCGGCGCCGAGATCGTCTACGCGGCCTCGCACGAGGGCGCCCTGCACCTCGACGACGTGCTCGCCCGGCGCACCCGCATCTCGATCGAGGCGTGGGACCGCGGCGTCTCCGCCGCGCCGGTCGCCGCGAAGCTCATGGGCGGCGTGCTCGGGTGGGACGAGGCGCGCGAGGCGCTCGAGGTCGAGCGGTACCTGCAGCGCGTCGCCGCCGAGCGCGCGTCGCAGGAGCAGCCCGACGACGCAGTCCGCCGACCGCGTGCGGCTCGAGGCGCCCGACATCGTGAAGGTCGACTGATCCGGCGCGGATAGACTGGAGCGCGAGCACTCGAGACCGAGGAGTCCGCGCCATGGTTGATGTCCGCCGGGTCACCCTCCCCGGGGTCGGCGTGCTGCACTCCCTCACGACCGCCGACGGCGCCGAGGTCGCGGTCGTCGCGCACCGCACCGGCCGGAGCGACCTGGTGAGCCGCCCCGCGGGCGCCGGACGACGACGAGGCGATCACGATCCGCGCTCGAGGAGGAGGAGGCGCACACGCTCGCCGAGCTGCTCGGCGGCACGCGCATCGTCGAGTCCATCGCCGAGCTCGACGAGCTGCCCGGCGTGCCGATCGACTGGATCACGGTCGACGACGACGACGCGATGGCCGGCCGCACGCTCGGCGAGGTGCCCGCGGCATCCGGCGTCGCCCTCGTCGCCGTCGTGCGCGACGACCACGCGCACCCGTCGCCCGCACGCCGACTTCGTCGTGCGCGCCGGCGACACGATCGTGGCGGTCGGGCCGACCGAGGGGATCGCGGCGGTGTTCCGCGCCGATCCGCCAGGGAGCGGGCGCGAGCGGAGACGCCGAGGCCTGATGCTCCAGATGATGCTGCGCCCGCGATGGGTGCTCGCGCTCCTCGCCGCCCTCGGCATCGCCGCCGGCTTCGCGCTGCTCGGCCAGTGGCAGCTCGAGCGCGCGGTGCGAGCAGGCCGTCGTCGAGGAGCGGCCCACCGAGGAGGTGCGCCCGCTCGCCGACGTCGCGCAGCCCGACGGCCCGACCGAGCAGGCGGCGACCGGCCAGCGGGTCGAGGTGACCGGCACCTTCGTGCCCGGCGACACCGTGATCGTCGAGGGGCGCCTCAACGACGGCGTCGCCGGCTACTGGCCGGTGGCGCACCTCGAGGTGACGGATGCCGCGCCCGGCGGCCTGCCCGTCGCCCTCGGCTGGGCGGCCGACCTCGAGACCGCCCGTGCGGCCGCCGATCGCTTCGACGCGTCGGCGGGCGACGAGGTCACCGTCGTGGGCCGCTTCCTGCCGAGCGAGGCGCCGATGGTCCCCGACGAGGACGCCGACCCGTTCTCGATGCAGACCGTGGCCGTGGCGCAGCTCATCAACCTGTGGGCCGACTACGACGACCGGCCCGGTGTACTTCGCCTACGTGACCGCGGCCGAGCCGGCCGCCGGACTCGAGGCGATCGCGTCGCCGCCGCCCGAGGAGTCCGTCGAGCTCAACTGGCTCAACGTGTTCTACGCCGTCGAGTGGGCCGTGTTCGCCGGGCTTCGCGATCTTCCTCTGGTACCGGCTCGTGCGCGACGCGGTGGAGCGCGAGCGCGACGCGGCCGCTGAGGCGGCGGACGCCGAGCGCGGACGCGACGGGGACGCCGAGGCGGAGGACGCGGCATCCGGAGCGTCGCCGGGAGGCGGCGGCGACCCCTCGGCATCGAACGGCGGCGGCTCAGCGGCATCCGGCGCCTCGTCGACCGACTGACCGTTCCGCCCGCGGCGAACTCGGCGGTGCGCGCCGGCGCCGCGGGGCGATGATTTCGGTGTGGACAGCAGCCAGGATCCGCTCGACGCCTACTCGGCCGTCGTCACGCGCGTGGCGAGCGAGGTGCTGCCGAGCGTCGCGAGCCTCGCGGTGCGAACGTCGCGCGGCGAGGGCGCCGGCAGCGCGAGCGTCATCTCCGACGACGGCGTGCTCCTGACCAGCGCGCACGTGGTCATCGGCGCGCGCTCGGTCGAGGCGACGTTCAGCGACGGCACCTCGGTGACCGTCGACGTGGTCGGCCGCGACGTGCTCTCCGACCTCGCCGTGCTCCGGGCGCGCGGTCCGGTTCCGCCGCCCGTGCCGCTCGGCGACGCCGCCGGCCTCCGCGTCGGCCAGCTCGTGGTGGCGCTCGGCAACCCGATGGGGCTGGCCGGCAGCGTGACCGCCGGCATCGTCTCGAACCTCGGCCGCTCGCTGCCCACCGCGTCGGGGCGGGTCATCGACGAGGTCATCCAGACGGATGCCGCGCTGAACCCCGGCAACTCGGGCGGCGTGCTCGCCGACGGGCAGGGCCGCATGGTCGGCGTGAACACCGCCGTGGCGGGTGTCGGGCTCGGACTCGCCGTGCCCATCAACCGGGCCACCCGCGACATCATCGCGACGCTCACGCGTACCGGACGGGTGCGGCGGGCGTGGCTCGGCATCGTCGGCGCCCGCGTGCAGCTCGCGCCCGAGCTCGCCGCGCGGATCGGCTCGCCGACGGGCCTGCAGGTCGCGGGCGTCGCCACCGGCAGCCCGGCGGAGCTCGCCGACGTCCACCGCGGCGACATCGTGGTGTCGCTCGACGGCAACGACGTGGTGACCTCGACGTCGATCCAGCGGCTCATGGTCGAGGACGCGATCGACCGGCAGGTCGAGATGACGGTGTGGCGCAACGGGGCGCTCGTCGACGTCTTCGTCGTGCCCCGGGAGCTCGTCGACGCGCCGTAGACTGGTCGCATGCCCCTCGAGCCGAAACTCGCCGATCTGCCGCGCATTCGCGGGGCGCTCCGCTTCTACCAGGTGGCCTCGGTCATCACCGGCGTGCTGCTGCTGCTGCTCTGCGCCGAGATGATCATGAAGTACGCGTTCGGGCTCGAGCTGGAGCTCGGCGGTCCGCAGGGCTTCCTCGCGTTCGTGCCGATCGACACCGTGACCGCCGTGAACCTGTCCACCGGCATCCTCATGGTGCACGGCTGGTTCTACGTCGTGTACCTCTTCAGCGACTTCCGCCTCTGGAGCCTCATGCGCTGGCCGTTCACGCGGTTCATCATCATCGCGCTCGGCGGCGTCGTGCCCTTCCTCTCGTTCATCCTCGAGGCCCGCATCGGCCGCGAGGTGCGCGCCTACCTCGATCGGCGCGAGGCCGAGGCCGAGGCCGCGCCGTCCGCGCCGGCGTCCGCCGCCGCGCCGTCCGCGCCGACGGGCCGGATGCCGCGACCAGCACCGCCGACCCCGTGGAGGCCCAGCAGTGACCGACCAGCCCGCAGCGAGCCGTCGACCGACGACAGCCCACCGAGCAGCGCCCCGTGCTCGTCGTCGACTTCGGCGCGCAGTACGCGCAGCTGATCGCGCGGCGCGTGCGCGAGGCATCCGTCTACTCGGAGATCGTGCCGCACACGATCACGGCCGAGGAGGTGCGCGCGAAGAACCCCGTGGGCATCGTGCTCTCCGGCGGGCCGTCGTCGGTGTACGAGCCGGGAGCGCCGTCGCTCGACGAGGGCATCCTGCGGCTCGGCGTGCCGACGCTCGGCATCTGCTACGGCTTCCAGGTGATGGCGCAGCAGCTCGGCGGCGAGGTCGCGCACACCGGCCACCGCGAGTACGGCTCGACCGCGGTCACCGCCCGCACCGACGACGACAACGCGCTGCTCGCCGGCCAGCCCGAGGCGCAGACGGTGTGGATGAGCCACGGCGACTCCGTGCGCGGTCGCGCCCGAGGGCTTCGAGGTGCTCGCCTCCACGGCCACCACGCCCGTCGCGGCGTTCGCGAACGACGAGCAGGGCTTCTACGGCGTGCAGTGGCACCCCGAGGTGAAGCACTCCGAGTACGGCCAGCGCGTGATCGAGAACTTCCTGCACCGCGCCGCCGGCATCCCCGCCGACTGGAACTCCGGCAACGTCATCGCCGAGCAGGTCGCGCGCATCCGCGAGCAGGTCGGCTCGGCGCGCGTCATCTCGGCGCTCTCGGGCGGCGTCGACTCGGCGGTCTCCACCGCGCTCGTGCAGGAGGCCGTCGGCGACCAGCTCGACCGCGGTGTTCGTCGACCACGGGCTGCTCCGCAAGGGCGAGCGCGAGCAGGTGCGAGCAGGACTACGTCGCCGCGACCGGCGTGCGACTCGTCACCGTCGACGCCGCCGACACCTTCCTGAGCGCGCTCGCGGGCGTCAGCGACCCCGAGGAGAAGCGCAAGATCATCGGCCGCGAGTTCATCCGCGCGTTCGAGCAGGCGGAGCGCGACCTCGTCGCCGAGGCCGCGGCCGACGGGCGAGCCGATCCGGTTCCTCGTGCAGGGCACGCTCTACCCCGACGTCGTCGAGTCGGGCGGCGGCACGGGCACCGCGAACATCAAGAGCCACCACAACGTCGGCGGCCTGCCCGAAGACCTGCAGTTCGAGCTCGTCGAGCCGCTGCGCACGCTCTTCAAGGACGAGGTGCGCGCCATCGGCCGCGAGCTCGGGCTGCCCGAGGCGATCGTCGGCCGCCAGCCGTTTCCCGGGCCCGGCCTCGGGATCCGCATCGTCGGCGAGGTCACCGCGTGAGCGTCTCGACCTGCTCCGCGAGGCCGACGCGATCGCCCGCGAGGAGCTGACGCGCCGCGGGCCTCGACCAGGAGATCTGGCAGTGCCCGGTCGTGCTCCTCGCCGACGTGCGCTCGGTCGGCGTGCAGGGCGACGGCCGCACGTACGGGCACCCGATCGTGCTGCGTCCGGTCTCGTCGGAGGACGCGATGACCGCCGACTGGACGCGACTGCCCTACGACGTGCTCGCGCGCATCTCCAACCGCATCACGAACGAGGTTCCCGAGGTGAACCGGGTCGTGCTCGACGTCACGTCGAAGCCGCCGGGCACCATCGAGTGGGAGTGAGGTCGCGGCGCGCCGTGAGCTGGTGCAGCAGCACGCCGTCGCAGGAGTCGGCGATCCAGCGAGCGGGTCGCTGCGGCTCGCGACCCGCCGCTGGCAGGATGGGCGCATGGCGGTCGTGGAGAACTCCAAGCTCACCGTCGTCGGGGCCGGAAGCGTGGGCGCCAGCCTCGCCTACGCCGCCCTCATCCGCGGGTCGGCGAGCGAGGTCGCGCTGTACGACATCGCCGCCGAGAAGGTCGAGGCCGAGGTGCTCGACCTCGCCCACGGCACCCAGTTCACCGACGCGCGCGTGAGCGGCGGCGACGACCTCGCGGTGGTGGAGGGATCGCACGTCGTCGTCATCACGGCGGGTGCCAAGCAGAAGCGCCGGGCCAGACGCGGCTCGAGCTCGCCGACACGAATGTGCGCATCCTCGAGCAGCTGCTCCCGTCGCTCCTGGAGCGCGCGCCCGACGCGGTGTTCCGTGCTCGTGACGAACCCGGTCGACGTGCTCACCGTCGTGGCGCAGCGCATCACGGGCTGCCCGCCGAACCGGGTCTTCGGGTCGGGCACCGTGCTCGACACGTCGCGCCTGCGCTGGCTGCTCGCCCGCCGGGCGGGCGTGACCACGTCGAGCGTGCACGCCGACATCGTCGGCGAGCACGGCGACACCGAGTTCCCGCTGTGGTCGAACGCGCGCATCGGCCCGGTGCCGATCCTGGACTGGCGCGGCGGCGACCCGTTCACGCTGGCCGAGCTCGACGAGATCGCCCACGAGGTGCGGAACGCCGCCTACACGGTGATCCGCGGCAAGGGCGCCACGAACTCCGCGATCGGGCTCGCCGGCGCGCGCATCGTCGAGGCGGTGCTCGACGACGAGCACGCGGTGCTGCCCGTGAGCACCGTGCTCGGCGGCCTGCACGGGATCGACGGCGTCGCGCTGTCGGTGCCGTGCCTCGTCGGCGGCGACGGCGCGTTCCCGCTCGAGGGCGTGCCGTTCTCGCCCGACGAGGAGGCGCTGCTGCGCGCGTCGGCCGATGCCATCCGTGCGTCGGTGGAGACGCTCGGCCGCTGACGCGGTCGGACGCTGCGGCCGACCGCCATCGCGCCAACGCAGAACGGCCGCCCGAAGGCGGCCGTTCCGTGGATCGAGGTGTCGCTAGTCGCGCGCGATGGCGAGGAAGCGCAGGATCTCGAGGTAGAGCCAGATGACCGTGACCATGATGCCGAAGGCGCCGGTCCAGCCGTACTTCTTCGGGGCGCGGTTGCGCACGCCCTGCTGGATCATGTCGAAGTCGAGCACCAGCGAGTACGCCGCCATGAGGATCACGAGGACGCCGATGATGAGGCCGAGCGGGATGCCGAAGATGTCGGCGCCGAGGAGGCCCCACGGGTCGTTGTTCACGCCGGTCCACATGAGGATCAGGTTGATGAACGAGAACACGAGGTAGCCGACCATCGCGATGAGGAAGACCTTCGTGGCCTTCTTCGACGCGCGGATCTTGCCGCTCGCGAAGAGCGCGAGCGTCACGCCGACCACCGCGAGCGTGCCGATCACGGCCTGGGCGACGATGCCCGGCCCACTGCGTCTCGAACATCAGCGAGATGCCGCCGAGGAAGACGCCCTGGGCCGCCGCGTAGGCGAGGATCAGCGCGGGCGACGGCTCCTTCTTGAAGATGTTGACGAGCGCGAGCACGAAGCCGATGATCGACGGCGCCCCAGAACAGCCACGGCATCGCGGGCGTGAGCGAGCCAGCCGACCGCGGCGAACACGACGCAGCACGCCGAAGGCGCCGGCCGTCTTCGCGACGGTGTTCTCGACGGTCATGACCTCGCGGTCGGGGAGCGTCGCGGGCTGGTTGTACATCTCCTGGAGCTGCTGCGCCGACACGTCCTGTGCGGCCGCGACGGCTCCCTGCTGTGAGAAGGCGGAATTCCGCGAGAATGCGGGATTGTCGAGAGCCATGGTGTTCCTCTGCTTTCGGCTGTCGTCGGTGCGGGGGACAGGCGACTGGATGCGGCATCCGTGCCATGCACCAATCTACCGGTCGTAGCAGGGATAACGCCCTGAGTCCTGCGCGGATTCCCGCGGTTCCGGGCGACGCGTGGCTACGCTGGGGCCCATGCTGCACGATTCCGGCGCGCGCCCCCTCGTGATCGGCCATCGCGGTGCGTCGGGCTACCGTCCCGAGCACACGCGTTCGGCCTACGAGCTGGCGTTCGCGCTCGGCGCCGACGCGGTGGAGCCCGACATCGTCGCCACGCGCGACGGCGTGCTCGTGCTGCGCCACGAGAACGAGATCTCGGGCACCACGGATGTCGCGGCGCGGCCCGAGTTCGCGTCGAGGCGCACGACGCGCGAGGTCGACGGCAAGGCGCTCACCGGCTGGTTCACCGAGGACTTCACCTGGGCGGAGCTCTCGACGCTGCGCGCGCGGGAGCGGCTCGGCGCCCTGCGGCAGTCGAGCGCGAGCTTCGACGACCGCTACCCGGTGATCCGGCTGCGCGACCTGTTCGAGCTCATCGACACGGCCGCCGACGAGCAGCGCCGGCTCGTGCGCATGGTCGCGGAGTTCAAGCACGCGAGCCACTTCGCCGCGCTCGGGCTGCCGCTCGACGAGCTCTTCGCGGCCGAGCTCGACGACGCGGGCTGGGGTCGCGGCGACGAGCGCCTCATCATGGAGGCGTTCGAGCTCGACGTGCTCGATCGGCTCGGGGCCCGCGGCATCCGCGGCCCGCGGGTGTTCCTCGTCGAGGCGACCGGGTCGCCCGTCGACGTCGTGCTCGCGCATGGGCCGCGGCGGCGCCGAGCTACGACGCCTTCGTGACCGAGGCGGGCCTGCTCGGGCTCGCCGGTCGGGTCGACGGCGTGAGCGTCGACAAGGCGCGGCTGCTCGGCGGCTCCGCGCGGCGCGGGCGACGCATCGGCGGCGGCGGCCGAGCGGCGGAGCCGTCGGCCGCTCGGCCAGCGCAGGGTCGCGCCGCTGGTCGGCGCCGAGCTCGTGGATGCCGCGCATTCGGCCGGGCTCCGGGTGTACACGTGGACGCTGCGCCCCGAGAACCGCTTCCTGTCGTCGGCGTACCGGCGCGGCACGGCGCGCGCGGCGTTCGGCGACTGGCTCGGCGAGTTCGAGCACGTCATCGGCACCGGCGTCGACGGCATCTTCGTCGACCACCCCGACCTCGGCGTCGAGGCGCGTCGCGCGCTGCTCGGCTGAGCGTCGCGGACGTCGTCGGCGCGGCATCCGCGGGGCCGCTGCGCGCGGCACTCGCGACGACCCGTGCGACGACGGCGACGGCTGTCGGATGCCGCGCCTAGACTTGACGGGACATGACGCTGATCCTCGACCCCGACGACCCGGCCGGCTGGCGCGAGGCGCCCACCGCACCGTCCGCCACCGCGAGCTCCCGCCTCACCGACGGGCTCAACCCCGAGCAGCGCGAGGCCGTGGAGTACCGCGGCCAGGCGCTGCTCATCGTCGCGGGCGCGGGCTCGGGCAAGACGCGCGTGCTCACGCACCGCATCGCGAGCCTCATCGAGAGCCGCGAGGCGTGGCCGAGCCAGATCCTCGCGATCACGTTCACCAACAAGGCCGCGGCCGAGATGCGCGAGCGCGTCGAGGCGCTGCTCGGCGACAGCGCGTCGCGGCATGTGGATCTCCACGTTCCACTCGGCGTGCGTGCGCATCCTGCGGCGCGAGGCCGAGGCGATCGGGCTCACGTCGACGTTCACCATCTACGACTCGGCCGACCAGCGCACCATCCTGAAGCGCATCATCAAGGAGCTCGACGCCGACACGCTGGGCTTCACGCCCGCGAGCGCCCAGGCGAAGATCTCGAAGCTCAAGAACGAGCTCGCCGACGTCGAGTCGTACGCGCGCAACGTGAACACGAGCGACCCGCAAGAGGTGATGTTCCTCGAGATCTTCCGGCAGTACACGCGCCGGCTGCGCGACGCGAGCGCGCTCGACTTCGACGACCTCATCGCCGAGACGGTCTACCTGTTCCGGGCGTTCCCCAAGGTCGCGTCGCTCTACCAGCGGCGGTTCCGCCACATCCTCGTCGACGAGTACCAGGACACGAACCACGCGCAGTACTCGCTCATCCGCGAGCTCACCCAGCCGGTGCCGGCCGACCGCGTCGTCGAGATGGAGCAGCACGGCGTGAACGTGGCAGCGCTGACGGATGCCTCGGGCGGCATCCCCGGGCGCGAGCCTCACCGTCGTCGGCGACTCCGACCAGTCGCATCTACGCGTTCCGCGGCGCCGACATCCGCAACATCGTGGAGTTCGAGCGCGACTTCCCGGGCGCCAAGGTCGTGCTGCTCGAGCAGAACTACCGCTCGACCCAGAACATCCTCTCGGCGGCGAACGCGGTCATCTCGAACAACTTCGACCGTAAGGAGAAGAAACTCTGGACGGCCGACGGAGACGGCGACCAGATCACCGGGTACACCGGGTACACCGCGCACGACGAGGCGCAGTTCGTCGCCGACGAGATCGAGGTGCTGCACCGCGCCGGCGTCGCCTACCGCGACATCGCCGTGTTCTACCGCACCAACGCGCAGACCCGTGCGCTCGAGGAGATCTTCGTGCGGTCGGCGCTGCCCTACCGCGTCGTCGGGGGCACGAAGTTCTACGAGCGCGCCGAGATCAAGGACGCGATGGCGTACCTCATCGCCGTCGCGAACCCGCTCGACGAGCTCGCGCTGCGGCGCATCCTGAACACGCCCAAGCGCGGCATCGGCCCCGCGACCGAGACCGCGCTCGCGAGCTTCGCCGAGCAGAACGCGCTGACGTTCCGGCAGGCGATGCGCGCCGCCGACGGGCTCGGCCTCGGGCCGAAGGTCACGGGCGCGATCACGACGCTCGCCACCGTGCTCGACGAGGCGGCCGCCATGCTCGTGCCGTCGGCCGCGGGCGTCGCGGCCGGCACCAACGAGGGCGCCTCGAAGGTCTCCGACGTGCTCGTCTTCCTGCTCGAGCGCTCCGGCCTCATCGATGCGCTCCGCAACAGCCGCGACCCGCAAGACGAGACGCGCGCCGAGAACGTCGAGGAGCTCGTCGCGCAGACCCGCGACTTCGACCGCGAGAATCCGGGCGCGACCCTCGTCGACTTCCTCACGCAGGTGTCGCTCGTCGCCGCCGCCGACGAGCTCGACGACGCGTCGGGCACCGTCTCGCTCATGACCCTGCACACCGCGAAGGGGCTCGAGTACCACGCCGTGTTCCTCACCGGCCTCGAGGAGGGGCTGCTGCCGCACCAGATGTCGGCGTCCGAGCCCGGCGGCCCGGCCGAGGAGCGGCGGCTGTTCTACGTCGGCATCACGCGCGCCCGCAAGCGCCTCTACCTCTCGCTCGCGATGAGCCGCGCCCAGTTCGGCGAGGTCGCGGTGGCGATGCCCTCGCGCTACCTGCAGGAGATCCCCGAGGGACTCATCGACTGGCGGCAGTCGCCCGGCATGGCGACGTCGCGCGGGCGGCACGCAGCCGCGCGCGCTCAACGCCCGGCGCGGCTACGGCCAGGGCGGCGGCGGCGCGTGGGGCACGCGCGACCGCGACCTCGAGCGGTTCAGCGTCACGAAGAGCGCCGCCCCCAAGGCCGAGTGGGCGAACCGGGTCACCGGCACCGTGCGCGACAACGGCGACCTCACGCTCGCGGCCGGCGACCGCATCCGCCACGTCGACTTCGGCGAGGGGCGGGTCACGCAGGTCACCGGCGAGGGCACCAAGCGCATCGCCCACGTCGCGTTCGACACCGCCGGGCAGAAGAAGCTCCTGATCAAGATCGCGCCGATCGAGAAGCTGTGACCTCGGGCTCCCAGCCGACGTCCTGACCGCGCATGGGCGATCGATAGGGTCGGCGTGCACCATGTCGTCATGGCTTTCCTCCTGCACGACGCCCGGGGCCTGGAACGCAGGTCGCGCGAGATCGCGACGCCCGAGCGTCGGCGGGCCTCGCGGCGGCTCTGGCGGGTCGACCTGCTGCAGGCGGCCGCGGTGGCCACCGTGGCCATCGCCGTCGCGCTGTTCCTCGCGGACGGCGGCGCCGCCGGGATCACCGACCTCGCCGGCGCGGTGACCGCGTCCGGGATCGTGGCCGGGCTCATCGCGACCGACCTCGTGCTCGTCATGCTCGTGCTCGCCGCGCGCGTGCCGTTCATCGAGCGGGCCGTCGGGCAGGATGCCGCGATGGCCCTGCATCGGCGGCTCGGCAAGCCGGTGCTCTTCCTGCTCCTCGCGCACGCCGTGCTGCTCGTCGCCGGCTACGCGCTCGCCGACGGCAGCGGGCTCGTCGACGAGGTCGTCTCGCTCTGGAACACGCCCGACGTCCCGCTCGCCGTGCTCGGCCTCGGGCTCTTCCTCGCGGTCGTCGGCACCTCGCTCGTCGCGGTGCGGCGACGCTTCCGCTACGAGGTGTGGCACGGCATCCACCTGCTCGTCTACCTGGCGGTCCTCGCCGCCCTGCCGCACCAGTTCAGCCTCGGCGGGCTGTTCGCCGAGGGCACCTGGCAGCGCTGGTACTGGCTGCTCCTCACGATCGCGGCGTTCGCGGCGATCGTCGTGTACCGGTTCGGGATGCCGCTGTACCGGACGCTGCGGCACCGCCTGGTCGTCGAGGCCGTGGAGCCGGTCGGCGGGCCCGCCGACGGCGTCGTGTCGATCCGGCTCAGGGGCGTCGACCTCGAGCGGCTCGGCGCCGTCGGGCGGGCAGTTCCTCGTGTGGCGGTTCCTCGCCCGCGGACAGTGGTGGCAGGCGCACCCCTACTCGCTCTCGGCGGCCCCGCGCGGCGGCGAGCTGCGCATCACGGTGCGGGCGCTCGGGCGCGGGTCGGGCGGCCTCGCCGCGCATCCGCCCCGGCACGCGCGTCGCGCTCGAGGGCCCGTACGGCATCTTCAGCGAGGCGTCCCGCAGCCGGAGCCGCCTCGTGCTCGTCGCGGCCGGCATCGGCGTCACGCCGGTGCGCTCGCTCCTCGAGTCGGCGAGCTTCCGGCCGGGCGAGGCCACCGTGCTGCTGCGCACGCCCACGCGTCGACGAGGGCTGGCTGCTCGACGAGGTGCGCGAGCTGTGCCACGCGCGTGGCGCGACCCTCATCACGATCCCGGGCCGCCGTGGCGTCGGCTGGCTGAGCGCGGAGGCCGAGCGGCAGGGGCTCTCGCTCGTCCGCGTTCGCTCCGGCCGTCGCCGACTCCGACGTGTACGTGTGCGGCCCGCTGGGCTGGTCGGAGGCGGTCGTCGCCGAGGCGCGTGCGGCGGGACTGCGTCCCGAGCAGATCCATCACGAGAGGTTCGACTGGTGAGGGCCCGCGCGTTCGTCATCGCGTCGGCGGCATCCGCTGCCGCGCTCCTCGCCGGCTGGCAGCTCGGCAGCGCCGTCACGGGCCCCGGCGCGACGGTCGCCTCGAGCGGCGGCAGCTCGACCGCGACGAGCGGCACGGATGCCTCGTCGAGCACGTCGAGCGGATCGGCGGCGTCCGGCGGCACCACCGAGCGCCCGATCGGCGACGACCGGCTCGACCGACACGGCGCACGACCGAGGACGCCGCGGCGACGACGGGGCGCCGACGGCACCTACGCCGGGGCGACGGTCTCGACCCGCTTCGGCGACGTGCAGGTGCAGGTCACGATCTCGGGAGGGGCGATCTCCGACGTCACCGCCCTGCAGCTCACCGACCACGACGGACGGTCGGTCTCGATCAGCAACCGGGCGGCGCCGATCCTCCGCGACGAGGTGCTGCAGGCGCAGACGGCCTCGGTCTCGTTCGTCGGCGGCGCGACGTACACGAGCGCCGCCTACCTGCAGTCGCTGCAGGCCGCCCTCGACGCGGCGGGGTTCTGATGGCCGCCGGAGCGGGCGAGGTGTTCACGTCGATGGGCACGGTCGTCAGCCTGCAGGGCGGACGGCGACGCCGACGTGGTCGCCCGCTCGGCGGCCGTCGCGGCATCCGTCTTCGACCGCTGGGATCGCCGCTGCAGCCTGTACCGCACGGACTCCGAGCTGAGTCGCGTCGCGCGCGGCGAGCTCGCCCTGACGGAGGCGGGCACGGAGCTCAGGCAACGCCTACGCGCTCGCCGTGGCATGGCGGGCCCGCACGGGCGGGGCGTTCACGCCGCACCGCGCCGACGGGGTCATCGACCTGAACGGCGTCGTCAAGGCCGTCGCGATCGCCGAGGCGGGCGAGGCGATGCGGGCGATGGGCGTCGCGGGTGGGGCATCGACGCGGGCGGCGACGTGCTGGTCAGCGGCCCGCGCGCCGACGGGTCGCCGTGGCTCGTCGGCATCGTCGATCCCTGGGAGCGCGACCGCCTGCTGTCGGCGATCCCGCTCGGAGGCGACCGGCGGGCCGTCGCGACCTCGGGCATCGCCGAGCGCGGCGAGCACATCTGGTCGACGACCGACGGCACGGATCCGGTGTTCGTGCAGGTGAGCGTGGCCGCCGCCGACATCGTCACCGCCGACGTGCTCGCGACCGCGATCGTGGCGGGCGGGGAGGCGGCGCTCGACGAACTGAGCTCGCCGCGAGCCCGTGGACGTGCTCGCGGTGCGCCGCGACGGCACGATGTCGGCCACACCGGGATGGCCCCGGGCGTCGTCGGCGGGCCGCGCCGCCGGGTGAGGATGCGGCCGTTCCGCCCTGCGCCGACCGCGCGCCGAGGCGATGACGGCGGCCGCGTCGGCGCGGCGCGACGTCAGCGCGTCACGACACGTCGGCCAGCGCCCGGTGCACGGACGCGACCGCGCTCGAGCCCTCGCCGACGGCCGCCGCGACCCGCTTCATCGAGCCGCGTCGCACGTCGCCCGCGGCGAACACGCGGGGGAGGCTGGTCTCGAACGGGAGCGGCGACCGCTGCAGCGCCGCCCACGCGGGGCCGAGGCTGCGCACGTCGTCGCCCGTGCGCACGAAGCCGTGCTCGTCGCGCTCGAGGTGGGTGATCCAGTCGGTCGCCGGCTGCGCGCCGATGAAGCAGAACAGGCCGCGACAGTCGACCGTGGCATCCGTTCCACCCTCGAGGGTCACCTGCTCGAGGGTGTCGCCGCCGTGCAGGGCGGTGACCCGGGTGCGCGTGTGCACCTGGATGCGCGGGTCGTCGGCGAGCCGGTCGACGAGGTAGCTCGACATCTGCGACGAGAGCGAGTCGGCGCGCACGACGAGGCGCACGGAGCATCCGTTGGCCGCGAGGTACAGCGCGGCCTGTCCGGCGGAGTTGGCGCCGCCGACGACGACCACCGGGGCGTCGATGACCTGCCGGAGCTCGAGCGACGTCGCGGCGTGGAAGATGCCGGCGCCCTCGAACTCGTTCCACCGGTCGAGGTCGAGCGTGCGGTACTGCGCGCCGGTCGTGATCACGACCGACCTGGCCTGCACGAGCCGGCCGTCGGCCAGCGTCAGGGTGAGCGGGTCGCCCGACGCCTGCAGCCCGGCGACCTCGCACGGTGCGAACACGCGCACCCCGAACTTGAACGCCTGCAGCGAGGCCTGTCCGGTGAGGGCGTCGCCGCTCACGCCGAACGGGAACCCGAGGTAGTTCTCGATGCGCGACGTCGCCGCCGACTGCCCGCCCGGGGCGATCGAGTCGAGCAGCACCGTGCGAAGGCCCTCGGATGCCCCGTAGATCGCCGCGGCGAGGCCGGCGGGCCCGCCGCCGACGACGGCGAGGTCGGCGGCCGTGTCGTCGTCGTTCACGTAGGCGAGGCCGAGCAGCTCGGCGACCTGGCCGGGGGTCGCGTTGCGGACGTTCTCGCCCTGCACGATCGCGACGGGAAGGTCGTCGCGCGAGAAGCCGTGCTCGAAGATGTGGGCCGCCGTCTCGGGGTCGTCGGCGTCGACCCAGGTGTGCGCGAGCTCCAGGCGCTCGGCGTATCGGCGCAGCGCGGTCGCCCCGGCGGAGCGCTGCGTGCCCACGATCTTCAGCGACAGCGCCGCAGGACCCCGCCGCAGGAAGTCCCGGCGCGCCCACAGCGTGCGGAGCAGGAGGTCGCAGAGCTCGTCGTCCTCGGCCATGAGCCGCTGCAGCGCCGCGTGGTCGACGCGGTACATCCGGCCCGCCTCGGTCGCCCGTGCCGAGAGGAACGCGCGCTGGCCGTTCAGCAGTCCGAGCTCGCCGACGAACGTGCGCGGGCCGAGCGTGACGATGGACGTCTCGCCGACCCAGGGCAGGGCGTCGCGCACCACCTCGACCGCGCCGCTCTCGACGAGGATGAGGTCGTACCAGCGATCCCCGGTGCGGAACAGCATGTCGCCCACGGCGACGTCGACGGCCACGCCGTGCGAGACGAGCCGATCCCACTGCGCGTCGGTGAGGTCGGGGACGACCGGACCATGCTTCTTGGCCATCTCCCTATCGTTGCACCATGGCCCCGACATGGGGAGGGTCGGTCGGCGAACGCACGGCAGCCGCGACGAGCTGCAGCGGGCGACCGCGAGTCGCGGCTCGGAGCGGAGCCTCAGCGCTCCAGCCGGGCGATGAGCGCCATCGCGTCGAACGGCGCCCGCACCTTCACGTCGTTGTCGAAGTACACGTACGCGGAGCGGCCGGCGGCGAGGTGACCGCGCACCCACGTCTCCCACCGGTCGAGCCCGGCGTCGTCGTAGCCCGAGACGTACAGCTCGCGATCGCCGTGCAGGCGTGCGTAGGCGAAGTCCGCCGTGGTGCGGTCGATGCGCGGGTAGCGTCCGGCGGTGTCGGCGGCGACGGATGCCACGTGGTGGCGCTCCAGCAGCGAGACCCACGCCGCCTCGTGCTGCTCGAAGCTCGGATGCCGCACCTCGACGGCGTGCTCGAGCGGCCGATCGGGCGCGGCCCGCAGCGCGTACGACGTGCGTCCCGACATCCGCTCCTCCCGATGCCGCGCCAGCGCGGCCGCCGCGCCGTGCGTGCGCGGCAGGCGGGCGAGGAACGCGTCGAGCAGTGCCTCGTCGAACGCGAGGTTCGGCGGCAGCTGCCAGAGCAGGGGGCCGAGCTTCTCGCCGAGGGCGAGCACGCCCGACGCGAGGAAGTTGGCGAGCGGCGCGTCGATGTCGCCGAGTCGCTTGATGTGCGTGATGAAGCGCGGACCCTTGACGGCGAAGACGAAGTCGTCGGGCACCGCGTCGCGCCATCGCACCCAGTTCGCGGGCTGCTGCAGCGCGTAGAACGAGCCGTTGACCTCGATCGAGGTGAGCTGGCGCGACGCGAACTCGAGCTCGTCCGCCTGGCGCAGGCCCTTCGGGTAGAACTCGCCCCGCCAGTTCGGGTACACCCACCCCGAGATGCCGACCCGCGCCTCCGGCTGCCCCGACATCGTCACACGGCCACGCCGAGCATGGCTCCGATCGCCCAGGTGACGGCGAGGGCGAGCGCGCCGCCGATGGTCACCCGCAGCACCGCGCGCAGCCTCGGGCTGCCGCCGATCCACGCGCTGAGCCAGCCGGTGATCGCGAGCGCGACGACGACGGCGACGAACGTCGCGGTGATCCGCCACTCGGGCGGCGGCAGCAGGATGGCGAGCATCGGGAGCACCGCGCCCACGAGGAACGACAGGGCGGATGCCCCGGCCGCGTGCCACGGGTTCACCACGTCGTCCTCGTCGATGTGCAGCTCCACCTCGAGGTGCGCCGCGAGGGCGTCGTGCGCGGTGAGCTCGCGGGCGACGGTCTCCGCCGTCGCGGCGGAGAGCCCTTGGCGCGGTAGAGCCCGGCGAGCTCGGCCAGCTCCTGCTGCGGGCATCGTGTCGAGCTCGTGCCGCTCCTTGGCGATCAGCGCGCGCTCGGTGTCGCGCTGGCTCGACACCGACACGTACTCGCCGAGCCCCATCGAGATCGCGCCCGCGACCACGGCGGCGACGCCCGCGATGAGGATGGCCGCGACATCCGTGGTCGCCGCGGCCACGCCGACCACGAGTGCCGCGACCGAGACGATGCCGTCGTTCGCCCCGAGCACGCCGGCGCGGAGCCAGTTGAGCTTCGCGTGCACCGCGGAATCGTGCGGGTCGGCGCGGTGGATGGGCTCCGCTCGCTCGCTCATGGCGCCAGTCTAGGCACCGTGGCGCATGCGGCGGCCAGCGGCATCCGCTCGGTTCGGACCCCCTGATGAGGGGGAGTACCATGGTGGTCGGCCCGCGTATCTCGATATCGAGAGAATCAGCGTTCGACGAGAACAGGCCGGGCCACACCCACCAGCCCCTGTGCGCCGTCGCGCGTGCGGACCGATTGGAAGTAGAGCGTGGATCTTTACGAGTACCAGGCCAGAGACCTGTTCGAGAAGTACGGGGTCCCGGTGCTCCCGGGCATCGTCGCCGACACCCCCGAAGCGGTGCGCGCCGCGGCCGAGCAGCTCGGCGGCGTCGTCGTGGTCAAGGCCCAGGTGAAGACGGGCGGCCGCGGCAAGGCGGGCGGCGTCAAGGTCGCGAAGAACCCCGACGAGGCGGAGGAGGCGGCGAAGGCCATCCTCGGACTCGACATCAAGGGCCACGTCGTGAAGCGCGTGATGGTCGCCGGCGGCGCCCGCATCGCGCAGGAGTTCTACTTCTCGGTGCTCCTCGACCGCGCGAACCGCTCGTACCTCTCGCTCACGAGCGTCGAGGGCGGCATGGAGATCGAGGTGCTCGCCGTCGAGAAGCCCGAGGCGCTCGCACGCGTCGAGGTCGACCCGATCACCGGCATCACCCCCACGACCGCCCGCGAGATCGCGGTCGCCGCGAACTTCCCGGCCGACCTGGTCGACAAGGTCGCCGACGTGTTCGTGAAGCTCTACGACGTCTACAAGAGCGAGGACGCGACGCTCGTCGAGGTGAACCCGCTGATCCTCGACGAGGACGGCAACATCATCGCCCTCGACGGCAAGGTCACGCTCGACGAGAACGCCGAGTTCCGCCACGCCGGCCACGCCCTCCTCGAGGACAAGGCCGCGGCCGACCCGCTCGAGGCGCAGGCGAAGGCCCTCGACCTCAACTACGTGAAGCTCGACGGCGAGGTCGGCATCATCGGCAACGGCGCGGGCCTCGTCATGTCGACGCTCGACGTCGTCGCCTACGCCGGCGAGAACCACGGCGGCGTGAAGCCCGCGAACTTCCTCGACATCGGCGGCGGCGCCTCGGCGGAGGTCATGGCCAACGGCCTCGGCATCATCCTCGGCGACCCGCAGGTCAAGAGCGTGTTCGTGAACGTCTTCGGCGGCATCACCGCGTGCGACCAGGTCGCGAAGGGCATCGTCGGCGCGCTCGCCGAGCTCGGCTCCACCGCGAACAAGCCGCTCGTCGTGCGCCTCGACGGCAACAACGTCGTCGAGGGCCGTCGCATCCTCGAGGAGGCGGCGCACCCGCTCGTCACCCTCGCCGAGAACATGGACCAGGGCGCCGACAAGGCCGCCGAGCTGGCGAACGCCGCGTAGAGAAGGATTCGAGAGCAATGACGATCTTCCTGAACAAGGACTCCAAGGTCATCGTCCAGGGCATCACCGGCGGCGAGGGCTCCAAGCACACGGCGCGCATGCTCGCGGCCGGCACCCAGGTGGTCGGCGGCGTGAACGCCCGCAAGGCCGGCACCACGGTGCTGCACACCGACAAGGACGGCAACGCCGTCGAGCTGCCGGTGTTCGCCTCGGTCGCCGAGGCCATCGAGCAGACCGGCGCGGATGTCTCCATCGCCTTCGTCCCGCCGGCCTTCACCAAGGACGCCGTGGTCGAGGCCATCGACGCCGAGATCCCGCTCCTCGTGATCATCACCGAGGGCGTGCCGGTGCAGGACTCCGCCGAGTTCTGGGCCTACGCCAAGGAGCAGGGCGACAAGACCCGCATCATCGGCCCGAACTGCCCCGGCATCATCAGCCCCGGAGAGTCGCTCGTCGGCATCACCCCGGCGAACATCACCGGCAAGGGCCCGATCGGCCTCGTCTCGAAGTCGGGCACGCTCACGTACCAGATGATGTACGAGCTGCGCGACCTCGGCTTCTCGACCGCCATCGGCATCGGCGGCGACCCGATCATCGGCACCACGCACATCGACGCGCTCGCCGCGTTCGAGGCCGACCCCGAGACCAAGGCGATCGTGATGATCGGCGAGATCGGCGGCGACGCCGAGGAGCGCGCGGCCGACTTCATCAAGGCCAACGTGACGAAGCCGGTCGTCGGCTACGTCGCGGGCTTCACGGCGCCCGAGGGCAAGACCATGGGCCACGCCGGCGCGATCGTGTCCGGCTCGGCCGGCACCGCGCAGGCGAAGAAGGAGGCCCTCGAGGCCGCCGGCGTCAAGGTCGGCAAGACGCCGTCCGAGACGGCGCAGCTGCTCCGCGAGGTGTACGCCGCGCTCTGAGCGACGCTCGTACCGACGGTGAGCTAGCATGCCGGAGGGCCCCCGTCCGGTCGACACCGAGCAGGGGCCCTCCGCATATCCCGTCCGATCATGAGAGGGTGAGAGGCATGAGCGAGTCACCGGATGCCGGTTCGCGCGACGCCGGCAGAGCGAGAAGCCGTCGCTCGCGACGCCAGTTGGTGCGCACGACGTTCGTCACCGAGGAGTCCGTCTACGGCGTGATCCTCGTGTCGGGCATGATCGTCGTGGCGGGCGGCCACGGAGCGAGCTCGTGGCAGGTGTTCTGGCAGGTGCATCGGCACCGTCATCGTGTTCTGGGCCGCCCACGTCTACGCCGGCACCGTGGCCCGGCACGGGCTCGAGCACGACCACGTCATCGGGCTCCGCGAGGCGTTCCGCGATGTCGTTCCGCCGGTCGCTCGGGCTGGTCGCCTCGGCGATGATCCCGTCGTTCATCCTGCTGCTCGGCGCCACGAGGGCGATCGACGACGCGTACGCGATCTGGATCGCGCTCTGGGTGGGCGTGCTCGTGCTGGCGGTGCTCGGCTGGATCGCCTTCGCGCGCCGCGGGTCGCCCTGGCCGATCCGCCTCGCCGGCGCGCTCGGCACCGCGGCGTTCGGCATCGCGATGATCCTGATGAAGGCTTTCATTCATTGAGGATGATGCGCCCGGGGCCCTCGCCGCGCTAGGTTTCGAGCAAAGGGGGCGGATCATGTCGGATGCAGGGACGTCGGAACTCGAAGCCAGGATCGCGAAGCTCGAAGCCGAGAACGCGGCGTTGCGGTCCGAGGCGGTCACCGCGAAGCCGGTCGAGGGCACGGATGCCGCGGGCGCGCCGCCGCGCGAGCGCCGCCGCCGCGGGCGCACCGTGGCGGCCGTCGTGCTCGTGGTCGTCGCCCTGCTGCTCGCACCCGTGGCCGTGATCTCGGCGTGGGCGCGCATCCAGCTCGTCGACACCGACCAGTTCGTCGCCACGTTCGCGCCGCTCGCCGAGGAGCCGGCGGTGCAGTCGTACATCGGCGACCAGGTCACCGCGGCGATCGAGGAGCAGGTCGACATCCCGACGCTGACCTCCGATCTCTTCGACGGCATCAAGCAGCTCGACCTGCCGCCGCGCGCCGAGCAGGCGCTCGGGTTGCTCGAGGCGCCCGCCACCCAGGGGCTCCAGTCGCTCGTCTCGGGCATCGTCGACCGGCTCGTCGAGTCGCCGGCCTTCGCCGACATCTGGCGCGCGGCACTCACCCGGAGCCACCAGGCCTTCGTGGCCGCGGTGCAGGGGGATCCCGACGCCGCGCTCGCGATCGGCGGTGACGGCACCGTGTCGGTGCAACTCGGCCCCGTCATCGAGGCCGTGAAGGACCGCCTCGAGCAACAGGGGGTCGGCTTCGCCGCCAACATCCCCGTGGTCGAGCGCAGCATCGTCATCGCCCAGAACGACGCGTTCGTGCTCATCCAGACCATCTACGCGCTCGCGGTCGCCGTCGGCACGTGGCTCCCGTGGGTCTGCCTCGCACTGCTCGCGGCGGGCGTGTTCGTCGCGAAACGCCGCACCGTGGCGCTCGTGTGGACCGCGGCGGGGCTCGCGCTGACGATGCTCATCCTCGCCGCCGGCCTCGGCATCGGCCGCACGTTCTTCATCGGCACCGTGAGCCCGTCGATCATGCCGTCCGACACCGCGTCGGTGCTCTTCGACGGCCTCGTCGAGCTCATGCTCTCGACCATCGTCGCGTTCCTCGTGCTCTCGATCCTCGTCGCCGTGATCGCCTGGTTCTCCGGGCCATGGCGACCCGCGCAAGGCCGCCAGGGAGTTCGCCGGCGCCGGCTTCGCGAGCGCCCGCAGGGCCGCCGCCCGGCACGGCGTGACGACCGGGTCGTTCGGCATCGGCCTCGACCGCTGGCGCGGCGCCGTCTACATCGCCATCGCGTTGATCGCGGCGGCCGTGGTGCTCTTCAACCGGCCGGTCACGGTGAGCGCGGTCATCTGGACGGTGATCGTCGCCCTGCATCGCGGTGGTGATCGTCGAGCTCCTGCGGCGTCCGGCCGACGAGGTCGCCGGCCACGGAGGCGGAGGCCGCGGTGGCACGCGCCGAGGACGACGCGGAGACCGCGGCGGCCGACACCGCCGACGCCGACGGCGACACGGAGCCGCTCGTCGGCGCGGCGGTGGGCGGCGGCGCTGCGGAGCCGTCGGCGCCGAGCGATGCGAGTACGCCCGATCCTGCACGTCGCGCCGACTGAGCGGCGCCCTCCGGGATAGGCTCCCGGAGGAATGAGACGCACGACGATCGCCCTGCTGGCCGCCCTCGAGGCATCCGTCGCGGCGCTCATCGGCCTCGGCATCGTGGTCGTGCCGCTCATGCTGCTCTGGGCGGTGCACTTCGGCCTCGCCGTCGACGCCGCCGTGTTCCTCCGCGCCGCCGCCGACGTCTGGCTGCTCGGCCACGGCGTCGACCTCGTGGTGCAGCTCGACCCGGTGACGGCGGGGCGGATCGCGCTGCCGGGCGCGGGCGACCCGTTCCCGATCACGATCGCGCTGCTCGGCTTCGCGCTGCATCACGGTGGCGTTCGGCCGCCGCATCGGCCGCCGCTCGGCCGCGGGCGGGCACTCGTTCAGCGGCGGCCTCGCCGCGATCGTCGTGTTCGCGCTCGCGGGCGCCGGCGCTCGCGATCGCCGCGGGCGCGGACTGCCGCGCGCGCCGACCCGTGGCAGGCGGCGCTGATCCCGGCGGGCATCGTGGCCCTCGGCGTCGTGCTCGGCGCGGTCGGCGAGGTGCTGCGCACCGACCCCGCGACGGATGCCGCGACCGGCGTCGTGCGTCGCGCACTCGCCGTGCTGCCGTCGGGCCTCGTGGCGGGGAGCCGTGCCGCCGTGCGCATCGGCGCCGGCGCCGCCTTCGGCGTGCTCGCGCTCGCCGCGGTGCTCGTCGCGGTGCTCGTCGACGCTCGACTACGCGACCATCGCCGGCCTGTACCAGGCGCTCGGCGCGGGCGTCGACGGCGGCATCGCCCTGACGATCGCGCGAGCTCGCGCTGCTGCCGAACATCGTGATCTGGGCGGCGTCCTGGCTGCTCGGTCCGGGCTTCGCGATCGGCACGGGCAGCCTCGTCTCGACCGGCGGCACGCTGCTCGGGCCGGTTCCCGGCATCCCGCTGCTCGGCGCGCTGCCGACCGACGCGCCGGCGCTCGGCGCGCTCTGGCTCGCTCGTGCCCGGTGCTCGCTCGGGTTCGTCGGCGCGTGGGTGGTGTCGGCCGGCGGCGACGCCGACCGGGACGTGCCCGCGCAGCCTCCGGCTGGTGGGCGCCGCTCGCCGTCGGCGCCGGGGCGGCCGCCGCCGCCGCGGTCGTGCTGGGCCTCCTCGCCTGGTGGTCGGGCGGTGCCGCCGGCCCGGGGCGCCTCGCCGACGTCGGACCCGCGCCGCTCGCCGTCGCCGGCGTCGCGGCGGCGACCGTGGGCATCGGCGCGCTCGTCGGCGGCTACGCGGCGCGCCTCCGCCGACGGGGAACCGAGCGACCGCGGCGAGCCAGAGCCTGCGGACGCGGCGATGGCCGGCGCCTTCGAACGCTGACGGCCCCTGCCCGCCGCCGCGCGTGGTGCTAGCCTGCGCGTGACGAGGTGACGAGGGGGTTCCCATGTCGGTTTCGAACACGCAGGACGCGCCGCACGCCCCGGCCGGCGAGGGCAAGGGACTGGCCGCGGGCACGCTGGGCCTCTGGGGCTCGACGGTCATCGGGCTCGCCTCCACCGCGCCGGTCTACTCGCTCGCGGCGACGCTCGGCTTCGTCGTGCTCACCGTCGGCGAGCAGGCGCCGATCGCCTTCATCATCGCGTTCGTGCCGATGCTGCTCATCGCGTTCGCGTACCGCGAGCTGAACAGCGAGGTGCCCGACTGCGGCACCACGTTCACGTGGGCGACCAAGGCGTTCGGGCCGTGGGTCGGATGGCTCGGCGGCTGGGGCGTCGCGGTCGCCGGCACCATCGTGCTCGCCAACCTCGCGCAGATCGGCGGCATCTACTTCTGGCTGCTCGTCGCGCCCGACCTCGCCGAGAACGTGTTCGTCGTGACCCTCACGGGCGTGGTGTTCATCGCGCTGATGAGCTGGATCAGCTGGCGCGGGCTCGAGATCGGCGAGCGGATGCAGAACGTGCTGCTCGGCGTGCAGTACCTCGCCCTCGTGCTGTTCGTGGTCTTCGCGGCCTGGCACGTCATCGCCGGCACCGCGCCCGAGGGATCGACGACGCCCGAGCTCAGCTGGTTCAACCCGTTCGCCTTCGGCTCGTTCGACGCGTTCGTCGAGTCGGTGCTGCTCGCCCTGTTCATCTACTGGGGCTGGGACACCTGCCTCGCGCTCAACGAGGAGACCCGCGACCCGAAGCGCATCCCCGGTCGGGCCGCGGTGCTCACGACGCTCATCCTGCTCGTCACCTACGTCGGCGTCACCGTCGCCGCGATGTCGTACGCCGGGCTGGGCGACACCGGCATGGGCCTCGGCAACGAGGGCAACGCCGACGACGTCTTCTTCGCGCTGAAGGACGCGCTGTTCGGCCCGTGGGCGTGGCTGCTGGTCGTCGCCGTCATGATCTCCGCGGTCTCGTCGACGCAGACGACGATCCTGCCGACCGCGCGCGGCACGCTCGCGATGGCGGTCTACAAGGCGCTGCCGAAGCGGTTCGCGACGGTGCATCCGCGGTACCGCACGCCGTCGTTCTCGACGCTGCTCATGGGGTTCGTGGCGATCGTGTTCTACGTCGGGCATGACGCTGATCAGCGACAACATCCTGCAGGACACGATCCTCTCGCTCGGCCTCGCGATCGCGTTCTACTACGCCATCACCGGGTTCGCCTGCGTCTGGTACTTCCGCACGACGCTGTTCACGTCGTGGCGCAACTTCTGGTACCGGCTGGTCTTCCCGCTCGTCGGGCGCGGTGCTGCTCACGGGCGCCTTCATCTACTCGGCGATCGACATGCTCGATCCCGACTACGGGTACACGGTGCTGTTCGGGGTCGGCGGCGTGTTCGTCGTCGGCGTCGGCTCGCTGCTGCTCGGCGCCGTGCTGATGGTCGTGTGGTCGTTCTTCGCCGACGCGAAGCCGTTCTTCCGCGGCCAGTCGCTCAACCGCGACACCGAGGTGCTCGTCCCCGACGAGGAGCTGCCGCTCCCTCGGTCGATCGACGGCGGCGTCTGAGCGCCTGACGCGCGGCGTCCGAGCGGCGAACGGCCCGAACGGTGCGCATCCGCGCACCCGGTAGGCTCGAGGGGTGCAGAAGCTCGTCGTGCTCATCTCGGGCACAGGCTCCAACCTCCGCGCCCTGCTCGAGGCCTCCGAAGACGCCGAGTTCCCGGCGCGCGTCGTCGCCATCGGCGCCGACCGCGAGGCCGACGGCCTCGTGCTCGGCGAGGAGTTCGGCATCCCCACCTTCACCGTGCCGTTCACGGCGTATCCCGATCGCGACGCGTGGGGTGCCGCGCTGATCGAGCAGGTGCGGCAGTGGGAGCCCGACCTCGTGATCCTCTCGGGCCTCATGCGGCTCGTGCCGCCGGCCGTCGTCGACGCGTTCTCGCCGTACCTCATCAACACGCACCCGGCGTACCTGCCCGAGTTCCCGGGCGCCCACGGCGTGCGCGACGCGCTCGCCGCGGGCGTCGACCAGACCGGCGCGAGCCTCATCGTCGTCGACAACTCCGTCGACGGCGGCCCGATCATCGCGCAGGAGCGCGTGCCGGTGCTGCCCGACGACACCGAGTCGACCCTCCACGACCGCATCAAGCCCGTCGAGCGCCGCCTGCTCATCCAGGCCGTGCTCGACATCGCCAACTCGCACCTCGACCTGAAGGAGCTCCGCAGATCATGAGCGGCCCCACGCACGACCCGAGCCTCTACCGCGATCGCGACCTCGTCCCGGTGCGCCGCGCGCTCCTCTCGGTCAGCGACAAGTCGCGCATCGTCGAGCTCGCGTCCGCGCTCGCCGCGCGCCGGCGCCGAGATCGTCTCCACCGGCTCGACCGCGCAGGCGATCCGCGACGCCGGCTTCCCGGTGACGGATGTCGCGAGCGTCACGGGCGCCCGCGAGATGCTCGACGGCCGCGTGCAAGACGCTGCACCCGGCGGTGCACGCGGGCCTGCTCGCCGACCTGCGGCTCGAGCACCACGAGCGCGAGCTCGGCGACCTCGACATCGAGCCCTTCCAGCTCGTCGTCGTGAACCTCTACCCGTTCGCCGCGACGGTCGCGGCCGGGGCATCCGAGTTCGACGCCGTCGAGCAGATCGACATCGGCGGCCCGGCCATGGTGCGCGCCGCCGGCGAAGAACCACGCGAACGTCGCGATCGTCGTCTCGCCCGACCGCTACGACGAGGTCATCGCCGCCATCGCCGCGGGCGGCACCACGCTCGCGCAGCGCAAGGCGCTGGCCCGCGAGGCGTTCCGGCACACGGCGTCGTACGACGTCGCGGTCGCGTCGTGGCTCGGCAGCGTCGTCGCGCCCGACCAGCCCGCCGAGGAGTCGCCGTTCCCGGCGTGGGTCGGCGGCACGTGGACGAAGGACGCCGACCTGCGCTACGGCGAGAACTCGCACCAGAAGGCGGCGCATCTACGCGTCCACGGGCGGGCGCCCCGGCATCGCCCAGGCCGTGCAGCTGCACGGCAAGGAGATGTCGTACAACAACTACGTCGACGCGGATGCCGCGGTGCGGGCCGCGTTCGACTTCGACGAGCCGGCCGTCGCGATCATCAAGCACGCCAACCCGTGCGGCATCGCGATCGCCTCGCCCGGGGCATCCGACCCCATCGCCGACGCCCACCGCCGCGCGCACGAGTGCGACCCCGTCTCGGCGTACGGCGGCGTCATCGCCGCGAACCGCACGGTCACGCTCGAGATGGCCGAGACCGTCTCGGGCATCTTCACCGAGGTGCTCGTCGCGCCCGCGTTCGAGGGCGAGGCGCTCGAGCTGCTCACGAAGAAGAAGAACCTCCGCCTGCTCACGCTGCCCGAGGGCTTCGCGCCCACCGCGGTCGAGCTGCGGCAGGTCTCGGGCGGGCTCGCTGCTGCAGCAGGCCGACCGGCACTTCGCCGCGGCATCCGAGTGGACGCTCGCGGCGGGCGATCCCGCCGACGCGGCGACCCTCGCCGACCTCGAGTTCGCGTGGAAGGCCTGCCGCGCCGTGAAGTCGAACGCGATCCTGCTCGCCTCGCGGCGGGGCGTCGGTCGGCGTCGGCATGGGGCAGGTCAACCGCGTCGACTCGTGCCGGCTCGCCGTCGAGCGCGCCGGGGACCGCGCCGCGGGCTCGGTCGCGGCATCCGACGCCTTCTTCCCGTTCGCCGACGGGCTGCAGATCCTCATCGACGGCGGCGTGCGCGCCGTCGTGCAGCCGGGCGGCTCGGTGCGCGACGAGGAGGTCGTCGCGGCGGCCCGCGCCGCCGGCATCACGATGTACTTCACCGGCGAGCGGCACTTCTTCCACTGAGCGCCGTGCGGCACGCGGCAGCGTCCGCCGCGGCGGTACCCTTGAGGTGAGCGGCGCTCAGAAGGCGCCCACACCGTTCCGCCCACGAAGCGGATGAACAAGGAGAACGATCGATGACGATCACCCACGCCCCGGCCACCCCCGCAGCCGAGGTCAGCGCAGCACTTCCCACCGAGGCCCCCGAGCACGAACGCGTGCTCATCACCCGCGGCCCCCGGTCCGGGCTCACCATCATCGTGGCCGTGCACTCGACGCGGCTCGGCCAGGCCCTCGGCGGCGCGCGCCTCTGGCGCTACGGCCAGCTGGACCGACGCCCTCGCCGACGCCCTCCGCCTCTCGCAGGCGATGACCATGAAGAACGCCGCAGCCGGCCTCGCGCGAGGCGGCGGCAAGTCCGTCGTCTGCATCCCCACGGGCGTCACGCTCGACGAGCAGCACGACGCGCGACGCCATGCTCGACCTCGGCGACGCCGTCGAGTCGCTCGGCGGCGCCTACATGACCGCCGAGGACGTCGGCACGAGCGCCGAGCTCATGGCCGTCGTGCACGAGCGCACCGAGCACGTCTGCGGCCTCCCGGCCGAGCAGGGCGGCGTCGGCGAGCCCGCGGATGCCACCGCGGCCGGCGTCCACGCCTCGATCCTCGCGACCCTCGACCACGTCTTCGGCTCGGCCGACGTCGCGGGCCGCCACTTCGTCGTCGCCGGACTCGGCCAGGTCGGCGGCCGCCTCGCGCGCAGCCTCGCCGCGGCCGGCGCCCGGCTCACGGTGACGGATGTCGCGGAGTCCAAGCGTGCGCTCGCCGACGAGCTCGGCGCCGAATGGGTCGAGCCCGGCGAGGCGCACCTCGTCGAGGCCGACGTGTTCGTGCCGTGCGGGCTCGGCGGCGTGCTCACGCGCGAGGTCGTCGACGCGCTGCGCGTGCGCGCCGTCGTCGGCGCCGCGAACAACCAGCTCGCCTCGCGCGACGTCGCCGGCCGCCTCACCGAGCGCCGGATCGTCTGGGCGCCCGACTTCGTGGTCAACGCCGGCGGCGTGATCTACCTCGACGTCGCGAGCGCTCCCGACGCCGACCAGGCGGCGCTCGACGCCCGCATCGCGAGCATCGGCGACACCGTGGCATCCGTGCTGCGGTCGGCCGAGCGAGCACGGCACGACGACCCTCGCGGCCGCCGAGCGACTCGCCCGCGCGCGCCTCGACGCCGCGCGCTGAGGGGCGGCACCGGCCGCTAGGCTCGTGCCATGACGTCCCCCGCCGCCACGCCCCCGCCCGCCCCTGCCCGGTTCCGGCCGGCGCCGACGCCCGGGCAGCGGGCGCTGGCGGTGCTGGCGTCGGCGGCGGCGGTGGCGGTCATCGCGATGCTCGTCGCGGTGTTCGCGTTCTTCATCGGCAACGGCCAGTCGCCGCAGGTGTTCGCCCAGCTCGTTCCGCACTTCGCGCTCGCCGCGCTGCTCGTGTGGGTGCTGCTGGCGATCGCGAACGCGCCTCGGCGCGACCCGGGCGTGGTTCCTCGCGCTGCATCACCGGATTCACGTCGGCGTGCCTCGCGGCGCTCATCGCGACCACCGTCACGGCGGGCGCGGCGGGCGAGCCCGTTCTCGGGCGCGCTCTTCCTGTTCGTGGTCGGCTCGCTCGCGAGCCTCAACCTCGTCTTCATCCTCGCCGTGATCGCGGGCGAGGTGTTCCTCGCGCCGAAGGTGCTGCGCGGCATCATGGCCTACGCGCCCGCGCCGCCCGCCGCGGCGCATGGCGCTCGTGCGCATCCCCGCGTCGAACCTCGACGAGGGCGAGCTCACCCGCCTCGAGCGCGTGCCCGTCGACAAGGCGCTCGCCGACGAGCAGTGGGACAACTACTGCGCCGCCCTCGTGGCCGAGGGCTGGGAGACGCTCGAGGTCGACGCCGCGCCCGAGCTCGCCGACTCGGTGTTCGTCGAGGACACCGTCGTGCTCTTCGGCGACCTCGCGGTGATCACGAGCCCCGGCGCCGAGTCGCGCCGACCCGAGATCGACGCGGTCGAGCGCACGGTGCGCGCGATCCCCGGCCTCACGGTCGTCGCGCATCGAGCTGCCGGGCACGCTCGACGGCGGCGACGTGCTGAAGGTCGACTCCATCGTGTACGTCGGCGCCTCGGCCCGCACGAACGCCGAGGGCATCCGGCAGCTTCGCGCGCTGCTGACGCCGCACGGCTACTCGGTCGTCGCGGTGCCCGTCACGCAGGGCGCTGCACCTGAAGAGCACGATGACGGCGCTGCCCGACGGCACCATCATCGGCGACCCCGCGCTCGTCGACGTGCCGAGCCTCTTCCCGCGGTTCCTCCCGGTGCCCGAGCCCGAGGGGGTCGCGGTCGTCGAGCTGTCGCCCGAGTCGCTGCTGATGTCGTCGTCGGCGCCGAAGACCGCCGCGATGCTCTCCGGGCTGGGCTACCGCGTCGTGACGGTCGACATCGGCGAGTTCGAGAAGCTCGAGGGCTGCGTCACGTGCCTGTCGGTGCGGGTGCGGTAGGCAGCTTCATCCGTGCCGTCGTGCAGCTCGAGCGACGCGGTCGGCGCGGCTGCACGAGCGCGGCGTCGTGGGTCGTCACGACCGCGGCGACGCCGCGCGCGTGCACGAGCTCGCCGATGAGGTCCATCACGGTCGCCGCGGTGCCGCTGTCGAGCTGGCCGGTGGGCTCGTCGGCGAGCAGCAGCTGCGGGCGCGCGGCGAGCGCGCGGGCGATGCCCACGCGCTGCTGCTGGCCGCCCGAGAGCTCGTACGGGGCGCTGCGCGGCGTGGCCGCCGAGCCCGACGAGCTCGAGCGACTCGGCGACGCGCGCGTCGCGCTCGGCCGGCGGCATCCGCTGCGAGCCGCAGCGGCACCTCGACGTTCTCGGCGGCCGAGAGCACCGGGATGAGCCCGAACGACTGGAACACGAAGCCGAGCCGGTCGCGCCGCACGGCGGCGAGCGCGTCCTCGCCGAGCGCCGAGAGCTCGTCGTCGCCGAGCAGCACGCGGCCCGACGTCGGGCCGGTCGAGCCCGCCGAGCAGGTTCAGCAGCGTCGTCTTGCCGGCGCCCGACGGCCCGCGTCACGACGAGCAGCTCGCCCGGCGCGCACCTCGAGCGACGACGTCGCTGCACGGCGTGCACGGCCTCGCCGCGCGTCTCGAACACGCGGCTCACGGATTCGGCGCGCAGCGTCGTCATCGTTCCTCCTCGGTCGGCGTCGACGGTCGTGCTCGTCGGACGCTCGGCGGCGGTCGTCGGCTGCGGGCGGTCGCGTCGCGGCTGCGGCGCGGCGTCGTCGGCCGGGGTCGTCGCGCGGCGGGCATCCGCTCGCGTCGTGGCCCGGCCACACGCCGACGTGGTCGGGCTCGAGGGCGAGCCGCACGCGGTCGCGCAGCTCGAGGCGCTGCACGAACTCGTGCGGGCAGCTGCAGCCGGCCGACGCGGTCGAGCACCGCGAACTCCTCGGCGACGTGCTGCTCGGCGCCGTGCTCGTCGACGCGGGTCGAGCGCAGCACCTCGGTCGAGGTGCGGCCGTCGCGGATCTGCACCGTGCGCCGCACGTGCTCCGACACCGCCGGGTCGTGCGTGACGATGAGCGTCGTGACGCCGAGCTCCTCGTTCACGCCGCGCATCGCCTCGAGCACCGCGGCGCGACGTCGGCCTCGTCGAGCTCGCCGGTCGGCTCGTCGGCGAGCAGCACGCGCGGGCTCGTTCGCGAGCGCGACGGCGATCGCGACGCGCTGCTGCTCGCCGCCCGACAGCTCGCGCGGGTCGGCGGTCGCGCGCATCGCCGACGCCTCGAGCAGCTCGAGCAGCTCGTCGACGCGCGCGCGCGCGCTGCCGCGCCGCGGCGCGTGCCGGCGACGTTCATGGCGAGCGGCGACGTTCTCGCCCGCCGTCAGGTAGGGGAGGAGGTTGCGCGAGGTCTGCTGCCAGACGAAGCCGACGTGCGCCGCCGGTAGGCGACGCGCTCGCGCGACCCCATCGTGAGCAGGTCGTGCCCGGCGACCCGCGCGACACCGGCCGTGGCGGTGTCGAGGCCCGAGAGGATCGTCAGCAGCGTCGACTTGCCCGACCCCGACGCGCCGACGACGGCGACCATCTCGCCGGCTCGACGCGCAGGTTGAGCCCCTGCAGCGCCTGCACCTCGACGCCCGTCGGCGGTGAAGATCCGCACGAGGTCGGTGCACAGGATGTGCGGTTCGGTCATGGTCGTCGGCCACGGTGATCATCCTTCCTCTTCCTTGCGCATCGCGCGCGCCGCGTTCACGCGGCTGCCGATGCGGGATGCCGCGGCGGCGGCGACCGCGCGTGACGAGCACCGAGCCCGCCAGCACGGCCGTGATGAGCCACGGGTCGTACGCGACGGCCGGCTGGGCGTCCGCCGCCGGTGAACGCCCGCAGGTCGATGCCCTGCAGCACGACGAAGGGCAGCAGCGGCGCCCGAGCAGCGGCGCCGACGACGCACGGCGACGACGGCGACCGGCCCGATCTCCCAGGCGACGAGCGCCTGCTCGCCGCGGCGACCGAGGCCGAGCGTGCGAGAGCAGCGGCAGCAGGCGATCGCGCGCCGGGCGGCCCACGACGAGCGTGAGCACGATCGCGAGGCGGTGAGCAGGCTCGCCAGCACGATCGCGGCGATGAGCGCGGTCACGAGGCCCTGCGCGGTCGGTCGCCCGGCGAGCTCGGCGGCGAGCTCGCCGGGCGTGACGACGGTCGTGCCCTCGCCGGCGATCGTCGCGAGCGCCGGCGGTGACCGCCGCGGCGTCCGCGCCCGGCGCGAAGCGCACGAGCACGGTGCGCGGCACGAGCGTGTCGGTGAACGGCTCGGCGTTGCGACCGGTCCATGAGCACCCAGTTCGCGCGCGGCGAGTACGCGGTGCGGCCGTCGACGACGCCCGCCACCTCGAACGGCTCGCCGTCGAGCTCGACGTCGTCGGCGTCGCGCGATGAGGCCGTCGACGAGCCCCGAGAGCAGCACGGGCACGCCGTCGTCGCGCGCCGTCGCCCGCCGAGCGCCTCGGGCAGCGGCGTGGCATCCGGCCGGCCCGGCCTGCACCTCGCGCATCTCGGCGGCGTCGACCACGATGAGCGTCGTCGAGCGCTGGCGCCCGTCGATGGCGAGCTGCGACGCCGCGCGTCGAGTACACGGGCGCGATCGCCTCGACGCCCGGCACCGCGCGGAACTCGTCGAGCTGCGCGAGCGTGAACGGCAGGCCCGACGACCGCGGCATCCGCCCCGACCTGCTCGGCGGCCGCGCGGTCGACGCCGGCGCGCACGGTGCCGAGCAGCACCGACGAGAACACGGCGACCGAGACGCCGACGACGACGGCGAGCACCGGCACGAGCCCGCGCGCTGGGGTCGCGCAGCGCCCGAGCCGACCCGAGGAACGGCACGAGTCCGCGGCCGGGCCGCGGTGGCGCGGACGAGGCCGGCGAGCGGGATCGGGTAGAGGCGGAGCACGACGAGGCACGCCACGAGCGAGAGCAGCAGCGGCACGGCCGCGAGCAGCGGGTCGACGCCGGTCTGCGCGGCCGACGTCGCGAGGCCGCGGCGCAGCAGCAGCACCACGGCGGCGACCGCGAGGAGCACGACGAGCAGCTCGCGCGATCCAGCGGAAGCGGCCGCGCGCCGCGCCCGCCGAGGTCGGCGCGGGCCCGCCGGAGCGGGCTCAGCGCGGGCGCCGACGCGACCAGGAGCGCGGCCGGGGTCAGCGGCGAACACGGCGGCGAGGAGCCAGCCGCCCGCGCCGGCGTCGGCGGCGACCGCGAGCATGCCGAGCGCGCCGCCGACGATCGCGGCGGGCACGCCGATCGCGAGGCCCTCGAGCGCGAGGATGCCGCGGAGCTGCCCGACCGAGGCGCCGCGGGCCGCGGCGAGCTCGAGGCCGGCGCGCCGCCGCTCGAAGACCACGCGCGCGCCGAGCACGAGCACCGCGATCATGACGCCGATCGGGCCCGGAGGCGATCGTCGCGAGCACGGCGTCGCTCGCGGCGGCGGCGACCGCCGCCTCGCCGAGCGCCGTCGCCGAGCCCGCTCAGGAAGCCGACCTCGCCGACGGTGGCCACCCAGCCGACCCATTCGCCGGAGCCGAGCGTGTGCACGTCGCTCGAGAACTCGCCGAGCTGGCGCGCTGAGCTCGCGCGGTCTCGTCGGCGGTGATGCGCTCGGGCAGCACCGGGAACCAGGCCTGCATGGTCGACCGGCAGGTTGACCTGCGACGAAGGCGGTCCACGCGGTCGGCGTCGACGAAGGCGGTCGCCGTGATCTCGGGCGGGGCGAGCCCGTTGTCGATCACCGACGGCTCGAGCGCGCTGGGCACGTGGGTCCAGACCCCGTCGGCGGGGTCGACCGGCGCGAACGTGCCGGCGAGGCGCAGGGGCTGGTTCACGCGCGCCGATGCCGATGAATCGCTCCTCGCCGAGCTCCCACTCCATGCGCTCGGCGACCGCGTCGGCGAGCACGATCTCGACCGCGGACGTCGCCGTCGAGTCGGCCCGTCGACCGGCGCCGGCCAGTCGCCCGACGTCAGCTCGACGTGCTCGCGCAGGCGCGGGTCGAAGCCGGGCAGCACCCGGTACACGGGCGAGCTCGGCGGCGGCACCCGGCACCACCGCGCGCACGGGGCCCATGCACGAGCGACGGCGAGCGGGGCGCCGGTGATGCCGCGCAGCGGCTCGGGCAGGGCGTCGCGGATGCCGATGAGCAGCTCCTCCTGGCGGCCCCACACGGCGTCGACGTCGTCGGCGAGGGTCGTGCCCGAGGCTGACGGGCCGGCGTCGGGATGCGCCCGCGTCTCGGTGGTCAGGTCGAGCTCGTTCGCCGGGCACCGCGGCGAGCTGCTCGGCGAGGGCGGCCGTGTGCAGGGCGGCGACGGCGCGCGGCACCGCGGTCGCGAGGAACGCCGCCGACGAGCACGAGCAGCGGCGAGCGGCGATCGACGCGCCCGGCCCGGCGAGGAACTGGCGGCGCAGCAGGCCCGGCGTCGAGAGGTGCGATCTGGCGCGCTCATCGCTCCTCCTCGCGAAGGCCGGGCCGCTCGGCGGCACGGCGCACGGATGCCGCGGCGACGGCGCCGATCGCGCGCGGCGAGGCCGAGGAACGCCACGAGGCGCCGCCGCCCAGGGCAGCCAGGCGACGTGCGCGGCGACGTGCGAGCGACGCCGGGCGCACCCGCGACGGCGGCCCGCGCGAGCTCCGCGCGGTGGCGAACGGCGGTCGACGGCGCCGACGAGGACGCCGATGACCGACCGCGGCCGAGAGCGCGGCCGCCGAGCTCGGCGAACCGCGCCCGCGCCTGCAGGCGCGCGGGCATGCCGAGCACGCGCAGCACGACGACCTCGCCGAACCGGGTGCGCCCGAGGGCGCGCGGCGAGCGCCGACGAGGGCGATCAGCGCGAACAGCAGCGCGCCCGCCGCGCCGGCCCAGAGCGCGGCGACGGCGGGGCCGATCAACGGCGCCGACGACGCGTCGGCACGCGTCGCGGTGGTGAGCGCCGACGGTGCGGTCGCGCTCGAGCGCGCCGGCGAGCGCGTCGGGATCGGGCGGTGGCGAGCCATCGCTCGGTCGCGGCGGGCACGCCGGCACCGAGCGTCGAAGGCGGCGCGGGACAGCGCGCCGAGGTCGACGAGGATGCCGCGCGTCGCCCGCGCCGGGCACGCACGGGCACGACGCCCGGCGACGACGGCGTCGACGTCGGCTCCGCCGGTGAGCAGGCGGAACGCGAGCGCGGTCGCCCGGCGTCGCGCCTGGATGCGTCGCGGCGAGCTCCGCGCCGAGGAGCACGGGCAGCGGGCTCGCGCACCGTCGGCCGCCGAGGTGGGGATGCCGGCCGCTCGGCTTCGGTCGCCGAGAGCTCAACGGTGCCGGTCGGCGTCGAGGCATCGGCCGGGAGCCCGCGCCGGCGCGCTCGCCGTCGACGGCCGCGACCGTCGCCGACCTCGACGCGCGACCGCCTCGGCGCCCTGCGACCCGGCGAGCGCCGCCTCGAAGCCGAGCAGGCGCAAGCCCGGGCGCGTCGGGCAGCTCGGCGCGCGGCCGTGCCGCCGCCGCTCGCCACGTCGAACGCGCCGGCGGGCAGCCGGCTCGCCGCGCCGCCCTCCCCGAGCACCCACGCCGAGACCGCCACCGCGCCCGGCGTGCCGCGCGGGCGCCTCGATGCGCACGTCGGCGGTCACGGCATCCGCACCCGGCCGGCAGCGCGGGAGCGGCCGCGTCGCCGGCGGCCGCGAGCGCCGCGAGCGCGGCTCGTCGACGCCGCAGGCCCGTGCCCGGGCGCGACCTCGCGCGAGCGCGCCGGCCGGCAGCGGCCACGATGCTGCGCCGGATCGGAGCCGATGCGCGCCTCGCCGCGGACGACGGGCGCGCTCGCCGTCGACGCCGTCGACGTCGGCGAAGGGGTCGACGAGCGCGCGCGGGTCCTCGCCGCGCACGAGGTCGCGCCTCGGCGAACGCCACGCGCACGTCGCCGCCGGTGCGCGAGCGCGGCCACCTCGTGCGTCGAGCGCCTGCCAGCGTGCCGGCGAACACGGCCGTGAGCGTGAGGCCGGCGACCGCCGAGCATCGCCACGAGCGAGGCCGACGAGTAGAGCCCGGCGCGGCGCGCGAGCTGGCGCATCGGCAGCGCGGGCACGAGCCCGGGGCGCGCGCGCCGCGAGCGCGCTCGAGCAGCAGCCGATCGGACGCGTCGAGCCCGAGGGCGGCGAGGCTGAGCGCGAGCAGCACGAGCACGGGGGCGAGCACGGCGACGACGTCGACCTCGAGCGCGCCCGACGCACTCGCCACGAGCGGCGAGCCGTAGAGCCGGAACTGCCACAGCGACACCGCGGCGGCGACCGCGACGAGCACGACGCCGCCCGCGACGGCGGCGCGCGGCATCCGCCCCACCTCGTCGCCCGCGCCGCGCACGACGGGCCGCGTCGCGTCGTGCCAGGCGCGGCCCGCGACCAGCAGCGACGCTGCCGGCGAGGGCGACGGATGCCGCGAGCACGGCGACCGCCCACGGCGCGCGCCTCGCCGGGGCGGAGCAGCGGCGAGCAGCCCCTCCGCGGCGACCGCGCCGAGCACCGCGGCGGGAACGCCGACGACGAGCACCTCGACCGCGGTGTCGCCGCGCGAGCCGCCATGCCGAGGCGCCGCGTGCGCGCAGGAGCACGGTCTCGCCGCGTCGGGACGCGCCGAGCAGCGCCGCGAGCCGATCGAGGGCGGCGAACCCCGAGAAGGCGAGAGCAGCACGGGCAGCGGCGCGATCGCGCGCACGGCGCCGAGCCCGGCGAGGAGGCCGGTCGAGCGTGGCGGCCAGCCCGCCGGAGGCGCCGAGTCCGTCGGCGCCGATCGCCTCGTCGGCGCGCAGGGCGGGCTCGACGTTCGGCAGGGCGGCGCGCAGCGCGGCCGCGCGCTCGGGCGTCATCACCGCGGGATCCGACGAGCGCGGTCCACCGCACGACGGTCGCGGCGGGGAGGTCGACGAGCGCGTCGTCGTCGACCAGGAACGGGCCGGCGCCGCCGTCGACCGCGCCCGTCGCGACGATCGGCTCGCCGAACCACGCCGGCTCGTTCGGGTCGAGCGGCTGCCAGGTGCCGACGACGAGCAGTCGCCGCGGCCCGTCGCCGTCCTGCGAGCTCGACGAGGTCGCCGACGCGCGAGGCCGAGCGTCGGCGGCGGCGCGCCGCGTGCAGGGTCGCCGGCGCGCGTCCTCGGCGTCGGCCGCGGCGACCGCGCCTCGGCGTCGTCGGGCCACGACCCGCTCACGAGCTCCGACGCGGTCGGGCACGCCGTCGTCGGCGAGCAGCACGGCGCCGAACGGCGTCGCCGTCGTGGACGGCGTCGACCGGCGCGGTCTCGACCGAGCGGCTCCACGTGCGCGCCGTGCGGCACGAGCATCCGGTCGAGCACGGATGCCGCGGCCTCGGCCTGCGCCTCGGGGTCGCCGGCGACGCGGATCTGCCATCGGGCGGCGCCGTCGGTGCCGGTCGCCGCCGCGAGGCCGTCGCGAAGGCCCGACGTCGAGGCGCCGGCGAGCGCGTCGACGATCGCCGGTGCCGAAGCCGGAGAGGAGGAACACGACGGCGGCGATCGAGCCGAGCACGCCGGCGCGCGCGGCGGCGCGCGCGAACGCGATCCGTGTCGCTCCCACGCGATCTCCTCGTGACGTCGGTCCGGGCGCGCGCGAGACGGAATGGTGCAGGGCGTCCGCCCCGCGCGTCGACGAATTCGCACAGCCTATCGGGGAAAGCGGTCTTGCACGCGAGCGCTCTCACCCCCTAGTCTGAAGGGCTGGCCGTCGCGCGACATCCGATGGCCGTGAGGGTTCGCAGACGACGACGCAGGAGGACACCATGCAGACAGACAGCTACGCCCGCCAGGTCGCGGTCGACGGCGCTGCCCGCCCGGCGTTCCTCGCCGAGGGCATCTCCGGGTAGCTCCCCGCCCCAGCCCCGCAGGCGCAGCCTGCCCATTCCGCGGTATCCCCGCATCCCGACGCCGCCACGTCGCGCGCGTCCGCTCGATCCGACACGTCGTGCGACGTCCCACGAGGACGCCTCGACGCCTCCTCCGGAAGGAACCGGCTTGTCCGCCACCCCGCTCCACCAGGACCCCTCACCCGCGCGCGTCGGCACCGTGCGCGCGCTCTTCCGCCTGCGCGAGTACGCCGGCCCCGCCCTGCCGTTCATCGTCGCGGGCATGGTCGCCGCGCTCATCGCGCAGCTCATCGCCCTCGCGATCCCGCAGGTGCTGCAGGCGATCGTCGACGGCCCGCTGGCCGACGGCGACGCGAGCGCGATCTGGCCGCTCGCCGGGCTCGTGTTCGCGCTCGGCGTGCTCGAGGCCGGCATGATCGCGCTGCGGCGCTGGTTCGTGCTCACGCCGGGCACGCGCGTCGAGGCGCGCATGCGCAACGCGCTCTACGCCAAGCTGCAGGACCTGCCCGTGAGCTTCCACGACCGCTGGCCGAGCGGCCAGCTGCTCTCGCGCGCGGTCAGCGACCTCGGGCTCATCCGCCGCTGGCTCTCGTTCGGCCTCGTGCTGCTCGTCGTGAACCTCATCGTGATCGTCGTCGGCCTCGGCGATCCTCGTCTCGATGAACTGGATGCTCGGGCTCGTGTTCCTCGTCTGCTCGATCCCGCTCTGGGTCGTCGGCTACCGGTTCGAGGGCCGCTACTCCGAGGTGTCCCGACGCAGCCAGGACCAGGCGGGCGACCTCGCCACGGCCGTCGAGGAGTCGGTGCACGGCATCCGCGTGCTCAAGGCGTTCGGGCGCGGCAAGCACGCGCTGTCGACCTTCCGCGCGCAGGCCGAGTCGCTGCGCAGCACCGAGATCGAGAAGGCGCGGCTCGACGCCGGCATCTGGGCGTGGATCCTCGTGGTGCCGACCGTCGCGCTCGCCGTGTGCCTCGTGCTCGGCGTCTGGCTCGCCTCGCAGGGCGCGCTCACCGTCGGCGAGCTCGTCGCGTTCTTCGCCACGGCGACGGTGCTGGCGTGGCCGATCGAGTCGATCGGGTTCCTGCTCGCCTTCTCGGTGGACGCGCGCACCGCGACCGACCGGTTCTTCGACATCCTCGACAGCGAGAACGAGATCACCGACCCCGAGCGCCCGGTCGCGATCGAGCGCCCGAGCGGCGAGCTCGTCTTCACCGACGTGCGGTTCCGCTACCAGGACTCGCCCGACCGGTTCGGCGACCTGCTCGACGGCGTCGACCTCGCGCTCGAGCCGGGCGAGACCATGGCGCTCGTCGGCCTCACCGGCAGCGGCAAGACCACGCTGACGGCGCTCACGACGCGCCTCTACGACGTGACCGCGGGCTCGATCACGCTCGACGGCGTCGACATCCGCGCGCTCTCCCGCGAGGAGCTGCGCACGCACATCGCGATGGCGTTCGAGGACGCGACGCTGTTCAGCGCCTCGGTGCGCGACAACGTGCTGCTCGGCCGGCCCGAGCTCGCGGGCGACGAGCCCGCGGTGCGCGCCGAGGCCGAGCGGGTGCTCGACCGAGGCGCTGCGCATCGCGCAGGCGGGCTTCGCGTACGACCTGCCCGACGGCGTCGACACGAAGGTCGGCGAGGAGGGCATGAGCCTCTCGGGCGGCCAGCGGCAGCGCCTCGCGCTCGCGCGTGCGGTCGCGGCATCCCCGTCGGTGCTCGTGCTCGACGACCCGCTCTCGGCGCTCGACGTCGCGACCGAGGCGAAGGTCGAGGCCGAGCTGCGCAGCGTGCTCGCGTCGACGACCGCGCTCATCGTGGCGCACCGCCCGTCGACGGTCATGCTCGCCGACCGCGTCGCGCTCCTCGAGGAGGGGCGCATCACCGCGGTCGGCACGCACTCCGAGCTCCTGCGCGAGAGCGAGCACTACGCTTCGTCATCTCGAGCCTCGAGGACGAGGTGCGACGCGAGGCCGCCGAGGCATCCGACCGCATCGAGCGCGACGCGGCGTCGGCGTCGGCGGCCGAGCCGAGGCCGAGCTGGCGGATGCCGCGGCATCCGTCACCACCGGAATCGAACCCATCCAGCGAGAGGAGGCGACCCGATGAGCGTCATCGGCGTCGAGGGCGAGGAGCGCAACGACTTCACGAAGGCGGAGTCCAAGCAGATCCGGCAGCGCTCGCTGCGGCTGCTCGGGTCGCTGCTGCGCCCGGTGCGGGCCCGGCTCTGGATGACGATGGCGATCGTCGTCGTCTCCACGGGCGCGCAGGTGGCCGGACCGGCGCTCATCGCGTACGGCATCGACCAGGGCCTGCCCGCGCTGCTCGAGGGCGACTGGATGCCGGTCGGCTTCGCCGGCGTCGCCTACCTGCTCACGGGCGCCGTCGGCGCGTTCCTCATCGCGTGGTACATCCGGCTCTCGGCCAGGATCAGCCAGGCGGTGCTGCTCGACCTGCGCACCCGGGTGTTCCTGCACACGCAGAAGCTCTCGCTCGAGTTCCACGAGTCGTACACGTCGGGCCGCATCATCTCGCGGCAGACGAGCGACCTCGACGCGATCCGCGAGCTGCTCGACGAGGGCATCAACCAGCTCGTGCGCGGCGTGCTCTACATGTCGTTCACGGCGGTCGCGCTCGCGCTGCTCGACTGGACGTCGGCGCTCGTGCTGCTCGTCGCGCTCGTGCCGCTCGCGGTGCTCACGCGCTGGTTCCAGGTGCGCTCGCAGAAGCTGTTCCGGCGTTCGCGCGTGGCGTCGCGCGAAGCTCATCGTGCACTTCGTCGAGACCATGACCGGCATCCGCGCCGTGCAGGCGTTCCGCAAGGAGCGCCGCAACGAGCAGGAGTTCGGCGACCTCGTCGAGGACTACCGCGACGTGAACGCCAAGGTGATCCAGCTGTTCGGCATCTACGACCCGGGCCTGCTGCTCATCGGCAACGCGTGCGTCGCGGCCGTGCTCGTGGTCGGCGGCTTCCGCGTCGTCGACGGCGGCATGGAGGTCGGCGTGCTGCTCGCGGCGCTGCTCTACACGAAGCGGTTCTTCGACCCGATGGAGGACATGGCGATGTTCTACAACGGGTACCAGTCCGCGGCATCCGCGCTGGAGAAGATCTCGGGCGTGCTCGAGGAGGAGCCGAGCGTGCCCGACCCGCTGCACCCGGTCGACCTCTGGAAGGCGCACGGCCACGTGCGGTTCGAGGGCGTCGAGTTCGCGTACACGCCCGATCGCGTCATCCTGCCGCGCTTCGACCTCGACATCCCCGCCGGGCAGACGGTCGCGCTCGTCGGGTCGACCGGCGCGGGCAAGTCGACGCTCGCGAAGCTCATCGCGCGGTTCTACGACCCGAGCGACGGCGTGGTCGAGCTCGACGGCGTCGACCTGCGGTCGCTGCACCCGAAGGACCTGCGCCGCGCGATCGTCATGGTCACGCAGGAGGCGTACCTGTTCTCGGGGTCGGTCGCCGACAACATCGCGCTCGGCAGGCCCGACGCGTCGTTCGACGAGATCGTCGCGCGCCGCGAAGGCGGTGGGCGCGCACGAGTTCATCGAGGGCGCTGCCGAACGGCTACGACACCGACGTGAACAAGCGCGGCGGGCGCGTGAGCGCGGGGCAGCGCCAGCTGATCTCGTTCGCGCGCGCGTTCCTCGCCGACCCGGCGGTGCTGATCCTCGACGAGGCGACCTCCTCGCTCGACATCCCGAGCGAGCGGCTCGTGCAGGAGGGCCTGCAGACCCTGCTCGCCGACCGCACGGCGATGATCATCGCGCACCGCCTGTCGACGGTCGCGATCGCCGACCGCGTGCTCGTGATGGAGCACGGTCGCATCGTCGAGGACGGCGCGCCGTCCGACCTCATCGGCGGATCGGGCCGGTTCGCCGCGCTGCACGCGGCCTGGCGCGACTCGCTCGTGTGACGCCGGGGCG
>CAVPVF010000016.1:0-559032 GCA_963709115.1 uncultured Actinomycetota bacterium
GAGTTCACGGCGGCACGCAACGAGCGCGCGAAGGGCGCGAAGGTCGATGACCGTGTGCTGGGGCAGCGTCGGCGAGCTCCGGCGGCCCTCGCCCGCCGCCTGGATCGTCAACAGCCTCGTGCGCGAGCACCCCGACGCCGTCGACGAGCTGCTCGACCTCGGCGGCGACCTGCGCGACGCCCAGGCCGCGGGCGACGGCCGGGCGCTCACGAAGATCGGGTCCGAGCGGCGCAGCTCGTATCAGGTCTGCTGCAGCGGGCCACCCGAATCGCGGATGCCGCGGACCGCTCGCCCTCGCGTGCGGTGCTCGACGAGGTCGAGCAGACGCTCATCACGGGCACCGTCGACGAGGCCGCGGGGGAGGCCCTGCGCACCGGGCGCCTCGTGCGAGGACTGAGGCAGTGGGCTTCGAGGACGTCGACCTCGACGGGGCCGTGGCGGGCGAGGCATCCGGTGGTCGGACCGCGAAGCGACGCGGAGCGAGGTCGGGCACCGGCGACGCCGCGATCGGTGCCGAGGGTGCGACCAAAGGCGGAGCGAAGAGCGGCCCCAAGGGGGCCAAGGGCGCAAGAAGCACGGCGGCAAGGCCGGCGCAAGAGCGACGACGAAGCGGACGCCGCGGCGGCCGAGCGCGAGGCCGCGGCCGCCCGCGCGGCCGAACGCGAGCAGGCCGAGGCCGACGTGCGCGAGGCCCGCGACCGCGAGACCGAGGCGAAGCGCGCGCTCGACGAGGCGCAGGACCTGCTCGCCGCGGCCGAGTGGAACGCCGACGAGCTGCGCGACGAGCGCCACGACCTCGAGACCCGCCTGAAGGAGCTGCGCACCGAGATCGCCGACGCCGAGCGCGACGAGCGCGAGGCCGAGCGCGTGCGGGCGAAGGCGGCCACCGCGGTCGACCGGGCACGTGACGACGTCGAGGCGGCCGAGACCGCGCTCGAGCGGCTCGACTGACGGGGGCGGCTCAAGCCCGGCACGAACGTGTCGAGCCGCGCCGACGAGCGCTGCGTGAGCTCGCGCTACGCGTCGTCGTCGAGCGGCGGGTGCCGCGGACCGCGTGGGCGTCGCGGAACGTAGCGGGGCACGTACCGCCAGAGGATGGCTGCGCCGACGAACCCGAGCACGCCCATCGTCGCGCTCGCCGCCATGATCGACACCGCCGACGTCACCGCGGCGAGGATCAGCGGGGCGGCCGCGCCGCCGGCGTCGCCGATCGTGCGGAACGCGGCGAGGAACGGCGCCGGATTCGCCTGGGGCGCGAGGTCGGCGCCGAGCGTGAGGATCACCCCGCTCGAGAGCCCGTTCGCGATGCCGAACAGCAGCGCGACGCCCGTGAACCACGCCTCGGCTCCCGGCACGTCGTGCGTCAGCGCGAGCACGAAGAACCCGATGCCGAGGCCGACCAGTCCGGGGATGGCGCTTACAGCCCCCCGAACCGGTCCATCACCGGCCGCTACGTAGAAGAGCGCGAAGTCCACGGTCGCCGAGACGCCGATCACGAGCGCGGCGGTCTCGGGCGGATCCCGATCGACACGGCCCACAGCGGCAGGATCACCGTGCGGCTGCGCACGGCCGCGAGCAGGCCGACGCCGCTTCCGATGCGCAGAACACCCCGCGGTAGGTCGCGATCGCGCGGAGGACGCCGTGCGACGCGGCATCCGCCTCGGCCTCGCCGGCCGTGCGACCGGAACTGTTCGCGGATGCCTCGCGCGCGAGTTGCGCGGCACCGAAGACCCGCTCGGGGTCGGGCAGCACGAGCAGCACGGCCACCACGGCGAAGCAGACCACGACGAGCACCCAGAACACGACCTCGGGCGACCCGGTCCAGGCGATGAGAGCCGCCGCGATGAACGGTCCGATCGCCCACCCGCCGCGGAAGACGCCCGCGAGCGTCGAGAGCGCCCGCGCGCGCACCGGCTCGGGCACGTAGCTCGTGAGGAACGCATGTCGTGCGAGCCCGAACACGGCGGTCGCGAGGCCGAGCAGGAACATGCCGATTCCGAGCGCGAACACGGTGGGGGAGGCCAGCGCGATGAGCACGCCCACGACGCCGAGCATCGAGGCGCCGATCATGGCGTTGCGCTCGCCGATGCGGGCCACGAGCCAGCCGGCGGGCAGGTCGCCGACGAGCTCGCCGACCATGATCATGGCCGCCACGAGACCCGCGACGGCGAGCGACGCGCCCCGCTCGGTGGCGACGACGGGGATGACCGGGATGATGGCGCCCTCGCCGATCGAGAACAGCAGCGTCGGCAGGTAGGCCGGCAGGATGATCGAGCGCCACGAGAACGAGGGCGTCGGGTCGGTCATCGCTCTCGACGCTACACCCGCGTCGCGGGCGGCGAGATCAGCGGCCGATCGCGGAGGCGTGCCTCACGGCGTCGTCGAGACGGTGCCCTGGCGGATGTCCCAGTCGAACGTCGCAGGCGCGCCGAGCGAGCCGTCGGTCTGCTGCCGCCAGTACTCGAACCGAACGGTGCGGAACTCCATGCCGACCGTCTGCTCCACCTCGCCCTCGGCCGAGCCCGAGTTGACGACCGACGTGATCGTCACGTCGGTCATCTTCACCACGAGCCACGAGTCACGCCCGCCGCGAGTCACGTGCAGCTCGGCCTTCGGGATGTGCCGACCCGATGCGACGAATCCCAGCAGCCCGTGGATGCCGCGTCGAAGAAGTGCTCCCAGAGCAGGGCCGAGGGATCGGGTCGGCCGGCACCGCCGCCTCCGCCGCCGCCCCGCCGGGTCCGCCGGACGGCGCAGGAGCGGTGACGCCCCAGCTCCACGACAGCAGCTCGATCCAGTCCTCGTGCCGACCGCCGGCGACTCGCCCGGCGCGTCGGCAAGAACGTGAGGTACGCGTGACCCGACATCGTCGCCCCCTTCGGCGCGCGAGTCCGCCCCACCTGGCCTTCCTCGCAGTGTACGCCGCTGCGTTCGGGGCCCGACAGCTCCTCAGCCGACCGACTCGCCCTCGTACCAGCGCAGCACCCGCAGGGCACGGAGCGTGTTCCAGCGGCTCGGCTTGCCGTCGCCGTCCTCCATCTCGAAGTGCGTCCTCGCGCGGTGGGTGTGCTGCAGCGGCCACCGTCCGTCGGCTCGACGCCGGTCGTGCACGAGCTCGACGGCCTCGGCGCAGCGCGGATCCGCCGCCGCCCCGGTGCTGCGGAAGTACTCGAGCCCGCGCAGCACGTCGTAGTGCCACTGCGCGGAAGGAGAAACGGGTCCAGGTCGGGTTGATCACCGCACCGGTCGACAGCGACCGGAAGAGCCGCCGCTCCAGGAGGTACTCCTCGCCGCGGGCGAGGGCCTCCGAGACGGCGGTCCCGCGGCCCCCGAGCGCTCGACCTCGAACAGCCCCTCGAGCGCGAGGATCGTGGCGTCGAACGACGCCACCCGCGAACGCGCGGGCGCCTGGCGGTTCCATCCGCCGTCGTCGAGCTGCTCACCGAGCAGCCATTCCACGAGGCGTGGCTGATCTGCGCCTCGGTCGCCGTAGTACGCGCCCAGCGCGACCACCATGCTGTTGACGCACGTCTCGGCTCGCCGGCGAAGAACGGGCCAGCGCTGCGGCGCTGCCACCGCACGCCGTCGCGCACGCGGCGCACGGCGAACCGTGCCTCCTGCGATGCGGGGTCGAGCCCGAAGAGGCGGAGCAGCAGCAGCGTGTACGTGGTCGAGATCCACTTCGGCGAGTAGGTGCCGCCGCCCCACTGGCCGTCCTCGGCCTGGAGCGCGAGCAACCGAGCGCCCCAGCCATCGGTGGCGACGCGGGCGCGCTCGGCCGCGACGATGTCCGCCGGCTCGTCGGTGAGGTCGCGCATGACCTGCCATCGGATCGCGGGATCCGAGTCGAGCAGCCACTCCCTGACCTCCATGTGCACCTGCCTTCGCGATCGGCAGTGTACGCCGGCGCGACTAGGCTGGGGAGGCCATGTTGGATCTTGACCTCACGCAGGAGATCGCCGCGCTGCGCTCCACCTTCCGCGACATCCGTGCCGTCGTCGACGTCGACGCCCTCGAGGCCGAGATCGCGCGCCTCTCGGAGCAGGCCGGTGCCCCCGACCTCTGGGACGACACCGAGAAGGCCCAGAAGGTGACGAGCGCGCTGAGCCACCGGCAGTCCGAGCTCGCCCGGGTGAAGAGCATCGACTCGCGACTCGACGACCTCGAGGTGCTCGTGGAGCTCGCGCAGGAGGCGGGCGACGAGGAGAGCAGGTGAGGCTCGCGTCGAGCTCGCGTCACTGCAGAAGGCGATCGGCGACCTCGAGGTGCAGACGCTGCTCGACGGCGAGTGGGACGACCGCCCGGCGGTCATCACCATCCGCGCCGGCGCCGGGGGCGTGGATGCCGCGGACTTCGCCGAGATGCTCATGCGCATGTACCTGCGCTGGGCCGAGAAGCACGGCTACAACGCCACCGTCATGGACACGAGCTACGCCGAGGAGGCGGGCATCAAGTCGGCCACGTTCGAGATCGACGCGCCATATGCGTTCGGCACGCTGTCGCGTCGAGGCGGGCACGCACCGCCTCGTGCGCATGAGCCCGTTCGGCGCAGCCGGAAAGCGGCAGACGAGCTTCGCCGCCGTCGAGGTCATCCCGCTCATGGAGGAGGCGCAGGAGGTCGAGATCCCCGAGAGCGACATCCGCGTCGATGTGTTCCGCTCGAGCGGCCCCGGCGGCCAGTCGGTGAACACCACCGACTCCGCCGTTCGCATCACCCACCTGCCCACCGGCACGGTCGTCTCGATGCAGAACGAGAAGTCGCAGATCCAGAACCGAGCCGCCGCCATGCGCGTGCTCCAGTCGCGACTGCTCCTGATCCAGAAGGAGCAGGAGGCGGCCCAGAAGAAGGAGCTCGCGGGCAACATCACCGCGAGCTGGGGCGACCAGATGCGCTCGTACGTGCTCGCGCCGTACCAGATGGTGAAGGACCTGCGCACCGACTACGAGGTCGGCAACCCGAGCCACGTCTTCGACGGCGACCTCGACGGGTTCATCGCCGCCGGCATCAAGTGGCGCAAGCGCAAGATCGAGGACTAGCGAGCCGCCGACACGGCCGGCCGTAGCCCGAGCGACTCGGCGTCCGACGCGCCCCTGACCGCACCCAGCGCAGCGAGCCTAGCCTTACGACCGCACCGCGAACTTCGCCTTCGCCCGCGTGCGGGCGGCGGCGATGAACGCGCGGATCAGCGCGATGCCCTCTGGGTCGAGCCGCTCCTCGGGATGCCACTGCACGCCGAGGCAGAAGGCGCCGTCGACGGACTCGATCGCCTCGACGACGCCGTCGGGCGCGCTCGCAGAAACGACGAGTCCCTCGCCGAGCTCGTCGACGCCCTGGTGGTGGTGCGACGAGATGTCGAACTCCAGCTCGTGCGTGATGCCGCTCAGCAGCGTGCCGGGGTGGATCGCGACCGGATGCGACGTGTGCGTGCCGAACTCGGCGCGGTGCGGAGTGAGGTCGACGCGGTCGCCGAGGTGCTGCTCGAGGGTGCCGCCGAGGGCCACGTTGAGCACCTGCATCCCGCGGCACGCGCCGAGCACCGGGATGTCGCGCTCGCGGGCGCCGCGGGTGAGGGCGATCTCGAGCTCGTCGCGCACCCGCAGCGGCTTGTCGTTCGAGGGGTGCGCCTCGTTGGCGTACAGCGACGCGTCGAGGTCGCGGCCGCCGGGCAGGAAGAGTCCGTCGATGAGGTCGAGCAGGCGTCCGGGCTCGTCGACGTGCACGTCGAGGCTCGGGAAGAGCACGGGAGCTCCGCCCGCCTCCTGGATCGCGGCGACGTACGTGTGCGAGATCGCGTCGGTGGGGATGTCGACCCACGCGCCGTAGCTCGCCGCCTTCCGATCGGTGACGATGCCGATGAGGGGAACGGTCATGACGCCTCCTGCGTCGCGGGCGGGTAGCACGTCCAACCTACGCCGGTCCGCCCGATTCCCGCGCCCGCGACGGGCGCAACCTGAGAGTTGGGCGAGTCGCTGGACACGATCGACGGCACCCTGCTTAGGCTCGAACGCGATGATCCGATTCGACTACGTCACCAAGACCTATCCGGGTCAGTCGAGGCCCGCACTGAACAACGTCGGCCTCGAGATCCTCCGGGGCGAGTTCGTGTTCCTCGTGGGCGCGTCGGGCTCCGGAAAGTCGAGCTTCCTGCGGCTCGTCCTCAAGGAGGAGAAGCCCTCGAAGGGCAGGATCCACGTGCTCGGGCAGGACCTCGGCTCGATCTCCAGCCGCAAGGTGCCGTACTTCCGTCGCAACCTCGGCGTCGTGTTCCAGGACTTCCGGCTGCTGCCCAACAAGACCGTCTACGAGAACGTCGCGTTCACCCTGCAGGTGATCGGCAAGTCGCGCGGCTTCATCCAGGAGGCCGTGCCCGAGACGCTCAAGATCGTCGGCCTCGACGGCAAGGGCAAGCGGATGCCGCACGAGCTCTCGGGTGGCGAGCAGCAGCGCGTCGCGATCGCCCGCGCCATCGTGAACAAGCCGCAGATCCTGCTCGCCGACGAGCCGACCGGAAACCTCGACCCGGTCACGAGCGCCGGCATCATGACCCTGCTCGAGCGATCAACGCCAGCGGCACGACCGTGGTCATGGCGACCCACGAGGCCGGCATCGTCGACCAGATGCAGCGCCGCGTGATCGAGCTCTCGGCGGGCGACATCGTGCGCGACGAGCGCGGCGCGGGCTACGGCGCCGGCTCGGCGACGTGGACGAGGCGCTCACCGGCGGAGCCGAGGGCCCGACACCACCGACGACGCGGCCGGCGAGCCCGTTCCCGCCGAGGGCCCGCCGACGAGGACGCCGACGCCGTCGTCGCCGCCGTCGCCGCGACGGCCGCGAAGCCCGCCAAGGCGAAGGCGGCCAAGGCGCCCGCGAAGCGCGTCAAGGCCGCTGCGCCCAAGGTCGGCAGGAAGATGATGGACGAGAAGCAGCCGCTCTACGTCGAGCCCGAGGAACGCGACGAGGTGACGGATGCCGCGGCGGCGATCACCGCGGCCGCCACCGCCGCAGTGCCCGTCGCACCCGCCGGCGGCGCCGCTGAGTCGACGCCGAGGCGGCCGACGCCGCACCCGCCGCGAAGCCGGGCGCCGGGGCATCCGAGCACCTGACCCTCGCGGAGCGCCTGGGACTGCGCGCGCCCGGCGGACCCGCGTGAGGGCGACGACGAGCCGGAAGTGGGTCCGACGCGATGAGGATCGGACTCATGCTCAGCGAGGTCGGCGAACGGCCTCCGCCGCAACGCCTCGATGGTCGTCTCGGTCGTGCTGGTCACGTTCATCTCGCTCACCTTCGTCGGCACGGCCGCGCTGCTGCAGCTGCAGATCGCGCAGATGAAGGGCTACTGGTACGACCGCGCCCAGGTCGCGGTGTACCTCTGCACCACGGTCTCGACCGCGGCCGGACTGCACCGACGGCGAGGCCACCGAGGAGCAGAAGGCCGCCGTCGAGGCCCAGCTCGACTCCGACACGCTCGCGCCGTTCATCGACGAGTTCTACTTCGAGGACCACCAGCAGGCGTACGAGAACTTCCAGGAGCAGTTCGAGGACACGCCCGCCGCCGACTACGTGACCCCCGAGGTGCTGAACGAGACGTTCTGGGTGAACCTCGTCGATCCGTCGCAGGCCGCGGTCATCGTCGAGAGCTCGCCGGCCTCGCGGGCGTCGAGCAGGTCATGGACCAGCGCGGCTACCTCGACCAGATCTTCGACGTCCTGAACGCCGCGAGCTACACCGCGATCGCGATCGCGGCGATCATGCTCGTCGCGGCCGTGCTGCTGATCGCCACCACCATCCGGCTGTCCGCGTTCTCGCGACGGCGCGAGCTCGGCATCATGCGCCTCGTCGGGGCATCGAACCGCTTCATCCAGACGCCGTTCATCCTCGAGGGCGTGTTCGCCGGGCTGATCGGGTCGCTGCTCGCGGGCGGGGCGGTCATCGCGATCGTGCAGTTCTTCGTGCAGGGCTACCTCGCGCAGAGCCTGTCGCACGTTCGTCGACCTCACCGACGCGCTGATCGTGGTGCCGCTGCTCATCGTGCGTCGGCGTGGTGCTCGCGGCCGTCTCGGCCGGCGTCGCCATCCGCGGTACCTGCGGGTCTAGCTGCCGCTGGCGGGCGACGGGTGCTGCGGCATCCGCTAGAATCAAAGGCTGCCCCGGCATCGGCCGGGGCGGCATCCGCCAGCAACGCACTCGAACGAAGGAGCAGGTCGTGCCGAAGGAACGGGCCAGAAGGTCGTCGCGACCAACCGCAAGGCGCGCCACGACTACACGATCGAGGACACCTACGAGGCGGGCATCGTGCTCACGGGCACCGAGGTGAAGTCGCTGCGCGAGGGCCGTGCGTCGCTCGTCGACGGCTACGCGTTCATCGACGGCGGCGAGATGTGGCTCGATGCGGTGCACATCCCCGAGTACACCGAGGGCACCTGGAACAACCACGCGCCCCGGCGCAAGCGCAAGCTCCTGCTGCACAAGCCGCAGATCGTCAAGATCAGCCACAAGACGAAAGAGGGCGGCTACACGCTCGTCCCGCTGAAGATCTACTTCAGCGACGGCCGGGCCAAGGTCGAGCTCGCGGTCGCCAAGGGCAAGCGCGAGTACGACAAGCGCCAGGCGCTGCGCGAGCGGCAGGACAAGCGCGAGGCCGACCGCGCGATGTCGAGCCGGCGCAACCTCGGCGACTGAGCGGATGCCGCGGGCGGCGTCGCCCGGTCGGCGGCCCGGTTCGGGCGGCCGGGTTGCGGGGCGGCCTCCCAGCCGTCGTGTCGCCGCTGCGGGGTAGGCTCATCGCGATGGAGACCTCGACCCGCATCCCGGTTCCCGGCACCTACAACTTCCGCGACGTCGGCGGGCTTCCGGCGGCAACCGGCACGGTGCGCGAGGGCGTGCTGTTCCGTTCCGACGGGTTGCACCGGCTCAGTGAGGCGGGCCGTGCCGAACTCCGCGAGCTCGGCGTCGGCATCGTCATCGACCTGCGCGACGAGAACGGGCGCGGCTCATGCCCGACGACCTGCACGGACACGACGTCGAGGTGCTGAGCCTCCCGGTCTTCGAGGGCTCCGGGGCATCCCAGGGCTCGGGTGGCATCTCGCTCGACGCGCTGTACGAGCGCATCGTCACCCAGCACGCGTCGGTGGTCGTGAGCGCGCTGCGCGAGATCGCGAGCGCAGGGGAGCGGTCGGTCGTGGTGCACTGCACCGCCGGCAAGGACCGCACCGGTGTCGTCGTTGCGCTCGCGCTGCTCGCGGCCGGCGTCGATCGCGAGGCCGTGATCGAGGACTACGCGCGCACCGAGTCGAACCTCGCGGGCGAGTGGCTGGAGGAGATGGTGGCTCTCGTCGGCCGCTACGGCGTCCCCGACAGCCCCGAACTCCGGGTGCTCATGGGCGGCAGCCCCCGCGAGGCGATCGAGGGCGTCATCGAGACCATCGAGCGAGACCACGGCTCCACGCGCGAGTACCTCCTCGTGGCGGGGCTCGCGCTGCACGACCTCGCTGCGCTCGAGCGGCTCCTCATCGACCCCGACGCCTGAGCGCGGGGTCCCCTGTCGAGCGGACGGCGGTCCGCGTCGGGTGACGCTCCTCGGAGCCGAGCGACACGGTCGCGGCGCCGGATCAGCAGGCCTCCTGCAGCTGGATGCCGTGCTCGGTCTGGCGGTTCACCAGCACCGAACCCTGGGAGTCGCAGATGGCGTTCACCAGCAGGGCGAAGCCCTCGCCGCTCTGGAAGTTGCCGTTCTCGCCCGGGAGACCGAACCCCTCGACGGTTCCGGGCGGCACGAACGCCCACACCTCGGGAGCAATGGGGAAGACGCTGGGCAGCCATGCCCAGTTGCCGTTGATGATGGGTCCGTCGGTGCAGACGGAGCCGCACTCCGCCGGCGGCTTGCTTACGTTGATACAGTCGAGCGCTTGGGCGGCAGTGGGCATGAGGACGAATGCGAGGACCAATCCGGCCGCCGCGAGCGACTTGAACATGATTCCTCCGTTTGCAGCATCGGGTACGGCAGAACAATGTGATTGGTCTGAACGTTACTCAAACGTCAGGATCTGTCAACTTCTGCCCCTGGGGGAGGGGATCGCGCACGCGACCGCGGCGGTCAGGCGGGCTCGGCTGTGAAGCGCGCGTCGACGGATGCCTCGATCACGAGGTCCTGCGGCGCGAACTCGGTTGGCCCGCGCCGCCGACGTCGGCGACGGCGCGCATCATCATGGCCTGGCATGGGCGTCGGCTGCGAGCTCAGCAACCCGTGGTCGGCGAGCTCCACCGGGGCGGGCGTGCCGAGTCCGAGCGCTGACGCGTAGACCTGCGCCTTCGCCACGGCGTCGGCGACCGCCGCGCGCTGCGCGGTCTCCTGCACGCGCTTTCGCGTGGCATCCGTCAACCGCCAGTCGATGCCGCCGACCGTGAGCTCGTCGGTGCCGGCGGTGTCGCCGACCCATTCGCCAAGGCGCCCGAGGTCGCGGAACACGACCTCGACATCGGCGCTCGCCTGGTGCACGACCGGCAGCTGCCGGCCCTTTGTTCCACGGGCGGTACGACCAGACGGAGCTGGTCGGCCGACCACTTCTCGAGCGCCCCGGATGCCTCGAGCTCGCGCACCGCGGCGATCAGGCGCTCGTGCGCCGTGCTGGTGCGCCTGTAGACGTCGTCGCGGCGGGCGCCCGAGCCGCCCACCGACAGGGTGACGACGCCGAGCTCGGGCGCGATGCGCTCCTCGGCGTGTCCGGTGACGGCGATCGTGGTCGGCATGTGGTCCTCTTCGGCAGCGAGCGGCGGGCGACGTGGCGCATCCGCGGCCGCGCGCGTACGCGGCCGACCTCAGCATACGTGCCGGGTCCGACCGCGCCGCGGAGCCTCACGCCGGCATGCGCGCCGGCAGCACCCCCACCCCGTCGAAGAGCCGCTCGAAGACCACGCCGCGGTCGAACTGCAGCGCGTGGGCGCGGGCTCGCTCCGCCCGCGCCGTGCGCTCCTCGGGGGTCAGCGCGAGCGCCGTGTCGATCCCGGCGGCGATGGCGTCGGGATCGTCGACGGGACGATGAACGCGTGTCGCCGACGGCCTCGAGGATGCCGCCGGTGGCCGTCGTGATGACGGGCCGCCGCCGGCGAGCATCTGCTCGACCAGGGCGATGCCGAACGTCTCGACGAACTCGGGCCGGGGCTTGCTCGGCAGCACGAACGCCGCGCATCCCGCCATCAGGTACGGCTTCTCGGCGTCGTCGACATCGTCGAGGAACACGATGCGATCGGCAGCGGCGATGCGGCGGCGAGCTGACGCAGCTCCTCGGCCTCGGGACCGCGTCCGGCGATGACGAGCCGGAGCCGCTGTCGCGGGCGTGCGCTCGAAGCCGTCGATGAGGTCGTCGACACCCTTCCCCGCGCTGAGCCGCGACAGGAAGAACACGTAGCCGTCGCGCTCGAGCCCGCGGCGGCGAGCACCCGGTCGACGGCGCCGGATCGAGGTCGAGGTACTGCGACGTGTCGATCGCCGGGTAGGAGATGCCGATGCGCTCGCGGCACTGCTCGGCGAAGCGGCGTGCCGTAGCAGGCGTCGACTCGGCGGCCGCGTCGATGATGAGGTCGCGGGTGTACTCCGACACGGCGACGCAGTGGTCCTGCGCGAGGTAGCTCGAGAGGATGTGGGCGGCGGCGCCGAACCGGCCCTCGCTCGACGCACGAGCGCACGACGTTCGTGACATCCGACCCGACCGCTTCTGCGATCGTCGTGACGTTCACGGGCAGGCCGGTGCTCCACGCGGCCCGCACGGCGTCGGTGACCGCCACCGTGTGCGGGCTGAGGTAGAGCGAGAGGCAGACGGTCGGCACGCCGTCGGTGAAGAGTTCGACGAGCCGCCCGGTGATGCCGGCGAGGTAGCGCCCGTCGGGCACCTTGTAGTCGCCCACCGGCTCGGGCCGCTCGACGATGATCCGGTCGCTGTAGGGCAGCATGCGGTCGAGCGGCTTCAGCGGCAGGCCGGTGGCCTGCAGACGCTCGATCGGCCAGGTGACGATGCGGACGTCGTCGAACCCGCGTTCGAGGGCGGCCTCGGCGAGGTTCCGGCCCTCGACCGAGTGCCCGCAGATCACGGGGTCGGCGCGGATGACGATGACGAGGCGGTTCCGGGGCTTGGTGTTCATGAGCGCGTCCTTCGTTCGATGCGGGCGTGCAGTGTGCGCTGGTGGTGCAGGTCGGCCGGTCGAGGCCGGCGCGGATGCGGAGGTCGGTCGTGGCCGACGGGCGGGAGCGGTGTCAGTCGGCCGAGGCCGACGGCGGGCGGGCGTTCCGTCCCCAGTCGCTCGGCTCTGGGCCGAGCTCGACGAGTAATCGGCCGCCGCGGTGCACCTCGTCACCGCGCAGCCAGGTGCGGTCGAGCGGGTCGCCGTTGAACGTCGACCGACTGCACGTACTGGGCCGGGCCGTCGGCGCGCGGCTCGACGAATCCCGTGGTCTCGATGCGAAGTCGCCGCTCGCCGAGCCGGATCGCGGACTCGGCGAACGACGGCGCGTTCGACGAGGAAGAGGCTCTGGCCGGCGACCGGGAACAGCCCGAGCGACGCCCACACGTACCACGAGCTGAGCCCGCCCGAGTCGTCGTTGCCCGGCAGGCCGCCGCGACCGGTTCCGAACGCTGGTGACGGCGGCGTGCACCACCTCGGCGGTGCGGTCGGGCCGCCCGGCGTAGTGGTAGGCCCAGGGCGCCTCCATGTCGGGCTCGTTGTTGAGGCCCTCGAAGCGGTCCGAGCGCGTACCCGCCGCGAGCTCCTCGATCGCCGGGGCGACGCCCGAGCTGTCGACCGGGCTGGCCGAACCGAAGAACGCGTCGAGCATTCGACGAAGGCGTCGTCGCCGCCGGCGAGCTCGATGCGGCCGCCATGTCGTGGAGCAGCCGGAACGAGTAGTTCCACCGGCCGCCCTCGTAGAACGTGGAGTCGAGCAGCAGGCCCGTGTCGGCGTCGAACGCGTTCACCACGGCGCGGCCAGCTCGTCGAGCTGGTCGGCCAGCTCGTGGTCGCCGACGTGGCGGGCGACCTTCGCGGTGCAGCGGTACCCGTAGGCGAGGTCGAGCGTGTGGCTGATCGGGTGGGCGACGCCCTTCTCCAGGAAGTCCTCGCCGTAATTGCGACGCAGGTCGTCGTGCAGGTGCACCAGCGCGTACTCCCAGTCGATGCCGGGCAGGCCGAGCTCGCAGACGTCGGCGAAGAAGGTGTGCGCGAGCGCGCTGCCCTGGCGGAAGAACCGGTCGGTGCCGCGCGCCATCCGGTAGCCGATCGGGAAGTTGCCCTCCTCCTCCTTGACCGAGAGCAGCGCCGTGACGAGCTCGACCGCCCGGTCGGGCACGAGCGCCGTGAGCAGCGGCAGCTGGGTCTTGTAGATGTCCCACATCGTGGAGATGTCGAACACGAACGGTCCGTCCGATCGTCCAGAACGGGCTCTCGTCGCGGTGCGAAGCACGGCTTGATCAGCGAGTGGTAGAGCGCCGTCGAGAACACCGTCTGCTCGTTCTGCGGATGCCGCGTCGACCGTGATCGCCTCGAGGTGCTTGCGCCACGCTTCTTGGTGCGGTCCCGGCGCTGGCGGTCGAACGGGCCGGGCTCGATGCCGCAGTCGTTCGCAGGTTCGCCCGCGCCTGCTCGACGCCGCGCAGCGAGAAGCCCATGCGCAGCTCGATCGCTCTGCCCGGTTCGGTCGGGCCCGCGCCACATCAGCCCGAACGGCCGCAGGGTCGTCAGACGGATCGCGTCGAACTCGAGGCGGGTGCCGCCGGCCATCAGCCGCCGGTCGTACCAGAGCATCTGGCGCCAGGCCGTGGCGTCGCACTCGATGTGGACGGCGAGCGGCACGCCCTCGACGACGATCTCGCCCTGGGCGATCCCCGGGCCGATCGACTCGAGGTGCGCCCGCAGCGGGACCGTCGCGCCGTGCGGGATCGCCAGGCCGCCGAGCGAGAAGTCGACCACGATGCGCGCGTTGCGGTGGCGCGGGAACGTGTAGCGGTGCACCGCGGACTTCGGACCGACGGTGAGCTCGCGCGGATGCCGGAGTCAGGGTCGCGGCGTAGTAGCCCGGCTCCGCCGTCTCGTCGTCGAGGGCCCAGTGCGTGTCGAGCGCGTCGAGCGGCTCGAGCATCGGCGTGACGCGGAAGTAGTTGTAGTACTTGCGGATCGCGCCGGTGCCGGACTGCTGGAAGTGCGTGAATCCCGACGCCACGGGCTCGTCGTGGATCGTCGTGCGGCACGCCCTCGGTGCTCAGGTCGTACAGCGCCGTAGCCGGTGGGATAGGCGCCAGAGTACGCGCACGCCGACACCATCCCGAACGGGGAGGTCGCCCGGGATGCGTGTTGCCGATCTGCGGCTTCGGCCACCACCACGTGGCGGCGAGCCCCTCGGGCGGCGGAAGGTCGGTGACCTCGGTGCCGATGAACGGGTCGACCCGCCCGATCATGCGACTCCCGTGCGCCGGCGGCCGTGGGAGCCGTCGAGCGCGCGCTCGGGCGCGATGCGGGGGTCGGCGTCGAGAGTTCCCATGTCGGGACGCTACGGGCAACGGCCGGGCCGTGGGTTACGGGCGCGTGAACGATAGCCGAGGAATGACAGTGCCGGCGAGTATGTTGTAATCTGTAAGGCCGCGCAGCCCTCGGGTTCGCGCGGGTTTGGAAACTCCACAGCGTGCGACAACGGCCCGCCGAACCGGCTCCCACCGGTGCGGTGACTCATGGGGATGATCGGTTTCGACATCGCCTGCGAACCCACGAGAAGCGGGCCGAGGATGCAGGGTTATCTCGTAAACGATCTCTGCAAAACAATAACTGCCAATAAGAAGCAGTCTGACTTCGCCCTCGCTGCCTAAGCGAGCCCGATAGTCCGTCAGCCCGGGTCTGTTCCCGCCCCGGTCGCTGGCGTCATCTAGGGAACTTGCTGCGCGTCGTCGCCTGAGCGACGTGCGGGACTCTTTTCAGGCTGGGCCTGTCGACTTAGGTGCCTGTGGCAAAGGTCGGGGCCGAGCAGAACGCTTGCACAGGATGCGCCCGGAGAAGGCGTGGAATCACAGCGATGGACGGGGGTTCAATTCCCCCCATCTCCACCATCGGCCGTTGTCGCACGTTGACGAGAGCACCCCCGGTCACCCGGGGGTGCTCTCGTTTCCGGGAAGTGCTCGACCAGCTCGCCCGATCGACGGCGCCGGATTCGTCCGAAACGTGGCCGGCCATCCTCGTGGCACGACGACCGCGGTCGGCCTCGCCGAGTTCGAGACGTGGCGGCGGATCCACTTCACCGTCGATGGGTCTGCACCGACGACGAACAGCCCGGTCTACAGCGCTCCGCTGACCTTGAGCACGTCATTCCAGCTGCGCTACTTCGCCATCGACACGGCCGGCAACCCGTCGAGCGCGGGCATCGCAGCGCTACGTCGTGCGGGCACCGGCGATAGGGCCGAGCCACGACTTCGATGGCGACGGCGACGCGGACGTGTTGACGCGCGACCAAGCGCGGGAACCTCCTGCTGCAGCCCGGCAACGGGGCCGGAGGGTGGCAGCCCTGCGCGTGTCGTCGGAACGGGCTGGAACATCATGACCGCGATCTTCATGCCCGGGGACTTCGATGGCGACGGCAACGCCGACGTGCTCGCCAGGGACACCGGCGGACGACTGTTCCTGTATCCCGGAAACGGCGCAGGCGGGGTGGAAGGCTCGCGCCCAGGTGGGGACGGGGTGGAACATCATGCGGTCGATCATCGGGCCGGGAGACTTCGACGGGGACGGCAACGTCGACGTCCTCGCAGTGGACGACGGCTACCGGATGCTCCTGTACCCGGGCAACGGCAACGGTGGGTGGCGCACGGCCGTCCAGGTGGGATCCGGTTGGGGCACGATGTCGCCCGTGATCGCACCCGGAGACTTCAACGGAGACGGCGCCGTCGATGTGCTGGCACGCTCTTCCGGCGTGCTCTATCTGTACCCCGGCGATGGCGGGGGCGGATGGCTCCCGCGAGTCTCGGTCGGGACGGGTTGGGAGCCGATGACCGCGATGATCGGACCCGGCGACTTCGACGGGGACGGGAACGCCGATGTGCTCGGGCGCACCGCGGCCGGGCGCGCTGCTGCTCTACTCAGGCAACGGTGCAGGCGGCTGGAAGCAGACTTCGCAGATCGGTACCGGCTGGAACGCGTACTCGGTGATCACCTGACCTGGCGGCGTCCCGGCCGGCGTCGAGGGGTGTCGTACGTCGAGGCTCACCGGCGTACCGCTCGACGTCAGCTGTAGGACAGTCTCCCTGCCCAGTTCATCCAGCTGTCATCGGATGCTTCGCGCATGATTGCCTGAAGGCCCGTTTCTTGCGGAGATCCGCGTGAACCGGGCCTTCATGCGTTGCCGGGTCATCCGGCCCCGGGTCGAGCCGGAAGTGTCAGAGGGTGTCGTCCTCGTCGTCCTCGAGGAGCGCGATCTCGAGGTCCTCGAGTTCGATCTCGGCGGCGAGGGCCTTGACGATGTTGCCCGTTGCGGCCGCGACCCGCGCCGTGCCGACGATGGGTGCGATCGCGGTGAGCACGCCGCGGAGGGCGTCGGCGTCGAGTCCGACCTCGCTGCCGACCTCGAGGTTCAGTGCGTACGACACCGGTGGCGCGTTGACCGCGACGAGGGCGGCGATCCGCACGAGCACGAGGGTCTCCGCGTCGAGGTTGGAGGACTCGACCGAGTCGGCGGTCATGCGTGCGAGCAGGTCGAGCACGGGCTCTTCTTCATCGTTGAGTGCGTCAGACATCATGGATCCCTTTCACCTGTGTGTGCTTCCGTCACCTGTGTGTGCTTCCGAACGGGTGGCAGCGAAGCTGCAGGGCCATTGCACCCCGCGGGCCGCTCGATCGCATCATTGAGATCACATGATTCGCGATGGGATGGCTCGTCAGCGCCGGCGAGCGGCTCTCGCCGGCGGCAAGCGGTCAGCGCAGGTGCGGCAGCACCTCGGCCGCGATCAGCTCGAGGTGGTCGAGGTCGCGCAGGTCGACGAGCTGCAGGTACACCCGGTCGGCGCCGAGGTCGCGCAGGCGCAGGAGCTTCTCGACCGCGGCCTCGGGCGTACCCGCGATGTTGACCTCGGCGAACGTGTCGGCGTCGGCCCCGATCGCTGCGAGGCGGCGCAGGTAGTCCGCGTCGTCGGTGGCGACCACCGTGGGCAGCGCGACCGTCGTGCGCATCGTGGCTGGGTCGCGCCCGATCTGCTCGCAGGCGCGTCGCACGCCGTCGAAGGTCTCGGCGACGACGTCCTCCGACCGGAATCCGATGTTGAACTCGGTCGCGAATCGAGCCGCGAGCGCGGGCGTGCGCTTCGGTCCGGCGCCGCCGATGATCACGGGCACGCGGCCCTGCACGGGCTTCGGCAGCGCCGGGGCATCCCGCAGCACGTAGTGCTCGCCGGAGAAGTCGAACCGCTCACCGACCGGGGTGGACCACAGGCCGGTGATGATCTCGAGCTGCTCCTCGAACAGGCCGAACCGCTTGGGCGGGAACGGGATGCCGTACGCCTCGTGCTCCTCGGCGAACCAGCCGGTGCCGAGCCCCAGCTCCACGCGTCCGCCCGACATCGCGTCGACCTGCGCGACCTGGATCGCGAGGATCGACGGATGCCGGAACGTCGCCGACGACACGAGCGTGCCGAGCCGGATGCGGCGGGTGTCGCGCGCGAGGCCCGCGAGGGTGGTCCAGGCATCCGTCGGACCCGGCAGCGGGTCGGTGTCGCCCATCGCGAGGAAGTGGTCGGAGCGGAACCAGCCGTCGAACCCGAGGCGCTCGGTGGCGGCGGCCTGAGCGAGCTGGTCGTCGTAGCTCGCGCCCTGCTGCGGCTCGGTGAAGATGCACAGCTCCACGGCTCAGGCCTCGCCGGCGCCGTCGGCGAGCACGTCGAGCACGGCATCGTGCAGCAGCCCGTTGGTCGCGAGCGAGCTGCCGTGCCACGGGCCGGGTTCGCCCGTGATCGACGTGAAGCGGCCGCCGGCCTCCTCGACGATCGGCACGAGCGCCGCCAGGTCGTAGGGCTTCACGTCGAACTCGCCCGTGATGTCGATGAGGCCCTCGGCGAGCAGTGCGTACGACCACAGGTCGCCGTAGGCCCGGTCGCGCCAGACCTGCTGCGACAGGGTCGAGCAGCCGGTCGAGGTAGCCGGCGTCGCGCCACTGCGCGAGGCTCTGGAAGCTGAGCGAGGCATCCGCGAGGCGCTCGACGCCGGATACGCGCAGCCTGCGAGCGCCCGGTACGCGAGCGGATGCCGCATCCGCCGCGTCCGAGGCGTCGGCACCGAGCTCGCCGGCCGATGCGGTCGTCCAGGCGCCGAGGCCGCGGGCGGCCCACCAGCGGCGGCCCATCGCGGGGGAGGAGGCGACGCCGACCACGGGCACGCCGTCGACCGCGAGCGCGATGAGCGTGCCCCACACCGGGACGCCGCGCAGGAAGTTCGCGGTGCCGTCGATCGGGTCGATGATCCACTGCCGGGTGGAGTCGCCCTCGGTGCCGAACTCCTCGCCGAGGATCCCGTCGCCCGGGCGCGCCTCGGCGAGCCGGTCGCGGATGGTGCGCTCCACCGCCAGATCGGCCTCGGTGACGGGCGTGCGGTCGGGCTTCGTCTGCACGTCGAGGTCGACCGCGCGGAAGCGGGCGAGCGAGACGGCGTCGGCGAGGTCGGCGAGTTCGAGGGCGAGATCGAGGTCTTCGGCGTGGTCGTCGGTCACCTCATCAGGCTATCGGCCACGTCCGTCGGGAGGGCTCGGCGTTCGGACCGGGCCGCGTCATCCACTCGATTGGCGCTCCGGCCGGTTCTCCTGATAACGTGGTCCCTCGGTTCGGGTTGTCGAAGACAGCCGGGCCGAGCACGCGAACAGCATGCACCTCTAGCTCAATCGGCAGAGCAACTGACTCTTAATCAGTGGGTTCAGGGTTCAAGTCCCTGGGGGTGCACGGACGGCCCCGAACCTCTCGCCAGGTTCGGGGCCTTCTTCATGCCCCGCGCTTCATGCCCCGGATGCCGCGCCGACCTGGTCGAACACGTGGAACGTGTTCCCGTCGGGGCCCGTGAGCTCGATGACGCGACCGTCGGGGATCTCGGACACCTCGCCGAGCCGCGGCACCGACGGGTGCGCCGCGAGGAACGCCTCGAGGTCGTCGACCTCGTACATCGGGCCCGCCGAGCCCGGCGCGGTCGAGACCATGACCTGCACCGACGAGTCGGGCAGGGCGAAGGCCACCGTGTCGTCGCTCTCGCGCCAGGCCTCGGTCCACCCCAGCTCGTCGCGGTAGAACGCGACCGCCGAGTCGAGGTCGGCGACGGGGACGTAGAGGAATTGCAGCTGCATCGGACACTCCTGACCGTAATCACGTTATGGGTTGACAGAACGAGACTATACTCGCGTCGTGCGCAGTTGGGTACCCGTTCCCGGTTCGACGAAGGCGCTCCTCGTGCAGGAGGCGCTCGCGGCCTTCGGCGCGCGCGGGTACGACGCCGTCGGCGTGACCGAGCTCGCGGCATCCGCCGGCGTCACGATCGGCTCGCTCTACCACCACTTCGGCAGCAAGGCCGGGCTCTACGATCTCGTGCGCACCGACGTGGAGCGGCGCGTGCTCGATCGCATGGAGGGCGCGGCGGCCGTGCGCGACGCGCATGAGCCCGCCGGGCTCGCCGTCGTGCTGCTCGTCGGATACGACTATCTGGTCGGTTCGGGCTTCGCGCGGCTGCTGGCCGAGCCCCGACCCGACGAGGTCGGCGGAGCCGATGCGTTCGGCGTTCCGTCGGATCCGATCGCCGTGTTCCTCGCCGATGCCGCCGACGCCGACGACGCGCCGATCGGGTCGCTGCTGCTCGCCGCGTGGCGGCAGGCGCTCGCCGAGGCATCCGCTCGACAGCAGGCGGGCGGCGACGCGGCATCCGTGCGTCGCGCGCTCGCGACGGTGCTCGGTGCCGGCGCGGGAGTCGGTGCCTCCGCCTGACCCCGACTCGTGCGAGCGCTACGCCGGGCCGACCTCGTTGCCGAGCGCCTGGAGCACCCGCTGCACCGACCCGCCGAGGTTCCACTCCTCGCCGAGGCGCTGCACCTCGGCGACCTCGGCCGCGTCGAGCGGTCGCAGGCGGGCCTCGAACGGCGGGAACTCGAGGTCGCGGACGACCTCGACCACGGTCGGCGCGACGTCGAGGTAGTCCGCCGCGCCCGAGATGCGCGCCCGCATCGTCGCCGAGAGCGGTACCGCGGGATCGGCCGCGGCCGCGATGAGCGCGTCGAGGTCGCCGAACTGCTGCAGCAGGCTCGCCGCGGTCTTCTCGCCGATGCCGGCGACCCCCGGCAGTCCGTCGGACGCGTCGCCGCGCAGCACCGCGAAGTCCGCGTACTGGCTGGGCAGGACGCCGTACCTGCCGACGACCGAGACATCCGTGAGCACCTCGAGCTTGCTCATGCCGCGTGCGGTGTAGATCACGCGGACGTCGCTGGCGTCGTCGACGAGCTGGAACAGGTCGCGGTCGCCGGTGACGACGTCGACCGCCGTGTCGGCCTGCGTGGCGAGGCTGCCGATGACGTCGTCGGCCTCGTGGCGCGCGGCCCCGATGACGGTGAGGTCGAGCGCGGCGAGGATCTCGCGGATCATCGGGATCTGCGCCTCGAGCGGGTCGGGCGTCTCCTCGACGTCGGGGCCGGCGGGCACGATCTCGGCGACGCGGTGCGCCTTGTAGCTCGGGATCAGCTCGACGCGCCAGTGCGGCCGCCAGTCGTCGTCCCAGCAGGCCACGAGGTGCGTGGGCTCGTAGTCGTTCACCAGCCTGGCGATGATGTCGAGCAGCCCGCGCACGGCGTTGACGGGGGTGCCGTCTGCGCGCCGCAGCGAGTCGGGCACGCCGTAGAACGCGCGGAAGTAGAGGGACGCGGTGTCGAGGAGCATCAATCGGTCGGCCACACCGCGATCCTGTCACGGACCGCCCACGGCGGCGACGCCCGGCACGGCGAAGGCGCGCTCAGCCGGCGCAGGAGGTGCTCTTCAGTCGGCGTCCCTGCCGAAGGTCAGTCCGTGCTCGGCGGTCAGTCGCGGAATGCTGCCGGGGTCGAGGTCGAGCCCGAAGCGCTCGGCGATCGCGCCGACCTTCGCCGGGTCGGGCGGCGACTCCTCTGCGAGGAGGTCGCTGAGCTGCTCGAAGTAGCCCTCGAATCCTCCGGGGGAGATGATCTCCAGCACCCGAGCCGGTTCGGAGCCGGCATTCCAGAACGTGTGCCACTGCCCGCGTGGCTTGAAGATCAGGTCGCCTGGCCCGCCGACGACCACCTCGTCGCCGAGCAGCACGCCGATCTCGCCGGCGAGCACGAAGGTGTACTCGTCTTCCCGGTGGTGTCGGTGCAATGGGGCGGCCAACTTGCGTGGCGGGACGGGATGTTCGACCAGCGCGAAGGAGCCGCTCGAATCGGCGGAGTCCACCATGAAGCGAACGCCGATCGAGCCGAGCCGGCCGAGGCGGCCTTGGTCCGATCCGAGTACGCGTGCCGTGTGAGTGAGCATGATGCGCCTCTTTCGATGAACACAGCGTTTATTGATTGGTCCAATGGTCTACCATCAATGAACACCATGTCAATCGAAAAGCGGAAGTACGAGCTCAAATCCCGCGCCGAGGCCCAGCGGCAGACGCGGGAGCGCATCGTGCTCGCGACGATGGACCTGCACCAGGAGGTCGGGCCCGCACAGACGACCGTCGCCGAGGTCGCTCGCCGAGCCGGCGTGCAACGCCTCACCGTGTACAAGAACTTCCCCGACGAGGCGGAGCTGTTCGGGGCATGCCAGGCGCATTGGATGGAGTTGCACCCGCTGCCCGACCTCGATGCCGCCCTGGCCGTCACCGAGCCCGCCGAACGCGTCCGCGCGGCACTCCGCGGCTCCTACCGCTGGTACCGCGAGACCCAGCCGATGGCGGAGAACATCCAACGAGACCGCACCCTGGTGCCTGCGCTGGACACGCTGATGCGACGAACCGCGGACGCGCGAGCCGACCGGCTCGCGGACGCGCTCGCGGAAGGCTTGGGCGCCGGCGCGGCGCAACGGGCGCTCATCCGGCTGGCGCTCGACTTCTGGACCTGGCGCCGACTGTCGCAGGAGGGACTCGACGACGACGCGGCGGCGGACCTCATGACGGTCGCGGCCACCTCGGCGGCAGGCTAGTCCCGGTCAGTCCTCGGAGACCGCCGGTGCTGTCGTGCTCGAGCGACTTGCGGTAGACGACGAGGTCGCAGGACGTCGCGAGCAGCGGCTCCAGCTCGGGGTAGAGCTCCCCGAGCGTGCTCGTCTTCACCTCGCGATACCCGATGCGCGAGTACCACTCGTGCAGGAACTGCTTCGACGGATGCTGCCACGACGTGGGGACGAGCAGCTCGAGCTGCATGCGCGCGAACCCCCGCTCGACCGCCCAGCCCTCTGCGAACGCGACGAGCGCGCGACCGATGCCGATGCCGCGTCGCGCGGGGTCGGCCGCCAGCATCCCGAACTCCGCCGTCTCGGCGTCGAGCGGGTGCACCCGGACGACGCCGACGAGCCGGCCGTCGATGCGGGCCACGGCGAGTTCCTCCCACCGGACCAGTTCGGCGACCTCCCGCGCGTCCGTGCGGCGGGCGCCGTCCACCCAGAGGCCGGCCTCGGCGATGACGTACACCTCGTTGATGAGCTCGGCGATGGCGGCGACGAGCGGCACGTCCTCGGCGGAGGCGGCGGGTTCGATGCCGACGACGATTGCGGCTGGCGGTGAGGTGGTCACCGGACCATTCTGGCGGTCATGCGCCCGCCGACAGGCGCGCGAAGAGGTCGATGCCGAACATCCGGAGGCCCTCGTACGCGAAGCCGGCGGCGCAGTAGAGCCCGAGCACGGTGCCGAGCATCGTCTCGCGGAGCGAGCCGGTGTCGCCGAGCAGGGGGAGCGCGACATGGCCGCTCGGCAGCCATACGCGGTTCAGCACCGGCACCGGGCGGAGCTGCTCGGGCGGCCGCGGCGCCCAGGGCCAGAGCAGGCCCGGCACCCCGCCGGTCGTGAGGAAGTCGCCGACGAGGTGCGCGATGAACCCGACCGTGACCGCGAGCGGGAACCAGGCGACCTGCTCGGGGGCGACCACCACGATGAACGCTCCGAGCACCCCGCCGAGCGCCCAGGCCGCCGCCCAGGTGCGCACGACATCGCGCGCCTTGAGGCCGAAGCACGTGAGCACCGCGGTGCCGACGCCGGCGCCGACGGCGACGGTGCCGAACTCGTCGACCGCGAGGGTGACGAGGGTGAGCGCCCACGCGACGGCCGCGACGACGACCACCGCGACGCCCGAGTGCGCGCCCTGTCGGTGTCCGCCCGAGAGCAGGCCGACCGTGCCGGTGACGACCCGTCCGAGCACGGGGACCGAGTGGGCGATGGTGGCGCTGTGATGATCGGCATCGGGGAGGAGCGCGGCCCCGGCGGCCACCGATGCGCCCGCGAGCACGCCCACCGGGTCGAGGGGATACGCCCCGAGCGCGAGCATCGGCATCGCACCGGTGATCGCGACCCATGCCGCGGCGCCGCTCGTCGCATGCGTGATGCCCATCATCGCGTGTCGTTCTCCCGGTCGGCGCCGTGCTCGGCCGATCGGCCGTCGACCAGTCTGCCGGGACCGGGCGACATCGCCCGCCGGCGCGCCCGGCTCGCCCGCGCTCCCGGCTCGCCGCGCCGACCGCGCGCCGTGCGCCCGACCGTCAGTCGTCGAAGCCGCGCGCCGTGAGCGCCTCGCCGAGGTGCTCCGCCGTGCGCAGCGCGCGCACGATCACGGGCACGGCCAGCGCGAGCACCGAGCCCTCGGCCCCGCGGGCCTTGCGCGCCTCGAGCACCTCGCGCACGAGGTCGGCGAGGAGCGGCACGCACCGGATGGTCAGCGCGAGCGCCAGGCCCACCCGATCGGCGTCGATCCACCGGCGGAAGGGGCGCAGCAGCGCCTGCATCGCGTCCAGCGTCGCGCTCACGGGCGTCGTCAGCGTGTAGAGCGCGGCGAGCGCGACCGCGAGCACGAGGCGCACCGCCATCACCGCCGCGGCCTCCCAGCCGCCGAAGATCACCTGCACCGGCACGGTGAACGCGAGCACCCACAGGATCGGCACGACCTGGCGCCACGCGACCGCGAACGGCACGCGGGCGACCGCGAAGAGCACGACCACCAGCGCGGATGCCGCGCCGAGCCACGCGAGCGAGGGGAGCAGCGCGACCGTGGTGACGAGCGCGGCGAGCACGCCGAGCTTCACGAGCGCCGGAGCGCGGTGCACGAGCGAGGTGCCGGGATGGAAGACGCCGATCATGCCGGGACGCTCATCCGATGAGGGCCCGGTAGGCGTCGAGCGCGACGTCGGGGACGTCGTCCGCGACGATGCGGCCGCGCCTCCATCACGACGACCCGGTCGAAGGACTCGAGCAGCTCGAGCTGGTGGCTGACGACCACGAGCTGCTGGTCGAGCGACTCGAAGTGCTCCGCCGACGCGGCGGGCGTTCCGGGCGTCGAGCAGGGTCGTCGGCTCGTCGGCGACCACGATCGCCGGCTCCGCCACGAGCACCGATGCGATGGCGAGCAGCTGCTTCTGCCCGCCCGAGAGGCGGTGGGCCGGGCGGTCGGCGAGGTCGGTGAGCCCGACGCGGTCGAGGGCCGCATCGACGCGCGCCGCGGCATCCGCCTTCTCGAGCCGGTGCCGTCGCAGCGTGAACGCGACGTCCTCGCGCACCGTCGGCATGACGATCTGGTTGTCGGCGTTCGTGAACACGAACCCGACCCGGCGTCGCACCTCGCGACCCTGCCGGGCGACGTCGAGGCCGTCGACCACGACCCGGCCCGACGTCGGGCGTCACGAGCCCGTTGATCATGCGCGCGAGCGTCGACTTGCCCGAGCCGTTCGCGCCGACGATGCCGACGCGGCGCTCGCGCAGCACGAGCGTCACGTCGTCGACGACCCGCTCGGCGCCGAAGTCGTGGCTGACCTGTTCGAACCGGATCTCGCTCATGCCACGCGCTCCACGATCATCGCGATGCCCTGGCCGCCGCCGATCGAGCAGGCCGCGAGCCCGGCGCGGGAGTCGTCCGCGGCGGCCATGCGCGCGGCCAGCCGCACGAGCAGCACGGCACCGGATGCCCCCCACGGATGCCCGAGCGCGATCGCGCCGCCGTCGCCCGAGATGAGGTCCTCGTCGAGGCCGAGCGCGTCGCTCACCGCGAGCACCTGCGCCGCGAACGCCTCGGTGATCTCGACGAAGCCGAGGTCGGCGGGGGACATGCCGGCGCGGGCGAGGGCGGCGCGGGCAGCGGGGGCCGCACCGAGGCCGGGGAGCGACGGGTCGCCGGCCGCGACCGCCGCGGCGCGCACGCGCAGGGCGGGCAGGCCGAGCTCGCGGGCGACGGCCTCGGTGGTCACGGCCATGGCGGCGGCCCCGTCGGAGAAGCCGCAGGAGTTGCCGGCGGTCACGGTGCCGCGATCGGATGCCGCGCCGGCGCGCGACCCGGCCGCGAGCTGCACGTCGTGGTCGCCCGCGAAGACCGGGGCGAAGCGTGCGAGCCGGGCGACGTCCATCGCGGCACGGGGCCGGTCGTCGCGGACCACGCCGTCGATCGGGACGATCTCGGCGTCGAACACGCCGGCCTGCTGCGCCGCCGCCGCGCGCGCGTGCGAGCGGGCCGCCCACGCGTCCTGCCGTGCCCGGGAGATGCCGAGCTCGGCGGCGAGCCGGTCGGCGGCCGGGCCCATGTCGGGATCGGGGAAGCCGGCCGGGGCGAACGGCGCGCGCGTGTAGCGCTCGCCCGAGCCCGGCCACGAGCGATGCGGTGCCGTCGACGCCGACTCCGCGCCACCGGCGAGGAGCAGCCGCGCGTCGCCGGCCCGCACCCGCGAGGCCGACTGCAGCACGGCGTCGAGCCCCGACCCGCACTGCCGGTCGACGGTGACGCCCGGCACCTCGTCGCCGAGCCCGGCGCGGAGCGCGGACACCCGGGCGAGGTCGCCGCCCGGGCCCATGCAGTTGCCGAGCACGACGTCGTCGACGGCGAGGCCCGCGGGGCGACCGCGCGAGCGACATCCGCGAGCACCGGGGCGGCGAGGGCGTCGACCGTGTGCTCGGCGAACGCGCGTCCGGCCGTGCCGATGGCGCTCCGGCGGGCGGCGACCAGCACTGCCGCGGCGGTCACGACGTGCTCCGCTCGAACGCCGCCGGATACCCGTCGCCGAGGCGCGCCCGACGGCGAGCGCGTCGCGCAGGACGCCGCGGGCGACCTTGCCCGAGTCGGTGCGCGGCACGGCCATGGCGAACCATCGCCGGGGGAGCTCGACCGGCGAGAGCTCGGCGCGGGCCGCCGTCACGACGCGCTCGAGCTCGACGCCGTCGGCGAGCTCGACGACCGCGAGCACGCGCTGCCCGAGGAGCTCGTGCGGCTCGCCGAGCACGGCCGCGCCCTCGACGCCGGGGAGCGACAGGAGCCGGGACTCGACGTGCTCGGCCAGCACGGTGGCCCCGGCGGTGGTGATGGCGGCGTCGCCGCGACCGAGGATGCGCAGTCCGCCGTCGGGCGTCGGTTCGGCCAGGTCGCCGACGGTGGCGAAGCCCGCGGCGTCGCGGCGCAGCATCCCGTCGCCGACGACGCCGAGTGCGAGGTAGGGCGACCGGGCCCAGAGCTCGTCGCCGCTCGCCCCCGGCCGCAGCTGGACCTCCACGCCGGGGAACGGGTCGAGCCGGCCGTCGCGCCCCGCGGCGACGAACGACAGCTCGGCCGCCCCGTAGTACTCGGTCAGGCGGATGCCGCGGGCCGCAGCTCGCCGCCGCAGCTGCTCGCTCGACGCGGCGCCCGCGACGACCCCGACGGGCGGCACGGATGGCGCCGTCGAGCAGGCGCGCGAGCCGGGTCGGCGTCGCGTGCACGGCGGTCGCGCCGACGAGGTCGTCGCCGGCCGACGCGCCGAGCCACAGGGCGTGCAGCACCGCGTAGAGGTGCATCGACACGTGCAGCGGGCCGGTCACCGCGATGCGGTCGCCGGCGCCGAGGCCCGTGAGCTCGGCGAGGGGAGCCGCCGACGCGAGCCACGAGGCGTTCGTCCGGGCGACCACGCGGGCGGAGCCGCCCGGCGCCGACGAGCCCGAGGTCGTCAGGGCGAGCTCCGTGCCGCTCGGCAGGAGGCCGCGCGAGTCGGTCGGCCGCCGACTGGTCGGCGCCGACGAGCACGGGCCGCCCGCGGTCGAGGGCGGCGAGCACGGTGGTGACGAGGGCGACGGGATCGGTGCCCGCGGGGCATCCGACGAGCCCATCGCCGGCGGGGAGCCGTGCGGCGGCGACGGCTCGCGCGAGCTCGCCGTACCGCACGACCGCGCCGCCGAACGCGAGGGCGCGGTCGTGCGACGAGCCGCGCAGCCAGTCGTTCATGCGCCGGAGGTCACCGCCGCACCACGTCGCCACGGCCACGGCCGCGGGGCGATGAGGCCGGGCCACGCGCGGTGCACGCCCTTCGCGACGAGCACGGTGACGACGACCTTGGCGAGGTCGCCCGGGAGGAAGACGAGCGAGCCGAGGAACGCCACGTCGAGCGGCGTCCCGGTGATGGCGGCGAACACGGGCACGCCCACCAGGTAGACGGCGACGATGCCGCCGAGCGCCGTCGCGCCGAGCGCGGGCAGCACGCGGTAGCGGGGCAGGAGCCGCGCGGTGAACCAGCCGATCACGACCACGCCGAGCAGCCAGCCCGCGAGGTACCCGACCGACGGGCCGACGAACACGCCGAGGCCGCCGCGGCCGCCCGAGAGGAGCGGCAGGCCGGCGGCGACGAGCACCAGGAACAGGAGCACCGACAGGAAGCCCTTGCGGGCGCCGAGGATCGCCCCCGCCAGCATCACGCCGAGCGTCTGGAAGGTGATGGGCACGGCGGTCCCGCCGAGGTACAGCGCGCCCGGGAGTCCGAGCGCGGCGATGAGTGCCGCGAACACCGCGATCTGCGCGAGGTCGGTGGCCGTGCCGCGGCGGGGGCGGCGCGTTTCGGTGGGCTCGAGCGTGGTGGGCTCGAGCGCGGTGGGCTCGGATTCGTCGTGCGAGGTGCTGCGGGCGGCGCTCATCGGTCTCCCTCTCGTGGCGGATGCGGGCGTGGTGCCCGGTGTTCACGCTACGAAAGGCGGGGAGCGCCCCGTCGGCCCAGCCGTACAAGAATCGCGCGGCGTTTTTGGAACGCCGAGGCGACGTCAGGCGGCGCGGGCCTCGATCTCGTGCATCGCGCCGATCGACGGCAGCGACGCGGCATCCGCCTCGGACTCGGGGACGACCACCGGGTCGGCCCAGACGACGAGCGGCGCGGGCTCCCAGCTGAGGGCGATCGGCTCGTTCTCGGCCGGCACGACGATCGCCACCGTCTCGCGCTCGTCGAGCAGCGTGCGCGTGAGCTCGGCCGCGATCTGGTGCGTCAGCATGGCGTGGAAGATGCGGTCCGTGTCGGCGTCGGTGCGACGCACGAGGGCCCAGGATCCGCCGGGGCCGATGAACTCCGAGAGCTTCGCGTTCAGCAGCTCGAAGAGGTGCTCGCCGCGCAGGTCTGCGGCGGTCGCACGGGGGCTCGGGGCGGCGGCATGCGCGGCGGCCTGGGCTGCAAGCCTCGCTCTGCGCCAGCGGCGGAACATCGGTGGCCCCTCTCGGTGGAGTTCGGATCGCGCGGTTCGCATCGCACGACCGGTCGGTCGCTTTCAGTCTCCGCCCTCGCGTCGCGGATCGCGCGAGACACGCCGCACTCGCCGGCCTGCGGCCGGGGTGAGGGGCCGCGGGGGTCGGCTCCGAAGACCGATGCTACTCGGTCAGCTCGGCCCGCTTCGACTCGTCGGCGACGGTGCCGATCGCGATGGCGAGGCTCGCCGCCCACGAGATCCACATGAGCAGCAGGCGCCAGTCCCTCGGGCCGGATGCGGTGGCCTTGACGACGCCGATCGCGCCGAAGATCGAGCTGATCACTGCTCCGCTGAAGAGGTACTTGCGCATGCAGCAAACGCTACCGGCTCGTGTCGCGCGACTGGGAGTCATCCGTGAATCTGACCGATCGGGCAGGATCTGACCGATCGGTCAACTACCGTCGATCCCATGCCCACCGATGCCCAGCCGACGTCGCGCGTGCGCGCGGCCGACGAACTCAAGCAGGTCGCCCTCGAGCAGTTCGCGACGGTCGGATTCGCCGCGACCTCCCTGCAGCACATCGCCGACCAGGCCGGCTACTCCAAGTCGAGCGTGCTCTACCACTACGCCTCGAAGGAGGCGCTGCTCGAGGCGGCCATCGAGCCGGCGATCGCCGAGTTCGAGGTCGTCCTCGGCGACTTCCTCGCCGGTCGCGGCAGCGGACGTCGCCGGCTCCTCGTCGACCGCATCGTCGACCTGCTCCTCGAGTACCGCCAGGCCGTGCACGTGTTCCTCATCCAGGGACCGAGCCTCTCCGACCTGCCGATCATCGCCCGCGCCAACGCCGCCGTGCGCAAGCTCGCCGCGGCCATCAGCGAGGAGCGCGAGAGCGTGGCCGACCAGGTGCGCTTCGGCATCGCGCTCGGCGGCGCGGCCTTCCTGCTCACCGCGGGTCGCACGTTCGCCGACGACGACCACCTCCCTGCCGACGACGAGCTGGCGGTCACCCTGCGCGCCGTGCTCGCCGACCTGCTCGCCCCGGCCGACCGCCGTTCGACCCCCACCACCGACTGAGAGACATCCCGTGGCCCTCTTCCTCCATCGCATCGGGCGATTCGCCTTCCGGCGGGCCTGGCTCGTCATCGCGGCCTGGGCGGTCGCCCTCGCCGCCCTCCTCGGCGCCGGCATCGGCCTCGGCGGCCAGCTCCAGGAGTCCTACGCCATCCCCGGCACCGAGTCGCAGGAGGCGATCGACAAGCTCGCGGCCGTCTTCCCGCAGACCGCGGGCGCGGCCGTGAAGGCCGTGGTCGAGGCACCCGACGGGGCATCCGTCGAGGACGAGCCGTACCGCACCGCGATCACCGCCATGGAGGACGAGCTCGAGGGCGTCGACGGCGTGGCGAGCGTGCTCGGCCCGTTCGACGAGTACGCCGGCAAGCAGGTGTCGGATGACGCCCGCACGGCCTACATCCAGGTGCAGTTCGACAGCCCCACCACCGACGTGACGGATGCCTCGATCGAGGCCGTGACCGCCACCGGCGAGACCGGGCGCGACGCCGGGCTCGTGGTCGCGTTCGGCGGCGAGGTGTTCCAGGACACCGACTTCGGGCTCACGATCACCGAGGTCTTCGGCGTGCTCTTCGCGGGCGTCGTGCTGCTGATCACGTTCGGATCGCTGCTCTCGGCCGGCCTGCCCCTGCTCACCGCGCTCATCGGCGTCGGCGCCGCGTTCGGCGGCATCTCGATCGTCGCCGCCGTTCGCACCGGTGTCGAACACGGCACCCATGCTCGCGGTCATGATCGGCCTCGCGGTCGGCATCGACTACGCGCTCTTCATCCTCTCGAGGCACCGAACACAGCTCGCGCGCGGACAGGATCCGGAGGAGAGCGCAGCGGAGGCCGTCGCCACTGCGGGCGGCGCCGTCGTGTTCGCCGGCCTCACGGTGATCATCGCGCTGCTCGGCCTGCTCGTCGTGGGCATCCCGTTCCTCAGCGTCATGGGCGTCGCGGCCGCGTTCGCCGTGTTCATCGCCGTCATCGGCGCCGTCACGCTGCTGCCCGCCCTGCTCGGCGTCCTCGGCCGCCGGCTCACGCCCAAGCCGAAGAGCCGCGCGCACCGCCGCGCCAACGCCGCCGACGACGGCGCGAAGCGCACCATGGGACGCCGCTGGGTCGACCTCGTCCTGAAGGCGCCCGTCGTGTTCGTCGTGCTCGTCGTCGGGCTCCTCGGCGCCGCGGCCGTGCCCGCGCTGAGCCTCGACCTGAACCTGCCGAGCGGCGGCGCCGACACGTCGGCGTCGAGCGACGCGAACGCGAACGACCTCATCGCCGACGGCTTCGGGCCCGGCTACAACGGTCCGCTCATCGTCACCGTCGACATCACGCAGACGACCGACATCTTCGACGACCTCGACGCGATCGGCGCACGCCTCGGCGAACTCGACGACGTCGCCTACGTGGGCCAGGGCCTGCCGAACGAGACCGTCGACACCGCGATCATCCAGGTCGTCCCGGAGAGCGCGCCGAACACGCCGGAGACCAAGGCGCTCGTCGAGCAGATCCGCGAGCTCGCGCCCGACCTCGAGGCCGACTACGGCACGCCCATCGCCGTGACCGGCTACACCGCCGTCGCCATCGACATCTCGAACCGGCTCACCGACGCGCTCGTGCCGTTCGCGCTCATCGTGGTCGGACTGTCGATCGTGCTGCTGCTCATCGTGTTCCGCTCGGTGTTCGTGCCGATCAAGGCGGCGCTCGGCTTCCTGCTCTCGGCGTTCGGGGCGCTCGGCGTCACGGTCGCGATCTTCCAGTGGGGCTGGTTCGCCGACTTCCTGCACGTGGAGCCCGGCCCGATCCTCAGCTTCCTGCCGATCCTCCTGATGGCCGTGCTGTTCGGCCTCGCGATGGACTACGAGGTGTTCCTCGTGTCGGGCATGCGCGAGGAGTTCGTGAAGACGAAGCAGCCGCGCTCGTCGATCGTGCACGGCTTCCAGCACGCGGCGCGCGTGGTGACCGCCGCGGCACTGATCATGTTCTTCGTCTTCTTCGCCTTCGTGCCCGAGGGATCGGGCGCGATCAAGGGCATCGCCTTCGCGCTCGCGATCGGCGTGGCCTTCGACGCGTTCCTCGTGCGCATGACCCTCGTGCCCGCCGCCATGGCGCTGGCGGGCAGGGGCGCGTGGTGGCTGCCGAAGTGGCTCGCGAAGCGCCTGCCCGACGTGGACATCGAGGGCGAGGGCCTGCGCGCCCACCTCGAGCAGGAGGACTGGGCCTCGGCCCGGCCCGCCGCGGTGAACGCCGACGGCGCGGTGTTCGGCCTGCCCGAGCGTCCCATCGGCCCGATCGCGGTCGAGGTGCCCACCGGCGGCGTGCTCGCCGTGCGCGGCGAGTCCGTCGACCGCCGCGTCGTCGCGGCCACGCTCGCGGGTCGCCTGGCCCCGGTCTCCGGCCGTCTCGCCGTGCTCGGCGTGCCGCTCCCGTCGGGCGCGAGCACCGTGATGCGCGGCGTCGCGATCGCCGAGGTGGCCGCGGATGCCCCGACCGGCGGCACGGTCGGCGAGCTCGTCGCCCGCCGTGCCGACGCGACCCGCCCGTGGTACCGCCTCGCACCGTCGAACACGCTCGTGAACTCCTGGGTCGGCCGCGCCGCCGACGCCGCCGGGCACGGCCCCGACGGACCGCGCTTCACCGCCGACACCCCGCTCTCCGCGCTCGGCGTCGAGGCCCGCACCCTCGTGGCCGTCGCCGCCGCGCTCGCCGAGCGGCCGAAGGCCGTCGTGGTCGACCTCGACGACGACCCCGGCGCCTCGACGGTCGAGCTGTGGCACGCGCTCGCGCGCCTCGTCCCGGCCTCGGTCACGCTCATCGTCGGCGTGGGCACGTCGGCCGCCGCACCCGACAGCCTCGCCGGAACTCGCCGCACGCGGCATCCGCACCCTCGAACCCGTCTCCACCATGAAGGAGGTCGCCCGATGAGCACCCGACTCTCCCGGCTCTTCGGCTCCACCCCCGCCGAGCGCCGCACGCGCTACGGCGTGCTCGTCGCGGCCGTGATCGTCGTGCCGCTCGCCGTCGCGGGCCTCGTCTCGGGGGCGTTCGCCGGCGCGACCGACAACGTCGAGTCGATCCCCGCCGTCGTCGTGAACAACGACGAGATGGTCACCATGACGCTGCCCGACGGCACCGACCAGCCCGTGCTCGCCGGCCGCCAGCTCGTCACCGAGCTCACGGCGCCCGACACCGCCGGCTTCTCGTGGACGATCTCGAACGACGAGGAGGCCGCGAAGCTGCTCGAGTCGGGCGACGCGTACGCGGTGCTCACCATCCCGAGCGACTTCTCGTCGTCGGTCACGTCGCTCTCGGGCGACGCGCCCACCAAGGCGAACCTCGACATCCGCACCGACGACGCCCACGGCTACCTGGCGGGCTCCGTCGCGCAGTCGGTCGGCGACGCGATGACCACCGCGTTCGGCCGCGAGCTCACCGCCCAGTACCTCGAGGGGTTCTACTCGAACCTCGCGACGGTCGGCGGCTCGCTCGGCGACGCGGCCGACGGCGCGACCCAGATCTCGTCGGGCGTCGACTCGCTCGCGGGCGGGCTCGGGCAGCTCTCGAGCGGCGTGGCCGCCACGGCATCCGGTGCCGCGGATGCCGCGACCGGCGCCTCCGCGTACGCCGACGGGGTGTCGCAGTACGCCGACGGCGTCGCGCAGTACACGAGCGGCGTCGACGGCCTCTCCGGCGGACTCGACCCAGCTCGCGACCGGCACGACGGGCCTCGGCGCACTCGGGACCGGCGTCGCCGGCTACACCTCGGCGGTCGACGGGTACACCGCGCAGCTCGCCGACGTCACGGCGCGGATCCTCGCGAACCAGGACCCCGCGGCCATCCCCGGGCTCTACACCGAGCTCGCGACGGTCAGCGGCACCCTCACCGCCGTCGCCGAGCAGGGCGCCCCGCTCGCCGAGGGCGCGGCCGGCCTGCCCGCCCTCGAGAGCGGCATCGCCGACGCGGCATCCGGCGCCCAGCAGCTCGCCGGCGGGTCCGAGGCGATCCGCAGCGGCGGCAGCGAGCTCGCCGACGGCGGCTACGGCCTCGCGTCGGGCATCGACGAGCTCGCCGTGGGTCTCGGCACGCTCGCCACCGGTGCAGCGGATGCCGCGAACGGCGCCACGCAGCTCGCCGGCGGTGCCGGCGACCTCGCCGAGGGCCTCACGACCGGCGCCGAGCAGGCGACCGCGCTCACCGACATCGACGCCGCGACCACGGCCGACGTGGTCTCGCAGCCCGTCACCTCCACGACGGAGCGCGACAACGAGATCGGCTCGATCGGCGAGGTCATCGGCATGCTCTTCGTGCCGATCGGACTCTGGCTCGGCGCGATGGCGATGTTCCTCGTGTTCCGGCCGTTCGACCGCGAGGCGCTGCGCAGCACCGCGTCGACGGGCGGCATCGTCGTACGGGCGCTCGCACGCACCGGCCTCCTCGCCCTCGCCCAGGCGGTGGCCGTGGTGCTCCTGCTGCACGGCGCCCTCGGTGTCTCGTGGGCCATCCTGCCGCAGACGCTCGCGTTCGCGGCCCTGCTCGCGCTCGCGTTCACGGCGATCCACGCGTTCCTCACCGTGGCCCTCGGCCGCGCCGGGATGCTCGTCTCGCTCGTGCTCGTGGCCCTGCAGCTCGCGGCGTCGGGCGGGCTCTACCCCGTCGAGGTGCTGAGCGGTCCGTTCCAGGCGATCAGTCCGTTCCTGCCGCTGACGTGGGCGGTGCAGGGCATGCAGCTGATCGTGGCGGGGGCGTCGGGAGGCGCCGTCGCGGCCGCGGCCGGCATGGTCGCGCTGTTCGGACTCGGCGGCGTGATCGGCACGGCGTTCGTCGTGGCGCGCCGCCGCGGCATCCGCTCGATCGGGTTCGCGGCGACCGCGCTGGGCTGAGCCGCGCCCCGGCGCGGCGGCCGCCCGGCGCGGGTCGGGCGGCAGCTCAGGTGCCGGGCGGCTCGTCGGGCGGCGGCATCGCGCCGACCTCGGCGGCCACCCGCTCCTCGCGCGAGTGCACGAGCTTCAGGCCGACCACGCACGCGATGATGCCGGCGAGGAACAGCACCTTCAGCACGCTCGCCGACTCGCCGCCCCACACGATCGCGTAGGTGACGGTGAGCGCCGCGCCGAGCCCCGTCCAGATGGCGTACGCCGTGCCGATCGGGATGCCGCGCATCGCGTAGGCGAGGCCGGCCATGCTCCCCGCCAGCGCGACGAAGAACACGATCGACGGCACGAGCAGGGTGAGTCCCTCGGAGTAGCCGAGCGCGGTCGCCCAGACCGCCTCGAGCACGGCGCTCGCGATGAGGACGGGCCAGTACACGTCAGGCCTCCCCGACGAGCTTGAGCCCGATGACGCAGCCGATGATGCCGAGCAGGAGCAGGATCTTCACGATGCTCGCCTTCTCACCGCCGAAGATCATCGCGTACGCGACCGTGAGCACGGCGCCGATGCCCACCCACACGGCGTAGGCGGTGCCGACCGGGATGGCGGTCATCGCGAACGCCAGCCCCCACATGCTGAGGGCGAGCGCGACCACGAAGATCACGGTGGGCCACAGCCGGCGGAAGTTCTTCGACGCGCCGAGCGCCGTCGCCCACACCGCCTCGAGCACGCCCGACGCGATCAGGATCACCCACTCCATGCCGCCCCCTCGACCGGATCCGTCAGTGCCGGTGGCCCGGGAGGATCGCCTCGAGGGCGCGACGGGATCGGGTCATGGCGCGGCGGCGGCGGGTCCGGTGCGTGTGGGTGCGGGCGAACTCGAGGGTCTCGCGCAGCAGCTCGAGGCGTTCGCGCTCGGTCCTGGCCTTGCGGGTGTTGATCTCGGCGACGATCGAGCCGTCCCAACCGCGCGCGGCGAGCGACTGCAGCACCTCGGCCACGGGCTCGCGGCCGCGCCCGGGGAGCAGGTGCTCGTCGAAGACCTGCCCCTCGCCGATGGCGCCCGACCCGTCGCAGAGGTGCACGTGACGCATCCGCTCGCCGAGGTCGTTCGCGAACTGCGAGGCTGTCGACCCCCGAGAGGGCTGCGTGCGAGAAGTCGAGCGTGACCGCGTCGCAGTCCATGAGGCGCGGATCCCAGCCGGGGGAGTAGGCCTTCAGGTTCCTGCCCGCGGCGCGCCAGGGGAACATGTTCTCGACCGCGATCTCGACGTCGAACTGCGCCGAGATCTCGCGCACGATGGTGAGGAAGTCGACGGCGTAGGCCGCCTGCCAGCGGAACGGCGGATGCACCACGACGGTGTCGGCGCCGACCGCGACGGCGAGCTCCGCGGTACGCGCGAGCTTCGCGCGCGGATCGCGTCCCCACACGAAGTGGGTCAGCAGCAGCACCGGCGCGTGCACGGACAGGATCGGCAGCGCGTAGCGGCGGGAGAGCTCCAGCAGCGGCTCTGCCCGCTGCGTCGACTCCTCCTGCGTGACCATGACCTCGATGCCGTCGAAGCCGGCCAGCTTGGCCAGCCGGAAGGCCTGCTCGGCCTCGAGCGGGTAGACGCAGGTCGTGCTCATGCCGACGCGGATCATCAGGCTCGAAGTCTAGCCCGCGAGCCCCGGAGGCCGGGAGGGGGGACTGTTAGCCTGAACGGATCGCGAGGGAGGGACATCCGCCACATGCACGCCCCTGAATCGGAGCGCGACGAGCTCTACGTCGACCACGTGTACGACATGATCGTGGTCTCGAACCGACTCCCGGTCGACTACCAGGAGGGCCCCGACGGCGAGGTGGACTGGAAGAGCTCGCCGGGCGGCCTCGTCACCGCCCTCGAGCCCGTCATGCGCGCCGCGGACGGCGCCTGGATCGGCTGGACCGGCGTCGCCGACCGCGAGTTCGACCCGTTCGAGCACGACGGCATCTCGATCATCCCGGTGCCGCTCTCGGCCGACGAGCTCGAGGAGTACTACGAGGGCTTCTCGAACGACACGCTCTGGCCGCTGTACCACGACGTGATCGCGCCGCCCTCGTTCCACCGCGAGTGGTGGGACGCCTACGTGCGCGTCAACCGCCGCTTCGCCGAGGCGGCCGCGCGCGCGGCATCCGACGGCGCCGTGGTGTGGGTGCAGGACTACCAGCTGCAGCTGGTGCCGCGGATGCTGCGCGAGAGCCGCCCCGACCTCGTGATCGGGTTCTTCAACCACATCCCGTTCCCGGCCTACGGCATCTACTCGCAGCTGCCGTGGCGGCGCCAGGTGATCGACGGACTCCTCGGCGCCGACGTGATCGGCTTCCAGCGCGCCGCCGACGCCGGCAACTTCTCGCGCGCGGTGCGGCGGCTCTTCGGCTACGCCACGCACGGCACGGTCATCGACGTGCCCGACGGCAACGGCGAGACCCGCCGGGTCGTCGCCCGGCACTTCCCGATCTCGATCGACGCCGCCGGGTTCGAGGAGATCGCGCGCCGGCCCGACGTGCAGGCGCGCGCCGTCGAGATCCGCGAGAGCCTCGGCAATCCCGAGACGATCATGCTCGGCGTCGACCGGCTCGACTACACGAAGGGCATCCGCCACCGCATCAAGGCGTTCGGCGAGCTGCTGCGCGACGAACGGCTCAAGGTCGAGGACGTCACCCTCGTGCAGGTCGCGAGCCCGTCGCGCGAGCGCGTCGAGACCTACCGGCAGCTGCGCGACGAGATCGAGCTCGGCGTCGGCCGGCTGAACGGCGACTACTCGACGCTCGGCCACCAGGCCGTGGCGTACCTGCACCACGGCTACCCCCGCGAGGAGATGGTGGCGCTCTACCTCGCCGCCGACGTGATGCTGGTGACCGCGCTCCGCGACGGCATGAACCTCGTCGCCAAGGAGTACGTGGCGTGCCGGTTCGACGCCGACGGGGTGCTGCTGCTCAGCGAGTTCACCGGGGCATCCGATGAGCTGCGCCAGGCCGTGCTCGTCAACCCGCACGACATCGAGGGGCTGAAGGACGCCATCATCGAGGCGATCCAGATGCCGAAGCGCGAGCGCTCCCGTCGCATGCGCGCGCTGCGCCGGCGCGTGCGCGAGAACGACGTGGCGAAGTGGTCGGCGACGTTCCTCGAGACGCTCACGGGCGCCGGGATCATCGCGCCCGGCGTGTCCGACTCGCTGGAGTCGGCGATCATGCGGCTCGCGCGCACCGAGCGCCTGCTCGTCGCGCTCGACTTCGACGGCACCCTCGCGCCGCTGGTGGACCGGCCGGAGGATGCGCGCGCGACCGACCGCTCGCGCGCCGCCATCGAGCGACTCGCCTCCGCCGACGACACCCGGGTCGCCATCGTCTCGGGCCGCGCGCTCGAGAGCCTCGGCGAGGTCGCGAGCCCGCCCGACGGCACCCTCCTCAGCGGGTCGCACGGCGTGGAGCTGCAGCTCGACCCGGCGGCGTCACCATCGACCTGCGCGACTCGGAGGTGGCGAAGCTCGAGCGGCTCTCGACCATCGTCGACGAGGTCGCCGCGACCGCCGACGGCGCCTGGATCGAGCGCAAGCCGGCCGGGCTCGCCCTGCACACGCGGCGGCTCAGCGCGACCGCCGGCACGGCACTGCAGCACGTCGCCCGCGACAAGGTCGAGGCCGAACTGCTCGGCATCACCGTGCGCACCGGCAAGTCGGTGCTCGAGTTCGCCGTGCGCGCGAGCGACAAGGGGGAGTCGCTCACCCGGCTCCGCCAGCACGTCGGAGCCACGGCGTCGATCTACATCGGCGACGACGTGACCGACGAGGACGCGTTCGCCGCGCTCGACGGCGACGACGTGGGCGTGAAGGTCGGCCAGGGCAAGTCGATCGCGACCTACCGCGTGCGCAGTCCCGAGGACGTCGCCGAGCTGCTCGAGCGCCTCGCCGATGCGCGTGACGCGGCGCGCGAGGGCGCCTCTCCCTGGACATAGACTCGAATGCATGTCGCAGTTCGATCCCAAACCGCGTAGTCGCACCGTCACCGACGGCATCGAGGCCATGACGAGCCGCGGGATGCTCCGCGCCGTCGGCATGGGCGATGCGGACTGGGACAAGCCGCAGATCGGCATCGCGAGCTCGTGGAACGAGATCACGCCGTGCAACCTGTCGCTCGCCCGCCTGGCGCAGGCGGCGAAAGAGGGCGTGCACGGCGGCGGCGGGTACCCGCTGCAGTTCGGCACGGTCTCCGTGTCCGACGGCATCTCGATGGGCCACGAGGGCATGCACTTCTCGCTCGTCTCCCGCGAGGTCATCGCCGACTCGGTCGAGGTCGTCATGCAGGCCGAGCGCCTCGACGGCTCGGTGCTGCTCGCCGGCTGCGACAAGTCGATCCCCGGCATGCTCATGGCGGCCGCCCGACTCGACCTCGCCTCCGTGTTCCTCTACGCCGGCTCGATCGCGCCCGGCTGGGTGCGCCTCTCCGACGGCACCGAGAAGGACATCACGATCATCGACTCGTTCGAGGCGGTCGGCGCCGTGCGCGCCGGCACCATGAGCGAGGCCGACGCGAAGCGCATCGAGTGCGCGTTCGCGCCCGGGCGAGGGCGCCTGCGGCGGCATGTACACCGCCAACACCATGGCGTCGGTCGCGGAGGCGCTCGGCCTCTCGCTGCCGGGCTCGGCGTCACCGGCATCCGCAGACCGTCGTCGCGACTACTACGCGCACCGCTCGGGCGAGGCCGTCGTGAACCTGCTGAACCACGGCATCACCGCGCGCCAGATCCTCACCAAGGAGGCGTTCGAGAACGCCATCGCGGTCGGCATGGCGCTCGGCGGCTCCACCAACATCGTGCTGCACCTGCTCGCCATCGCCCGCGAGGCCGACGTCGAGCTCACCCTCGACGACTTCAACCGCATCGGCTCGAAGGTGCCGCACATCGGCGACCTCAAGCCGTTCGGCAAGTACGTGATGAACGACGTCGACCGCCGCGGCGGGCTCCCCGTGCTCATGAAGGCGCTGCTCGACGCCGGGCTCATGCACGGCGACGCGCTCACCGTCACGGGCAAGACCCTCGCCGAGAACCTCGCCGAGATGGACATCCCGCCGCTCGACGGCGAGGTGCTGCGCACGCTCGACAACCCGATCCACGAGACCGGCGGGCTCACGATCCTGCACGGCTCGCTCGCGCCCGAGGGCGCCGTCGTGAAGACGGCCGGCTTCGACGCCGCCACGTTCGAGGGTCCCGCGCGCGTGTTCGAGCGCGAGCGCGCCGCCATGGACGCGCTCACCGCCGGCGAGATCAAGCACGGCGACGTCGTCGTCATCCGCTACGAGGGGCCGAAGGGCGGCCCCGGCATGCGCGAGATGCTGGCCATCACCGCGGCCATCAAGGGCGCTGGGCTCGGAAAAGATGTACTACTCTTGACGGACGGTCGATTCTCCGGCGGCACAACCGGCCTGTGCATCGGCCATCTGGCACCCGAAGCGGTGGACGCAGGTCCTATCGCCTTCGTGCGCGATGGTGATCTGATACGGGTCGATATCGCAGCTCGTTCCATCGACCTACTGGTCGACGATGCCGAGCTGGCTGCCCGCCGTGACGGCTGGGCTCCGCTTCCCCCGCGCTATACCCGTGGCGTCCTCGCGAAGTACTCCAAGCTCGTGCGTTCCGCCGCAGAAGGCGCCACGACGGGCTGAGTGCTGCGCTTCCCGCACACAACCGTCCATCAGAACAGGAATCGAATGACCACGGAATCGACCCCCGTGCCTTCGCCCGCCCCCGTGCCGCCAGGCGCGCCCGTGGAGATCACGGGAGCCGAGGCGGTCGTCCGCTCGCTCGAGATGCTCGGCATCACCGACGTCTTCGGCCTGCCCGGCGGCGCGATCCTCCCCGTCTACGACCCGCTGCTCGACAGCCGCAAGCTCCGGCACATCCTCGTGCGCCACGAGCAGGGCGCCGGCCACGCGGCCGAGGGCTACGCGTCGTCGAGCGGCAAGCTCGGCGTCGCGATCGCGACCTCGGGCCCCGGTGCGACCAACCTCGTCACGGCGATCGCCGACGCGCACATGGACTCGGTGCCCGATCCTCGCGATCACCGGCCAGGTGTTCTCGAACCTCATGGGCACGGATGCCTTCCAGGAGGCCGACATCGTCGGCATCACGATGCCCATCACCAAGCACTCCTTCCTCGTGAAGCGTCCCGAGGACATCCCCGGCGACGATCGCGGCGGCGTACCACATCGCCACCACCGGACGCCCCGGCCCGGTGCTCGTCGACATCACGAAGGACGCGCAGCAGGCGAAGGCCATGTTCCGCTGGCCGCCGAAGGTCGACCTGCCCGGCTACCGCCCGATCACGAAGGCGCACGGCAAGCAGGTCGCCGCGGCGGCGCAGATGCTCGCCGAGGCGAAGCGCCCGGTGCTCTACGTGGGCGGCGGCATCATCCGCTCGCACGCGTCGGAGGAGCTGCTCGAGCTCGCCGAGGCGACGAACGCGCCCGTCGTCACCACGCTCATGGCGCGCGGCGCGTTCCCCGACTCGCACCAGCAGCACCTCGGCATGCCCGGCATGCACGGCACGGTTCCCGCCGTGATCGCGCTGCAGGAGGCCGACCTGCTCGTCGCGCTCGGCGCCCGCTTCGACGACCGCGTCACCGGCAAGGCGGCGCTCTTCGCGCCGAACGCCAAGGTCGTGCACGTCGACATCGACCCCGCCGAGATCTCGAAGATCCGCACCGCCGACGTGCCGATCGTCGGCGACCTGAAGGACGTGCTCGTCGACCTGCTCGCCGGGTACCGCGAGGCGACCGCCACGACGACGCCCGACCTCGAGGAGTGGTGGGCGACGCTCGACGGGCTCCGCTCGGAGTTCCCGCTCGGCTTCACCCGTCCGTCCGACGGGCTGCTCGCGCCGCAGTACGTGATCCAGCGCATCGGCGAGCTCACCGGCCCCGAGGGCGTCTACGCCGCGGGCGTCGGCCAGCACCAGATGTGGGCCGCGCAGTTCATCAAGTACGAGCGCCCCAACTCGTGGCTGAACTCCGGCGGCGCCGGCACCATGGGCTACGCGGTGCCCGCGGCCATGGGCGCCAAGGTCGCCGAGCCCGACCGGGTCGTGTGGGCGATCGACGGCGACGGATGCTTCCAGATGACCAACCAGGAGCTCGCGACCTGCACCCTGAACGACATCCCGATCAAGGTCGCGATCATCAACAACTCGTCGCTCGGCATGGTGCGGCAGTGGCAGACGCTGTTCTACGACGGCCGCTACTCGAACACCGACCTGAACACCGGGCACGACACGGTGCGCATCCCCGACTTCGTCGCGCTCGCCGAGGCCTACGGGGCACTCGGCATCCGCGTGACGAAGGAGGAGGAGGTCGACGCCGCGATCAAGCTCGCGCTCGAGACCAACGACCGCCCGGTCGTGATCGACTTCGTCGTCTCGGCCGACGCGATGGTGTGGCCGATGGTGCCGCAGGGCGTGTCGAACAGCTACATCCAGTACGCCCGCGATCACTCGCCGGCCTTCAGCGAGGAGGACTGACCATGTCGACCCACGTGCTCTCCCTCCTCGTCGAGGACAAGCCCGGCCTGCTCACCCGCGTCGCGGGCCTGTTCGCCCGCCGCGGCTTCAACATCGAGTCGCTCGCGGTCGGCCACTCCGAGATCGACGGGCTCTCCCGCATCACGGTCGTCGTCGACGTGGAGGAGCTGCCGCTCGAGCAGGTGACGAAGCAGCTGAACAAGCTCATCAACGTCATCAAGATCGTCGAGCTCGACCCGACCCAGTCGGTGCAGCGCGAGCACCTGCTCATCAAGGTGCGCGTCGACAACGCCACCCGCTCGCAGGTGCTCGAGGCGGTCAACCTCTTCCGCGCCCGCGTGGTCGACGTCTCGACCGACGCGCTCGTGATCGAGGTCACCGGCGACTCCGGCAAGACCACCGCGTTCCTCAGGGTGCTCGAGCCCTACGGCATCAAGGAGATCGCCCAGTCGGGCCTCCTCGCGATCGGCCGTGGCGGCAAGTCCATCACCGAGCGCGTCTTCAAGAACTGAACACGGATGCCGCAGCACGCCGTCGCGGCATCCGTCACCTGAACCGAAACCAAGGAGAAAGAACAGCACATGGCTGAGATCTACTACGACAAGGACGCCGACCTCTCGCTCATCCAGGGCAAGAAGGTCGCCGTCATCGGCTACGGCTCGCAGGGCCACGCGCACGCGCAGAACCTCCGCGACTCGGGCGTCGAGGTCGTCATCGGCCTCAAGGAGGACTCGAAGTCGAAGCCCAAGGCCGAGGAGGCCGGGTTCGAGGTCAAGAGCGTCGCGGATGCCGCGGCCGAGGCCGACGTGATCGTCATCCTCGCGCCCGACCAGTACCAGCGCCACATCTACGCCGAGTCCATCAAGGACAACCTCGCCGAGGGCAAGACCCTCGTGTTCGGCCACGGCTTCAACATCCGCTTCGGCTACATCGAGGCGCCCGAGGGCGTCGACGTCGTGATGGTCGCCCCCAAGGGCCCCGGCCACACCGTGCGCCGCGAGTACGAGGCCGGCCGCGGCGTGCCCGTGATCGTCGCCGTCGAGAAGGATGCCTCGGGCAACGCCTGGCCGCTCGTGCTCTCGTACGCCAAGGCGATCGGCGGCCTCCGCGCCGGCGGCATCAAGACCACCTTCACCGAGGAGACCGAGACCGACCTGTTCGGCGAGCAGGCCGTGCTCTGCGGCGGCGTCTCGCAGCTCGTGCAGTACGGCTTCGAGACCCTCACCGAGGCGGGCTACCAGCCGCAGGTCGCGTACTTCGAGGTGCTCCACGAGCTGAAGCTCATCGTCGACCTCATGTGGGAGGGCGGCATCGCCAAGCAGCGCTGGTCGGTCTCCGACACGGCCGAGTACGGCGACTACGTCTCGGGCCCGCGCGTCATCGACCCGCACGTCAAGGAGAACATGCAGGCCGTGCTCGCCGACATCCAGTCGGGCGCGTTCGCCGAGCGGTTCATCGCCGACCAGGATGCCGGTGCCCCCGAGTTCCTCGCGCTGCGCGCGAAGGGCGAGGCGCACCCGATCGAGGCGACCGGCCGCGAGCTGCGCAAGCTCTTCGCCTGGAACGCGTCGAACGACGACGACTACGTGGACGGCGAGGTCGCTCGCTAGCGCGAGCACGAAGCCTGCGCCATCGCGCACTGAGGCCCGCTCCGGATGCTCCGGGGCGGGCCTTTCCGTCGTGCCCGGCGCTCGGACGGTTGGCATGCGCCGTGCTCGGATGAGCGAGTTGCGCGCAAGCCCTTGTTGAAGGGGTCGGTGGTGTGGTCGCATGTGCTTCCATGACCGAACTCCCACACCACCACCCTGAACCCACCCCCCGCTGGTGCTCGTGCGCCGTGCCCGACGACGACGCCGCGCCCACGAAATCCGGACTCACCCGACGGAACATCCTCGTCGGCATGTCGGCCGCCGGCGCGCTCGCCGCGGCCGGCTGGCCGGGCGCCGCGCATGCCGCCGCGGGTGACAAGTCGGTGACCATCACGATCATGGGCACCTCCGACCTGCACAGCAACGCCGTCAACTGGGACTACTACAAGGACGCCGACGTACAGCGACAGCCCAGGGCAACGTCGTCGGGCTCGCGCGCGTCTCGAGCGTCGTCAACGAGATCCGCACGCAGCGGGGTCGCGAGCACACCCTGCTCTTCGACGCCGGCGACACGATCCAGGGCACCCCGCTCGGGTTCTACTACGCGACGGTCGAGCCGGTCACCGAGACGGGTGCGATCCACCCGATCGCGGCGCAGATGAACGCGATCGGCTACGACGCCGTCGCGCTCGGCAACCACGAGTTCAACTACGGCCTCGACTTCCTCGACAACTGGATCTCGCAGATGGACGCCGACGTCGCTCGCGGCGAACGCGGTGCACGCCGGCACGAAGGTGCCCGCGTACCTCCCGTACACGATCAAGACGATGAAGGTGCAGGGGCGCCCGCCGATCCGCGTCGGCGTGCTCGGCCTCACGAACCCGGGTGTGGTCATCTGGGACAAGGCGAACGTCAGCGGCAAGATCGAGGTGCAGGGCCTCGTCGAGGCGGCGGCGCGCTGGGTGCCGGTGATGCCGCTCGGCGGGTGCCGACGTCGTGATCGTGAGCGCCCACTCGGGCGACAGCGGCACGTCGTCGTATGCGGGCGATCTCCCGGTCGAGAACGCGGCGGCGCTCCTCGCCGAGCAGGTGCCGGGCATCGACGCGATCCTCTTCGGGCATGCCCACCGCGAGGTGCCGCAGCGGTTCGTCACGAACGCCGCGACGGGCGCGGCAGGTCGTGCATGAGCGAGCCGAAGAACTGGGGCCAGCGGCTGAGCGTCTTCGACCTCACGCTCGAGTTCGTGCGAAGGGCAAGTGGACGGTCGCCGTCGAGCTCGGCGACCACGCTGAACACGAACACCGTGGTCGACGACCCGGCGCTCGTGGCCGTGGTGCGCGCGCAGCACGATGCCGTGGTCGAGTACGTCAACCAGACGGTCGCGACCTCGACCGAGGCGATGTCGGCCGCCGAGGCGTGCTGGAAGGACACGGCGATCCTCGACTACGTGAACGTCGTGCAGGAGGCGACGGTCGCCGCGGCCGTGGCCGGCACCCCCGAGGCGTCCCTGCCGATCGTCTCGATCGCCGCACCGTTCAACCGTGCGGCGAGCTTCCCGCAGGGCCGGTCACGATCAAGGATGTCGCCGGGCTCTACATCTACGACAACACCCTGCTCGCCTCCATCCTGACCGGAGCCCAGATCAAGGACTACCTCGAGTACTCGGCGGAGTACTTCAAGCCGGTCGCGCCCGACGCACCGGTCGATCCGGCATCCTGGACGAACGCGAACAACCGGCCCGACTACAACTACGACCAGTTCTCGGGCGTCGACTACGCCGTCGACGTGTCGCAGCCGGTCGGTTCGCGGATCGTCGGGCTCTCGTACGCAGGGCGTGCCGGTGGCGGCCGGCCAGCAGTTCCTCGTCGCGGTGAACAACTACCGGCAGTCGGGCGGTGGCGGATTCCCGCACATCGCCACGGCGCCGGTCGTCTACAACGCACAGGTCGCCATTCGCGAGGCGATCGTCTCGTACGCCTCGGCGGCGGGCACGATCGATCCGGCGACGTTCCACGTCGAGAACTGGCGGCTCGTGCGAAACGGCACGCCGGTGTTCTACCGTACTGACTTCGTCGAACACGATGGCGACCCGGACGGCGAGGTCGTCCGCGCGTCCGAGCCCACGGAATCCCGCGCGGCGGGGTCGGCTTCGGCCGGCCCCGCCGTTCGCGTGCGCGCGGCTGCGATCAGTCGAGCTCGAACCCGCAGGTGCTCTGCGGCTCGCCGAGCGCGGCGAGGTACGTGAGCCACTCGTTCTCGGTGAGATCCCGGCCGGCGATCCGGCAGGCGAACTCGAACTGGTGCTCGGGATCGATGTCCCACACCATGACGCCCTCGGGCGTCGAGAGCGCAATCTCGAGGCCATCGGGGCGGAGGACACCTTCGGGCATCGGGAACGCCAGCTCGATGGTGGCCTCGACATCAAAGAAGACGTCCGCGACGGCCCGGTCGTCGGTGCGGAACGGCTCGCCGATCCGGATTCCCGTCGCCGTGTCGTAGAGCAACGCGGTTCCGTCGTCAGTCGTCACGAGCAGGGTGCGGGCGTCACGGCTCAGCGACGGCTGCCCGAGGCCACCCGCTGCGCCGGGGATCGTCCCCACCCGGGCGAGCGTATCCGTCTCGTACCGACCCATGCGAGTGCCCTCCATGCCGAGGAGCTCGCCATCGGCGAGCATGACGTGGGCTTCGATCTCCGCGGGCTCGTCGTAGAGGATGCGATGGTCTTCGGCGGAGAGCATCGCCAGCCGGATCGTCGACGTGTCCACGGCCTCCCGCGGCGTCCACCCATCGGTCGAGTAGGTCACGGCGATCCGGTCACCCTCGGGTGCAACCGAGATCCAAAGCGGGTACTTCCTCGACTTGCCCCACGGCTCGCCTAGCAGGTCACCGGTCCGCGGATCGAGCTCCTGGATGAGCCCGTCCGCTCGTCGCCGCATGGAGTCTCGTGCCGTCGATCGAAGGCCAGAGCGTGTCGGCCCCGGGTAGATCGTCGTCCCCACCTCTTCTCCGGTGTCCGCATCGATGATGTGGAACAACCCGTCCGCTTCCGAACGCGCATACAGCCGTCCCTCCCGTGCCCAGCCGACATCACTCACCGCCTCGTCGAATCGATACGCCACACGGCCGGTCGCCGTGTCCACGACGACGACACCCTCGAGGACGCCCTCCATGATCCGTCCGATCTCGACGCCGGGGGTCGGGGCGTCGACCTGGGGTGCCGTCGCGACGTACGAGCCCTCGTACGAATACGGTCCCGCCAGCAAGTGGCCGGGAGCGACGAGCCGACCGCCGAGGCCGATCCCCTCGAGGGTCCATCGGGAGATGATCGGATCACTACCGCTGATGACCGTCAGGGTAGAGCCGTCGGCGCTCACGTCGATCGTCCCGACGTCGCCGTCGAAGGGCCCGATCTCCTCGGCGGGAATCGGCGCGCCGTCCGCGAGATCGAAGACGCTGATGATCCGCCCGAGCCGGCTTCCGCAGTAGACGCGTTGCATCGACTCCGACACGGCAAGCCATTTGCACGGTTCCGAAGTGGGCAAGCTGATGTCCGTCGACCAACGCACCTGCTGATTGTCGGGTTCGAAGGCGATCAACTCGAAGTCTCCCGACGCGATCACGATTCCGGAGTCGCCGACGGCCATGGCGACGTGCGCAGAGAAATGGGGCACTGCCATGCTCGCCGAGATCGTCGCCGACGCGGGATCGATCACATCCACGCGGTCGTCGAAGCGCCCGACCATGAGCCGGCCCCGGCCGTCGAACGCGAGCGAAACGCCATGCCGGCCGGGGCCGTCCGGAATCGGAGTCTGCCCGGTGGTACCGCGCATCTGCCCGTCCGTAGTCGACACGAGGGCCACGGCGCCATCGCTGGAATCGGCGACCGCGATGATCGAGCCGTCGGCATTCACGGCGAGCGCACCCGTTCCCATGTCGATCCGAGTCGGACCCCCGATGCGCTCCGCTCGTTCGAGATCGAACACCACCAGGTCGGATTGCGTGGACACTATGCCAGGTGGCGGGCCAGCCGACCACAGCACGGCACCGACCCGGCCATCGCCGCTCACCTCGACGAGCGGACTGGGAGTGGTCGGACCGGGATCGAACCCGAGGTCCAGTTCCCGGAGTACGTCTCCGGTTCCGGCATCGCGGATACCGGCATCCCCGGCGGTCGTGACCACGAGGACGTGCTCCGTGCCTGGGATGAGGCTTCCGTACGCGTTCCCGCTCGGAGCCAGGACGGCCGTACCGAGGAATCCGCCCGCTCCCTGGACCACACGCATGAGTCCCGAGCGCGTGCGAGGGTCGTCGGGCCACCGTCGATACGCCTCGGCGGCGAGGAGGGCGGAGACGTCGCGCTCCGACGTCCGCAGCGCGAGCGACGTGGCGACGAGCGCCTCGATCGTGGCACTGTCCCGCTGCGCGTTCGCCTCCTGGGAGGACACCACCGCCACCGATCCGGCGCCGGCGAGCAGCACGATCAGGCCGGCCGCGACCCCGAGCAGCACCCGCAGGCGCCAGTTCTGCCGTCGTTCCCGCTGCTCGCGGGCCGCGAGTGCCCACCTGCCGGACGCCTCCAGCGCCTCCGACGCGTCGAGGAACTGCGATTCGGTCGTCGTGAGGTCCCGGTCACCGGTCGACCGCCAATCCAGCGCGGTCTGCAGTCGTCCCCCGCGGAAGAGGTCCTCGTCGGGCCGCCCGTCGGCATCCCACGACTCCGCGGCCGTGGACAGGGCGTGCATGGTGCGTTGCGCATCCGCGTCCTCGTCGAGCCACCCTCGCAGGCGTGGCCATGCGTCAGCCAGCGCCTCATGCGAGACGACGATCGTCGTCTCGTCGGCGCTGACCAGTCGCGCAGCTTCGAGCATCGCGAGCACACGGTCGCGTGCGGCGTCGTCATGGAGCGACTTCACGGGCAATGTGCGACGCACGGGACTGCCGTCCGGGCTCAGGGACACGAGCCTCAGCAACGTCGAGCGGCAGAGCGCCCGCTCTGCGGGCGTCATCCGCTGGTAGAGCCGGTCTGCCGATTGGGCGATGGCGCCTGACAGGCCACCGGCCGCCTCGTAGCCCGCGACGGTGAGCGTCGACCCTTCGCGACGGAGCCACGTCTCGACGAGGGCGTGCGACACGAGGGGGAGCGCACCGGCCTGCCCGGCGGCATCCCTCAGGATCAGTTCGGTGAGACCCGGCTGCAGCCGGAGGCCGGCCAGGCGGGCCGGACCTTCGATCGCCTCCCGGAGCCCGTCCATCCCGATCGGTGGCACGAGATGAACGCCCTCGATGAAGGCCGGTCCGAGGCGTGGGAGCCGAGCGCAGTCGTCGAGGAAATCGCTGCGAACGGTGAGGAGGACGGTTCCGCCTCGGTGAATGTAGCCGGCGAGCGCCGCGCAGGTGTCGTCGATCGCATCGTCGGACAGTCCCTGATGCAGGAGTTCCTCGAACTGGTCGACGACGAGCACGTCCCCGACGCGCAGTGAAGCGAACAGGTCCTGGACGTCGGACGCGACGGTCTTTCGCGGCAGCAGGACCTCGACTCGTCGCCGTTGGCGTCGAAGGGCCGGTGTCACGCCGGCGCGCACGAGGGACGACTTGCCGCATCCGCTCGAACCGACGAGCGCGACGAATGGGGCGCGGTCGATCCGTGCCAGCGCGGAGAGGATGTCACGCGAGCGGCCGAAGAACTCCTCTTCGTCCTCGACGTCGTACGCGTCGAGCCCGCGATAGGGGCACGTCGGCTCGACGTTCGGGCCTCGCACGGATGAAGCCGTGAGCGCGGCGTCATGCCGGAGCATCGATTGCTCGAGTGCCGCGAGCTCATCCGAGAGGTCGATCCCGAGTTCCTCGTCGAGCCGGCGCCGCGCCTCGCGAATCGTCGCAAGTGCCTCCGCCTGTCGACCACCGCGATACAGGGCAACGGCGAGGATGCCCCATCGGCGTTCCCGAAGCGGCGCGTCCTGGACGAGCCGCTCCGCCCTGCTCACGATGCTGACATCGTGCCCGAGGTCGAGCTGTGCTTGGAGCCGTCCCTCCTCGGCGGAGGCACGGAGATCGACGAGGCGCTGGGACTCGGCGACGGCCGGCGCCCAGTCGGGCAGGTCGGCGAAGGCCCTTCCCCTCCAGAGCTCGAGCGACTGGGAGAAGGCCGACTCCGCGCGATCCGGCTCACCATCCCGTGCGTGCGCGATGCCGGCTTCGACCAATCGTTCGAAACGGGTGGCGTCGACCGAGTCGGGGGTGACGTTGAGCCGATACCCTTCCGGCAGCGTCTCGATCGGGGGGACTCCTGTCGTGGCGTCGCAGCCGTGCGATCGCGATCTGCACCTGCTTCGCCCACGTCGGCGGAGGCTCCTCACCCCAGATCGCATCGGCGATGTCGCCGGGCGCGAGCGGATCACCGGCCCGAAGCACGAGCGCGGCGAGGACTGCTCGCTCTCGCGGGCTGATCGGGGCCCCGTCGACGACGAGCGTCCCGAGGACGCTGACGCTCATGCTCCGCATTGTCCTCGCGGCCAGTAGACCCGTCAATCGAATGGTCCGTGGGCGGATACTCGGCGGATACCGGCGTGCCCTGGGCGGATACCGGCGTGAGCTCGACGGATACCGGAGGGCGCCACGGTCGGAACATGAACGCACACACTCGCACCATGGCCTCCGCGCTCATCGCCTCGGCGGCCCTCATCGCCTCACTCGCCGGCTGCGCCGGCACGGCAGATCCTGCCGACCCGAAAGCGGAATCAGGCATCCGGCAGGATGTCGCCGAGCGGCGCCTCTGGATGCAGACCGGAGTCGTCGGACCGGATGTCGCCGAGCGGCGCCTCTGGATGCAGACCGGAGTCGTCGGGCCGGATGTCGCCGAGCGGCGCCTCTGGATGAACGACGGCTCGTAGGTCGCGCTCGGATAGGAGCTGTGCATCCCCGCGGACGCGGGCATACCTTCCGCATACCCCGCGGGATCCTGGCCGCATACCTCCGCAGTGGAACGTGGAGGACATGAACACCACGACCCACACCATTCGCCTCACCGCCGCTGCGGCCGCCGCCGCACTCGCGATGACCTTCGCCGGCGCCAGCACCGCCGGTGCCGCTCCCCTCGCCGCAGACGCCGGAGTCCATCAGGCCGCCGCGCGACCCGTGACCTCACCTGCCATGCATCGCGCGCTCCTCCAGGAGGCTGCCGATCGGTACGTCGTCGAACTGCTGGTGCGCCACCGGATGGCTGACGAAGCGTCGGCCACCGTGGCCGCCGCCCCCGTCGATGACGACCTCAGCCCGTCGAGCCACCGGTAGCACGAACGCTCGCAACGGCCGCCCACCGCACTCCGGAGGGCGGCCGTCGCACGCGCTCAGTCGGCGAAGCCGCACGTGCTCTGCGGCTCGCCGAGCGCGCCGAGGTACGTGCGCCACTCGTTCTCGGTGAGGTCCCGGCCGGCGATCCGGCAGGCGTCCTCGAACTGGTGCTCGGGATCGATGTCCCAGACCATCACGCCGTCGGGCATCGACAGCGGCCATCTCGAGCCCGTCGGGTCGGAGGACGGCCGGGCGCGTTCGTCCGGCTGTCCGTGTGGAACGGATCGCCGATGCGTGCGCCAGTCGGTGCATCGTAGAGCAGGGCGGTCCCCTCGGCGGCCATCACGAGCAGTGTGCGAGCGTCACTGCTCAGCGACGGGTTCTCGAGGTCGCCGGCCGCCCCGGGGACCGCCCCGACCCGTGCGAGCGGTTCTGTCTCGTACCGACCGATGCGATTGTCCTCCAAGCCGATGAGGTCGCCGTCCGCGAGCAGGACCTGACCATCGACCACGATGGGCTCGTCGTACAGGACGCGGTGATCGTCGGCGGAGACGATCGCCAGCCCGGTCCCCTCCTGGGTGCTCGCGGTACCGTCCAGGCCGTCGCTGGCCGTTCCGTCGCTCCAGTGGGTCACGGCGATGCGGTCGCCGTCGGGCGAGATGGAGATCCACATCGGCCATCCCTCCACCCGCCAGGTGTCGCCCTCCGGCTCGCCGGTGTGCGGATCGACGGACTGGATCCGCCCGTCCGCCATCACCGCGAGCAGTCGCGCGCCGTCCGGCGAGGGCCAGAACCGGTAGACATCCCAGCTCGGCTTCCCGACCTGTTCCCCGGTCTCCGCGTCGATGATGCGGAACACCTCGTCGTCGGCGGACCGTGCGAAGAGGCGTCGGTCACGCAGCCAGCCGACGGCGCTCACAGGCTCGTCGAACCGGTAGGTCACCTCACCGCTCCGCGTGTCCACGACGGCGACGCCGTCCAGGATCTGCTGAGGCGCCGTCAGGGCCACCTGCGGTGACGTCAAGACGGACGAGCCCTCGTAGGAATACGGCCCGACGACCATGCGGCCGGGAGTGATCAGCCGATGGCCGAGGCCTCCTCCGTCGACTCGCCATCGCGAGATGACCGGGTGGCTGCCGCTGATCGTCGTAAGGCTCAGTCCGCCATCGGTCACGTCGATGGTGCCGACCGCTCCGTCCAGTGGGCCGAGCCCCTCGTCCGGGAGTGGTGCGCCATCGGCGAGATCGAAGACGCTGATCCTGCCGAACAGGCTGCCGCAGTACACGCGCTGCATCGGCTCCGAGATGGCGAGCCAGTTGCACTGCCCGGGCGAGGGTCGGCCGATGTCCGTGGACCAACGCACCGGCTGACCGTCGGGTTCGAACGCGATCAGGTGCTCGTCCCCCGATGCGATCACGACTCCGGAGGGACCGACCGCCATGGCCACGTGCGCGGAGGATGCGGGCACGGCGATGCTCGTCGTGATGGTCGCGGATGTCGGATCGATCACGTCGACGCGGTCGTCGAGGCGTCCGGCCAGCAGGCGATTCCGTCCGTCGAACGCGAGCGCCGCCGCATACGAGTCCCGGTCGAGCGCGACCGGCGTCTCGCCGACGATTCCGCGAGTCCGCCCGTCGGCGGTCGACACCAGCGTCACTGCCCCATCGCGCGCGTCGGCGACGGCGATGATCGACCCGTCCGCGTTCACGGCGAGCGCACCGGTTCCCGCCTGCGAGCCGGATCGGACCGACGATGCGCTCGGCGCGTTCGAGATCGAAGACGACGAGATCCGATTGCGGTGAGGTCCCGTACGAGGTGACGCCGGCCACCTGCGTCTCGGCGGGCCACAGCACCGCGCCGACCCGGCCGTCGCCGCTCACCTCCACGAGCGGGCGAGGACCGGTCCGATCGGGCCGGGACTCGAATCCGAGGTCCAGGGACTGCAGCACGTCTCCGGTCTCGGCATCCCGCACGGCGGCATCGCCCGGAGCTCGTGACGACGAAGACGTTCTCGGTGCCCGGGATGAGGCTTCCGTAGGCGGTCCCGCTCGACGCCACGACCGCGTTGCCGAGGAATCCGCCCGCACCCTGCAGCACGCTCATCAGGCCCGACCGCGTCCGCGGATCATCGGGCCATCGCCGGTACGCCTCGGCGGCCAGGAGCGCGGAGACGTCGCGCTCCGAGGTCCGCAGCGCCAGCGCGGTGGCGACGAGCGCCTCGATCGTGGCACTGTCCCGCTGTGCGCTCGCCTCCTGCGAGGACACCACCGCGACCGAACCCGGCGCCGACGAGCAGCACGATGAGTCCGCCGGCGACGCCGAGCAGGCCGCGCAGGCGCCGGTTCTGTCGCCGGTCCCGCCGCGCGCGCTCGGCGAGCTGTTCCTGCTCCGCCGAGGCGCGGGCGGCCGACGCGTCGAGGAACGCGGCCTCGACGTCGGTGAGGTCGCGCGGCGCCTCGTCGCGCCATTCGAGCGCGGACTGCAGGCGGGCGCCGCGGTACAGGTCGTCCTCGGGGCGGCCGGCCGCGCTCCAGGCCTCCGCGGCCGCGGACACCATCGTGAGGATGCGAGCGCTCTCGGCGTCCTCCTCGAGCCACGCCTTGAGGCGCGGCCATGCGGTCGCGAGCGACTCGTGCGCCACCTCGACCGACTCGGCCCCGGTGCTCACGAGCCGCGCCCGGGCGAGCATCGCGAGCACCTCGTCGCGCGCGGCATCCGGTGGCAGGTGCTTCGACGACACCCGACGGCGGACCGGGCTGCCATCGGGAGCCAGCGTCATGAGTCGAAGGAAGACCCGGCGGCACGTCACCCGCTGGTCGAGATCCATCGAGTGGTAGAGGCGGTCGGCGGACTGCGCGATCGCGCCCGAGATGCCGCCGGACGCCTCGTAGCCGGCGACCGTGAGCGTGTCGCCCTCGCGGCGGATCCAGGTCTCGACGAGCGCGTGCGACAGGTGGGGGAGCGCACCGGCCTCGCCCGCGGCATCCCGCAGGATGATCTCGGCGAGGCCGGCCTCGAGCCGCAGGCCGGCTCGCCGCGCCGGCAGTTCCACCGCATCGCGCAGCGCCGCAGGCGACATCGGGCCGACGAGGTGCACGCCCTCCGCGACGAGCGGGGCGAGGTCGGGATGCGCCGCGCACTCGTCGAGGAAGTCGGAGCGCACCACGAGGACGACGGTCGTCCCGTTCGCCGCCGCATCCGCGATCGCCCGTGCGGCGGCGTCGACGTCGGCCTCGCCGGCGTGGAACACCTCCTCGAACTGGTCGACGACCACGACGTCGGCGCGTCCCGGACCCCACGACGGCGTCGCGGATCCGGACGTCGAGGTCGTGCTCCGGGGCGAGGATGGCGACCCGGTCGCCGCGTCGTTGCAGCGCGGGGACCAGGCCGGCGCGCACCAGGGACGACTTCCCGCTGCCCGACGCACCGGACACGGCGAGGAAGCCCGAGCGGGCGATCCGCGCGAGCGCGGCGGCGATGTCGGCGTCGCGCCCGAAGAACTCGTCCTCGTCCTCGACACCGAACGGCTGCAGCCCCCGATACGGGCAGGCGGCGCTGGCGACCGATGGTGCCTCGTCGAGGTCGAGCGCATCGTCGTGCCGCAGGATGCCGAGCTCGAGCTCCGTGAGCTCCGCGCCGGGCTCCACGCCGAGTTCGTCGGCGAGTCGTTCGCGGGCCTGCACGGATCGCCGCGAGCGCGTCGGCCTGCCGGCCGCTCCGGTAGAGGGCCGTGGCGAGCAGCACCCAGCGTCGCTCCCGGAGCGGCGACCTCCGCACGAGTCCCTCGGCCTCCGCGACGGATGCGGCGTGCTCGCCCAGCCGCAATCGTGCGTCGAGCCGCACCTCCTCCAGGTCCATCCGCACCTCGTCGAGCCGCTCGGACTCCACGAGCGCGGGCGGCCAGCCGGCCAGGTCGGCGTACGGGCTGCCGCGCCAGAGCGCGAGTGCGCGGTCGGCGGCGTCCGCGGCCCGCGACGGATCGTCGTCGAGGTGCTGTCGAGCGGATGCCGCGAGTCGTTCGAACCGCTCGGCGTCGACGGTGTCGGGGTCGATGCGCAGCGTGTACGCCCCCGGGGAGGTCTCGATGGCGTTTCGTCCGATCGCGGTTCTCACCCGTCCGATCGACGCCTGCAGCTGCTTCGGCCAGGTCCCCGGCGGTTCGTCGCCCCACAGGGCATCGGCGAGCTCGTCGATCGTGACCGGACGGCCCGCGCGGAGTACCAGCGCCGAGAGCACCGCGCGCTCCCTCGGGCTGAGCGAGGCCCCCTCGAGGGCGAGCGGGCCGAATACTGCCACGCTCATGCTCCGCATTGTTCGCCCATCCCGGACGACCGTCAATGACCCGCGCATACCGCGCATACCGGATGCATACCCGCCGGGGTCGCGTGCATACCTCGTCGGCGGAGCGTTGGAGGCATGAACACGACCACCACCTCTCGTCGCCTCGCCGCTGTCGGGTCGGTCGTCGCACTCGCGGCGGCCCTCATCGGATGTGCGGAGGTTGCGAACGCACCCGTCGCGGAGCCACGTGCTCGCGCAGCATCCGTGACGGTCGTCACCTCCGCCATGCACCGCGCGCTGGTCCAATCGGCCGCCGACCGCTATGTGGTCGAGTTGCTGGTGCGAGCACGGATGGTGACGCATCCGGTCGCACCGATCGTGCGCCAAGCACTGACTCCGGTGAGGCTCGTCGCGCACGCTCGATAGGGTGACGGGGTGTCAGGATTCCTTCCCGTCGAGATCGCCGTCCAGGATGGCGCCGGTGTGCGCGTCGCACTCGAGGCGGGGGCCTCCCGCGTCGAGCTCTGCCAGGCGCTCGGCCTCGGCGGGCTCACGCCGTCGGCCGGGTCGATCGCGCTCGCCGTCGAGGCGGCCGCCGCGGCGTCCGCACCCGACTTCGTGCATGTGCTCGTGCGCCCGCGCGGCGGCGGATTCGTCTACGACGCCGAGGAGATCGCGACGACCGTCCGCGACATCCGCCTCGCGCGATCGCTCGGCGCGCACGGCGTCGTGGTCGGCGCGCTGAGGGAGGACGGTGCGCTCGACCTCGCGTCCATCGCGGACTTCGTCGAGGCAGCCGACGGGATGCAGGTCACCGTGCACCGAGCGGTCGACGCCGCGGTTGACCCGCTCGGCGCCGTCGCGTCACTGGTCGACTCGGGCGTGCGGCGTGTGCTCACCTCAGGTGGCGCGGCCGACTGCCGGGCGGGACTCGACGTGCTCGGGCGCATGGTGGCGGAGGTGCGCGGCGCGCTCGAGGTCATGGCCGGCGGCGGCGTGCGCATCGACGACATCGCAACGCTCGCGGCGGTCGGCGTCGACGCAGTGCACCTGTCGGCGCGTGGGCGCGCGACGCGAGGGGGAGCGAGCGGTCCCGGCGGCGGCGAGACCGGGTTCGATGCGACGGATGCCGCGGTCGTGCGCGCCGCGGTCGATGCCGCCGCCGGCGCGGCATGACGACGACCGAGGCGCCCGCGCGACCCGAGGCGGAGCACCAGGCGCCCGACACGTCCGCCGATCACCACCTGCGTGCCGGAGCGCAGCTCGTGGGCACGAGCATCACGGCCGGAACAGTGGCCCTTCTCTGCGCTTGGCTCCTCGGCATCGCCGTCCCGGCGCTCCTGTTCGTGGTCGCGGGATACCTCTACGCCCTCTTCCTGCTGCCTCCCGCTGCAGCGGTTGGCGGCGTCGCGGGCGGCGCCGCGCTCGTCGTGTGCCGTGCGCTCGGCGCGGATCGGCGGGTTGAGCGCCTCGTCGTGCCGACCGCCGCCGCGCTGCTCTCGATCCCGGCGCTGCTCACGCTCCGCGCCGTGCTGGGCGCCGAAACCCTCGGAGACTGGTGGCCGTGGGTAGCTGGCGCGGCGCTCGCCGCCGCCTTCGCCCACTGGCGGCTGCTGCGGCATCCGCTCGACGACTGGCGGCCCGTGCTCGTGCGCCTGCTCTTCGGGCTCGGTCTCGCGCTGGGATCGCTCGGCCTCCTGCTGCTGCTCTTCGCGGGGTTCTGGTCGAGCCTCCTCGGCGACGGACAGGTGCGCGGCCTTCCCGGTTACGTCGTCGTGCTCGGAATCGCGGGAGTGCTCGGTCTCGCCGCGCTCTGCGTGTCGCTGGGTCCGTTCCCGACTCGCACGGCCGCCGCGCTCGCATGGTCGGGCATGGCGCTGCTCAGCGCGTCGATCGTGGCCGTGATGCTCGGCGTGGTCGTGCAGTCTGCACGTCCCGCCCCTGAGCCGCCCGCCGCGCAGCCGCCTGCCGTGGTGGATCCCGAGCCCGGCTCGTCGGATCCGGATCCGGACCGCCCGGGTGCCGGCACCGGGTTCCCCGGCGAGGAGCCGCGCGTGGAGGCACCGGTGCCGAGCCTCGATGAGGGTCGGGCGCAGTTCGCTGCGCTCGCCGAGGCCACCGTGGCGGCCGCCGGCCCTGAGGCCATGTGGCGGGACGACCCCGCTGCGGTCGTGCGCGAGGTCGACTGCGGCGACGGCACCACGAGGCTCCGCATCGACGCCCAGTTCGCGATGGGGGTCGTCACCGACACGACCACCGACGAGCACGATCGCGAGGTGACCGAGCGCAACCTGGCTGCCGCCGACCGCATCGTGCTCGCCTGGGCAGCCCTCGGCCTCGGCACGCCCGAGGTGATCCACGGCGAACCGATCCTCGGCGGAGCCGAGCTGGGCGCGGTCGACGTCGCGAAGGTCGACTTCGCCTTCGGGGTCGCGCAGCCGCGCATCGAGGGGCGCTGCCTTCCGGACTCAGCTAGTCTGGTCGCATGACCCGCGACCCCGACGACGACGCACTGCGGTGGGAGGGCGACGACGACCCGACCCTCGCGCCGGGGTGGAAGGCGGTCGGCAAGCCCGGCGCCGCTCGAGGCCGCGACGACGGATGCCGCGGCATCCGACGCCGACCGGCCGACGCCGACGGCAGCGACCGACACCGACGGCACCGCCACGGCCGCCACCGACTCGACGAGCGACCGCCGTCGACACGACACGGATGCCACGCGGCAGGCCGGCTCCGCCGAGCTCGTGATCCTCGGGGTGCTCGGCGGCGTCTACCTGCTCTACGCGATCGGCTGGCTGATCTGGGCCACGACGCCCGCGCCCGAGCTCGCCGACCCGGTGGCCCAGTTCATGTACGGACTCGGCCGCTGGCTGGCGGTGGCCGCTCCGGCGCTGTGGTTCGGCACCGTGCTCTGGCTCGCCGCCGAGCACCGCCGCGCGCGGCTGCTCTGGCTCATCGCCGGCGCCGTGCTGCTCGTGCCCATTCCGTTCCTGCTGCGAGGTTGAGATGACCGAGGCATCCGCGCCCACCGACGGCGACGGCCGGCGTGACCGACGCGACCGACGACGCCCGCCGACCGGCCCGACCCGCGACCCCGCTCTGGCTCGCCGTGACGATCGCCGTGCTGTTCGGCGTGCTCTACGCCTACGACGTCTGGGAGGCCGTGCGCGACCTCGTCGGGATGTCGCTCCTCGTCGGCGATCTCGGCGTCTCGTTCGCGGGCGTCGGGCTCGGCCTGCTCATCGCCGCGCTCGTCGTGCCGTTCGCTCGCGTTCGCGCTCGCGTTCTGGCTCGGCCGGCACCGCAACCCGCTCGTGCAGGTCGTGCTCTTCCTCACCGGGTACGCGGTGGTGCAGGCGATCACCCTCGACCTCGCGGCGCTCTTCGAGCTCGGCGGCATCGACTTCTCCTGACGTGCCACCCTGTGACGGCGGCGTCGTCACAGAACGGATGCGGCATACGCCGCTCCAGTAGAGTGGCCGGGTAGCGCCCCCACGGCGTGTGGCGCATCCCACCGCACATCAGAGCGCCCTGCGCGCGCTTCGCCCCCGAAGGAATCGTTCGTGTCAAAGCCGGTCGTGCTGATCGCCGAAGAACTCTCGCCCGCCACCGTCGACGCCCTCGGGCCCGACTTCGAGATCCGCAACGTCGACGGCACCGACCGCTCGGCGCTGCTCGCGGCGCTCGCCGAGGCGAACGCGATCCTCGTGCGCTCCGCGACGAAGGTCGACGCCGAGGCGATCGCCGCCGCGCCGCAGCTCAAGGTCATCGCCCGCGCGGGCGTCGGCCTCGACAACGTCGACATCAAGTCGGCGACGACGGCCGGCGTCATGGTCGTGAACGCGCCGACCTCGAACATCATCTCGGCCGCCGAGCTCACGGTCGGCCACATCCTGAGCCTCGCCCGCCACATCCCGGCCGCGCACTCCGCGCTGGCGCAGGGGGAGTGGAAGCGGTCGCACTACACGGGCGTCGAGCTCTACGAGAAGACGATCGGCATCATCGGCCTCGGGCCGCATCGGCGCGCTCATCGCCGCCCGCCTCCAGGCGTTCGGCACCGAGGTCATCGCCTACGACCCCTACATCACCGCCGCGCGGGCGCAGCAGCTCGGCGTGCAGACGGTGAGCCTCGACGAGCTCCTCGAGCGCAGCGACTTCATCACGATCCACATGCCGAAGACGCCCGAGACCACCGGCATGATCTCGACCGAGCAGCTCGCGAAGATGAAGCCGACGGCCTACGTCGTCAACGTCGCCCGCGGCGGCCTCATCGACGAGGACGCGCTGTACGAGGCGCTCGCCGCCGCGCACGATCGCCGGCGCCGGCCTCGACGTGTTCGTCTCGGAGCCGCCGCGCGAGTCGCCGCTGCTCTCGCTGCCGAACGTCATCGTCACCCCGCACCTCGGTGCGTCGACCGACGAGGCGCAGGAGAAGGCCGGCGTCTCGGTCGCGAAGTCGGTGCGGCTGGCGCTCGCCGGCGAGCTCGTGCCCGACGCGGTGAACGTCGCCGGCGGCGTCATCGACCCCTACGTGCGCCCGGGCATCCCGCTCGTCGAGAAGCTCGGCCAGCTCTTCGCCGGCCTCGCGGATGCCGCGATCACGAGCCTCGACGTCGAGGTGCACGGCGAACTCGTCGACTACGACGTGAGCGTGCTGAAGCTCGCCGCGCTCAAGGGCGTGTTCACCAACGTCGTGAGCGAGACCGTCTCGTACGTGAACGCGCCGCTCCTCGCCGAGCAGCGCGGCATCGACGTGCGCCTCATCACCGACGCGATCTCGCCCGAGTACCGCAACGTGATCACGCTCGACCGGCGCGCTCGCCGACGGCCGCCAGCTCTCGGTCGTCGGGCACGCTCACGGGCACGAAGCAGATCGAGAAGCTCGTCGGCGTCAACGGCTACGAGATCGAGGTGCCGATCGCGACGACGCACATCGTGATGGAGTACACCGACCGCCCGGGCATCGTGGCGGTCTACGGCCGCGAGTTCGGCGACGCCGGCATCAACATCGCGGGCATGCAGATCGCGCGCCGCGAGGCCGGCGGCGAGGCGCTGAGCGTGCTCACCGTGGACTCCCCGGTGCCCGGCGGACGTGCTCGACCGGGTGCGCGAGGCGATCGAGGCCGACGTGCTCGTCGAGATCGACATCACCGAGAGTAGCGGGCGGCGGCTCCGTCGCGAGTCGCTCGAGCAGGGCGACGAGGGCGTCCATCTCGGCCGCGCGCGGGGCGTCGACGCCGAGTTCGTCGTCGTCGCCGTGCAGCGCCGAGTCGTAGTAGAGCCCGTCGCCGATGAGCGTGATCGCGAGGGCGACGGTCGGGTCGGCGACGTGCCGCCCGATCGCCTCGAACCAGCGCTCGCGCGCCGAGCGGATGGCGCGTGCGGCGGCCGCGCTGCCGCCCTGCGCGAGCCGGGCGGTGGCGACCACGGCGCGGTCGAGCGGATGCTCCATGGCGACCGACGATCGCACGAAGTACGCGATCGGTCCCTCGGGCGCCGTCTCGATGGCGTGCACGTCGCGCTCGACGAGGGCGTCGAGGCGCCCGATCAGTCCCTCGATGAGCGCCTCCTTCGAGGCGAAGTGGTAGAGGAGGCCGCCCTTCGACACGCCCGCGGCGCGCGCGGTGGCGTCGAGGGTGGCCGCGCGCTCGCCGTCGTGCACGAGGATCCGCTCGAAGGCGTCGAGCACGGCGTCGCGTGCGGCTGGGGGGCGGCTCATGTGCTCGATCGTAGCGAGCGGCATCCGACCATGACCTGATACTATACCGGCTGGACGGTAAAGTAATGGAAGCCGAGATGACGAACACCACACAGCCCGCGACCCAGCCGATCGAGCGCACGACGCACGCCGCCGCGCGCATCGACCCCGGTCGGGCGCCGCGCGCGCCGCGACGCGCGTGGGTCGCGCTCGCGGTGCTCATGCTGCCGGTGCTGCTCGTCTCGGTCGACAACACCGTGCTGAGCTTCGCGCTGCCGGCGATCTCGCGCGATCTCGCGCCGACGGCCGCCCAGCAGCTCTGGATCATCGACGCGTACCCGCTGGTGCTCGCCGGGCTCCTGGTCGGGATGGGCAGCGCGGGCGACCGCTTCGGCCGCCGCCGCATGCTGCTGATCGGCTCGACCGGGTTCGCGGTGGTCTCGATCGTCGCCGCGTTCGCGCCGACCGCCGAGGCGCTCATCGCCGCCCGCGCGGCGCTCGGCTTCTTCGGCGCCATGCTCATGCCGTCGACGCTGTCGCTGCTGCGCGCGGTCTTCACCGACCGCGAGCAGCGCCGCCTCGCCATCGCGATCTGGGCGTCGGGCTTCGCGGCCGGCAGCGCCCTCGGCCCGCTCGTCGGCGGACGTGCTGCTCGAGCACTTCGCCTGGGGCTCCGTGTTCCTGCTCGCCGTGCCGGTGCTCGTGCCGATGCTCGTGCTCGTGCCCCTGCTCATCCCCGAGAGCCGCGATCCCGCGCCGGGTCGCATCGACGTGCGTGAGCACCGTGCTCTCGCTCGCCGCGATGGGGCCGATCGTCTACGGCATCAAGTCGCTCGCGACCGAGGGCGTCGACGGGTTCGGCGTGCAGGCGATCGTGCTCGGCGCGCTTCTGCGCGCTCTGGTTCGTGCGGCGGCAGCTGCGCAGCTCGATCGCCCATGCTCGACGTGCGGCTCTTCCGCCAGGGCTCGTTCGGCGGCGCCGTGCTCGTGAACCTGTTCAGCGTGATCGCGCTCGTCGGGTTCCTCTACTTCGTGTCGCAGCACCTGCAGCTCATCGCCGGGCTCAGCCCGGTCGCGGCCGGCCTCGCCCTGCTGCCCGGCCTCGTCGCGATGATCGCGGCCGGACTCGTCGTCGTGCCGATCGCCCGTCGGGTGCGCCCGCGGATGCTCGTGCCCGTGGCGCTGGGCCTCTCGGCCGCCGGGTACCTCGTGATCGCGCTCACCACGAACGCGGAGTCGATCGCCCCGATCGTGATCGCGTTCGTGCTGCTCGGCGTCGGCATCGGCGCGGCCGAGACGGTCTCGAACGAGCTGATCCTCTCGAGCGCGCCGCCGGCGAAGGCCGGCGCCGCGTCGGCGGTGTCCGAGACGGCGTACGAGCTCGGCGCGGTGCTCGGCACGGCGGTGCTGGGCAGCATCCTCGCCGCGCAGTTCCGCTCCGGGATCGAGCTGCCGTCGATCCTCACCGACGGCGCAGGCGGATGCCGCGCGCGAGACGCTCGCCGGCGCCGTCACCGTCGCCGACGAGCCTGCCCGCGTCCGATCGGCGGCCGAGCTCGCGGCATCCGCTGCCGCGCGCCTTCGACGGCGGCGTGGTCGTGACGTCGCTGATCGGGGTCGCACTGATGATCGCGGCCGCGATCATCGCAGCGATCGCGCTGCGCAACCCGGCGCCCGCCCGGTCGCACTGAGCCGGCGAACTCGCCCGAACGGCCGAACGGCCGCCGCCCTCGTCGTGAGGTCGGCGGCCGTTCGAGGAACGATGCTCAGAGGGCCGTGGGGTCCTCGGGCGTCGAGTGCTCGTTGCGCACGACGCGGTCGCCGGTGGCGGGGTCGACGCTCGTGTGCGAGGTCGTCACCGAGCGGCGGCGGCGGGCGAGGAAGCACGATGCCGAGGATGACGACGACCGCACCGGCGATCATGAGGATGTAGCCGACCAGCTGGAGGTTGATCCAGTCGACGGCGAGGTTGAGCGCGAACGCGAGGATCGCGCCGATGACGAAGAGCACGATACCGAGACCGATACTCATGGTGGGGGTCCTGCTTTCTCTCCGGCGGCTTCGGGCGCCGCGTTTCGATGAGGCGGATACCTCGTCCTGAGGCCGAGTGTATCGATCGGCCTCCCGCGCGGACAGTACGCTGGGAGGGCTGGCGCACGAAGGAGAATCCATGGTAGGTACGGTCAGGCTCGCGGTCATTCCGGGCGACGGCATCGGTCCCGAGGTCGTCGGCGAGGCGCTCAGGGCGCTCGACGCGGCCGTCGCCGGGAGCGACGTCGCCTTCGAGCAGACGCCGTTCTCGCTCGGCGCGGCGCGCTACCTCGAGACGGGCGACGTGCTGACCGACGACGACCTCGCGGCGATCAAGGAGCACGACGCGATCCTGCTCGGCGCGGTGGGCGGCGTGCCCGGCGATCCCGCGGCTCGCGGGCGCGAACATCGAGCGCGGACTGCTGCTGAAGCTGCGGTTCGAGCTCGACCACTACGTGAACCTGCGTCCGACGGTGCTGCACCCGGGCGTCCGCAGCCCGCTCTCCGACCCGGGCGAGGTCGACTTCGTCGTCGTCCGCGAGGGCACCGAGGGGCCCTACGTCGGCAACGGCGGCGCGATCCGCGTCGGCACGCCCGCCGAGGTCGCGAACGAGGTGTCGGTGAACACCGCCTACGGGGTCGAGCGCGTGGTGCGCTACGCGTTCGCCGCGGCATCCGCTCGCCCGCGCAAGCGGCTCACGCTCGTGCACAAGACCAACGTGCTCGTCTTCGCCGGGTCGCTCTGGAAGCGCACGGTCGACGCGGTCGCGGCCGAGTATCCCGATGTCGCGGTCGACTACCTGCACGTCGACGCCGCGACGATCTTCCTCGTCACCGATCCTGCTAGATTCGATGTCATCGTCACGGACAACCTCTTCGGCGACATCCTCACCGACCTGGCCGGCGCGATCAGCGGCGGCATCGGCCTGGCGGCCTCGGGCAACATCAACCCCGACGGCCGGTTCCCGAGCATGTTCGAGCCGGTCCACGGCTCGGCACCCGACATCGCCGGGAAGGGCATCGCCGACCCCACCGCCGCGATCCTCTCCGTCGCCCTGCTGCTCGACCACCTGGGTCACCCCGAGCAGGCGGCGAAGGTGCAGCGGGCGGTCGCCGCCGACATCGCCGAGCGCGGCGACGCGAGACGCTCGACCTCCGAGGTCGGCGACGCGATCGTCGCCCGCATCGGCGCACACGATTGACCAGCGCATCCGAAGGACGGAAACCATGACCATCAACCTCCCGCTCCAGGCACCATCCGCGGCCGGGCTCACCTGGAACGTCACCCGCAACGACGCAGGCGAAGACGCGACGCCGAGCGCGACGCGGTGCTCGCCGACCCGGGCTTCGGCAACCACTTCACCGACCACATGGTCGACCTGTGCTGGTCGGAGAAGGGCGGATGGCACCGGCCGCGCGTCTCGCCGTACGGCCCGATCCAGCTCGAGCCGTCGGCGGCGGTGCTGCACTACGCGCAGGAGATCTTCGAGGGCCTGAAGGCCTACCGCCACGCCGACGGGTCGGTCTGGACGTTCCGCCCCTACGAGAACGCCGCCCGCATGCAGCGCTCGGCCGCGCGCCTCGCGCTGCCCGAGCTGCCGAGCGAGTACTTCATCGACTCGCTGCGCCAGCTCATCGCGGTCGACGGCGCCTGGGTGCCGACGCGCGCCCGAGACGAGCCTGTACCTGCGTCCGTTCATGTTCGCGAAGGAGGCGTTCCTCGGCGTGCGCCCCGCGAAGAAGGTCGCCTACTACCTCATCGCGAGCCCGGCCGGCGCCTACTTCCACGGCGGCGTGCAGCCCGTGTCGATCTGGCTCTCCACGAAGTACGCCCGCGCCGGCAAGGGCGGCACGGGTGCGGCCAAGACCGGCGGCAACTACGCGTCGAGCCTGCTGCCGCAGGCCGAGGCGGCCGAGCACGGATGCCAGCAGGTGCTGTTCCTCGACGAGGGCACGTACCTCGAGGAGCTCGGCGGCATGAACGTCGTGCTCGTCTACCGCGACGGCACGCTCGTGACCCCCGAGTCGGACTCGATCCTCGAGGGCATCACGCGCGACTCGGTGCTGCAGCTCGCGAAGGACCGCGGCCACACCGTCGAGAGCCGCAAGGTGACGATCGACGAGTGGCGCGAGGGCGCGGCATCCGGCGAGATCGTCGGCGCGTTCGCGTGCGGCACCGCCGCGGTGATCACGCCCATCGGGCGCCTGCTCGCCGAGGACTTCGAGATCGTGCACTCGGGCTCGGGCGCCTCGGAGCTCGCGCTCTCGCTGCGCGAGGAGCTCACCGGCATCCAGTACGGCCGCGTCGAGGACCGCCACGGCTGGCTGACGCGCCTCGACGCCTGATGGCGGGCGCGGTCATCCGGCCGTTCCGCCGCGACGACACCGAGGCGGTGGTCGCGCTCTGGCGCGCCGCCGGCCTCGTGGTGCCGTGGAACGACCCGTACCGCGACATCGAGCGCAAGCTCACGGTGCAGCCCGAGCTGTTCCTCGTCGCCGAGGACGCGTCGGCCGACGGCGCGACGGGCGTCGTCGGCGCGGCGATGGTCGGGTACGACGGGCATCGCGGCTGGGTGAACTACCTCGCGGTCGACGAGTCGCGGCGCGGCGAGGGCCTCGGTGCGGCGATCATGGCCGAGGCCGAGCGGCTGCTCGTCGAGCGCGGCTGCCCGAAGCTGAACCTGCAGGTGCGGTCGACGAACCAGGGCGTGATCGACTGGTACCGCTCGCTCGGCTACGAGCCCGACCACGCGGTGAGCCTCGGCAAGCGGCTGATCCCCGACGGCGTGCCGCGGACCGTACGCCGCCCCGTAGGCTGGTCGCATGAAGATCGCGCGCTTCTCCCACGGCGAGACCATCGCCTTCGGCATCGTCGACGAGGAGGAGGACGAGCTCGTCGTGCTGAAGGCCGACCCGATGTTCGCCGGGCTACGAGCCGACGGGGGAGCGGGTGCCGCTCGCCGAGGCGAAGCTGCTCGCCCCGGTGATCCCGCGCTCGAAGGTCGTCGCGGTCGGCAAGAACTACCGCGAGCACGCCGCCGAGATGGGCGGCGAGGCGCCGGCCGAGCCGCTGCTCTTCCTGAAGCCGAACACGTCGGTGATCGGCCCGGGCGACGCGATCGTGCTGCCCGCTGCAGAGCGAGCGCGTCGAGCACGAGGGCGAGGTCGCGGTCGTCATCGGGCGCATCGCGAAGCACGTCGCCGAGGCGGATGCCGCGAACGTGATCTTCGGGTACACGATCGCGAACGACGTGACCGCCCGCGACCTGCAGCAGCGCGACGGGCAGTGGACGCGGGCCAAGGGCTTCGACACGTTCTGCCCGCTCGGCCCGGTGATCGACACCGAGCTCGACCTCGAGGGCGGCACGATCGAGACGAGCGTGAACGGCGAGCGCCGCCAGGAGGGCCGCCTCGCCGACATGGTGCACTCGATCCCGGCGATCATCGCCTACGCGTCGAGCGTGTTCACCCTGCTGCCCGGCGACGTGATCCTCACCGGCACGCCCGGCCGGCGTCGGCCCGATCGTCGACGGCGACACCGTCGAGGTCACGGTCTCGGGCCTCGGCACGCTGTCGAACCCGGTGCGCGCTCGGCGCTGAGCCGACGCGGGTCGGCGACGGCCGCGGCGCCCGGCGTCGGCGGCGTCGCGGCGTCGCCGTCAGCGACCGAGCGTCGTCGCGGCGAGGTCGACGTCCTCGTCGTCGTTCCAGAGGTGGAACGCCACCCGCGCGCGCCCGGCGCGGCCCGACGCGGTGATGCCCGCGGCGCCGAGAGCGCGGCGAGGTCGCGTGCCGTCGGCGTCGGGCCACGTCACGATCGCGCTGTCGGATGGCGCGATGCCGAGCCGCTCGCGGAAGGCGTTCGCGAGGCCGACCGCGTGGCCGCGCACCTCCTCGGCGTCGAGCGACGCGGCGAATCCGAGCGCGGCCTCCGCGCCGGCCCAGGCGTGCCAGGCGGGGGAGACGTCGAACCGGCTGGCGTCCTCGGCGAGGTGCAGGTCGGGGCCGTAGCACGACGCCCACGGGTCGGCGCCCGAGTACCATCCCGCGGTGAGCGGCGTGATCTCGTCGAGCGCGCGCGGCGAGAACGCGGCGAACGCCGCGCCGCGCGGGGCGCACAGCCACTTGTAGGCGTGGCACACGATGAGGTCGGCGTCGAGGTCGGTCGGTCGGCAGCCAGCCCGTGGCCTGCGTGGTGTCGACCAGCACGCGCGCGTCGACGGCCGCGTGCGGCCTCGGCGACGGATGCCGCGTCGGCCGACCTCGCCCGTGGCGGACTGCACGAGCGAGTACGACGACCAGCCACGTGTCGGGGCCGATCGCGTCGGCGAGGTCGGCCGAGCGGCACGTGGCGCACCCGCAGGTCGCCGCGCGCGAGGAACGGGCGCGACGACGGAGGAGAAGTCGCCGTCGACGCAGACCACCTCGGCGCCGGCGGGGGCGGATGCCGCGGCGAGCCCGGCGAACACCGAGACCTGCGATCCCGTGGCGATCGCGGTCGGGCTCGACGCCGAGCAGCGTCGCGGCGTGCCCGCGCGCGCGCTCGAGGGCCGCCGAGTACTCGGACGCGCCGGCGCGTCGCCCGTCGCCCAGCGCTCGAGGTCGCGGCGCACGCGCCTCGCGCGTGACGTCGGCGGGAAGGCCGAGCGTGCAGGCGGCGAGGTAGCCGCGGCCGGCGGCGAATCGGTCTCGGAGGGAGGGCATGCCACCAGTCTCCGCGCGCGCGCATCCATTCGACAACGGCAGGTGAGTGATCATATCCATGCCGTGCGAGTTATGATTTGCGACATGTCCGACGCATCCATCGAGGGCCTCGCGGCCGCACTCGACCTCCAGACCGTGCGCGTCGTGCGCCAGGTCGCCGAGCACGGCTCGCTCACCGCCGCGGCCGAGGCGCTCGGCTACAGCCAGCCCGCGGTGAGCCAGCAGCTGCGGCGCTTCGAGGAGCGCACCGGCATCGCGCTCGTCGAGCGGGTCGGCCGCGGCATCCGCCTCACCCAGTCGGGCCGCGTGCTCGCCCGCCACGCGAACGCGGTGGCGACCGCGATCGAGGCCGCCGCCGGCGAGCTCGCCGAGATCCGGGGCCTGCGTGCCGGGCGGGTGCGGCTCATCGCGTTCCCGTCGGCGTCGGCGACGCTCGTGCCGCGGCTCATCGCCGCGCTCGGCGCCGCGCACCCGGGCATCGCCGTGACCTACGTCGAGGCCGAGCCGCCCGAGGCGGTCGCCGCCGTGCGCGCCGACCGGGCCGACCTCGCCATCACGTTCAGCTACCCGGGCGACCGCGACGACCCCCACCGGGCGAGCGCCCGCGGGCTCGACGTGCGCGCGTTCGGCGAGGAGCCGATCCGGCTCGTGCTGCCCGCCGGGCATCCGGCCGCGGCATCCGACGTCGTCGACCTCGCCGCGCTCGGCGACGACCCCTGGATCGCCGGATGCCCCCGCTGCCGCGGCCACCTGCTCGAGCTCGCCGACGACCGCGGGCTTCACGCCGCGCATCGCGTTCGAGACCGACAACTTCGTGGCCGTCGAGGGCATGGTCGCGCAGGGCCTCGGGGTGGCGCTGCTGCCCGCACTCGCGCTCGGCGGCCTCGCCGCGGCATCCGGGCGTCGTCGACCCGCCCCACCGCACGCGCGCGACGTGCGCTCGCTGCACCTCGTGACCGCGCGGGGCGCGGACGCGCGTGCCCGCGGTCGGCGCGACCATCGCCGCCCTCGAGTCGCTCGCCGCCGCCTGAGGTCCGTGCCGAGCCGGAGGCGGCGCGGCGGACGCGCCCCGGTCGATAGCATGGACGGGTATGTCCGAGACAGCCCACCCCACCACGTCCGCCACCGGTACCGACGTCCGCGTGCGCTTCTGCCCGTCGCCCACCGGCACGCCGCACGTCGGCCTCGTGCGCACCGCGCTCTTCAACTGGGCGTACGCCCGGCACACCGGCGGCACGTTCGTCTTCCGCATCGAGGACACGGATGCCGCGCGCGACAGCGAGGAGAGCTACGAGCAGCTCCTCGACGCGCTCACCTGGCTGGGCCTCGACTGGGACGAGGGCGTCGGCGTCGGCGGCCCGCACGAGCCCTACCGCCAGTCGCAGCGCGGCGAGATCTACGCCGACGTCGTCGAGCGGCTGAAGGCCGCCGGGCACGTCTACGAGAGCTACTCGACGGCCGACGAGATCGACGCCCGCAACGAGGCCGCCGGGCGACCCGAAGCAGTTCGGCTACGACAACTTCGACCGCGACCTCACCGACGAGCAGCGCGCGGCGTTCCGCGCCGAGGGCCGCGAGCCGGCGCTGCGCCTGCGCGTGCCCGAGGTCGACCTCGGCTTCGACGACCTCGTGCGCGGCCGCATCGACTTCCCGGTCGGCGGCACGACCGACTTCGTGGTCGTGCGCCCGAACGGCGCGCCCCTCTACACGCTCGTGAACCCCGTCGACGACGCGCTGATGGGCATCACGCACGTGCTGCGCGGCGAGGACCTGCTCTCGTCGACGCCGCGGCAGATCGCGCTCTACCACGCGCTCATCGACATCGGCGTGACCACGTTCGTGCCCCGCTTCGGCCACCTGCCCTACGTCATGGGCGAGGGCAACAAGAAGCTCTCCAAGCGCGACCCCGAGTCGAACCTGTTCCACCACCGCGACCGCGGGTTCATCCCCGAGGGCCTCGTCAACTACCTCGCGCTCCTCGGCTGGGGCTTCTCGGCCGACCGCGACGTGTTCAGCCGCGACGAGCTCGTCGCGGCGTTCGACGTCGAGGACGTCAACCCGAACCCGGCGCGCTTCGACCTGAAGAAGGCCGAGGCGATCAACGGCGACCACATCCGCCAGCTCGAGCGTCGGCGAGTTCGCCGCGCGCACCGTGCCCTACCTGCAGGCCGCCGGCGCCGTCGAGACGCCGATCAGCGCCGCGCAGGAGGCCGTGCTCGTCGAGGCCGCGCCGCTCGTGCAGGAGCGCATCGGCCTGCTCGGCGAGGCGCCCGGCATGCTGGGCTTCCTGTTCACGGATGCCGCGGGCCTCGCGTACGACGACGACGCCCTCGCCGCGCCTGCCCGCCGACGCCGCCGCGGTGCTCGCCGCCGCCCGCGAGGCGCTCGACCGGCTGCCCGCCGACGCGTGGACGCACGACCAGATCGAGGAGGCGCTGCGCGGCGCCCTCATCGACGGGCTCGGGCTGAAGCCGCGCGTCGCGTTCGGCCCGGTGCGCACCGCGATCTCGGGTCGCCGCGTGTCGCCGCCGCTGTTCGAGTCGATGCAGATCCTCGGCAAGATCGACTCGCTCGACCGCATCGACCGGCTCCTCGGCGCGCCTCGGCTAGCGCGCGACCGCGGCCCGCCCGCGCGAGGCTCGCTCAGTTTGGTCGGGGTGCGGTGCGTAGGCTAGAGTTGCATGTCGGCGCGGGCTTCGGTCGCGGGCCATTGGGGTATGGTGTAATTGGCAACACGGCGGTTTCTGGTACCGTTGTTCTTGGTTCGAGTCCAGGTACCCCAGCAAGATCGAACATGACGAAGGCCCGGTGAATCCGGGCCTTTTCTCATTCCGTGCCGCGTGCCGCGCGCATCGGCTCGCGCGGTCGACGCACCGGCACGCGCCGGAGACCTCCCAAGCGAGGGACCCCCACCCGGAGAATGAGGTCGGGGCCCCCGTTCCCTTGGGTGTTGGGCTCGAGGACCGCGGCCGGACGGCGGATGCGAGAGGCCCGACGGCCGCGGTTCCCACATGCTAGGCGCGGTCGTCGCGGCATCCGATGCCCCCAGAACTGGGCAGCGACGATCGGCGAGCCCGACGCATCGATGCGCCCGTGCGACCGCGGCTAGCATGTGGCCTGCGGCGCAGTCGCGTCCGGCACGCATCGATGCAGATGCAGGGAGATGAGAACATGTGCCGCTGGCTCGCGTACTCCGGTGAACCGCTCCAACCGTCGACGGTGATCCTCGACGCGCAACACTCGCTCGTGAAGCAGTCGCTCAACTCGCCGCTCGGCGCCGAGACCGTGAACGGCGACGGCTTCGGGTTCGGCTGGTATCCGCGCGACTCGGTGGCGGGCAGCGTCCCGCGCTGTTCCACAGCACCGAGCCCGCGTGGAACGACGAGAACCTGCGCGAGCTCACGCAGGCGATCGAGAGCCCGCTGTTCTTCAGCCACGTGCGGGCGGCGGGCGGGCCTCCGATCCAGCAGACGAACTGCCATCCGTTCCGCTACGAGAACTGGATGTTCATGCACAACGGCTTCCTCGGCGACTTCGCGAAGATGAAGCGCGACCTCACGTTCGCGGTCGATCCGTCGCTGTACCCGCACATCCACGGCACCACCGACTCCGAGGTGATCTTCCACCTCGCCCTCACGCTGGGGCTGCAGGACGATCCGATCGCGCGGCATCACGAAGGCGGTGCAGATGGTCGAGTCCGTCGGTCGCGAGCACGGCATCAGGTTCCCGATGCAGGGCACGATCGCACTCGCCGACGGCGCGACGATCTGGGCGTTCCGCTACTCGACCCAGGGGACGTCACGGTCGCTCTTCCACTCGGTGGACATCGACACGCTGCGCGAGATGTATCCCGACATCGAACGGCTGAAGATCTTCGGCCGCCGCGCCCGCGTGGTCGTCTCCGAGCCGCTCAACGACCTGCCGGGCGCCTTCGTCGAGGTTCCCGAGTCCACCGTGGCGATCCTGGGCGAGAGCGGATACCGCCACGAGCCGTTCCTCGCCGAGGCGGCGTAGCCGCGTCGGTCCGGGACACGGGGCCGGATGTCCGGCGAAGTCTGGACACGGGCGGCATGCTGAGGTTCCATGGTGATCGGAGCAACATGGTGTCCGCCCTTCCGGGCACCGCGTCACCCGCACGATCGCGGGCCCCGGGGGTGAGTGCATGGTCGTCCGGAACATGCGGAATCGCGACTTCGCGGAGACCCGCACGCCCCTCGGCGTCATCGGCGGCTTCATCGGCCTCGTCGCGGCGAGCGCGGCGGCCGCCACCCTCGTCGTCGTCGGGGTGACGCCCGCGATCGCGACCGTCGGCATCGCGGCATCCGGCACCATCGGGATGTTCGAGAACCTGCCCGGCTACCTCGAGATCGGCGAGCTGTCGGAGAAGAGCAACATCTACGCGACCCGGTCCGACGGCTCGGTCGTGCTGCTCGCCTCGTTCTACGACCAGAACCGGGTCGAGGTCGGCTGGGACGCGATCAGCCAGTACGTGAAGGACGCCGCCATCGCCGGCGAGGACCCGCGGTTCTACGACCACGGCGGCATCGACATCCAGGGCACCGTGCGCGCGGCGGTCACGACCGCCACCGGCCGCGAGACGCAGGGCGGCTCCTCGATCGCCCAGCAGTACGTGAAGAACGTGCGCGTGCAGGAGTGCGAGCGGATGGCCGACATCACCGCGCTCGAGGACCTCACCGAGGAGGAGCGGGCGGCGCTCACCGGCGACGAGCGCCATGCGCTCATCGAGGAGGAGCGGCTCGGGTGCTACGACACGGTCACCGAGACCACGCGGCTGCTACGACAAGGTCACCGAGACGAGCATCGACCGCAAGCTCAAGGAGATGCGCCTCGCGATCGGCGTCGAGAAGCGCTACACGAAGAACGAGATCCTGCTCGGCTACCTGAACATCGCCGGCTTCGGCGGCACGGTGTACGGCATCGAGGCGGCCGCCAACTACTACTACAGCACCTCGGCCGCGAACCTCTCGCTCGCGCAGGCGGCATCGCTCATGGCGATCGTGAACAACCCCGCGAAGTTCCAGCTCGACAAGCCCGACAGCGAGACGAACGGCGTCGCGAACGGGTACGCGGAGAACACCGCCCGGCGCAACTACATCCTCACGAGCATGCTCGAGCAGCGGAAGATCACGCAGGCGCGAGTTCGACACGGCGATCGCCACGCCCGTGCAGCCCGCGATCACCGAGCCGAGCACCGGCTGCCAGACGGCCGGCGGCAGCGCGTACTTCTGCGACTACGTGAAGAACATCCTGCAGACCGACCCGATCTTCGGCGAGGACGAGGAGACCCGCATGCTGAACTTCCGCCGCGGCGGCTACGACGTGTACACGACGCTCGACCTCGACCTGCAGAACGCCGCCGAGAGCGCCATCGCGCAGAACGTGCCGCAGACCTATCCCGGCTGGGACGTCGGCGCGGTGATCTCGAGCGTGCAGGTCGGCACCGGCCGAGTGCTCGCGATGGCCCAGAACCGCACCTACAGCCAGGACCCGGCGGTGCTCGCGACCGGTCCGCAGTTCACGAGCATCAACTACAACACCGACTACGACTACGGCGGATCGAGCGGGTTCCAGCCCGGCTCCTCGTACAAGGTGTTCACGCTCGCCGAGTGGCTGAAGGAGGGACACGGGCTGGCCGAGCGCGTCGACTCGCGCCCGAAGAGCAACTGGGGCGTGTTCCAGGACAGCTGCCTCGGGCCGCACTACGCGGGCAACTGGAACCCGCGGAACGACGCCAACGAGTCCGGCGGCAACTACAGCGCGCTGGAGTCGACGATCGGCTCGATCAACACCGGGCTTCATCGGCATGGCGAAGCAGCTCGACCTGTGCGGCATCCGGCAGACCGCCGAGGCGTTCGGCGTGCACCGCGCCGACGGCGACCCGCTCGTGCAGGGTCCCTCATCGGTGATCGGCACCAACGAGGTCGCCCCGCTCAGCATGGCGGTCGCGTTCGCCGGCATCGCCAACAACGGCGTCACCTGCACGCCGATCGCGATCGACCGCATCGTCGGACGCGACGGCGAGGAGATCCCGCCGCCGGTCGTCGACCTGCACGCAGGCGGTGTCGCCCGAGGTCGCCGCCGCCATGCACTACGCGATGGGCCGCGTGATGACCGAGCGGCACGGGCCAGGCGTCGTACGCGCGCCACGTCGCCGCGGGTGCCGCTCATCGGCAAGACCGGCACGACCGACGGCGCGAAGGACACGTGGATGTGCGGGGCGAGCTCGAAGGTGGCGACGGTCGCCGCGGTCGTCAGCGTCAACGGCGAGGCGAACCAGCGCGGGATCTCGTTCGACGAGCGGGCAGGCGGCGACGGCCCGTCACCGCATGTGGCCGGTCGTGATGTCGGTCGCGGCGGCGAAGTACGGCGGCGACCCGTTCACCGAGGGCGGGCTCGGGCCGGTCGCGCCGCGCACCGGCACGACCGCCGGCGCCGGCGTCGACCGGACAGCCGATGAGCCCGGCCGACGACGGCAGGCGCCCGACGGCCACGGCGACGGGAACGGCAACGGCAACGGGAACGGCAACGGCAACGGCAACGGCGAACGGCGGCGACGGGCCGGGTTCGATCGCCGCCGCGGCGTCCGCGCATCGGCCGGCGGCCGGCGGTCAGAAGTCGATCGTGTCGCCCGGCTCGAGCGGCAGGTACTCGCCGCCGCCCTGCTCGGTCGGCCCAGCGCGAGCCGGGCGTTCGAGAGGGTCCTTGCCCGCCCGCGAGAGCAGCATCTCGTGCGTCGGGAACGCGCGCCGCGGCGCGACCGCGATGATGTAGTCCATCACCTCGCTGATCTTCATCCACGGCGCGTTCGCCGGCGCCGCGAGCACGTCGACCGTCGACGCCCTCGGGCACGACGAACGAGTCGCCGCCGTAGTAGAGCGCGTCGTTCACGAGCACGCCGAGGTTGTCGATGATCGGGATCGACGGGTGGATCTGCGCGTGGCGACCGCCGAAGAACCGCAGCCGGAACGGGCCGACCTCGACCTCGTCGCCGGCCGCCACCGTCTCGACGGGGAACCCGGATGCCGCGGCCGCGACGCCCGCGGGCCCGAAGATCCGCACGTCGGGGTTCGCGTCGACGATGCGCCCGAGCTGCTCGGGCGTCCAGTGGTCGTCGTGCTCGTGGGTGATGACGACGGCGACGGTGCCGGCCGATTCCGTGATGGGCGTCGTGAACTTGCCGGGGTCGACGTAGAGCTTGTCGCCCGAGTCCTCGATGACGAGCGCGGCGTGTTCGAGCTTCGTGAGTCGCATGCGTCGAGCCAACACCGCCCGTCGGTCGGCGCGCAAGCCCGGCGCCTGCCAGAATCGCTCCATGCATCGAGCCCCCCGGCGCCTCCTCGTCGCCGTCAATCCGGCCGCCTCGTTCGGCCGGAACCGCGCGGTCGGCCCCGCCGTCGCCGAGCGCCTCATCGCCGAGGGGCACGACGTGTCGATGCTCCGCGAGGCCAACTTCGAGCTGCTGCGACGCGAGGCCGAGTCGGCGTTCGCGCAGGGCGGCATCGACGGCCTCGTCGTCGTCGGCGGCGACGGCATGGTCTCGCTCGGCGTGAACCTCGTGGCGCAGACGGGCGTGCCGCTCGGCATCGTCGCGGCCGGCACGGGCAACGACCTCGCGCGGGGCCTCGGCCTGCCGTACGACGACCCGGCGGCCGGCACCGACGCCCTCGTCGCCGCGCTCGCGCGCGAGCCGCGCGCGATCGACGCCGGCGTCATCCGCCACGGCGAGCTGCGCACGTGGTTCGCCGTGCGTGGTCTCGACGGGCTTCGACGCCGTCGTGAACGAGCGCGCGAACCGGATGACCCGTCCCCGCGGTCCGAGCCGGTACACGCTCGCCCTGGTGCGCGAGCTCGCCACGTTCCGGCCGCGCACCTACACGATCACCATCGACGGCGTGCGCCGCGAGCAGCGGGCGATGCTCGTCTCGGTGGCGAACAACGCGTCGCTCGGCGGCGGCATGCGCATCGTGCCGCACGCCGACCTCGCCGACGGCCTGCTCGACGTGTTCATCGTGCATCCGCTCTCGCGCATCGGCCTGCTCGCGGTGTTCCCGAAGGTGTTCGCGGGCGAGCACGTCGACCATCCCGCGGTCGAGTTCGTGCGGGCGGCACGGGTGCGTGATCGAGGCCGACGACATCATCGCGTACGCCGACGGCGAGCGCATCGGCCCCCTCCCGATCGACGTCGAGGTGGTGCCCGGCGCGCTCTCGGTGTTCGCCTGACGCGGCGACGGATGCCGCGGCGGCCTCGATTTTGCGGCAGCCCGGAGCCTGTGTCATACTCTTCAAGTTGTCGATTCGGCCCCATCGTTTAGCGGCCTAGGACACCGCCCTCTCACGGCGGCAGCGCGGGTTCAAATCCCGCTGGGGTCACTACAGTGATGTGACGACACATCCTTCCGGATGTGTCGAGACATCTTCCACGATTCCCCCTCCTTCGGGAGGGGGTTTCGTGGTTTCGGGGGTCTGGAGTGCGGGCGGCTCGACGATCCACTCGCGAACGACCGCGCATCTCGCTGAGGGTCGGCGGGGCAGCCGGACCTCCGCCACGTGGCGGGCCGTGAGGAACGGCATGCTGCAGCCTGCGATCAGGGCGCCGAGACCGCCGAAGAGCAGGTCTCCGATCGAGTCTGGTAGCCGACGTAGATCTCGCCGTCGATGAAGGCGTGCCCGAACCACTCGAAGATCTCCCAGGCACGCCGAGTGACAGCCCGAGCGCGGTCGTCATCACGGCCGCCGAGAGTGTCGGATGCGGGAAGTTCGTCGCGTCCGCCAGGACGCCGAGCCGGACGAGCACGATGTAGCACAGGGCGGCGTAGAGGCCGTTCGCGAGGAAGTGGATAGGCAGGTCCCACGAGCGCGTCGTGACGTAGATCCCCAGCACGCTGCTCCAGACGGCAACGAGTGACACGATGCCGAACGCGATGTCGAATGCCGGTCGGAGGCTCAGCGCGCGTGGGACGAGCATGGCACCGAGCACGATCGCCAGGCTGATGCCGGAGAGCGGGCCCCATCCGACGCCGGCGACGACGATGGAGACCGCAGCGAGCACGCGCAGCGCGTCGGCGATCACCTCGGCGACCCCTCGGGAGCCCAGGAACGCCCGCATCATGGCAGAAGACAGACGGTCCCGGCGCGAGCCGAGCGCCGCGTAGCGAAGCACCGCCTGCACGGGTTCGTGGTCGGATGCTGATCTGCCGTCGAACCGGACCGCGTTGATGGCCGCGCTCACCACGTCGACTCCTGGCCCCACGAGGATGAGGTCGATGCGCTTGCCGCCGGGGCGGCGGCGCCGATAGTTCGAGAAGGTGCCCCACTGCGGCGTCAGGCGATCGGACGCCACCTCCCACGCGTGCCGGAGCACGCCACCTACGGTCAGCCGGCGGAAGACAGCGGATTCCACGTCGGCGTTGATGTCGCCGGCCACGACGATCGCGGCGTCGGGCTCGGCTGCGCCGCGGCCCGCGCGAGCCCCGCGATGTAGGCCGCCGATTCCATCCTCGACCGTCGCGACAGGTGATCGAAATGCGTGTTCCATGCGAGCAGCCGTGCCCAGATCGCGGTGTCGGTGAAGGCGGCCGAGACGACGACGCGCCGCGTCAGGTTGCCCCAGGTTCGAGACACGACCACCTCCGGCGTCGCGAACAGGGCGCGCTGCCGCCGCGCGGTGAGCTCCAGGCGTTCGGAATCGTAGAAGATGGGCACCGCTCCCCACGGTCGGATAGGGTTGCGACCGAGCCCGACCCAGCGGTAGCGCGGGCCGAGGGCCTGCGCGACGAACGCGACCTGGTCGGCAAGCGCCTCCTGAACGCAGAGGAATGCCGCTGCTCCGCAGCGAGGATGCGTCGGACGAGCTCATTTCCGGGCCCACTGGTCGGGATTCCCCGACCGGACGTGGGGAGAACGTCGACGGATGTTGTAGGTCATCACGTGCAGGTCGGGGGCGCCGACCGGTCCGATCAGCGCGGCATCCGTCATGTGCCCAGCGTAGGGTTGCCGCGCGTCACGCGTACGGATCGCAGGGCTGGCGGTCGGGTCGGCGACCGGGTGGAGCTTCCAGCGGCATCCGCTCGGGTCGGCGTCGATCCCTGGGCCGCCGACGGTGGACGCGTCGAAGGCCGTGCCTCGCGGCCATCGGCTAGACTCGCTGGAGCGAAGGGGAGTATCCCGCGGGGCGCACGCCTCGGGCCACGATCGTCAGTACGAGCGCCAGAGACGCCGCTCCGGGCGTGGCGGCGCGCCGAAGGCGCGGTCGGGAGAGACTTTCGGGTCCACCTGTACCCACAACTCACCCGGAAGGCCTCCAGTGCTCGAGCTCCCCGCCTGGTTCGAAATCGGATCCCTCGTGGTCCTGACCCTCATCCTCATCGGCGACCTCCTCCTCGTCGTGAAGCGTCCGCACGTTCCGTCGTTCCGGGAGTCGACCCTGTGGGTCGTGTTCTACGTCGTGCTCGCGCTCATCTTCGCGCTGCTCATGCTGCTGCTCGGCGACGCCGAGCACGCGGGGCAGTTCGTCGTCGGGCTGGCTCACCGAGTACAGCCTGTCGATCGACAACCTGTTCGTCTTCGTCGTCATCATGGCGCGGTTCGCGGTGCCGAAGAAGATGCAGCAGGAGGTGCTCATGGTGGGCATCATCCTCGCGCTGATCTTCCGCGGCGTGTTCATCCTGCTCGGCGCGCAGCTCATCGAGAACTTCAGCTGGATCTTCTACATCTTCGGCGCCTGGCTCGTGTGGACGGCGATCCAGCAGGCGTTCCTGCACCGCGAGGAGAACGCCGAGGAGAACGAGAGCGGACTCGTGCGGATGCTGCGCAAGCGCGTGCGCATCTCCGACGACTACGACGGCATCAAGCTGCGCACCACCGTCGACGGCACGCGCATGTTCACGCCGATCCTCATCGTCTTCATCGCCATCGGCACCACCGACCTGCTGTTCGCGCTCGACTCGATCCCCGCGATCTTCGGCATCACGCAGAGCGCGTTCATCGTGTTCACGGCGAACGTGTTCGCGCTCATGGGGCTGCGCCAGCTCTACTTCCTGCTCGGCGGCCTCCTCGAGCGCCTCGAGTACCTCAAGTACGGCATCGCGTTCATCCTCGCCTTCATCGGCGTGAAGCTCGTGTTCCACGCCCTGCACGTGAACGAGCTGCCGTTCCTCAACGGCGGCGAGCCCATCGAGTGGGCGCCCGAGATCTCCACGTGGGCCTCGCTCGGCGTGATCGTCGCGGCGATGGCGGTCGCCACGATCGCGAGCCTCGTCAAGGCCCGCATCGACTCGAAGCGTCGCGGCGCGAAGCTCCTCGACGAGGTGCCCCACTTCACCGAGGACGCACCCCGGCGCGAGCACTGACGTCCGCCCGACGGGGTCGCGGCTGTCCACAGCGGTCCGCGACACCGCGTCGGGACTTGCTAGCGTGGGGGGGCGGCGCCTGGGTGGGGCGCCCGGGCCGGGGAGCCCGAGGTGAGTAGCGACGAGGAGAACCGTGTCCGCTGATGGCGAGGACATCGTCCCGCTCCCGCACGGTTCCGCCGTGATCGCCCACAGCGCGCAGAGCGACGTCGGTCGCGTGCGCAGCGTGAACGAGGACGCGTTCCTCGCCGAGGCGCCGGTCTACCTCGTCGCCGACGGCATGGGCGGGCACGCCCGCGGCGATGCCGCCAGCCGCACGGTCGTCGAGACCTTCCGCCGCCACCTCGCGCCGGGGCGGCCCGTCGTCGCCCGAGCAGGTGCTCGACGCGATCCACTCGCTCGAACGACGCCGTGCGCGCGCTGAGCGACGAGGGCGAGGAGGGCACCGCCGTCGCGGGCACGACGCTCACCGGGGTCGCGCTCGTCGACGCGGGCGACGGGGCCGGCTTCCACTGGATGGTCTTCAACATCGGCGACTCCCGCGTCTACTCGTGGGACGGCCGCACGCTCGAGCAGCTGAGCGTCGACCACTCCGCCGTGCAGGAGCTCGTCGACGCGGGGCTGCTCCGCGCCGAGGACGCGGAGCGCCACCCCGACCGCAACGTGATCACGCGCGCGATCGGCGCCGACGAGGTCGTCGATCCCGACGTGTGGTTCATCCCGGCGACGGGCCGCCAGGTGTTCCTGATCTGCTCCGACGGCCTCTCGAAGGAGGTCGACGACGAGCAGCTCGCCGACATCCTCGCGGGCGACACCGGCCACGCCGCGGGCCTCGCCGGGGAGCTCGTCGACGCCGCGCTCGAGCACGGCGGCCGCGACAACGTCACGGTCATCGTCGTCGAGTCCGTGCTCGGGCTCCGACGACGACGACGAGGCCACGCGCGACCGCCTCGACGCGCTGTCGCGCGCGGCGGAGGACACGACGCCGCGCACCGAGGGCGCCACGCCGCGCGCCGAGGGAGGCGAGCATGGCGACCTACCGGCCTGATCCCGCCGCACGGGTGGCTCGCCGCCGTGCGAGGCGGGGTCGTGCTGCTGGCGCCGTCGACGGCCGCGTCCGAGCTGGTGGCCCTGTGGCCGCACCTCGGCGACGACGATCCGATGCCGCAGGTGCTCGACCGGCTCGACGCGCCGAGGCCTCGCCGCGACGCCGCCGTTCGCGCTCGTCGTGCGCGACGCCGACGGGGGATCGGCGCGCGTCGTCGCCCGCGGCGGCGTCACGGTGCGCGTCGGCGAGACGGCGATCTCGGGCGCGGGCGTCTCGACCTGGGCCGAGCGCGTCGTCGATGCGGGGGCCTCCGTCGATCACCGTCGTCGTGGACTCGGCCGCCTCGCACGCCGACGAACTGCCGGTGATCGAGGGGTCGTGGCCGCCGGCGAGGTGATCTCGCGTCCGGCGACGGAGCCGGATGCCGCGCCGAGCACGCCCGCGGTCAGCGGATCCGTCGCCACGGCGGCGCAGGCCACGTCGCCACCGCGTCCGTTGCGGCTCCGGCGACGCGCCGCCGGCAGCGCCGCTCCCCGTCGAGCCGGGCGCCGGGCTCCTGCCGTCGGCGCCGCCGGCCGAGCAGACGATGGTGCCCGCCGAGGACACGATCGCCGCGCCCGTCACGCCCCGCGCGGGCGATGCCGCCCGTCGAGGACTCGCCGTCCACCGCGGAGCTCGACGGCGACCACGACGGACTCACCGTCGCCAGCGTCGACCTGCGCCGGCTGCGCGCGGAGCGCGCCGCACGCGGTGGCGGCAGCGAGGCGACGCACCCGTCGCCGGTGCCGCGGTCGCGGCATCCGCCCCCGTGTCGAACCTGCGCCTGCCCGACGGCTCCGTCGAGCCGATCGGCCACGAGGTCGTGCTCGGCCGCGCGCCCAGCGTCAGCCAGGTGTCCGGCGGCCGGATCCCGCGCCTCATCACGATCGGCGCCGGCGACCCCGACATCTCGCGCAACCACGTGCGGCTCGCCGTCGAGGGCGACACCGTGGTCGTGACCGACCTGCACTCCCGGAACGGCACGCACGTCGTGCGCGCCGGGCAAGCCGCCCGTCAAGCTCCGCGCGGGCGAGCCCACGCCCGGTGCTCGCCGGGACCGTCGTCGACCTCGGCGGCGGCTGGACCCTCCAGGTGGTCGGAGCCTGATGCGCCGCGCACCATCCAGCCCGCCCGAGCTGCCCGGATACACGCCGATCCAGCTGCTCGGCTCCGGCGGATTCGCCGACGTCTTCCTCTACGAGCAGCGGCTGCCGCGCCGCAGGGTCGCGGTGAAGGTGCTGCTCACCGAGGAGCTCCGGCCGTGACACGCGGGCGCAGTTCGTCGCCGAGGCGAACCTCATGGCCCAGCTCTCGGCCCACCCCTTCATCGTCACGATCTTCCACGCCGACGTCTCCGCCGACGGCCGCCCGTACTTCGTCATGGAGTACTGCTCCGGGCCCGAGCCTCGCCGAGCGCTACAAGCGCGAGCGGTTCGCGGTCGAGGACGCGCTGCGCACCGGCATCCGCCTCGCCGGCGCCGTCGCGACCGCGCACGCGGCGGGCATCCTGCACCGCGACATCAAGCCCGCGAACGTGCTGACGAACGACTACGGCTGGCCGGCGCTCACCGACTTCGGCATCTCGTCGAACCTCGAGGGCGAGCTGCCCGTGCACACCGTCACGTCGCCCGCCGACGCCTCGGCGACCTCGTCGGGCCAGTCGGCGATCGGCATGAGCGTGCCGTGGTCGCCCGCCGAGATGTTCGAGGACGACCCCCGGCCCGACCAGCGCAGCGACGTCTTCTCGCTCGCGGCGACGGTGCACACGCTGCTCGCCGGCCGCACGCCGTTCGAGATCCCCGGCCGGCCCAACGGCGCCCTCGACCTCATCGGCCGCATCGAGCGCGGCGCGATCACGCCGATCGACCGCGCCGACGTGCCGCGCAGCCTCGCGTCGGTGCTCGCGAAGGGCATGGCGGTGCGTCGCGAGGACCGCTACCCGAGCGCGGTCGAGTTCGCGCGCGCCCTCCAGCGCGTCGAGCTCGAGCTCGGCTACGCGGCGACGACCATCGAGGTGCCGAACCTGGCGTCGGAGCGCGCGGCGACCGATGACGACGAGGCGGATGCCACGCGGGCACGCGCCGTGCGCTCGGTGGAGGCGCAGCCGAGGCCGGCCCCGACGCACGACGACGCCACGCGGGCTCGCACGCCGCAGCAGGTCGACGCGCAGCCCGGTCGGCCGCGCCGGCGGCGGCGCCCGAGGAGGGCACGGTGGTCCGGCCCGCCGGCGGGCAGGCGGCGGCGCCTGCGGCCACGGTCGCGGGGCGACGTCGGGTGGGCTGGTCGACGCGACGGTGGTGCGCGCGACCGGCCCGGCCGCGCGGCATCCGCGTCGGCGCCCGTCGATGCGACCCAGGTGCGGCCGAGGTCCGCGGCGCCCGATGGCCCGGTCGCCGGATGCCGCGTCGGCCGAGACCCGCACGGCGGCCGATCCCGCTCCCGCGTCGGCCGCGTCGTCGGCATCGCGGCCGGGCTCGTGGTGGTCGCGGCGATCGGCATCGCCGTCGCGCTGTCCGGCACCCTCCAGCAGGGCGCTGCCGACCCGACCGCCGCACCGTCCGACCAGGACGCGATCCTCGCCGCCACCGTGCCGGCGCCCGAGCGTCGACGCGGGCGTGCGGTCGCCCGACGGCGTCCAGCGTCGCATTCCCCGTGTCGCATGCCGACGCCGAGGAGGGCGACCGCTACCGCTGGCAGCGGGCCGACGGCTCGGGCTCGACCGAGGTGTCCGACGGCCCCGACGATCGTCGTGGCCGGCGTCGCGGCATCCGAGCGCGTCTGCATCGACGTGCAGGTGCAGCGCGGCAGCAAGACGTCGGAGACCGTCACGGGGTGCACGCCGTGAGGCCGCTGAAGGTGGAGTTCTGCGGCGAGTGGTACACCGTCGAGGAGGGCGAGCCCTTCACGATCGGCCGCGAGTCCGACCTCACCATCGACGACAACCCCTACCTGCACCGCACGTTCCTCACGCTGTCGTCGGAGTTCGGGCTCTGGTGGCTCTCGAACGTCGGACAGCTGCTGTCGGCCACCGTCTCGGATGCGACGGGCAGCGTGCAGGCGTGGGTGGCCCCGGGCGCGAAGCTGCCGCTCGTGTTCCAGACGGTGCACGTGATGTTCAGCGCGGGATCGACGACCTACGACTTCACCGTGCACGCCGAGGAGGACTTCTACAACACGTCGCTCACGGCCCGGCCGGCCGACGGCGGCACGACGATCCTCCCGGTCACCCTCACGACGAGCCAGCAGCAGCTGGTGGTCGCCCTCGCCGAGCACGTGCTCGCGCAGCCGACCGCGGGTCGCGCGGCGGTGCCCACCTCGGCCGAGGCCGCCGCGCGGCTCGGGTGGAGCATGACGACGTTCAACCGCAAGCTCGACAACGTGTGCGAGAAGCTCGACAAGATCGGCGTCGACGGCCTGCGGGGCGGGCGCGGCAAGCTCGCGACGAACCGTCGCGCACGGCTCGTCGAGTACGCGGTCGCCACGCGGCTCGTGAGCGCCGACGACCTCGCGCTGCTCGATCCCGGCGACGACGGGGCCGCCCAGGGGAGCGAGTCGCTAGCAGGTCCACGATGGGCAGGTGTCCCCATTTCAGGGGGACGGCGGTGCATGTTACGTTGATGGCCGTCCGGGTCCGCGCGCCTCGGCCTTCCGACGTATTCGTCCGACGGAATCATCCCAGGGGAGTTGAGAGTGGGCACCTTCACGGCCTGGGTCCGCGCGCGCAAGCCGATCGCCTCCGCGGTCGCGCTCGCCGTCGTGGTCGGCGTGCCCGTGACGTTCGCCGTGCTGCACCAGGGATTCCCGGTCACCGACCCCGACCTCCGCGCACGCGACGTCTGGGTGACGAACGGGCAGGAGCTGCTGGCCGGCCGGCTCAACCGCCAGATCGAGGAGCTCGACGCCGCGGTGGCGACCGCGTCGAACGACGTCGACGTGTTCCAGGACGGCGACGACGTCTTCCTGCTCGACGCGAGCGCCGGGTCGCTCGAGCGCATCGACCCGTCGTTCACCACGCTCACCCAGCGCATCGACGTGCCGCTCGGATCGCGTGTCGCCTACGGCGGCGACGTGCTCGCGATCCTCTCGCCGAAGGGCGAGCTCTGGACGACCCCGGCGGGCGGCGACCTCTCGTTCGACGCGGCGGGCACCGACCCGATCGCCGAGCTCGGCGCCGACGCCCGGGTGGCGGTGAGCGACGCGGCACGGTGTTCGCGACGTCCGCCGACGACGACGAGCTCGTGCGCGTCGACGTCGGGCGGCGGCGAACCCGCCGTCACGCCGCTGCCCGAAGCTCGGCGCCCACCAGCTCGCCGCGGTGGGCGAGCGACCGGTCGTGCTCGACGAGGACCGCGAACGTCGTGCTCGTCGACGGCCGCGAGGTGGCGCTGCCCGAGCCGGGGCTGAAGCTGCAGCAGTCGGGCGCCGAGCACGATGTGGCCTACGTCGCCGGCGCCGACGGAGCTCATGGCCGTGCCGCTCGGCGGCGGCGACGCGCGCGTGATCGAGAGCGACGCGGCGGCCGCGCCCGCGCGCACCGCCGACGAGGTCGCCGCGCCGGTGTGGGTGAACGGCTGCGCGCACGCGCGCATGGGCGACGTCGTCGACGTACCTCGCCGCGTGCGACGGCCGCGAGCCGACGTCGCAGGCGATCGAGCAGCCGACCACGGGCTCGCGGCTCGAGTTCCGCGTCAATCGCGACGTGGTCGTGCTGAACGACCTCACCAACGGCAACGCGTGGCTCGTCGACTCCGACCTGCGGCTCGTCGACAACTGGGAGGAGGTCACGCCGCCCGAGGAGACCGACGAGCTCGAGGGCGACGAGAAGAGCGCGCAGCAGACCTTCGAGGACACCCTCGCCGAGCGCACCGACGTGAACCGGCCGCCGCTCGCCCGCGACGACGAGGCCGGCGTGCGGCCCGGCCGCACGACCGTGCTCGAGGTGCTCGAGAACGACACCGACCCCGACGGCGACGTGCTCACGGTCGCCGAGACCACCGAGGTCGCCGAGTCCCAGGGCCGGCTCGAGGTGATCGACGGCGGCCGCGCGCTGCAGTTCACCCCGGCCGAGGGGGCGGCCGGCACCGTGTCGTTCCGCTACACCGTCGACGACGGCCGCCAGGGCGTGGCCGAGGCATCCGTGAACGTGCGCATCGTGCCCGAGCCCGGGAACGCGGCCCCCACCTCGATCCGGTCGGGCGCGGTGAGCGTCGAGCAGGGCCAGCAGATCTCGTACAACGTGCTCGCCGACTGGAACGACCCCGACGGCGACGACGTGTTCCTCGTGAACGCCTCGCCGACGAGCGGCGACTCGGTGCGCTTCAGCCCAGACGGCTTCGTCACCTTCGACCACAAGTCGGGCGAGCTCGGGCTCGAAGGAGGTCGCCTTCACGGTCTCCGACGGGCAGCTCACCGCGACGGGCACGCTGACGGTCGACGTGAAGCCCGCCGGCACGCTGAATCCCATCGGCACACCCGACTTCGCGCAGGTCTTCGCCGGCGAGACCGCGCTCATCGAGCCGCTCGAGAACGACCTCACCCCGTCGGGCGCGCCGCTCGCCCTGCTCGGCGTCGACCAGGTGCCCACCGGGGCATCCGTCACCCCCAACCCCGAGCGGGGCACGATCGCCTTCTCGTCGAACGAGCCCGGCGAGTACATCTTCCTGTACAACGTCGGGGCGGATGCCGCGGTGAGCGTCGGCCTCGTACGCGTGCAGGTGGTCGAACCGCCCGCGGAGGCGCCGCCGCCGATCGCGGTGAAGGACACCGCCTACCTCCGCCCCGGCGAGCCCACGTCGGTGCCCGTGCTCGCGAACGACGTCTCGCCGTCGGGCCGCGTGCTCGCCGTGCAGTCCGCCGACGACACCGCGACCGACGACCTCGTCTCGGTCGAGATCCTCACGAACACCGTGGCCCGCGTCACGGCGTCCGAGGCGCTCGATCGCCAGCTCCAGTTCAGCTACACCATCTCCGACGGCGTGAACACGGCCACCGCCACCGTCACCGTCGTGCCCGTGCCGCCGCTCGTGAAGCACCAGCCGCCCGTCGCCGTCGACGACGCCGTGAACGTGCGGGCCGGCGACATCGCCACCGTGCCGGTGCTCGCGAACGACTACCATCCCGACTCGACCGCGATCCACGTGCTGCCCGAGCTCGCCGACACCGGCGCCCTGCAGGGGCTCGCCTTCGTCGACGACGACCACGTGCGGTTCCAGGCGCCCGAGGAGCCCGGAACGTACACGGCCGTGTACACGATCGGCGACGACTTCGAGCAGACCGCGCGCGCGAACGTGACGTTCACGGTGGTCGCGAAGGACGCGGGCGAGAACCGCGCGCCGCTGCCCACGCCGCTCACATCGCGCACGTTCGCCGGGTCGGCCGTGTCGATCGACATCCCGCTCGACGGACTCGACCCCGACGGCGACTCGGTGATGCTGACCGGCATCTCGTCGGCGCCCAACCTCGGCCGCGTGGCCGAGCGCACGAGCACGTCGATCACGTACGAGGCGTTCGCGGGCTCGACCGGGACCGACACGTTCACGTACGAGCTGCGCGACGCGTTCGGCGCGACCGCGAAGGGCACGATCCGCATCGGCGTGATCCCGCGGCCGGCCGTGGCGCTGCCCCCGAAGGCCGTCGACGACGCCGTCGAGGTGAAGCCCGGCCGCACCGCGTCGGTCGAGGTGCTCCTGAACGACTCCGACCCGAGCGGCTACAGCCTGAAGGCCGTCGACCTGCCCGAGGTCGACGAGGGCATCGAGGCCGAGATCCGCGACAAGCGCCGGGTCGTCGTGACCGCGCCCGAGCAGGAGGGCGCGTTCACGATCCGCTACGAGATCTCGAACGGGCACGGCGGGGCCGACACCGCGTTCCTCCAGGTCGCGGTGAAGGACGACGCGAAGGTGCTGCCGCCGACCGCAGAGGACCAGGTCATCGAACCCGAGGACGTGGTCGAGGTCGACTCCGTCACCGTGCAGCCGCTCGACGACGCCACGAACCCCGGCGGCCTCGTCGACGACCTCGCGGTGACGCTCGAGGGGCCGAACGCCGCCCGGGCCGAGGTGACGCCCGACGGCGGCATCGAGGTGAAGCCGGGCCGCGAGCGGTACGCCGTCGCCTACCGGCTCACGAACGAGCTCGACGACCTCTCGGCGATGGCGTTCGTGATCGTGCCGGCCGCCGCCACCGAGGAGGACATCGAGCAGGACGAGCCGACGATCCCGGCCCCGCACCTCGCCGACCTGGCTCCCATCGTCGTGCCGATGAACGGAAGCATCCGATGGGATGTCGCCGACCTCGTCGTCGTGCCCTCGGGCAAGCCCGCGCTCGTCCTCTCGGCATCCGCGGCGAACGCGCGGTCCGAGGCGTACGTCGACGGCACCACGCTGCAGTACGAGCCCGCGCAGGACTACCGCGGCGAGGCATCCGTGACCTTCGAGGTCACCGACGGGCGGAGCGCCGACGACCCCGACGGTCGCACGGCCCTGCTCACCATGCCGGTGACGGTCGGCGACCCGAACTTCGAGGACACCCCGCCGGTCTTCACGCCGCGCGCCGAGACGATCGAGGCGGGGGAGCAGCCGCTCGAGATCGACCTGCGCTCCTCGAGCGACCACCCCAACCCCGACGTGATCGGGCAGCTCGGGTACCAGAACCTCGCGGGCACCACCGCCGACATCCAGGCCTCCATCGACGGTGGCGTGCTGCGGGTCTCCGCGCCGCTCGGCGTGCAGCCCGGAACCGCCGCCCGGCTCACGTTCGACGTGACCTTCAAGGAGTTCACGGTGCCGGGGTACGTCGACGTGAAGGTCGTGTCGTCGACCCGCGCGAAGGCGCAGGCCGTCGACGACGGGCCCGTGTACCTGAAGCGCAGCGACTCGGCCACGGTCGACGTGCTGGCCAACGACTTCAACCCGTTCCCCGACGTGCCGCTCACGGTGATCGCGGCCGAGGTCGACCAGCTCGACGTCGGGTCGACGGCGTCGGCGAGCTTCACCTCGACGGGCGTGTCGGTGCGCACGGGCGCGGCGTTCACGGGCACGCTCAGCGTGATCTATCGCATCCAGGATGCGACGAAGGACCCCGCGCGCGAGACGCAGGGCCGGGTCACCGTGATCGTGCGCGACCGGCCCGAGCAGCCGAACGCCCCCACGGTGACGGCGGGCGACGGGTGGGCCGATGTCCGCTGGCAGGCGCCCGCGCCCAACAACTCGCCGATCACCGGCTACGAGGTGTCGTACAACGGGCAGGTCGCGACGTATGGCGCGGGGGCCGCCGGCATCACCCAGCACATCGGCGGACTCACGAACGGCACCGCCTACACCTTCACCGTGCGCGCCATCAACGACATCGGGGCGTCGGAGTGGTCGTCGGGAACGACGAAGACCCCGTACGGCACGCCCACCGCCCCGAGGAACGTGACGCTGACCTCGTCGGGCGACGCGCCGGCCGACCTCACCGCGTCCTGGGCCGCTCCCGCGACCACCGGCGGCGGATCGATCACCTACCAGTGGCGCATCGTCAACGCCCAGGGCTGGCAGAACACCACGGGCACGTCCGGGCGCGTCAACAACGTCGGCGCCGGCACGTACACGCTCGAGGTGCGCGTGGTCAACGACGGCAGCGGCCAGACCGGGCCCACGGCGTCGGATGCCGTGGGCGTGAGCAACCCGCCGCCGCCGCCGCCGCGCGCGTACATCTGCAAGGGCGGACCGCAGGGCGGGGGCAACGCCGTGCAGGTGCGCTACGAGAACTTCACCGGCGGAGGCCACCGCATGTACACCTCCATCGACGGCGACTCGAGCGCCTTCTACAAGGAGACGTTCAACATCGGCGGCGACGGCAAGCAGACGCTGCAGAACTGGCTCGGCGTGCGGTTCGACGCCGGCATCTGGGTCGTGATCGAGGGCCCGACGAACATCACCAAGACGAACACCATCTCCGGCGCGGCGTGGAACAACCTCTCGCCCGGACAGTGCAGCGGTTGACCCGAGGAGCATGAAATGGCAGTGACAAGCGAACAGGCCCTGTGGTTCCAGGACGCCTTCTCGAAGCTCGTCGACAACGTCGACCAGGCGATCCTCGGCAAGCGCGAGGTCATCGAGCTGGTGATCGTCGCGCTGCTCTCCGACGGGCACGTGCTGCTCGAGGACTTCCCCGGCACCGGCAAGACCGTGCTGGCGAAGGCGCTCGCCAACACGCTCGACGGCACGAACTCGCGCATCCAGTTCACCCCCGACCTGCTGCCGTCGGACGTCACGGGCGTCACGATCTACGACCAGGGCAAGGGTCGCTTCGAGTTCCACCGCGGGCCCGATCTTCGCGTCGATCGTGCTCGCCGACGAGATCAACCGCGCGAGCCCGAAGACGCAGTCGGCCCTGCTCGAGGTCATGGAGGAGGGCAAGGTCACCGTCGACGGCGTGAGCTACGACGTGGGCTCGCCGTTCATGGTGATCGCGACGCAGAACCCGGTCGAGCAGGCGGGCACCTACTCGCTGCCCGAGGCGCAGCTCGACCGCTTCCTCATCAAGACCTCGCTCGGCTACCCCGACCACGACACCGCGGTGACGCTGCTGCTCGACGCGGCGAACCGCGCCCGCGCCTCGAAGGTCTCGCCGATCATCGCCGCGAGCTCGGTGACCACGATGGCGCAGCTCGCCTCCGAGGTCTTCGTCGACGCCGCCGTGCTGGGGTACCTCAACCAGATCGTGTCGGCGACGCGCGACGCACCAGGACTCCGCGCTCGGCGTGAGCATGCGCGGCGCCCTCGCCCTCGCGCGCACGGCGAAGACGTGGGCGATCGCGCACGGCCGCACCTACGTGACCCCCGACGACGTGCGGGAGCTCGCCGTGCCGGTGCTCGCGCACCGCATCATCGTCGACCCCGAGTCGGAGTTCGCGGGCGTCACCGCCGAGGACATCGTCGGACGCGTGCTCGTCGAGGTGGCGCCGCCCGCATACCGGGCGGCATGAGCCACACGACCCGAACCGAGGCGCGGCCCGCGCGGTCCGCGCCGCGCGCGCCGTCCGCACCGCCTGCGGTGCCGACGGTCGCGCCCTCGACCGCGGCGACCCCGTCGGCCGCCGCAGCTGCGGTGTCGGCTGCCGCGTCGGATGCCGCGGCGCGGCCGTCGCAGACCCGTATCGCGGTTCGAACGATCGGGCGCTCGATCGCGGCATCCGCTCGTTCGCTCGCGACCCGCGCGGGGGCGGGATGGCGTGCCGTCGCCGCGTTCGCGGCGCCCGTGACGAGCGTGGTGTCGACCACCGGCTGGCTCGTGCTGGGCGGTGCCGTCGTCGCGCTCGCGCTCGCGTGGGCGTTCGGGTGGATCGAGTTCGCCTTCCTCGGGTTCACGCTGCTCGCCGCGGTGCTCGTGTCGATCGCGTTCGTCTTCGGCCGGCTGCACTACCGGGTGGGCATCGAACTGCAGCCGACACGGGTGGTCGCGGGCGAACGGGCGCTCGGCCGGCTGGTCGTCGGGAACGCCGGCGCCTCGTCGTCGACGCCGTCGCGGCTGGAACTGCCCGTCGGCGCCGGGCTCGCCGAGTTCGTCGTGCCGGCGCTGGCAGCCGGGCGGCGAGCACGAGGAGCTCTTCGCCGTGCCGACCAACCGGCGCGCGGTCATCGTGGCCGGGCCGGCCGTGTCGGTGCGCGGCGACCAGCTCGGCCTGCTCCGCCGCACCGTGCGGTGGACCGACCCCGTCGAGCTCTTCGTGCATCCGCGCACGGCACGGCTGCGGCCGTCGGCGGCGGGCCTCGTGCGCGACCTCGAGGGCGAGGTCACGAAGACCATCACGAACAACGACATCTCGTTCCACGCGCTGCGTGCGTACGAGCCCGGCGACGCGCTGCGCAACGTGCACTGGCGCACGTCGGCCCGAACCGGTCAGCTCATGGTGCGCCAGTACGAGGAGACGCGGCGCTCGCAGCTCATCCTCGTGCAGCCGACCGAGCGCGAGCACTACGCCTCCGACGACGAGTTCGAACTCGCCGTCTGCGTGCTCGCCTCCATCGGCGTGCAGGTCATCCGCGACGCGACGCAGGTCGCCGTGGTGACCGAGGAGCTCGCGCTGCGCACCGCCACGCCGACCGCGCTCCTCGACGACACGTCGCGCATCGAACCGGTGCGCCGGGCGTTCCCCTCCGTGCGCGACTTCGTGCGCGACGCCACGAAGCGCCTGCCGCCGCCGAGCGTCGTGATCGTGGTGGGCGGTTCGCTGCTGCCGGTCGCCGAGCTCCGTTCGATCGAGACCCTGTTCGGGGCCGACACCGAGACGATCGCGTTCCGCGTCGAGCTCGGCGCGGCGTCGCGCATCACCCGCATCGCCGGCACCACCGTCGTCACGGTCGGCGACCTCGACCGAGCTGCCGCGGCTCGTGCGGAGGGTGCGCCCGTGACCCGCCTCTCCCGCACCGTCGTCAGCGACATCCTCGTCCTGAGCCTGCTGTCGCTGCTCGGCATCGCCGGCTACGAGACCTCGTTCGGCGACCTGAACTTCCTCGTCGCGGCGATCGCGGGCCTCGTGGTCGGCACGCTCGCCGCCGTGGCGGGGGTCGTCTGGCGCCTGGGCGTCGTCACCACCGTGCTGCTGGCCATGGCCGGGTACGTGCTCATCGGCACCCCGGTGACGATGCCGGATGCCGCGCTGTTCGCCGTGCTGCCCTCGCTCGAGGGACTGACGGGGCTCGTGATCGGGCCGGTGTACGGCTGGGCCGACATCGTCACCATCGGCACGCCCGTCGAGGCGCCGTACTACGTCGCCGTCGTGCCGTACTTCGCCGCATGGCTCGTCGCGCTCGTCGGCACGATGCTCGCGACGCGGTGGCTGCCGCGGCGCCGCACCGCACTGCGGTCGAGCGTGCTGCTCATCGGCCCGGTCGTGCTGTACCTCTCGGGCATCCTGCTCGGCACCGACGAGGCCTACCTCGCCGGCGTGCGCGGCGTCGCGTTCGCCGTCATCGCGCTCGTCTGGCTCGCCTGGCGTCGCGGCGCGAACGTCGAGGCGAGCGGCGAGGGCGCGGCGCGGCTGCGGCGGCAGAAGGTCGCCGGCACGGCGACGGTCGTCGCCGGGGCCATCGCGATCGGCGCGGTCGCCGGCCTCGCGCTCGCGCCAGTGTCGCCCGACCGGTTCGTGCTGCGCGACGAGGTCGTGCCGCCGTTCGACCCGCTCGAGTTCCCGAGCCCGCTCTCGGGCTTCCGCAACTACACGAAGGACCTCGCCGAGACCCCGCTGTTCGAGGTGACCGGGCTCGAGCCGGGCGACGTGATCCGGCTCGCCACGATGGACGCCTACACCGGACGGCTCTGGAACGTGGCCGGCCCCGACGACGTGGGCCCCGACGGCGGCGGCTACGGCATCGTCGGCGAGACCTGCCCGAGCCGCCGCTCGCGACGCTCGGCAGCGAGCGGCGCGTCGAGGTGCAGGTCGAGGGCTACGACGACGTGTGGCTGCCCACCGTCGGCTACGGCGAGACCCTCAGCCTCGCTCGACCGCGGCACGAGCGACCGGGCCGGCGACCTGCGCTACAACCCGGCCGCCGGCACGGCGGTGCTCACGAGCGGCGTCGCCGAGGGCGCCCGCTACGAACTCGACGCGCGCGTCGCAGGTCGAGCCCGAGACCGACGAGCTGCTCGACACGCCCGGTCGCGAACCTCGCGATGCCCGCGGTCGAGAACGCGCCCGACGTGGTCTCCGCGAAGGCCGACGAGTACGTCGGCGAGGCGACGACCCCGATCGAGCAGCTCCGCGCCATCGAGACGGGCCTGAAGACCAACGGGTTCCTCAGCCACGGGCTCGCGTCCGACACCGTGCCGTCGCGCGCCGGGCACGGCGCCGACCGCATCATCGAGCTCTTCACCCGCACCCAGATGGTCGGCGACGAGGAGCAGTACGCCTCCGCGATGGCGCTCATGGCCCGCCACCTCGGCTACCCCGCCCGGGTCGTCATGGGCTTCGCGCCCGAGGTGCGCGAGGACGCGCAGTCCGTCGAGGTGGTCGGCGGTGACGTCACCGCGTGGGTCGAGGTGCCGTTCGAGGGCGTCGGATGGGTCTCGTTCCGGCCGACGCCCGACCAGGTCGACGTGCCGCAGGAGCAGACGCCGAAGCCGAAGTCCGAGCCCCAGCCGCAGGTCCGCCAGCCCCCGCGCGCCGAGCACGACGAGGAGCAGCTGCTGACCGCCGTCGAGATCGACGACTCCGACGACGACCGCGACCGGCCGTTCGTGCTGCCCGGCTGGGTCTGGGTCGCGGTGGCGGCCGTCGGCATCCCCGCGGCGCTCGTGCTCCTGCCGATGCTCGTGGTCGCCGCTCATGAAGGGCGTCCCGCCGCCGTCGGCGTCGCAGCGGCGCGAACGACCGCCGCGCCGCGGGCGCGTGGGAGGAGCTCGTCGACCGCTACGCCGAGCTCGGGTTCGAGCCGCCGGCGACAGGGCACGCGGTTGCAGTCCGCCCGCGCCCTCGAGCGGCAGGTGGCCGAGCAGGGCCTCGCCGCGCCGGCCGCGCCCTCCACGCCGATCGCACCCGCCGCGGCGGCGCCCGTGCGGCTGTCGACCCTCGCGGCGACCATCGACCGCGACGTGTTCGCGGGCGGCGACGTGAGCGACGCCGTCGTCGAGGATCGATGGACGACCGCGGATGCCGCGACCGAGGCCGTCGCCGCGCCGCCGCGGCCGGCTGCGCCGGCTCGTCGAGCCGCTACCGCCTGCACGCGCCGTCGCTAGAGTGGTCGGCGTGGAATCGCCGGACTTCATCGTCCCGCCGCCCGGGTTGATCCCGGCGGCGCCGCGACCGAGCGACGAGCCCGACCGCACCGACCGCGACGCCGCCGCCGCGCACGCTGCCCGCGTTCCCGCCGCCGCCCGGCGTCGCTCCGCCGGCGACCGCCGACCCCGGCCCCGCCGACCGGCCCGTCCGCCGACGCCGCGGAGCCTGAGCCGCCCGTCGAGCGCATCGAGGCGCCGACCGCGACGCGCCGCAGCCCGGTGCTTGGCGGCTGCGCGCACCCGGCGGACTCGAGGTCCTGCTGCTGCGTCCCGTGCTGCTCGGGCGCGATCCCGCCGCCGATCCCGGCCGACCGCGAGGCGGCGACGATCACGCTCGCCGATCCGGCGCGATCGGTGTCGAAGACCCACGCGCTCGTCGAGGTGGTCGAGGGTCGCGTGGTCGTCACCGACCTGCACTCGACCAACGGCACGCGCGTGCTCACGCCCGACGGGCGAGACCCGCGAACTCGATCCCGGACGGGGCGCCGAGGCCCCGAACGGGCCGACCCTGCTGCTCGGCGAGTTCGCCGTGCGACTGGATCGAGCGCCGTTGAACTCGGTGTAGCCTGAAGAGGTGCGTGCTCCACGACTTCTTCTTCGGTGCCGCGGCGGGGCCTCGTTCTAGGCCGATCCCGTCGCGGAGTCCGTCGTCGGCTGACCGCAGATCCTGAGGAAGCGAACGCATGAACGCAGCACCCACCAACGCGAACGTCCGAAGCGCGACCGCGCACCCTGGCCGAGAAGGTCTGGGAGGCGCACCTGGTGAAGAAGGGCGAGGACGGCACCCCCGACCTCATCTACATCGACCTCCACCTCGTGCACGAGGTCACCAGCCCGCAGGCCTTCGACGGCCTGCGCATGGCCGGCCGTCCCGGTGCGGCGTCCCGATCTCACGATCGCGACCGAGGACCACAACACCCCGACGCTCGCGATCGACCGGCCCATCGCCGACCCCACGAGCCGCACGCAGATCGAGACGCTCCGCCGCAACGCGAAGGAGTTCGGCATCCGCCTGCACTCGCTCGGCGACATCGAGCAGGGCATCGTGCACGTCGTCGGCCCGCAGCTCGGCCTCACGCAGCCCGGCATCACCGTCGTCTGCGGCGACTCGCACACGTCGACCCACGGGGCGTTCGGCGCCATGGCGTTCGGCATCGGCACGAGCGAGGTCGAGCACGTGCTCGCGACGCAGACGCTGCCGCTGAAGCCGTTCAAGACCATGGCGATCAACGTCGAGGGCGCCCTGCGTCCGGGCGTCACCGCGAAGGACATCATCCTCGCCGTCATCGCGAAGATCGGCACCGGCGGCGGTCAGGGCTACGTGCTCGAGTACCGCGGCAGCGCCATCCGCGCGCCTCTCGATGGACGGCCGCATGACGATCTGCAACATGTCGATCGAGGCCGGCGCCCGCGCCGGCATGGTGGCACCGGATGCCACGACCTACGCCTACCTGAAGGGCCGCGCCCACGCCCCGACCGGCGCCGACTGGGACGACGCGGTCGCCTACTGGGAGACGCTCGCCACCGACGAGGGCGCCGAGTTCGACGCCGAGGTGTTCATCGACGCCGACACGCTCGAGCCGTTCGTCACCTGGGGCACGAACCCCGGCCAGGGCGTCTCGCTCAGCGAGGCGGTGCCCGATCCGGCCGCCATCGCCGACCAGCACGAGCGCGCCGCGGCCGAGCGGGCCCTCGAGTACATGGACCTCGACGCCGGGCACGCCGCTGAAGGACATCCACGTCGACGCGGTCTTCATGGGATCGTGCACGAACAGCCGCATCGAGGACCTGCGCGCGTTCGCGTCGATCATCAAGGGCAAGCAGAAGGCCGACGGCGTGCGCGTCATGGTGGTGCCCGGATCCGCCCGGGTGCGCCTCGAGGCCGAGGCCGAGGGCCTCGACAAGGTCATCGAGGAGTTCGGCGCCGAGTGGCGCTTCGCGGGCTGCTCGATGTGCCTCGGCATGAACCCCGACCAGCTCGCTCCGGGCGAGCGCTGCGCCTCCACGTCGAACCGCAACTTCGAGGGCCGCCAGGGCAAGGGCGGCCGCACCCACCTCGTCTCGCCGCTCGTCGCGGCGGCCACCGCCATCCGCGGCACGCTGTCGGGCCCGTGGGATCTCGAGACCGAAGGGAGAGGTGCGCTGACCATGGAGAAGATCAGCACCGTGACCGGCACGGCGGTCCCGCTGCGCCGCTCGAACGTCGACACCGACCAGATCATCCCCGCCGTCTTCCTGAAGCGCGTCACGAAGACCGGCTTCGAGGACGCGCTCTTCCACGCGTGGCGCCAGGACCCCGAGTTCATCCTCAACCGACCCGGAGTACCGCGGGCGCCCGCGTCCTCATCGCCGGGCCCGACTTCGGCACCGGCTCGAGCCGCGAGCACGCCGTGTGGGCGCTGCGCGACTACGGCTTCGACGTCGTCATCAGCTCGCGCTTCGGCGACATCTTCCGCGGCAACTCGGGCAAGCAGGGCCTCCTCGCCGCGCAGGTCGCCTACGAGGACGTCGAGCGGCTCTGGGAGGTCAGTCGAGGCCGACCCGGGAATACCCGTCACCGTCGATCTGGTTGAGCGTACGGTGAGCGTCGGCACGCTCACCGTGCCGTTCGACATCGACGACTACACTCGGTGGAGGCTTCTCGAAGGGCTCGACGACATCGGGCTCACCCTGCGGGACGAGGAGTCGATCGCCGAGTTCGAGACACATCGAGAGGCTTGGCGGCCGAAGACCCTCCCCATCAGGGAGCCGGCAGAATCAGGGAGTCTGTGAACACACTCGGGCAGGACGCCAAGAACCACGGATCGGCAGTCGGACTGAACGTCGACCGCATCACGATCAACGGCGGCAAGCCGCTGCGCGGTCGCATCGAGCTCAAGGGCGCCAAGAACCTCGTCACCAAGGCGATGGTCGCGGCGATCCTCGGCGACACGCCCGAGCGTGCTGAAGGACGTGCCGAACATCAGCGACGTCCGCATCGTGCGCGGCCTCCTCGAGGTGCACGGCGTGAGCGTCACGCACGGCGTCGACGAGGGCGAGCTCATCCTCGACCCGTCGGCCGTCGAGACGGCGCACATGGCCGACATCGACGCGCACGCCGGCTCGAGCCGCATCCCGATCCTGTTCTGCGGCCCGCTGCTGCACCGCCTCGGCGAGGCGTTCATCCCCGACCTCGGCGGCTGCCGCATCGGCGACCGCCCCATCGACTACCACCTCGAGGTGCTGCGCAACTTCGGCGCCATCGTCGAGAAGCTCCCGAGCGGCATCCGGATGTCGGCGCCGAACGGCCTGCACGGCGCGAAGGTGGCGCTGCCCTACCCGAGCGTCGGGGCGACCGAGCAGGTGCTCCTCACCGCGGTGCTCGCCGACGGCATCACCGAGCTGTCGGGCGCCGCGATCGAGCCCGAGATCATGGATCTCATCAACATCCTGCAGAAGATGGGCGCGATCATCACGGTCGACACCGACCGCGTCATCCGCATCGAGGGCGTCGAGAAGCTCCAGGGCTACACGCACCGCGCGCTCTTCGACCGCAACGAGGCCGCCAGCTGGGCCGCGGCGGCGCTCGCGACCGACGGCGACATCTTCGTCGGCGGCGCCCGCCAGGCCGAGATGCTCACGTTCCTCAACGTCTTCCGCAAGGTCGGCGGCGACTTCGAGATCCAGGAGGACGGCATCCGCTTCTTCCACCCCGGAGGCGAGCTGAAGCCGGTCATCATCGAGACCGACGTGCACCCCGGGTTCATGACCGACTGGCAGCAGCCGCTCGTGGTGGCGCTCACCAAGGCCAAGGGCGTCTCGATCGTGCACGAGACCGTGTACGAGCAGCGCTTCGGCTTCGTCGACGCGCTCGTCGAGATGGGCGCGTCGATCGACGTGCACAAGGAGTGCCTCGGCGGCCGGCGCGTGCCGCTTCGGCCAGCGCAACTTCCAGCACTCCGCCGTCATCTCGGGCCCGACGCCGCTGCACGGCGCCGACATCGAGGTCCCCGACCTCCGCGGCGGCTTCAGCCACCTCATCGCGGCGCTCACGGCCGACGGGCCGCTCGACCGTCTCGAACGTCGGGATCATCGCGCGCGGGTACGAGAACTTCATCACGAAGCTCGAGCTCCTCGGGGCGGACTTCGAACTCGAAGGATAATGGGGGAGTGCCACACGACGATCCGTCCTCGCACGACGCTGCATCGAAGCCGCGTTCGGAGAAGCGCCGACCCTCGTTCTTCTGGTTCCTCGCCGTCCTGGTCCTCCCGATCTTCAACCTCGCGGTCGCGCTTCCGCTTCCACCACCCCGAGCGGATGCCGCAGACCGGCGCCTTCGTGCTCGCGCCCGAACCACTACAGCGAGATCGACCCGGTCGTCATGGGCGTGGCGAGCTGGAAGCTCGGCCGTGCGCCGCGGTTCCTCGCCAAGGCGTCGCTCTTCAAGAACCCCGTGCTCGGCTGGCTGCTGCGCACGCTCGGGCCAGATCCCGGTGGAGCGCGCGGGCAGCAAGAGCCACGCGGCGCTGCGCGCGGCGGAGGAGCTCGTGGAGAAGGGCCGCATGGTCGTCGTCTACCCCGAGGGCTCGCTCACCCGCGAGCCCGACCTGTGGCCGATGCGCGGCAAGACCGGCGCGGTGCGCATCGCGCTCGAGCGCGACATCCCGATCGTCCCCGCGGCGCACTGGGGCACGCAGGCGCTGCTCGCCGCGCTACGGCAAGAAGCTCAGCCTGTTCCCCCGCAAGACCATCGACGTCGATCATCGGCGAGCCGCTCGACCTCAGCGCCTACCGCGGCAAGCCGCTCGACCAGGCGACGCTGCTGAAGGCCACGGGCGAGCTCATGGACGCGATCGCCGAGCTGCTCGCCGAGCTCCGCGGCGAGCCCGCGCCGGCCGAGCGCTGGGATCCGACGGCCCACGGCCAGAAGGAGACGGGTCGACTCGATGGCTAGGACACCCGCGCGGAAGGCCCCGGGCAAGCGCGTCGCCGTCCTCGGCGCCGGCAGCTGGGGCACGACGTTCGCGAAGATCCTCGCCGACGGGGGCGCCGACGTCGTCATGTGGGCGCGCCGGCCCGAGCTCGCGCGCGAGATCCAGGAGGCGAAGCGCAACAGCGACTACCTCGCCGGCGTGAACCTGCCGCTCGGCCTGCGCGCCACGAGCCGGCTCGACCTCGCGCTGGCCGGCGCCGAGCAGGTCTACGTGTCGGTGCCGAGCCAGGCCCTGCGCGACAACCTGAAGGTCATGGCGCCGCACCTGCACGCCGAGGCGACCGTGGTGTCGCTCATGAAGGGCGTCGAGAAGGCGAGCGGCATGCGCATGAGCGAGGTCATCGCCGAGGTGCTGCAGGATCGACGAGTCCCAGATCGCGGTCATCTCCGGGCCGAACCTCGCGCTCGAGATCGCGAAGGAGCAGCCGACCGCGGCGGTCGTCTCGTCGACGAGCCTCGAGACCGCGCAGTCCGTGGCATCCGTGGCCCGCAACACGCTACTTCCACTCGTTCGTGAACACCGACGTGATCGGCACCGAGTTCGGCGGCGTGCTGAAGAACCTCATCGCCGTGGCGATCGGCATCGTCGACGGCGCGGGCTACGGCGAGAACACCAAGGCGTCGATCATCACCCGCGGCCTCGTCGAGATGACGGACTTCGCGGTCGCCTACGGCGCGCACCCCGAGACGCTCTCGGGCCTCGCCGGGCCTCGGCGACCTCATCGCGACGCAGCCAGTCGCCCCTCTCGCGCAACAACACCGCCGGGCCGCCTGCTCGGCCAGGGCTATCACCTCAGCGACGTGGTGAACCAGATGCAGCAGACCACCGAGGGCCTCGCGTCGGTCGGCGCCGATCCTCGAGCTCGCTCGGGCGAAGGGCGTGGAGATGCCCATCGTCGAGCAGGTGCGACAGGTGCTCGCCGGCACGCTGGATCCCAAGGACATCGCACCGCACCTCACGACCGACGACGAGCCGCAGGGCGAAAGGACGATGGATGGACAAGCTCAGGGTGGTTCTGCTGTTCGGCGGGCGTTCAAGCGAGCATTCGATCAGCTGCGCAACGGCGGGAGGGGTGCTCCGGGCGATCGACCGTGACCGCTACGAGGTGATCCCCGTCGGGATCACGCGCGACGGCGCGTTCGTGCTCGAAGCCGACGACCCCGAGCGGTTCGCCCTCGACCCCGAGCACCTCCCCGAGGTCGTCGACAACGGCACCCGCGTGCGCTGGCCCGAGAGCGCCGCGTCGCGCGACGCTGACGGTGTCGGATGCCGCGGGCGAGCGTTCCCTCGGCGACGTCGACCTCGTCTTCCCGATCCTGCACGGCCGGTTCGGCGAGGACGGCACCGTGCAGGGCCTGCTCGAGCTCGTCGGCCTGCCGTACGTCGGCAACGGCGTGCTCGCGTCGGCGATCGGCATGGACAAGCACGTCACGAAGACCGTGCTCGAGGGTGCGGGCATCGCCGGTCGCGCCGTGGGTCACGCTCACGCGCGCGGCGCTCGCCGCCGACCCCGACCTGTGGGGCCGGCGCACGCGTTCGCTCGGCCTGCCGGTGTTCGTGAAGCCCGCGCGCGCGGGTTCCTCGGTCGGCGTCACGCAAGGTCTCGGACTGGTCGGAGCTCGACGCGGCGCTCGACGTCGCCTTCGCCGAGGACCGCACCGTGCTCGTGGAGTCGGCCGTGGTCGGCCGCGAGATCGAGTGCGGCGTGCTCGAGGGCCGCTCGCCGGGCGAGGTCCGCGTGAGCGTCGCCGGCGAGGTGGTCGTCACCGGGCGCGACTTCTACGACTTCGAGGCGAAGTACCTCGACGCCCCGGGCGTCGACCTGGTCTGCCCGGCCGACCTCGGCGACGGCGAGCTGTTCGAGCTGCAGCGCGTCGCACGGCGTGCGTTCGAGGCGATCGGCGGGCGAGGGCCTCGCGCGCGTCGACGTCTTCCTCACCGACGAGGGCTTCGTCGTCAACGAGGTCAACACGATGCCGGGGTTCACGCCCATCTCGATGTTCCCCACGTGCTGGCTGAACTCCGGGCTCAGCTACCCCGAGCTCATCGACGAGCTCATCGAGGTCGGGGTCGCCCGCGGGAGCCGCTAGCCCGCGTCGTCGAGCGCGACGCAGCCGCCCTCGGAGGGGATCGCCGACACGGCGCCCGAGAGGTCGGCGATGGCCGTCGTGCCCGACACCACGTCGTTGTCGATGAGCACCTCGACGGCGGGCGTGCGGCCGTACGTCGTGAACAGGTAGTTCGGGGCATCCGACTCGTCGATGACCCAGTCGACGCCGTCGACGCTCACGCAGCGGTCGGTGGTGGGCCCGAGCGGCTCGACGCCGCAGCGCAGCAGCACCGAGGCGGGCTGCCCCCACGCGCCCGTGCCCTGCGCGTTGGTCTCGCGCTCGGGCAGGCCGGCGACGGTGTCGGGCAGGCGCACGACGACGGCGGCGCAGTCGGGATCGCTCGCCGACGGGGCGGCCTCGAACGTGACGGCCTGCGTGCAGCCCGCGAGCGCGAGGCTGCCGAGCACGGCGAGGCCGGCGGCGGAGGCGATGCGCCGCAGCCCGCGGCGCGGCAGGGGGGCGACTCGGTGGGGCATCCCGTTCAGGCTACCGTGAGTGGCATGGAACGAGCTGCGCGCCCCGGCGACCCCACCATCGCCGAGCTCGGGCGAGTCGGCGGTGCTCGCGCGCATCCTGCCGCGGCTCGTGCCGGGCGACGCGGCGCTGCTCGGCGCGGGCGACGACGCGGCCGTCGTCGCGGCGGCCGACGGGCGGTTCGTCGTGACGACGGACCTGCTCGTGCACGGCCCCGACTTCCGGCTCGCCTGGTCGACGCCGTTCGAGCTCGGCTGGAAGGCGGCCGCGACGAACCTCACCGACGTCGCCGCCATGGGCGCACGGCCGACCGCGCTCGTCGTCGCGATCGCGGCGCCCCCGTCGACGCCGGTCGCGCTGCTCGAGGGCATCGCCGACGGGCTGCGCGAGGGGCTCGCGGCGCTGGCGCCGGGCGCGGGCGTCGTCGGCGGCGACCTGTCGGCGTCGACGGTGCTCACGATCGCGGTGACGGCGTTCGGCGACCTCGAGGGCCGGGCGCCCGTGCTGCGCTCCGGCGCGCGCCCGGGCGACCTCGTGGCGCACGCCGGCGCACGCGGCGACGCGGCGAGGGGCCTCGCCCTGCTGTTCGACGAGGGCACGGATGCCGCGGGCGAGCCCGACCCCGCACGCGCGGCCGACGTGCGTGCGCGGCATCCGCGGCTCGTCGCCGCCCAGCTCGCGCCCGAGCCGCCCGTCTCGGCGGGCGTCGCGGCCGCCGTCGCCGGCGCGACCGCGATGCTCGACGTCTCCGACGGGCTCGCCCGCGACGCCCGCCGGATCGCCGAGGCGAGCGGCGTCGACCTCGACTTCGACGGGTCGTCGCTCGGCCCCGACCTGCGGGTCGCGCTCGCCGGCGCCGAGGACCACGGCCTGCTCGCGACGTTCCCCGCCGACGCGACCGTGCCCGAGCCGTTCGAGGTGGTCGGGCGCGTCGTGCCGGGGCGCGGCGCGATCCTCGTCGACGGACGGCCGGTCGGCGCCGACGGGTGGGATCCCTACTCGGGCTGGGACGGCCGCTCGGGCTGAGGCGACGCCCACCACAGCGTGGTCTCGCCGTAGTCGCGTCGCCGCTCGTGCGCGATGCCCTCGGGCCAGCGCGGTTCGGGCGAGCGCGAGCTGCGCTCGACGACCACCGCCGCGTCGGGCGAGAGCAGCGGCGCGAGCAGCGCCAGGTCGTGCGCGAGCGCGGCCTCGTCGAGGTCGTACGGCGGATCGATGAAGACGAGGTCGAACGTGCCCGACCGCCGACTCGAGGTAGGACGCGACCCCGCGCACGGCGACTCGGATGCGGGGCTTCGCGCCCGCGCCGCGAGCCGCGCGGGTGATCGCGTCGGCGTTGCGGCGGCACACGTCGGCCGCCGCCTTGGCCTTCTCGACGAGCACGACCTCGGCCGCTCCCCGGGAGGCCGCCTCGAGGCCGAGCGCGCCGGATCCGGCGTAGAGGTCGAGCACCGACGCGCCGTCGATCGCGTCGCGGGCCTCGAGCGCGGAGAAGATCGCCTCGCGCACCCGGTCGCTCGTGGGCCGCGTGCCGGAGCGCGGCACGGCGAGGGTGAGCGAGCCGGCGAATCCGGCGATGATGCGGGTCATGCTCACGGCAGCATATCGACGCGCGCCGTGCGGCGTCATGCCCGCGCGACGCACCCCGCGGCGCTGCCATGATGGAGGGGTGGATGACTCGACCGACCAGGTGCCCGCCGAACCGTCCCACCACCGGGGGGACGAACAGCAGATGATCGACCGGCTGTGGGATTTCAGCGATCCCGCCGCCAGCGAGGAGCGGTTCCGGGAGGCCGCCGACGACGATGAGCATCCCGCGCACGTGCGCGCGGTGATGACGACGCAGCTCGCGCGTGCGCTCGGCATCCAGGGCCGGTTCGCCGAGGGCATCGACGTGCTCGACGGCGTCGTCGCCGGAGGCATCCCGTCCGACGACCCCGAGCGCGACGTCGCCGAGGTGCGCGCGCGCGTCGACATCGAGCGCGGCCGCATCCTGGCCGCGTCCGACCGCCGGCCCGAGTCGCGTGCCCGTGCTGACCCGCGCCGTGCGCGAGGCCGCCGCTGGCCGGTTCGCCGTTCCTCGTGCTCGACGCCCTGCACATGCTCGCCCTGAACGACGAGGGCCACGAGGAGGAGTGGGCGGCCGAGGGCTTCGACGTGCTCGCCGGCTCCCGCGACCCGCGCGTGCTGCGCTGGGGCGTCGCCCTGCACAACAACCTCGGCTGGACCATGCACGACGGCGGCCGTCGCCGAGGCGGCGCTCGGCGCAGTTCGAGCAGGCCGTCGACGCGGCCGACCACTACGGCACGGCCGAGCAGCAGCACGTCGCCCGCTGGTCGGTCGCCCGGTGCCTGCGCACCCTCGGCCGCACCGACGAGGCCCTCGACCTGCAGCGCGAGCTCGCCCGCGCCCGTCCCGACGACCCCTACGTGCAGGCGGAGCTCGCCGCGCTGACGGGGGAGGAGCCTACGATCGAGGCATGACGGCCGAAGGAGCGGATGCCGCGGGCACCGGTCGGTTCACCCTCGACACGCGCCTCTCGGGCGCGCTCGGCGGGCGCACGTCGCAGGCCCTCGAGCGGGCGTTCGGCTACCGCACGGTGGGCGACCTCCTCGGCCACTATCCGCGCCGGTACGCGCTCCGCGGCGAGCTCACGGCACTCGCGAGCCTCCCGCTCGACGAGAACGTCACGATCGTGGCCGAGGTGCTCGAGGTGCGCGAGCGCACCATGCGATCGCGGCGCGGATCGATCCTCGAGGCGAAGATCTCCGACGGCACCGGCATCCTGACCCTCACGTTCTTCAACCAGGCGTGGCGCGCGCGCGAGCTGCGTGCCCGGCGCCCGCGGCATCTTCGCCGGCAAGGTGGGCGACTACAAGGGCGCACGCCAGCTCGCCCACCCCGACTACGAGCTGTTCGACGACGCGGCCCCGCTCGCCGCGGGCGATGCCGCCGCGAAGCGCTGGGCGGAGGCGCCGATCCCGATCTACCCGGCCACGGGCACGCTCGCCAGCTGGCAGCTCGCGAAGTCGATCGCCCTGCTGCTCGACGGGCTCGGCGACGTCGACGATCCGGTCCCCGCCGCCGTGCGCGCAGGCGCGCACCGCTGCTCGACCAGCGGCGCGCCCTCGAGGCGATCCACCGCCCCGAGGTCGAGGCCGACTGGAAGGCGGCGCGGCGCACGCTGCGGTTCACCGAGGCGTTCGTGCTGCAGACCGCGCTGCTGCTGCGCCGGGCCGAGCTGCGCGCGCACACGACGACCGCGCGGCATCCGTCGGCCGGCGGGCTGCTCGAGCGCTTCGACGCCTCGCTGCCGTTCTCGCTCACCGCCGACCAGCAGGAGGTCGGCGCCGAGATCGCCGACGACCTCGAGCACCCGGTGCCGATGAACCGGCTCGTCCAGGGCGAGGTGGGCTCGGGCAAGACCGTCGTCGCCCTGCGCGCGATGCTCGCGGTGGCCGACTCCGGTGGCCAGTCGGCGCTGCTCGCGCCCACCGAGGTGCTCGCGGCGCAGCACCTCCGCTCGATCGCCCGCATGCTCGGTCCCGACCTGTCGGCGTCGGTCGTGCCGACGCTGCTCACGGGCCAGCTGCCCGCCGCCGAGCGCCGGAAGGCGCTGCTGCGCGCCGCGGCCGGCCAGTCGCGCATCGTGGTCGGCACGCACGCGCTCATCGGCGACGCCGTGTCGTTCGCCGACCTCGGGCTCGTCGTCGTCGACGAGCAGCACCGGTTCGGCGTCGAGCAGCGCGAGGCGCTGCGGCTGAAGGGGCAGCATCCGCCGCACGTGCTCGTGCTCACCGCCACGCCCATCCCGCGCACCGTCGCGATGACGGTGTTCGGCGACCTCGACGTCTCGACGATCCGCGAGCTCCCGGCCGGCCGCGCGGGCATCGAGTCCCACGTGGTGCCGCTCGCCGACCGTCCCGGCTGGCGACCGCGCGTCTGGGAGCGCCTCGCCGAGGAGGTCGAGCTGGGCCGGCAGGGATTCGTCGTGTGCCCGGCGATCGAGGCCCGTGTCGCCGAGGACGACGGCGAGGAGCCCGAGGGCGACGGCGAGGCCGATCCGGCGGCGCCCGCGGCATCCGTCGCCTCGGTGCTGGCCGAGCTCACCGCGCACCCGCGCTTCGCGGGCAAGCGCGTCGCGCCGCTGCACGGCCGCATGAGCGCCGACGAGAAGGATGCCGCGATGCGGGCGTTCGCCGCCGGCGAGATCGACGTGCTCGTCGCGACGACCGTGATCGAGGTCGGGCGTCGACGTGCCGAACGCGAGCGCGATGGTCGTCGTCGACGCCGACCGGTTCGGCGTCTCGCAGCTGCACCAGCTCCGCGGGCGGGTCGGCCGGGGGAGCGTGCCCGGGCTGTGCCTGCTCGTCACCGCGGCCGAGGCGGGCTCGCTCGCGCGCCAGCGGGTCGAGGCGGTCGCCGCGACGCTCGACGGGTTCGAGCTCGCCCGCGTCGACCTCGAGCTGCGCCAGGAGGGCGACGTGCTCGGCGCCACCCAGTCGGGCGGGCGCTCGTCGCTGAAGCTCCTCCGCGTCGCGCGCGACGGCGACGTGATCGCCGACGCCCGCGAGCTCGCCGCCGAGGTGCTCGCCGACGACCCCGGGCTCGCCGGCCACGGGGCGCTCGCGGCCGAGGTGCGCCGCCGGCTCGACGCCGAGGCGAGCGGGTTCCTGAGCAAGGGCTGAGACTCTCCACAAGCCCTTTCCGCGCGTCATCCGCGCACTACGCTGTTGCGTATGCAGCGGATCGCCGTCGTCCCAGGATCGTTCGACCCCGTCACGCTCGGCCATCTCGACGTCATCGGACGGGCCGCGGGGCTCTACGACGAGCTGCATGTCGTGGTGGTGCACAACCCCGACAAGTCCGCCCTCCTGCCCATCGCGCAGCGCGTCGTCGCTCATCGAGCGGTCGATCGCCGACGCCGGCATCGAGGGCCGCATCGTCGTGGCGTCGTGGAGCATGGGGCTGCTGGTCGACTACTGCACGGATGTCGGGGCCTCCGTGCTCGTCAAGGGCATCCGCTCGCAGCTCGACGTCGCCTACGAGACGCCGATGGCGATCGTGAACCGGCACCTGGCGGGCGTCGAGACGGTGTTCCTGCTGCCCGACCCGGCGAACGCGCACGTGTCGAGCTCGCTCGTGCGGCAGGTCGCGGCGCTCGGCGGCGACGTCGCCCCCTACGTGCCGCTCGTGGTCGCCGACTACCTCCAGGCGGCGATGACGCACATGAGCGAGGCGGCGGTCACCCTGGGCGGCGCGGGCGATGCCGGCCCCGGGCCTCGTGATGGGCATCGACGAGGTCGGCTCGCGTGCCGCGACCATCGTGCAGAACGTCGAGACCGTCATCGCCGGCAAGCGCGAGGCGATCACGGCCGCCCTCACCGTGCTGCTCGCCGAGGGGCACCTGCTCATCGAGGACGTGCCCGGCGTCGGCAAGACGATGCTCGCGAAGGCGCTCGCGCGCTCGGTCGACTGCACCGTGAGCCGCATCCAGTTCACGCCCGACCTGCTGCCCGAGCGACGTCACGGGCGTGTCGGTGTTCGACCAGTCGAGCCGGCACTTCGAGTTCAAGCGCGGCCCGGTCTTCGCGAACATCGTCATCGGCGACGAGATCAACCGGGCGAGCCCCAAGACCCAGTCGGCGCTGCTCGAGTGCATGGAGGAGCGGCAGGTCACGGCCGACGGCACCACCTACGTGCTCGACCAGCCGTTCACGGTCGTCGCGACCCAGAACCCGGTCGAGATGGAGGGCACGTACCCGCTGCCCGAGGCGCAGCGCGACCGGTTCATGGCGCGCATCTCGATGGGCTATCCGTCGCCGGCCGACGAGATCGCGATGCTGTCGACGCGCGAGACGTCGAGCCCGCTCGACCGCCTCGGCGCGGTCGTCTCGCTCGCACGAGCTCCGCGACATGATCGCGGCCGTGCAGCACGTGTTCACGTCGCAGCCCGTCAAGGAGTACGCGGTCGAGCTCGCCCGGGCCACGCGCGACGACCGCCAGCTGCGACTCGGCGCGAGCCCGCGCGCGACGCTGCAGCTCATCCGCGCGGCGAAGGCGCACGCCGCCATGCACGGCCGCGACTTCGTGCTGCCCGACGACGTCGACGCGCTCGCGGTGCCCGTGCTCGCGCACCGGCTCGTGCCCACCAGTCGCGCGATCGGCGCGCACGACCGCGACAGCGGTCCGCTCATCGACGCCATCGTGCGCCGCATCGTGGGGGAGACGCCGGTTCCGGTCGGCAGCGCACGAAGGAACTGACGATGTCCCGCCCGCGCTCCGTTCGCGTCTCGGCCTGGCCGCGACTCACCAGGCGCGGGGGCACGCTCGTCGATCGTCGGGGTGCTGCTCCTCGCGGTGTCGCTCTGGTTCGACCTCCGCGACATCCTGCTGCTCGCCTTCGTCGGCATCGCGATGCCCGCGGCCGCCGCCGTGTTCGTGGTGGTGCGCACCCCGCGCCTCGCCGTGACCCGCGCGTTCGCCCCGCCGGTCGTGCCCGCCGGCGGCTGGACGCGGGTGTCGCTCGTCGTGAAGAACCGCGGCCGACGCACGTTCGACGGCGCGCACTGGCGCGACACCGTGCCCGACGGCCTCACGGGCCCGCCCGAGGCGATCCTGCCCGGCGATCGGGCCGTACGAGGGCGTGCTCCCGTCGGGCGACGACACGGTGCGCCTCGAGTACCGGCTCCGGATGCCGCGGCGCGGCGTCACCTCGATCGGCCCGCTGCGCGTCGGCATCACCGACCCGTTCGGCCTCGCCCGGATCGATCGCGAGGTGGGCACCGGGCACGAGATCGTCGTCACGCCGCGGGTCACCCCGCTCGACGCGGCGCTCGGCAGCGCGGCGTCCATCGACGGCGTGGTGCACGGCCTGCAGCGGCGCACGCATCCGAACTCCGACGAGCTCATCGCCCGCGAGTACCGCTACGGCGACCCGCTGCGCCGCGTGAACTGGGCGGCCACCGCCCGGCGCGGCGAGCTGATGGTGCGCGAGGAGGAGCAGCGCGGCGACCCCGAGGCGCGCATCCTGCTCGACACGACCCTCTCGGGTCGGCCGCGGGTGTCCGCGCTGCGCCGCGAGCACGACGACGGGCCCGAACTTCGGCTTCGAGCTCGGCATCGAGATCGCCGCCTCGATCGGCGTGCACCTGCTCGAGCGCGGCTTCCGGGTGCGCTGCACGCAGGTCGCCGACCCCGAGCGGGCGGTCGTCCCCGGAGCGCGCCTACGACGGCGGGTACCGCATGCCGGGCGGCGATCGGACGCTGCTCGAGGACCTCGCGCGGCTCGACGAGCCCGCACGCCTGCCCGTGCACGGCGCGCCCGAGCCCGTCCCGTCCGAGGCGAGGGCAGCGGGCCCGCGAGGCGCGGGCGCCGGGCTTCGCGGTGCTCGTCGACCCCGACGAGCAGGACGCGCGCAACCTGTCGCGCTGCGCCCGATGTTCGAGCCGGCCGTCGTGTTCGCCGTGGAGGGCGTCTCGCGACACGTGCTCGACCTGCTCGAGGAGGCGGACTGGCGCGTCATGCGGGTGCGGCGACCCGCCGAGATCGGCGAGGCCTGGGCCGGGATCGCGACGAGCCACGCGCGCGGCGACGTCGACGGCGCGCCGGCGCCGTCGGCGCGCGCACGCGGCTCCGGCGGCCGACGACGACCGGGACGGGACGGTGACGGATGCATCCTGATCCCGTGCCGCTCTCACGCGCCCAGCGACTCGCGCTGACGACCGCGTCGTTCCTGCTGCTCGTCGATCGCGACGATGGCGCTCGGGCCGCTGATCTCCGGCAGCGGCTGGTGGTGGCTGTGCGCCTTCATCGCCGCGGGCACGCTGTTCTCGGGCTTCGGCCTCCGGGCCATCCGCACGCCGCCGTCGCTCGTGCCCGTGCTCGAGCTCGTCGTGCTGCTGCTCATGCTCACCCTGCTCTTCGGCGGCGCCACGAGCTTCGCGCTCATCGTGCCGACCGCGGGCACGTTCGACGACGTTCGGCGAGCTGCTCGTCGGCGCCCAGCGCACCATCGAGCAGCAGTCGGTGCCCGCGATCCCGGTGCCGCCGCTGTCGTTCGCGCCTCGCGCTCGGCGTGGGCCTGCTCGCCGTGCGTCACCGACATCCTGGTGCAGACGCTGCGGATGCCGGCGCTGGCCGCCGCACCCGCGCTCGTGCCGATCCTGATCCCCGGGCTTCATCATCGAGGCGGGCGCCGAGCTGCCGACCCTGGTGCTCACGGCCGCCGCGTACCTCCTCCTGCTCCGCATCGACGTGCGCGTGCGTCGGCGTGCCAGGCTCGCCGCGGGCGAGGAGGGCGACCAGGCCGCCACGGTCATCGCCCCGAAGCGGGTGCCCGATCGTCTCGACGCTCGGCGCGTCGCTCGGCCTGGCGGCCGTCGGCCTGCTCGCCGCGTCGGTGCTGGCCGCCTCGACGCCGAGCATCTCGACGAGCCTCCTGCTCGGCTCGCCGTCGCAGGGCACGCTGTTCGCGCGCGGCGTGAGCCCGTTCATCGACCTCGGCCGCGACCTCCGCCGGCCCGAGCCCGATGCCGGCGTTCCACTACCTCGCGCGCGACGGCGATCGGCCGTACTTCACGCTGCTCACGCTCGACCGGTTCGAGGGCGAGGTGTGGGGCGCGACCGACCGCGCGGTCGACGGCGACAACACCGTCGACGCGATGCCGCGCCCCGACGGGCTCTCGTGCGCGGGTCGCAGACGTCGGAGCATCCGATCGACGTGGTCGTCGACGAGGTGCGCACGACCTGGCTGCCCGTGCCGTACCCGACGACGCGCATCGAGGGGCTCGCGCGGCTCGTGGTTCTGGGAGGACAGCTCGCTCACGGTGCGCAGCGTCGACACGAACACCGGCGGCCAGCGGTACCGGGTCACCCGCCTCGACGTCGAGCCGACGCCCGCAGCAGCTCCGCGACGCCGAATCCCGACGTCGCCCGAGGAGCTCGCCCCGTTCCTCGCGCTGCCCGAGGAGCTCCCGCAGATCATCACCGACACCGCGGCATCCGTCACCTCGGGCGCCGCGTCGCCGTACGACGCGGCGGTCGCGATCCAGGCGTACCTGCGCGGCGTCGACTTCGACTACTCGACCGAGGCGCCCGTCGAGGAGGGCTACGACGGCGGCGGGTTCGACGTCATCGCGCAGTTCCTCGAGACGAAGGCCGGCTACTGCGTGCACTTCGCCTCGACGATGGCGGTGCTCGCCCGCCAGGTCGGGCATCCCCGCGCGCATCTCCATCGGGTACACGCAGGGCTCGCCGACCGAGGAGCGGGTCGAGGGCGTGCAGCGCGTCGAGGTCGACTCGCACGACCTGCACTCGTGGCCCGAGCTGTACTTCGAGGGCGTCGGCTGGGTGCCGTTCGAGCCGACGCCGGGCCGCGGCACGGTGCCCGACTACTCGCGCCCGAGCGCGGGCGAGGAGCAGGGCCCGAACCTGCCCGGGCGCGGCGACCTCGACGCCGGGCGCGAGCGGCCGTCCCGAGCTCGACCCCGACCGCGGGCTCGCCGGATCCGAGGGCGACGCGCTGGCGGCCGCCGGGCAGCTGTGGGTGCGCGGCGGAGCCGATCGGTGCTCGTCGTGCTGCTCCTGCTGCTCCTGCCCGGCCGCGTTCCGCGCGAGCCAGCGGCTCACGCGACTCGCGCGGGTGCGCCGGGGCGAGCGGGCGGCGGATGCCGCGTGGGACGAGCTCGTGGCGACGGCGCGCGACCTCGGCGCGGGCGGCGGCGACGTCGAGACCGCGCGCGCGTTCGCGGCCGGGATCGCCGAGCGCGAGGCGTTCGCGAACGACGCGACCGCACGCGCGGCACTGCTGCGCCTCCGCGACGCGGTCGAGCGCGAACGCTACGGGCCGCGCCGGCGCCGCGCCCGGCCCGGGGCTCGCCGAGGACCTCGGCACGGCGCGGGCGGCGCTCCTCGCCGATGCCCGCGGACGCCGAGCGGGCGAGGGCCGTGCTCGCGCCGCGCTCGCTGTTCGACCAGGCGCGCAGGGCGCTCGGCGACCGGCCCGCCGCCGGGGCGTAGAATCGTCGATCGTGGCCATCCAGCATTCTCCGTTCCGCGTGAACGTGCGCGACCTCGTGAACCGTCCCGGCGAGATGCGCGAGCAGCACCTCGCGATCGCCGTCGCCGAGCCGATGGGCGAGGGACTCGTGTCGGTCAGGGAGGGCTCCGAGCTCGATCTCGACGTGCGGCTGGAGTCCGTGCACGAGGGCGTCCTCGTCACCGCCGAGGTCGACGCGGTGGCCGAGGGCGAGTGCGGACGCTGCCTCATCGACATCGCCCTGCCCGTCGAAGTCGAGTTCCAGGAGCTTTTCGCGTATCATTCTGGAGAAGCTTTCGAGTATGAGGTTCAAGACGACCACGTGGATCTTGAATCGCTCATCCGAGATGCGGTGGTGCTGTCACTGCCGTTCCAGCCGGTGTGCCGGCCGGACTGCCCGGGTCTCGACCCAGAGACCGGGGTCCGACTGGCCGATCATCCGGAACTCGTCACCCATGAGCAGCGCGACCCGCGGTGGGCCGCGCTCGCCGGGTTCGAGGCTTCCGAAGACCAAGGCGCGGATGTCGCATCCGGCGCCGACCAGCAGAGAGATTGAGAGAGAGTCATGGCTGTTCCGAAGCGGAAGAAGTCACGCGCCAACACCCACGCGCGCCGTTCGCAGTGGAAGGCCGAGGTCCCCACGCTCGTCAAGACCGTCGAGAACGGCAAGGTGACCTACAGCCTCCCGCACCGCGCCAAGGTCGTCGAGGACTCGGCGGGCACCCCGCTCTTCCTCGAGTACAAGGGCCGCAAGGTCGCCGACGTCTAGTCGGCCCCAGCCTGGCTTTCGACCGGTCGTGACGCGAACGGAGCACACGGAGCACGGGGAACTCTCGCTCGTCGAGTTGCAGCAGACGCTGCAGCTCGACATCGACCCCGCCCTGCTCCTGCTCGCGCTCACGCACCGGTCGTTCGCGTACGAGAACGGCGGCATCCCCACCAACGAGCGCCTCGAGTTCCTCGGCGACTCCATCCTGGGGCAGGCCGTCACCGTCAAGCTCTTCCGCGACCACCCCGAGCTCGAAGAGGGCGAGCTGGCCAAGCGCCGCGCGAGCCTCGTCTCCAGTGTCGCACTGGCCGAGGTGGGCCGTTCCATCGGCGTCGGCCCGTACATCCGCCTCGGCCGCGGCGAGACGATGACCGGCGGCGCCGACAAGCCGTCGATCCTCGCGGACACGGTCGAGGCGATCATCGGCGCGGTGTACCTCGACGCCGGCGGCGATGCGGCCACGGAGTTCGTGCTGCGCCTCGTCGCCCCGCTGCTCGCCGACCCCGAGCGATTCGGCGCGGCGATGGACCCGAAGACGAGCCTGCAGGAGATCGCCGCACGCCGCAGCGCTCCGCCGCCGCTCTACACGGTCACCGAGAGCGGCCCCGACCACAACAAGCACTTCGTCGCGACCGTGTCGGTGGGCGACCTGGTGCAGGCGACCGGCGAGGGGTCGAGCAAGAAGCAGGCCGAGATGGCCGCCGCGCTCGAGGCCTGGACCGAGCTCAGCGCCCGCTGACGTGCCCGAGCTCCCCGAGGTCGAGGTCGTCCGCGCCGGACTGGCGCCGGCCGTCACCGGCGCGCGCGTCGCCGCCGTCGACGTGCTCGACGCGCGTGCCCTGACCCGCCACGTCGCGGCATCCGGCGACTTCGAGGCGCTCCTGACGGGGGCCACGATCGAGGCGGCCGTGCGACGCGGCAAGTTCCTGTGGCTGCCGATCGGCGCCGATCGGGCGATCGTGGGCCACCTCGGCATGAGCGGCCAGCTGCTGCTGCGCACGCCCGACCATCCGGGCGACGACCGGCACGCCCGCATCCGCCTGCACCTCGACCATCCCGAGCACGGCGAGCTCCGCGTCGACTTCGTCGACCAGCGCACGTTCGGCTCGCTCGCCGTCGACCGGCTCGTGCCGACCGCCGACGGCGAGGTGGCCGGCTTCTCGGCCGGGGTCACCGGGCCGTGGGCGCGCAGCATCCCGGCCCAGGTGGCGCACATCGCCCGCGACCCGCTCGACCCGGCCTTCGACGACGGCGGCGTTCCTCGACGCCCTCGCGCGCCGGGCGTCCGGGGTGAAGCGGGTGCTGCTCGACCAGGACCTCGTGAGCGGCGTCGGCAACATCTACGCCGACGAGTCGCTCTGGGCGGTGCGCCTGCACGGCGAGCAGCCGGCGTCGTCGCTCAGCGCGTCGTCGGGGCCGCGAGCTGCTCGCGGCCGTGCGCGACGTGCTCGGCAAGGCGCTCGCCGAGGGCGGCACGAGCTTCGACGAGCAGTACGTCAACGTCAACGGGGCATCCGGGTACTTCGCGCACTCGCTGAACGCCTACGGCCGGGCCGGGCTGCCGTGTCCGCGCTGCGGCACGCCGATGGTGCGCGAGGCGTTCATGAACCGCTCGTCGCACCGGTGCCCGCGGTGCCAGCGGCTCCGGATGCCGCGTCGCCGGGCGCTGCCACGTCGACTCCAGTCGCGAACGGACGGAAGCCCAGCGCGACGTTGATCGCGAGCATGTGCTCGTTCTCGTCGGCGTTCCACGTGTAGATGCGCTCGCGGGTCGGGGTCGAGCTCGTCGAGGGCGACCAGGTTCGCGAGCTTCAGCCGCATGCCCAGCCGGTGTCCGCGGTGCGGAGCGAGCACGATCGTGTCCCACTGCTCGACCGCAGGCGAGTCGGGCAGGAGCGACAGTTCGGTGAACCCGGCGACCTCGCCGTCGGGGGCCACCGCGACGACGTTGAGGTGCGTGCGGCCCGCCTGGCGCGCGCGGCGCTCGCCGTCGCGGATGCGCGCGGCGTCCCACTGCTCGAGCCCCCACGCGATGGCGCCCGCCGGCGGGTCGATCGACATCCGCTCGTGGGCGACCGCGAGCGAGTCGATGAGCTCGTCGGGGGCCTCGTCCTGCCAGGCCACGAGGCGGTAGCCGTCGGAAGCCTGCTCCAGCGATGCGCTGAGGAGTCGTCGGAACTCGTCGCCCCGCCCGGCGACATCCATGGCGCTCACCCGGTACAGCTGGCCGAGCGCGAAGCCGTGCGCGAGCGCGAATCGTGCTGCCGGCGCGTCGGCCGCGATGTCGGCGTCGCCCTGCGGCGCGTGGAGCCGTGGCCCGATCGCATCGTCCGCATCGATCAGGTGGTCGGCCGAGAGCACGGTGGCGGGGCGCCCGGCCGCATGCGCAGCCTCCTCGGCGCCGGCGAGCAACCGCGAGCCGATGCCCTCGCGCCGCCGATCGGGCTCGACACCCAGGACTTCGATGTACGCCGTGGCGGCGTCGGCGTCGAGCTCCCACTGCACCTCGACGAGGCCGACCAGCCGGTCGGCGTCGAACGCGCCGATCGCGGTGTACCGCGTGAACTCGGCCCGGCGCAGGTCCTGCAGCACCTCTTGGGGCCGGCGGGTCAGGTCGGAGGTGCCGAGCGCCTCGACGTCGAGGCGTCGCAGGAGCGTCTCGTAGGCGGCCAGCTCGGCGTCATCGGTTGCGCCGACGTGGTGGGGGAGGCGGATCGGACGGATGTCGACGGTCATGATCGCTCCTCACGCGGCGGCGCGGGCAGCCGCCCAGAATATCGCGGACGCACGCCGAGCGGCAAGGGCGCGATCCCCGCGATCGGCGGCGAGGGCGAACGGCGGCGCGCCGTTCCTCGGGTACGCTCGTCGGCAGCGCGCTCGCGAGCGGAAGGGTGGGACGTGTACCTCAAGAGCCTGACGCTGAAGGGATTCAAGTCCTTCGCGCAGCCGACGACGTTCGCCTTCGAACCGGGCGTCACCTGCATCGTCGGCCCCAACGGCTCCGGCAAGTCGAACGTCGTCGACGCGCTCGCCTGGGTCATGGGGGAGCAGGGCGCGAAGACGCTGCGCGGCGGCAAGATGGAGGACGTCATCTTCGCCGGCACCGCCACGCGCGGCCCGCTCGGCCGCGCCGAGGTCAGCCTCACGATCGACAACGCCGACGGCGCGCTGCCGATCGAGTACAGCGAGGTCACGATCTCGCGCACGCTGTTCCGCAACGGCACGAGCGAGTACGCCATCAACGGCGAGACGTGCCGGCTGCTCGACGTGCAGGAGCTGCTGAGCGACTCGGGCCTCGGCCGCGAGATGCACGTCATCGTCGGCCAGGGGCAGCTCGACGCCGTGCTGCACGCGAGCCCCGAGGACCGCCGCGGCTTCATCGAGGAGGCCGCGGGCATCCTGAAGCACCGCCGCCGCAAGGAGAAGACCCTCCGCAAGCTCGACGCCATGCAGGCGAACCTCACCCGCCTGTCCGACCTCGCCGGCGAGATCCGGCGCCAGCTGAAGCCGCTCGGCCGCCAGGCCGAGGTCGCCCGCGAGGCCGCGACGATCGCCGCCGTCGTGCGCGACGCCCGGGCCCGGCTGCTCGCCGACGAGGTCGTCGGGCCTGCGCCGCGCCCTCGACGAGCACGGACGCAGCGAGCACGAGCGGCACAGCCGAGCGCCAGGTGCTGCAGCAGGAGCTCGAGCAGCACCAGGCGCAAGGTCGAGCGGCTCGAGGCCGCGCTACCTCGGCGACGACGTCGACGCGGCGCGCTCCACGTCGCACGCGCTCGAGTCGGCGCAGGACCGCCTGCGGTCGCTCGATGCGCTCGCGCGGCAGCGCATCGCGCTGCTCGAGCGCCCAGGTCGAGCCGACGGATGCCGCGCCGAGCGTCACCCGCGCGATGATCGACGAGGCGACCGCCGGGCTCGACGGCTTCGCGAGCGGCGTCGGCGACGCGGCATCCGCCCTCGACGGCGCCACGGCCGCGACCCGCGCCGCCCGCGTCGAGCTCGACGTCGTCGACGAGGGCATCGCCCGGCAGAGCGCGCGCGTGACCGCGTACGACCTCGAGCTCTCGGCGCTCGCCGGCCAGGCCGACACGGCCGCGTCGAAGCTCGCCGCCGTGCGCGGCGAGGTGCTGCGCCACGCGAACGCCCTCGAGGCCGCCGCCGAGCCCGGCGCGAGGCCGCGGCCGCGGAACTCGCGCGCGTCGAGGCCGAGGCCGAGGCCGGCGAGGGCGCGGAGACCGACCTCGACGAGGCGTACGAGCTCGCGCAGGCGGCCGTCTTCGAGGCCGAGGCCGAGATCGAGCGCATCCGCGAGGAGCTCCACGGGCGCGAGCGCGAGCAGGGCGCCCTCGCCGCGCGCACGCGCCGCGCTGTCGCTCGCGCTCGACCAGAAGGACGGCTCGGCGGCGCTCGTCGCCTCCGGCGTCGCCGGCGTGCGCGGACTGCTCGCCGAGGCGCTGCACGTCGAGCCCGGGCTACGAGCCGGCGATCGCCGCGGCGCTCGGCTCGCTGGCCGACGCCGTGCTCGTCGACGACCGCGACGCGGCGTACCGCGCCCTCGAGCACGCCGAGCGCGGCGAGCTCGGCCGCGTCGCGCTCGCCCTCGCCGAGCCCGGTGCCGCCGCCGCGAGCCGACGCCCGGCGATCGACGGCCTCACCGCGGCATCCGCGGTGGTGACCGCGCCCGCCGGCGTGGTCGCGCTGCTCGCCGAGGTGCTCATCGCCGACGACCTCGCGGCCGCCCGGGCCGCGGAGCCGGCGCTCGCGCGACTCGACGCGCCCGGCGACGGTCATCACGAAGGACGGCACCGTCGTCGGCCGCTACGTCATCCGCGGCGGCACCGGTCGCGAGCAGAGCCGCATCGAGCTCTTCGCCGAGCGCGACCGGGCCGGCGCCCGGCTCGAGGAGCTGCGCGCCGAGCTCGAGCGCTCCCGCTTCGAGCTCGCCGAGCAGCGCACCATCCTCGAGCGATCGAAGGAGCAGGCGAAGCAGGCGCTCGCGGCCCTGCGCGAGTTCGACGCGCAGCTCGCGCAGCGCACCGAGCAGCTGAACCGGGCGCGCGTGCAGGCCGAGGCCGCCGAGGCCGAGGCGGCACGCCTCGAGCAGGCCGCCGCGAACGCCGAGGAGCGCGTCGCCGACGCCGAACGCGCCGCCGACGAGGCGAAGGCCGCGCTGGAGCAGGCCCGGGCGGTCGCCCGGCCGGTGCTCGACACCACGGCCCGCGACGGCGCGCTCGCCGCGCTCGAGCGTGCGCGCGAGGCCGAGGTCGAGGCCCGGCTGCGGCTCGAGACCGCGAAGGAGCGGGTGCGCGCCGAGGAGGCGCGCGTCCGCGCCATGGAGCGGCAGTTCGACGCCGAGCAGCAGGCCGCAGCGGATGCCGCGCGCCGCGCCGTCGTGCGCCGCGCCCAGCTCGCGGCCGCCGCCCGGGTGGCCGACTCGCTGCCCGCCGCGCTCGCGTCGGTGGACGCCTCGGTGGCCGAGGCGCGCGTCGCCCTCGGCCGCGCGGAGGCGAAGCGCGCGAGCCGGAACGAGGAGCTGCAGCAGGTGCGCCGCGAGGAGGCCGCGGTGCGCGAGCGCCTGCACGCCGTCACCGAGGACGTGCACGGGCTCGAGCTGCGCATCTACGAGAAGAAGCTCCACGTCGCCGGGCTCGTCGAGCGCGCCGAGTCGGAGCTCGGCCTCACCGAGGACGTGCTCGTCGCCGAGTACGGACCCGACGTCGAGATCCCCGCCGAGGACGAGGAGGCGCCGTCGCGTCCGTTCGTGCGCGAGGAGCAGCAGCGGCGGCTCGGCCGGCGCCGAGCGCAAGCTCGCGCAGCTCGGCCGCGTGAACCCGCTCGCCCTCGAGGAGTTCGCCGCGCTCGAGCAGCGCCACCAGTTCCTCACCGAGCAGCTCACCGACCTCGCGAACACCCGCAGGGACCTGCTGACGATCATCGAGGAGATCGACGGCAAGATGGAGTCGATCTTCCGCGGCGCGTTCGAGGACACGCGCGACGCGTTCGCCGAGGTGTTCCCGGTGCTCTTCCCGGGCGGCGTCGGCAGCATCTCGCTGACCGACCCCGACAACATGCTCACGACCGGCATCGAGGTGTCGGTGAAGCCCGCCGGCAAGAAGATCGAGCGGCTGTCGCTGCTCTCGGGCGGCGAGCGGTCGCTCGCGGCGGTCGCCCTGCTCATCGCGATCTTCAAGGCGCGGCCGAGCCCGTTCTACATCATGGACGAGGTCGAGGCGGCGCTCGACGACGCCAACCTCGGCCGCCTGCTCACGACGCTCGAGGACCTGCGCGAGTCGAGCCAGCTCATCGTCATCACGCACCAGAAGCGCACGATGGAGATCGCCGACGCGCTCTACGGCGTGTCGATGCGCCAGGACGGCGTCTCGGCCGTCGTCGGCCAGCGCGTGCGCGAGGAGCGCGAGGCGCGCGCGAGCTGAGGCCGGGCGCGAGCGGATGCCGCTCGACGCGCGCCGCGCATCCGCCGCGGCATCCGCTCGCCGTCCTCGCCTCAGGTGAGCCGGCGGTCGTCGGGCTCGACGATGCGGAACCAGCGGTAGCCGTAGGCGTCGAGGTGCACGTCGATGCGACCGCGCTCGTCGACGGTCGGCGTCGACCGCGAACAGGTCGGAGAGCAGGGTGTCCGGGGCGACCCGGCCGAGCTCCAGCGGCACGAGGGTCGGCGTCGGCGCGAAGTTGTGCACGGCGACGAACCGTCCGACGTCGGCGGTGATCCGGTGCGCGAGCACGGCGTCCTGGCCGGTCGGCAGCAGGTCGCAGCTCGCCCCAGCCGATCTCGGGCGAGCTGCGGTAGCGCACCGCGAAGTCGCCGGATCGTCGCGAGCAGCGAGTCGGGGTCGTGCATCTGCGCCTCGACGTTCACGTGCTCGGGCGCGTACCCGTCGGTCGGGCGGCGTCGCGACGAGCCTGCGCCGGCGTGGCCCGCGAGAAGCCGCCGTTGCGCTCGTCGGTCCACTGCATCGGCGTGCGAACCGCCTGCCGGCCCTCCTGTGCCGGGTTCTCGCCCATGCCGATCTCCTCGCCGTAGAACAGCACGGGCGTGCCGGGCAGCGAGAACAGCAGGCTGTAGACCATGCGGATGCGGCGCGGGTCCCCGTCGAGCATCGTCGGCAGCCGCCGCACGATCCCGCGGCCGTAGACGCGCATCCACTCCTCGGGCGCGAACGCCTCGAAGACCTCCTCGCGCTCCGCGTCGGAGAGCTTGTCGAGCGTGAGCTCGTCGTGGTTGCGCACGAAGTTCGCCCACTGCGCCTCGGGCTCGAGCACCGGGCGCTTCGCGAGCGACTCCGCGAGCGGCCGCGCGTCCTCGCGGGCGAGCGAGAGGTAGAGCGCCTGCATGCCGAGGAAGTCGAACTGCATGGTGAGCTCGGGCGGGTCGCCCGTGCGGCCGAAGAACTCGAGCTGCTGGTCGTACGGGAGGTTCACCTCGCCGAGCAGCACGGCCTCGCTCGATCGGCGCTGCAGGAACCGGCGGATGTCGCGCAGGAACTCGTGCGGGTCGCCGATGTCGACGCCCTCGGGCGGCTCGATGAGGAACGGCACCGCGTCGACCCGGAATCCCGAGATGCCGAGCTCCAGCCAGTAGCCGATCGTCTTCGCGATCTCGTCGCGCACCGCGGGGTTCGCGATGTTCAGGTCGGGCTGGTGCCGGTAGAAGCTGTGCAGGTAGTACTGGCCGGTGCGCTCGTCGAGCTCCCAGACGCTGTCCTCCTCGCCCGGGAACACGGTCGCCGCCTGCTTCTTCGGCGGCTCGTCGCGCCACACGTACCAGTCGCGGTACGGCGACGTGCGGCTGCGCCGGGCCGACTTGAACCACGGATGCCGCTCCGACGTGTGGTTCATGACGAAGTCGATGATCACCCGCATGCCGCGGTCGCGCGCCGTGCGCGTGAACTCGGCGACGTCGCCGAGCGAGCCGAGCCGAGGGTCGACGCCGAGGAAGTCGGTGATGTCGTAGCCGTCGTCGCGGTCGGGGGTGGGCTGGAACGGCATCAGCCAGATGCACGTCACCCCGAGCTCGGCGAGGTGGTCGAGCCGATGCGCGAGCCCCTCGAAGTCGCCCGAGCCGTCGTCGTTCCAGTCCATGTAGGTCTCGACGTCGAGGCAGTAGACGACCGCCGTCTTCCACCACAGGTCGCTGCGGTCGGTGATCTTCATCGCGCCGGCCGCCTTGAGCGTCGGGCACGCACGTGCTCGCCGAACGTGTCGATGAACGCGTCCTGCTCGACGCCGACGTGGTGCAGGAAGATGCGGTCGAAGCCGAGCTCGGCGAGCTCGGCGAGCTGGGCGAGGTGACGGGCCGGGTCGGCCGAGACCTGCACGGTCTCGGCGACCTCGTCGGGCGTGGCATCCGCGGTCGCCTCGTCGAACGCCTCGGGCGTGTCGAGCTCCCACGCCAGGGGCGCCGGGCAGGACGCCCGTGCGCCACTGGTCGTGCGCGATCGCGAGGGCCTCGTCGTCGGTGGGCGCCCAGCTGAGGTGCACCTGCACGGCGGTGGGCCCGTGGCCGCCGGCGTCGCGGTAGGCGTCGATCACCGCGCGCAGGGCGTCGCGCGGCTGGTCGACGGTGATGAGCCCGTCGGCCCACTCGGCGCATTCGCGGGCGGTCTCGGTCGACACCGCGGCGCCGATGAGCGGCGGCGGCACCGGGGGCAGGCTCCAGATGCGCGCGCGGTCGACGTGGATGAGCCCGTCGGCGCTGACCTCCTCGCCCGCGAGCAGGCGACGCATGACGGTCACGGTCTCGCGCGAGGCGCGCGTCCCGCTCGTCCTTCGGCGGGTACGGGTCGCCGGTCACGTGCTCGTTGATCGCCTCGCCGCTGCCGAGCGCGGCCCAGAACCGGCCGGGGTACATCGACTCGAGCGTGGCGATCGCCTGCGCGGCGATCGCCGGGTGGTACCGCTGCCCGGGCGCCGTGACGACGCCGAACGGCAGCCGCGTGGCCTGCAGCGCGGAGCCGAGCCAGCTCCAGGCGAATCCGGACTCGCCCTGCCGCACGCTCCACGGCGCGAGGTGGTCGCGAGCACATCGCGGCGTCGAAGCCCGCCTCCTCGGCGCGCTGCACGGCGTGGAGGAGTCGGGCCGGGGGGACTTGTTCGTGCGAGGCGTGGAATCCCACGATCGTCATTCGCACTCCTTCCGTCATCCTCGACGCTTCCGCGCCCGCGGCCGGGGCGGCAACCCCTTGCAGGCCGCCGGCCGTCGGTGTACCGCGCGGGCCCATCTAGGCTGGACGCATGGCAGAACGTGCATCCTGGTCGCTCGGCTCGGCCCTCCGCGGGGTCTTCGGGGCGAAGACGATCGACGAGGACACGTGGGACGACCTCGAGTCCGCGCTCATCCGCGCCGACTTCGGGCCGGCCGTGACCGAGGAGATCGTCGACGCGCATCAAGGCGCAGGTCGAGCGGTACCGCACCACCGACCCGCGCGACGTGCAGCGGATGCTGCGCGAGATCGTCGAGGAACGGCTCGTCGAAGTACGACCCCACCCTCAAGCTCACCGAGCGTCCGGCCGTCGTGCTCGTCGTCGGCGTGAACGGCGTCGGCAAGACGACCACGATCGGCAAGTTCGCCCGGTTCCTGCGCAGCTACGACCGCATCGGTCGTGGTCGGCGCCGCCGACACGTTCCGCGCGGCCGCCGTCGACCAGCTCGCCACGTGGGCCGAGCGCGCCGGGGTCGGGCATCGTGCGCCCCGAGCGCGAGGGCCAGGACCCGGCATCCGTCGCCTTCCAGACCGTCGAGAAGGCGAAGCAGGACGGCATCGAGATCGTCATCATCGACACCGCCGGACGCCTGCACACGAAGGGCGGGCTCATGGACGAGCTCGGCAAGATCAAGCGCGTCGTCGAGAAGCAGGCGCCGATCAGCGAGGTGCTGCTCGTGCTCGACGCGACCACCGGGCAGAACGGGCTCGCGCAGGCCGAGGCGTTCATCGAGCACGGCGGCGTCACCGGGCTCGTGCTCACGAAGCTCGACGGCAGCGCGAAGGGCGGGTTCGTGCTCGCCGTGCAGGAGAAGACCGGACTGCCGATCAAGCTGATCGGCCAGGGCGAGGGCATCGGCGACCTCACGGGGTTCACGCCGCACGTCTTCGCGCAGAAGCTCGTCGGCTGACCACGAGGAGGGGACCATGGCGACCGAGCACGACTACTTCGGACTCATCGGCGACTACTGGTCGGAGATGAACGAGTACGGCGACCAGCGGGTCGAGGTCGTGCTCGAGGCCGAGGACGACATGGTGTCGAACGCGTCGCTGGATGCCGCGGCGGTGCTCGTCGGCGAGCTGGAGCTCGTCGACGACGAGCTGCGGTCGGCGTTCGTCGGCCAGCTCGACTCCGGCGGCACGCCCGTGCATGCGGTTCCTCGACGTGCTGCTCGACCCCGAGCTCGAGCAGGCCGAGGAGATCGACGCGGCGATCGGCCGCGATTCGGGCGACCGGCAGGTGGACGCGCTGCGATCGCTGTCGCTGCTGCGCGTCGACCTGCGGCCCGAGGCCGACGGCCACGGGCGAGCCGTTCGCCGAGTTCGAGTACGCGCTCGCGCCCGACGACACCGACGAGCGGCTCGTCGCCGCGATCGACATGGGTCGCGAGGTCGTCGACGTGCGCTTCGAGGGCTGACCGCCGGCACGTGCAGCTGGGAGGCATCCGCTCTCGCTTACAATCGAAGGCACCATGGCTACCTTCGGAAACCTGTCTGACCGCCTCGCCGAGACCTTCAAGAACCTCCGCACCAAGGGCAAGCTGTCGGCGGCCGACGTCGACGGCACCGTCCGCGAGATCCGCCGCGCGCTGCTCGACGCCGACGTCTCGCTCGACGTGGTCAAGCAGTTCACCGCGCACGTGCGCGAGCGCGCGCTCGGCGACGAGGTCAACAAGGCGCTGAACCCGGCGCAGCAGGTCGTGCAGATCGTCAACGAGGAGCTCGTCGCGATCCTCGGCGGCGAGCAGCGCCGACTGCAGTTCGCGAAGAACCCGCCGACGGTGATCATGCTCGCCGGCCTCCAGGGCGCCGGCAAGACGACGCTCGCGGGCAAGCTCGCGAAGTGGCTCGTGAAGGACGGCCACACGCCGATGCTCGTCGCGGCCGACCTCCAGCGTCCGAACGCCGTGAACCAGCTGCAGGTCGTCGGCGCGCAGGCGGGCGTGCCGGTGTTCGCGCCCGAGCCCGGCAACGGCGTCGGCGACCCGGTGCGCGTCGCGAAGGACGCCGTGAAGCAGGCCGAGCGCGCCCAGCACGACGTGGTCATCATCGACACCGCCGGCCGCCTCGGCGTCGACGCCGAGATGATGAAGCAGGCCGCGAACATCCGCAAGGCGACGAACCCCGACGAGGTGCTGTTCGTCATCGACGCGATGATCGGCCAGGACGCCGTCACCACGGCGAAGGCCTTCCAGGAGGGCGTCGACTTCACCGGCGTCGTGCTCTCGAAGCTCGACGGCGACGCGCGCGGCGGCGCGGCGCTCTCGGTGGCGTCCGTCACCGGGCGCCCCATCATCTTCGCGTCGACCGGTGAGGGCCTCGACGACTTCGAGCCGTTCCACCCCGACCGCATGGCGAGCCGCATCCTCGACCTCGGCGACATCCTCACCCTCATCGAGCAGGCCCAGGAGGCCTTCGACGAGGAGGAGGCGCTGAAGGTCGCCGAGAAGCTCGCGACCGAGCAGTTCACGCTCGAGGACTTCCTCGCGCAGATGCAGCAGCTCCGCGGCGCCGGCTCGATCAAGAAGATGCTCGGCATGCTGCCCGGCGCGGGCGGCATGAAGCAGCAGCTCGAGAACTTCGACGAGCGCGAGATCGTGCGCACCGAGGCGATCATCCAGTCGATGACGCCGGCCGAGCGGCGCAACCCCAAGCTCCTCAACGGCTCGCGGCGCCTGCGCATCGCGAAGGGCTCCGGCATGACCGTCACCGACGTGAACCAGCTCGTGCAGCGCTTCGAGCAGGCGGCGAAGATGATGAAGACGGTCGCGCGCGGCGGCATGCCGCAGATCCCCGGCATGGGTCCGATCCCCGGTGGCGGCGGCTACGGCGGCGGCAAGCGCCAGGCCGCCAAGGGCAAGAAGAAGTCGTCGGGCTCGCGTTCGGGCAACCCGGCCAAGCGCGCCGCCGAGAACGCGGCGATCGCCTCGGGCGTCGCGCCGACCGGCCAGGGCTCCGCGCCCGACCGGCTCGGGCTTCGGCCTCGGCGCCGCCAAGCCGGCGCCGAGCGAAGAGGAGCTCGCCGCCATGCAGAAGTTCCTCGGCCGGTAGCCTCGGAGCGGTCGGCGCGAGTTCGGCGACTGCGGGCGCGGCGTCAGCGGCGCGAGCCGGCACTCGGATCACGCGGCCGGCAGTCGCGCCTCGATCTCGGCGAGCCGGTCGATCTCGAGCGCCTGGGCCGTGGCGATCGCCCGCGCCCACCGTGCGACCGCGGGGTCGCCCGACGCGGCCAGCCGCGCCTCCGCCATCTCGAGCGCGCCCCGGTGGTGGGGGATCATCGCCGCGACGAACAGCCGATCGAACGCCGCGCCGTCGAGTCCCGCCGCGCGGTCGATGGTCGACCGGCTGATCTCGCCGGCCATGCCCTCGGCGTGGTCGTGGTCGCCGGATGCCGCGTCGCGGGAGCTGCGGCGCTCGAGCCACCCGCGCATCGACTCGGCCTCGGCCGCCTGGGTCACGGCGATGCGTGCCGCGAGCTCGGCGAGCTCGGGGTCGGCGGCGCGGCCCGGGGCGAGTTCGGCGAGTTCGACCGCCTGCTCGTGATGCACGACCATGGCGGCGACGAACGCGACGTCCGCCGCGGTCGCCTCGCCGTCGCCGCGCCTCCGTCGTCGCCCTCGTCGCCCGAGCGATCGCCGACCTCGGCCGGCGCCGTGCCGCCGGGCGGCGCCGGGGTGACGAACGCCGTGCCCGGTGTCGTCGGCGCCGGGCGCCGGTGCATCCCGACGCGCCGACCGCGACGAGCAGCGGCGATCGCGACGCCGACGGCAGCGGCGCCACGGCACGCGGGTCGTCAGGGCGAGTCACGGAGCCGCCCGGCGCCTGACGCCGACGCCACGCGATCGCCGCGTGGTACGCGAGCGCGAGCGCGAACGGCAGGAGGACGAGGAGCCACCAGGCGCCGCCCCCGCCGAGCGCGTCGGCCGCGGCATCCGGCGCGGCGTGACGGCGAGGCCGTCGCGACGACGACGCTCGCGAGGGCCAGCCGCGGCGCGGAGGCGTCGCCGCGCACGACGACGTCGTAGCGGCCGGGCTCGAGCGGACCGGGCAGCGCGACGGTGGTCGCGGCGAGCGAGCCGTCGGCCGCGGCGGTGACCGTCGCGAGCACCGCCTGCGTCGGCATCCACCACACGTCGGCGGTCTCGCCGGGCGTGAGCGACCCGGGCGGCAGCGACACGGTGACCTCGGCGGAGTCGGCCGGCTCGAGCGCGGCCGGCTCGACCGAGAGCGTCTCGAGCGGCGCGCGCTCCGCGGCCGCGGTCGGGCACCACCGGAGCCTCGCGCCACACCCACGCGTACGCCGGCTGCGTCTGCGGGTTCAGCCCCGTGTCGTCGTACCTGGCGGCATCCGCGAACACCGGGTCGGTGAGCCGCAGCACCTCGAGTCCCTCGAACATGTCGCTCGCGTAGAGGTAGCCGTCGTAGTGGTACACCGCCCAGATGCCCGCCGTGTAGTCCATCGAGTAGCCGTAGTCGGGCCGGTCGAACCAGGTGAGCTCCACGGGCGCCGCCGGGTCGGTGAGGTCGACGACCGAGACGCCGCCCTCGAGCCACGCCTGCGCGATGATGAAGCGGCCGGGGACCGGCACGAGGCCGCCGGAGTGCGCCACGCACTTCTCGAGGTCGGACTGCGTGCGCGGCAGCTTGTAGGTGCCCGCCTTCACGAGCCCGTCGGGCTGGATGAGCCACACCGCGTCGGCGCCGCGGTCGGCGCCGAAGGCCGGCGAGCAGGTGTTGATGAACCCGTCGCCGAGCTCGTCCTGGAACACGATGCGCGTGGCGTCGTTGTCGAAGATGCCGGAGTGCCAGAACGCCACCGCGGGGTCGCGGACGCGCTGCAGCACCACGGGCGCGAGCGGGTCGGCGATCGAGAGCAGCAGCCCGTCGCCGCGGCAGGCCGCCACGGCGAGGCCCTTGGCTGGGTAGGCGGTGATGTCGTGGCATCCGGTGGTCGAGCGCGTCTCGGCGCCGCCGGCCACCCGGTCCTCGGGCCCGAACGCGGTCTCGTCGTCGAACAGGTCGAGCTCGCCGACGATCGCGGCCTGCTCGGGCGCGGCGAGCGGCACCTCCATGATCTGCAGCGGGTTGCGGCCCGTGCAGTTGAGGGATGCCCCGCGGCTGTACGCGTTCACGTACACGAACACGCGATCCGCGCTGCCCGGGTCGGGCACCACCGTGTGCGTGTGCGACCCGCACCGCGTGCGCACGGCCGCGGCGTATCGCGGAGCGCGCGGGTCGCTGATGTCGAAGATGCGGATGCCCTCCCAGTTCTCGTCGGTCTCGGGCACCCGCGACGCCTCGCACGAGTCGTCGGACATGGTCTCGTCGATCGAGACGATGACGAGGTTGCCGACCGCGCTCATGTCGCCCTGCCCGCCCGGGCACGAGACGGCGCTCACGAGCTCGGGCGCCGCGGGATCGGCGATGTCCCAGATGGAGAACCCCGCGTAGTTGCCCTGCACCAGGTAGTCGCCCGTGAAGGCGAGGTCGGAGTTGATGAAGTCGGCGTCGTCGCCCTGCCGGAACGGGTTGTCGCGATGGGCGACCCACTCGAGCCCCGGGCCGATCGACGGCTCGCGCTCGGCGGTCGCGGCGACGGCCGGCGGGGCGAGCAGCACGGCCGCCGACGCCGAGGGCGGTGACGCCGACCGCGGCCGATCTCGCTCGCGAGGCAGCGCGACCGGCTCGCATCGCTTCAGTCCAGGCGGTCGCCGTCGCGGCGCACGGGCGCGTCGCCGACGAAGGCGGTGAGCGACTCGTCGCGCAGCAGGGCGATCGGTCGCGGACCGGTGTCGGCGTGCCGCAGCATCGCCTCGCCGGCCAGTGGCTCGGCGGATGCCGCGAGCACGACGTTGCCGAGGCTGTTCCCCGCCACGACCGCGGGGGAGGCGAGGGCGAGCACGTCGGCGTCGACCGAAGCGAGGGTGGCGGCGACCTCGCGGCTCATTCCGAGGCCCGCCGTCGCGAGCGTGTTCACGACGATGAGCCCGTCGGGAGCGAGCAGCATCCGGAGCTCGTCGAAGAACTCGACGGTCGACATGTGGCGCGGGGAGACGCTGCCCGAGAAGACGTCGACGATCGCGAGGTCGTAGCCGCCGTGCGTGCGCGCGGCGCGCTGCGACGGCCACGCGCCCGTCGTCGAACTCGACCGTGAGCTCGACGTCGTCGTCGAGCGGCAGCACCTCGAGCACGAAGTCCAGGAGCTCGCGATGCAGCTCCACGACGTGCTGCACCGAACCCGGGCGCGTCGCGGCGACGTAGCGCGGCACCGTCAGCGCGCCGGCCCCGAGGTGCAGCACCCGAGGGGCACGCCGGCGTCGCGGCATCCGTCGATCACGGATGCGATGAGCCGGGTGTACTCGAGCTGGAGGTCGAGCGGATCGAGCGGGTTGACGTGCGACTGCGTCGTGCCCTCGATGACGAGGGAGTAGCCGCCGTTGGTGCCGCGCTCGGGAAGGAGGCGCGCACTCACCTGCTCGCCGTCGAGTTCGAGTCGGGGATCGCCCATGCGTCCCACACTAGGTCGGGGGCGTGCGGCAGGCCAGATGCCGCGTCGACATCGGGATCATCGGGGTGGAGTTCGCCGCTGGGCCACCGGGGTTGCCTATGATGTGCGGCAAGAGCCGTGGTGACCGAAGGCGGGACGGCAGCCGCCGCCGGTCGCTCCGGCGGACGGAGGCAGAGTGCAGGCGGCGCAGTCGCAGCAGCAGGCGGTCGCGTGGGACGATCGCGTCCTCGGGGCGCACACCACCCCCCATTTCATGCAGTCCAGCACGTGGGAGGCGATACGGGCGGCGGGTCCATGGCATGTCACCCGGCGCGGCCTCGGCACCGAACGGGATTATCCCGTGCTCGTCTTCGAACGGCTGGCCGAGGGTTTCGGGCTGTTCCAGCACCTGCCGCGGGTGAGCGGCCTGGCGCCCGCCGACGTCGCGCCGCTGACGGATCGGATCCGGGCCGAGCGAGGCACCGCGTTCGCGACGAAGATCGAGGTGCACCAGCCGCGGGAGGCGGCGCTCGAGGAGGCCTTCCTCGAACAGGGCTGGCAGCCCGCGCGAGGCGTCGCAGTACCGCCACACGGTGATCGTCGACACGTCGGTGAGCGAGGACGAGATCCTCGCCAACATGAAGAAGCGCGCCCGGGCCGAGATCCGGGTCGCCGAGCGCCACGGCGTCCTGGTGGGGCGGGCGGAGCTCGACGACGCCAATCGGGTGCGCATGATCGACCTCGTCCGCGAGACCGAGGAACGCTCCGGCGCGTTCTTCCGCGGCGACCGCTACCTCGAGGCGGTGTGGTCGGCGTTCGCGGCCGACGACCGCGGCCACCTCTACTTCGCACGTACGACGACCAGGTCGTCGCCGGGGCGTTCATCACCCGCTACGGGCCGAACGCCTGGTACAAGGACGGCGGCTCGACCCGCGACCAGCCGCAGGTGATGGCCTCGCGGCTGCTGCAGTGGCGCATCATCCGCGACCTCGCCGCCGACGGCGTCGAGCGGTACGACCTGGGCCACGTGCCGCCGCCCGATGAGCCGGATGCCCCGGGGCAGGGCATCCTCGTCTTCAAGAGCGCCTTCGCGCGCGACGTGCTCGAGTACATGCCGGCGTTCCAGCTCTCGCACGAGGAGCGCGGCGAGGAGTGGCGGCGCGGCGAGGGCGCCTTCCTCGCCGGCTACCTCGAGCGCACCGGCGACTACTGGTACTGAGCGGGCGGTCGCCGGAGCCCGTCTCCGGCCCGCAATCGAGCCCGGTGCCGTTTGCTTACAGGGCGGTAAGTAACGCCGCGGACCCGACGCGATACAGTGAACCGGGGCGGCTGAGCGGATGCCGCGACTCGACGACTTGGAGCTTCACGATGACGACCGGATCGCCCGACTACCGCGACGCAGGGCTCGCCTTCCCCGACGACTTCCTGTTCGGATCGGCGACCGCGTCGTACCAGATCGAGGGCGCCGTGCAGGAGGACGGGCGCGGCCCGTCGATCTGGGACACGTTCAGCCACACGCCGGGCAAGGTCTGGAACGGCGACACGGGCGACGTCGCCGACGACCACTACCACCGGCTCGAGGCCGACCTCGACCTCATGGCCGACCTCGGCCTCGAGGCCTACCGCTTCTCGATCGCGTGGCCGCGCATCCAGCCCACCGGGCGCGGAGCCGGCGAACGAGGCCGGGCTCGCGTTCTACGAGCGGCTCGTCGACGGGCTCATCGCCCGCGGCATCCGACCGATCGCGACCCTGTACCACTGGGACCTGCCGCAGGCGCTCGAGGACGAGGGCGGCTGGGCGAACCGCGCCACCGCCGAGGCGTTCGCCGACTACGCGCGCATCGTGGGGGAGCGGCTCGGCGACCGCGTCGCCGTGTGGACGACCCTCAACGAGCCGTGGTGCAGCGCCTACCTCGGCTACGGCTCGGGCGCGCACGCCCCCGGCCTCATGGACGGCGCGAAGGCGCTCGCCGCCGTGCACCACCTGAACCTCGCGCACGGCCTCGCGATCGCCGCCCTCCGCGACGTCGTGACGAACGACCCCGGGTACTCGATCACGCTGAACCTGCACGTGATCCGGCCCGTCGGGCCCGACCGGCGCCGAGGCGGCGCGGCGCATCGACGGACTCGCGAACCGCGTGTTCCTCGGCCCGCTGCTCGACGGCGAGTACCCGGCCGACGTGATCGCCGACACGGCCGAGGTCACCGACTGGTCGTTCGTGAAGCCGGGCGACACCGAGCTGATCCGCCAGCCGATCTCGCTGCTCGGCGTCAACTACTACTCGACCGTCACGGTGCAGATGTGGGACGGCGAGTCGCCGCGCGCGAACGCCGACGGGCACAAGGACATGGGCGGCACGCCGTGGCCGGGTTCCGAGCACGTCGAGTTCCTCGTGCAGCCCGGGCCGTACACCGCGATGGGCTGGAACATCGACCCGTCGGGCCTCGAGGACCTGCTCGTCGCCCTGCACGAGGCGTACCCGACCCTGCCGCTCATGGTCACCGAGAACGGCGCCGCGTTCGACGACGTCGTGACCGAGGAGGCCGACGGCCCCGCCGTGCACGACGTCGACCGCGTCGACTACCTGCGCCGCCACTTCACGGCGGCGCACCGCGCGATGGCGCGCGGCGTCGACCTGCGCGGCTACCAGGTGTGGTCGCTCATGGACAACTTCGAGTGGGGCTACGGCTACTCGCAAGCGCTTCGGCATCGTGCGCGTCGACTACGACACGCTCGAGCGGCTGCCGAAGGACAGCGCGAAGTGGTACGCCGAGCTCATCCGCACGCGCGCGATCCCGGCCTAGTCGGCCGGCGCGGCCGGCGGAGTCGGCCGGAGCTCCGCAGGCGCCGGTGCCGGCGAGCCGTCGGCCGTGGCCGCCGGCGTCACGCCTCGCGGAGCTCGCGCGCGAGGTGGGCGACCACCGCGGTGAGGTCGCCGCCGGCGGCCTCGGCGACCCGGAGCTGCCGCTGGTAGCTCGCGCCGCCGTCGAGCATGGCGCGCACCTGCTGCAGCTCGGCGGCGCATCCGAGCCGCTCGGCGACGGGCACGAGCGTCGTGAGCAGGTCGCGCAGGTCGTCGCCGACGAGGCGCTCGGTGCCCGCGACATCCGTGATGATCTCGGCGTCCATGCCGTAGCGCGCCGCGCGCCACTTGTTCTCGCGCACGTACCAGGGCTGCAGCACGGTGAGCGTCTCGCCGCGGTCGAGCCGCTCGCTCATCCACTCGACGAGGCACTGCACGAGCGCGCCGATCGCCGCGATCTCGCGCGGCCGTCGACACGCCGTCGCACACCCGCACCTCGACCGTGCCCCAGCGCGGCGACGGGCGGATGTCCCAGCGCACCTCGCTGTGGTCCTCGATGACGCCGGTGCGCACGAGGTCGTCGACGTAGCGCTCGTAGGCGGCCCAGTCGGCGAGCGGGTAGGGGAGTCCGGCCGTGGGCAGCTGCTGGAACATGAGCGCGCGGTTCGAGGCGTACCCGGTCTCGACGCCCGCCCAGAACGGGCTCGAGGCGCGTCAGCGCCTGCAGGTGCGGCAGGTAGGCGAGCAGCCCGTCGAGGATCGGGCAGCGCCTTGTCGCGCTCCTCGATGCCCACGTGCACGTGCACGCCCCAGATCATCATGTTGCGCCCCCACCAGCGGGTGCGCTCGATGAGCTTGTGGTACCGCGGCTTGTCGGTGAGCTGCTGGTCGTACCACTGGCTGAACGGGTGCGAGCCGCTGCAGATCAGCTCGTACTCGCCGAGCTCGTCGATGACGGCGCGCACCTCGGCGAGCTGGCCCTCGAGGTCGGCGACCGCGTCGGCGACGCGCTCGTGCACGCCGCTCACGAGCTCGACCGTGTTCGTGAGCAGCTCGGAGGTGATGGTCGGATGATGCCCGCCCTCGCTGCGCTCGTCGAGCACCTCGAGCACCCGATCGGCGACCGAGGCGAGCTCGCCGGTGTTCCGGTCGACGATCGCGACCTCCCACTCGAGCCCGACCGTGGACCTCGCCGAGCGCGCGAACTCGATGTGCATGCCCGACCCCCTCCCGGCTCGACGGATGCGCCGATGTCGGCTCATCATGGCATGCGAGCCGCGCGATTATCCTTACGACGCGAAATCTGCAAGAATGGTCAGTCGAGTTCTGTACCGCCCGACCCTCTATCCGGCGCACAGAACCCCATAGAGCTTCCGCCGAGTGTGCACCCCACGCTCACGGCTGTCAGTTCGCTTACCTCACAACATTTTCAGGAGAATTGTGGCTGTCAAGATCCGTCTCAAGCGCCTCGGCAAGATCCGTGCGCCGTACTACCGCATCGTCGTCGCCGACTCGCGCACCAAGCGCGACGGTCGCGTCATCGAGGAGATCGGCAAGTACCACCCCACCCAGAACCCCTCGTTCATCGAGGTCGACTCCGACCGTGCCCAGTACTGGCTCTCCGTCGGCGCGCAGCCGACCGAGCAGGTCGCGGCGATCCTCAAGCTCACGGGCGACTGGGGCAAGTTCAAGGGCGACAAGAACGCCGTCTCGACCGTCCAGGTCGCGGAGCCCAAGGCCGCCTTCGTCGCCGACGAGAAGAAGAAGCCGGTGCTCAAGCCGAAGACCGAGAAGCCCGCGAAGGCCGAAGAGGCCCCCGCCGAGGCCGCAGCCGACGAGACCGCGACGGACGAGGCGTAGGCCTTGCTCCAGTCCGCGCTCGAACACCTCGTCAAGGGGATCGTCGATCACCCTGACGACGTGAAGGTCGTCTCCGCGTCGAGCGCACGCGGCGAGGTCCTCGAGGTTCACGTGAACCCCGAGGACCTCGGTCGCGTCATCGGACGCGCCGGCCGCACCGCGAAGGCGCTCCGCACGCTCGTCACCGCGCTCGCCGACGGCCGCCGCGTGCGCGTCGACGTCGTCGACACCGACGACTGACGTGGCCGACGCAGCCCGAACGCAGCTCAGGGTCGGCCGCCTCACCAAGGCGCACGGCCTGAAGGGCGCCATCAAGCTCGAGCTCTACACCGACGACCCCGAGCGCCGCTTCGTGCCGGGCGCCGAGTTCTCGCTGCAGGTGCCCGAGTCCTCGCCGTGGCACGGCAAGCACCTCACCCTGCGTGAGCTCCGCTGGTACAACGGGCACCCGGTCGGGTTCTTCGAGGGCGTCGACGACCGAACCGCCGCCGAGGGCCTCGTCAAGGCCATCCTCTGGGTCGAGCACGTCGACCAGGAGTCGCCCGAGCCCGACGCCTGGTACGACCACCAGCTCGTCGGCCTCGCGGTCGTCCGCGACGGCGTGAAGATCGGCGAGGTCACCCACGTCGACCACCTCCCCGCGCAGGACCTCCTCATCGTGAAGTCGAAGGGCCGCGAGGTCATGGTCCCGTTCGTGGCCGCGATCGTGCCCGAGGTCGACATCGCGGCGGGCACCGTGACCGTGACCCCGCCCGCCGGGCTGTTCGAGGAGCTCGTCGACGACGAGCCCGAGGCGGCCGAGACGACGACGGCGTCCGAGCCCGAGGCGACGGCGACGGATGCCACGCCGACGGCCGAGTCCGAGCCCGCAGGCGACGCGCCCGCGGCATCCGACCGCGGCGACGAACCCGCCGAGTAGGGTCGCCCATGCGGATCGACATCGTCACGATCTTCCCCGAGTTCTTCTCGGTGCTCGACCTGTCGCTCCTCGGCAGGGCGCGCCAGTCGGGCCTCATCGAGGTCCGCACGCACGACCTGCGCGACCACACCCACGACCGTCACCGCACCGTCGACGACACGCCCTACGGCGGCGGCGCCGGCATGGTCATGAAGCCCGAGCCGTGGGGCGAGGCGCTCGACGGGATCGTCGGCGACGGGGCATCCGACGCCCTGCTCGTCGTGCCGTCGCCGGCCGGCGAGCCGTTCACGCAGGCGATCGCCCGCGAGCTCGCCGCCGAGGAGCACCTCGTGTTCGCCTGCGGCCGCTACGAGGGCATCGACCAGCGCGTCGTCGACCACTACGGCGAGCGGATGCGCGTGCGCCTCATCAGCCTCGGCGACTACGTGCTCAACGGCGGCGAGGTCGCCGTCATGGCGATGATCGAGGCCGCGGGGCGGCTCGTGCCCGGCGTGGTCGGCAACCCCGAGAGCCTCGTCGAGGAGTCCCACGAGGACGGCCTGCTCGAGTACCCGAGCTACACGAAGCCCGCCTCGTGGCGCGGGCTCGACGTGCCGCCCGTGCTGCTCTCGGGCAACCACGGCGCGATCGCCGCGTGGCGCCACGAGCAGCAGGTCGAGCGCACCCGGCGCGTGCGGCCCGAGCTGCTCGACGGCTGACGCCGCGCGGCGTCGAGCTCGGGCCGCGCCGCGCAGTCCGGTCGCGCCGCGCGTGAGGCACTCTTCACGTCCCGGAAACACGCGGGTGCCGTCTGCGAAACACGCCGTGCATAGCGTCGAAATCGGCGGCGAGACCGGATTCCGCCGGGAAGCGCGGTGCGGAAGATGGTCGGGTCGAGCGGTGCCGGGCTGCCGGCGGATGTCCCCGGCGCACACCCCCTCCGCCTCGTCGCGGTCACCCACGGCGCCCCCTCGGCGGAGAACCGCGAGGCCGTGATCCGCCTCGTCGACGGCGTCGCGTCCGAGCGACCGGAGCTCGACGTCTCCATCAGCTTCGTCGACGCCGCGAACCGCGACGTCGCCGCCGCGCTGGCCGCCGCCGCGGAGCCCGACGCGGTCATCGTGCCGCTCGTGCTCTCCGCGGGCTTCCACGTGCGCACCGGGCTCTCGCTCGGGCTCGACCGCATCGGCGGCGGCGCCCAGCTCGCCGACGAGCTCGGCCCCGACGATCGCATCGTCGCGGTGCTCGCGCGAGCGCCTCGACGCCCTCGGACTCGACGACGAGGACGCCGTCGTGCTCGCCGCTGCCGGCTCGAACGACCCCCGCGCCGTGCGGGAGTGCTTCGAGACCGCCCGGCGGCTGGCACATCGGCTCGGTCGCCCGGTGACGGTCGGGTTCATCGCCGCGGCCATCCCGCGACTTCCCGACGCGATCGAGATGATCCGCGAGGTGCATCCGGGCTCCCGCGTGGTCGTCGGCGCCTACCTCCTCGCGCCGGGCACCTTCTACGACTCGGCCGCCGGCGCCGGCGGCGACCTCATCGCCGACCCGCTCCTGCTCCCCGGCGAGTCCGCCCCGCACGAGCTCGTCGACCTGGTGCTCGAGCGCTTCGCCGCGGTCGACGCGAACGACTGGGAGCCCGCCTGAGCGACGGCGGCACGTCGGCGGCGCATCCGAGCGCGCCGTCACGGGCCGTGACCGCGCCCGCGCTCGCCGACCGTCAGGGCGTGAGGCTCGGCGTCCCGTCGGCCTCCGCCGCGCGGGCGAGCACGTCCGCGATCCGGCCCTTGCATCCGCCGCAGCCGGTGCCGGCGCGCGTGTCCCGTCCGACGCACTCGACGGTCGTGTTGCCGCACGCGGCCGACTCCTCGATGCGGCCGACGGTCACCCCGTTGCACCAGCAGACCGTCGTCGACGGGGCGAACGCGTCGGCGTCGGCGCTCGGGTCGTAGTCGGGTCCGTCGAACCGGAGCAGGAGCGAGCGATCGGCCGGCAGCTCGCCGCGGCGCTCGAAGAGCAGCGTGAGCTCGGCGGCCGTGCGAGGCATCCCGACGCTCACGAAGCCCGTGAGCACGCCGTCCTCGGTGACCATCTTCACGTAGCGGAGGTGCTCGGGATCGGCCCACTGCGAGACGCGGCGCCGCGGGTGCAGCGCGTCGTCGTCCCACGGGTCGGCGGCGATCTCGCCGACGGCGACGACGTCGATGTGCTCGGCCTTGAGCATCACGATCGGGTCGCGCTCCTCGGGGACCGCGGCATCCGTGCGAAGCCCCGCTCGGCCTCGGCGGCGAAGGCGGCCGCGAGCCAGGCGGCCTGGCGCCAGCCCGGGCCGATCAGGCCGGACGGCGCGCCCGGGAGCACCCGCTGGCCGGCGAGCTCGTCGGTGCGCTCCACCACCTGCGCGCAGTCGCCGATCGCGTAGACGTCGCGGGTCGCTCCACGACCGCAGGTCGGGGTGCACGACGATGCCGACCGCGGTGCGCAGGCCCGCGAGCGTCGCCAGCTCGTTGCGCGGGCTCACGCCGCACGAGAGCACGAGGAGGTCGCCGCGCAGCTGCTTGCCGTCGGCCGTGACGAGCATGTCGAACCGGCGGCGGCCGTCGTCGTCGGTGCGGTACGCGACCGCCTCGGCACGGCTGTGCGCGATGACCGTGATGCCCGTGCGGCGCAGGGCCGCCCGCAGCACCTGGCCGCCGCCGCGGTCGAGGTTGCGGGGCATCGGGTGCGGGCCGTGGTGCACGACGCAGACCTGGGCGCCGGCGTGCGCCGCGGCGAGCGCGAGCTCGAGGCCGAGCACGCCCGCGCCGAGCACGATGATGCGGCGCCGCTCGCGCACGGCCTCGAGCACGCGGTCGGCGTCGGCGAGGTCGCGCAGCGCGGTGATGCCCTCCGGCAGCTCGTCGTCGTGCGCCACGAGGTGCCGCGCGTACTTCTCGAGCGAGGCGAGGTCGCGCCGGTGCCGCTCCACGCCGTCGAGCGTGGGCACGTTGGCGCGGGAGCCCGTGGCGAGCACGAGCCGGTCGTAGCCGAGCTCCTCGCCCGTGCTCAGGCGCACGATGCGCGCGGCGCGGTCGATCGAGGTCGCGGCGACGCCGAGGAGCACGCGGGCGCCGGCCTCCTCCGCGGTGGCGCGGTCGCCGACGATCATGGAGTCGAGCTCGGTGTTGCCGACCGCGTACTCCGCCACCAGCACGCGGTTGTACGCCTCGACGTCCTCGCCGGCGACGACGGTGAGCTCGACGGCGCCGGCCTCGCACGGCGGGCAGCAGCTCCTCGACGAAGCGGGCGCCGACGGGTCCGTAGCCGACGAGGACGATCCTGAGTGCGGTCATGCGAGGACTCCGGCTTCCGACGAGGCGCGTGACGCGCACGACGTTGGTCTTGAACTCCGGCATCGACGAGATCGGGTCGACCGCGTCGGAGGTCAGCAGGTTCGCCGCCTGCTCGTCGCCGTAGTGGAACGGCAGGAACACGGCGTCGGGCCGGATGTCGGGCGTGAGCCGCGCCCGGCAGCGCACCGTGCCGCGCCCGTTGGCCAGCTCGAGGTCGTCGCCGTCGGCGATGCCGAGGCGCTCCGCGGTGGCCGGATGCATCGAGGCGAGCGCCTCGGGCTGCGCCTCGGCGAGCTCGGGCACGCGCCGGGTCTGCGCGCCGCTCTGGTAGTGCTCGAGCAGCCGGCCGGTGACGAGCGTGAGCTCGCCCTCGGCCGGACGCGGGCGCGCCGTCTCGCGCACGGACACGGCGACGAGCCGGGCGAGCCCGTCGGGGTGGGCGAAGCGGTCGGCGAAGAGCCGGGGCGTGCCGGCGCTGCCGCGGGGGAACGGCCAGTACGCCGCCTCGCCGCGGTCGAGCATGGCGTAGTCGATGCCGGAGTAGTCGGCGATGCCGCCCTCGGACGCGAGGCGGAGCTCCTCGAACACGAGCTCGGGGTCGGTGTCGAACGTCGCCGTGGAGCTCCAGGCGCCGGGCGAGCTCGGCGAGGATCCACAGCTCGTCGCGCACCCCGGCGGGCGGGGTGATCGCGCGGCGGCGGCGGAGGACGCGGCCCTCGAGGTTGGTCATGGTGCCCTCCTCCTCGGCCCACTGGGTGACCGGCAGCACGACGTCGGCGAGGGCCGCGGTCTCGGAGAGGAAGAAGTCGCAGACGACGAGCAGGTCGAGCCCGGCGAGGCCCTCGCGCACGGCCTCGACGTTCGGCGACGACACCACGAGGTTGGAGCCGTGCACGAGCAGCGCGCGGACGCCGCCCGGGCGTCCGAGCGACTGCAGCAGCTCGACGGCGGGCACGCCGGGACCGGGGATGACGTCGGGCTCGACGCCCCAGACGCGCGCCACGTGGGCGCGCGCGTCGGGGTCGACGATCTTGCGGTAGCCGGGGAGCTGGTCGCACTTCTGGCCGTGCTCGCGGCCGCCCTGGCCGTTGCCCTGGCCGGTGAGCGTGCCGTAGCCGCTGCCCGCGGCGGCCGGGCAGGCCGAGCAGCAGGGCGAGGTTGATCGCGGCGGTCGCGGTGTCGGTGCCGTCGACGTGCTGCTCGACGCCGCGGCCGGTGAGGATGTAGCGTGCCCGCGCCCGACGCGAGCCGGCGGCGAGCCGGCGCGAGCGTGAGCGCGGCGACGCCGGTGACCGACTGCACGCGCTCGGGCCACCAGGAGGCGACGCTGCGGCGCACGCGCGTCGAATCCGGTCGTGCGCGTCGCGAGGTAGTCGGCGTCGACGAGGCGCTCGGCGATCACGACGTGGATGAGGCCCAGGAGCAGGGCGAGGTCGGTGCCGGGCAGCGGGCTGCACGTGCAGGCCCTGCCGTCGTCGGTGAGCCGCGCGGTCGCGGTGCGGCGCGGGTCGACGACGATGAGCCCGCCGGCGGCCTGCGCGCCCGCGAGGTGCCCGATGAAGGGCGGCATCGTCTCGGCGACGTTGGTGCCGAGCAGCAGGATCGTGGAGGCCCCGTCGAGGTCCTCGAGCGGGAACGGCAGCCCGCGGTCGACGCCGAACGCGCGGTTGCCGGCCGCCGCGGCCGACGACATGCAGTAGCGGCCGTTGTAGTCGATGCGGCACGTGCCGAGCGCGAGCCGCGCGAACTTGCCGAGCAGGTAGGCCTTCTCGTTCGTGAGCCCGCCGCCGCCGAACACGCCGACCGCGTCGGCGCCGTGTGCCGAGCGGATGCCGCGCAGCGACGCCGCGACGAGGTCGAGCGCCTCGTCCCAGCTCGCCTCGTGGAACGCGCCGTCGGCGCCCCGCACGAGCGGGGCGCCGAGGCGGGAGGGTGCGCGGAGCAGCTCCGCGGAGGTCCAGCCCTTCTTGCACAGTCCGCCGCGGTTCGTGGGGAAGTCGCGGCCGGCGACCGTCACGGGCGGGGTCGCGGCATCCGCGGCATCCGTCGGGGTGAGGGTCATCGCGCACTGCAGGGCGCAGTACGGGCAGTGCGTGGGGGCGGGACGGGTCATCTGGTCTCGATTCAGATCTTGTGCGTCGCCGAGGCGGTGGCGAGCGCACGTACACGAAGTAGGTGACGCGAGGAGCACGGCGTAGCCCGCGACGAAGCCGAGGAACGCGGCGGCGTAGGCGCCGCGTGGCCTGGAACGAGAGGTTGAGCACCTGCGGGATGAGGAATCCGCCGTAGGCGCCGATCGCCGAGATCAGGCCGAGGGCCGCGGCCGCCTTGCGCTGCGGTGGTACACGTCGCCCGATGCCGCCGCCGCGAGCGCGAACACGATCGGGCACCATGCGGTACGTCGAGCCGTTGCCGATGCCGGCCGGCGGCGAAGAGCAGCAGGAACAGGCCCGAGGAAGAGCCAGAAGTTCGCGACGCGGCAGGGTCAGACGCACGGCGAGGGTGATCGATGCCCATGGCGGCGAAGGCGACCATCGTGATGCGGGCGCCGCCGAAGCGGTCGGAGAGCCGGCCGCCGTAGGGGCGGGCGAGCGAGCCGACGAGGGCGCCGAGGAACGCGAGGCGAGAGGCGACGCGCCGCCGACGCCGATCGCCGAGAACTCGGGGAACTGGTCGGCGATGAGCTTCGGGAACACGCTCGCGAAGCCGATGAACGAGCCGAAGGTGCCGATGTAGAGCAGCGACATGATCCAGAGGTGCGGTTCCTTGAGCGCCGCGGCCGAGCCCGCGAAGTCGGCCTTCGCGTTGGAGAGGTTGTCCATGTACCGCGCAGGCGCCGAACATCGCGAGCAGGATGAACGGGACCCAGATCCAGCCGGCGACGGGCAGGTTCAGCGCGGCGCCGGCGCCGATCGTGATGACGATCGGCACGACGAACTGGGCGACGGATGCACCGAGGTTGCCGCCGGCGGCGTTGAGGCCGAGCGCCCAGCCCTTCTCCCGCTGCGGGTAGAAGAAGGTGATGTTCGACATCGAGCTGGCGAAGTTGCCGCCGCCGAAGCCGGCGAGGGCCGCCGCGAGCAGCAGCACGCCGAACGGGGTCTCGGGGTTCGACACGCACACGGCCAGCGCGATCGATCGGGATGAGCAGCAGCGCCGGCCGAGATGATGGTCCAGTTGCGGCCGCCGAACTTCGGCACGAGGAACGAGTACGGGATCCGCAGGGTGGCACCCGACGAGGCTCGGGATCGAGATGAGCCAGAAGATCTCGCCGGTGGTGAGCGTCGAAGCCGGCCGCGGGGAGCGCCACGACGACGATCGCACCAGAGCTGCCAGACGACGAAGCCGAGGAACTCGGCGAAGATCGACCAGCGCAGGTTGCGGCGGGCGATGGCGCGGCCCTGCCGGTCTCCCACTGCTCCTCGTTCTCGGGGTCCCAGTTGTCGATCCACCGGCCGGGCCTGGTGGCGAGCGCGGGCGCGGCGGTCTCGGGGGCGTGCGGCGGTGCGACGTGCGGGGGAGCGGTGCTCACGGTCTCGGTCATCGGTGCCTCCGGGGGGTCGGTCACGGGGTGGAACTCGTGAGGCCGACGCTATGGGCGGCGTGTTTCCGCGGATCGGTCCGGTCGTAAACCCTGCGTCTCCACCTGCTCACCCGGGACGGACGGTCGTGTGAGGTCGTGGTCAGACATCGATCCGGTACCCCCGCTTGACGACGGTCGCGATGAGTCCCGGGCACGCCGAGGGTCTGGCGCAGGCGGCTGAGGGCGACCTCGAGGGCGTGCTCGTCGCTCGTTCCCGGGAGGCCGGATGCGAGGCGGTCGCGGCCGACGACCGAGCCGCGCGCCTGGACGAGCGCGCGCAGGATCATGAGCGCGACGGGGGCGAGCGCGACCCGGCGGTCGTCGACGTCGACGACCGAGCCGCGCAGCGCGAGCGGTCCGTGCCGGGTGTCGAGCCGGATGACGCGGGTCGACTCGAGGTGCTCGCAGACGAGCCGGATGAGCGCGCCCATCCGGTAGCGATCGGGCTGGATCGGCGTGATCCCGGCCGCGACGAGCGGCGCCGCCGTGACGGGCCCGACCGCCGCCGCGACGACCGGGCCGCACATGGCGTCGATGAGGTCCTCGTAGCGGCCGCGCGCCTCCGCGGCGCTGAACAGCGCGTGCACCGCGGGCGCGCTCGTGAAGGTGATGCAGTCGAGCCCGCCCGAGCAGGCGGCGTCGATGAGCCGGTCGACGCGGTCGTCGGCCTCGTCCGTCTCGATCCACCGGTACGGCTCGACGGTGAGCACCCGGTCGTGCGCGTCGCGCAGGCGGTCGAGCTGCGACGGGTTCAGGAAGCCGTGCAGCTGCACCGCGACCGTGAGGCCCGGCGGACGCGTCGCGAGCACCTCGTCGATGAGCGACTCGGTGGTCTCCTCGGCGCTCATCCCGACGTCGTTGAGGCCGGCGGCACGGATGCCTCCGCGGGCCTTCGGCCCGCGCACGAGGATCGCCGTGTCGGCGAGCGCGTCGAGCAGGTCCTCGCCGAGGCCCGCGGCATCCGCGACCTCGAACCAGCGGCGCACGCCGTACGCGGTCGTCGCGAGCAGCACGTCGGGTCGTGCGGCGATGATCGCGCGGGTGTCGGCGATCACGGGGTCGTCGGAGATCGCGTTGGCCATGCGGAGCGTCGGGGCGTGCAGCACCTGGGCGCCGCGGCGCGCGAGCGCGTCGATGAGGTCCGCCGACCGGCGGTCGCTCGTCACGCCGATGCGGAAGCCCTCGAGCTGGTCGGGCCGGAAGCCCGGCGCGCACTCGATGACATCCGTCACGATGCGACCGCCGCGAAGCCGGCCGCGCGTTCCATGAGCTCGGCCGCGCCGGCGTCGCCGTCGTGCGCGAGCCGCACGACCTCGCCGACGACGACGACCGCGGGCGAGGTGACGCCCGCGCGACCCGCGGCGACGACGATGTCGGTGAGGTTCCCGACCGTCGTGCGCTGGTCGGCGCGGAATCCGCGCTCGACGATCGCCACGGGCATCTCGGGCGACATGCCGAAGCGCGCGAGCCCGGCCGTGATCGACGGCAGCGAGTTCACGCCCATGAGCACGACGATGGTGCCGCCGAGGCCCGCGAGGTGCTCGAGCTCCGACGCCGTGAGCGGGGCGTGGCCCGACACGACGGTGAACAGGTGGCTGAGCCCGCGGTGCGTCAGCGGGATGCCGGCGGCGCCGGGCACGGAGACGGCGCTCGTGACGCCGGGGATCACCTCGACGGGCACGCCGGCCAGGTGGCAGGCGAGGACCTCCTCGCCGCCGCGGCCGAGCACGTACGGGTCGCCGCCCTTCAGGCGCACCACCTGCCGACCGGCGAGGGCATGCTCGACGAGCAGGGCCTCGATCTCGTGCTGCGGGATCGCGTGGTGGCCGGGGCGCTTGCCGACGTCGACGAGCTCGGCGGTCGGGGGCGAACTCGGCGAGCGCCTCGTACGGCGCCAGCCGGTCGTAGAGCACGACGTCGGCCGCGCCGAGGGCGCGCACGGCGGCGACCGTGAGCAGGTCGGCGCGGCCGGGTCCGCCGCCGACGAGGGTCACGCGGCCGGTCATGCGTCCGCCCCTCGCACCGGGATGGTGGGTCCGGCGACGAGCACGGCCTCGCCGCGCTCCCGCTCCTCGGCGGTCGCCGGGCGGAACTGGTCGCGCTCGGGCACCCGCGCGATCGAGGGGTCGGGGGTGTTCGGCGCGTTGACGAACGAGCGGAACCGCCGCAGGCGCTCGGGGTCGGCGAGGGTCGCCGCCCACTCGTCCTCGTAGGTGTCCACGTGCCGCGCCATGGCCTGCTCGAGCTCGTCGGCGAGGCCGAGCGAGTCGTTCACGACGACGTCGCGCACGTGGTCGAGGCCGCCCTCGAGGTCCTCGATCCAGCGCGCGGTGCGCTGCAGCCGGTCGGCGGTGCGGACGTAGTACATGATGTAGCGGTCGATGTAGCGGAGCAGGGTCTCGTCGTCGAGGTCGCTCGCGAGCAGCTGCGCGTGCGCGGGCTGGAAGCCGCCGTTGCCGCCGACGTACATGTTCCAGCCCTGGTCGGTGGCGATCACGCCGACGTCCTTGCCGCGGGCCTCGGCGCATTCGCGGGCGCATCCCGAGACGCCGAACTTCAGCTTGTGCGGCGAGCGGAGGCCGCGGTAGCGCAGCTCGAGCTGCACGGCCATCGCCACGGAGTCCTGCACGCCGTAGCGGCACCACGTGGAGCCGACGCAGCTCTTCACGTTGCGCAGCGCCTTGCCGTACGCCTGCCCGGACTCGAACCCGGCATCGACGAGGCGCTTCCAGATCTCGGGCAGCTGGTCGAGCCGAGCGCCGAACAGGTCGATGCGCTGGCCGCCCGTGATCTTCGTGTAGAGGCCGAAGTCGGTCGCCACCTGCGCGATCACCGCGAGCTTCTGCGGCGTGATCTCGCCGGCCGGGATGCGGGGGACCACCGAGTAGGTGCCGTCCTTCTGCATGTTCGCCATGGCGCGGTCGTTGGTGTCCTGCAGCGCCGCCGCGGCCGCCGTCGAGGATGTACGAGCCGTGCTGCGTGGCGAGGATCGATCCGATGACCGGCTTGCAGACGTCGCAGCCGCGGCCGGAGCCGAGGCGGGCGATGATCTCGTCGAACGACGTGAGCTCGAGCACGCGGATCGACTCGAACAGCTCCTGGCGCGAGAGCCCGAAGTGCTCGCAGAGGGCGCGCGAGGGCGTGACGCCCGACTTCTTCAGCTCGGCCTCGAGCAGCTTCTTGACGAGCGGCACGCACGACCCGCACTGGGTGCCCGCGCGGGTGCAGGCCTTCAGCGCCCCGAGCTCGCTGCAGCCCTCGGCGTGCTCGTCGCCGTTCACGGCGTCCCGGATCGTCCCGGCGCTGACGTTGTTGCAGGCGCAGACGAGGGCGGCGGCGGGGAGCTCGTCGCCGGCCGGCGCCTCCATGCCCGACGCCGAGAGGTAGGCGGCGGGCTCGCTCGACAGCTGCGTGCCGAGCAGCGGCCGCAGCGAGGCGTACGGCGAGGCGTCGCCGACGAAGATGCCGCCGAGCAGCGTCTTCGCGTCGTCCGTCATGACGAGCTTCTGGTACAGGCCGCGCGCCGGGTCGGCGTAGACGATCTCGAGCGCCTGCTCGGTGCGCGCGAGCGCGTCGCCGAAGCTCGCGACGTCGACGCCCGACAGCTTCAGCTTCGTCGCGTCGTCGACGCTCGTGAACTCGGCCGCGCCGCCCAGCAGGCGGTCGGCGACGACCTCGGCCATGGCGTTCGCGGGGGCGACGAGGCCGGTGCAGCGGCCCTCGAAGCTCGCGACCTCGCCGATGGCCCAGACGTTCGCAGCGGATGCCGCGCAGGCGGTGCTGATCGCGACGCCGCCGCGCGGGCCGAGCTCGAGCCCGAGGTCGCGCGCGAGCTCGTCGCGGGGACTGATCCCGATCGCGAACACGAGCAGGTCGGCGTCGACCCGGGCGCCGTTCGTGAGCTCCACGCCGACGACGGCGTCGCCCTCGACGAGCACGGCCGCGGGGCGGGTGCCGAGGTGGAGCCCGATGCCCTGGCCGGCGATGATGCGTCCGAGCGCGCGTCCGGCGCCCTCGTCGAGCTGCGCCGACATGAGCCAGCCGCCCGAGTGCACGACCGCGGCATCCGCACCGAGCTTGGCGAGGCCGCCCGCGGCCTCGAGCCCGAGCAGGCCGCCGCCGGCGACGAGCACCCGCGCGGGCCGGCCGTGGGCCGCCGCGAGGTCGCGGGTCTCGGCGACCAGCGCGTCGACGTCGTCGATGGTCCGGTACACGCGTGCGTGCTCGCTGCCGGGGAGCTCGGGCACGGGGGCGCTCGAGCCGGTGGCGAGGACCAGCTCGTCCCATGGCAGCACGAGCCCGCCCGAGGTGGTCGCCGTGCGCGCGTCTCGGTCGATGGCGGTGACGCGCTCGCCGGTGACGAGGCGGATGTGCCCGTCGTCCCACATCGAGGTCGGCTGGAGCGTGAGGTCGGCCGCGGCATCCGCGAGCCTCGTGCTCAGCGCGACGCGGTCGTAGGGTCGGTGGAGCTCCTCGCCGACCACGGTCACGCGCAGCGTGCGGTCGGTGTCGCGGGCGTGCAGGCTGTCGGCGAGTCGGTGCGCCGCGGGTCCGCCGCCGACGATGACGACGTCGCGCACGCCGGTCGCGGCGTGGGTGATCTCGGTCATGGCTGCCTCCGGGGCTCGAATTGCTGCGAGCGTACGACCGGGCGGTTTCAGCCCTGTTACGTCGGCGTAACCGGATCACACGAAGATCGCACGTCGGCCCGACGGCGCTGTGAGGGGGCTTTCACGTCGGCGAAACACTCGGATGCCGCGGGGGAAACACCCGGAACGTAGCGTCGGGTGCACGACGAGAGGAGCCGTGATGCCGCCGACGATCGAGATGACCACGACCTGGGAGCGCACGTGCGAGGTCGACGACCTCGAGCCCGGATGGGGCGAGGTGGCCCTGCTCGGCGGGCGCCAGGTCGCGCTCGTGCGCCTCGCCGAGGAGGAGGTGTACGCGGTGGACCACCACGACCCGCACACGGGCGCGCCCGTGATGGCGCGGGGGATCGTCGGCTCGCGCGGCGACCGCCCCACGATCGCGTCCCCGCTGCACAAGGAGGTCTACGACCTCGGCACGGGCGAGTGCTTCACCGACGGCTCGCTCGCGCTGCGCACGTATCGCACCCGCATCGTCGGCGGCATGATCGAGGTGGAGCTCGACGGATGACCCGCACGCCCGCGCTCGTCGCGGCGTCGCACGGCACGTCCGACGCCGCAGGGCGCGCGGCGGTCGCGGCGCTGGTCGCGGCGGTGCGCGGGGCGGCGACGGGCGTGGCGGTCGAGGACGCGTTCGTCGACGTGCAGCAGCCCGACGTGGCATCCGTGCTCGACCGGCTCGGCGGCGGCGCACCACGCGGTCGTCGTGCCGCTGCTGCTCTCGGCGGGCTACCACGTGCACGTCGACCTCGCCCGTGCGGTCGGGCGAGGCATCGAGCGGCCCGCTGCTCGCCGCCGCGCTCGGCCCCGACGACCGCCTCGTCGACGTGCTGGCGGTCCGGCTGGCCGAGGCGGGCCTGCGCAGCGACGACCGGCTCGTGCTGGCCGCGGCGGGCTCGAGCGACGTGCGCGCGGTCGACGACTGCCGCGACGTCGGGCGCCGTCTCGCGGCGCGCCTCGGACGCCCCGTCGCGGTCGGGATTCCTCTCGGCGGCGCGCCCGAGCGTCGCCGACGCGATCGCCCGCACCCGCGCGACGCATCCGGTGTCGCGCGTCGTGGTCGCGAGCTACCTGCTCGCGCCGGGGTACTTCCACGAGCTCGCGGTCGCGGCAGGCGGCGACGTCACGACGGCGCCGATCCTGCGAGCGGATGCCGCGCCGCGCGCCATCGCTCGTCGGACTCGTGCTCGACCGCTACGCGGAGGCGGTGGCGCTCAGCCGCGCTGCGTGAGCACGATCGGATCGCCGTCGGTGACGGCGATCGTGTGCTCGGAGTGCGCGCCGCGCGACCCGTCGGCGCTGCGCAGCGTCCAACCGTCGGGGTCGGTGAAGATCCGGTCGGTCGTCTCGAGGAACCAGGGCTCGATGGCGACGACGAGGCCGGGCTTCAGCGGCAGGCCGCGGCCGGGGCGGCCGTTGTTCGGGATGTGCGGGTCGCCGTGCATGGTGCGACCCACGCCGTGCCCGCCGAAGTCGGTGTTGATCGAGTAGCCCTCGGCCTTCGCGACGTCGGCGATGGCCCGCGAGATGTCGCCGATGCGGTGGCCGGGCCGGGCGGCGGCGATGCCGGCGTCGAGGGCACGACGCGTGGTGTCGATGAGCCGCAGGTCCTCGTCGCGCGGCGTGCCGACCACGATCGAGATCGCCGAGTCCGTGACCCAGCCGTTCACGGATGCCGCGAAGTCGAGGCTCAGCAGGTCGCCGTCGCGCAGGCGGTAGTCGTGGGGGAGTCCGTGCAGCACCGCGTCGTTGACGGAGGTGCAGAGGACCTTGCCGAACGGGCTCGCGCCGAACGAGGGGTGGTAGTCGATGTAGCAGCTCTCGGCGCCGGCCGCGCGGATCATGTCGTGCGCCAGGGCGTCGAGCTCGAGCAGGTTCACGCCCACCGCGGCGGCCTTCGACGTCGCCTCCAGCACGCTCGCCACGAAGCGGCCTGCCGGGCGCATCTCCTCGATCTCAGCCGGGGTCCTCAGTTCGATCACGCTCATCCCTTCCACCCTCCATTCTGTCGGGTCCGCCCTGAGTGAACACCCGGCCCACGCGCAGGATCGCGGCGTTACGCTGTGGGCATGCTGATCAGGCAGGCGTTCCTCAGGTGGCTGGTCGCGGCGGTCCTCGTCCTCCCGATCTGGCTGGCCGTGGGCTGGGCGGTCTTCGGCGGGGGCGGCTGGGGCACCCTCGGCCTCATCATCACGGTGCCCGTCGCATTCATCGCGCTCGGCATCATCGCGCTCCTCGTCTGGGCCAGGCCCACGGTTCGCGCCGAGCGCGCCGTCTCGTGGACGGATGTCGCGGTGATCGGTGCGTGGCACGCGTCGATCATCGGCATCGGCTTCTACGGGCAGGGGTCGGCGTTCTTCGGCGTCGCCGCGATCCTGCTCGCCATCGCCGCGTTCTGGGTGGCGATCTGGCAGCTCGTCTCCGACGGCGCCCGCCGCATGCAGGCCACGATGTCGGAGTTCGAGCGGCTCGCCGCCCAGCAGGCGGGTTCGCCCCTGCCTCCCGACGCGCAGGGCGAGATGCCCGTTCGGCGTCCCCCCTTCGACGACGGCGACGGCGAGATCATCGTCGTGCGCGAGGTGCGCGACTGACCCCACGGGGCCGGCACCGGGGCATCCGTCGCCCCGCTTTGGCGCGCGAGGCCGCGGCATGGCACAATAGAGGATTGTGCCGCCGCAGGACTCTGCCTCCGGGGAGTACGCACAGCGCGAGCGATCGCGCAGGCGGCACCAGACACTTCCATCAATGATCCGCGTTCGACCGGTGGCGGGCGCAGAGAGCGAACCATCATGCACATCCTCGACCATGTCGACGCCGCGAGCCTGAGGTCGGACATCCCCGACTTCCGCCCCGGCGACACCGTCAAGGTGCACGTCAACATCATCGAAGGCACGCGCTCGCGCATCCAGGTCTTCCAGGGCGTCGTCATCGGCCGCCAGGGCGAAGGCGTGCGCGAGACCTTCACGGTCCGCAAGGTCAGCTTCCAGGTCGGCGTCGAGCGCAAGTTCCCGGTGCACTCGCCGGTCATCGACCACATCGAGGTCGTCACCCGCGGTGACGTCCGTCGCGCGAAGCTGTACTACCTGCGCAAGCTCCGCGGCAAGAAGGCCAAGATCAAGGAGAAGCGCGACAGCTGATCCGTCGTCGCAGCCGCCCGCGCGTCGCGAGCGGCACGGCAGGAGCACCGAGCTCCCCACCCCTAGACTGGGTGGGGAGCTCGGGCGGTTAAATGACAGAAGAAATCAGCACCACGCGGACGGACCGCGCGGGCTCAGCGTCGGCACGCAGGAAACGCAGCACGCTGCTGTTCCTCCGAGACCTGCTCGTCATCTTCGTGGTGGCGGTGCTCGTCTCCTTCCTCATCAAGACGTTCCTCATCCGGTCGTTCTTCATCCCGTCGCAGTCGATGGAGCAGACCCTGGTGATGGACGACCGCATCATCGTGAACCAGCTGGTACCCGAGGTGACCCCGATCGAACGCGGCGACGTCGTCGTCTTCAAGGATCCGGGCGGATGGCTCCCGGCCCGCGCCGAGGCGGGCCAGCCGCCGCTCCTCGCCGCGGTCGACTGGTTCTTCGCGTTCGTCGGCCTCTCGGCGCCCGACTCGAACGACCACCTCGTCAAGCGGGTCATCGGCCTGCCCGGCGACCACGTCACCTGCTGCAACGCCCTCGGGCAGATGAGCGTGAACGGCGTGCCGCTCGACGAGCCGTACGTCGCCCTGCCGCCCGGCGAGACCAAGGTCTCGCGCGACGACTTCGACCAGGTCGTGCCCGACGACTCGCTCTGGGTCATGGGCGACAACCGCTACAACTCCAAGGACTCCCGCTACAACGCCGAGACGCCGCTCAAGGGCTTCGTGCCGATCGACAACGTCGTCGGGCGCGCCTTCGTGGTGAGCTGGCCGATCAACCACTGGGCGTGGCTCGGCAACTACCCCGAGGTGTTCGAGGGCGTCGACGAGGGATCGGGCTGACATGACCCCGTCCGCGATCCCCAACCTGAAGGTGGAGCGCGAGCTGTTCGACGGCGGCGCCCCGGTCGTCCTGGCGTGCGACGAGGTGGGCCGCGGCGCGCTCGCCGGGCCCGTCACCGTCGGCCTCGTGCTCATCGACGCCTCGGTGCGGCGCATGCCGGCCGGGCTCCGCGACTCCAAGCTCATGACCGAGCCGCGCCGCGAGGCGATGGCGCCCCGTGCCGCGGCTGGGTGCGCGGCTGGGCCGTCGGCGAGGCCTCCGCCGCCGAGATCGACGAGCTGGGCATCATGGCGTGCCTCGGGCCTCGCCGGCGCCCGCGCGTACGCGGCGCTCGACCGCGGCGCAGGAGGTCGCCCTCGACGCGCCGCTGATCCTCGACGGCAACTACGACTGGCTGAGCCCGTCGATCGAGCGGCGCGCCCGGGTCACCACGCGCATCAAGGCCGACCGCGACTGCGCGTCGGTGGCCGCGGCATCCGTCATCGCCAAGGTGCACCGCGACGGCGGCATGCGGGTGTCGCACGAGGACTTCCCCGTCTACGGCTGGAACGAGAACAAGGGCTACTCGAGCCGCGGCCACTTCGCCGCCCTCGCCGAGCACGGCCCGAGCGCGCTGCACCGGCACACGTGGCTGCACGAGCGCCCCGAGGACGCGCCGACGCTCTTCGACCTCGGCGTAGGATGAGTCCCGATGGATGAAGACGAGTTCGAAGACTACGACCGCGAGGTCGAGCTTGCCCTGTACCGCGAGTACCGCGACATCGTGTCGCAGTTCCAGTACGTGGTCGAGACGGAGCGGCGCTTCTACCTCGCGAACGAGGTCGAGCTGGTTCGCCGCGACACCGAGCACGACTTCTACTTCGAGCTGACCATGAAGGACGTCTGGGTCTGGGACGTCTACCGTGCCGACCGCTTCGTGAAGTCGGTGCGCGTGCTCACCTTCAAGGACGTCAACGTCGAGGAGCTCGCCACGCGCGAGTTCGAGCTGCCCAAGGAGCTCGCGCTCGACGAGTAGTCGTGTCCTCCGAAAGGAGGACTCTGCCTCGGAAGGATAACGAAACGGTAACATCACCGCATCGCGGCGATTCGGGTGGCCCGGGATCGGATTCATCCGGTTCCGTCGCGGGTTCGAATCCCGCCGTCGCGTCTGATGAGGCGCGCGTGCCGCGCGCGCGTGGCTGTCGACGTCGCCCTCGGCAGTCGACCTGCGCGTCGCGCGCGTGCGGCGCTCATCGTCCTCGCACGATTCCGCCGCCTCGATCCGACGCTCGCCGCCGCCACGCTGGTCGCGGAGGTGGTGCTGGTGGCCCACAACGCGGAACTCGGTCGGCGCGGCGAACAGCTCGCGGTCGACCACCTCGAGGCACGGGGCATGCACGTCCTCGACCGCAACTGGCGGTGCCGGCTCGGTGAGATCGACATCGTCGCGCGCGACGGCGGCGACACCGTCTTCATCGAGGTGAAGACGCGAACGTCGCACGACTTCGGCCATCCGTTCGAGGCGATCACGCCGATCAAGCTCGCCCGGCTGCGCCGCCTCGCGATCGCCTGGTGCGAGGCGACGGATGCCGCGGCGTCGCGCATCCGCATCGACGCCGTCGCGGTGCTCGCGCCCGCCGAGGCCCCCGCGCTGATCGAGCACCTCGAGGGGATCAGCTGATGCCCGTCGCCCGCACCCGCTCGGTCGCACTGCTCGGTCTCACGGGCTCCGTCGTCGAGGTCGAGGCCGACCTCTCGTCGCAGCTGCCCGGGTTCGTCATCATCGGCCTGCCCGACGCCGCCCTCGCCGAGGCGCGCGAGCGCGTGCGGTCGGCCGCGGTCAACGCCGGGTGCCCGCTGCCGCAGCGCAAGCTCACCGTCAACCTCTCGCCGGCCGCGCTGCCGAAGCACGGCTCCGGGTTCGACCTCGCCATCGCGATCGCCTGCCTCGCCGCCGCCGGCGAGCTGTCGGTCGAGTCCGTCGATCGGGTCGTCCATCTCGGCGAACTCGGGCTCGACGGGCGGCTGCGGCCGATCGACGGGATCCTGCCCGCGGTGCTCGCCGCGGCGCGAGCCGGGCACGACACGGTGATGGTGCCCACGGCGAACGCGGCCGAGGCGGCGCTCGTGCCCGGCGTCGAGGTGATCGGCGTCGCCTCGCTGCTCGAGGCGGCGATCCGGCATGGCGGCGAGTACGACGATCACGCCCGTCGAGCCCGTGCCCGCCCTCACCCGCACCGAGGCGCGCCGACGCGCCCGCGATCGGCGACCTCGCCGACGTCGCGGGCAACGACGACGCCGTCGACGCGCTCCTCACGGCGGCGGCCGGCGGGCACCACCTGTACCTGCTCGGACCGCCCGGCGCGGGCAAGACCATGCTCGCGTCGCGTCTGCCCGGCATCCTGCCCGACCTCGACGCGGATGCCGCGCTCGAGGTCTCGTCGATCCGGTCGCTCTCCGGGCGAGCGCTCGGCGCCGAGCTCACGACGCGCCCGCCGTTCGAGGCGCCGCATCACACGGCCACCGCCGCGGCGATCGTCGGCGGCGGCAGCCGGGTCATCCGACCGGGCGCCGCCGCGCGCGCCTCCCACGGCGTGCTGTTCCTCGACGAGGCGCCCGAGTTCCCGGCCGCCGTGCTCGACGTGCTGCGGCAGCCGCTCGAGTCGGGCACCATCAGCATCCACCGGGCCAACGCGGTCGCGTCGTTCCCGGCGCGGTTCCAGCTCGTGATCGCCGCGAACCCGTGTCCGTGCGGCGGCTACGGCGTGGAGGCGTCCGAGCTGCACCTGCCCGCCCGCGACCCGTCGGCGCTACCTCGCGCGCATCTCCGGCCCGCTGCTCGACCGCATCGACCTGCAGGTGTGGGTCCCGCGCATCACGATCGCCGGGCTCCGGATGCACCGGCAGTCGCGGGGCATGTCGAGCGAGGCGGCGCGTGCGCGGGTCGTGGCGGCACGCGCCGTCGCGCCGGAGCGACTGCGTGGCACGCCATGGCGCACCAACGCCGAGATGCCGGGCCCGTGGATGCGCGGCGCCGGTGGCCTGCATCCCGGGGGCCGGGCCTCGGCCGCCGCCGACCGGGCGCTCGAGCGCGGCGGCATCACGATGCGCGGCTACGACCGCGTGCTGAAGACCGCCTGGACGATCGCCGACCTCGACGGCGCCGGCCCCCCCGGGCCGAACACGTCGGCCGGGCGCTGCTTCCTCAGGAAGGGGATCACCGTATGAAGCTCGTCGAACGATCGGCGACGCAGTGGGCCGGCGAGTTCGCCGCCGTTCGGGGCGACGCAGCACGCGCTCGCTCGACGCCTTCGGTCGCGCCGTGCTCGGCATCGTCGCCGAGCCCGGCGACGGCGTCCTCGGCCGGCGTGATCGCCACGATCGGCGCGGCCGCCGCCGCGGAGGCGCTCCTCGCCGGGCGCGACCGCGGATCGGCTCGCCGACCAGGTGGCCGAGGCGGGCGGCGATCTCGACGAGCACGAGGCCGAGTCGGGACTCGGGCGCTGGCTCCCGCGGCTCGATCACGGTGCGTTCGCCCGTTCCCTGACGCAGGCGGCCCGCGTCGGCGCGCGGTACCTCGTGCCCGGCGATGCCTCGTGGCCTCGCGGCGTCGACGAACTCGGCGTGCACGCGCCGATCGGCCTGTGGGTGCGGGGCCGCCCCGACGCGCTCGCCTGGAGCGTGCCGACGATCGCCCTCGTCGGCGCTCGCGCGGCGACGGGGTACGGCGAGCACGTCGCGATGGAGGCGTCGGCGGGGCTCGTCGACCGTGGGTTCGCCATCGTCTCCGGCGGCGCCTACGGCATCGACGGCATGGCGCATCGGGCCGCGCTCGCCAGCGACGGCACGACCATCGCGTTCCTCGCCGGCGGCATCGATCGCTTCTACCCGCTGGGCCACGAGTCGCTCCTCACCCGCATCGCGCAGACCGGCGCGGTCGTCTCCGAGCTGCCGTGCGGCGCGGCGCCGACGAAGTGGAGGTTCCTGCAGCGCAATCGGCTGATCGCGGCCGCGAGCCAGGCGACCGTGGTGCTCGAGGCCGGCATCCGATCCGGCTCCCTCAACACCGCAGGACACGCGGCCGCGCTCGGCCGGCCGCTCGGCGCGGTGCCGGGACCGGTGACGAGTCCTGCGTCGGCCGGATGCCACCGCCTGCTCCGCGAGTTCGACGCGATGTGCGTCGTCGACGCCGACCAGATGGCCGAACTCGCGACCGCAGGACCGGGGCGAACGACGGTCGCGCGGACCTCGATGCGTCGGGTCGGCCCGCGCCGGGGCCCGACGAGTCGGACTCGGTGGCGGCACGGGTGCGGTGGCGGCGCGCCATGGGCGGCCGGCGGCGAGCGATCCCGAGGCGATCCGCGTGCTCGATGCGATGAGCACGCGCACGCCGCGGGAGCTGTCCGACGTCGCCGCACGCGCCGGACTCGCGGCGACCGAGGCGATGTCCGTCCTCGGCCGGCTCGAGGCCGATGGCGCCGTCGAGCGACGGCCCGGGGGATGGCTGCGCCGACGTGCCGGATGAACGCGCGCCGCGATCGGAGGCTCCCAATAGGCTGGCGGCTGGGAGGTCGTCATGCAGATCGAACAGCTCGGCAGGTATCCGGCGGCGAACCGGGTCATCGCGCACGTCAGCGACACCCATCTGCTGCGCGGGGGAGCACCCCTCGGCGGGCGTCGCGGACACGGTCCGGGCGTTGGGCCAGGTGGTGGCCCAGCTCGCCCGCCTGGGCGACACCCTCGACGCCATCGTCGTGACCGGAGACGTGACCGACCTCGGCGAGGCCGACGCCTACCGTCGAGTGCGTGCGGCGGTCGAGCCGCTCGTCGACGCGACCGGCGCGGAACTCATCTGGGTCATGGGCAACCACGACGAGCGGGGGCCGTTCCGCGAGGGCCTGCTCGACGAGGCGCCGAGCGACGAGCCCGTGCACCGGGTCCTCCACGTCGGCGGACTCCGCGTCGTCGCCCTCGACACGAGCGTGCCGGGGTACCACCACGGCGAACTCGACGCGACGTCGCTCGCCTGGCTCGCCGAGGTGCTCGCCGAGCCGGCCGCCGAGGGCACGATCCTCGCGATGCACCACGCACCGCTCCCCACGCCGCTCGCGCTCATGGACCTCCTCGAACTCCGCGGGCAGGAGGAGCTCGCCGACGTGATCCGCGACCGCGACGTGCGGCTCATCCTCGGCGGGCACCTGCACTACGCCACGAACGGCACGTTCGCCGGTGTTCCCGTCTCCGTCGCCGGCGCGACGGCCTACACGATGGACCTCTCCGCGCCGCCGCGCGAGCTCGTCGGCATCGACGGGGGTCGGTCGTTCACGCTCGTGCACTTCTACGACGACTCGTTCGTCACCTCGGTGGTCCCGGTCGGGCCGTTCCCGGTCGTCACGAGCTTCGGGGAGGAGTTCCTCGCCGAGGTCGAGGCGCTCTCACCCGAGGGACGCCTCGAGCGCTTCTCGCGCAAGCCCCCCGCTGCTCCGTGAGCACCGGATGCGCGGCTCGCGCACGTCCCACGGCGTCGCGAGCCGCCGCGGGGGCAGGCTGGAGCCGTGACCCTCGACCGGCTGCTCGACGAGTACCTCGCGCACGTGCGCACCGAGCGCGGGTACTCCGAGCACACCGTCGCCGCGTACCGAGCCGATCTCGTCGACCTGATCGGGTTCGCGAGCGAGCGCGGGCATCGACGACGCCGCGGGCATCGACCTCGCGCTGCTCCGCGACTGGCTCTGGGCGGCGACCGAGCGCGGACTCGCACGCACGAGCATCGCCCGGCGCGCGGCATCCGCTCGAGGCTTCACGTCGTGGCTGCACCGACGCGAGCTCATCGTCGCCGACCCCGGTCGCCGCCTCAAGGCGCCCCGCGCGCAGCGCACCCTGCCGCGGGTCGTGACCGAGCGCGCGCTCGCCGACGCGCTCGCCGGCCTCGCGGATCGGGCGGCGGGCGGCGACCCGGTCGCCGTGCGCGACGCCGCGATCGCCGAGCTGCTCTACGCCTCCGCGCTGCGCGTGTCCGAGCTCGTCGGCCTCGACCTCGCCGACGTCGACCGTCGACGCCGCACCGTGCGCGTCACCGGCAAGGGCGCGAAGGAACGCGTCGTGCCGTACGGCGCGCCGGCCGCGCGCGCGCTCGACCGATACCTCGAGGTCGCCCGACCGGCGATGCTCGTCGCGGCGGCGGCGCGCGGCGGCGCGTCGGCGGCGACGGGCGACGGCACCGGCCGCCAGTGCCCGCGACGTCGGCGGTGTTCCTCGGCGTGCGCGGCGGCCGCCTCGGCGTGCGCAGCGTGCACCGGCAGGTCGCGGCGCTGCTCTCGTCCATCCCGGGCACCGGCCCGAGCGGGCCGCACGCGCTGCGGCACAGCGCCGCGACGCACCTCCTCGACGGCGGCGCCGACCTGCGCGCCGTGCAGGAGTTCCTCGGCCACGCGAGCCTCGGCACGACGCAGATCTACACCCACGTGTCGGCGGAGCGGCTCAAGCAGAGCTACCAGACGGCGCATCCGCGCGCGTGACGCGTCGGTGACGACGCCGCCGATAGGCAGCCGATCCGCGACGTCAGCGGTCGGCATTCGGGGCCGAAGCTCAGCCATCGGCAGCAGCACGGCCCGCGGCAGCCCGCCGAGGAAGAGGAACGGCGACACGTACTCGCCGTCGATCCGCACGCCGAAGTGCACGCAGTCGGCCGAGCAGTGCCCGCCGGAGGACACCGTGCCGATCACGTCGCCGGCCGAGACGGCGACCCCCTCGGCCACGGTCGCCGCCACGGGCTCGATCGCGCTCACCACCCCGCCGCCGTGGTCGATCGCCACGACGCCGCGGCCCGCGACGGCGCCGGCGAAGCTCACGGTGCCGGCTGCGGCCGCCGTGATGGCGGCACCCGGCGCGACCGCGAGGTCGATGCCGCGGTGCCCGGCGGCGTACGGCGTGGGCGGGGCGCGGAACGGCGCGACCACGACGATCGGCGGCGGAACGGGCCACGACCACCGCGGCAGCGGCCGTGCGCCGGCACGACGTGCGTCGGCACCGACGGCGCCGGTCGCGCCGAAGTCGACGGCGTTCGCCGCGGCCGGCGGAGCGCCGCCGACCGCGAGCAGCCGAGCGACGATCAGGGCGCCGCGACGGCGCGCGCCGGCGATCGCGCGGGTCGGAGCGGCGGGTGCGGGCGGGCGAACGGGCATGCGTCGATGCTGGCCCGCGCCGCGGCATCCGGGGCCGACACGATCCGACGGGCGAGTGGATCACGAGCCGCAGACGGCTGGGGAGGGCGGGTGCCGCGCACCGCGGCGGGCCGATCGCCGGAGATGGTAGAGTATCGGGAGCACCTCGGCCTGCCGGGGTGACTACGCGTGCCATTCGGCCACCGACTCCACTCAGTCCCGCTCTCGCTCCAAGCCCGAGCAGGCGGAGCCGTGCCGGGCACCAGGGCTCCAGGCCGCCGGCCGGGGCGACAACTGAGAACAAAGGAGTACGGCTCATGGCCGTCGTCACCATCCGCCAGCTGCTCGACAGCGGCGTGCACTTCGGGCACCAGACCCGCCGTTGGAACCCGAAGATGAAGCGATTCATCTTCACCGAGCGTTCCGGCATCTACATCATCGACCTGCAGCAGTCGCTCGCCTACATCGACAAGGCGTACGACTTCGTCAAGGAGACGGTCGCCCACGGCGGCACCATCCTCTTCGTCGGCACGAAGAAGCAGGCCCAGGAGTCCATCGCCGAGCAGGCGACGCGCGTCGGCCAGCCCTACGTGAACCAGCGCTGGCTCGGCGGCCTCCTCACCAACTTCTCGACGGTCTCCAAGCGCCTCGCGCGCATGAAGGAGCTCGAGGAGCTCGACTTCGAGGGCACCACCAGCGGCTTCACCAAGAAGGAGCTGCTCATCAAGAAGCGCGAGCTCGACAAGCTGCACAAGTCGCTCGGCGGCATCCGCAACCTGTCGAAGACGCCGTCGGCGCTCTGGGTGGTCGACACCAAGAAGGAGCACCTCGCGATCGACGAGGCCAAGAAGCTCGGCATCCCCGTCATCGGCATCCTCGACACGAACTGCGACCCCGACGAGGTGCAGTACCCGATCCCGGGCAACGACGACGCCATCCGCTCGGTGAGCCTGCTCACCCGCATCATCGCGGATGCCGCAGCCGAGGGCCTCATCGAGCGTCACCAGAAGCCCGAGGCCGAGGGCAACGTCTCGGCCGTCGAGCCGCTCGCCGAGTGGGAGCAGGAGCTCCTCCAGGCCGGCAGCGAGACCACGCCCGAGCAGGCTTCGGCCGAGACCGAGGTGGTCGCCGAGACCGTCGCCGAGGCGAAGGCCGAGGCCGCCGACGTCGTCGACGAGGCCGCGACCGAGGTCGCCGCGACCGAGTCCGAGGCCGACGCCGAGGGCGCTGCTGCAGCCGAGGCCGCCGAGGACGCAGCCGCGGCCGAGTCCAAGTAAGACCACGAGTCCAGGAGACTTCACAGATATGGCCAACTTCACTCTCGAAGACGTCAAGAACCTGCGCGAGCGCCTCGGCACCGGCATGGTCGACACGAAGAATGCACTCGTGGAGGCCGAAGGTGACATGGAGAAGGCGGTCGAGATCCTCCGCCTGAAGGGCGCGAAGGGCAACGCCAAGCGCGCCGACCGCTCCACCGCCGAGGGCCTCGTCGCCGCCGTCGACAACGGCGACGGCACCGCGACCATCATCGAGCTCGCCTGCGAGACCGACTTCGTCGCCAAGGGCGACAAGTTCGTCGGCCTCGCCGAGCGCGTGCTCGCGGCCGTCGCCGCGGCCCGTGCCGAGACCGTCGAGGCCGCCCTGGCCGCGCCGGCCGAGGGCAAGACCGTCGCCGACGTGATCAGCGAGGAGGCGGCGATCCTCGGCGAGAAGGTCGAGCTCCGCCGCGTCCGCCTGGTCAAGGGCGAGAACTTCTCGATCTACCTGCACAAGACGTCGAAGGACCTGCCCCCGCAGGTCGGCGTCGTGCTCGGCTACGCCGGCGACGACGCGGAGACCGCGCGTTCGGTGGCGCAGCACATCTCGTTCGCGAACCCCGAGTACCTCACCCGTGAGGACGTCCCGGCGGACGCGGTCGAGAAGGAGCGCGCGATCGTCGAGCAGATCTCCCGCGAGGAGGGCAAGCCCGAGGCCGCCCTCCCGAAGATCATCGAGGGTCGCCTCGGCGCCTACTTCAAGCAGGTCGCACTCCTCGAGCAGGACTACGCGAAGGACAACAAGCTGTCCGTCGGCAAGGTCCTCTCGGACGCGGGCCTCACGGTGAGCGACTTCGCTCGCTTCAAGGTCGGCGCCTAAGTGCCACAGGGGAGTCCGGATCGTTCGCGATCCGGACTCCCTTTTCCATGCGCGGATGCCGCGAGCACGCGTGCGAGCGGCGGACTCGCCGCGCGACATCCGGAACCGGCACTGCGCCGCGACCGGTGAACCACTAGTTTTGACACGGGCACGAAGGAACGGGGCGGGGATGACGGAACGCAAGCGCAGGGTGATGCTGAAGCTGTCGGGCGAGGCGTTCGGCGGCGGGGCGCTGGGGGTCAACCCCGACGTCGTGAGCGCGCTCGCCAGGGAGATCGCGGATGCCGCGCGCACCGTCGAGATCGCGATCGTCGTCGGCGGCGGCAACTTCTTCCGCGGCGCCGAGCTGTCGCAGCGCGGCATGGACCGCGGACGCGCCGACTACATGGGCATGCTCGGCACGGTGATGAACTCGCTCGCACTGCAGGACTTCCTCGAGCAGGCGGGCGCCGAGACCCGCGTGCAGTCGGCCATCTCGATGACGCAGGTCGCCGAGCCCTACATCCCGAGGCGCGCCGAGCGCCACCTCGAGAAGGGCCGCGTCGTCATCTTCGGCGCCGGCGCCGGCCTGCCGTACTTCTCCACCGACACGGTCGCCGCGCAGCGCGCGCTCGAGATCGACGCCGACGTCGTGCTCGTCGCGAAGAACGGCGTCGACGGCGTGTACTCCGACGACCCGCGCACGAATCCCGACGCGCACAAGATCGACCGCATCAGCTACCAGGAGGCGCTGCAGCGCGGCCTGAAGGTCGTCGACTCGACGGCGTTCAGCCTCTGCATGGACAACGGCATGCCGATGCAGGTGTTCGGCATGGAGCCGAGCGGCAACGTCACCGCGGCCATCCTCGGCGCGGACCTCGGCACGATCGTCAGCAACGGCGTGCCGGCCTCCACTCGATAGACTGTCCCGAGTAGCGAAACCGAAGGAGCCCCCGTGATCGCGGATGTACTGTCCGATGCCACCGCACGCATGCACAAGGCCGTCGAGGTCGCGAAAGACGACTTCGCGACGGTGCGCACGGGCCGGGCGAACCCCCAGCTCTTCCAGAAGATCATGGTGAGCTACTACGGCACCCCCACGCCGCTCGCGCAGCTCGCCTCGCTCGCAGAACCCCGAGGCCCGCACGCTCGTGGTCACGCCCTACGACAAGAGCGCGCTGAAGGACATCGAGCAGGCCATCCGCGACACCCCGAACCTCGGCGCGAACCCGTCGAACGACGGCAACATCGTGCGCGTCACCCTGCCCGAGCTCACCGAGGAGCGTCGCAAGGAGTACGTCAAGATCGTCCGGTCCAAGGCCGAGGACGCCCGCGTGTCGGTCCGCAACATCCGCCGCAAGGCCAAGGACGACCTCGACGCGCTGAAGGGCGAGGTGGGCGACGACGAGGTCTCGCGCGCCGAGAAGGAGCTCGAGCAGCTCACGAAGTCCAACGTCGACGCGATCGACGATGCGCTCAAGCGCAAGGAAGCCGAACTCCTCGAGGTCTGAGGGAACACCATGTCGGGCGTTCCAGGGGGAGAAGACGAGTCGGACGCCGGGGGGCATGACCGGTCGTCGCGTGAGGAGTTCAAGGCGCAGGTGCAGGCGCGCAAGGCCGACCTCGAGCGCCAGTTCGAGGCCTCGAAGGCGCAGTTCGACCAGGCGCAGGAGAAGATCCAGGCGCGCACCGGGCGCAACCTGATCCTCGCGATCCTCATCGGCCTCGCCTTCGGCGGGGCGCTGCTGCTCAGCCTCCTGGTGATCAAGGAGCTGTTCATGCTCCTCGCGATCGTGCTCGCGGGCTTCGCGGCCTACGAGCTCACGCAGGCGCTGCGCAAGGCGGACTTCCACGTCCCGCGCATCCCCACGGTCGCCTCCGCCGTGATCGCCGTGCCGATCGCCTACTACTGGGGCGCGGGCGGGCAGCTGCTCGCCGTGCTCGCCGCGCATCGTGCTGGTGAGCGCGTGGCGGCTCGTGGAGCAGGCGCATCCCGGCGCAGCGCCGCACCGGCTCGAGCCTCGTGCGCGACCTCGCCGCGGGCGCGTTCGTGCAGGGCTACGTCACCTTCCTGGCGACCTTCACCGTCGTGCTCACGGCGGCCGACGGCGGGCAGTGGTGGACGCTCGCGTTCATCATCATCGCCGTCGCGGCGGATGTCGGCGCCTACGCGTTCGGGCTCATGTTCGGCAAGCACAAGATGGCGCCGGTCATCAGCCCGAAGAAGACCTGGGAGGGCTTCGCCGGGGGAGCCGGCGCGAGCCTCCTGGCCGGCGTGCTGCTCTCGATCTTCATGCTCGGCAACACCTGGTGGTTCGGACTCGTCTTCGGCGCGGCGATCTTCCTCACGGCGACCCTCGGCGACCTCGTCGAATCGCTCGTGAAGCGCGACATCGGCATCAAGGACATGAGCTCGTGGCTGCCGGGTCACGGCGGGTTCCTCGACCGTCTCGACTCGATCCTGCCGTCGGCGGCGGTCGCGTTCGTGGCGTTCCGGATCTTCGGTTGAGCGTCCGCGATAATGGTGCGGTGGACTCCACCTTCCCTCGCGCCCGCAAGCCTCAACTGGGTTACAACACCGCCCAGGTCGAGGAGTTCCTGCAAGTGGCCCGCCGCGCCTACGACGGCACCGCGCGACGGGACGATCCGCCGCTGTCGTCGGAGAAGATCCGGCTGACCGCGTTCGGCATGCAGAAGGGCGGCTACTCCACGGCGCACGTCGACGCCGCCCTCGAGCGCCTCGAGGACGCGTTCGCGGCGGAGGAGCGCCAGGTCGCCGCTCGACTCAACGGCAGCGAGGCGTGGCTCTCGCGAGGCCCGCACGACGGCGCAGGTCGTCTCGAATCGGCTCGCGCGTCCCGAGGGCCACCGCTTCGACCGCGTGAGCCCCCTCGCGCTCGGATACCGCGTGCGCGACGTCGACCGCTTCGCCGACAAGCTCACCCGCTACTTCCGCGACGGATGGCCGATCTCGATCGACGACGTGCGCACCGTGGTGTTCGCGACGCAGCGCGGCGGGTATCGCGAGTCGCAGGTCGACCTCGTGCTCGACGCGGTCGTCGACGTCATGCTCGCGGTCCGCTGACGCTCGGTTCGACTCGATCGCGGCGGCTCCGATACACTCGACGAATCGTGGGCAGGCATACCGGAATCGACGAGTCGACGGCACCGGTGCGTCCGCCGTCGCGAACGGTGCGCAAGCCCGGCGGAGTCAAGCAGACGGCGACGTTCCTGTTCGCGTTCCTCGCCGCCTCGAGCTTCCTGCTCGTGAACGTGGTCGACCCGTTCTCGGGCGCCACCGCGTCCCCCGACTTCGCGGCGCAGGGCGAGCGCTTCGGCGGCGCCGACGTGCAGGCGTTCGACGTCGACGGCGAGTACACGATCGACGTGTCGAAAGAGGGCTACGTCGTCGAGAAGAAGCCCGAGCCCAAGGTCGCACCCGCCGCCACGTCGGCGAGCAGCGGATGGGCGCCGCCCGCGGTCACGCCCGACCCCGGCTCCGCGCAGGAGTACGCCGCGGGAGCGGTGGCCGCCCGCGGCTGGCCGTCGAGCGAGTTCGACTGCCTCGTCGCGCTCTGGAGCAAGGAGTCGGGCTGGCGCGTGAACGCGTACAACGCGTCGAGCGGCGCCTACGGCATCCCGCAGGCGCTCCCCGGATCCAAGATGGCCACGGCCGGCGCCGACTGGGAGACGAACGCCGGCACCCAGATCGAGTGGGGGCTCGGCTACATCCAGGGCCGCTACGGCACGCCCTGCGGCGCGTGGGCGCACTCGCAGGACGTCGGCTGGTACTGAGGCCGCCTTCGCGCGGGCGAACGGCCCAGCGGGGCGCAGGCGAGGCATCCGGTCGCCCGTTCGCCGCGACGGGCGTCGAGCGGATGCCGCCTCGCGGGCCTTTAGACTGGCATCCATGGCACGCTCGAACCGATCTCGCGGTCGCGCGGCCCGTGCTCGCGAGGAGCACCCCGAACTCGACGTCGAGCGACTCACCTCCGGATGGCGCCGCACCGAGGTGCGCGGCGGCCGCGAGTGGAACGTCCAGCCCGTGTCGGAGGCGCAGGCCGTGAAGGCCTACCTCTGCCCCGGCTGCGGCCTCGAGGTCGCGCCCGGCGTCGCGCACCTCGTCACGTGGCGCGCCGACGGCGTGCTCGGCGACGCCGCCGACCTCGCGGCGAGGCGGCATTGGCACATCCACTGTTGGAGGATCGGATCCCGGTGAACCACGACGACGCGCCCACGGTCGAGATCCGAGCGGGGGTCGAGCTCCCCGCGAATCGCGAGGAGATCGAACTGCGCACCGCCGACGGGCTCCGCCTGGTCGGCGAGCTCGCCACCCCGGTCGACCGGCCGCCCGTCGCGACCCTCGTCACGCTGCATCCGCTGCCGACGGCGGGCGGGTTCATGGACTCGCACATCCTCCGCAAGGCGGCCGCCCGGCTGCCCGCCCTCGCCGACCTCGCGGTGCTGCGCTTCAACACCCGCGGCACCACGTCGCCCCGCGGCACGAGCGACGGGTCGTTCGGCGAGGGCGTCGCGGAGCGAGCGGATGTCGCGGCGGCCATGGCGTTCGTCGCCGAGCGGAAGCTGCCGAACCCGTGGCTCGTCGGCTGGTCGTTCGGCACCGAGCTCGCGCTGAAGTACGGCCTCGAGCACGGGATCGCCGGCGCGGTGCTGCTCTCGCCGCCGCTGCATCGCACGAGCGACGAGGAGCTGCGACGCTGGAACGCCTCGTCGGCCCCGATCGTGGCGGTCATCCCCGAGCACGACGACTACCTGAAGCCCGCCGAGGCGGCCGAGCGCTTCGCGGTGCTGCCGCGGCTGCGACGCGTCGACGTGCCGGGCGGCCGTCACCTCTGGGTGGGGGAGTCGCAGACGCGGCGCGTGCTCGAGGAGATCGTGGCGGCCGTCAACCCGTCGGCACTGCCGCTGCCGACGACGTGGCCGCCGTCGGGCGCCTGACCGCGGCATCCGTTCGACGAGCCTGCGCGACGAGGGTCGTCAGCGCTCGTTCTGGCGCGGGATCACGACCTGCTTGATGATGAGCAGGATCGACGCGGCGACCGGGATGGCGATGAGCGCGCCCAGGATGCCGAGCAGCGCGCCGCCCGCGAGCGCCGCGATGACCACCAGGGCGCCGGGCACCTTGACCGCGCGGTTCATGATGTGCGGGCTGAGGAAGTATGCCTCGACCTGCATGTAGATCAGGTAGTAGATCGCGGCCACGAGGGCGGTGAGCGGCGACCCGAGCCCGGGGATGAGGCACACGAGCACGATGATGACCGAGCCCGTGATCGTTCCGACGAGCGGGACGAGCGAGAACAGGAACGCGAGGAACGCCAGCACGGCCGGGAACGGGGCCTGGATGATCGACAGGAAGATGAAGCTCGCGACGCCGTTGCAGGCCGCGAGCGACGCCTGGCCGAGCACGTAGCGGCCGACCGACTGGGTGATCTGCTCGGTGAGATCGGCGAACCGCTCGCGCTTCGACGCGGGCACCAGCTGGTAGGTGGCGCGCTTCATGCTGTTGAGGGATGCCGCGAAGTACAGCGTGAGGATGAAGACGATCACGATCGCGAACAGCCCGGTGCCGATGGCGATCGCCACCTGCAGCACGCCGCCCGCGAGCTCGCTGAGCTTCTCGGGGTTCGTGAAGAAGTCGGTGATCGCGGTGGTGACCTGCTGGCTGATCTCGTCGACCGGCACCTGCGGGAACTGCGCCTGGAGGCCCTCGAGCCAGTCCTGCGAGTTCACGCGCGCGACGATGCGGGGGATCTCCTCGACCAGCTGGCTCACCTGGTCGACGATGATCGGCACGACCGCGAGGACGAGCGCGGCCACGATCAGGCCGACGCCGGTCATGACGATGAGGATCGCCGCCCAACGCGGCAGCCCCCGGCGCTCGAGCCAGCTGATCGCCGGATCGAGGCCGAGGGCCAGGAAGAGTGCCGCGCCGATGTACGCGATGATCGTCGAGAGGCTCGCGATCGAGAACAGGATGAGCAGGCCGACGCCGACCCCGAGCGTTCCGACGAGTCCGACTCGGAACGCGTTCTGGATCTTCATGGGGCCGGCGCGACCGTGCGTCAGCGCTTGGTGTCCGCCGCCACCTGCTCGGCCTGCGTGAGCACCCCGCGGAGGCTCTCGAAGTAGCCCGCGACCGCGTCGCGCTCGATCTTGATCTGCGACAGGCGGTCCTCGGCGTCGGCGACGAGGGCACGGGTGCGCTCCTCGGCGTCGGCGATGAGCTTGCGCGCCTGGTCGTGCGCGGCGGCGACGCGATCGCGCGCCTCCTCGTCGGCCTTGTCGCGGACCTTGGCGATCTCGCTGCGGACCTTCGTCTCGAGGCGGTCGGCCTCTGCGCGGCTCTCGGCCGTGCGGGCGACCGACTCGGCGAGCTCGGCGTTCGCGTCGTCGAGGAACTTCTGGGTCTGGGCGACCGCGTCCTGGTGGGCCGCGAGCAGCTCCTGCTCGGCCTCGTCGCGCTTGGCGGCGAGCTCGGCCTCGAGGTCGAGGTGCGCCTTCTCGATCTCGCGGCGCACGCGGTTGACCTCGTGCGTGGTCTTCTTGCGCATCGCGGTGAGCTGGTTGTCGAGGTCGATGCGGGCCTGCTCGGACTCGGCGTCGAAGTCGGCGCGCGCCTGCTCCTGCTCGAGGCCGAGGTCGGCGCGCATCTGGTCGAGGTCGGCGGCGTGCTTGGCGCGGATGCGCTCGAGCTCGTGCTGCAGCTTGAGGCGGGCGGCCTCGGCCTCGCGGTCGAGGTCGACCTTCGCCTGCGCCTTCTGCTCGGTCAGGGCGACCCGACCGACCTCGAGCTCGCGGTCCAGGTCGGTGCGGGCCTGCTCGAGCTCGTGCACGAGGGCGGCGCGGCGCTCGGCGATCTCGGCGTCGATCGCGGCGCGGGCCTCTGCGGTCTCGCGCTCGAGGTCGAGGCGCGACTGCTCGGTCTCGCGGGTGAGGTCGATGCGGGCCTGCTCGGTCTCCTTCGCGAGGTCGGCGCGGGCGCGGTCGAGCTCGATCGCGACCTCTGCGCGGGTCTGCTCGGTCTCCTGCGCGAGGCCGGCGGCGGTGGCACGGGCCTCGTTGGCCTCGGTGTTGGCCGCGACGAGGATCTCGGACGCCTGCTTCTCGGCCGAGGCGATCCTGGCGCTCGACTCGCGCTTCGCGCTGGCGCTGAGCTCTGCGGCCTCGGTCGCGACGGCGCCGCGGATCGAGGCGGCCTCGCGGGCGGCCTCCTGGCGGAGCTGCTCGCTGGTCTCGTGCGCGCGGGAGACCATGTCGTCGGCCTCGGCGCGGGCGTTCTCGAGGATGCGGTTGGCCTGGGCGCGCGCCTCGGTGAGCGTGCGCTCGGCGAGCTCGTGCGCGTCGGAGCGCATGAGGTGCGACTCGTCCTCTGCGGCGCGACGCAGCTTCTCGGCGTCGATGTCGGCCTGCGCGATGAGCCGGGTCGACTGCTCCTCGGCGACGCGGAGCGTGTTCTCGAGCTTCGTGCCGAGGCCGGAGAACGTCGGGCTGCCGACCTCCTCGAGCTCCGCCGTCAGCTCCTCGATGCGCGCGAGCAGGCGCTTGTTGTCCTTCGACTGCTCGGCGAGCTGGTTGTTCGCAGTGATGATGTCGCGTCGGAGCCCATTGATGCTCTTGTCGACCTCGTCCTTGTCGTATCCGCGGAACACCTGCGTGAACTCGGTCTCTTCGACGGCCATTCTTCCTCCGGGCTCGGTCCCGCGTTCGTGGGGGCTCGTGCGGGATGTGTCGATTGTACGGGCACGCGACATCCGTCGTGCACGACTGCCCACAGGGTGCGGACCCGCAACGACGCGAGGGTGCACTGCGGAGGCGTTCAGCCGGTGGTTAGGACTCTCCCAGACAGCGCCGGTAGTGTGGAATGTCTGTGTTCGAAGCCGCCTGACGCGGCACCGGAGGTTTTGTTCGTGCGCTTCGCCCTCGCCATCGTGGCATTCATCGCCGCGGCCGTGATGATCGGGTTCGGCATCGCCCAGCGCACCGTCCTCCTCGAGCCCGACCGCGTGTCGATGGCGACGGAGATCGAGGGCAAGGCGGCGTACACCGTCATCGAGCCCGACGCGCTGGGAGCGCACCCCGGCAAGCAGACGCTCACCATCTCGGGCGCCGACACGGTGTTCGTCTCGTACGGCCGCAGCTCCGACGTCGCGGCATGGCTCGGCGACTCGCCGTACGTGGCCGTGCACTACGACGCGGAGGCCGAGCAGTTCACCGACGAGGTCGTCGTGACCGAGCCCGTCGACGACGACAGCTCCACGTCCGACGCCGCGCGACCCCGGCCCCGGCCGAGGGAACCGCCGAGGCGGAGGCGCCCGCCGACCCCGCGGACTCGCCGGCCGGATCCGACCTGTGGCTCGACGAGTTCAGCGCCGAGAACACCGTCACCACCACCATCGACGTGCCCGACGACATCTCGGTGCTCGCTCGCCAGCGACGGCACCGCCCCTGCCCCGACCGACCTCGAGATCGCGTGGCCGCTCGACAACTCCACGCCGTGGGCCGGGCCGCTCATCGTCGGCGGCGCCCTCGTGTTCCTCGGCGGCATCGCCCTGCTCATCTCGGGCTTCGTGCACCACCGCCGCTCGCGGGGTCCTCGACGCAACCTCCCGAAGGGCCCGCGCGGCAAGCTGCCGAGCGCCCCGAAGCCGCCGTCGATGCGACGCAGCCAGGTCACCGGCAGCGGCCGCCGCGCCGTCGGCGGTGCGAAGCGCATCGCGCTCGTGCCGCTCGTCGTGATCCCCGCGATCGCGCTGAGCGCCTGCTCGGCCGACTACTGGCCGAGGTTCGACCAGGCTCCGGCCTCGACGGCGCCCGCGACCGAGACGACCCCACCCCGACCGATGCCGCCGCGACCGACGAGCCGGCGACCGACGCCGACGAGCCCGTGATGGAGCCGGCCGTGACCGTGCCGCAGATGGAGCGCATCATGCGCAACATCGCGGTGTCGACGACCGAGGCCGACGCCGCGCTCGATGCCGACGCGATCAGCCCAGCGGTTCACCGGACCGGCGCTCGCGGCCCGCCAGGCGAACTACACGATCCGCGGCACGCTGCCCGACCAGCCGGCTCCGACCGCGATCCCCGCGGCGCCCCTCACGCTCACGCTGCCGCAGCAGGTCGCGGGCTGGCCGGCGACCGGCCGCACCGTGCTGACGATCGCGAAGAACAGCGACGACCCGACCGTGGCGCCGACCGCCCTGGTGCTCCAGCAGCCCACGCCGCGCGACAACTACAAGATCCTCTACGCGATGTCGCTCGCACCCGACGCCGACGTGCCCGAGGTCGCGCCCGCCTCGATCGGCGCGCCGCTCATCTCGCCCGAGTTCAAGGGCCTCGTGATGGAGCCCGGACAGGTCGCCGCGGCCTACGCCGACGTGCTCCTCAAGGGCGACGGGTCGGAGTTCGCGACCGTGTTCGACCCCGAGGGCGACGTGCTTCGCGAGCAGCTCGGCGTCACCGGCCAGCAGGCGATCAGCGACGCGCTGCCGCCGACCGCCGACATCTCCTTCTCGAACGTCGTCGGCGACAGCCCCACCGTCGCCCTCGCCACGAACGACTCGGGTGCCCTCGTGAGCGTCTCGATCGAGCAGACCGAGAAGGTCACCCCGAACGACGGCGGCACGATCGGATTCGAGTCCGGCGCCCCCGGCGCGGCCCTGTCGGGCTTCACCGAGAAGAGCGCGCGGGGCGTGCAGCGCGTCATCGGCGTGCAGTTGCTGTTCTACGTGCCGAGCGTGGGCTCGGACGAGCAGATCCGTCTCCTCGGATGGTCCGAGAGCCTGATCGGAGCATCGGAGGTACCGTGACCGACCCCACTCCCACCAGCAACCTGCGTGGTGCCGTCGACCTCTCCGCCCTCGTGCAGCGCCCGCAGGAGCGGTCGCCGCAGGCCGGGCGCGCCGGTGGGCGGCGATCGGATCGTCTTCGAGACGGATGACGCGTCCTTCGGCGTCCACGCTCGAGCTCTCGCGCACCGTCCCGGTCGTCGTCGTGCTGTGGGCATCGTGGAGCGAGCAGTCCAGCACGCTCGTCGCGACCCTCGACCGGCTCGTGCGCGCCCGGGACGGCCGGCTCGTGCTCGCCGCCGCCGACGCCGACCGCAGCCCGCAACTCGTGCAGGCCTTCCAGGCGCAGTCGATCCCCACGGTCGTGGCCGTCATCGCCGGCCAGCCGGTGCCGCTCTTCGCCGGCGTGCAGCCCGACGACGTGATCGAGCAGGTCTTCGACCAGCTCCTCGAACTCGGCGCGCAGCACGGCGTCACGGGCCGCATCGAGGCCGACGGCGAGCAGGCGCCCGCCGACGGCCAGGCGGAGCCCGTCGAGGAGCCGCTGCCGCCGCTGCACCAGGAGGCGTACGACGCGATCGAGCGCGGCGACTTCGAGGCCGCGGCATCCGCCTATCGCACCGCGATCGCGCAGGACCCGCGCGATGCCCTCGCCGTGGCCGGCCTCGCGCAGGCGAACCTGCTCTGGCGCCTGCAGGGCAAGACGCTCGACGAGATCCGGAACGCCGCGGCATCCGCCCCCGACGACCTGGCGGCGCAGCTCGACGTGGCCGACCTCGACCTCTCGGGCGGACACGTCGAGGACGCGTTCGATCGCCTGCTCACGCTCTTCCCGAAGCTCGACGCCGACGGCAAGCGCACGGTGCGCGAGCGGCTCGTGGAGCTCTTCGAGGTCGTCGGCACCGACGACCCGCGCGTGGTCGCGGCACGCCGTCGACTCACGAACCTGCTGTACTGACGCGAGCGCGCACGCGAGCGCGCACCGCGGCTCGCGCGTCGACGCGCCGCGCCGCACCGCGGCCACGGACGCGGCGTTCAGCGCTCGAGCGCGAACCACACCGCCGCGAGCGGCGGCAGCGTGAACACCGCCGACGCGGGGCGCCCCGACCACGGGTCGTCGGTCGCGTCGACCCCGCCGAGGTTGCCGACGCCCGATCCGCCGAACTCCGCGGCATCCGAGTTGAGCACCTCGCGCCAGCGGCCCGCGCTGGGCAGGCCGAGCCGGAAGCCCTCGTGCGGGCGACCCGCGAAGTTGACCACGCACAGCAGCGGCCGGCGTTCGCGGTCGTAGCGGATGAACGCGATCACGTTCTCGTTCGCGGCACCGCCCTCGATCCACTCGAAGCCCGACGCGTCGTCGTCGAGCTGCCACAGCGCGGCCGTCTCGCGGTAGGTGCGGTTCAGGGCGCCGACGAACTCGGCGAGCTGCTTGTGCGTCGGCTGGTCGAGGATCCACCAGTCGAGGCCGCGCTCCTCGCTCCACTCGGAGAGCTGGCCGAACTCCTGGCCCATGAAGAGCAGCTGCTTGCCGGGGTGCGCCCACATGTACGACAGGTACGCGCGCATGTTCGCGAGCTGCTGCCAGTGGTCGCCCGGCATCTTGCGCAGCAGCGATCCCTTGCCGTGCACGACCTCGTCATGGCTGATCGGCAGCACGAAGTGCTCGCTGAACGCGTAGAGGAACGAGAACGTGAGGTCGTGGTGGTGGTGCGACCGGTACATCGGATCCTTCTCGATGTACTGGAGCGTGTCGTGCATCCAGCCCATGTTCCACTTGAAGCCGAAGCCGAGCCCGCCCGACGAGGTGGGCGCGGTGACGCCCGGCCACGAGGTGGACTCCTCGGCGATCATCACGATGCCCGGGTTGCGCTTGTAGGCCGTCGCGGTGGCCTCCTGCAGGAACCCGATCGCCTCGAGGTGCTCGCGACCGCCGTAGATGTTCGGCAGCCACTCGCCGTCCTCGCGCGAGTAGTCGAGGTACAGCATCGAGGCGACCGCGTCGACCCTGAGGCCGTCGACGTGCATCTCCTCGAGCCAGAACAGCGCGTTGGCCACGAGGAAGTTGCGCACGCGCGGGTTGCCGTAGTCGAAGACGTACGTGCCCCAGTCCAACTGCTCGCCGCGGCGCGGGTCGGCGTGCTCGTAGAGCGGATGGCCGTCGAACCGCGCGAGCGCCCAGTCGTCCTTCGGGAAGTGGCCGGGGACCCAGTCCATGATCACGCCGATGCCGGCCTGGTGCAGCCGGTCGATGAGGTACTTCAGGTCGTCGGGGCTGCCGAACCGCGAGGTGATCGCGAAGTAGCCCGTGACCTGGTAGCCCCACGACCCGCCGAACGGATGCTCCGCGAGGGGCATGAACTCGACGTGCGTGTAGCCCAGCCAGTCGAGGTACTCGATGAGCTCGTCGGCGACGTCGCGGTACCCGCGGCCCGGGCGCCACGAGCCGAGGTGGAGCTCGTAGATGCTCATGGGGCCGTCGTGCGGGTTCGTCGACGCGCGACGCGCCATCCAGTCGCCGTCGCCCCAGTCGTGGGAGCTCACGCTCACGACCGACGCGGTCGCCGGCGCGATCTCGGCCTGCCGCGCCATCGGGTCGGCCTTCATGATCCACGCGCCCGAGTCGGTGAGGAGCTCGAACTTGTAGATCGTGCCGGGGTCGAGGTCGGGCACGAACAGCTCCCAGATGCCCGCGGCGCCCATGCTGCGCATCGCGTGCGCCGCGCCGTCCCAGCGGTTGAACTCGCCGACGACCCGCACGGCGCGTGCGCGCGGGGCCCAGACGGTGAACGCGGTGCCGCGCACGCCGCCGCCCGCGCCCCAGTGCTCGCGGTGGTGGGCGCCGAGCACCTGCCAGAGCTGCTCGTGCCGGCCCTCGCCGATGAGGTGCAGGTCGAGCTCGCCGATCGTCGGCGCGAACCGGTAGGGGTCGTCGCTCGTCCACTCGTCGTCGCCGTAGTGCGCCCTGACGCGGTAGCCGACGGGCCCGAACTGCCCGGAGCCCGCCCAGATCCCGTGCCCGACGTGCTCGAGCGGCAGCACGTCGCCGTCGTCGAGGACGGCCTCCACGCGGTCGGCCAGCGGTCGGCGCGTGCGGATGACGGTGTGCGAGCCCGGCGTGCCCGGGGAGGTCGAATCCGTGCTGCCCGAGCACCGAGTGCGGGTCGGAGTGCCGGCCCTCGGCGACGGCGGCGAGCACGGCGTCGTCGACGGCGGGGCCGGCCGGCGGCATCCGGTCAGTCATCGGTGCCTCGCACGACGTGGAGGATGTGCGCGGGTCTCGTGAACGCGTCGAGGCGCACGTAGTTGGCGTCGCCCCAGTCCCAGCGATGGCCGGTCACGAGGTCCTCGACCTCGAAGCGGATGCCGGGGGTGAGCCCGATGGCGGCGAGATCGAGGTGCACGGTGGTCTCCCTGACCGAGTGGGGGTCGACGTTCGCGACGACGATGACCGTGTCGTCGCGGCCGTCGGGCGTGAATCGCCCGTCGAGGTGCTTCGAGTACACGAGCACGGAATCGTCCTCGCTCGCGTGGAAGCGGATGTTGCGCAGTTGGCCGAGTGCCGGGTGCGCGTTGCGGATGGCGTTCAGGATGCCGAGGTAGAGCGCGAGCGAGCGCCCCTCCTTCTCGGCGGCGGCGAAGTCGCGCGGCTTGTACTCGTACTTCTCGTTGTCGATCGCCTCCTCGGCGCCGGGGCGCGCGACGGACTCGAAGAGCTCGAACCCGGAGTAGACGCCCCAGGTCGGCGCCGCGGTCGCCGCGATCGTCGCCCGCACGGTGAACGCCGCCGGGCCGCCGAACTGCAGGTACTCGGTGAGGATGTCGGGGGTGTTCACGAACAGGTTGGGCCGCATGAAGTCGGCCGTGTCCTGCGACACCGAGGTGAGGAACTCCTCGAGCTCCTGCTTCGTGTTGCGCCAGGTGAAGTACGAGTAGGACTGCTGGAAGCCGACCATGGCGAGCGCCTGCATCATCGCGGGGCGGGTGAAGGCCTCGGCGAGGAAGACGATGCCGGGGTCGTCGGCGTTCACCGCCGCGATCAGCCGCTCCCAGAACGTGAGCGGCTTGGTGTGGGGGTTGTCGACGCGGAAGATGCGCACGCCCTGCTTGATCCAGTGCCGGACGATCCGCAGCACCTCCTCGAAGAGGCCCTGCGGGGTCGTCGTCGAAGTTGACCGGGTAGATGTCCTGGTACTTCTTCGGCGGGTTCTCGGCGAAGCGGATGGTGCCGTCGGGCAGCTGCGTGAACCAGTCGGGATGCTCCGCGACCCACGGGTGGTCGGGCGAGGCCTGCAGCGCGAGGTCGAGCGCGACCTCGATGCCGAGGGCGGCGGCGCGGCGCACGAACGCGCGGAAGTCGGCGAGGCTGCCCAGGTCGGGATGCACCGCGTCGTGGCCGCCCTCCGCGCCGCCGATCGCCCACGGCGAGCCGGGATCCTGCGGCCCGGGGTCGAGCGTGTTGTTGCGGCCCTTGCGATTCGTCACGCCGATCGGGTGGATGGGCGGCAGGTACACCACGTCGAAGCCCATCGCGGCGACGCCGTCGAGGCGCTTCGCCGCCGTGCGGAAGGTGCCGCTCTTCCAGCTGCCGTCCTTCAGGCGTCGCGCGCCCTCCGAGCGCGGGAAGAACTCGTACCACGCGCCGACGCCCGCCCGTCGGCGCTCCACGAGGATCTCGTGCTCGGGCGAGTCGGTCGTCAGCTCCGCCAGCGGCCACGCGGCGAAGACGTCGAGCGCCGGCGCGTCGACGAGCGCACGCCGGTCGGCGGCGGATGCCGCGGTGTCGCGCAGCCCGGCGGCGAGCGCGCTGAGGCGGCGTCGCGTCGCGACCGGGCGCGACTTCTCCGCGACCGCGCGATCCATGAGTCGCGCGCCGATCTCGTACATGAGCTCCGCGTCGACGCCCGCGTCGATCTTCAGCGCGGCGTCGTGCCGCCACGTGGCGACCTCGTCGTCGAATCCCGTGACGTGCCAGTGCCAGACGCCCTGCTCGTCGAGCAGCGCCTCGGCCTCCCACCGGTCGGTGCCCGGCGCCAGCGGCGACATCCGCTCGTGGCGCACCTGGCCCGACGGGCTCGGTGAGGACCAGCATCGCGCCGACCTGGTCGTGACCCTCGCGGAAGACGGTCGCGCGGAACGGCACGACCTCGCCCTCGAAGGCCTTCGGCCTCCACCTGCCGTCGGGCAGGGCGGGCGTGACCCGCGTCACTGGGATTCGGCCGGCGAGCACTGCGTGGGTGGTCACGTTCCGACCGTAGCGCGGAATCGCCTGCACGTCGCGATCCGGATGCCGCGGCCGCGAGCCTTCCGGCCGACGCGTCGGCTCGGGTATGCTCGCGCGGCCGTCCGCGCTGCTCGAGCGTGCGGCGCAACCGGACGAGACCGTCCCGTTCACACATTCGACACGAGGTCGACTTAGGGTGGACCGGGTGAAGCCCATTCGCCAGTTCACCGTCCGCGCCGTCGTCCCCGGCTCGTTGTCCGCGCTCGAGGAGCTCGCGGGCAACCTCCGGTGGTCCTGGCACGAGCCGACCAAGCGGCTGTTCGAGCACATCGACCCCGAGCTGTGGCGCAGCTCCCGGCGGGACCCCGTGGCGTTCCTCGGCGAGGTCGACCCCACGCGGCTCGACGAGCTCGCCGCAGACGGCGGGTACGTGGAATGGGCCGAGCGCGAGCGCACCGGGCTCCGCGCGTACCTCTCCGAGCCGCGCTGGTTCCAGTCGCTCGGCACCGACGCGCCGCGCACGGTCGCGTACTTCTCGCCCGAGTTCGGCATCACCGCCGCGCTGCCGCAGTACTCGGGCGGGCTCGGCATCCTCGCGGGCGACCACCTCAAGGCCGCCTCCGACCTCGGCGTCCCGCTGATCGGCGTCGGCCTGTTCTACAAGGCGGGCTACTTCGCCCAGTCGATCTCGCCCGACGGCTGGCAGCAGGAACGCTACCCCGTGCTCGACCCCGACGGCCTGCCGCTCTCGGTGCTGCGCCGCCCCGACGGCTCGCCCGTGCAGGTCACGCTGGCGCTGCCCGACGACGAGTCGCTGCACGCCCGGGTGTGGAAGGCCGCGGTCGGCCGCATCACGCTGCTCCTGCTCGACACCGACATCCCCGCGAACGACGACGAGCTCCGATCCGTCACCGATCGCCTCTACGGCGGCGGGGGAGAGCACCGCCTGCTCCAGGAGCTCCTGCTCGGCATCGGCGGCGCCCGCGCGGTGCGCGCCTTCACCGAGCTCAGCGGCGGCCCCGCGCCCGACGTCTTCCACATGAACGAGGGCCACGCCGGGTTCCTCGGGCTCGAGCGCATCGCGACGCACATCGCCGAGGGCCTCTCGTTCGCCGAGGCGCTCCAGCTGGTGCGCGCGGGCACGGTGTTCACCACCCACACGCCGGTTCCCGCGGGCATCGACCGGTTCGACCGCGCCCTCGTCGAGCGCTACCTCACCAGTTCCCTGCTCCCGGGCGTCGACCCGGCCGATGCGCTCGCCCTGGGCGTCGAGCCCGGCGCGCACCCGGCCTCGAGCGCGTTCAACATGGCCGTGATGGGCCTGCGGCTCGCGCAGCGCGCGAACGGCGTGTCGAAGCTGCACGGCCAGGTGAGCCGCCGGATGTTCGGCGACCTCTGGCCGGGCTTCGACCCCGAGGACGTGCCGATCACGTCGATCACGAACGGGGTGCACGCACCGACCTGGACCGACCCCGCGCTCCTCGGCCTGGCCGAGTCGACGCTCGGCACGGCCGACACCGAGCACGCCGACTGGGCCAGCGGCGCCCTCTCCGACGGGGAGTTCTGGGGCGTCAAGCGACGGATGCGACTGCAGCTCGTCGAGGACGCGCGCCGCCGCCTCGCAGCGGCGTGGAGCGACCAGCACGCGGGCGCTGCGGCGCCGCCGTGGGTCTCGCGCGTGCTCGACCCCGACACGCTGACGGTCGGGTTCGCCCGCCGCGTGCCCACGTACAAGCGCCTCACCCTCATGCTCAGCGACCCCGAGCGGCTGAAGGCGATCCTCACGAACCCCGAGCGGCCCGTGCAGTTCGTGATCGCGGGCAAGTCCCACCCCGCCGACGACGAGGGCAAGCGCCTCATCCAGCAGCTCGTGCAGTTCGCGCAGCAGCCCGAGCTGCGCGAGCGCATCGTGTTCCTGCCCGACTACGACATGGGCATGGCCGAGCTGCTCTACCCGGGCTGCGACGTGTGGCTCAACAACCCGCTGCGTCCGCTCGAGGCGTGCGGCACGTCGGGCATGAAGGCCGCGATGAACGGCGCGCTCAACCTGTCGATCCTCGACGGCTGGTGGGCCGAGTACGCGGGCGACGACTACGGCTGGGTGATCCCGTCGGCGGATGCCGCGGGCGACGCAGGCGAGCGCGACGCCCTCGAGGCGGCCGCCCTCTACGAGCTGCTCGAGCATCAGGTGGCGACGCGGTACTACGAGCGCGACGCGGACGGCGTGCCGCTCGAGTGGGTGCGCCGCGTGCGCACGACGCTCGCGAAGCTGGCTCCCGAGCTCGGCGCCGACCGCATGGTGAAGCAGTACGTCGAGGAGCTCTACCGCCCTGCCGCGGAGCAGGCGGCGCGCGTGGAGGCCGACGCCGACCGCGGCGCGCGCGAGCTCGCGGCGTTCGGCGCGCGCGTGCACGCGTCGTGGCCGAAGGTGCAGGTCGTCCACGTGGAGTCGGGCGGCGTCGAGTCGCCCCACGTCGGCGACGAGCTGCGGCTGCGCGCCTACGTCGAGCTCGACGGGCTCGCGCCCGACGACGTGTCGGTCGAGGTCGTGTACGGCCGCAGTCGCACCGACGAGAGCATCGAGGGCGTGCGCCGCACGCCGCTCGAGCCCGATCCGACGGCGGCCGGATGCCGCGTCGGGCCGCATGGCCCGAGGCTGTACACCGGCACGGTCGTGCTCGACCGCGCGGGGGCGTTCGGGTACACGGTGCGCGTCGTGCCGCGGCATCCGCTGCTCGTGTCGCCCGCGGAGCTCGGGCTCGTCGCCCTCGCGGGCTGACGCGAGGTCGACGGCTCACGCGCTCGCGACGGGCGCGCGCGACCTAGCGCTCGCGGGCGATGGGCGCGTACCGGCCGCCGGTCACGGCGATGAGGTCGTCGGGCGCGAGCTCGAGGTCGAGGCCGCGGCGCCCGCCCGAGACGAAGATCGTCTCGGCGAGGATCGCGGACTCGTCGAGCACGGTCGGCAGCGCGGTCTTCTGCCCGATCGGGCTGATGCCGCCGACGACGTAGCCCGTCTTGCGCTCGGCCACCGCGGGATCGGCCATCTCGGCGCGCTTGCCGCCGAGGGCCTGGGCGAGCGCCTTGAGGTCGAGCTGCATCGCCACGGGCACGATGCCGACGGCGAGGCCGCCGTCGACGCTCGCGAGCAGGGTCTTGAACACGCGCTCGGGGTCGAGTCCGAGCTTCTCGGCCGCCTCGAGGCCGTAGGCGGCGGCGCGCGGGTCGTGCTCGTACGCATGGGCGGTGAACGCGATGCCGGCGCGGGCGAGCGCGACCGTCGCGGGCGTGCCCGCCGAGGCATCCGTGGCGCCTGGCCAGTCAGCCGGTCGCCGTGGGCGCGGAACAGGTGCATCGACAGCGGCGGCATCGACGACGCGCTCGCCGGGTGCGTGCTCGGGCCGAGTCGTCGACGGGCTCCTCGCCGGCGGAGTCCCACAGCAGCGTGTAGCCGGTGACGCCCGCGTGCGCGGGCAGCACGACCTCGGTCGCCTCCTCGTGCGCGTGCACCACGAGCAGGATGCGGTTGAACGCCTCGAACTCCGGCGTGGACGCCGCGAGGTACTGCAGCGTGCGCTCCCCGGGGGAGTTCCAGTCGTCGATGGTCATGGTCGTGCCCTCGGCGTTGAACCAGTCCATCTGCGAGGCGCTCGGCGTCGTCTCGCCGAGCCGGCCGAACCGCACCGGCCGCAGCGCCGGGTTCTCCGCGCGCAGCCGCATGCAGCCGCCGCGTCGTCGCGAGCATGCCGGCGTCGCGCTCGTCGTCGCGCCACGACAGCCACGTGAGCTCGGAGTCGTGGCAGTACGCGTTGTTGTTGCCGCGCTGGGTGCGGCCGTACTCGTCGCCCGCCGTGAGCATCGGCACGCCGGCCGAGAGCAGGAGCGTGCCGAGCAGGTTCCGGATGGTGCGGCGGCGGCCGCGCGTGATCGCGGGGTCGTCGCGTGCCGCCCTCGACGCCGTGGTTGTAGGAGTTGTTGTCGTCGGTGCCGTCGCGGTTGTGCTCGCCGTTGCCGAGGTTGTGCTTCACGTCGAACGCCGTGAGGTCGGCGAGGGTGAAGCCGTCGTGCGCGGTGACGAAGTTGAGGCTCGCGAGCGGCCCGCGCTCGAGCGAGAACGTGTTCGCCGACCCGGCGAGGCGGGTCGCGAAGCGCCCGATGCCGCTGCCGGCCGGTGCCCGTCTGCGCGCTCGCGGCGCAGGTCGCCCAGCCAGAAGTCGCGCATCCGGTCGCGGTAGCGGTCGTTCCACTCGCGAGAAGCCCGGCCGGGAAGTTGCCGGTCTGCCAGCCGCCGGGGCCGACGTCCCACGGTTCGGCGATGAGCTTCGGCGCCGAGAGCACCGGGTCCTCGAGCATCGCGCGCAGCAGCGGATGCTCGGGCGTGTAGCCGCCGTGGTCGTCGCGGCCGAGCGTCGCCGCGAGGTCGAGGCGGAAGCCGTCGACCTGCAGCTCCTCGGCGAAGTACCGCATCGAGTCGAGGACGAGTCGCTGCGGCGCGGCCGCGGCCGAAGTCGAGGGTGTTGCCGCATCCGGTCGTGTCGACGTACCGGCCGTGCGCGTCGTGGCGGTAGTAGGACGCGTTGTCGATGCCGCGGAACGAGTACGTCGGGCCCTGCGCGGCCCTCCTCGGCCGTGTGGTTGTAGACGACGTCGAGCACCACCTCGAGGCCGGCCTCGTGCAGTCGCCGCACCATGCCGGCGAACTCGCGCCGCACGGCGTGGCGCCCCTCGGCCTGCGCCGCCGCCGACGCGTAGGGCGCGTGCGGCGCGAAGAAGGCGAGCGTGTTGTAGCCCCAGTAGTTGAGCCGCCCCTGCCGCACCAGGCGCTGCTCGGTCACGAAGGCGTGCACCGGGAGGAGCTCGACGGTGGTGACGCCGAGGCCCGTGAGGTACTCCAGCGACGCGTCGTGCGCGAGGCCGGCGTAGGTGCCGCGCAGCGGCTCGGGGATCGCGCGGTTCAGCTTCGAGAACCCGCGCACGTGCGCCTCGTAGACCACGGTGTGGTCGAGCGGCACGCGCGGCTTCGGCGACGCCGCCCCAGTCGAACCCGCCGTCGGCGAGCGGGGCGAGCGCGACGCCGCGCCACGATCCGTCGCGCGACGGGCGCGAGTCCGCGGGCGTAAGGGTCGAGCAGGGTGTGCACCGGGTTGAACGCGTGGTCGAATCCGGCCGGGCCGTCGACCCGGAGGCCGTAGCGCGCGCCGGGCACGAGTGCGGCGGAGGTGCCCTCCCACACGCCGTGCGCGTCGCGCCTCAGCGGCGTGCGCTCGACCGCCCAGTCGAGGTCGCCGTCGGCGAACACCTCGAGGTCGATCGAGGTCGCGTGCTCTGACCAGATCCGGATGCTCGCCGCCGTCGGCGCCGGTCCGGACGCCGAGGTCGTGCAGGGGATCGGGCGCGGACATGCGATCTACAGTAGTTCGTATGCAAGCGCTCCCACGCGCGGCGACTCGGGCGTGCCGCGGCGGGCGGCGATCGGGAGGGGGGCGCGTGACGATCTACCTCGACCACGCCGCGACCACCCCGATGCGCCCCGAGGCGATCGAGGCGCTCACCGCCGCGCTCGCCGTGGTCGGCAACCCGTCGTCGATCCACAGCGCCGGCCAGCAGGCGAAGCGCCTGCTCGAGGAGTCGCGCGAGCGCGTCGCCGCCACCCTCGGCGCCGACGGCATCGAGGTCGTCTTCACCGGCAGCGGCACCGAGGCGGTCAACCTCGCGATCAAGGGGATCTGGTGGAGCCGCCAGGCGACCGGGCCCGGCGGCGAGGCGGGTGCCCGGCCCCGCATCCTCGTCCCCGCCGGCGAGCACCACGCCACGATCGACACCGTCGAGTGGCTCGCCGCGCACGAGGGCGCCGTCGTCGTCGAGCTGCCGCTCGACGAGGTCGGCCGGCTGCGCCTCGACGTGCTCGAGGCCGAGCTCGCCCGCGACGCGGCATCCGTCGCGCTCGTCACGATGCTCTGGGCGAACAACGAGGTCGGCACGATCCAGCCCGTCGAGGAGGTCGCGCGGCTCACCGCCCGCGCCGGCGTCCCGCTGCACGTCGACGCGATCGCCGCCTACGGCCAGGTGCCGATCGACTTCCGTGCGCTGCGACGGGCAACGGATGCCGCCGCGGGCGCCGGTCTCGTCGCCCTCAGCGTCTCGGCCCACAAGATCGGCGGCCCGGCCGGGATCGGCGCACTCGTGCTGGACCGGTCGGCGAGCGTCGAGCCGCTCATCCACGGCGGGGGACAGCAGCGCCGCGTCCGCTCCGGCACCCAGGACGTCGCGGCGGCGGCGTCGTTCGCGGCGGCGGCGTCCGCGGTGCACGAGGCGCTCGACGCCGACGCCCTGCGGATGTCGGCGCTGCGCGACCGGCTCATCGCGGGCGCGCTCGCCGCCGTGCCCGAGGCGCGGCTCTCGGGCGACCCCGACCCCGCCGGGCGCCTGCCGGCCAACGCGCACTTCTCGTTCCCCGGCTGCGAGGGCGACTCGCTGCTCTTCCTGCTCGACGCGGCCGGCGTCGCGGTGTCGACGGGGTCGGCGTGCCAGGCGGGCGTGCCCGAGCCGTCGCACGTGCTCATCGCGATGGGCCGATCGGAGTCGGATGCCCGCGGCGCGCTGCGCATCACGCTCGGCCACGCGTCCACCGACGCCGACGTCGACGCGTTCCTCGACGCGCTCCCGGGCGCGTACGCGCAGGCGGCGAAGGCCGGCCTCGCGGCGCGCGCGACGTCGTTCGATCGCTGACGCCCGATCGCACGAGCGCCGGCGCGGAGCATCCGCTCAGGGGCGCCCTGCCTACACTGGACGGGTGAAGGTCCTGGCAGCGATGAGCGGCGGCGTCGACAGCGCCGTGGCGGCGGCGCGCGCGGTGGAGGCCGGCCACGACGTGGTCGGCGTGCACCTCGCGCTGAGCCGCATGCCCGGCACGCTGCGCACCGGCAGCCGCGGGTGCTGCACGATCGAGGACTCGATGGACGCCCAGCGCGCGGCGAACGTGCTCGGCATCCCGTACTACGTGTGGGACTTCTCCGAGCGGTTCAAGGCCGACGTGGTCGACGACTTCATCGCCGAGTACTCGGCGGGCCGCACGCCGAACCCGTGCATGCGCTGCAACGAGCGCATCAAGTTCGCCGCCCTGCTCGAGAAGGCGCTCGCGCTCGGCTTCGACGCCGTCTGCACCGGCCACTACGCCACGATCGTCACGGATGCCGCGGGCAACCGCGAGCTGCACCGCGCGAGCGCGTGGGCGAAGGACCAGTCCTACGTGCTCGGCGTGCTCACGACCGAGCAGCTGGCGCACGCGTACTTCCCGCTCGGCGACACCCCCTCCAAGGCAGCTGGTGCGCGAGGAGGCGGCCCGTCGCGGCCTGTCGGTCGCGCAGAAGCCCGACTCGCACGACATCTGCTTCATCCCCGACGGCGACACCAAGGGCTGGCTCGCCGAGCGCGTCGGCGTGGCGACGGGCGAGATCGTCGACCGCACGGGCGCCGTCGTCGGCTCGCACGAGGGCGCGCACGCCTACACCGTCGGCCAGCGCCGCGGACTGCACCTCGGCACTCCCGCGCCCGACGGGCGACCGCGGTTCGTGCTCGAGGTGCGCCCGAAGGAGAACACGGTCGTCGTGGGCCCGAAGGAGGCGCTCGCGACCGCCGAGATCGCCGGCTCGCGCTTCACGTGGGCAGGGCTCGCACCCGAGGATGCCGCGACGCCGTTCGCCTGCGAGGTGCAGATCCGCGCGCACGCCGACCCCGTGCCCGCGGTGGCGGTGGTCGCCGACGGCGAGCTCGTGATCACCCCGGGGCATCCGCTCGACGGGGTGGCCCCCGGACAGACGGCCGTCGTGTACGTGGGCACGCGCGTGCTCGGGCAGTGCACGATCGACCGGACCGTCAGCGCGGTGCCCGCGACGGCCTGAGACCCGCGCTCGCGCGTTGCCCATCGGCGCCCGGCCTGTCAAGGCCTCGTCGCGTCGCGTCGTCCTCCCGTAGATTCTCGGTCGCGCCATCACTCCCGGCGCGACCCGAACACGAGGAGGACCACCCGTGAGCACCCCGCGAGATCCGGCGGACCATCACCCCGACCCCGAGCGAGCCGCGACGCCGGGCGACACCACGACCCTGCCCGCAGCCGGCCGCACCGACGCCGGGCACATCGCCGTCGACCGTGACGGTGACGGTGTCGACGATCGCCGTGAGACGGCCGTGCCGGTCGTCGACCGTGACGGTGACGGTGTCGACGATCGCCGTGAGACGGCTGTGCCGGTCGTCGACCGCGACGGTGACGGCGTCGACGACCGCCGTGAGACGGCCGTGCCGGTCGTCGACCGCGACGGTGACGGCGTCGACGACCGCCGCGAGGTGGTGGCGAACCCCGCCGCCGACCGGCGCGAGGTCGCGGCCCGTGAACGCGAGGCGTTCGGCGGCGTGAAGGTGGGAGCCGCGTTCTTCGGCTGGCTCACCGCGTTCGGTACCGCGACCATCCTCACGGCGCTCCTCGCCGCGACCGGTGCGGCGCTCGGACTCGGCGCGGAGGACGTCGAGGCGGCCGCCGACCAGGTCGGACTGGACGCGGGCACCATCGGCTGGATCGGCGCGATCGCGCTGCTCGTCATCCTCTTCGTCGCGTACTACTGCGGCGGCTACGTGGCCGGCCGCATGGCTCGCTTCAACGGCGTCGTGCAGGGGCTCGCGGTGTGGGTCTGGGCCCTCGTCATCGCGATCGTGGTGGCCCTGCTCGGCGTCGTCGTCGGCAGCCAGTACGACGTGTTCGCCGACCTCAACATCTTCCCGCGCATCCCGCTGAGCGAGGGCGACCTCACGATGGCCGGCATCGCCACGGCGGTCGCGGTCGCGGTCGCGAGCCTCGGTGGCGCCGTCCTCGGCGGCAAGGCCGGCACGCACTACCACCGCAAGGTGGACCGCGCCGGATTCGGCGGATAGCCGGCCGACGGATGCCGCGTGGCCGAGCCCGCGGCATCCGTCGTGCTCACTCGCACGACCTCGCGGCCTCGTCGAGCTTCGCGTAGATTCGCGCTGGCGCTTCCCCCGGCGCCGAGTGAGTGACGAGGAGAACCTGTGAACTACCCGCTGTACCCCGCCGACCCCGAATCGGGATCCTGCCGAGCCGTTCCGGAACCTGGACCCAGCGCCGACGACGCGCCCCGTGACGACCCTCGAGCCGCGGCCCGACGCCTGGGACGACGTGATCGACGAACCGTCGATCAGCACTGAGGAGCTCGTCGAACTGCAGCGAGAGCGATTCGGCGGGGTGAAGGTCGGCTCGGCGTTCTTCGGGTGGCTCGTCGCCGTCGCCACCTTCGCGATCCTCACCGGGCTCGTCACCGTCGCCGGCGTGGTGCTCGGGCTCGATGTGCGCAACCCGGTGGTGTTCGCCCGTGAGCTTCCGCTCGACCTGGGGACGGTCGGCTGGATCGCGGCGGGCACCCTGCTGGTGATCCTGTTCTCGGCCTTCTACTGCGGCGGGTACGTCGCGGGGCGCATGGCCCGCTTCAGCGGCGTCGCGCAGGGCATCGCCGTCTGGGTGTGGACGATCGCCATCGCGATCGTCGCGGCGGTCGTCGCGTTCGTGCTCGGCCGAATCGACGCGGCGACCGGCCAGGACCTGCTCCAGCGCATCCCCGTCCCCGAGGGGACGCTGACCATCGCGGGCATCGTGGCTGCGGCGGTCGTCGCGCTGGCGAGCCTCGGCGGTGCGATCCTCGGCGGTGTCGTCGGCGTGCGATACCACCGCCGCGTCGATCGCGCCGCGGACGACGTGTAGCCGAAGGTCGACCGCGCCGGATTCCGCGGCTGACGTCGTCGGCCGCGTCGGAGGGCGTCCCTAGACTGTCGATGTGGTGGACGACGACATCGACCAGGGCATCAGCCTCTCCGACGCGGCCGACGAGGTGGAGCGCCTCACGATCCGCATCAACGAGGCGCGCGACGCGTACTACGAGCGCGACACGACGATCATCTCCGACGCGGAGTACGACGGGCTCATGCACGAGCTCGAGGCGCTCGAACGCGCCTATCCCGAGCTGCAGAGCCAGGACAGTCCGACGCTGACCGTCGGCGGTCGCGGCGAGACCACGCTCTTCGCGCCGGTCGAGCACGCCGAGCGCATGCTGAGCCTCGACAACGTCTTCTCGCCCGACGAGCTCGCCGAGTGGGCGAACCGGGCGCAGGCGGCGGCGGGCCGGCCGGTGCACTGGCTGTGCGAGCTCAAGATCGACGGCCTCGCGATCAACCTCCGCTACGAGAACGGGCGCCTGGTCACCGCGGCGACGCGCGGCGACGGCCGGGTCGGCGAAGACGTCACCGAGAACATCCGGTACATCCCCTCCATCCCCACGAGGCTCGAGGGCACGGGGCATCCGCCGCTGGTCGAGGTGCGCGGCGAGGTGTTCTTCCCCGTCGCCGCGTTCGACGAGCTGAACGCGAAGCAGGCTGCGGCAGGCGAGCGCGAGTTCGCGAACCCGCGCAACGCCGCGAGCGGGTCGCTGCGGCAGAAGGCCGAGGGCAAGAACGCCGCACAGCTCGCGCTCATGCGCGATCGGCTCGACCGCCTGCGCATGCTCGTGCACGGCATCGGCGCCTGGCCGAACCCTCCGGTGAGCTCGCAGTCCGAGGTCTACGGGCTCCTCGCCGGGTGGGGGCTGCCCACCAGCTCGCACTTCCGCGTGCTCGACTCGGTGACGGGCGTGCAGGAGTTCGTCGCCTACACCGGCGAGCACCGCCACGACGTCGAGCACGAGATCGACGGCATCGTCGTGAAGGTCGACGAGCTCGCGCTGCACGATGAGCTCGGCGCCACCTCCCGCGCCCCGCGCTGGGCGATCGCCTACAAGTACCCGCCCGAGCAGGTCAACACGAAGCTCCTCGACATCGTCGTGAGCGTCGGCCGCACGGGCCGGGCCACGCCGTTCGCCGTCATGGAACCGGTGCGCGTCGCCGGATCCGTCGTGCGGCAGGCGACCCTGCACAACCAAGACGTGGTGAAGGCCAAGGGCGTGCTGATCGGCGACACCGTCGTGCTGCGCAAGGCCGGCGACGTCATCCCCGAGGTGCTCGGGCCGGTCGTCGAGCTCCGCGACGGCAGCGAACGCGCCTTCGTCATGCCGGCGGTCTGCCCCGAGTGCGGCACCCCGCTCCGGCCGATGAAAGAGGGCGACATCGACCTCAGGTGCCCGAACGCCGAGAGCTGCCCGGCGCAGGTGCGCGGGCGGGTCGAGCACATCGGCTCGCGCGGGGCGCTCGACGTCGAGGCGCTCGGCGAGGTGTCGGCGGCGGCGCTCACGCACCCCGCCGTGCCCGAGGTGCCGCCGCTGCCCACCGAGGCGGGGCTGTTCGACCTGACGGTCCGCGAGCTGTTCCCGATCGAGGTCGTCGTCCGCGACGTCGAGACCGGGCTGCCGCGCCTCGAAGACGACGGCACGCCCGTGTACCGGGCGCCCTTCCGGCGCACTCCGGCGCCGCAGCGGCAGGGGCGCCGACCCGGCCTACGACCCCGACGCGGCCGAATTCGCCGGCGACGAGACGCACGTGCCGTCGAAGGCCGCGTACGAGCTCGTGGCCAACCTCGACCTCGCCAAGACCAAGCCGCTGTGGCGCATCCTCGTGGCCCTCAACATCCGGCACGTCGGTCCGGTGGCGGCACGCGCGCTCGCCGACCACTTCGGCTCGCTCGAGGCGGTCCGCGCGGCCGGCGACGCCGAGCTCGCCGAGGTCGACGGTGTCGGACCCATCATCGCCGAGTCGCTGCGCGAGTGGTTCGCCGTCGACTGGCACCGCGACATCGTCGATCGCTGGGCGGCGTCGGGCGTGCAGTTCGCGACGCCCGGCCATCCCGGTCCCGGGGCGGCCGCAGCCGGTGGGGGAGTGCTCGCAGGGCTCAGCGTCGTGGCGACCGGCAGCCTCGAGGGGTTCACGCGCGAGGGGGCGCAGGAAGCTATCATCGCCGCAGGCGGCAAAGCGGCCTCGAGCGTGTCGAAGAACACCGACTTCGTCGCGGCGGGGCCCGGAGCCGGATCGAAGCTGGCGAAGGCGGAGGAGCTGGGCATCCGCGTCATCGACGCCGCGCAGTTCGCGCGACTCGTGACGGAGGGTCCCGGCGCACTCGACGGCTGATGCGGGAGTTGGGGGCGACGTGGCAGACGACGAGGTGAAGGGCGCGGCCGAAGGCGAGGCGCACGACGGGGCCGGGCCGACCGAGGCAGGCCCCGGCACGTCGCGGCGCGACTTCCTGAAGATCGGCGGCGCGGCAGCGGCCGGCGCCGTGGTCGGCGGCGGCATCGGCGCTGCCGTCGGCGCCGCGGTCGGCCACTCGATGGGATTCGCCGAGGGCGAGGAGTACTTCGTGCCCCTCACCGCCCGGCAGCAGGCGGGATTCGACCACCTCGTCGTGCTCATGGGCGAGAACCGCTCGTTCGACAACCTCCTCGGCTACCTCTACTCGAGCGACGACCTGCCCGACGGCGAGACGCTACGAGGGGCTCGCATTCGGCGACTACGCCAACACCTCGCCCGACGGCACGGTCGTCGCGGCCCACGTCTACGAGGGCTCGACCGACGAGATCATGGGCCGCCCGAACCCCGACCCCGGCGAGGAGTTCCCGCACGTCAACACCCAGATCTTCGACACCGTCGACCCCGCCACGAACGCCGAGCTCTTCGTCGAGTCGATGACGCGCTCCGTTCAACGCACCGCCCCGCAACGTCAAGGCGACGATGTCGGGCTTCGTGCGCGACTACTGGATCAACTACATGCGGCTCCGCAAGGGGACGCCGCCCTCCGCCGACGAGGCCGCGCAGATCATGGGGTCGTTCTCCCCGCCGATGCTGCCCGTGCTCTCCACGCTCGCGAAGAACTTCGCCGTCTACGACAACTGGTACTGCGCGGTGCCGTCGCAGACGTTCTGCAACCGGTCGTTCTTCCACGCATCGACGTCGCACGGATTCGTCACGAACAAGGCAGGCGGCGGCTACGACAAGTGGCTCGACGCACCAGCGGCGCCCACGATCTTCAACCGCCTCGAGGAGGCGGGCGTCTCCTGGCGGATCTACTTCGACGAGCTCCAGCTCGTCTCGTTCACGGGCGTGCTGCACGCGCCCGTGCTCGAGCAGTACTGGCGCACCGAGCGCTTCGCGACGATGAGCGACTTCTACGAGGACGTGAAGCTCGGCACCCTGCCCGCCTACTCGTTCATCGAGCCGCGCATGACCTACAACCACAACGACTTCCACCCGCCGTTCGGCCGGCTGCGCGAGAGCGACGTCTCCGGGGTCGAGGTCATCGACTCGGCCGTCTCCGACGTGCGCGCGGGCGAGGCGCTCGTGCACGAGATCTACGAGGCCATCAAGCGCAGCGCGCGCCCCGACGGCTCCAACGCCATGAACACGATGCTCCTCATCACGTTCGACGAGCACGGCGGCACCTACGATCACGTCGCCCCGCCGCCGGCGACGCCGCCGCACGACGACTCGCTGGGCGAGATGGGCTTCGGGTTCGATCGGCTCGGATGCCGCGTGCCGGCGATCGCCGTGTCGGCCTACACGCGCGCCGGAACGATCATCCACGACGAGATGCACCACGCGGCCGTGATCGCCACCCTCTCGCGGCTGCACGGACTGAAGCCGCTCACGCGGCGCGACCTCGGCGCGAACAACCTGTTCAACGCCGTGAACCTCGACCAGCCCCGGCAGCCGATCAGCTGGCCGTCCACGACGCCGCAGTACATCCCGCCGAACCCGCAGAACGAGGCGCCGCATCCGGCCCACGCCCACAAGGACAAGCCGCTCAGCCCGCCCGCGCGCGGACTGCTCGGGCTGCTCCTCGCGAAGTACGGCACCCCCGACGACGAAGAGCCCGAGACGTACGCCGACGCCTACGAGCTGCTCCACCGCTACGGGGTGGGGCTGTTCGGCAAGCCGCGTTCGTAGCCGTCGAGGGCACGGTCGTCGCACCACCGATAGAATCGGGTGCATCCCCACCCCGACACGACGGAGCAGCATGTCCGAAATCAGTGCGGAGCAGGTCGCGCATCTCGCGAACCTCGCTCGCATCGCGCTCACCGAGGAAGAGATCGAGCACCTCACGGCGGAGCTCGGCCAGATCATGCAGGCGGTCGAGAAGGTGAGCGAGGTGGCCACCGAGGACGTGCCGCCGACCAGCCACCCGATCCCGCTGCGGAACGTCTTCCGCGCCGACGTCGTCGGCGACAACGTGCTCACCGTCGACCAGGCGCTCGCGGGCGCTCCCGAGTCCGACGGCTCGCGATTCGTCGTGTCGGCGATCCTGGGGGAGGAGCAGTGAGCGACCTGATCCGCCTCTCCGCGGCCGAGCTCGGCGAGCGCCTCGCCGCGGGCGACGTGTCCTCCGTCGAGGCCACGCGCGCGCACCTCGACCGCATCGCCGCCGTCGACGGCGCCGTGCACGCGTTCCTCCACGTCGAGGGCGATCGCGCGCTCGAGACCGCCGCCGGCATCGACCGCCGTCGCGCGGCGGGCGAGCCGCTCGGCCCGCTCGCGGGCGTGCCGATCGCCATCAAGGACGTCCTCGTGACCGAGGGCATGCCCTCGACCGCGGGCTCGCGCATCCTCGAGGGCTGGATCCCGCCGTACGACGCGACCCCGGTGCGCCGGGTGCGCGAGGCGGGCATGATCCCGCTCGGCAAGACCAACATGGACGAGTTCGCGATGGGTTCGTCCACCGAGCACTCCGCGTACGGCCCGACCCACAACCCGTGGGACCTCGAGCGCATCCCCGGCGGCTCCGGCGGCGGCTCGGCGGCATCCGTCGCGAGCTTCGAGGCGCCCCTGGCGCTCGGCAGCGACACGGGCGGCTCGATCCGCCAGCCCGCGCACGTCACCGGCACCGTGGGCGTCAAGCCCACGTACGGCGCGGTGAGCCGCTACGGCTCGATCGCGCTCGCCTCGTCGCTCGACCAGATCGGCCCGGTCACGCGCACGGTGCTCGACGCGGCCCTGCTGCACGACGTCATCGCCGGGCACGACCCGCTCGACTCCACGTCGATCCCCGAGGCCTGGCCGTCGATGGCCGAGGCGGTGCGTCGAGCGGATGTCTCGGGGCTCCGCATCGGCGTCGTGAAGGAGCTCGACTCCGACGGCTTCCAGGCGGGCGTCCGCCAGCGGTTCCACGAGGCGCTCGAGCTGCTCGAGCGCCAGGGCGCCGAGATCGTCGAGGTCTCCGCCCCGCACTTCGAGTACTCGATCGCGGCCTACTACCTGATCCTTCCCGCCGAGGCGTCGTCCAACCTGGCGAAGTTCGACTCGGTGCGCTTCGGACTGCGCGTCACGCCCGACGGCGGCGGCACGGTCGAGCAGGTCATGGCGGCCACGCGCGAGGCCGGGTTCGGCCCCGAGGTGAAGCGCCGCATCATCCTCGGCACCTACGCCCTCTCCGCCGGCTACTACGACGCGTACTACGGCAGCGCGCAGAAGGTGCGCACGCTCGTGCAGCGCGACTTCGACGCCGCGTTCGCGAACGTCGACGTGCTGGCGACCCCGACGGCGCCGACCACGGCGTTCAAGCTCGGCGAGAAGCTCGACGACCCGCTCGCGATGTACCTCAACGACGTCGCGACGATCCCGGCGAACCTCGCCGGCGTCCCCGGCATCTCGGTGCCGGCCGGCCTGGCGCCCGAGGACGGCCTGCCCGTCGGCATCCAGTTCCTCGCACCGGCCCGCGAGGACGCGCGCCTCTACAACGTGGGCGGCGCGCTCGAGCAGCTGCTGCTCGCCCAGTGGGGCGCACCGATCCTCGACCGGGCACCCGATCTCAGCACCCATGAACTGCTCGCGACCGAGGAGGGCGCCGTCTGATGGCCCGCGCTGAACTGATGGACTTCGACCAGGCCCTCGAGCTGTACGAGCCGGTCATCGGCCTCGAGGTGCACGTCGAGCTGAACACCACCACCAAGATGTTCTCGCCCGCACCGAACCCCGCGAACTCCGCGTTCCACGGCGCCGAGCCGAACACGCTCGTGACGCCGGTGTGCCTCGGGCCTGCCGGGGTCGCTCCCCGTCGTCAACGGCGACGCGGTGCGTTCGTCGATCTCGCTCGGGCTCGCGCTCGGCTGCTCGATCGCCGCAGTCGAGCCGCTTCGCGCGCAAGAACTACTTCTACCCCGACCTCGCGAAGAACTACCAGATCTCGCAGTACGACGAGCCGATCGCCTTCGAGGGGTCGGTCGAGGTCGAGCTCGCGAACGGGCGCGTCTTCCAGGTGCCGATCGAGCGCGCCCACATGGAGGAGGACGCGGGCAAGCTCACGCACGTCGGCGGTTCGACCGGCCGCATCCAGGGCGCCGAGTACTCGCTCGTCGACTACAACCGCGCCGGCGTGCCGCTCGTCGAGATCGTCACGAAGCCGATCTTCGGCGCCGAGGCCGACGCGCCCGAGCTCGCCAAGGCGTACGTGTCGACCATCCGCGACATCGCGCTCTCGCTGGGCATCTCCGAGGCGCGCATGGAGCGCGGCAACCTCCGCTGCGACGCGAACGTGTCGCTGCGCCCGCGCGGCACCGAGCGCCTCGGCACGCGCACCGAGACGAAGAACGTGAACTCGTTCCGGTCGATCGAGCGCGCCGTGCGCTACGAGATCCAGCGCCAGGCCGCGATCCTCGCCAAGGGCGGCACGATCACCCAGGAGACGCGTCACTGGCACGAGGACACCGGCACGACGAGCCCCGGACGGCCGAAGTCCGACGCCGACGACTACCGGTACTTCCCCGAGCCCGACCTCCTGCCGGTCGAGCCCACCCGTGAGCTGATCGAGGAGCTGCGCGCGGCCCTGCCCGAGCCGCCGGCCGCGCACCGCCGCCGCCTGAAGGGCGAGTGGGGCTTCACCGACCTCGAGTTCCAGGGCGTCGTGAACGGCGGTCTCCTCGTCGAGGTCACGCTGACCGTCGCGGCCGGGGCGACCCCGGCGGCCGCGCGGAAGTGGTGGACGGGCGAGCTCACCCGCCTCGCGAACGCGAACCAGACGGATGCCGCGTCGCTCGCGACGCCCGAGCAGGTCGCGGAGCTCGCCGCCCTCGTCGACGAGGGCGTGCTCACCGACCGTCTCGCCCGCCAGGTGCTCGAGGGCGTCGTCGCGGGCGAAGGGTCGCCGCGCGAGATCGTCGACGCGCGCGGCCTCGCGGTCGTGTCCGACGACGGTGCGCTCGTGGCCGCGATCGACGAGGCGCTCGCCTCGCAGCCCGACGTGCTCGCGAAGATCCGCGACGGCAAGGTGCAGGCCGCCGGCGCCGTGATCGGTGCGGTCATGAAGGCGATGCAGGGCAAGGCGGATGCCGCGCGCGTCCGTGAGCTCGTCCTGGAGCGCGCCCAGGCCTGACCTCGGTGCCGCCTTCGGCCGCCTCCGCGCTCGGAGTGCGGCGGAAGGGCCCGGATGCTACGGGGTGACGGCCGTGGGTCCGCGCTCGCGCACCCGCGCCGGCACCGGGTTCAGCAGCAGGACCGCCGCCGTGAGGATGAGGGCGCTCGACGCCGCGACGAGGAAGTCGAGTCCCCATGCCATCAGCGCGAACGACGGGATGACCATGCATGCGGCCGCCAGCCCGGTCGCCCAGTCGGACGGGTGGTGGTTCGGCGAGGGTCGCTCCAACCGGCCGAACAGCGCCGAGATCAGCGCGAGCACGACGACCACCGCGACGAAGACGACGGGCCTCGTCCACCACCACGCGGGCGAACCGGCGGCCGGGGTCGGCAGCGGCGTGAGCAGCAGCAGGCCGATGACGAGCGCGAGCACGGGCACGTGCCACAGGTAGATCGTCATCATCCGGGAGCCGACGGTGGCGACGACGACCTGCACCGGTCGCAGCGCCATGAGGCGGGTCAGGGCGGGATGCGCGAGGAGCATCAGGCACGTCTGCCCGACCGCGAGGGCGACGATGGCGAACGTCGGCGGATAGAGGTTGTCCAGCATGTTGCCCGGGTAGCCGATCCCGACGAGTCCGAAGAGCAGCAGGTAGGCGCCCGCGCCGATCGCCGCGACCGTGGCCGGAGACCGCTTCCGGAACCAGCCGTCGGCGATCCAGAAGCCCAGCTGCTGGGCGAACAGCCAGACGAAGGTCATGTCCAGGAGGCCGAGGGCCTCGAACCCGGTGGCGAACCGGAGGGCGTCGCAGGCCACCGCGCCGGCGGCCAGCGTCGCGAGCGTCCACCATGGCGCACGGGCATGGAAGGTCGCGAGCCCGGGGAGGTACGCCTGCGCGAACGAGTAGGCCGCGAGGAACCACAGCGGCGATGAGATGCCGATGCCGATGAGCCGGATCGATTCGGGGTCGACGCCGGTGAGGTGCATCACGAGCACGCCGACCGCGAGCGCCGCGAAGAGCGCGATCGACGGGCGCGCGAGCCGCAGGATGCGGGAGCGGATGAAGTCGGCCGCCGTGCCGCCGGAGGCCTCGATGCGCCGCCAGGCACCGATGCCGACGAAGCCGCCGACGACGAAGAAGAGGGGCATGATCTGCGCGATCCAGGTGACCGGGCCGATCCAGTTCGTCTCGAGCAGGGTGCGCTCGATCACCAGTCCGCGGCCGGGAACGACCGCCGCGCCGATCATGAGCATGTGGCCGATGACCACCACCACGACGCAGAGCACGCGCACGAGATCCATCACGGGATCGCGCGCCGTCCGGCCGGGCATGGGAGGGGCGGAACGGGATGCGCTGGACTCGCTCACGGCCCCTCCGACTCGACTTGGCTGGCCTGCTGCCAGTGTGGCACGAACGCGGCGCGACGACGCGGATGACATGGCCGACGATCGGCGTGGCGACGCGCTGCGACGCGCCGGAGCGGCGCCGAGGCATCCGCGACTCTCAGGGTGCTCAAGGCTGGCAACCGTAGATTGGTCGTCCCCTGAGCGATTGACGAGGACACCATGGGCTTCCTGGACCGACTGTTCGGCGCACCCGATGAGCGCACGGCTCCGCCGTCGCAGCCCGTGCCCCAGGCACGGAAGCTGAGCGAGGACGAACTGGCGATCGAGCGCTACCGATACCTGCTGCGCACCGCTCCGCCCGAGTCGATCGAGGCGGTGCACGCCGAGGCGTTCGCGAAGCTGACGCCCGAGCAGCGCCACCAGGTCTACGTCACCCTCTCCGAGCAGGCCCCGGCCGGTGAGCGGATCACGTCCGAGGATCCGGCCGCCCTCGCGCGCGCGGCGACCCGCTCCGAGATGCGCCAGCCGGGCAGCATGGAGCGCGCCTTCGCGGGCACGTCCGCGAACGGGCGCCCGATGCAGGCCGGCCCCTCGATGGGCGCCATGATCGGCAGCTCGATGCTCGGCACGATCGCCGGCGTCGTCATCGGCTCCGCGATCGCGCAGGCCTTCCTGCCCGATGCCTCCGCGTTCGAGGCCGGTGCCGACGGCTCCGGCGACACGGGCGCCGACTCCGGGTCGGATGCCGGTGCCGACGCCTCGGCGGACGCCGGCGGGTCCGACGCCGGCGGCGACTACGGCGGCGGCGATTACGGCGGCGGCGGGTTCGGCGACTTCGGCGGCGGCGACTTCGGCGGCGGCGGCGACTTCGGCTTCTGACGCGGCGCGACGGGCGCCGTCGATGACGGCGGCAGGCGGTTAGGGTCGCAGCATGAGCAAGCAGGACGGCTCGTCGCGGCAGGTCACGACCGGCCCCGTCGACGATTCGGCGACCCCGATCCTGCACGTCGACATGGATGCGTTCTTCGTGTCCGTCGAACTGCTCACGCGACCCGACCTGCGCGGCAAGCCCGTGCTCGTCGGCGGCACCGCCGGCCGTGGCGTGGTCGCGGCGGCGAGCTACGAGGCGCGCCGGTTCGGCGTGAACTCGGCCATGCCGATGTCGATCGCCATGCAGCGGTGCCCCAACGCGGTGGTGCTCCGGGGCGACTACGCGAGCTACTCGAAGTACTCCAAGCAGGTCATGGGCATCTTCGAGCAGATCACGCCGCTGGTGGAGCCGCTGTCGATCGACGAGGCGTTCCTCGACGTGTCGGGCGCCCGCCGCCTGCACGGCAGCCCGGCCGAGATCGCGTGGACGATCCGCGAGCGCGTGCAGTCCGAGACCGGGCTCACCTGCTCGATCGGCGTCGCGGCGACCAAGTACGTGGCCAAGGTGGCGTCCAGCCGGGCCAAGCCCGACGGGATGCTCGTGGTGCCCGCTGCGCAGACCATCGAGTTCCTGCACCCGCTGCCCGTGTCCGCCTTGTGGGGGGTGGGCCGCGTCACCGAGGAGACCCTCACTCGGGTCGGCCTCCGCACGGTGGGCGACGTCGCCGTCATGCCGTACGACGCGCTCGAGCGCTCGGTCGGGCCGGCCCTCGCCGCCCGCCTCAGCCGGCTCGCGAACGGCATCGACCCGCGCGACGTGCACACCACGCGCGTCGAGAAGAGCATCGGCCACGAGAACACCTTCGGCTACGACCTCGTGGATCCCGTCGAGATCCGGCGAGAGCTGCTCCGACTGTCGAACAACGTCGCCGTGCGCCTGCGCAAGGCGGGCCTCGTCGGGCGCACCGTGACGCTCAAGGTGCGCTACGGCGACTTCCGCACGGTCACCCGGTCGCGCACGCTGGGCGAGCCCACGGATGTCGCCCGCAGGATCTACGACGAGGCATCCGACGCCTTGGCCGAGCTCGTCGGCGACGGGGCGCGGGTGCGCCTCATCGGCGTACGTGCAGAGCACCTGCGCGTCTCGGGCACCGGCGCGATGCTGTGGGACCCCGACGAGGAGTGGCGCGACGCCGAGCGCACCATCGACGAGGTCACCGCCAAGTTCGGCACGGGAGCCGTGCGGCCGGCCACCCTCGTCGATCGCGCCGGCGAACGTCGTGGCGATCGGCCGCGCACGGATCCCGACGACGACGACACCGCAGCCGCGGCCGCGGGGTGGGGGTGGTAGCCCGCGGCATCCGCGAGTAGCGTGGCCGCATGGCTGAACTCGTGCTGGAACTCGCGCAGACCGTCTCGAGCGTCGGAGTGAAGACGTCCTACGGGGAACGGTCGACATCGACGGCACGACGGTGATCCCCGTCGCACTCGGCTCCTACGGGTTCGGCGGCGGTGGAGGCACCACCGACGCCGACGCGGGCACCGCGAACAGCGGCACCGGGTCGCGGGAGCTGCATGGCCAGGGCAGCGGTGGCGGCGGCGGCGGAATCTCCATTCCGCTCGGCGCATACGTCGGCAAGCAGGGCCAGGTGCGGTTCGAACCGAACCTCATCGGGCTCATCCTCGTGGCGACGCCCTTCATCTGGGTCACGGGCAAGGCGCTCAAGGCCATCATCCGCGCCCTGAAGCACTGAGCCCGCGCCCTGAAGCGCTGAGCCGGCCCTCGAAGCGCTGAGCCGGCGCGGGTCGACATCGAGCACGGCTCGCGTCCTCGCGCGTCCGCGCTGCCCGTCGGCGGCACGCCCGCGAGCGTATACTCTGTTCTCGAACACGGGAGTCCGGTGAGCCGGGCTGAGAGGAAGGTTCTCAACCTTCGACCGTCGAACCTGATCTGGGTCATGCCAGCGCAGGGAGGGCAGCGCATCTCATATTCCCGTGCCTCTTTCATCCGACAGAAAGGGCACGACAGTGCACGCAACGACCACGTCATCCTCCGCCTCGACCGCGCAGCCCGATGCGCGACGACTCCGCTGGCGGGTCGTCGACATCGTCGTGGCGAGTGTCATCGGCGTCGCCGTCGGCATCGTCTTCTGGGTCTGGGGCGTCGCCTGGGGCCCGATGTCGGCGCCCATCGAGGCGCTGCTGCCCGGCCTCCAGGCCGGCGCCCGCGGCCGTCTGGCTCATCGCCGGCGTGCTCGGCGGGCTCATCATCCGCAAGCCCGGCGCCGCCGTCTACACCGAGGTGGTCGCGGCGACCGTCTCGGCGCTCATCGGAACGCAGTGGGGCTGGCTCACCATCGAGGCCGGGCTCGTGCAGGGGCTCGGCGCCGAACTCGTCTTCGCGCTCTTCCTGTACCGCAACTGGCGGCTCCCCGTCGCGCTGCTCGCCGGCGCCGGCGCCGGACTCGCGATGGCGATCAACGACCTGGTCATCTGGTACGCCGGCGCCGCTCCGACGTTCGCCACGATCTACCTCGTCTCGCGCGGTGATCGGCGGTGCCGTGCTCGCCGGCGGCCTGTCGTGGCTCGCGATGCGCGGCCTCGCTCGCGCAGGCGCACTCGACCGGTTCGCCGCGGGACGCGAGCTCCGGACGGTCTGACGTGGCGGCGCGCGACGCGTCGACCCCGCGCCCCGCGTCCGTCACGGCGCGGGGCTGGGGTTGGCGCCACGGCGGGCGACGCGCGCCCGCCGTGCACGACCTCGACCTCGACATCCGGCCGGGCGAACGGGTGCTGCTGCTCGGCGCGTCGGGGGCGGGCAAGTCCACCCTCCTGCACGGGCTGGCGGGCGTGCTCGGCGACGACGACGACGGCGAGTCGCTCGGCGCGCTGCTCGTCGACGGTCAGCCGGCGTCGGCGTCCCGCGGCCGCTCCGGCCTCGTGCTGCAGGATCCCGATGCCCAGGTGGTGATGGCGCGACGTCGGCGACGACGTCGCGTTCGGACTCGAGAACCTCGGGGTCCCGCGCGACGAGATCTGGCCGCGCGTGCGCACCGCGCTCGACGCGGTCGGCCTCGATCTCCCGCTCGATCACGCCACGGCCGCGCTCTCGGGCGGGCAGCGGCAGCGACTCGCGCTCGCCGGGGTGCTCGCGATGCGCCCCGGCCTCATCCTGCTCGACGAGCCGACGGCGAACCTCGATCCCGCCGGCGTGCACGAGGTGCGCGACGCCGTGGCGCAGGCGTCGCGCGACGAGACCGGCGCGACGCTCGTCGTGATCGAGCATCGCGTCGTCGGTGTGGCTGCCGGTCGTCGACCGCGTCGTCGTGCTCGGCGCGACGGGCGGGCTGCTCGCCGACGGGCACCCCGACGAGGTGCTCGGGTCGCGCGGCGCCGAGCTGCGCGCCGCGGGCGTCTGGCTGCCCGACGAGGTCGCCGTGGCACGCGCCGCCGCCTGCGGGCGCGGCCGGGGCATCCGCTGCTCGACGCCGTCGGCCTCGACGTCGCGCGCGGCCGGGGTCGCCCGTGCTGCGCGGGGTCGACGCGCGCGTCGACGCGGGCCGGCATCCTCGCGGTCACCGGGCCGAACGGCATCGGCAAGTCGACGCTCGGACTCACGCTCGCCGGGCTCCTGCGGCCCGACGGCGGGCGCCTCGAGCCGACGGCGCCGACTCGCGGCCGGCCTGCGCGGTCGAACCGTGGCGCTGGCGTTCGCGCGACCTGCTCACCCGCATCGGCACGGTCTTCCAGACCCCGAGCACCAGTTCCTCACCGCGTCGGTGCGCGCCGAGCTCGAGGTCGGCCCCCGGGCGCTCAAGCTCGGCGCCGACGAGCGCCGCGCCCGCGTCGACGAGCTGCTCGGCGTGCTGCGGCTCGACCGCCTCGCGGAGGCCAACCCGTTCACCCTCTCGGGCGGCGAGAAGCGCCGCCTCTCGGTGGCGACCGCGATCGCCGCGCGACCGCGGATGCTGGTGCTCGACGAGCCGACGTTCGGGCAGGATGCGACCACCTGGCGTGAGCTCGGCCGCCTCATCGTCGGGCTGCGCGACGAGGGCGTCGGCGTGGTCGCCGTCACCCACGACGAGCCGTTCGTCGACGCGATCGCCGACCACCGCCTCGAACTCGGCGCGATGCCGCGGCGCGGCGGCCGAGCACGGAGATCGTCCGATGAGCATCGCCGCCGTCCGCCCCGACCTGCCGCTCGCGACGCGTGAATCCGGTGGCGAAGGTCGCCGCGACCATCCCGCTGAGCCTCGTGCTCATCCTCTCGCTCGACGTCGTGTCCGCCACGGTCGCGATCGCCTGCGAGCTCGTGCTGTTCACCGCCATCGGATTCGGCCCGCTGCTCTGGTCGCCGCGCACGCTGCCGGTGTGGATCGCGGCCCCGCTCACCGGGATCAGCATGGTGCTCTACGGCGCGCCCTCGGGCGCGGTGCTCTGGGAGTTCGGCATCATCCACGTGACCGAGGGCTCGGTGCAGATCGGCCTCGCCACCACCGCCCGCGTCATCGCGATCGCGCTGCCCGCGGTCGTGCTCTTCCTCACGATCGACCCGACCGACCTCGCCGACGGGCTCGCCCAGACGCTCCGCCTGCCCGCCAGGTTCGTGCTCGGGGCGCTGGCGGCGCTGCGGCTCGTCGGTTCGTCGATCGACGACTGGCGCACGCTCAGCCTGGCGCGGCGCGCGCGGGGCATCGCCGACCGCGGCGTCGATCCGGCGATCGATCGGCCAGGCGTTCGCGCTGCTGGTCCTCGCCATCCGGCGGGGGAGCACCCTCGCGACCGCGATGGAGGCGCGCGGCTTCGGGGCACCGGGGCCGCGCACCTGGGCTCGGACCGCGCACTTCGGTCGCACCGAGTGGGTGGTCGTCGCGGTCGGATGCCTCGTCGCGGCGGTGTCCGCGACGGCCGCGATCGCGCACGGGGAGCTGGAATGTCATCTGGTCCTGAGTCGACGGCGGATGCCGCCGGCGAGTCGACGCGCGCATCCGCACGGCCGCGCGACGGCGAGCCGACGGCCTCGGCGGTGCGCGCCGTGCTGGCCGCGACCCGCGGCATCCGCAACCCGCTCGTGCTCATCGACGGTCCGAGCGGCGCCGGCAAGTCGACGCTCGCGGACGCGGTGCTCACGGCATGGCCCGGCGCCGGCGCGGACCTGGTGCGCCTCGACGACGTCTATCCGGGCTGGTCGGGGCTCGAGCGCGCGAGCGAGCAGCTCGCCCGGACGCTCGTGCCACGCCGACGCCGCGGCGAGGTCGGCAGCTGGCGTCGGTGGGACTGGGACCGTGATCGGCCGGGCCGTCTCGAGCGGGTCCGGCCGGGGCGGCCCATGATCATCGAGGGGTGCGGCGCGTTCGGCGCCGGCGGCGCGTCGCCCGATGCGGTGCGGGTCTGGATCGACGCGCCGGACGCGGTGCGCAAGCGGCGCGCGCTGGATCGCGACGGCGGCGCGTACGACCCGTTCTGGAACGTCTGGGAGCGCCAGTGGCGCAGGTACGTGCGCCGCTTCGCCCCCGAGCGGACGCGCGGTGCTCCGCCTCCGCGCCGCGCCCGACGGACGCGTCGAGCCCGAGCCGGTCACGGGCGCGGCTCCTGTGCACGCCCGAGCCCGAGGGATAACGTAGTGCCATGAACGCAGACACGGGAGCAGCAGAGTACGTCGCCGAATTCATCGACGGCCCGCTCGAGGGGGAGTTCGAGCACCGGATCCTCGTCGGCGGCAAGCCCGAGTCGCGTGTCGGCATGATGGCCGCCGTCGACGGGCTGGAGTCCCTCTTCTGGTACGACGCCGTCGACGAGCGTCAGGTCAACGGGCAGCTGCGGGTTCGGTTCCGCTTCGATGCCGACGACTCCGACCCGGTGGAGTTCGACGAGGACGACAACGACTGAGTCGTCGCGGCTCCGTCGTCAGTCGTCCTGACCGGCGAGGAAGGCGCCGATGAGCGTGCCCGGGTGCGTCAGCCGCCAGACCGGACCCGGATCCCGGATGTCGCCCGCGAGCCGCAGGGGCGAGGCGATCTCGCCCGTCGGCGGTGGGCACGCTGACGCGACCCACCTCGCGACCCTCGGGCGCGGTCGAGAACTCGTCGACCGAGACGGTCGCCTCGCCGAATGCGCTGCCCCACGCGGCATCCGCTCGGCTCGTCGACGCGACCAGGTCGGCACGATCGCCCCACGGCGCCTCGACCCGGGCGTAGCGGCGTTCCCTCGGCGATCACCGTGACGGGGGCGGATGCCGCGGCGGCCGATCCCACGGCGGCGGCGACCGCCGGGTCGAGCGTCTCGTAGTCGGGCATGAGCAGCATCGCGCCGGTGATGCGGCGCGGACCGCCCTCGACGCCCTCGGCCGCCGGCAGCTCTGCGGTGAAGACGTAGCTGAGGGCGGCCTGGTCGGTGAAGCTGCGCGTGATCGCGCGCGCGTCGCCGTCGACGTCGCGGCCGACGAGGTCGGGCACGTTGCGGGCGCCGACGGGCGCGGCACCGGGGTCGTCGAGCATCTCCGCCAGCTCGGGGTCGGCGAGGACCATGGCGGCGAGGCGCGCGAGCTCCTCGGCCGTGCCGACGTTGTCGCCCGAGAGTCCGGTCGCATCGGCGACGCGGGTCGCGGTGAAGCCCTGTTCCGCGAGCCACGCGTTCGCGGCCTCGACGTAGGGGTCGACACCGCCGAACGCCCACCGCACGAGGGTGTCGGCGTGGTTGTTGCTCGAGGCGAGCAGCACGGCGCGCACCACGTCGCGCTCGGACCAGGTGTCGCCCGGGGAGACGGGCGTGGCGCGCGAACCCTCGCCCGAGTACCGCAGGTAGTCGGTGTAGTCCTCGGGTCCGATGGGGATCGCCGGGCCGCCGCCGTCGGCGGGCAGGGGGAGCGAGTCGAGCGTGACGAGCAGGGAGACCATCTTCGCCGCGCCGCCGATCGGCACCGCCGCGGTGTCTCCGGCGACGGAGACGGTCTCGCCGCGTGCCGTCGTCGCCGACGACCGCGATGGCGCTGGCGCCCGTCTGGGGCAGGCGTGAGTGCGGGAACCTCGGTCGCGGCGGTCGCCGCCGGCTCGAGGCGCACTGCGACCTCGGGGAGCGGTCCGAGCAGCATCGCGGGGCCGTAGACGCCGATGCCGAGGATGGCGAACGCGCCGACGACGATGCCGATGATCCGGCCGGGGGAGGTCATGGAATCAGCGTAACCGGCGCGGCCTCAGGCCCAGCCCAGGTCGTGCAGCCGGTCGTCATCGATCCCGTAGAAGTGCGCGATCTCGTGCACCAGGGTGACGTGGATCTCCTCGCGGAGCTCCTGCTCGTCGGCCGTGATCGCGAGCAGCGGTTCGCGGTACAGGATGATGCGGTCGGGCATCTCGCCCATGCCGTACCGGTCGCGCTCGGTCAGCGCGTAGCCGTCGTAGAGGCCCAGCAGGTCGAGCGATCCGTCCTCCGGCCGGTCCTCGACGACGAACACGACGTTCTCGAGGCCGTCGACCATGTCGTCGGGCAGCTGGTCGAGCTCGTCGACGACGATGGCCTCGAAGGCTTCGGCATCGAGTTCCACGGCCTGCTCCGATCGGAGGCGGAGGTGACACGATCAGGAGTCCTGAGGCGAGTAACGGGGCTTGAACCCGCGACCTGCTCGTGATGAGTACCACGATAGGCGTCCTGGGGTGAGTAACGGGGCTTGAACCCGCGACCTCCTGGACCACAACCAGGCGCTCTACCGACTGAGCTATACCCACCATGTGTCGACCGCCGAGGCGATCTGGCAACTCAAAGAGACTACTACACCTTGGCGTCGAACTCGTCCACCACGGCGGCCGCGAGGCCCTGCAGCTCCTGGCTCGACGGACCGGGGTCGGCGACGAAGATCGCGCGACGGTAGTAGTGCAGTTCGCGGATGGATTCGAGGATGTCGGCGAGGGCGCGATGGCCGCCGTTCTTGGCGGGGGCGTTGAAGTACGCGCGCGGGTACCAGCGCTTCGCGAGCTCCTTGATGGACGAGACGTCGACGTTGCGGTAGTGCAGGTGGCCGTCGAGTCGCGGCATGTACTTGGCGAGGAAGGAGCGATCGGTGCCGATCGAGTTGCCCGCGAGCGGCGCCTTCTGCTCTTCGGGGACGTGCTTGAGGATGTACTCGAGCACCTCGTACTCGGCCTCGGCCACGCTCACGCCGTTGGGGATCTCCTCGATGAGGCCCGATTCGGTGTGCATCGCGCGCACGAACTCGCCCATGTTCTCGAGGGCGCTCGCATCGGGCTTGATGACGATGCTGAGCCCCGCGTCGACGGGGTTCAGGTCGTAGTCGGTGATGATGACGGCGATCTCGACGAGTTCGTCGACCTCGAGGTCGAGGCCGGTCATCTCGCAGTCGATCCAGACCAGACGGTCGCTCGGGGTTGCCATGCGGCGAGTCTACCGGGGCCGTCGGACAGCAGGACGGCGCGCGGCTCAGGGGGCGCCGATCCCTATGGTGGTGGGATGGCCACGTTCGACGAGGTCGTGGAACGGATCGAGGCGCTCCGCGACGGGAGACGGCGCATCGTCATCGGCATCTCGGGGTTCGGGGGCGCCGGCAAGTCGACGCTCGCGCGTCGTCTCGTCGCGGCGCTGCCCGGCAGCGCGCGCATGCGGGGCGACGACTTCCTCGAGCCCGGCCTCGTGGGCGAACGGTCCGACGACTGGTCGGCGGTGGAGCGCCGGCGGTTGCGGGAGGAGGTGCTCGACCCGTTCCGGGCCGGCGCGCCGGGCTCGTTCCGGCGGCGGGACTGGGCGACGGGCGGGCTCCGGCCGGCCGAGTCGCTTCCCGACGCGGAGGTGCTCGTCGTCGACGCCGTCGGCCTGTTCCACCCCGAGATCGACGGTGCGCTCGACCTCCGCGTGTGGGTCGACGTCGACCTCGCGGTCGCCGCGGAACGCGGGAGGGCACGGGATCGCCGCGCCGGGGACGGACACGATCGGCTGTGGGACGAGGTCTGGGTGCCGAACGATCGGGACTTCGCCGAGCGGTTCGATCCACGCGCAGCAAGCGGACGTCGAATACCGGCCCTGATGTGCCCCCGGCAGGAATCGAACCTGCGACCGACAGATTAGAAGGCTGCTGCTCTATCCGCTGAGCTACGGGGGCCGACCCCGCCAGCATAGCGGGCGGGGCCGAGTCAGCCCTCTGTGGGGACGTGCACGTCGTCGTCGGGCTCGAGCGAAGCGGCATCCGACGACCTGCGGCGCACCGCCAGCGCGATGAGCGGGAAGAGCAGCACCGAGACCATGCCGGCGCCCACCAGCGCCGCGGCGGTCCCCGTGGGGAGGTCGCCCTGGTCGACGCCGATCGACGTGACCGCGACGATGATCGGCAGCCCGGTGGCACCGAAGAACGCCGTCGCGACGAGATCGGCGCGCGTCGAACCCGGCGGGAGCGGCCAACAGCGACGGCAGGCCGCGGATGACGAGCAGCATCACGACGCCCAGGCCGAGGAGCGAGAGGGTCCACGGATCGGCGAAGAGGGCCTCGAGGTCGTAGGTCACGCCCGTGTAGATGAAGAAGATCGGCACCAGGAACCCGTAGCCGAGCGCCTCGATCTTGCCCTCCATGATCTCGACGTCGTGCTCGGGCGCTCCGGAAGCAGCAGCCGGTACAGGATGCCGGCGGTGAACGCGCCGAGCAGCATGTCGAGGTCGAGCACGATGCTGAGCGCCACCAGCGCGACGAGCACCAGGACCACGAGGCGCACGCCGAACTGGCCGCTCGTGTGCAGGGTCGCGGTGATGATCCGGTGCAGCCGCTCGGCCCGCGCCTCGAGCGGCCATCCAGATGGCCGCGGCGGCCACGAGGGCGAACACCAGGAGCACGATCGTCGCGACCAGCGGCGAGCGACCGCCGAGGAAGATCGAGATCGCGAGCAGCGGCCCGAACTCGCCGACGGCGCCGAGCGCGATGACGCCGATGCCGAACGGGGTGCGCAGGTCGCCCGAGTCGCGGAGGACCGGCATGATCGTGCCGAGCGCGGTCGAGCGTCAGGGCGATGGCGATGAAGGCCGCCGCGGCGGCATGGGCGGCGAACGTGATGGCGATGCCGAACGCCGCCACGAGGGAGATGATCCAGCCGATCGCCGCGCGCGTGATCGGCCGCCCACGGATCGCCGCGAAGTCGATCTCGTTGCCGGCGAGGAAGAAGAGCATCGCGAGCCCGAACTGCGAGAGGAACGTCGAGGAAGTCGTCGGGGACGATCCACCCGAGGACCGACGGTCCGAGCAGCAGGCCGAGGAGGATCTCGAACACGACGAGCGGGATCGCGACGACCTTGCCGAAGAATCGCACGAGCAGCGGCGCCGCGACCGCGATGACCGGGACGAGCACCAGCGTGCCGATCGAGACGTCCACGTCGCACCCCCATGGATCCGGCGCCATCCGCGCCTGCCGTGATGCTAGCGGAGCGCGGTCGTCGCGGACCGAATCGCCGATCGCATCCCGAGGATGTTTCGCCCGCGAAACATCGCGGCGGTATCGTCGTGGAATGCGCGAGCTGCAGGCGAGAATCATCGACGAACTGAACGTCAGCCCGGTCATCGACCCCGCCGAGCAGGTGCGGGCCAGGATCGACTTCCTGAAGACGTACGTTCGCACGAGCGGCGCGAAGGGATTCGTGCTCGGCATCAGCGGCGGCCAGGACTCCACGCTCGCGGGGTTCCTGTGCCGGATGGCCGTCGACGAGCTCATCGCCGAAGGGCATCCCGCGCGGTTCGTGGCCGTTCGCCTGCCCTACGGCGTGCAGCGCGACGAGGCCGACGCGCAGGCTCGCACTGGCGTACATCCGCCCTCAGGAGACCGTCGTCTTCAACGTCAAGGAGTCGGTCGACGAGCTCGCCGAGGAGTACGGCGAGGGGCTCGGAACGCCGCTCAGCGATTTCGGCAAGGGCAACGTCAAGGCACGCATGCGGATGGTCGCGCAGTACGCGATGGCCGGCGAGGGAGGACTGCTCGTCGTCGGCACCGACCACGCGGCGGAGGCGGTCACCGGGTTCTTCACGAAGTACGGCGACGGCGGCGCGGACATCCTGCCGCTCACCGGGCTGACGAAGCGGCAGGGCCTCGCCGTGCTGAAGCACCTCGAGGCGCCCGAGCACCTGCACGTGAAGGTGCCCACCGCCGACCTCCTCGACGAGAACCCGGGCCAGGCCGACGAGGCCAACCTCGGCCTGAAGTACCACGAGATCGACGCGTACCTCGAAGGCGAGGACATCGATCCGGCGGTCGCCGATCGCATCGAGGCGCGCTTCCTGCAGACGCGCCACAAGCGCGCGGTGCCGGTGTCGATGTTCGACGACTGGTGGATCTGACGCCGACGCTGCGGATCCGACCGCGATCGCGCCGCCCGACGGCGGCCTAGGCGCGGGCGTCGTCGAGCGTCTGCGTGGGAGCCGTGTCGGTGCCGCGCGGCGCGGTGTCGAGCGTCGCGGCCGACTGGTAGCGCTCGTGGTGCTGCTCGGCGATCCAGGTGTCCTGCTCCTCCACCGCGACCTGCTCGGGCTCCTGCCGCTGCGAGCGCCAGCGCACGAGGTCGTTCTGGAACTGCTTGCGGGTGCGCGACGGACGCCGCTGCCACTCGATCAGGCGGTCGCGGAACTCCACGACGGCGGGGTCGAGCTGGTAGCCGAACGTGGCGGATGCGCGCTTGAGCTCGTGCAGTTGGTGCGCCGCCCAGTTGGCGGCGACATCGGAGCCTCGGATCGGCAGCAGGCGGACGAGGATGTCGGCCTGGCCGACGGCACGGTCGGCGAGGACCTGCTCCTGGGGCGTGAGGGAGTTCCACACCGACGCCTCGGTCGCCGCATCGACGAGTGCCGCGATGGCGGCGGTCTTCGACTCGCGGTCGCGCTGGGCGACGACGCGCCGGATCGCGGCGGACGCGATCCACGCGGCGAGCAGCCCGGCCGCGAGGACCGCGACGAAGAGCACGATGCCGGCGTAGACCGTGGGCCGCGCGGCGCTCGAGGTGAGCCAGGAGATGAGATCGTTCCACCACTGCATGACCGCAGGCTACCCGCGGAGCCGGGCCGTGCGTCCGAGGCGAGGCGGCGTGGCCCCAGGACGGGTGGCCGTCGTCATCTGAAGCACTCGGCGGCATCCGCGCGGCGACCAGAACTCGCCCAGCTCGATCGAGCGGATGCCGCCGACGAGGAGCCTGCGTGCGGCGTATCGGTCGAGGTCGCCGACGCGCCGACGCTCGATGTGGCCGAGGACCTGGCCGCTCGTTCGGGCGACCCGCCAGAGCCCGGGGCGACGGCGACGATCGTGAGACCGGCCATCGCGGCGGGGAAGGCCTCGCGCGGGGCGGCGAGCACGGGTGCGGACATGGGGCTCCTCTCGTCGTGCAGCCGGCCCTGCGTCTGCGACGAGGGTATGCGGGCGCCACCGACATCCGGAGCCCGGTTCGACGGAGCGCGACGAGCGGCGGCGAACTCAGCCGAGCACGGTGCCGTTCGCCGCGAACGGCTCGATGCGGGCGATCTCGTCGTCGTCGAGCGGCGCGGCATCGAGCGCCGCGACGTTCTGCTCGAGCTGCGCGACGCTCGAGGCGCCGATGAGGGCGCTCGCGACGAGGGGCTCCCTGAGCACCCACGACAGCGCGAGCTGCGCGATGCTCTGCCCGCGTTCCTTCGCGATGGCGTCGAGTCCGCGGATGCGCTCGAGGTACTCGGCGCTGATCTCCTCGGGGGAGAGGAAGCGGCTCGTGGCCGCGCGCGAGTCGGCGGGCACGTCGCCCGAGAGGTAGCGGTCGGTGAGGAGGCCCTGCGCGAGCGGCGAGAACACGATGCTGGCCGCGCCGACCTCCTCGAGCACCGGGAACAGGCCGTCCTCGATGTGCCGGTCGAACATCGAGTAGCGCGGCTGGTGGATGAGCAGCGGCACGCCCTCGTCGCGAGAGCGCGGCCGCAGCCGCGCGGGTCTGCTCGGGGTCGTAGTTCGAGATCCCGACGTAGAGCGCCTTGCCCTGGCGCACGGCGCTGGCGAGGGCGCCCATGGTCTCCTCGACCGGGGTCTCGGGGTCGGGGCGGTGCGAGTAGAAGATGTCGACGTAGTCGAGCCCGAGCCGGCCGAGGCTCTGGTCGAGCGACGAGAGCAGGTACTTGCGCGACCCGAAGTCGCCGTACGGACCCGGCCACATGTCGTAGCCCGCCTTCGACGAGATGATCAGCTCGTCGCGATAGGGGGCGAGGTCGGTCGCGAGCAGGCGCCCGAAGTTCTCCTCGGCGCTGCCGGCCGGCGGACCGTAGTTGTTCGCGAGGTCGAAGTGCGTGATGCCGAGGTCGAACGCCCGTCGGACGATCGCCCGTTGCGTGTCGAGCGGACGGTCGTGCCCGAAGTTGTGCCACAGCCCCAGCGACAGCGCGGGCAGCTTCAGGCCGCTCCTCCCGACGCGGTTGTAGCGCATGTGGTCGTACCGTTCCGGAATGGCGACGAAGGTCATGCCGTTACTCTATGGCGATGGAAAGCTACGTTCTCGCCGGTGGCTGCTTCTGGTGCCTCGACGCCGTCTACCGCACGCTGAAGGGCGTCGACGACGTCGTCTCGGGCTACACGGGCGGCACCGCGCCCGACCCGAGCTACGAGGCCGTCTGCACGGGCACCACGGGCCATGCCGAGGCGGTGCGCGTCGACTTCGACCCCGACGTCATCCCGCGCGAGGTGATCCTCGACGTCTTCTTCAGCCTGCACGACCCGACCCAGCTGGACCGGCAGGGTGCGGATGTCGGCACCCAGTACCGCTCGGCGATGTTCTCCGCCGACGACGACCAGCGTGCGGCATTCGAGGCGGCACGCGACGCGCCGCGGACTGGTGGCCCGGGCAGGTCGTGACCACGATCGAACCCCTCGGCGACTTCTTCCGCGCCGAGGAGTACCACCAGGACTTCTTCGCGAAGAACCCGGGTCAGGGCTACTGCATGGCGGTCGCGCTGCCGAAGGTCACCAAGATCCGCCGGTCGTACGCCGACTACGTCCTGGCCTGATCGACCCGTCCTCGACAGCGCCCCGCCTCGCCGGTTCGCGCACGGCGACGGCGATCGGTCGCCCACGGCGCGGCGACGGCCGGGATGCTGGTGCGACGCGGCATCCGGGGCATGGTCCGGCACGAGCAGCTCCGGATGCCGCGAGCCGCCGATCCGCGGCGGCGCCGACCGAGGAGCACAGACATGACCGACACCATCACCGTGACCGGCGTCGTGGGCAGCGACCCGCGCGTGCACGTCACCAGCCAGGGACTCACGATCACCTCGTTCCGCCTCGCCTCGACGCGGAGGTACTTCGACCGCACGAAGGGCGCGTGGGAGGACGGCGAGACCAACTGGTACACCGTCTCCGGATTCCGCCAGCTCGCGCACAACGCGGCCACGTCGGTGCACCGCGGCGAGCGCGTGGTCGTCCACGGCCGACTGCGCCTGCGCGCGTGGGAGAACGGCGAGAAGTCCGGCACCGCGATCGAGATCGAGGCCGACTCGATCGGGCACGACCTCGCCTGGGGCACGACGGTGCTCACCAAGGTGCGTCGCGAGGGTGCGGTGATGCCGAGCGCCCGGCTCCGCCGAGCGGCGGATGGCCGGGCGTGGCGCCGCCGGCCCGGGGTGACGCCGAGCGGCCGACGCTCGAGCGCGGATCGACGGGCTCGCGAGGTCGACGACGCCGATCGAGCGCGACGCGGCGAGGTGGCATCGCGGCCGCCGATGAGCGCGCGACCGCCCGATCTGCTCGGACCGCATAGACTCGGCACGGGCGGTCGCACCGCCGGCGAGGGGAGCGATGGCACGGCGCTCGGCATACCGCGGACTGGCGCTCGCCGGGGCCGTGTTCTGCGGCCTCGCCGGGTGCACCGCTGCACCGACCGTCGCGTCGCCGTCCGCGCCTCCGAGCCGTCCGGCCGAGCGCGCGTCCGACGCCGTCCGCGAGGCCGCGACGCTCCGATCCTGCGCCCGACCTCCGCCGCCGAGAACCTCGCGTACTTCGACCGCGTGAACGTCGGCGTCATCGCTGCGGACGCGTCGGCGGGAGGGCGCGCCTTCATCGACGCCCTCGTCGCGGCCGGGTTCGAGGAGCGCGATGCAGGTCACCGCCGATCGCACGACGGTCGACCTGCAGGCCGACTCGGTGCAGTTCGCGGTGCTCTTCGAGGGCGAGTGCCTCGTCGGCCAGTACGGTCCGGCTTCGGGCGGCTACCACAGCGCCGTCGCGTCCCGCGCTCGGCACCGGAGGCTGTCTCGTCGGCGAGACCCGACCCATAGACTGGTAGGCGACATGGCGGATTACATTTACTCGATGGTGCGCGCCCGCAAGGCGGTCGGCGACAAGGTCATCCTGGACGACGTGACGATGGCGTTCCTCCCCGGAGCGAAGATCGGCGTCGTCGGCCCGAACGGCGCGGGAAAGTCCACGATCCTCAAGATCATGGCCGGACTCGACCAGCCCTCGAACGGCGAGGCGCGACTCACTCCCGGCTACTCGGTCGGCATCCTGATGCAGGAGCCGGTCCTCGACGAGTCGAAGACCGTGCTCGAGAACGTGCAGGAGGGCGTCGGGCCGATCAAGGCGAAGGTCGACCGGTTCAACGAGATCTCGCTCGCGATGGCCGAGCCCGATGCCGACTTCGATGCGCTCCTCGCCGAGATGGGAACGCTGCAGGAGGCGATCGACGCGGCCGACGCGTGGGACCTCGACTCGCAGCTCGACCAGGCGATGGACGCGCTGCGGTGCCCGCCCGGCGACGAGCAGGTGTCGGTCCTCTCCGGCGGTGAGAAGCGCCGCGTCGCGCTCTGCAAGCTCCTGCTGCAGAAGCCCGACCTGCTGCTCCTCGACGAGCCGACCAACCACCTCGACGCCGAGAGCGTGCTCTGGCTCGAGCAGCACCTCGCGAAGTACCCCGGCGCCGTGCTCGCCGTCACCCACGACCGGTACTTCCTCGACCACGTCGCCGAGTGGATCTGCGAGGTCGACCGCGGTCGCCTCTACCCCTACGAGGGCAACTACTCGACCTACCTCGAGAAGAAGCAGGAGCGACTCACCGTCCAGGGCAAGAAGGACGCGAAGCTCGCCAAGCGACTCGCCGACGAGCTCGACTGGGTGCGCTCGAACGCGAAGGGCCGCCAGGCGAAGTCGAAGGCCCGCCTCGCGCGCTACGAGGAGATGGCGGCCGAGGCCGAGCGCACGCGCAAGCTCGACTTCGAGGAGATCCAGATCCCGCCGGGCCCGCGCCTCGGCGACATCGTGCTCGAGGCGAAGAAGCTCAAGAAGGGCTTCGGCGACCGGGTGCTCATCGAGGGCCTCAGCTTCACGCTGCCTCGCAACGGCATCGTCGGCATCATCGGCCCGAACGGCGTCGGCAAGTCCACGCTGTTCAAGACGATCGTCGGCATGGAGCCGCTCGACGACGGCCAGCTGAAGGTCGGCGAGACCGTCAAGATCTCGTACGTCGACCAGTCGCGCGGCGGCATCGACCCGAACAAGACCCTGTGGGAGGTCGTGTCCGACGGACTCGACTACATCCAGGTCGGCCGCACCGAGGTGCCGAGCCGTGCGTACGTCTCGACGTTCGGCTTCAAGGGCCCCGACCAGCAGAAGCGGGCCGGCATCCTCTCGGGCGGTGAGCGCAACCGCCTGAACCTCGCGCTGACGCTCAAGCAGGGCGGCAACCTGCTCCTCCTCGACGAGCCCACCAACGACCTCGACGTCGAGACGCTCTCGAGCCTCGAGAACGCGCTCCTCGAGTTCCCCGGCTGCGCCGTGGTCATCACCCACGACCGGTGGTTCCTCGACCGCATCGCGACCCACATCCTCGCCTACGAGGGCACCGACGACAATCCGTCGTACTGGCACTGGTTCGAGGGCAACTTCGAGTCGTACGAGGCGAACAAGATCGAGCGGCTCGGCCCCGAGGCCGCGAAGCCGCATCGCTCCGCGTACCGCAAGCTCACGAGGGACTGACATGCGCCTGCACGTGCCCACGCCGCTGCGATGGTCCGACCTCGACGCCTACGGTCACGTGAACAACGCCCGGATGCTGAGCCTCCTCGAGGAGGCGCGCATCCAGGCGTTCTGGGTGAGCACCGACACGCCCGAGCACGCCGTCGGCGCGTCGACCGCGGTCATCGACGCGACGCCGGGGGCGAGCACGATCACGCTCATCGCCCGGCAGGAGGTGGAGTACCTCGCGCCGATCCCGTACCAGCGACAGCCGCTCGACATCGAGCTCTGGATCGGGTACATGGGCGGCGCGAGCCTCGACGTCTGCTACGAGGTGTTCTCGCCGGCCGGCGTGGAGCCGAGGGTGCTCTACACCCGCGCGGTGACCACGATCGTGCTCGTCGACGCGGCCACCGAGCGCCCGCGCCGCATCGACGATCGCGAACGCGCCGCGTGGGAGCCCTACCTCGGCGAGTCGCTCACCTTCCGGCGCCGCTGAGCGCGAGCGCGCCGGCGCCGTGATCACCGCTCGAGCGGCTCGTCGCTGAACGACCCCTCCCACACGGCTCGGCTGCCGGACTCGCCGATCTGCACGATCGTCCACGTCGTGCCGGCGGCCACCGCGAGCGACGCGAGCGTGAGCACGACGCCGACCGCGATCCGGATGCCGCGGCCGGGCCGCTGCGGCGCACCGTCCTCGCCCGGCGCGTCGCCGCGCCACGAGCTCGATGACCGCCCACGCGGAGACGAGCACGGCGACCACGAGGAGCGCGATCAACCAGGGGATGATGCCCTCGCCCTTCGCCGTGTGCTCCTGGATGAGCGGCGCCTCGGGCACGCGCGCCTGCGAGCCACTTGCCCGCCTCGATCGTGACGAGGCCGAGCGGCAGCAGCACGGCGGCCGCGATGAGCACCGGGATCCAGAGCACGCGCCGCGCGGCCGGCCACGCGGAGACGACGATCAGGGCGAGGCAGACCAGGGGCGTCAGGACGAGCATCGCGTGCACGAGGAGCACGTGCAGCGGGAGTCCGGCGAACGAGTAGTCCATGTCGGCCGCGTCAGGATGCCGCGACGATGCGGTCGCCCGAGACGGCGACCGGGATCGCGGACAGGGGCTCGAGCGCCGGGCCGTTGATCACGTCGCCGGTGGCGGCGTCGAACTTGGAGCCGTGGCAGGGGCAGTCGAACTCGCTCCCCGCTGCGGCCACCACGCACTGCTGGTGGGTGCAGATCGCGCTGAACGCGACGACCTGTCCGGCGGTCGGCTGCGCGATCAGGGCCGGCTCGCCGTTGATCGTGGCGTCGATGCTCCCGCCGACGGGGACGTCGGCGAGCGCCGCGATGTCCTCGCCCACCGGCGCGGCGTCGGGTGCCGCGGTCTCGCTCGGTCGGAGGTTCGTCGGTGACGCTGGGAGCGGGAGTCGTCGCCGTGGGCGACGAGGTCTCGGCCGGGGCATCCGCAGCGCACCCGGCGAGCGCGAGGGCGCCGCCGACGGCACCCGCCGAGCCGAGCGTCAGGATGGTGCGCCGGGTGAGGTCTGTGGGATCCGTCATCGCTGAGCTCCTTCGTTCACGTCGCTCGCGCCGTGTGCGCCAGTTTCCCCATTCTGGGCGAAGCGGCGGCGCGAGTGCGGCAACCCACAGGATTCATTCAGTCGAATGGATCTGCCGAGGATCGCCGGTACAGGAGAACACGAGATCGGGGCGCATTCGGTTCAGTCGGATGCCTCGTCGTGGGGAACGCGGACCATGCCCTCCTGCGCGACGCTCGCCACGAGCACGCCCTCGCGGGTGTAGATGCGGCCGAGGGAGAGCCCGCGTCCGCCGCTCGCGGACGGCGACTCCTGCACGTACAGCAGCCACTCGTCGACGCGCGCGTCGCGGTGCCACCACATGGCGTGGTCGAGGCTCGCGACCTTGAGGCCCGGGGTCGCCCACGCCACGCCGTGCGCGCGGAGCACCGGCTCGAGGATCGAGTAGTCGCTGGCGTAGGCGAGCGCCGCCCGATGCTGCTTGGGGTCGTCGGGCAGCCGGCCGAACGCCTTCATCCAGACGGCCTGCCGCGGCACGCGCTCGCCTTCGACGCTGAGGTACACGGGGGACGGGATGTGCCGCACGTCGAACGCGCGCTCGCTCGACCAGTAGCGGGCGACGTCGTGGTCGATGTGTCCGAGCACGTCGGCCGTCGACGGGAGCGACTCGGGGTCGGGCAGGTCGGTCGGCATGTCGACCTGGTGCTCGACGCCCTCGTCGTGCGTCTGGAACGACGCGATGAGCGAGAGGATCGGCTCGCCGTGCTGGTACGCCTGCGTGCGCCGGGTCGAGAACGAGCGTCCGTCGTGGATGCGATCGACCGAGAACGTGATCGGGTGCTGCACGTCGCCGGGCCGCAGGAAGTAGCCGTGCATCGAGTGGATCGTGCGGTCGGCCGGCACGGTGTGCATCGCGGCGACGATCGACTGCGCGAGCACCTGCCCGCCGAAGACGCGTCCGAGCGGCATCCATTGCGACGGCCCCGTGAAGATGTCCTCCGTGGTGCGAGCGCCCGTGTCGGTGAGATGCAGGGTGCTCAGCAGGCCGTCGATGGGACCGTTCATCGTTCCTCCGTGTCGGTGGGGCCGTGCCGCTGGACGCCGGCGGCAGCGCGACCCGCCGGGGCGGCGGCGCTCCCTTGGTAGTTTAGACAGGAGATGGTTCAACGACTCACGCTGGCCGACAGCCTTTCGCTCGGCGACCTGCACACCTACCTGCAGCGCGCCGGGCGCGTCGAAGACGGGTCGGTGCGGCTCATCGCGGGTTCCGGCATCCTCGCGGTGTACACCGCGATCCTGTACCCGCGCGGCATCCTCGACGAGAGCCCCACCGTGCTCGGCCTGCGCACGTTCGAGCTGCTCGACACCGAGGACTTCGACGTGGTCGTGCCCATGCGCTCGCTCGTCGAGCGCATCGTGCGGGCCCGCGCCGAGGTCGGCGACGACGACGAGTCGCGACCCGTGACCATGACGCAGCCGCCCGAGGTGAACACCGTGACGTGGGCGGGCATCTCGCCGCCGCGGGGCGGCTGGCGGGCGCTCGGCGAGACGGATGCCGCGACGCTCGAGTCCGCGGCCCGTGCCGGCATCGCGGAGGTCGCCGAGGCGATCCCCGCGGGCACGGGCGAGCAGCTCGTGCAGCGCGTGCGCTCCGAGGTGTGGGGGCGCGGCGTCCCCGAGCTCGAGTACGTGCCGACGGGCGCGGCGTTCGCGGTGTACAGCCTCGGCTTCCTCGGCGACGACCCGGTGCGCCTCTTCGAGACGGGCCCGTGGACGCGCCTCTCGACGCGACGCGGCCACGTGCTCGTGCGCCGGCGGTCCTGGACCCTCAAGGCCTAGCCGCACGCCGTCGCCCGGGCCGAGAGCGCGGCTCGTCGCGCCGCCCGTCAGCCGCGGGCGATCGCCCGCCCTGCCGCGCGGCCGGTGAAGAGGCATCCGCCGAGGAAGGTGCCCTCGAGCGCGCGGTAGCCGTGCACGCCGCCGCCGCCGAACCCGGCCGCCTCGCCGACCGCGAAGAGGCCGGGGACGATCGAGCCGTCGCCCGCGAGCGCCCGCGAGTCGAGGTCGGTCTGGATGCCGCCGAGGCTCTTGCGGGTGAGCACGTGCAGCTTCACCGCGATGAGCGGCCCGGCCTTCGGGTCGAGGATGCGGTGCGGCGTCGCCACGCGGATGAGCTTGTCGCCGCGGTACTTGCGGGCGCCGCGCACGGCGGTGAGCTGCAGGTCCTTGGAGAACTCGTTGTCGAGCTCGCGGTCGCGGGCGACGATCTCGCGCTCGATGTTCTCGGTGTCGATCGGCACGTCGGGGGAGAGGGCGCGCATGCCCTCGAACAGCTCGGGCAGGGTGTCGGCGACCACGAAGTCGACGCCGTGCTGCTTGAACGCCTCGACGGGACCGGGCGCGCCCGAGCCGAGCCGGTCGGCGAGCAGCTTCAGGTCCTTGCCGGTGAGGTCGGGGTTCTGCTCGCTGCCCGAGAGCGCGAACTCCTTCTCGATGATCTTCTGCGTGAGCACGAACCACGAGTGGGCGTGGCCGGTCGACACGATGTGCTCGAGCGTGCCGAGCGTGTCGAAGCCGGGGAAGAGCGGCACGGGGAGGCGCCGGCCCTCGGCGTCGAACCACAGCGACGACGGGCCGGGGAGGATGCGGATGCCGTGCTTCGGCCAGACCGGGTCCCAGTTCGTGATGCCCTCGGTGTAGTGCCACATGCGGTCGCCGTTCACGAGGCGGGCGCCCGCGCGCTCGGCGATCGGCAGCATGCGTCCGTCGACGTGGGCGGGCACGCCCGAGAGCAGCTCCTCGGGCGCGGCGCCCATGCGCTCGGGCCAGAACTCCCGCACGAGGTCGTGGTTGCCGCCGATGCCGCCGGATGCCACGACCACGGCCGGCGCTCGCAGCTCGAAGTCGCCGACCACGTCGCGGTTGCTCGGCTCGCCGCGCCCCGCGGCATCCGGCTGCGAGCACGGCGCCGCGCACGCCGACGACGGCGCCGGACTCGACGACGAGCTCGTCGACGCGGTGGCGGTGCCGGAACTCGACGAGGCCCGCGGCGGCGCCGGCCTGCACGCGCGCGATGAACGGGGCGAGCACGCCCGGTCCGGTGCCCCAGGTGATGTGGAAGCGCGGCACCGAGTTGCCGTGGCCGATGGCGTTGTAGCCGCCGCGCTCGGCCCAGCCGACGATGGGGAAGAAGCGCACGCCCTTCTCGTGCAGCCAGGCGCGCTTCTCGCCGGCGGCGAACTCGAGGTAGGCGTCGGCCCAGCGGCGCCCCCACTCGTCCTCGTCGCGGTCGAACCCGGCGGTGCCGTCCCAGTCCTGCTTCGCGAGCTCGAGCGAGTCCTTCACGCCCATGCGCCGCTGCTCGGGCGAGTCGATGAGGAAGAGGCCGCCGAACGACCAGTGCGCCTGCCCGCCGAGGCTCGCCTCGGGCTCCTGCTCGACGATGACGACGCGCTTGCCGGCGTCGACGAGTTCGGCGGCGGCGACGAGGCCGGACAGGCCGGCGCCGACGATGATCGCGTCGGGCTCTGCGGACGGGGTGCGGGGGTGGCGGCCACGTGGACTCCTTCGTCTCGGGTGGTGCGGGGTGCGTTGCGGGTATCTGAGGCGGTGCGGTGCCGTGCGGGTGGTCGGCGAGGGCCGACGCGTCAGTCCTCGAAGGTGTTCACCATCGCGAACGCGGCGCGCTGCAGGTAGTCCCAGAGCGTCTCCTCGGCGAGCGGCGGCAGGTCGAGCGAGTCGACGGCGGCGCGCATGTGCGCGAGCCAGCGGTCGCGGGCCTCGGGGTTCACCTTGAAGGGCAGGTGCCGCATGCGCAGCCGCGGGTGGCCGCGCTGCTCGCTGTAGGTGCCGGGCCCGCCCCAGTACTGCTCGAGGAACATCGTGAGCCGCTCGGCGGCCGGGCCGAGGTCCTCCTCGGGATACATCGGCCGCAGCACCGGGTCGTCGGCGACGCCGCGGTAGAACTCGGCGACCAGTCGCTCGAAGGTCTCGCGCCCGCCGACCGTCTCGTAGAACGAGGGGCCGAGGGCCGCGCCGTGCTCGCTGCCGCGCAGCGGCACGCCGGCGGCCTGCACGGGTCCCGAGGTGCCGGGCGCTCGAGGCGCGGGCGTCGCGGCGCCGAGCGCCGAGGCGTCGGATGCCATGGGGAGTCGTGTCGTCGCTCATCGGTGCCTCCCGTGGTCGGCGGCGTCGGGGGCTTGGGCGCGCTCAGCGACCTGATCTTCGTCGCGGTGGAGCCGGCGGCATCCGTCACGACCGTGCTCGGCGCCGTCTTCGGCGGCTTCGCGCCCTTCACGCGGGTGGCGCCCTCGAAGCCGGTGAGCACGACGCTCGAGAGGCTCGGCAGCTTCACGTCCATCGCGTCGAGCGAGCGCTTGAGCCGGGTGCGCAGCTCGCGGGCGACGTCGTCCTTCGACGACGTGCGCACCTTCATGACGATGCGGATGACCATGCGCCTCGTCGGAGATCGACTCGAGGCCCCAGATCTCGGGCTTCTCGAGGACGCGGGAGCGCCACTTGCCCGACTGCGACATCTCGACCGCCGTGCGCAGCATCTCGGCCTCGACGGCGTCGACGTCGGCGTCGTACGGCACGGCGAGGTCGAGGATGACGCGCGCCCAGCCCTGCGACATGTTGCCGACGCGCAGGATCTCGCCGTTGCGCACGAACCAGAGCGTGCCGTTCACGTCGCGCACCTTGGTGATGCGGATCTGCACCTCCTCGACGATGCCGGTCGCCGGGCCGAGGTCGACGACGTCGCCGACGCCGAGCTGGTCCTCGACGACCATGAACAGGCCGTTCAGCACGTCCTTCACGATGTTCTGCGCGCCGAAGCCGAGGCCCGCGCCGATCGCGGCGCCGAGCAGCGCGAACGAGCCGAGGATCGACGTGGTCGATGACGTTCACGATCATGAGCGTCACGATGATGAAGAGCGTCACGTTCACGATGTTGCGCAGCACGGAGCCGAGCGTGCGGGTGCGCTGCACGACGCGCACGGCGGCGAGCGGCGACGCCTGCAGGGCCTGCGTGTCGGTGACGTCCTGCTTCTTCTTCACGCCCGAGACGATGCGGTTCACGACGCGGTCGATGACGAAGTGCAGGACCCAGCGGATGAGGAACGCGATGGCGATGATCACGACGATCGAGATGAGCTTGCCGACGATGACGTCCCAGTTGTCCGCCCAGAACTGCGCGAGGCCCGCCCAGAAGTCCCCGCTCAGCGGCGTCTCCTCGATCGGCGGCACGGTGGGTTCTTCAGCGCGGAACATGGTGTGAAAGTCTACTGAGCCGCACCCGAGAGCACGCTGGCATCGCGCGCCCGCGCGGCGAGCGCGCGCTCGAGCTCGTCGAGCTGCTCGGAGACGAGCCGGTGCAGCGGCGCGGGCGTCGGGTTGGCGTCGAGCCAGGCGCGGGCCATCGCGGCGAGCTCCTCATCGACGAGCGGCGCCGGGAAGAGCCGCGAGACCACGAGCGACGCCATCGTGAAGCTCCGGCTCGCCCACGTCGACTGCAGCAGCTCGAAGTACTCCGCCACGGTCGACGCGAGCAGCTCGGGCGCGATCGTGCGCCGCCATCCCTCGGCGATCGCGCGGGCGAGGTCGTTCGAGAGGGTCGTGTCGGTCGCGACGCGGCGCCACGCGGCATCCTTCACCGCCTGGTCGGGGCGCGCGGCGCGCGCGGTCTCGGCGAGCTGGCGTCCCTTGGCGGTGTCGTCGAGCGCGAGCGCGCCGTCGATCTCCTCGTCGGATGCCGCGCCGAGCGCCGCGCGGGCGATCACGAGCTCCCAGCGCAGGTCGAGGTCGACGTCGAGGCCGGGGAGCTTGATCGACCCGTCGAGCAGGCTGCCGAGCACGTCGGCGTGCGCCTGCGTCGCGGCGATCCGCGTGAACGCCTTCACGAACTGCAGCTGCGCGTCGGAGCCCGTCTCGGCGAGCTCGGCGAGCGCCCACACGGCGTCGCCGGTCTCGGAGGCGAGCCGCTCGCGGTGATCGTCGGCGAGGTACCGGCCGACGGCGAGCTCGAGCCGGCCGAGCGCGAGCCCGCGCGCGGCGGACTGGGTCTCGTGGCCGACGCTGCCGAGCACGAGTCGCACGAACTCGCGCGCGGGCAGCTCGGCGTCGCGCACCGCGTCCCACGCCGACCCGAGCACGACCGCGCGGGCGACGGGATCGGCGAGCTCGGCGAGCCGCGCGACGGCGGTGGCGAACGACGCGCTCGTCGAGCCGCACCTTCGCGTAGGTGAGGTCGTCGTCGTTCACGAGGAGCAGGTCGGGGCGCGGCAGGCCGACGAGCTCGGGCACGTCGGTCGACGGGCCGTCGATGTCGAGCTCCACGCGATGGGTGCGCACGAGCGCGCCGTGCCGCGTCGCTCGAGTAGCAGCCGATGCGCGAGGCGGTGCGGTCGCAGGGTCGGGTGCGACGGGGCGGCCGTCTGCTCGACGCGTGCGGCGGTGATCGTGCCCGCGGCATCCGTCTCGACGACGGCCCGCAGCGTGTTCACGCCGGCCGTCTCGAGCCACAGCTCCGACCAGCGCGTCGAGCTCGCGCCCGCTCGCGCGCTCGAGCTCGTCGAGCAGGTCGCGCAGCGTCGCGTTGCCGCCGGCGTGCGCCGTGAGGTACGCGCCGACGCCGCGCTGGAACGCCTCGAGGCCGACCCAGGCGACGAGCTGCTTCAGCACCGACGCGCCCTTGTCGTAGGTGATCGCGTCGAAGTTCACCTCGACGTCGCCGAGGTCGCGGATCTCGGCGACGATCGGATGCGTCGACGGGAGCTGGTCCTGCTCGGCGGCGTGCGTCTTCTCGTCGCTCGCGAACGTCGCCCAGACGCCGGTGAACTCGGTGACCTGCGAGGTCGCGAGCGTGGACGCCCAGGTCGCGAACGACTCGTTCAGCCACAGGTCGTTCCACCACTGCATCGTCACCGAGTTGCCGAACCACATGTGGCTGAGCTCGTGCAGCACGACGATCGCGCGCTGCTCGCGCCGCGCGTCGGAGACGCGCGACGCGGAACAGGTAGCTCTCGTTGAACGTGACGGCGCCGACGTTCTCCATGGCGCCCCAGTTGTACTCGGGCACGAAGATCTGGTCGTACTTGCCGTACGGGTAGGGCACGCCGAACGCGCTGCTCGTAGAACGCGAGCCCCGCCTGCACCGTGCCGAACATCACCTCGGGCTCGGCGTACTGCGCGAGCGAGGCGCGCGTGAACAGCCCGAGCGGCACGTCGCGGCCGTCGACGCTGCGCGCGGTGCCGTGCCACGCCGCGTACGGTCCCGCGATGATCGCGACGATGTAGCTCGAGATCACGGGTCCGGTCTCGAAGGCCCACGTCGCCGTGCCCTCGACCGCGGCGGGCACCGGCCTCGGGCGTCGGCGCGTTGCTCAGCACCTGCCAGTCGGCCGGCGCGGTGATCGTGAACCGCACCGACGCCTTCAGGTCGGGCTGGTCGAACACCGCGTACACCCGGTTCGCCTCGGCGACGGCGAACTCCGTGTAGAGGTACACGCGTCGTCGACCGGGTCGACGAAGCGGTGCAGGCCCTCGCCGGTGTTCGTGTACGCGCACGTCGCGACCACGCGCAGCTCGTTCTCGGCCTCGAGGTCGTCGAGCCGGATGCGCCAGCCGTCGCCGACCGTCGGCGGCGTCGAGCGTGCGCCCGTTGAGCACGAGCTCGTGCACCTCGACCGTCGTCGCCTCGATGAACGTCGACGCTCCCGGCGTCGCGCCGGAAGCGCACCAGTCGTCGTGGAGCGGAACGTGTCGCCCGTCGCCCGTCAGGTCGAGGTCGACCTCGTAGGCGGGCGCCGCGACGACGGAGGCACGGGCCTCGGCTTCGCTGCGGGTGAGATCAGGCCGGGGCATCCGTACCTCCGTCGTGTGCGTGCGGGTCGAGTGTCGTTCAGTCGGTCGAACGGTGCGAGCGGATGCCGCGACTACGCGTCCTGCGCGTCGCGCTCCTGCGCGGCGAGCGCGCGGTCGATGCCGGCGAGTCGCTCGATCGACGAGGCGGCGCAGCGCGGGCACGTCGGGGTGCGAGTCGAGCCAGCGCGCGGCTCGCGTCGGCGAGCGCGCGGTTCGCGAGCGGCGACGGGTAGAGGCCGTCGACGAGCTTCTCGGCGATCGCGTAGCTGCGCTCCTCCCAGATGGCTCGAGCATCGCGAAGTACCGCTCGACGAACGCCTCGAGCAGGGCCGGGTCGCTCGCGCGCAGGAAGCCCTCCGCCGTCTCGCGCACCACGGTGTTCGTGGCGGTGTCGACGTCGATGAGCGACGACCAGGCGCGCTCCTTGCCCTCGAGCGTCTGGATCGCGGCGCGGGCGTGCGCGGCGGACTGCTGGCCGGTCGCGGTGTTGTCGCGCGGCGAGGCGCTCGTCGATCTCGGCGTCGCCGGCGCGGCCGGCGGCCACGAGCGCGATCAGCAGCTCCCAGCCGAGGTCGGTGTCGATCTCGAGGCCCTCGAGTTCGAGCGTGCCGTCGTAGAGGTCGGCGAGCTCGTCGACGTGCGAACCCGCCTCGGCGATGGCGGCGAAGTTCATCACGAACTGGAACTGCGCGTCGCTGCCCGGCTCGGCCTCCTGCGGCGAGCCGCCAGAAGCCGTCGGCGACGGCACGACGCGACTCGGCCTGCCGCTCGGGCGCCGTGTAGGCGCTCGCCGCGAGCACGGCGTTGGCCAGCACGATGCGCAGCGTCGTCGACTCGGTCTCGCTCGCGATGTTGCCGAGCACGAGCGCGAGGTAGTCGCTGGCGCGGGTCTCGGCGTCGCGCGTGGCATCCCACACCGAGCTCCACACGAGGGCGCGGGCGAGCGGGTCCTCGATCTCCGACAGGTTCGCGAGCGCGACGCCGTGCGACGCCTCGTCGAGCCGGATCTTCGCGTAGGCGAGGTCGTCGTCGTTGAGGAGCACGAGGTCGGGGCGGGTGAGGCCCACGAGCTCGGCGACCTCGGTGCGCTCGCCGTCGACGTCGAGCTCCACGCGGTGGTCGCGCACGAGCTTGCCCCCGGTGAGGTTGTAGAAGCCGATCGCGAGGCGGTGCGGACGGATCGTGGGGTGCTCGTCGGTCGCCGACTGCAGCACGGCGAACGAGGTGATCACGCCGTCGTCGTCGTGCTCGATCTCGGGGCGCAGGGTGTTCACGCCCGCGGTCTCGAGCCACAGGCCCGACCAGTCCGACAGGTCGCGACCGCTGGACGGTCTCGAGCTCGGCGAGCAGGTCGGCGAGGGTCGTGTTGCCCCAGCCGTGCTTCGTGAAGTACGCCGAGACGCCCTGCGAAGAACGCGTCGACGCCGACCCACGCGACGAGCTGCTTGAGCACCGAGCCGCCCTTGGCGTAGGTGATGCCGTCGAAGTTGACCTGCACGTCCTCGAGGTCGTTGATGGTCGCGACGACCGGATGCGTCGAGGGCAGCTGGTCCTGGCGGTACGCCCAGCTCTTCTCCATCGAGTTGAACGTCGTCCACGCCTCGGTCCACTCGGTGGCCTCGGCGGTGGCGATCGTCGACGCCCACTCGGCGAACGACTCGTTGAGCCACAGGTCGTTCCACCACTTCATGGTCACGAGGTCGCCGAACCACATGTGGGCGAGCTCGTGCAGGATCGTGACGACGCGGCGCTCGCGCACGGCATCCGTCACCTTCGAGCGGAACACGTAGAACTCGGTGAACGTCACCGCGCCCGCGTTCTCCATGGCGCCCGGCGTTGTACTCGGGCACGAACAGCTGGTCGTACTTCTCGAACGGGTAGGGCACGCCGAACTTCGCCTCGAAGTACTCGAAGCCCTGCTTCGTCTTCTCGAAGATGTAGTCGGCGTCGAGGAACTGCGAGAGGCTCTTGCGGCTGAACACGCCGAGCGGGATGACGCGGCCGTCGGCCGACGTGAGCTCGTCGCGCACGACGGCGTACGGGCCGGCGATGAGCGCGGTGATGTAGCTCGAGATGCGCGGGGTCGGCGTCGAACGCCCAGGTCTTCGCACCCTCGTGGGCGTCGACCGGCTCGGGCGTGGGGGAGTTGGACACGACCTCCCAGTGCGCCGGCGCCGTGACGGTGAAGCGGAAGGCGGCCTTCAGGTCGGGCTGCTCGAACACCGCGAACATGCGGCGCGAGTCGGGCACCTCGAACTGGGTGTAGAGGTAGGCCTCGCCGTCGACGGGGTCGACGAACCGGTGCAGGCCCTCGCCGGTGTGCATGTAGCGGCCGTCGGCGACGACCACGAGCTCGTTCTCGGCCGCCAGGTCGGACAGCTGGATGCGCACGCCGTCGCTCACCTCGGCCGGGTCGAGCGCGACGCCGTTCAGCGTGACGGAGTGCACCTCGGCGGTGATCGCGTCGATGAACGTCGACGCGCCCTCGGTCGCGGCGAACCGCACCGTGGTCTCGACTGCGGAACACCTCGGGGCCGGTGGTCACGTCGAGCACGACGTCGTAGTCGTGCACCGTGACGAGCGCCGCGCGCTCCTCGGCTTCGATGCGGGTGAGGTTCTCTCCGGGCACGTGCGCTCCTTCGCAGTCATCGACGCGGCTCGTGGCCGCAGGCAACGTGTCCCAGCCTAGCCCCGCTCGCGCCGAGCGCCGCAGCCGGTGACGAGGTCGTCGGGCGACGGATGCCGCAGGCTCAGCGTCCCCAGATCGACACCACGGCGCCCGCGAACGCCGGCAGCGCCGCGAGCACGGCGAGCGCCAGCAGGACGCGGCCCACGATCACCCCGCCGCGTGAGGCGCGGACGGCGAGGAACCACGGCAGGAGGCGGGGAAGGGCGAACGTGACGAGGGCTCCGACCGCGAGGACCGCGCCGAGGGGGAACAGCACGACCGCCAGCAGGAGGGGCAGCGGCGGTGTCGGGCCAGTTCGCCCGCGTCATGAGCGGGAGGCTCCGGCTCAACCGGCCCGGCGAACGCGGCGAGGAACGCGCCCTGCACCACGGCGAGCGCCGCGAACACGAGCACCGACAGCCACCCGGGCCCGACGATGTCGAAGTCCACGTTGTCGGCCCGGAGCGGGTCGATGAACGGCGCCACCATGATGAACGCGGCGAGGCCGAACGTCGGTCCCGCGAGGCGTCCCCGGGGGAGCCACGGTGCCGCGAGCAGGTACAGCGCGGTCGACGCGAACGCGAACGGCAGGGCGCCGAACACGAGGTAGCCGATCGTGCCCTCGAACGTGATCTCCCCGACCGTCGCCTGCGCCTCCGTGAGCCGGCCGGTCGCCTCGGGCGAGGTGACGGCGAGCAGCCGCATGGCGAGTCGCCCGCCCGCCCCCGTGACCAGGAGGCCCGAGACGGTGCCGACGACGAGGAGCATCGAGGCCCACCAGGCGTAGAGGCGGAGCCCGTCGAGGTGGCGGCTGCACGCGTGAGGTCGTGGGCCCGGGCGCCGAGGTCGGCGATCGGGGGATCTCGGGCTCGACCAGCGGTTCGCGGCCCCAGACGACGCACAGGGCCACGGCGACGGCGAGCAGTGCGCCCGCAGACGATCACGAGGAGCATCCGACCTCCGTTCCGGCCGACCGCCCGGCGCGCCGAGCCTAGTGCCGGGGCGCCGCTCCCGCCGCCCCCAGAACGCGGCAGGCCGCGCTCGCCGGGCGGCGCCGTGGCGCCGCGTTGACCGCGCCCCGCCGCCGCCATACCGTGGCCGCTATGTCGACCAGCACGGATGCCACGGCGCCGACCGCCGAGCGGTACCGCGTGTTCGCCGACGTCGAGGCGCGCGGCATGTCGGCGCGCTACGAGGACTGGGCCCACGGCGTGGCCGGGGATCCCGCCACGATCGCGCTCATCGACGAGCTCCCGTCCCCGAAGCGGCAGCCCAACCTCGTGTTCAGCTCCGCGCGGTTCCTGGGCGCGCCGATGCGCGGCGTACGACGCTGTTCCGCGACTGGCTCCACGAGCACTGGCCCGACGTGCGGGCCACCGCCCTCACGCACGCGACGCAGACCAACGAGGCCGCGCGCTGCGCGCTGCACGTGCCCGCGCTCGCCGGCATCGAGGGGCCGCTCGCGCTGCTCGAGGTCGGGGCATCCGCCGGACTCTGCCTCTACCCCGACCGCTACAGCTACCGGTACAGCGGGCATCCGCAGCTCGACCCCGACGACGGCCCGAGCGCGGTGGTGCTCGACTGCGAGGTGCACGGGCCGGTGCCGGTGCCGGATCGCCTCCCCGAGGTCGTCTGGCGCGGCGGCATCGACCTCAACCCGCTCGACGTGCGGCGCCCCGACGACGTCGCGTGGCTCGATGCGCTGGTCTGGCCCGAGCACGACGACCGCCGCGAGCGCCTGCCGCGCGGCGGCCGCGATCGCGGCAGCCGATCCGCCCCGCATCGTCGCGGGCGACCTCAACGACCGGCTGGCCGCGCTCGCCGCCGAGGCGCCCGCCGACGCCACCCTCGTCGTCTTCCACACCGCCGTGCTCATGTACCTCGACGAGCCGGGCCGTGCGCGGTTCGCCGACCTCGTGCGCGGCCTGCCCGGGCACTGGCTCTCGGTCGAGGCGCCGCGCGGTCACGCCGGGCATCCGCGTGCGCGACGACGTCGAGAACGACAGCAGCGACCTCGTGCTCGCCCTCGACGGCGTGCAGCTCGCGTGGGCGCAGCCGCACGGGCGCGCGATCCGATGGGTGCCGAATCCCTAGACTTGCCCCATGCGCATCCACATCGCGACCGACCACGCCGGCCTCGAGTTCAGCCGCACGCTCGTCGATCACCTGACCAACGGCGGTCATGAGGTCGTCGACCACGGCCCCACCGAGTACGACCCGCTCGACGACTACCCGGCGTTCTGCATCAACGCGGCGCTGGGCGTCGCACGCGACCAGGCCGCCGGCGTGCGCACCCTCGGCGTGGTGTTCGGCGGGTCGGGCAACGGCGAGCAGATCGCGGCGAACAAGGTGAAGGGCATCCGCGCCGCCCTCGTGTGGAGCATGGACACGGCGATCCTCGCCCGCGAGCACAACGACGCCAACGTGATCTCGATCGGCGCACGCCAGCACACCGTCGAGGAGGCGATCCGCTACATCGACGCCTTCATCGCCGAGCCGTTCTCGGGCGACGAGCGGCACGTGCGCCGCATCGCGCAGCTCGCGGAGTACGAGACCACGGGCGACATCGCGGGCAAGGGCGTCGACGCGGCGCCCGATCCGGCCGGCGAGGCGTAGGAGGCCGCGGTGCCCGAGGGACACTCCGTCCACCGCATCACCCGCCAGTTCGAGCGCAACTTCGTCGGCCACGTCGTGCACGCGTCGAGCCCGCAGGGCCGGTTCGCGGTCGGTGCCGCCGAGCTCGACGGGCGGCGGATGACCGATGCCCGCGCCGTGGGCAAGCAGATGTTCCTCGGCTTCGAGGGCGACGTGTGGCTGCGCGTGCACCTCGGCATGTACGGCGCGTGGGACTTCGCCGGCGACATCCTGATGGACGCGACCATCGCGTCGGCGAACGGACGCATGGGGCAGACCAACCAGCGCGGCACCTTCCTCGAGGGGCCGAACCCCGACGCCGTGGTGTTCGACCGCGCCGGCGAGAACTCCCTCACCTCGATCGGCGCACCGCGCCGCACCCGGCTGCGCATGTCGGAGTCCGAGAAGGAGGGCAACGGCCTCGACACGTTCCCGCCCGAGCCGGTCGGCCAGGTGCGGGTGCGCCTGCTCACCGACACGATCTGCGCCGACCTGCGCGGTCCCACCGCGTGCGAGGTGCTCGACCCCGCGCAGGTCGAGGCGGTCGTGTCCAAGCTCGGCCCCGATCCGCTCATCGACTCCGGCCCCGAGGCCGAGGAGCGGTTCACCCGCGCCGTCCGCAGGAAGGCGACGCCGATCGCCCTCCTGCTCATGGACCAGGGCGTGGTCGCCGGCATCGGCAACGTCTACCGCGCGGAGCTCCTGTTCCGCGCCAGGCAGAACCCGCACACCCCGGGCAAGGCCGGTGCCCGAGGAGCACGTCCGCCACCTCTGGAACGACTGGGCGAAGCTCATCGCGATCGGCGTCGAGACCGGCCAGATGATGACGATGGACGACCTCGACCCCGAGGCGTACCGCGCCGCGATGGCCAGCCGCGACGACCGCCACTGGGTGTACAAGCGCGAGGGACTGCCCTGCCGGGTCTGCGGCACGAACATCGCGCTCGAGGAGCTCGGCGGCCGCAAGCTCTACTGGTGCCCCTACTGCCAGGACTGAGGAGACCGATGCGACAGAACCCCAGCTTCACCCTCGCGAGCGACGAGGGCGTCAAGCGCCTCATCCGCGAGCACCCGTGGATGACGATCGTGAGCATGACGGATGCCGCGGGCCTCGTCGCGTCGCACTACCCGGTGCTGCTCGACGAGACGGCCGACGGGCATCACGCTGCTCACGCACGTCGGCCGGCCCGACGAGGTCGTGCACGAGCTCGGCCGCCACGAGGTGATGATCGTCGTGCAGGGCCCGCACGGCTACATCTCGCCGGGCTGGTACGACGCGAACCCGGCCGTGCCGACGTGGAACTTCGTCACCGCGCACCTCTACGGCACCCCCGAGCTGCTCGACGCCGACGAGAACCTGCGCGTGCTCGAGGCGCTCGTCGACCACTTCGAGGACGCCATGCCCGAGCCGCGGCGCATGCGCGGCACCGTCGAGAACAGCGCCTACGCCGACCGCATCGCGACGGGGACCGTGGGCCTGCGCATCCCGATCACGCGGTTCGTCGCCAAGAACAAGATGAGCCAGAACCGCCCGGCCGAGACCGTCGACCGCATCATCGGCGAGCTCGAGGGCGACGGCCCCTACGCGAGCCCCGCGCTCGCCGCGGAGATGCGACGCACCCACGAGGCGCTGCGGGCGGCGCGCGCGTGAGCGGGGTCGCCGACGGCGGCCTCCGGGGTGCGACGGATGCCGCGGAGCCGCTGGTGCTCGCGGGCGTGCGGCTCCCGGGTGCCGACGCGCCCGTCGACGTGCACCTCGCGGGCGGGCGCGTCGCGGCGATCGTGCCGGCCGGCTCCTCGCGGACCGGCGCCGGGCGCGGCCGCGCGGCGCCCGCCGGCGTCGACCTCGACGGCGGATTCCTCGTGCCCGGCCTGCACGACCGGCACGTGCACCTCTCGCAGTGGGCGATGGTGTCGCGCCGCGTCGACCTCGCCGGCGCGGACTCGGCGGCGGCCGTCGCGGCGATCGTCGCGGCATCCGTCGATCGCGGCGAGCCCGAGGTGATCGGCTTCGGCTACCGCGACGGGCTCTGGCCGGATGCCGCCGACCCGCGCAGTCCTCGACGCGGTCTCGGGCGACGTCCCGGTCGTGCTCGTCGCCGCCGACCTGCACGCCTGCTGGCTGAACACCGCCGCGGCCCGGCGACACGGCGTGGGCGACGCGGCGGGGGAGAGCGGCGTGCTGCGCGAGGACGACTGCTTCCGCCTCGTGCGCGAGCTCGACGACGTCGCCGACGAGGTGCTCGACGCGTGGGTCGCCGACGCCGTGGAGCGCGCCGCCGCGCGCGGCGTCGTGGGCGTGACCGACTACGAGATGCGGTGGAACCGCGACGACTGGGCGCGGCGTGCCGCCGGCGGCATCCGCTCGCTGCGCGTCTCGTTCGGCGTCTACACGCAGCACCTCGACCGGGCGATCGCCGAGGGGCTGCGCACCGGCGACGTCGTGCCCGACACCGGTGGGCTCGTGACGGTCGGCGGCTACAAGGTCATCACCGACGGTTCGCTCAACACGCGCACCGCCTGGTGCTTCGACCCCTACCCGGGACTCGGCCCCGACGAGCACCCCTACGGACTCGCCACCGTGGCGTACGACGACCTGGTGCCGCTCATGCGCCGCGCCCACGATGCCGGCCTCACCCCCGCGGTGCACGCGATCGGCGACCGGGCCAACGCCCGAGTGCTCGACGCGTTCGAGGCGGTCGGCTGCACGGGGTTCGATCGAGCACGCGCAGCTGCTCCGTCGCGACGACGTCGCCCGCTTCGCGGCGCTCGGCGTCGTGGCGAGCGTGCAGCCCGAGCACGCGATGGACGACCGCGACGTCGCCGACCGGTACTGGGCCGGCCGCACCGACCGCGCGTTCATGCTCGCGGACCTCGCCGCCGACGGGCGTGGAGCTCGCGCTCGGGTCCGACGCGCCCGTGGCGCCGCTCGATCCGTGGGTCGCGATCGCGGCCGCGGTCGGGCGCACGCGCGACGGACGGGAGCCGTGGCATCCCGAGCAGGCGATCGAGGCGCGCGCGGCGCTCGCCGCCTCGACCGGCGGTCACGGCGCGTCGGTGCGGGTCGGCGCTCCGGCGGACCTCGCCGTCGTCGAGCTCGACCCGCTCGCGGCATCCGTCGACGACCTGCGCCGGATGCCGGTGGCGGCGACGCTGCGTCGCCGGACGCTTCACGCACGGCGCGCGCTGACGGCCGGGGGAAAACCCCCGACCGATCCGGTCGCCCGCCGGATGGGGCGGGAGCGCGCGCGATCGCGAGGCTGGAACCATGCCAGCGACACGCTCGAACCCCCTCGGGATCCGCCGACCACGCGCCGCCGTCGGCGCCCTCGCCGCCCTCGCCGCCGGGGCGCTCGTCGCGGTGTCGTTCGCGGGCTGCGGCCTCGTCGGGCCCGCGCCCGTGTCGACGGTCGGCAAGGTCGACTTCGAGACGCCCCTCGCGATCCCGCCGCTCGCACCGTCGACCGTCGACGCCGACGGCACGCGGGTCTTCAGCCTGGAGGCCCAGGCCGGGACCACCGAGTTCGCGCCGGGCGTGCCGAGCGACACCTGGGGCTTCAACGGCTCCTACCTCGGCCCGACGCTCGTCGCGAAGCGCGGCGAGCACGTGCGCGTCGACGTCGCCAACTCGCTCGACGTGCCGACCACCGTGCACTGGCACGGCATGCACCTGCCGGCCGAGATGGACGGCGGCCCGCACCAGATGGTCGAGCCGGATGCCACGTGGTCGCCCGAGTGGGACATCGACCAGCAGGCGGCGACGCTCTGGTACCACCCGCACCCGCACGGCGAGACCGAGTCGCACGTCGCACGCGGCCTCGCCGGGATGTTCCTCGTGCAGGACGACGCCGAGGCGGCGCTCCCGCTGCCGCGCGAGTACGGCGTCGACGACGTGCCCGTCATCGTGCAGGACACCGGCTTCTCGGCCGACGGCGCGCGCGAGGGCGGCCAGCGCGGCTTCGCCGGCGGGCTCGGCGACGAGCTGCTCGTGAACGGCACGCGCGGCCCCTACCTCGACGTGCACGACGAGCTCGTGCGGCTCCGCCTCCTCAACGCCTCGACGGCGCGCAGCTACGCGTTCACGTGGAGCGACGGCCGCCCCGTCGAGCTCATCGCGACCGACGGCGGCCTGCTCGAGGCATCCGTCGAGCTCGACCGGGTGCTGCTGTCGCCCGGCGAACGCGCCGAGGTGCTCGTGCGGGTCGAGCCCGGCGAGCGGCTCGTGCTGCGGTCCGAGGCGACCGCCGAGTCCGCGGGCATGATCGACTCGATCGCCGCGATGAACGGCGGCACGGACTCGTTCGACGTGCTCGAGCTGCGCGCCGCCGACACGCTCGACGCCGCCCCCGACGTGCCGGAGCGACTCGCGACCCTGCCGCCCGTCGACGAGGTCGCAGGCCGTCACCACCCGCAGCTTCACGCTCGACGGCTTCGAGATCAACGGCTCGGAGATGGACATGGGCCGGATCGACGAGACCGTCACGGTCGACACGACCGAGCGCTGGATCGTCACCAACACGAGCCAGATGCCGCACAGCTTCCACGTGCACGACGTGCAGTTCCGCATCGCCTCGATCGACGGGGCGCCGCCGCCCCCGAGCTCTCGGGATGGAAGGACACGATCTTCGCCCGCCCCGAGACCGAGTTCGTGCTGGTCCTGCGCTTCGAGGACTACGCCGATCCCGACACCCCGTACATGTACCACTGCCACCTGCTGTGGCACGAGGACCAGGGCATGATGGGCCAGTTCGCCGTCGTCGAACCGGGCCAGTCTGCCACGATGACAGGAGGAACCGACCATGAGCACTGACACCGTGCCCACCGGAAACCCCGGGAGGCGGCCGGACGACGCGACCGCGATCCTCCGGCCCGAGCCGAACGGGGAGGCGAGCATCACGACCGCGAGCATGACCACCACGAGCACCACGGCGACGGATGCCGCGCCGCCGCGCCGCGGCTACGGCGCCCTCTGGGCGAAGGTCCCTCGCGAGTTCGGCTTCCTCATCCTGACGATGCCGATCGCCATCATCGGCCTGGTCGTGCTCTCGACCGTGTTCTTCACCGGCCTCGGCCTCGTCACGATCTTCGTCGGCATCTTCCTCATGGTCGCCGCGTTCTACATCGCCCGCGGATTCGGCACGCTCGAGCTCATCCGCCTGCGGTGGGCCGGCCGCCCCGAGATCCGCCGACCCGCGTGGGGTCGCGACGGCCGCGAGCAGGGCTTCTGGCGATCGGCGTTCGCGCCGTTCATCGACGGCCACTACTGGCTGTACCTGCTGCACACGCTCGTGATCAACCCGATCGTCAGCGTCGTCACGTGGAGCATCACGATCGCGTGGACGTCGGTCGCGCTCGCCGGCACGACCGGCTGGATCTGGCAGCCGTTCATCCCGACCGGCGACCGCACCTTCTGGCTGAACGAATGGCTCGTCGACCGGTTCCTGCCCGGCAACGACTTCGCGTACGACCCCGTGGTCGGCGAGCGGATCTTCGAGGTCCTGCTCGGCCTGGTCTTCCTCGCCACGCTGCCGTTCGTGTTCCGCGGGCTCACGCTCCTGCACGACGTGATCGCCCGGGGCGTGCTCGGCGCCTGGCGCTCCGAGGCGCTCGAGGTCGAGGTCGCCGCAGCTCTCCGCCTCCCGCGGCGCCGCCGTGCAGGCCGAGGACGCGTCGCTCCGACGCCTCGAGCGCGACATCCACGACGGCCCGCAGCAGCGGCTCGTGCGCCTGCAGATGGACCTCGCGACGATCGAGCGCCGGCTCGAGCAGGACCCCGAGCTCGGCGAAGGCGCTCGTCGGCGAGGCGCGCGACCAGGCCCGCGAGGCGCTCGACGAGCTGCGGGCGCTGTCCCGCGGGTTCGCGCCGCCGATCCTGCAGGACCGCGGCCTCGCGGCCGGCCTCGAGTCGCTCGCCTCGCGCAGCCCGGTGCCGGTCATCGTCGAGGTCGACCTCGCGGATGCCGCGCTGCCCGCGCCGATCGAGCGCAACGCGTACTTCATCGCCGCCGAGCTCCTCACGAACGCCGCGAAGCACGCCGAGGCCGACCGGCATCCGCCTCCGCGTCGCCACGCGCGACGAGGGCGCCGCGGGCCACTGGATCGACGTCTGGGTCACCGACAACGGTCACGGCGGCGCCGCGCCGACGCCCGGGCACGGGCTGGCCGGGCTCGACGAGCGCGTGCGCGGCCTCCGGGGCATGCTCGTGATCGACAGCCCCGCGGGCGGGCCGACCACGATCGGCGCGCACGTGCCGTACGTGCCGCTCGCGGCATCCGGAACCGCGGCCGGCACCGTGCCCGGCGTGGTCTGAGCCACGTCCGACCGACGGCCCCGACGCACGCCCGCGTCGGGGCCGTCGCCGTGCGCGCCGATAGGGTGAAGGTCATGACGGATGCCGCCCGCCGCCCCCTGCGCATCGTGCTCGCCGAGGACTCCGTGCTGCTGCGCGAGGGGCTGGTGCGGCTGTTCGACGAGGCGGGGTTCGAGACCGTCGGCTCCTACGGCGACGCCGACGGCCTGCTCGCCGAGATCGAGCAGACCGCGCCCGACCTCGCCGTGCTCGACGTGCGCATGCCGCCGACGTTCCGCGACGAGGGCGTGCGCGCCGCGATCGAGCTGCGCCGGCGGCATCCGAAGCTCGGGGTGCTGCTGCTCAGCCAGTACGTCGAGGGCACCTACGCGCACGAGCTGCTCTCGTCGGGCGAGGGCGGCATGGGCTACCTGCTGAAGGACCGCGTCGCCTCGCTCGACGAGCTCGAGGACGCGGTGCAGCGCGTGAGCGAGGGCGGCACGGTGCTCGACCCGCAGGTCGTGCGCGAGCTGCTGTCGCGGCGCAGCGACCCGCTCGAGACGCTCACGCCGCGCGAGCGCGAGGTCATGGCGCTCATGGCCGAGGGGCGCACGAACGCGGGCATCGCGAAGCAGCTCTTCATCGGCGTCGGCGCCGTCGAGAAGAACGTGACGTCGATCTTCCAGAAGCTCTCGCTCGAGGACTCGGGCACCGACCACCGACGCGTGCTCGCCGTGCTCACCTGGCTGCAGCGCTGACGAGGCGCTACGCGTCGGGCGTCGAGCGCAGCGGCCGGTGGATGCGCCACACCGAGAAGTATCCGCGGTAGCCCCAGGCCATCCACCCGACGAACGCCGCGAGCGCGAGGACGACGCCGACGGTGATCGACCAGCCGACCGAGCCGGACGAGCGCGTACGTCAGCGCCCCGCCGAACAGCCCGACGAGCGCGGCGTGCACGACGAGGATGAGCATCATCGAGCTCGCGAACACCTGTGCGCGGTCGCGGGCCGCGAAGGCGTAGTACGTCTGCTGCGTCCCGGGCAGGTCGTCGGTCGTGCCCATCATGAAGTACGGCTCGATGCCCGGATCGAGGTCGATGTAGGCGGCGCGCAGGCGATTCATCGCCAGGACGTAGACGAGGTCCTCGGTCGCGGTGTTGAACACCCGCAGCTGCGTGATCATGCCGAGCACCACGAGCAGGAACAGCACGCCGAGCGCCGCGACGCCGAACCAGCCGCTGAACTCCGTCGCGTTGCCGAGCACGCCGAGCGTCACGAGCCCGGCCGAGACCAGCGTGAGGAAGATCGCGATGCGCGTGAGCACCTCGCTCTGCGTCGTGACTGCGGCTGCGAGGAGGCTCCAGTGCTCGGTCGCGAGCATCTGGGCGCGCAGCGACTGCTGCGCGTCGGTGAGGCGCGCCGACGTCATCGTCCGGGGAACGACGCGGGCCCGGATGCATCCGCCGTCATAGCGGCATTCTGCACCCGGGCCCGTCAGCCCGCCATCGCCGACTACTTCACGGCGATGTGGGAGAAGAGGAACCAGCGGTCCTTGTCGAGGCCGCGGCGGATCTCGATCACCACGTCCTGGCTGGCCGGGTCGAGCTCGTCGAGCCCCTCGATCGCGGCGTTGACCTTCTCGATCGCGAGGTCGATCTGGGCGACGACGTCGGCGATCGCCTCCTCGTACGGCTGGAAGCCGAGCTTCGGGTTCGCGGCGCCGCTCTTCGAGGCGACCGTCGCGAGACGGCCGTCGATCGGCAGGCCGAGGGCGACGACGCGCTCCGCGGCCAGGTCGGCCCACTCCTGGGCGTGCGCCACGACGTCGTCGATGCAGCTCGTGCACGGCGATGAAGTTCACGCCGCGCACGTGCCAGTGCGCCTGCTTGCCGTTGACGACGAGCGCGACGAGCTCGTGCACGACGGGCGTCAGGTACTGGGCGACGCCCGCGGCGACGTCGGCGTGGTCTCCGGTCTTGGTGGTCTTCGGTGCGGTCTTCGTGTCGGTCATACGTGTCACCCTTCCCGTTCGGCGTCTGTCGTCTTCAACGCTACGCGGCTGCCCGGGTATTTCAAGGAAGGGAAGGCTCGGCTGACCGGGCTCGACGCGGCCAGCGGATGCCGCGGCATCCGTCGTCGTCGGGCACGGCCGACGCTCGGCGGTGCCGGGACTGCTGGAGCGGATGACGGGAATCGAACCCGCGTAATCAGTTTGGAAGACTGAGGCTCTACCATTGAGCTACATCCGCGCGCGCCCGCTCGCGAGCACTGGATCATCGTAGTACACGGCAGGAGCCGGTCCACGCACGCCCGCGCGCGCCATCCGTTCGAGGGAGCACGATATGGGCGGGCGAGAGACGGTCGAGGCGCTGATCGCGACGCTGAACGCCGGTGACGTCGACGGCATGGACGCCGTCTTCCACGAGGACGCGGTCATGGAGTGGCCGCAGTCGGGCGAGCGCATCGTCGGCGGCGACAACCGGCGCGGCATCTACCGCTCCTTCCCGCAGCTCCCGAAGATCAGTCCACGCCGGATCGTCGGCGAGGGCGACATCTGGGTCGCCGAGGCGACGCTCGACTACGGGGACGGCGCGGAGTACCAGACGGTGTTCGTCTTCGAGCTGCGCGACGGCAGGATCGCGAAGGAGACGGCGTACTGGTCGCAGCCGTTCCCCGCACCCGAGTGGCGAGCGGCGTGGGTCGAGCGCATGTGACGGATGCCCCGCGCCGCGCCGCTGCGGCGCGCTCACCGCAGCGCGGCGATCGTGCGCGCGACCCCGCGAGCCAGGCGGAGCTGCCGTTCGTAGGTCGCCGCCAGCGCGACGAGGAGCACGCCGGCGACGCCGAGCCACAGCCACCACCACACCGCCTCGTAGAGCTAGGTGATCCACGGCCAGAGCTGCACGATCGCATGCGCGAGCAGCACGCCGCCGCCGAGCAGCAGCGGGGCCTGCAGGCGCCGGACCGCGCCGATCACCACGACGGCGACGGCGACGACGCCGAGCGTCACGATGCCGCCAGAGCTCGGGATCGAGGAAGTCCGCCACGAACGCGGGCAGCAGCAGCACCGCGAGACCCGGACCGAGCTCGCGCCAGCTGCCGAGCTCGGCGTCGCGCCGCATGCGCACGGCGCCCGCGCCGATGAGGGCCGCTGCGATCGATGCCGTCACGACGTCGAACGGGTCGACCCGCCGGCCGCGAGGGCGGTGGTGCCGCCGATGACGAGCACGCCGAGCGTCGTCCACTGGATGACCGGCCCGGTGAACGGACGTCGTCGGGTCGCGGTCGAGGCGATGTGCGCGACGGCGAGCAGCGGGAACAGCACGGCGGCGCGGGCGAGCGCTTCGACGCCGGCGAGGATCGCGAGCAGCGTCGGCACGGAAGCCGCGACGACCGATGCCGCGAGCAGCGATTCGGCGACCACGCCGGCCGCGACGCCGACGCGCGCCCAGGTCACGGCGACGACCACGCCGGCCGCGAGCGCGAGCAGCGGGCCAGAACTCCACCGGCAGCACGCTCGCGCTCGCCGACCGCGACGGCCGAACCGCGCACCAGCGCGGCGCCGGTGAGCGCGGTCCAGCCCGTCGCGACGCCGAGGAGGCGGATCGGCACGCCTCGAGCCGCCTCGGGGAGGAACGCGGCGGCGATCGCCACCACCGTGCCCGCGGCGACGAGCACGAGCGTGCGGAGCTCCGACTCGGCACTCGACGCGACGCTCGGCAGCACGAGCACCGCCGCCGCGGAGGCGAACAGCGCGGTGCGGCCGGAGGAGCGCGTGGACGGCGCCGTTCGACGCCAGGTGATCAGGCCTCCGGCGACCAGGAGCGCGACGGCGAGCGGCACCGTGTACGCCTCGACGTCGTCGACGCCCTCGCCGGTGAGCCACGCCCACGCGGCGCCCACCGCGATCGGGAGGCTGAGCCACGAGACGTGCCGGCTGGGCGAGTCGCCGCCGATCGGGTCGCCGTGGAGCGACGCGACGAGCACCGGCACCGGCGCGAGCAGGAGCAGGAGGAGCCAGGCCTCGTCGCCGGCGAACGGCGCCGACGCGAGTGCGAGCGTGCCGGCCAGGCCGACCGCGAGGCTCCACGCCAGCCGCGGAGCTCGCAGCCGCGCGGGGCAGCGCGGCGTGGCCGACGGCCGCGGCGAGGAGGACGCCGGCGGCGGCGCCGACGACGAAGGCGGGGGCATCCGGGATCGCGCCGAATGCGGCGCCGAGCGCGAGCGCGACGAGGAGCGGACCGACGGCGGCGAGGGCGCTGCGCACGAGCGGCGACGCGGAGGGACGGATCCCGGCGACCACGACGACGGCTCCGAGCGTGGCCGGCAGCCATCCGAGCGGAGCGTCGTCGAATGCGGTGCGCCAGCGCACCCGCGGCCACGCCGACCAGCAGCGGCAGCGCCATGCTCGTGCGATCGAGCGCGGGGATGCGCGGCACGAGGAGGGCGCCGCCGAGCAGGACCGAGGCGACCGTGCCCAGCCACATCCACGGCGACTGCCAGGGCTCGACCGGCGGATCGGACGCCGACGGCTCGAGCCAGGACGGGATCGAGAACGCGACGACGCCGACGAGCACCGCCGCGACGGCGAGGTGCGCCGCGCCGATCCCGCGCGCCGACGCCGGTCGGCCACACCCGCGCGGCCAGCAGCCGCCCGGCGACGAGCAGGGCGAGGAGCGCGGCGATCGTCCACGGCCAGACCGGAGCGCTCGAGTAGGCGGTGCTCAGCCCGAGCCCCGCCGGCCGAGATCCCGCCGACCGCGAGGATCGCGAGCAGGCCCGGGACGGCCGCGCGACCGGTCAGGGCGGCGGCGCGCGAGGGCGATCGCCGCGAGCAGCACGAGCGCGGCCGCAGCGAGCCACACCGCCGGGGCGACGGATGCCGCGACCAGCGGCGCCTGCGGCGGCGAACGCGACCGGGATCGCCGCGAGTCGCCGGAGGCGGCCGAAGACCGCGAGCACGGCGGCGCTGCCCGCCGCCACGATGAGCGGGACGAGCACGGCACCGAGGTCGGACGTCGTCGACGAGCGACGGCAGCGCCTCGGTCGGGCCGTACCTCCACGGGCTGGATGCCCGACATCGCCCGGGTGCCGATCGCCTGGAGCCCGGCGAGCCCCCGGCCACCGCCGCGGCGGCCGCCACCGCGGCGGCGGCGCCGAACGCCGGCGAGCATCTCCCGACGGGCTCGGAGGACTCGCGCCGCTCCGGCGAACAGGCACGCGACGACGACCGCTCCGCGCCGGCGCGATCCACAGGGCGTCGGGGCCGTCGAGCTCCTGCAGCGAGCCCACCACCGGTGCCAGCGCGACGCTCGCGCCGAGCGCCGGCGCCGCGATCCAGCTCCAGGGCGAGCGTCGTGTCGCGCTCGCGGAGGGCGATCACGACCACCGCCAGCAACCACGCTCCACCGGCGGCGAGGAACGCCCACGACGCGCCCCAGGCGACGTCGGGGAGCGCCCAGGGCGCGACGATCGTGGCGGCGGCGCCGCCCACGAAGCCGGCGGCGAGCAGGATCGCCGCGCTCGGGCGAGGCGCGCAGGGCGGCCGCGACGGCGCTGCCACCACGGCGGCCGCGAGGCCGCCCAACCAGACGCCGGTCGGCGGTCTCGGGGTCGACCGAGTACGCCAGCAGGAAGGCCGCAGACCGGGGCGAGCGCCGGCGGCCGCGTAGCCGGGCACGCGGATGCCGCTCGACCGCCCGCGTGGCGGCGAGCAGGCCGCGCGACGATCGCGAGCGCCACGCCGGCGTACGCCGCGGCGTCTGAGCCGCGTCGCTGCCGAACAGGTCGTTCGCACGCACGATCCACACGTCGAGCAGCAGCAGCACGACGGCGACGGAGGCCACGCCCTCGGCGGTTCCCGGCAGCCGCCGTGCGCGCAGCAGCCACGCGAGGCCGAGCACGAGCACGCTCGCGCGCCGCGATGATGACCGAGCGCACCTCGAGGCTCGCGACGAGGTAGGCGACGAAGAGGAACACGATCGCGGTGACCGAGATGAGCACCACGCCGAGCGTGAGCAGGAGCACCTGCACGCCCGAGCGCCGCTGCGTCGCTCGCCGGCGGCGGCGCCGGCGGGCGACGCCGGGGACGGCGGGAGCCGCGGCGGCAGCGGCGGCGCCGCGTGGACGACGGCGACCGGCGCGGCGACCGGGCATCGACGACGCGGCTCGCGTCGGAACGGCGTCCGTGACGCTCGGCCGGATCGGACGGCGACGGATCGCCACCGGCCGGCATCGCCGGCCGCCGGTCGCCGTGACCGCAGCCGCGGCGCACTCGACCGGCACGCTCGTCGCGAGGCGACCGCACGCCTCGCGAGCCGCCTGCGCCGCGCGCATCCGCGTCGATGAGCTCGCTGCCGTCGCGAGCTCGCCCTCGTAGATCGCGGTGGACATCGCGAGCAGCTCGGCGGCCGCGGGAACGCCGAGGTCGAGCCCGCACACGTCGCAGCGCGTCGACGCGAGGGTGCTGAAGCACGCCGGGCACCGCGTGGTGTCGACGAGCTGGGCCGGATCGGCGGGCCAGCGGCGCAGCGCCGGGCCCGCCGACGGGCTCGGGGACGGTCGGTCATGCGCACACTCTGCCACGCGCGACGGCGTCGTCGGCAGACCATCCACAGCGCCCGTTCGGGGGCACCGCTGCCGCCGGGCTCGGGCCCCGCAGCCCGCGCGCCGCTCACAGCGGGCACCCTGCCCGTGCAGTAGACTTTCGTGGGTCCATCCGTGCTGCCGCATGCTTCGGCGTGCCCGTGCGGGTGAATCGACGAGTTGAGTCGGCGACTCGGGGCGTAGCTCAGCTTGGTAGAGCGCCCGCTTTGGGAGCGGGAGGTCGCAGGTTCGAATCCTGTCGCCCCGACGAGTTGCACGACTCGACACGAACTTCCACACAACAGGAGATCTTCCCCATGCCGACCACTTCGGTTGAGAAGCTGAGCCCCACGCGCGCCAAGCTCACCATCTCGGTGACGCCCGAGGAGCTGAAGCCCAGCATCGCCCACGCCTACGAGCACATCGCCGAGCAGATCAACGTGCCGGGCTTCCGCAAGGGCAAGGTGCCGCCGCCCATCATCGACCAGCGGGTCGGCAAGGCCGCCGTGCTCGAGCACGCGGTCAACGAGGGCCTCGACGGGTTCTACCGCGCCGCGGTCACCGAGCACGAGCTGCGCCCCCTCGGCCGCCCCGAGGCCGACATCGTCGAGTGGCCGAACGAGAAGGACTTCTCCGGCGACCTGCTGCTCGCGATCGAGGTCGACGTGCGCCCCGAGATCGAGCTGCCCGACTACGACGGCCTCGAGCTCACGGTCGACTCGGTCGAGGTCGGCGACGACGAGGTCGCCGAGGAGCTCGAGCGCCTGCGCAGCCGCTTCGGCACGCTCATCACGGTCGACCGCCCCGCCAAGACCGGCGACTTCGTGACCCTCGACCTCGTCGCCGTCATCGACGACACCGAGGTCGACACCGCCAGCGGCATCTCGTACGAGCTCGGCTCGGGCGAGCTGCTCGAGGGCATCGACGAGGCGCTCGACTCGCTCACCGCCGGCGAGACCACCACCTTCGAGTCGAAGCTCCTCGGCGGCGACCACGAGGGCGAGACCGCCGAGATCACCGTCACCGTCACCGCCGTCAAGGAGCGCGAGCTTCCCGAGGCCGACGACGACTTCGCGCAGATCGCGAGCGAGTTCGACACGCTCGACGAGCTCACCGCGAGCCTCACGGAGCAGGTCGCCCGCAACAAGTCGTTCGGCCAGGGCACCCAGGCCCGCGACCTGCTCGTCGACAAGCTCGTCGAGCTCGCCGACGTGCCGGTCGCCGACAGCGTCATCGAGGACGAGGTGCACCGTCACCTCGAGTCCGAGGGTCGCCTCGAGGACGACGAGCACCGCGCCGAGGTCACCGAGTCCAGCACCAAGGCCTTCAAGACGCAGATCGTGCTCGACGCGATCGCCGAGGCCGAGAAGGTCCAGGTCAGCCAGGACGAGCTCACCCAGTACCTCGTGCAGGGCGCCGCGCAGTACGGCATGGACCCCAACGAGTTCGTCCAGGTCCTCAGCCAGAACGGCCAGATCCCCGCCATGGTCGGCGAGGTCGCGCGCAACAAGGCGCTCGCGATCGCGCTCGGCAAGGCGAAGGTCACGGATGCCGCGGGCAACGCCGGTCGACCTCTCCGAGTTCACGGCCGTGGCCGACGGGCGACGAGGCCGACGCGAGCGCCGCCGACGCCGACGCCGCCGAGGCGCCCGCCGAGGAGACAGAAGCCGGCTCGCAAGCGCGCCGCCAAGAAGGCCGACGCCGAGACCGAGGCCGGCGACGCGCCCGCCGAGGCCGAGGCCGAGGAGCCCAAGAAGCCCGCGCGCAAGCGCGCCGCCAAGAAGGCCGACGCCGAGTAGTCGGACGATCGATCACGAGCGGGGCCGGGCGAGTTCGTCCGGCCCCGCTCGCATCCCCGGAGGCAATCCATGAGCGACTGGCAGGACCGCGTCGACGCCGTCTGGGCGGCGCGCCGACGACCTCGGCGACGCGGAGGTGATCCGCCGCATCGACGCGCTGGCCGCGCGAGCGTCCGCCCGGCGACCCGCTCGCGCTGTTCGAGCGGGCGGGCGCACGCGACTCCGCCGGCCTCGAGGCCGAGGCCGAGGCCGCTCTACCGCGAGGCGCTCGAACGCGGCCTCGACGGCTCCGAGCGCGTGCAGGCGCACGTCCAGCTCGCGTCCACGATCCGCAACCTCGGGCGCGCCGCTCGAGGCCGTGCAGCTGCTCGACGCGATCGAGCCCGAGGCGGGCGAGCTGCGCGACGCGGTCGTCGCGTTCCGCGCGCTCGCGCTCGTCGACGCGGGCGACGCCCGCCGCGCGGCATCCGAGGCGCTGTCGGCCCTTGCCCCGCACCTGCCGCGCTACCGCGTGTCGCTCGCGGCATACGCCCGGGAGCTCGGCTCCTCCGCCTAGGGCGAACAGCCCCGTTCGCGTGCGTTGCACCGGATAGATTCGAGTGAACGCGACAACGGAAACGGAGCGACACATGGCCGAAGCGACACCCAGCCCCGGTGTTTTCGATCGACTGCTGAAGGACCGCATCATCTGGCTCGGATCCGAGGTGCGCGACGACAACGCCAACGAGATCGCGGCGAAGCTGTTGCTCCTCGCCGCCGAGGACGCGAAGAAGGACATCTACCTCTACGTCAACTCGCCCGGCGGTTCGATCACGGCCGGCATGGCGATCTACGACACCATGCAGTTCGTGCCGAACGACATCGTCACGGTCGGCATCGGCATGGCCGCGTCGATGGGCCAGCTCCTCCTCACCGCCGGCACGAAGGGCAAGCGCTACATCACCCCCAACGCGCGCGTGCTGCTGCACCAGCCGCACGGCGGCTTCGGCGGCACCGCGAGCGACATCCAGACCCAGGCGCAGCTCATCCTCGACATGAAGAAGCGGCTCGCCGAGATCACCGCGGCGCAGACCGGCAAGTCGGTCGAGCAGATCAACGCCGACGGCGACCGCGACCGCTGGTTCAACGCGCAGGAGGCCCTCGAGTACGGCTTCGTCGACCACATCCGCGAGTCGGCACTCGACGTCGCCGGCGGCGGCGGAACCGACAGGCGTGAGGAAGAGAGAGAACGAGCGAATGAACATCCCTGCTTTCGGCGGCACCGCCTTCAACGGCGTCCAGGCCCCGGGCTCGCGCTACATCCTGCCGAGCTTCGAGGAGCGCACGGCCTACGGCTACAAGCGCCAGGACCCCTACGCGAAGCTCTTCGAGGACCGCATCATCTTCCTCGGCGTGCAGGTCGACGACGCGTCGGCCGACGACATCATGGCGCAGCTGCTCGTGCTCGAGTCGATGGACCCCGACCGCGACATCATCCTCTACATCAACTCGCCCGGCGGCTCGTTCACGGCCATGACGGCGATCTACGACACGATGCAGTACATCCGTCCGCAGATCCAGACGGTCGTGCTCGGCCAGGCGGCCTCGGCCGCCGCCGTCATCGCCGCGGCGGGCACGCCCGGCAAGCGCCTCGCGCTGCCGAACGCGCGCGTGCTCATCCACCAGCCCGCGATGGGCGAGGCCGGCCACGGCCAGGCGTCCGACATCGAGATCCAGGCGGCCGAGATCATGCGCATGCGCTCGTGGCTCGAGGAGACGCTCTCGCGTCACTCGAACCGCACGCAGGAGCAGGTCAACACCGACATCGACCGCGACAAGATCCTCTCGGCCGACGAGGCGCTCGAGTACGGCCTCATCGACCAGGTGCTCACCTCGCGCAAGAGCCTGCCGGCGATCACCCGGTAGCGACCCCGCCCGAACGCGGCGGATGACGCGGCCGACCGGCCGCGCCATCCGCCGCGTTCGGCGCGCCGGATGCCCGTGCCCGAGCCGTGGTCGCCGCGGCGGTTCGCGACCGCGCGAACCGCGACGCGTCCAATCCGCGGCGCGCCATGCCGCTCCGTCCCGATCTCGGGCTAGGCTCGGAACAGACTCGTCGACAGGGAGGGTCCGATGGCACGCATCGGGGAGAGCGCCGACCTGCTCAAGTGCTCCTTCTGCGGAAAGAGCCAGAAGCAGGTCCAGCAGCTCATCGCGGGGCCGGGCGTCTACATCTGCGACGAGTGCGTCGAACTCTGCAACGAGATCATCGAGGAGCGCCTCGCCGAGGCCGGCGAGACCGAGGCCGGCGAGTTCGAGCTGCCCGAAGCCGAAAGAGATCTTCGCGTTCCTCGAGGAGTACGTCATCGGGCAGGATGCCGCGAAGAAGGCGCTCGCGGTCGCGGTCTACAACCACTACAAGCGGGTCCGCGCTCGCACGACGCTCACGTCGGCCGACCACGCCCGCGACGACGTCGAGATCGCCAAGTCGAACATCCTCCTCATCGGCCCCACCGGCTGCGGCAAGACCTACCTCGCGCAGACGCTCGCCAAGCAGCTCAACGTGCCGTTCGCCGTCGCCGACGCCACGGCGCTGACCGAGGCCGGCTACGTCGGCGAAGACGTCGAGAACATCCTCCTCAAGCTCATCCAGGCCGCCGACTACGACGTCAAGCGCGCCGAGACCGGCATCATCTACATCGACGAGATCGACAAGATCGCCCGCAAGGCCGAGAACCCGTCGATCACGAGGGACGTCTCGGGCGAGGGCGTGCAGCAGGCGCTGCTGAAGATCCTCGAGGGCACGGTCGCGTCGGTGCCGCCGCAGGGCGGGCGCAAGCATCCGCACCAGGAGTTCATCCAGATCGACACCACGAACGTGCTGTTCATCGTGGCCGGCGCGTTCGCCGGACTCGAGGACATCATCTCCTCGCGTGCGGGCAAGCGCGGCATCGGCTTCGGCGCCCCGCTGCACAACAAGGAGGACGAGGCCGACATCTTCAGCGAGGTGCTCCCCGAAGACCTCCACAAGTTCGGACTCATCCCCGAGTTCATCGGCCGCCTCCCCGTCGTCGCCACCGTCATGCCGCTCGACCGCGACGCGCTCATGGAGATCCTCACCGTGCCGCGGAACGCGCTCGTGCGGCAGTACCAGCGCATGTTCGAGCTCGACGGCGTCGAGCTCGACTTCGAGGAGCCGGCGCTCGAGGCGATCGCCGACCTCGCCGTGCTGCGGCAGACCGGCGCGCGCGGGCTCCGCGCGATCATGGAGGAGGTGCTCGGGCCGATCATGTTCGAGGTGCCGTCGTCGACCGGCGTCGCCCGGGTCGTCGTCACCAAGGCGGCGGTGCTCGACAACGCCGCGCCGACGATCGTGCCGCACAAGCCGCGCCGCGCCGAGAAGTCGGCCTAGCCGCCGCCCGGCGCGCGCGGGCTCGTCGACGCGACCGTCGTCGCCGGCGCCGCTCAGTCGAAGACGCGCACAGGTGCCAGTGCGCGCCGTCGTGCTCGACGTCGAACACGTGGGTCTCGCCGTCGTCGGCTGCTCGCCTGGAAGCGCCACCCCGAGATCGAGAGCGGGCACGCGGCCGGGGGAGACGTCGTGGTCGGAGAACGGGCTCCACCAGTCGCACGGACCGACGAGGGCGGTGGGCATGTCGGTGACCCGGAACCGCCGTGCCCGCCACACGAGTCGCTCGGGCTCGCCGGCGTCGCTCGTCCAGACCTCGACGAACTCCTGCACCCGGGGCATAGCGCACCTCCACCGACATTCGAACGTGTGTTCGATGGTAGCACCGAGCGCGGGCGCGCGGGACGGCCCGGCGGCATCCGTCTCGCGGTGCGCACGTCGACGGCGCGGATGCCGCGTCACGCCGCAACCGCCGGGCGATCGCGGCGAGCGTGGCGGCGTCAGGCGAGGTCGTCGTCGGTGCGGGCGCCGAAGACGATCTCGTCCCAGCTGGGCATCGACGCGCGACCCTTCTTGGGCCTCGCGAGCGAGCTCGCGGGTCCGGTCGCGGTCTTGCCGCCCCAGAGCGCGCGGGCCGCCGTGCCGGGCTTCTCCTCGGGCGGCTTCTCGCCTCGGGGGCGCGGCTGCGGGCGTCTCGGCGACCGGCGCGGGCAGCGGGAGCGGCAGCTGCGGCTGCTCGGGCTCGGCGACGACCGCGGCCTCGCGTTCGCCGCGGCGACGGCGCAGCGCCTCGAGCAGGTCGGCCGTCTCGCTGAGCGACGGCGTCGGCTCGTCGGCGCGCTTGATCGCGGCCCGCGCGGCGGCGGGGCTCGACGTGGCCGGCGTGCGTGCGCGCGTAGGGGAGCGGCTCGAGGTGCGGCGCCGTGTCGAAGTCGCCGTGGTCGGTCTCGTCGAACGTGAAGGCGCCGCTGTCGAACCGCGACTCGTCGGACTCGGGGCGACGGCGCGCAGGCGGGGGATGAGCCCGCCCTTCAGCTCGCCCTGCTGCGACAGCGTGGTCGCCTCGGAGTTCATGGGGTGCAGCGACTGCTTGCGCGGCTCGAAGCCCCAGCGCGCGTCGTGGTCGATGGTGTCGGCCGTGAACTCGAGCTTGACGATCCAGCCGCGCTCCTCGTCCTTCCAGCTCGCCCAGCGTTCGCCGTGCGCGCCGAGCTTCGCGAGCCGGTCGCGGATGACGCTGCCGAAGGTCGGCGGGCTCGTCGGCCGGGTCGACCTCGACGGTCGACGTGCACCGGCACGGCCAGCGCCGACGTCACGACGTGCTCGCGCTCGGCGAGCACCGGACCCTCGAAGCGGCGGACGTAGTCGACCGAGGCGCCGGTGACCTGCGGCGACGTCCTCGGCCGACAGGCCGGAGCGGATGAGCGCCTGCACCTCGCGCGGGCGACGGCTTGGGGCCGGTGTGCGTCTCGGGTTGCGCCTGGCGGATGCGGGACTGCAGCACCTCGTCGATCTCGATCCGGAAGCGTGCGCCATCGTCGGATGCGGCGAGCAGCGCGCCGTTCTCGACTCCGATTACCTTGAGTTCCTGCATCGCGACAAGCCCTTCCGTGCCTTCGTCTCCGCCCAAGGATGCCATGACGCCGTCGGTGCCGACGGGAATAGCCCGGGCGCGCCGGAAGTTGAGCAGGTAGCGGTTCGAACGGGCCGTACAAGTGGTTTGCTTACGCCACCGATTTGATGCAGACTATGCCCGCCGAATCTTCGGCGATGAGGAAATGGATGGGAATGGCAACGGATTACGACGCACCGCGGAAGACCGAAGACGACTCCGAGTCGATCGAGGCCCTCAAGGAGCGCGTCCCCGACAAGATGTCGGGCGTGGTGGATGTCGACGACGCCGACAACCCCGGAGGCTTCGACCTGCCCGGTGCCGACCTCTCCGACGTCGAACTCGACGTCGTGGTGCTGCCCCCGCAGGCCGACGAGTTCACCTGCGTGAACTGCTTCCTCGTGAAGCACCGCTCGCAGATCGACCACGAGACCAAGCTCGGGCCGATCTGCCTGGAGTGCGCCTCCTAGAGGTCGCCCTCCGCACGCTCAGGCCGTCGTGATCCGTTGATCGCGGCGGCCAGTTCTTTGGGCCGGCGGCTCGACAGCAGCCAGTACGGCGCCGGATCGGCCGGATCGGTGATCGGCACCCGCACGACGGGCTGCACCCATCCGCGGATCACGAGGAACGCCCGGGCGTCGAGTCCGGTGCCGCGTTCGACGCGGCGCGTCGGCGTCGAAGGCGGCGACCGCCTCGCCGGTCTGGTCGAGCGAGATCGTCGCGCGACCGGCGCGGAGCATCCCGATCGCGCACCTCGATGACGGGCGCCGTGAGCGAGAGCGAGCCCACCGCCGCGAGGTAGAGGATGATGCCGGTCGCGATGCCGGCGGGCAGCGAGACGGGCGCGAGCACGAGGATGCTCGCCGGGACCAGCAGCAGCGTCGCGATGTAGATCCAGGGCGTCGGCCACAGCTTCTCGCGGTAGTCGGGCATGGACCTATTCGATCAGACTTCTGCACTACCCTCGAACAGTGACCGATTCCGTCGATGTGCTGATCACGGCCGACCGCGTTCCGTCGTACGCCCATCCGGGCGATGCGGGCGCCGACCTCCATGCCGCCGAGTCCGTCGTGCTCGCTCCCGGCGAGCGTGCGACCGTGGGCACCGGCGTCGCGATCGCGCTGCCCGACGGGTACGTCGCGTTCGTCGTGCCGCGCTCGGGCCTCGCGTTCAAGCACGGCATCACGATCGTGAACGCGCCGGGCACCGTCGACGCCGGCTACCGCGGCGAGATCAAGGTCGCACTGCTCAACACCGACGCCCGCGAGCCGTACGCGATCGAGGCGGGCGACCGGATCGCCCAGCTCGTCGTCATGCCGGTGAGCCGGGCCCGGTTCGTCGAGGTCGAGCGGCTCCCCGGGAGCCTGCGCGGCGAGGGGGGATTCGGCTCCACGGGATTCGGGGAGCACAAGTCAGGAGTGAACGCGTGAGCGACATCGAGAACGTCGACGACAGCCCCGTCGACCAGCCCAAGTCCGCACCCGACGACCGGGCCGACCGCCGGCCCGTTCGACGAGTCCGAGGCGAACCCGGTCCGTCCCTACGTCGACCTCGGCGGCGTGAAGGTGCTGCCGCGCGAGGGCCTCCACCTGCGGCTCGAGGTCGAGGAGGGCACGAAGCGCGTCGTCGCCATCGGCCTCGACTACGCCGAACTCCACGCTGCAGGTGCAGCCGTTCGCCGCTCCGCGCACGAGCGGCCTGTGGCACGAGATCCGCGCGCAGATCGCCGACCAGATCGCGCGCCAGGGCGGCACGACCACCGTGCGCGAGGGCGCGTTCGGCCCCGAGCTGCTCGCGCAGATCCCGGTCGCGGCGGCCGAGGGCCAGACCGGCCACATGCGCCTCGCCCGCTTCATCGGCGTCGACGGCCCGCGCTGGTTCCTCCGCGGCGTGATCGCCGGCGAGGCCGCGGTCGACCCCGCGGCCGCCGCGCAGGTCGAGGACCTGTTCCGCTCGATCGTCGTCGTGCGCGGCACGCACGCCGATGCCGCCGCGCGACCTCATCCCGCTCCGCATGCCCGCGGCCTCGTCCGGCGCGCCCACCGTCTAGCGATGACGGGATCCCGACGCCGAGCGCGAGCCCGGTCGCGACGAGCGGGCGGATGCCGCCGGCCCCGTCGCGGCGCCGTCCTCCGACGCCGACGACGCGATCGTCGCCGACGGCGCACCCGCGACCGGCGGGCGCAGCGGATGCCGCGACGACGCGCGCGTCCGACTCGGGCGACTTCGCACGCCAGTTCGCCGCCGCCGCGGAGAAGAGCGGCCTCGGCGCGCTCGCCCGCGACGAGCGCGCTGACCGGCCGCGACCTGCTCGGCGCCGTCGGCGGCGTCCGCGGCATCCTCGAGGCGCTGCTGCCCGGCCTCGTCTTCCTCGTCGTCTACAGCGTGCTCACGAGCTTCTCCGGCTGGGACCCGCAGGCGGCGCTCGTCCCGTCGCTCGCGGCATCCGTCGGCCTCGCGGTCGTGTTCACGGTCGTGCGCATCGTGACGAAGGGCCAGCCGACCCAGGCCATCGCCGGGCCTCGTCGGCGTGCTCGGCATCGGCCGCGCTCGCGCTCTGGACGGGCAACGCCCGCGACAACTACGTGCTCGGGCTTCTTCACGAACGCGGCGTACGCGCTCGCGCTGCTCATCTCGCTGCTCGTGCGCTGGCCGGCGATCGGCCTGATCGTCGGGCTTCCTCATGGGCGACGGGCTCGCGTGGCGCGAGGACAAGCGCAAGTACCGTGCGGCGCAGTTCCTCACCCTCGTGTGGATCGGGCTGTTCGTCGCACGGCTCGTCGGTGCAGGTGCCGCTCTACCTCGTCGACAACGTCGAGGCGCTCGGCGCCACCCGACTCCTCATGGGCGTGCCGCTCTACGCGCTCGTGCTGGTGTTCTCGTGGCTCGTCGTGCGGGCGGTGTACCCGTCGTCCTCGCGCTCCGGCGGAGTGATAGAGTTATCTCGACGTCAAGATAAATCCGGCACCACGACGGTGCCGGGCGGGGCGACGCTTAGGTGAGCCTTGCTGGAACAGCCCCATGTCTGACGGAGAAGATGGAGCGTCGCGCGCGTGTTCGCGCGGCATCCGCGAAGGAGAGGACATCGTGTCTGCAGTGAACAGTTTCGGGGCGAAGGACACGCTCCACGTCGGTGACAAGTCCTACGAGATCTTCCGGCTCGACACCGTGCCCGGCCACGAGAAGCTGCCGTTCAGCCTCAAGGTGCTGCTCGAGAACCTGCTCCGCACCGAGGACGGCGCGAACGTCACCAAGGAGCAGATCGAGGCGCTCGGCTCGTGGGTGCCGACCGCCGAGCCCGACACCGAGATCCAGTTCACGCCGGCGCGCGTCGTCATGCAGGACTTCACCGGCGTGCCCTGCATCGTCGACCTCGCCACCATGCGCGAGGCCGTCGTCGCCCTCGGCGGCGACCCCAACCGGATCAACCCGCTCTCGCCCGCCGAGATGGTCATCGACCACTCGGTCATCGCCGACCTCTTCGGCACCGAGAACGCCCTCGAGCGCAACGTCGAGATCGAGTACGAGCGCAACGGCGAGCGCTACCAGTTCCTCCGCTGGGGCCAGACCGCGTTCGACGACTTCAAGGTCGTGCCGCCCGGGCACCGGCATCGTGCACCAGGTCAACATCGAGCACCTCGCGAAGGTCATCTACGACCGCGACGGTCGACGGCGTCACTGCGCGCCTACCCCGACACCTGCGTCGGCACCGACTCGCACACCACGATGGTCAACGGCCTCGGCGTGCTCGGCTGGGGCGTCGGCGGCATCGAGGCCGAGGCGGCCATGCTCGGCCAGCCCGTCTCGATGCTCATCCCGCAAGGTCGTCGGCTTCAAGCTCTCCGGCGCGATCCCCACCGGCGTCACCGCGACCGACGTCGTGCTCACGATCACCGACATGCTGCGCAAGCACGGCGTGGTCGGCAAGTTCGTCGAGTTCTACGGCGACGGGCGTGGCATCCGTGCCGCTCGCCAACCGCGCGACGATCGGCAACATGAGCCCCGAGTTCGGCTCGACCGCCGCGATGTTCCCGATCGACGACGTCACGCTCGACTACCTGCGCCTCACCGGCCGCAGCGACGAGCAGCTCGCGCTCGTCGAGGCGTACGCGAAGGCTGCAGAAGCTCTGGCACGACGCCGACGACCGAGCCCGTCGTTCTCCGAGTACCTCGAGCTCGACCTCGCCACGGTCGTGCCCTCGATCGCCGGCCCGAAGCGCCCGCAGGACCGCATCGTGCTCGCCGAACGCGAAGGCGCAGTTCGAGACCGACCTCACGAACTACGCCGAGGTCGACCACGACCTCGTCGACCTCGAGGGCGCCGAGTCCTTCCCGGCCTCCGACCCGCCCGGCAACTCGCCCGAGGACGAGCACAGCCACGCACGAGCACCACCACCACAGCCACGCGCCCGACGACGGCGTCGAAGCCGACGAAGGTCGACGCTCGCCGACGGCACAGACGTACACGCTCGACCACGGCGCGGTCACGATCGCGGCGATCACCTCGTGCACCAACACGTCGAACCCGTCGGTCATGCTCGCCGCGGGCCTGCTCGCCCGCAACGCGGTGAAGAAGGGCCTCAAGGCCAAGCCGTGGGTGAAGACCACCCTCGCTCCCGGCTCGAAGGTCGTCACCGACTACTACGAGAAGGCCGGCCTCACCGCAGGACCTCGAGGACCTCGGCTTCTACACGGTCGGCTACGGCTGCACCACCTGCATCGGCAACTCCGGCCCGCTGATCGAGGAGGTCTCGGCGGCGGTCAACGAGAACGACCTCGCCGTCACCGCGGTGCTCTCGGGCAACCGCAACTTCGAGGGCCGCATCAACCCCGACGTGAAGATGAACTACCTCGCGAGCCCGCCGCTCGTGATCGCCTACTCGCTCGCCGGCTCGATGAACTTCGACTTCGAGACCGACCCGCTCGGCACAGGACCAGCGACGGCAACGACGTCTTCCTCAAGGACATCTGGCCCGACGCCGCCGAGGTGCAGTCGACGATCGACTCGTCGATCAACAAGGAGATGTTCACGCACCAGTACGCGAGCGTCTTCGAGGGCGACGAGCGCTGGCGCACCCTGCCGACGCCGACCGGTGCCACCTTCGAGTGGGACGCCGAGTCGACCTACGTGCGCAAGCCCCCGTACTTCGACGGCATGACGATGGAGACCGACTCCGGTCACCGACATCGCCGGTGCCCGCGTGCTCGCCAAGCTCGGCGACTCGGTCACGACCGACCACATCAGCCCGGCCGGCAACATCAAGGCCGACAGCCCCGCCGGCCAGTACCTCGCCGAGCACGGCGTCGAGCGCAAGGACTTCAACTCCTACGGCTCGCGTCGCGGCAACCACGAGGTGATGATCCGCGGCACGTTCGCGAACATCCGCCTGAAGAACCAGCTCCTCGACGGCGTCGAGGGCGGCTACACCCGCGACTTCACGCAGGCCGACGGCCCGCAGTCGTTCATCTACGACGCGAGCCAGAACTACCAGGCCGCCGGCACCCCGCTCGTGATCTTCGGCGGCAAGGAGTACGGCTCGGGCTCGTCGCGCGACTGGGCGGCCAAGGGCACCAGCCTCCTCGGCGTCAAGGCGGTCATCACCGAGAGCTTCGAGCGCATCCACCGCTCGAACCTCATCGGCATGGGCGTCGTGCCGCTGCAGTTCCCGGCCGGCGAGACGGCCGACTCGCTCGGCCTCGACGGCACCGAGGTCGTCTCGATCTCGGGCCTCGACGCAGCTGAACGACGGCGTCACGCCGAAGACCGTGCACGTCGTCGCCGCGCCGAGCGAGCACTCGCCCGCCGGCAAGCCGACCGTCGAGTTCGACGCGGTCGTGCGCATCGACACCCCCGGTGAGGCGGACTACTACCGCAACGGCGGCATCCTGCAGTACGTGCTGCGCTCGCTCGTCTGACGCATCGCGCACGCTCGGGGCGGTCGGCGAGGAGCCGGCCGCCCCGAACTCTTCCCGGCCTCTCAGAGTGCCCGGCGTAGACTCGATTCCGATCCGCGGCCGAGGCCGCTCGTGCCCCGGAGGCACCACCATGACCCTGCTCGAGACCATCTCGGGACCGCGCGACCTCGATGCGCTGAGTCCCGAGCAGCTCGAGCAGCTCGCGACCGAGATCCGCGAGTACCTCGTGGCATCCGTGTCGAAGACGGGCGGTCACCTCGGGCCCGAACCTCGGCGTCGTCGAGATGACGATCGCGATCCACCGGGTGTTCGACTCGCCGCGCGACGCGATCGTCTTCGACACCGGGCACCAGTCCTACGTGCACAAGCTCCTCACCGGCCGCCAGGACTTCGTCGACGCTGCGCAAGACGGGCGGCCTCGCCGGCTACCCGCAGCGCTCGGAGTCCGAGCACGACATCGTCGAGAGCTCGCACGCGTCGAGCTCGCTGTCGCTGGGCCGACGGCATCTCGACGCGCGTTCGAGATGACCGGCCAGGACGACCGGCACGTCGTCGCCGTCGTCGGCGACGGCGCGCTCACCGGCGGCATGACGTGGGAGGCGCTGAACAACATCTCCGACGACAACACCCGCAAGCTCGTCATCGTCGTCAACGACAACGGCCGCTCCTACGCGCCGACGATCGGCGGCATGGCGCGCTTCCTCAACTCGGTGCGCACCCAGCAGTCGTACCGCAACCTGCACCTCTCGAGCCGGCGGGCCTTCGACCGGCTCGGCGCGGCCCGCGCGCGCGTTCTACCGCGGCGTGCGCGGCGGCCTGCACGGCTTCCTCAGCCGGTTCACCGGCAACGAGGCGCTCTACTCGAACCTCGACATCAAGTACATCGGCCCGGTCGACGGCCACGACGTGCGCGCCATGGAGGCGGCCCTCCGGCAGGCGAAGGACTACGGCGCCCCCGTCATCGTGCACGCGATCACCGACAAGGGCCGCGGCTACGAGCCGGCCCGTCGCGACGTCGCCGACCAGTTCCACGCGGTCGGGCCAGATCGACCCCGAGACCGGCGAGTCGCTCGAGGCGGCGTCCGCGCCCGTCGTGGACCAGCGTGTTCGCCGACGAGATCGTCGCGGCTGGCCGAGCGGAACGAGCGCCTCGTCGGCATCACCGCCGCGATGCTGCGCCCGACGGGCCTGCACCGCATGGCCGAGCGGTTCCCGAACCGCGTGTTCGACGTCGGCATCGCCGAGCAGCACGCCGCCACCTCGGCCGCCGGCCTCGCGTTCGGCGGGCTGCATCCGGTCGTCGCGGTGTACGCGACGTTCATCAACCGCGCCTTCGACCAGGTGCTGATGGATGTCGCGCTGCACAAGGCCGGCGTCACGTTCGTGCTCGACCGCGCCGGCGTCACCGGCCCCGACGGCCCGAGCCACCACGGCGTCTGGGACCTCTCGATCCTGCAGGTCGTGCCCGGCATCCGCATCGCGGCGCCGCGCGACTCCGTGCGACTGCGCCGAGGAGCTCGGCGAGGCCGTGGCCGTCGACGACGCCCCCACCGTGCTCCGCTTCCCGAAGGGCACCGTCGGCGTCGACTACGACGCCGTCCGGCGCACCGACGACGGCGTCGACGTGCTCGCCGAGTCCGGCCGCAAGGACGTGCTGCTCGTCACGGTCGGCCCGATGGCCGGCATCGGCCTCGCAGGTCGCCGAGCGGCTCGAGGCCCAGGGCATCGGCGCGACGGTCGTCGACCCGCGCTGGGTCGTGCCCGTGCCGCGCGAGCGTCATCGAGCTCGCCGCGCGACCACCGCATCGTCGTGAGCATCGAGGACGGCATCCGCGTCGGCGGCATCGGCACGCGCATCCGCCAGGACCTGCGCGAGGCCGACGTCGACACCGCCGTCACCGAGATCGGCCTCCCCGACGAGTTCCTCGAGCACGGATCGCGCGGCGACATCCTCGAGCGCGTCGGCCTCACGCCGCAGCACATCGCGCGCGACGTGACCGCGATGGTGCTCGGCTCGAAGCTGCCGCACGCGCGCGGCGCCGGCCTCGAGGCGCGTGTCGAGCGACACGCGCCCGCAGCCGCGCGTCTGACGCCGGCGCTCGGTCGCGGCATCCGTTCGATCGCGACCTCAGCGGATGCCGCGGCGAACGCCGCACCGACGGAGAACGGCCCTCCGGCATGCGCCGGAGGGCCGTTCGCGTTCTGGCGCTACGCGCCGGTGCCGCGCACCGGCGGGTGGTGGAACGTGTCGCCGAAGACCCGCTCGGACGCGCCGACCCGGTCGAGGTAGGGCGTCACGCCGCCCATCTGGAACGGGAAGCCGGCGCCGAGGATCATGCAGAGGTCGATGTCCTCGGGCGCGGCGACCACCTGGTCGTCGAGCATGAGCCGCACCTCGCGGGCGAGCCCGTCCTGCAGGCTGACGAGGATGTCGTCGGCGCTGCGGGGGTGCTTGCCGCCGGACACGATCTTCATCGCGCCCTTGTCGAAGCCCTTGACCTTGCCCTTGTCGTCCTTGTCGAGGAGCTTGCCGTAGTCGGCGAGCCTGTGCAGGTTCTCGCTGCGGTAGAACCGGTCGGGGAACGCCGCGTGGTGCGTGTCGAGCACGTGCGCGCCCACCTTGAGGCCCACCAGGTCGAGCAGCGCCGACGGCGCCATCGGCAGGCCGAGCGGCGCGATCGCCTGGTCGACCGTCTCGAACGAGGTGCCCTCGTCGACCGCGCGCATCGCCTCGCCGAGGAGCACGGCGAGCAGGCGGTTGACCACGAACCCGGGGGTGTCGGCGGTGATGACCGCGTTCTTCTTCAGGTTCTTCGCCGTGACCATCGCGGTGCGAGAGCGTCGCGTCGTCGGTGTGCGGCGTCTTCACGACCTCGATCAGCGGCATCACCGCGACGGGCGTGAAGAAGTGGAAGCCCACGAGCCGCTCGGGGTGCGCGAGCTTCGCGCCGATCTGCTCGACCGAGAGCGACGAGGTGTTCGTGGCGAGCACGGCCTCGGGGGAGATGTACTGCTCGATCTCGGCGAAGACGTCCTGCTTGATCTGCGAGTTCCTCGAAGACGGCCTCGATGACCCAGTCGCAGTCCGCGAAGTCGGCCTTGTCGGTGGTTCCCGTGACGAGCGCCTTCAGGCGGTTCGCCTCGTCGGGGGAGATGCGGCCCTTCTCGAGCAGCGCGTCGATCTCGCCGGCGATGTAGGCCACGCCCTTGTCGACGCGCTCCTGGTCGATGTCGGTGATGACCACGGGCACGCGCAGGCGGCGCACGAAGAGCAGGGCGAGCTGGCTCGCCATGTAGCCCGGCGCCGATGCACGCCGACCTTCGTGACCTTCTTGGCGAGCTCCTTGTCGGGCGCGCCGGCCGGCCGCTTCGTGCGCTTCTGCACGAGGTTGAAGGCGTAGACGGATGCCTGGAGCTGGTCGCCCGCGATGAGGTCGGCGAGCACCTCGTCCTCGCGCTGGAAGCCCTCGGCGCGGGTGCCGCTCTTGGCGGCCTTCATCAGGTCGAGCGCGGCGTACGGGGACTGCGGGACCGAGCCGATGCGGCTCTTCAGCATCTTCGTGGCGATGCCGATCGCGGCGTCCCACTTGACGAGGCGCTCCACCTTGCCCGGCTCGTTCGGGCGCTTGACCTTGACGCGACCGGAGATCACGTCGTCGGCCCAGCGGATGCGAGTCCTCGAGGTAGTTCACCGACGGGAAGATCGCGTCGGCGATGCCGAGGTCGAAGGCGTCCTGGCCCTTGAGCGTGCGGTTCTGCTTCAGCGGGTTCTCGATGACGACCTTGAGCGCGTTCTCGATGCCGATGAGGTTCGGCAGGATGGTCGCGCCGCCCCAGCCGGGGATGAGGCCGAGGAACACCTCGGGCAGCGCGAGCGCCGGCGCCGAGGCATCCACCGTGCGGTAGTCGGCGTGCAGGCCGATCTCGAGGCCGCCGCCGAGGGCGAGGCCGTTGTAGAACACGAACGACGGCACGCCGACGGTCGGTGAGCTTGCCCAGCGCGTAGTGGCCGAGCTGCACGAACTTCTTCGCCGTCTCCGTGTCGGGGATCTCGGCGACCTTCGACAGGTCGGCGCCGGCGGCGAGGATGAACGGCTTGCCCGTGACGGCGACCGCGTCGATCTCGCCGGCGGCGGCGCGCGCCGTCAGCTCGTCGAGCGTCTTCGCGTACTCGAGCAGGCGTGGCCGCGCCGAGCGTGTTCGGGCGCGTGTGGTCGCGGCCGTTGTCGAGCGTGATGAGCGCGAGCGTCTTGCCCGACGGCGAGGGGGATGTCGCGCACGTACGAGTGCGTGACGACCTCGTCGTCGCCCGCGAGGGCCAGCAGGGAGTCGAAATCGATGGTCGAGTAGTCGGTCATCCTCAGGCCTTCTTCGCCTTCTTGTTGAAGTTCGGGTTCTCCCAGATCATCGTGCCGCCCTGGCCGAGGCCGACGCACATGCTGGTGATGCCGTAGCGCACGTCGGGGCGCTCGGTGAACTGGCTCGCGAGCTGGTTCATGAGGCGCACGCCCGAGGACGCGAGCGGGTGGCCGACCGCGATCGCGCCGCCCCACGGGTTCACGCGGGGGTCGTCGTCGGCGATGCCGTAGTGGTCGAGGAACGAGAGCACCTGCACGGCGAACGCCTCGTTCATCTCGAAGAGGTCGATGTCGTCGATCGTGAGGCCCGCCTTGCGCAGCGCCTTCTCGGTGGCCGGGATCGGGCCGATGCCCATGATCTCGGGGTCGACGCCCGCGAAGGCGAAGCTCACGAGCTTCATCTTGGGGGTGAGGCCGAGCTCCTTCGCGGCGGCGCCCGACGCGAGGATCGCCGCGGTCGCGCCGTCGTTGAGGCCGCGACGCGTTGCCCGCGGTGATGCGGCCGTGCGGGCGGAACGGCGTCTTCAGCGTCGGCGAGGCCCTCGAGCGTGGTCTCGGGACGCATGACCTCGTCGCGGGTGGCGAGGCCCCAGCCCTCCTCGGTGCGGATGGCGACCGGGCACGAGGTCCTGCTGGATCTTGCCGGCCTCGTACGCGGCGGCGGTCTTCTGCTGGCTGGCGAGGGCGTAGCGGTCGCTGCGCTCCTTCGTGAGCTGCGGGAACCGGTCGTGGATGCGCTCGGCGGTCGCGCCCATGACGAGGGCGTCCTCGCCGACGAGGCGCTCGCTGAGGAAGCGGGGGTTGGGGTCGACGCCGGAGCCCATCGGGTGGTGGCCCATGTGCTCGACGCCGCCGGCGATGGCGAGGTCGTACATGCCGAAGCCGATCGAGCCCGACATCATCGCGGCGGCGGTCATCGCGCCGGCGCACATGCGGTCGATCGCGAAGCCCGGAACGGTCTTCGGCAGGCCCGGCGAGGATCGCGGCCGTGCGTCCGATGGTGAGGCCCTGGTCGCCGGTCTGCGTCGTGGCCGCGATCGCGACGTCGTCGATGCGGTCCTTCGGCACGTTCGGATTGCGCTCGAGCAGTCCGACGATCGCCTTCACGACGAGGTCGTCGGCCCTCGTGTTCCAGTACATGCCCTTGTCACCGGCTCGTCCGAACGGGGTTCGGACCCCGTCGACGAACACGACTTCAGCTCGTTCAGCCACGCTGCAGCTCCCATTTCGATCAGGATGTCCTCGATCCTACGAACGCGATCCGAGGGCGCTGAATCGGTTGACGGAACCTACGAACCGCCCGTCGCGGCATCCTGAACCGATTGTGACGCCTCCACAAAGGCATCCGCGATTATCTGTGCGGTTGCCTCAACCTGCCACGGGCGCGCGCCGAGCGCCGCGAGCGCGGCGCCGACGGCCTCCGCGGTGGGCTCGGCCGGCGGATGCCACGCGACGCGACGCAGGTGGTCGGGCGTGAGCAGGTTCTCGACCGGCATGTCGAGCTGCTCGGCGACCTCGACGATGCCCGCCCGCGCGAGCCGCAGCCGGGCGTCGGCCTCGGGGTTGCGCATCGACCAGGCCCGCGGCGGCGGCGGCGAGTCGCTCGGCACGCGGACGGCCGGGAGCTCGGTCGGTGGTGAGGCCGCGCTCGATCGCCGACCACCACCGATCGAGCTCGGAGCGGCTCGCGCGGCCGGTGAACTCGCGCAGGTCGGCGAGCGCGCGACGCGTCTGGGGGAGCGCCTTGCGCGGCGGCGAGGATCGAGGAGTCGGGCACCATGCGGCCCGGCGCGATGTCGAGCTCCGACGCGCGCGCGTCGCGGGCGAGCCACAGCTCGCGGGCGACCGCGAGGTTGCGGGGGCTGCGCATGGCGTGGATGCCCGAGAGCCGCCGCCACGGCTCGGCGCGCGGCGGCTTCGCCTCCGTGTGCAGCACCGCGTCGAACTCCTGCGCGGCGAGGTCGGCCTTGCCGGTCTCGGCGAGTCGCTCGACGAGGTGATCGCGCACGTCGACGAGGAGCTCGACGTCGAGCGCGGCGTACTTCAGCCACGCCTGCGGCAGCGGGCCGCGTCGACCAGTCGGCCGCCGAGTGCTCCTTCGCGAGCTTGATGCCGAGCAGCTCCTCGACGACCGAGGCCGAGCCCGACGCGCGGCATCCCGAGCAGGCGAGCCGCGAGCTCGGTGTCGAAGATGCGCGTCGGGGTCGAGGCCGACCTCGCGCAGGCAGGCGAGGTCCTGGCTCGCCGCGTGCAGCACCCACTCCTCGGCGTCGGATGGCCGCCTCGAGCGCGGAGAAGTCGGGGATCTCGCGGCGGGTCGAAGAGGAACGTGCCCGCGCCGCGCCGGTACATCTGGATGAGGTAGGCGCGCTGCGAGTAGCGGAATCCGCTCGCGCGCTCCGCGTCGACCGCGATCGGGCCCTCACCGTCCGCGCAGTCGTCGAACCGCGTCGCCGAAGTCGGCGGGCGATCTCGATCACCCGGAATTCATCCACGGTCGGTCCTCCGTCGGGGCAGGGCGGTCACCCCCTCGGAGTCGGGCGGCAGCCCCGCGAGCATGCACAACAACTCTCCCCAGCCTTCCACATGCGGGCCGACGGCGGCGTCGAGGGGCGTCCACGAGGCCCGCACCTCGATCTGCGCGCCGTCGCCCTGGCGTGCCAGTTCGCCGAATCCGGTGGAGAGGATCTTGGTCGCGGTGCCGGATGCCGCGATGTATCGGGCGCCCCGTGCGTCGAGCGCGTCGACGAGCCACGACCACGCGACATCGGCGAGGAACGGGTCGAGTCCGATGTCGGTCTCGAGCGGCGCCTGCGCGAAGCACACCACGCGGAAGCGGCCGCCCCAGGCCTCGGGCTCGTCGGGTCGTAGAGGAGCACGAACCGGCCCGTGCCGAGCTCGGAGTCGTCGCCGTGGCGGCTCGGCGCGACATCCGCCGACAATGCCACCGCGAACGGGGCGAGCGAGCCGGGCGCCGGGATCTCCGAGATGCGCAGCTCCGCCCGCGGCGAGGCCGCACGCAGCGCTTCGAGTGCGGCCTCGAACTCGGGTGGCTGATGCGTCGCGGAGTCGGGCACGTGTGCAGACTAGAGTCTCGGGTGGAGCGGATGTCGGCGGCACGCCGCACCGCTGCCCACACGGACGACGGCATCGCGAGGAGGGCACGGATGGGTCGACGGACAGGCAGCCGCGGGCGCGATCGGCATCGCCGCCGGCGGCGATCGGACTGCTCGCCGCGGGCCGTCGGCACCGTCGCGGCCGTGATCACCGTCGCGATGGCGCGGCGGGTCGTCACCCCGCCGCACGACCGAGACCGAGGACGAGCGCATCCTCGCGGTCGACCTCGCGAGCGGCGAGGTCGTGCTCGCGGCATCCGACGAGACGCGGATGCGCGGCACGGTACGGCTTCTGGTTCGACCACGAGTCGGGCCACGCACGGCTCGGCGACGTCGTCGACGAGGACGACCGGCTCGTGCGCCGGCGACTCGACTCGGTCGACTTCGGCCGCCTCGAGCGCGCCGACCGCGGCCGGATCGACGGCTGGTACCACCTCGGGCCGTGGGAGCTCGGCCACGCGTACGAGAACGTCGTCGTCGAGACGCCGCTCGGCCCGGCGCCGGCCTGGGTCGTCCCGGCCGGCGAACCGTCGACCCGGTGGGTCGATCCAGGTGCACGGGCGCGGCGCGAAGCGCCACGAGGGCCTGCGCGCCGTCGAGCCCGCGCACGCGCGGCCGGGTGGAACACGCTGCTCATCTCCTACCGCAACGACGGCGAGGCCCCCGAGAGCGAGGATCGCCGCTACGGGCTCGGCGGCACGGAGTGGGCCGACGTCGTGGCCGCCGTGCGCTACGCCGAGGAGCACGGGGCCGAGCGCATCGTGCTCATGGGCTGGTCGATGGGCGGCGCGATCGTGCTGCAGGCCGTGCTGCGTTCGGCGGCGGTGCGCGAGCGGCTCGTGGGCGTCATCCTCGACTCGCCCGCCGATCGACTGGGTCGACATCCTCCGCTTCCAGGGCAGGCGCTCGGCCTGCCCGCGGGAGCTCGGCGACGTGGTCGTCGCGGCTGCTCGGCGGCCCGTTCAGCGGCGGCCTCACCGGCGTGGCCGCGCCGATCGACGTCGAGGACCTCGACCCGGTCGCCCGCGCCGACGAGCTCGACGTGCCGATCCTGCTCATGCACAGCGTCGACGACGGGTTCGTGCCGATCGACGGCTCGCGCCGGCTCGCCGCCGCCCGCCCCGACCTCATCGAGTTCGAGGTGTTCGAGGGCGCGCGCCACACGAAGCTCTGGAACCACGATCCCGAGCGCTGGACCGGCCTCGTCGCGCGGCTGGCTCGAGCGCAGCGCGGCCGACGTGCGACGGCTCGGCGACGAGGCCGAGATCGCGGGCTGAGCGCGACCGGCGGCGCTGCGAGCGCCGAGCGGACTCGGCGCTGCAGGCGGCGATGCGCTCGCGCACCTGGCGCTTCACGCGGGCGAGCATGCCCGTCATGCCGCGCACGCGCAGCGGCGACACCGCCTCGGAGAGGCCGAGCGACTGCGGGTAGTCGGCGGGCACGTCGAGCACCTCGTCGATCGATAGGCCGTCGAGGCCCTGCACGAGGATCGAGGCGAAGCCGCGCGTCGTCGGCGACTCGGCCGGCGCGGTCGCGTGCAGGTGCACCCGTGCCGTCGCTCGACCTCGACGAAGATGAACACCGGCGACTGGCACTCCTCGACCCTCTCGAAGAGGTCGGGGTGGTCGGCGTAGCGCTCGGGCAGCTCGGGCAGCTCGTTCGAGAACTCGAGCAGCAGTTGCAGGCGGTCGCGCACGCTCGAGCGCGAGGAAGTCCTCGCGGGTCTCGGCGAGCGGGCGGGCAGGGTCGTGGCGTCCATCGGTTCCATTCTCCCACCGCGGGCGTGCGACCGGCCCGCCCGCGTGCCGTCAGCGGGTCGGGGACCTCGCCGCGCTCGGCGCCCGTGACGATCGGCACGCGCACGGCGCTGCCCCACTCGGTCCACGAGCCGTCGTAGTTGCGCACCTGCTCGAAGCCGAGCAGGTGGGTGAGCACGAACCAGGTGTGGCTCGAGCGCTCGCCGATGCGGCAGTAGGCGATCACGTCGTCGCCGTCCTGCAGGCCGGCCTCGTCGCGGTAGATCGCGTCGAGCTCGGCGCGCGATCTTGAACGTGCCGTCGCCGGCGGCGGCACGGGCCCAGGGCACGGATGCCGCGGTCGGGATGTGGCCGGCGCGCAGCGCGCCCTCCTCGGGGTAGGCGGGCGCGCTGGTGCGCTCGCCGTTGTACTCCTCGGGGGAGCGGACGTCGATGAGCGGGTTGCCGAAGTGGGCGAGCACGTCCTCCTTGAAGGCGCGGACGACGCGAGTCGTCGCGCTCGACGACGGGGTACTCGACGAGCGTCACCTCGGGTGCGTCGGTGGTGAGCGGGCGGCCCTCGGCGATCCACAGGTCGCGGCCGCCGTCGAGCAGGCGCACGTCCTCGTGGCCGAAGAGCGTGAACACCCAGAGGGCGTAGGCCGCCCACCAGTTGTTCTTGTCGCCGTAGATCACGACGGTCGTGTCGCGGGCGATGCCCTTGCGAGCCGAGCAGGGCGGCGAACTGCTCGCCGTTCGACGTAGTCGCGCACGACCGGGTCGTTGAGGTCGGTGTGCCAGTCGATCTTCACGGCGCCGGGGATGTGCCCGGTCTCGTAGAGCAGCACGTCCTCGTCGGACTCGACGACGACGAGGCCGGGTTGGCCGAGGTGCTCGGCGAGCCAGTCGGTGGTGACGAGACGCTCGGGGTGGGCGTACTCGGCGAACTTGGCGGCGGAGTCGAACTCGGCGGACATGACGGACCTCCTGGGATCGTCCGGTCGGACGGGGTGTGCGGGGGAGCGGACTAGGCTGTTGACCTGTCCACCTCGAATCTACGCGGCGTGCGGGTGGAAGTCAGCATGCCCGTCATCCGGTGCAATACGGGAGCCCCTCCAGCATGACCACGGCACGCGAGCCATGCCCTCATCCGCCTCGTCGAGCGGAACCCGACGATCTCGGGCGCCGAGATCGCGTCCGAGCTCGTGCCGCCGCCGCAGTTCGAGCACGCCTCGTTCGAATCGTATCGGCCCGACCCCGACTTCCCGTCGCAGCAGGCGGCGCTCGACCGGCTCAACGAGTTCGCCGGCGCCTGGCGCGCCGCGCAGCGGCCGGGCGGGTTCTTCTCGCGCAAGCGGCCCGCGCGCATCGAGCTCCCGGGCGTCTACCTCGACGGCGGGTTCGGCGTCGGCAAGACCCACCTCCTCGCCGCGCTCTGGCACGTCGCGCACGGGCCGAAGTACTTCGGCACCTTCATCGAGTACACGGCGCTCGTCGGCGCGCTCGGCTACGCGCAGGCGGTGCAGCTGCTCGCGGGCGCGCGCCTCGTCTGCATCGACGAGTTCGAGCTCGACGACCCGGGCGACACGATGCTGATGACCCGGTTCCTCGGCGAGCTCATGGCCGGCGGCACGCGCGTCGCGGCGACCTCGAACACGCCGCCGAACGCGCTCGGCGAGGGCCGGTTCGCCGCCGTCCGACTTCCTCCGCGAGATCCACGCGCTGTCGTCGAACTTCGAGACGCTGCGCATCGACGGCCTCGACTACCGCCGCCGCGACACCGAGGGGCACGCCGAGGCGCTCGGCGACGACGCCGCCGTGGCGCACACCGCCGAGGCGCTCGCCGGCGCGCGGCCACCGCGTCTCGCTCGACGGGTTCGACGAGCTCATCGCCCACCTCGCCACGGTGCACCCGTCGAAGTACATCAAGCTCATCGACGGCATCGAGTTCATCGCGCTCGACGGGCGTGCACGAGCTCACCGACCAGAACGCCGCCCTGCGCCTCGTCGCGTTCATCGACCGGGTCTACGACGCCGAGGTGCCGATCATCGCGAGCGGGCTCCCGCTCGACCAGGTGTTCGACGACGAGATGATGGCCGGCGGCTACCGCAAGAAGTACCTGCGCGCGATGTAGCCGCATGATCGCGCTCACCACGGGCGAGCTCCCGCCGCACGAGTGAGGCCGCGTCGCGGCATCCGCTCAGCGTGGCCGGATGCCGCCGCATTCCGCGACCGCCGCGGATTCACGTCGCTCGCGCGGCCCGCCGAAACCTGCTGTTTACATGCAGCGGCCCAGTGCCGTAACGAACGCGAAACACAACTCGATCCCTCTCGAAACGTCCCGTCATGAGACTGGGCGGCACAGGTTTCCCCAACCCCTGCATCTGAGAGAGGTTCGAGATGGATCAAGGCAACACCGCGTTCCTACTGATATCGGCGGCACTCGTGCTGCTGATGACGCCGGGACTCGCGTTCTTCTACGGCGGCCTCGTCAAGGCGAAGAGCGTCATCAGCATGATGATGCTGAGCTTCGGCGCCATGGGCCTCATCGGCGTGCTGTGGGTGCTGTACGGCTACGCCATCGCATTCCCCTCGGCCGACGGACTGGCCGCGCCCTGGTCGATCGACTGGTCGGCGATCGGCCTCACCAGCCTCCTCGAGACGCCTGAAGGTGCCGCGTACCCGCCGCTCGCCTTCGTGGGCTTCCAGGCGACCTTCGCGATCATCACGGTCGCGCTGATCTCGGGTGCCATCGCCGACCGCGCGAAGTTCGGCGCCTGGATGGTCTTCGCCGCGGTGTGGGCGACGATCGTCTACTTCCCGGTCGCCAGCTGGGTGTTCAACTTCGGCCTCGCCGACGACGGCTCCTTCGCCTACGGCGGCTGGATCACCTACGGCATGCAGGAGTTCTTCGGCGTGGGTGCGCTCGACTTCGCCGGTGGCACGGCGGTGCACATCAACGCCGGTGCGGCCGCGCTCGCCCTGGCGCTCGTGCTCGGCAAGCGCGTCGGCTTCTCGAAGGGCGCGCACGTGCCCCACAACCCGCCGTTCGTGCTCCTCGGCGCCGGCCTCCTGTGGTTCGGCTGGTTCGGCTTCAACGCCGGCTCCGAGCTCGCCGCCGACGGCACCGCGGCCCTCGCGTGGATCAACACGCTCGCCGCGCCCGCAGCCGCCCTGCTCGCCTGGCTCGTCGTCGAGAAGATCAAGGACGGCAAGCCCACGTCGGTCGGAGCCGCATCGGGCGCCGTCGCCGGCCTCGTCGCGATCACCCCGGCGTGTGCGTTCCTGACGCCCGGCTGGGCGATCGTGCTCGGCCTGCTCGCCGGAGCCATCTGCGCGCTCGCGGTCGACCTGAAGTTCCGCTGGGGCTTCGACGACTCGCTCGACGTCGTGGGCATCCACCTCGTCGGCGGCCTCATCGGTACCCTCTACCTCGGCTTCTTCGCCAACGGCACGGGCCTCATCTACAGCGGCAACCTCACGCAGCTGCTGGTGCAGGCGATCGCGGCCTTCTCGGTCCTGATCTACTCCTTCGTGCTCGCCTACGTCATCGGCTTCATCATCCAGAAGACCATGGGCTTCCGGGTGAAGAACGAGGACGAGATCGCCGGCATCGACACCGTCGTGCACGGCGAGGACGCGTACAAGCTCGAGACCGTCTGACGGCCTGAATCCACCGCGAGGGCGGTGGGGTAGTGTGCGGGTGTGTCGAACACCAGCCGCTTCCTCACCGCCCTCGGGCGTGTCATCCGGTCGCTCACCGGTGAGCGGCCGTCGGCTCGACGGCGTGCGCAGCGGATGCCGCGGCGCGCGCGCTCGTCGGCGTCGACCGGCGCTGCTCTCGCCCGGCCAGGCCGGGCCCGTCGGCCACGGTCGAGATCGACCCGCGGCGCCTGCGCGACGTCCGCCTCGCGTACACGCCCGTCGCGCGACGGCGAGCCCGACCCGGGCGAGATCGTGTGGACCTGGGTGCCGTACGAGGAGCGCGACGGGCGCGGCAAGGACCGCCCCGTCGCCATCGTCGCGGCATCGGCTGCCGGCGACTACCTGGCGGTGCAGCTCACGAGCAAGGCGCACGACGGCGATCGCGACTTCGTCGCCCTCGGGCGACGGCGCGTGGGACGCCGCGGGCCGCCCGAGCTGGGCGCGGATCGACCGGGTGTTCCGCGTGCGGGCCGACGGCATGCGGCGCGAGGCGGCATCGCTCGACGCAGCGGCGGTACGCGCAGCTCGCCGACGGCGCTCGGCGAGCGATACGGCTGGCGCTGAGCCAGCCCGCGAGCTGCGGCCGGCGTGGCTCGCGGACGCGTTCAGTGCCGCGGCGGACGGTGCAGGCCGAACGGCGACCCCTGGTCGTCGCGGCACAGCCGGAACTCGCCGAACGTCGCGGCGGACGCCTCGTCGTCGCCGCCCGGCATGACCTCGACGCGTGCCGCCGAGTCGCTCGACGGTCGCGACCGCGGCCTCGAGGTCGTCGACCCGGAAGAACACGTACGGCGAGGCGCCCTCGTCGCCGCCGTGGACGCCCGCGGGCACGCCGACGCCGTCGATCGCGTAGCCCTCGCCGCCCGGTCCGGGCTCGAACGACCATCCGAACAGCTTGCCGTAGAAGGTGCGCGCGGTCATCGCGTCGCGCGCCGCCGAACTCGATGAACGAGACCTGGCCGGTCATGATTCCCCCTCGCGTCGATGCGTGTGTGCGTCACGGTAGACGCGGGGAGCGGGATGCCGCAACGGGTTGCGGGAAACGAAGAACGCCCCCAGTGGAGTGGGGGCGTTCGTGGGCGATGCCGGGCTCGAACCGACGACCTCTTCCGTGTGAAGGAAGCGCGCTACCAGCTGCGCCAATCGCCCATGTGGGATCGCGGTGCACCGCGGTGACCGCGGACTCGATACTAGCCGACGGAGCCGCGCGAATGCACATCGGCCGGCCGCCCCGGCGAGCCGTCGCCGTCGGCGGATCGGCTGACACGCCCGGGATTTCGCGGCGGAATCTGCGAATGACCGGGGGGAACGTGCCACGCGGTCCGCTCGGTTTGTGAATCGATCGGGGAATCCGTTAGAGTCTCTCTGCACGCAGAAATGCGGGCAACGCGGATGTGGCGCAGTGGTAGCGCATCACCTTGCCAAGGTGAGGGTCGCGAGTTCGAATCTCGTCATCCGCTCTGATCAGGAATGAGCGACAGTTCGTTCCTGTTCTTTTGGTGGTGAACCCATACACGGTGGATTGGCCGAGAGGCGAGGCAGCGGCCTGCAAAGCCGTATACACGGGTTCGAATCCCGTATCCACCTCCAAGCTGAGAAATCCGATTCTCGACTTGGGCGATTGGCGCAGCGGTAGCGCGCTTCCCTGACACGGAAGAGGTCACTGGTTCGATCCCAGTATCGCCCACCATGAAACCCCCGGCTGACCGGGGGTTTTTTCATGCCCGCCGCGCGCGCGTGGGCGCATCGTCGGCGCTGGGCCGACGTGGGCGGCGGCCCGGGGCCGCCTGCGAGTCGCTCGTGGGCCGCTCATCGGGCGGATCAGCGGTGCGAACGCGCGGCATCCGCTGAGTTATCATCCAATGGCAGTACGCCTGCGGCGATCGCGACATCGAATGGGATCGCGGGGTCCATGGACGGGTGCGGCCGAGAGCGGGTCGACGGTGACGTCGCGCGATCCGACTCGGTTGCGATGGCCGGAACCTCCTCCGACCGTCAGGAGGGCAGAACGCGTTCGGCCCCGACGTGCAGGAAGGTCGACGGAAATCGCCATCGGAGTAGCTGTGGACGTGGATCGCGGGCAACCGCGGCGCGCGGCCACCCGGGCCAGGAAGGCGTTCCGCCCGGACATCCAGGGACTGCGCGCGTTCGCGGTCCTGGCGGTCGTGCTCGACCACCTGTTCGGCTGGCCCGAGGGCGGCTTCATCGGCGTCGACGTGTTCTTCGTGGTGTCGGGCTTCCTGATCACGGGACTGCTGCTGCGGGAGTACGAGCGCACGGGCCACATCTCCTTCGTCGACTTCTACCGCAAGCGCATCAAGCGCATCATGCCCGCCGGCGGTGGTGGTGCTGGTGTTCACGGTGACGACGGCGTACTTCGTGTTCGGGCAGGCACGGTTCCTCTCGACCGTCGTCGATGCGATCTGGTCGCTGCTCTTCGCCGCCAACTGGCGGTTCGCCGCCGTCGGCACGGACTACTTCCAGGCCAGCGGGCCGATCTCCCCGCTGCAGCACTACTGGTCGCTCGGCGTCGAGGAGCAGTTCTACTTCGTGTGGCCGTGGCTGATGCTGCTGGTCTTCGCGCTCTTCCTGCGCGGTGCGCGGGCGGGGTCGGGCAACGCCGCGAGGATCGCCGCCGGCACCGCCATCGCCGTGCTGTCCCTCGCCTCGTTCGGCTGGGCCATGTGGCAGACGGCCCAGAACCCGACGCTGGCCTACTTCTCGACGTTCACGCGCGGGTGGGAGCTCGGCATCGGCGCCGCCCTCGCCGTGATCGCGCCCTGGCTGACCCGGCTCCCAGCACGCCTGCGGCCCGTCCTGGCCTGGATCGGCCTCGCCGGTATGACCGCCTCGCTCTTCCTGATCAGCGCGGAGTCCCCGTTCCCCGGGCCTGCGGCGGCCTGCCGGTGCTCGCCACGGCGCTCGTGATCGCCGCCGGCTCCGGAGCGGCCGAGCACCGCGCGGTGGGCGTGCTGACGAATCCGGTGAGCCAGTACATCGGCAACATCTCCTATTCGATGTACCTGTGGCACTGGCCCATCATCATCTTCGGCGGGCTCCTGCTCGCCGACAACGGCTTCATCGACGACGCCGTCATCATCGGCGCGATCGTGCTCGCCTCCGTGTACGGGTACCACCTGGTGGAGGATCCGATCCGCCGCTCCGACTGGCTGAGCGGCACGCCGCGCGAGCCCCGCACGGAGCCGACGCTGCGGCCGCGCCAACCGCGGCCGGAACGCGACCCGGCGCGGGCGGACGCTGTGGACGTGGGCCAGCTTCGCCGCGAGTCGTCGTCGTGGCCGTCGCCCTGTTCCAGCTGACGCCGCTGTCGGGCGCCGGGAACCACGGCGGCGGAACGCTCCGCGGCGGCGCCGATCACGGAGGTCGACACGCCCGAGGTCGAGCCCGGGTCCTTCGCCGATGCCCTCCAGGCCGAGATCGTGGAGGCGCTGGCGGCCGAGGAGTGGCCCGAGCTGACGCCCACGATGGACGAGGCGATCGCGACGGGGGACACCGCAGCGGACATCGAGCCGTGCGGACGGATCGTGCCCTACGACGAGGCGGCGTGCACGTGGGGCGATCCCGAGGCCGAGCACACCGCGATCCTCGTGGGGGACTCGACCTCCATGGCGTACGTGCAGGCGATGAACGGCGTCCTCACGGCAGAGGACGGGTGGCGGGTGAAGAGCTACGGCACGTTCGGGTGCTCCTTCATGGAGCCCCTGATCGAGAACGAGGACCCGAACGTGGTCGACAACTGCACGGAACGCAAGGACCGCGCCGTCGACGCCATCAACGACCTGCATCCCGACATCGTCTTCATCACCAACACCTACGACCCGCGAGTTCCGGTCGGGGCCGACGAGCCGTTGAGCCCCGATGGCTGGAAGGAGGCCATGACCGACATCGTGGCCCGGTTCCAGGACTCCGCCGGGCAGATCGTCTTCCTGGCGCCGCCGCCCAACGACCTCCACATCGCCGTCTGCTACTCGCAGGTGTCGGTGCCGGCCGACTGCATCAGCCACGTCACCGACCAGTGGGCCACGTACGCGAAGGCGGACGCCGAGGTGGCGGCCGACCTCGGGGCCCAGTACGTCACGTCGGAGCCGTGGTTCTGCGTCGACGGCGCCTGCCCGAGCTTCGTCGCCGGCGTGCCGACCAAGAGCGACCACGTGCACATGCTGCCGGCCTACGCGGACAAGATCGCGCCGGTCATGCTCGAGCAGTTCGAGGCGCAGGACATCCTCTGGTAGGCACGCCTCGCGCGTCGATGCGCCGGCGCCGCCCCGGCCGCGTCGTCACCCGGCGCACGCCGGCGGGCCGGACACCTCGGCGGAGGCATCCGGCCCGACGGCTCGGCTCGCGGTCACCAGGGCGACGGCGCCGGGGGCACGACGACCGGCGGGCGGTCGTCGCAGGTGATCGTGTTCGGCAGCTCCCACGGCGCGAGCCACGGACCGGTCGTGCCGCCGCCGTCGTTGCCGCCGAGGTCGATCGAGCGAGAACTCCGAGCCGGTCGGGCGTGAAGTTGAACGAGCCGCAGTTGTTGATGCCGACGGCGCCGACGTTGCGGGCGTCGACGTTCTCGAACGACGCCGAGCCCGCCGACGCGGGCGCTGACCACCGAGGTGCCCGTGCCGTCGACCCGGATGTCCTTGAAGTGCACGTCCGATGATCGAGTACAGGTCCTTCACCGGCCAGTCCGACGACCAGCATGATCGCGTTGTAGGTGTTGTCGAGGAAGTGGTCGCCGGTCACCTGGATGTCCGCGTCGATGCTCCTGTCGAGCGCGTAGAACCAGATCGCGCCGAGCCCGATGTTCCAGTTCAGCTCGTACGTGCCGGCGCGGACCGTGGTGTTGTCCGTGATCCACAGCGTGCCCGGTGAACGGCTCGGCGCCGAACCGCGACCCGACGTGGATGCCGCTGCCCTCGCGGATCGGGTCGGCGACGAGGTTGTTCGACACCGTGTTGTCGGTGCCGCCGTAGATCGCGATGCCGTTGGCGAGCGTCGGCGTCTGCACGGTGTTGTGGTCGAACGTGTTGCCGGCGTTCGCGGTCTGTCTCCGCCCACATCGCCAGGCCGTCGTCGCCGGTGTTGCGGACGAAGTTGTTCGACACGACCGAGTTCGTGACGCCGGTGTGGAAGTTCAGCGCGTCGGCGATCTGGTCGACGATGATGTTGTTCGTGACCTCGACGTTCGTCATCGGCCCGTCGAACCACAGGCCGACCTTGGTGTGCTGGATGTAGAGGCCGTCGATCGTCGAGTCGCTCATCGCGCCGCCGATGCCGTTCACCTGGTCGGTGTCGATGCGCTCGCGCACGTCGCCCTCGATCGCGAAGCCGGACAGGTGCACGTTGCTGCTGCCGCCGGCCGCGGCGTCCTTGCCGTAGAAGCCGACGCCGGTGTGCACCGAGCCGTCGGGCGACGGCGTCGGCGAGCGCGACCTCCTTGCCCTTGATGATCGTGTACCAGTTGCCGGCGCCCTCGATCGTGACGTCGTCGACGATGATGTGCCGGTTCACCTGGTAGGTGCCCGGCGGGATGTACACCTTGAGGTCGTGCTGCTTGCGCGAACGCGATCGCCTTGTCGAACGCGTCGGCCGAGTCGCGCCGGCCGGTCGGGTCGGCGCCGAACAGCAGCACGTTCGCCGCGACGAGGCTGACGTGCGGCGCGCCGACGAGCTCGGAGTCGAGCAGGTCGATGACCGTCCACGCGGCGCTGCCGCGCCGGGCGCGGTGAGCCGCACCTTGTCGCCGGCCTGGTAGGTCTTGCCGAGCAGCAGCCGCTGCTCGTCGTAGAAGTGCATCGGGCCGGAACGGCTTGCTGATCACCGGCGTCGGCGTCGTGGCGCCGGGCACGCAGCGCGCACTCGGTGATCCACCAGTCGGGGTGCAGCAGGCCGGCGTTCGGGTCGTTGGTGAACGGGTACTGGTTGTACAGCCACGCGTACTGCGAGGTGAGCGTCATCGTCGCTCTGCGCGCCGCCGTTGACGCGTGACCTCGAGCGGCGCGGTGATGCCGCCGCCGGTCGGGCGCGTCCGGGATGCTGTAGCGCACGGTGATCGCGTTGGCGGCCTGCGGCAGCGTGAACTCGACGTACTGGCCGGGCGTCAGCTGCACCGCCTTGCGACCGGATGCCTCGGCCGGCAGCGTGTACGCCGCGCGGTCGGGGCCGATGACGGTGCCGTTCGTCGCGGCGTTCTCCGCCTCCTGCTCGAGGAACGGGACGTCGGCGCCGCGTCCGGCGACGAGGGCCGGGTCGAGGGCGGCGCGGGTGACGACCGGGCCGGCCGGGTGCCGCGGAAGCCGAGGTCGGGCACCGCGAGGGCTGCGCCCGCGAGGAGTCGCGACGGCGGCGGCCGCGACGAGCAGCGGGGCGAGCCGTTCGCGGCCCGGTCGCGGAGCGGGAGGGCGGCGGGAAGTGGCTGGTGGGACGCGTCATCGTCGACTCGTTTCCTCTCGGTGGTGCACGCCATCGGACACCGCGGGCACGTCGACGCCCGCGAGTGAGGCGACTGTATGACGCCGGTCGGCGGCGTCACAAGGGGATGCGAGGGAATGTCAACGAGAAGTCGAGATCTTGCGACAACGACCGCAAATGAGCGCAATTCCTGACGGCCCGGGCGCGGTTACGCGCGCCGATCGCAACGCGCCGATGCGCCGGAGTCCGATGGTCGAGCGCCGGCGACGGGTCGGCGTGGGCTGTCGGGACGGCCGGCGCCGCATCGGCGTCGCACTACAGTTGAAGGGTTCGTTTCGACTCAGAGGGAGTGGATCACAGTGGCCGACGGCTTCGAGCTCTTCACCGATCGATCCGTTGTCGCGATGCGCGTCAACGGCGAGCTCAAGGACCTCGCCACGACGGTGACCGACGCCGACGTCGTCGAGCCGGTCACGATCGACTCGCCCGACGGCCTCGGACATCCTGCGCCACTCGACCGCGCACGTGCTCGCGCAGGCCGTGCAGCCGATCAACCCCGAGGCGAAGCTCGGCATCGGCCCGCCCGTCACCGACGGGTTCTACTACGACTTCGACGTCGCCGAGCCGTTCACCCCCGAGGACCTCAAGGCGCTCGACAAGGAGATGGCCCGCATCATCCGGCAGGGCCAGCGCTTCGTGCGCCGCGTCGTGACCGACGACGAGGCCCGCGCCGAGCTCGCCGACGAGCCGTACAAGCTCGAGCTCATCGGGCTCAAGGGCCACGAGAGCGGCACCGCGCAGTTCGAGGAGAGCGAGTCCGTCGAGGTCGGCGGCGCCGAGCTCACGATCTACGACAACGTCGACCCGAAGACCGGCGAGACGGTCTGGAAGGACCTCTGCCGCGGCCCGCACCTGCCGAACACCCGCATGATCGGCAACGGCTGGGCGCTCTCGCGCGTGGCCGCCGCGTACTGGCGCGGCTCGGAGAAGAACCCGCAGCTGCAGCGCATCTACGGCACCGCGTGGCCCACGAAGGACGAGCTGCGCGCCTACCAGCACCGCCTCGAGGAGGCCGCGCGGCGCGACCACCGCAAGCTCGGCGCCGAGCTCGACCTGTTCTCGTTCCCCGAGGAGATCGGCTGCGGCCTCCCGGTGTTCCACCCGAGGGGCGGCATCATCAAGCGGGAGATGGAGGACTACGTCCGCCGTCGCCACATCGAGGAGGGCTTCCAGTACGTCTCGACCCCGCACATCACGAAGGCGCACGTCTTCGAGCTGTCGGGCCACCTGCCGTACTACGCCGACACGATGTTCCCGCCGCATGAGGAGCTCGAGGACACAGCAGGAGTACTACCTCAAGGCCGATGAACTGCCCGATGCAGAACCTCATCTTCCGGTCGCGCGGTCGCTCGCTACCGCGAGCTGCCGCTGCGGTTCTTCGAGTTCGGCACCGTCTACCGCTACGAGAAGTCGGGCGTCGTGCAGGGCCTCACCCGCGTGCGCGGCCTCACCCAGGACGACTCGCACAGCTACGTCACGCCCGAGCAGGCGCCGGGCGAGATCAAGCACCTGCTCGACTTCGTCGCTCGGCCTGCTGCGCGACTTCGGCCTCGACGACTTCTACCTCGAGCTGTCGACCCGCGACGCGGCATCCGACAAGTTCAAGGGCACCGACGAGCAGTGGGAGGTCGCCACCGACGTGCTGCGCGAGGTCGCCGAGGGCATCGGGCCTCGAGCTCGTGCCCGACCCGGGCGGCGCCGCGTTCTACGGCCCGAAGATCTCGGTGCAGGCGCGCGACGCCATCGGCCGCACCTGGCAGATGTCGACCGATCCAGTACGACTTCAACCAGCCCGAGCGGCTTCGGCCTCGAGTACACCGGCGGCCGACGGATCGCACCAGCAGCCCGTCATGATCCACTCGGCGAAGTTCGGCTCGATCGAGCGGTTCTTCGGCGTGCTCATCGAGCACTACGCCGGCGCGTTCCCCGTGTGGCTCTCGCCCGTGCAGGTCGTGGGCATCCCGGTCGCCGACGAGTACGCGGAGTACCTCGGCGGCGTGATCGACCAGCTGCGCCGGGCCGGCGTGCGCGCCGAGCTCGACACGAGCGACGACCGCATGCAGAAGAAGATCCGCACGCACACCACGCAGAAGGTGCCGTTCCAGCTCATCGCCGGCGAGAACGACCGCGCCGGCGAGACCGTCAGCTTCCGGTTCCGCGACGGCAGCCAGGAGAACGGCGTGCCCGATCGCCGAGGCCGTCGCGCGCATCCGCGCGGCGATCGACGACCGCCGCCAGGTGATGACGAAGGACGACCTCTGACGTGGGCGCCTACCAGGCCGACGAGTTCGAGGGCGTGCCGACGGATGCCGCGGCCGACCTCGCCGGGGTGCCCGACGCGTTCCAGCGGCTCTGGACGCCGCACCGCCTCGTGTACATCCAGCACGGCCAGCAGCCCGACGAGCACGCCTGCCCGTTCTGCCGCGCGCCCGAGATGAGCGACGAGCAGTCGCTCATCGTCGCGCGCGGCGCGCACGCCTACGTGCTGCTCAACCTGTACCCCTACAACAGCGGCCACCTGCTCGTGTGCCCGTACCGCCACGTCGCCACCTACGACGAGGCGACGCCCGAGGAGGTCGCCGAGATCGGCGAGCTCACGCAGATCGCGATGCGCGTGGTGAAGCAGGTGTCGAAGTGCGACGGCTTCAACATCGGCATGAACCAGGGCCGCATCGCCGGCGCCGGCATCGCCGAGCACCTGCACCAGCACATCGTGCCGCGGTGGGCGCTCGACTCGAACTTCTTCCCGATCATCGCGGGCACGAAGGCGCTGCCGCGCCTGCTCGGCGAGGTGCGGCAGGAGATCGCCGAGGCCTGGCCCGCGTAGACCCCGCGCGCGGCACGTCGAGCTGGACATGGTGTCCAGTCGGCACCGGCGCGACCTCCATCGCGGCGCAGGCCGCATCCGTTCCGACGACTAGGATTGACCCCATGACCGAGAGCTCCATCCCTGCGCCCGCCGCGACCTCGCTGACCGGCTCGAGCCGCGTGAAGCGCGGCCTCGCCGAGATGCTGAAGGGCGGCGTCATCATGGACGTCGTGACGCCCGAGCAGGCGCGCATCGCCGAGGACGCCGGCGCCGTCGCGGTCATGGCGCTCGAGCGCGTGCCCGCCGACATCCGTGCGCAGGGCGGCGTCGCCCGCATGAGCGACCCCGACCTCATCGAGGCGATCATCGCCGAGGTGTCGATCCCCGTCATGGCGAAGGCCCGCATCGGCCACTTCGTCGAGGCGCAGGTGCTGCAGGCGCTCGACGTCGACTACATCGACGAGTCCGAGGTGCTCTCGCCGGCCGACTACGTGAACCACATCGACAAGTGGGCGTTCAACACGCCGTTCGTCTGCGGTGCGACGAACCTCGGCGAGGCGCTCCGCCGCATCAACGAGGGCGCGGCGATGATCCGCTCGAAGGGCGAGGCCGGCACCGGCGACGTCTCCGAGGCGACCAAGCACATCCGCAAGATCACCTCCGAGATCAACCAGCTGAAGTCGATGACCCGCGACGAGCTCTACGTCGCCGCGAAGGAGCTGCAGGCGCCCTACGAGCTCGTGCTCGAGATCGCCGAGACCGGCAAGCTGCCCGTCGTGCTCTTCACCGCGGGCGGCGTGGCCACGCCCGGCGGATGCCGCGATGATGATGCAGCTCGGCGCCGACGGCGTCTTCGTGGGCTCCGGCATCTTCAAGTCGGGCAACCCCGAGGCGCGCGCCGCCGCGGTCGTGAAGGCGACGACGTTCTACGACGACCCGTCGGTCATCGCGGACGTCTCGCGCGGCCTCGGCGAGGCCATGGTCGGCATCAACGTCGGCGACCTCGCGGCGCCGCACCGCCTCGCCGAGCGCGGCTGGTGACGACGAACCTCCGCAGCGAATCGCTCGGCGCGGGGGACGCGGCCTCCGCCGGCCCCCGCGTCGGCGTGCTCGCCCTGCAGGGCGACTTCCGCGAGCACGCGCACGTGCTGACGCGCCTCGGCGCGCAGCGTGTCGCTCGTGCGCCGGCCCGAGGAGCTCGACGCGATCGACGGCCTCGTCATCCCCGGCGGCGAGTCGAGCGTCATGGACAAGCTCGTCGCGCACGTTCGGCCTCGCCGGAGCCGCTGAAGGCCGCGATCGCCGACGGGCTGCCGGTGTACGGCACGTGCGCCGGGCTCATCATGCTCGCCGACACCGTGCTCGACGCGATCGCCGGCCAGCAGAGCCTCGGCGGACTCGACGTGGTCGTGCGCCGCAACGCCTTCGGCTCGCAGAACCAGTCGTTCGAGACCGACCTCGACATCCCCGCGCTCGGCGACGAGCCGGTGCACGCGGTGTTCATCCGCGGCCCCGTGGTCGAGTCGGTCGGGCCGGCGGCGACCCCGCTCGCCGCGCTCGCCGACGGCCGCGTCGTCGCGGTGGAGCAGGGCAACCTCCTCGGCACGAGCTTCCACCCCGAGATCACGGGGGAGTACCGCTTCCACGAGTACTTCCTCGGCAAGGTCCGCGCGCGGGCCGCCGTCCCCGTCGAGTAGCGCCGGGCGCTCGCGTCGGCGTGACGTTCCGCACGGGCGATGCCTCCCGTTTACGGGGTGCCGACGCCGGTGCGGCCGCCGTCGCCAGGGTCTAGGCTCCCGCTCAATGGCTGCGCCGGCGCTCGCGCCGCACCGGTCGCAGCGAGCGGTCCTGGGCGGCGCAGGAGCGAGGTGCACCGTGGTCACGAAGCTGCCGAGTTCGTCGGAACCCCGACCGGACGGGGAGGCGGTCGGATGCGACACGACCGACCTCATCCAGGTGCACCGGATCTTCCGGTGGCTGTACCGGAGCTCCCGGGCGCATCCGAGAGCGTCGACGACGGCGACGTCGGCCGGGCCGCGATCATCGCCGACTACGCGTCGATGGACTTCTACGCCCTCCACCTCCACCACGAGACCGAGGACCTCGTGCTGTGGGATCGACTCGTCGATCGATCGCCGGGATGCGCTCCGCACGTCGAGCTGATGAAGGCCCAGCACGCCGAGGTGGCCGCGGAGCTCGCGGAGGTCGAGCCGCTCCTCGACCCCTGGCGCGCGAATGCGGATGCGGCGAGCCGCGACGCGGCTGGCCACGGGCGTCGAACGCATCCGGGACACGCTCATCGCGCATCTCGGGCGCGAGGAGGAGGAGATCGTGCCGGTCGCCGGCGCGGTCCTGACCCAGTCGGAGTGGGACGAGATGGGCGAGCACGCCCGCACGGGCATCCAGCAGTCGAAGGGGAACATGCCGCGGGACGTCATGGCGATCCAGCTCGGCCTGATGCTCGCGACCGTGCCGGCCGACGAGCGCCCGGAGTGGATCAAGGAGAACCTGCCCGCTCCGATCCGGCTGCTCTACTCGCTCCTCCTGAAGCGGCGGTACGAGCGGGCGATGGACGAGCTGTACCCGACGGCCGCCCCGCCGTTCCGACCGATCCCGTGACGGCGATGCGCCGCCGCCGTAACTCGGGGCATGATCGGGTACATCGCCCTGCTGCGCGGCGTCAACGTCGGCGGCATCACCGTGAAGTCGGCCGAGCTCCGCGACGTGTTCGAACGCTCGGGTTCGAGGGCGTGCGCACCGTGCTGGCGAGCGGCAACGTGCGCTTCGAGAGCGACGAAGCGCGAATGCCCGCGCCGCGCTGAAGCGACGCATCGAGCGGCGCTCGGCGACGCTTCGGGTACGACGCGTGGATCGTGCTCGTGACGCGCGCGGAGCTCGAGCGGGCCGTCGACGGCATTCCCGTTCGACGCGGACGACGAGCGGCGGCAGCCGTGGGTGATCTTCGCGTCGGACCCGGCGCTGGTCGACGAGCTCGTCGCGGCCGCCGACGAGCCCGACGCCGACGTCGACCCGCTCGCCGCGGGCGACGGCGTCGTCTACTGGACACCGGTGAAGGGCACGGCGTCGGCAGCCCCTTCGCCAAGCTGATCGGCAAGGCGAGGTACAAGCCGATCACGACGAATCGCAACCTCCGCACCCTCCAGAAGATCCTCGCCTGACGATCCCGGCCGACCCGGCGTCTCGCCGGCGCACCGCCGGCTGACGGCCCGGCGGGGCGTGCTGGCTTAGAATGGTCTGTCGGCGGAACGCGACGCACGCGCACCGAGAGCGATTCAGGAGACGCATGTCCGGGCATTCCAAGTGGGCGACGACCAAGCACAAGAAGGCCGTCATCGACGCAGCGCCGAGCGAAGTCGTTCGCCAAGCTCATCAAGAACATCGAGGTCGCCGCGAAGATGGGCGGCGCCGACCTCTCGGGCAACCCGACCCTCGTCGACGCCGTGCAGAAGGCGAAGAAGACCTCGGTCCCGAACGACAACATCGACCGCGCCATCAAGCGCGGCGCCGGCCTCACCGGTGAGTCGATCGAGTACACGACCATCATGTACGAGGGCTACGGCCCCAACGGCGTCGCCCTGCTCATCGAGTGCCTCACCGACAACAAGAACCGCGCGGCCGCCGAGGTGCGCACGCTCATGACCCGCAACGGCGGCACCATGGCCGACCCCGGCAGCGTCGCCTACAACTTCGCGCGCAAGGGCGTCATCGTGGTCCCCGCCGAGGGCACCACGCGAGGACGACGTGCTCGCCGCGGTGCTCGACGCCGGCGCCGAGGAGGTCACCGACGAGGGCGAGACCTTCGAGGTGATCACCGAGGCATCCGACATGGTCGCCGCGCGCACCGCGCTGCAGGAGGCCGGCATCGACTACGACTCGGCGGATGCCGCGTTCGTGCCGAACCTCAAGGTCGAGATCGACGCCGAGACCGCGCGCAAGGTGTTCCGCCTCATCGACGCGCTCGAGGACAGCGACGACGTGCAGAACATCTACAGCAACTTCGACCTCTCGGCCGAGGTGCAGGCCGAGCTCGAGGCCGAGGACTAGGCCGATCGCCGTGCGCGTGCTCGGCATCGACCCGGGACTCACGCGCTGCGGCGTGGGCGTGGTCGACGTCGAGCCCAACCGCACCGCGCGGCTCGTCGACGTCGTCGTGCTGCGGTCGCCGGCCGACCTCGACACGCCGCGCCGCCTCGCCCGCATCGCCGACGGGATCGAGGCGATCATCGAGGAGCACCGGCCGCAGGCGGTCGCGCTCGAGCGCGTCTTCGCCCGCAGCGACGTGTCGACGATCATGGGCACCGCCCAGATCTCGGGCGTCGCGATGCTCATCGCCGCACGCCGGGCGCTGCCGGTCGCGCTGCACACGCCGAGCGAGGTGAAGGCCGCGATCACCGGGTACGGCCGCGCCGACAAGGCGCAGGTCGGCGCGATGGTCGCCCGCATCCTCGGGCTCGACGCGGTGCCGAAGCCGGCGGATGCCGCGGACGCGCTCGCGCTGGCGATCTGCCACGCCTGGCGCACCGGGGGAGTCGCGGGCGCGGCGGTGCTGGATGCCGCCGCGCCGCCCGCCGAGGGCGCGACGCTCACGCCCGCCCAGCGTGCATGGATCGCCGCAGAGCGTTCCGCGGCCGTGTCGGGGGCGGCCCGTAGGGTGAAGGAGTGATCTCCTCTCTCCGCGGCCGCGTGCTCACGGCGGCCGGCAACTCGGTCGTGATCGAGGTCGGCGGCGTCGGGTTCCACGTGAACACCACGCCCGCGCTCGCCCTCGCCAGCCGCCTGGGCGAGGAGATCACGGTGCACACGAGCCTCATCGTGCGCGAGGACGCGCTGACCCTGTTCGGGTTCGCCACGCGCGACGAGCTCGACGTCTTCGAGCTGCTCATCGGCGTCACGGGCGTCGGGCCCAAGTCGGCGCTCGGCGTGCTGTCGGCGCTCTCGCCCGAGCAGGTCGCCGCGGCCGTGCAGGGCGACGACGACGCCGTGTTCCGCAAGGTCAGCGGCATCGGCCCGAAGACCGCGAAGCTCATCACGGTGTCGCTGGCCGGCAAGCTCGTCGCGACCACGACGCGGCCGGCGCCCGCCACCGTCGCCACGGGCGGCGTCGCCGAGAGCGTGCTCGCCGCGCTCACCGGGCTCGGCTGGTCGGAGCGCGTCGCCGCCGAGGCCGTCGACGAGACGATGGCCGCGGCATCCGACGTCGAGGCGGCATCCGTGCCCGCGGTGCTGCGCCTCACCCTGTCGCGACTCGGGCCCGCGCAGCAGGCCGGGAGGGCGCGATGACCCGCGGCCCCGACGACGACGACCTCGACCTCACCGACCCCGTGCTCGCCTCCGAGGCCGAGCTCGCCTTCGAGGGCGCGCTGCGTCCGCGCAGCCTCGCGGAGTTCGTCGGGCAGACCCGCGTGCGCGGGCAGCTGCAGCTGCTGCTCACCGCCGCCACGCTGCAGCAGCGCACGCCCGACCACATCCTGCTCGCCGGTCCGCCCGGGCTCGGCAAGACGACGCTCGCGATGATCGTCGCGCACGAGGGCGGCCGGCCGCTGCGCATGTCGAGCGGCCCGGCCATCCAGCACGCCGGCGACCTCGCCGCGATCCTCAGCTCGCTCGTGCCCGGCGAGGTGCTGTTCATCGACGAGATCCACCGCATGGCGCGATCGGCCGAAGAGATGCTCTACCTCGCGATGGAGGACTTCCGCATCGACATCATGGTCGGCAAGGGCGCCGGGCGCCACGTCCGTGCCGCTCGACCTCGCGCCGTTCACGCTCGTCGGCGCCACGACGCGCGCCGGGCTGCTGCCGAACCCGCTGCGCGACCGCTTCGGGTTCACCGCGCACCTCGAGTTCTACGACGAGGCCGAGCTCGAGCAGGTGCTCGTCGCGCGCGGCCTCGATGCTCGGTCTCGACGTCGACCGCGAGGCGCTCGCCGAGATCGCCGGGCGCTGCCGCGGCACGCCCCGCATCGCCAACCGGCTGCTGCGGCGCGTGCGCGACTACGCGCTCGTGCACGGCAGCCGACGCCGACGCTCGAGGCCGTGCGCGCGGCCCTCGACCTCTACGACGTCGACGCGCTCGGCCTCGACCGCCTCGACCGCGCCGTGATGCAGATCATCCTCACGCGGTTCGGCGGCGGGCCGGTCGGCCTGAACACGCTCGCGGTGTCGGTGGGCGAGGAGGCCGAGACCATCGAGGCGGTCGTCGAGCCGTTCCTGGTGCGCATCGGGCTCATCACGCGCACGCCGCGCGGCCGGGTCGCGACCCCCGCGGCGTGGCGCCACTTCGGGCTCTCCGAGCGCGCTCCCGAGGGCGCAGCGACCCTTCCGATCGATGACCTATAATCCATTGAGGCTTCGTCCTCAACGCCGTCGACTTCGTGCGGCACGCCGCACACCGGAAGGTACCTCCCCCTCATGACGTTCGATCCGTTCACTATCATCATGCTCGCCGTCCTGGCGGTGCTGATCTTCTTCATGTTCCGCAACTCGCGCAAGCGCCAGGCCGATGCGCAGCAGCTGCAGTCGAAGGTCCAGCCGGGCGCGAAGGTGATGACCAACTTCGGCGTCTTCGGCACCATCCTCTCGATCGACGAGGAGGAGAACCAGGTCGCTCCTCGAGACCTCGCCCGGCACGGTGCTCACGGTGCACCGCCAGACCATCGCCCGCGTGGTCGAGCCCGCCGAGGTCGAGCGCCGTGACCGAGGTCGGCCCGGCCGACGTCGACGGCGAGCCCGAGTTCGGCGAGCGCGTCGACGACGCGCCCGAACCGACGAGGCGCCCGACACCAAGAAGTCGGACGACTAAGGCTCCCAACCCCGAGGCTCGGCCCGTGCGCTGTCGCGCGGGCTCCAGCAGAGAAAGCAGAACACGTGGCTGCACCATCCAAGCGGTCATCCCGGCCGACCCCCGTTCGCAAGGCCTGGCGATCCCTCACCTGGCTCGGCGTCATCATCGTCGGCCTGTTCGCGATCAACGCCGCCGGCGTGATCTGGGGCGGCGGCTCGTGGACGCCGAAGCTCGCGCTCGACCTCGAGGGCGGCACGCAGATCATCCTCGAGCCCAAGGTCGAGACCGGCCAGTCCGTCTCGCAGGAGCAGCTCGACCAGGCGGTCTCGATCATCCGCCAGCGCGTCGACGCGTCGGGCGTCGCCGAGGCCGAGATCAACACCGAGGGCATCGAACGTCGTCGTCCGCATCCCGGGTGAGCTCGACGACCAGACGCGCGACCGCATCGAGTCGTCGGCGAAGCTCGAGCTCCGGGCCGTGCTGCTCGCGGATGCCGCGACCAACGCAGGCGGTCGACCCGACCGAGACCCCCGCGCCCACCGAGCCCGCCGAGGAGCTCGAGTCCACGCCGACCGCCGAGCCGACCGACGGCAGCGACCCGGCGTGGATCACCCCGGCCCTCCAGGACGAGTTCGACAACTTCGACTGCTCGACGCCTCGACGAGGCCGCGACCAACGTCGCGCCCGCCGACGAGCCGCTGGTCACCTGCGACGTCAGCCGCACCGCGAAGTACCTGCTCGGACCGGTCGAGGCGAGCGGCGAGAACATCGTCGACGCGACGAACGGCATGGTGCACGACGCAGACCGGCGCCAGCACCGGCCAGTGGGCCGTGAACATCCAGTTCGACGAGCAGGGCACCGAGGACTTCGGCGCGGTCAGCACCGCCTGTTCGGCCTGCAACGGCCAGACGCCCCGCGACCAGTTCGCGTTCGTGCTCGACGGCGCGGTGCTCACGGCGCCCCAGATGAACGGCGCGATCACCGACGGGCGACCGCAGATCACCGGCAACTTCACGCAGGAGTCGTCGAAGTCGCTCGCCGACCAGCTGAAGTTCGGCGCGCTGCCGATCAGCTTCACGGTGCAGTCCTCCGACACGATCTCGGCGACGCTCGGCACCTCGCAGCTGCAGTCCGGCCTCATCGCCGGCCTCATCGGCCTCATCCTGGTCGTGATCTACACGCTGTTCCAATACCGGGCGCTCGGGTCGGTCACGATCGCGTCGCTCGCGATCGTCGGCCTGATCACGTACCTGATGATCACGATCCTGTCGTGGCGCGAGGGCTACCGCCTCTCGCTCGCCGGCATCGCGGGCCTCATCGTCGCGATCGGCTTCACGGCCGACTCGTTCATCGTCTACTTCGAACGCGTGCGCGACGAGCTCCGCGACGGCCGGCCGCTCGTCGGCGCCGTCGAGGCCGGCTGGAAGCGCGCCTTCCGCACGATCCTCGCGTCGAAGGGCGTCAACCTGCTCGCCGCGGTCGTGCTCTTCATCCTCGCGGTCGGCAGCGTGAAGGGCTTCGCGTACACGCTCGGTCTCACGACGATCATCGACGTGGTCGTCGTGATCCTGTTCACCCACCCGATGCTGCAGCTGCTCGCGCAGACCAGGTTCTTCTCGAGCGGCAACCCGTGGTCGGGCCTCGACCCGAACGCGCTGGGCGCCGTGTACCGCGGCCGCGCCGAGTTCCGCAAGCCGGTCGCAGTGCCCGCGAGCAAGGTCGCGTCGAGCTCGAAGGAGGCGCAGAAGCGCCAGACCATCGCAGAACGCAAGGCCACCGCGAGCGTCGGCAGCGGCGACGAGCGAAGGCAAGGAGTCCTGATGGCCAACCGGCTCACCACATTCGGCAACGACCTCTACACGGGCAAGCGCTCGTTCAACTTCGTCGGCGGCCGCAAGAAGTGGTACGCGATCGCGGGCGTGCTGATCATCCTCACGGTGCTCATCCCGCGTGCTGCGCGGCGTCAACTTCAGCATCGAGTTCCGCGGCGGTTCGCAGTTCCAGATCGCCGGCATCGAGAACGCCACGCCCGAGCCCGCGATCGACGCCGTGGCGTCGGTCGTGCCCGAGGCCGACGCGCACGTCACGATCGTCGGCGGCGACGGGCGTGCGGGTGCAGACCGACCAGCTCGAGCAGGCCGACTCGCGCGCGGTCACCACGGCCCTCGCCGAGGCCTACGGCGTGCCCGAGTCCGAGGTCACGTCCTCGTTCATCGGCCCGAGCTGGGGTGCGGATGTCACGAGGCAGGCGCTCGTCGGCCTCATCGCGTTCCTCGCTGCTCGCCGGCGTCATCATGGCGATCTACTTCCGCACCTGGAAGATGTCGCTCGCGGCGATCCTCGCGCTGCATCGGCGACCTCGTCGTCACGGTCGGCATCTACGCCGCCGTCGGCTTCGAGATCAGCCCCGCGGCGACCATCGGCATCCTGACGATCCTCGAGTTACTCGCTCTACGACACCGTCGTGGTGTTCGACAAGATCCGCGAGAACACCGCGGAAGACGGCCAGGAGTCGCGCCGCACGTTCGCCGAGTCGGTGAACCTCGCGGTCAACCAGACCCTCGTGCGCTCGATCAACACGAGTGTCGTCGCCGCCCTGCCGGTCGCGGCGATCCTCTTCATCGGCGCGGGCGTGCTCGGGGCCGACACCCTGCGCGACATCTCGCTCGCGCTGCTGATCGGCATCATCGTGGGAACGTGGTCGACCGTGTTCATCGCCGCGCCGCTGTACTCGCAGCTGCGCGAGGGCGAGACGGCGATCCACCGCCACGACCAGAAGGTGCTGAAGGAGCGCGAGCGGGCGGCATCCGCGACGAGCGACGCCGAGGCGCTGCCGACCGCATGATGTTCGCCTCGGGCGAGAGCGGCACGGAGCATGCCTCGGAACGGCGATAATTGAGTTCTGGAGGTGGGCGCATGACCGAGGCGGGAGTCAACTCGACCGCTTCGCTGCGCCGCCTGGTGCCGCGGATCTTCTCGAAGGCGCAGCCCGTCGGGCGCCGTGGACACGCTCATGCGCACGGTGCGGATGCACCATCCGAAGGCCGACCTCGCGCTCATCGAGCGCGCCTACACGGTCGCCGAGCGCGCGCACGAGGGCCAGAAGCGCAAGAGCGGCGAGCCGTACATCACGCACCCGATCGCGGTCGCGCAGATCCTCGCCGACCTCGGCATCGGGTCGAAGACGGTCGCGGCGGCGCTGCTGCACGACACCGTCGAGGACACCGCGTACACGCTCGACCAGGTGCGCGCCGACTTCGGCGACGAGATCGCGATGCTCGTCGACGGCGTCACGAAGCTCGACAAGGTCAAGTACGGCGACTCCACGCAGGCCGAGACCGTGCGCAAGATGATCGTCGCGATGTCGAAGGACATCCGGGTGCTGATCATCAAGCTCGCCGACCGCCTGCACAACGCCCGCACGTGGGGCTTCGTGCCGGCCGAGTCCGCGGCGCGCAAGGCGCACGGAGACCCTCGAGATCTACGCGCCGCTCGCGCACCGCCTCGGCATCCAGGCCATCAAGCTGGGAGCTCGAGGACCTCTCGTTCGCGGTGCTCTACCCGAAGCTCTACGCCGAGATCGAGAGCCTCGTGAAGCAGCGCACGCCGCAGCGCGAGGAGTTCGTGCAGAAGGTCATCGACCTCGTCAGCGAAGACCTCAAGACCGCGAAGATCCGCGGCAAGGTCATGGGCCGCCCGAAGCAGTACTACTCGATCTACCAGAAGATGATCGTGCGCGGCCGCGACTTCGACGAGATCTACGACCTCGTCGGCATCCGCGTGCTCGTGAACTCGGTGCGCGACTGCTACGCCGTGCTCGGCGTCGATCCACGCGCGGTGGACGCCGCTGCCCGGCCGGTTCAAGGACTACATCGCCACGCCGAAGTTCAACCTCTACCAGTCGCTGCACACGACGGTGATCGGCCCGAAGGGCCGCGCCGTCGAGATCCAGATCCGCACGCACGACATGCACCAGCGCGCCGAGTTCGGTGTCGCCGCGCACTGGAAGTACAAGGAGCGGATGAACTCCGGTCGCGCGACGGATGCCGCGAGCGCGCACGACACCGACATGGCGTGGCTCGCGCACATCTCCGACTGGCAGGCCGAGACGGCCGACCCGGGGGAGTTCCTCGACTCGCTGCGGTTCGAGATCGGCGCGAAGGAGGTCTACGTCTTCACGCCGAAGGGTCGGGTGATCGGGCTGCCCGTCGGGCGCGACCCCGGTCGACTTCGCCTACGCGGTGCACACCGAGGTCGGCCACCGCACCATGGGCGCGAAGGTCAACGGCCGGCTCGTGCCGCTCGAGAGCGAGCTCGTCCAGCGGCGACGTGGTCGAGGTGTTCACGTCGAAGAACCCCGACTCCGGTCCGAGCAAGGACTGGCTCACGTTCGTCAAGAGCCCGCGTGCCCGCAACAAGATCCGGCAGTGGTTCACCAAGGAGCGCCGCGACGAGGCGATCGAGCAGGGCCGCGACGCGATCGCCCGCGCGATGCGCAAGCAGAACCTGCCGCTGCAGAAGCTCATGAGCCAGGAGTCGTTCGCCGAGGTCGCCGCGCAGCTGCGCTACGACGACGTCTCGTCGCTGTACGCGGCGGTCGGCGAGGGCCACGTCTCGACCCAGTCGGTGCTCGAGAAGGTCGTCGCGCTCGTCCGCGACGTCGACGAGGGCGACGAGCCCGACCTGCCGATCCCGGTGCGCTCGCGCCCGCTGCCGCGGAACTCCGACTCCGGCGTGCTCGTGCGCGGGGCGCCCGACATCCTCGTGAAGCTCGCCCGGTGCTGCACCCCGGTGCCCGGCGACGAGATCGTCGGCTTCATCACCCGCGGCGCCGGGCGTCTCGGTGCACCAGGCGAACTGCCACAACGTGCAGTCGCTGATGCGCGAGCCCGAGCGCATGATCGACGTCGAGTGGGCGCCGAGCTCGAAGAGCGTGTTCCTCGTGCAGATCCAGATCGAGGCGCTCGACCGGGCCGGCCTGCTCTCCGATGTCACCCGCGTGCTGTCGGAGCACCACGTGAACATCCTCTCGGCGAACGTCTCGACCTCGACCGACCGCCTGGCGCTCAGCCGGTTCGTCTTCGAGATGGGCGACACCACGCACCTCGACCGCGTGCTGAACGCGGTGCGCCGCATCGACGCCGTCTACGACGTCTACCGCGTGAGCGACGGCTGAGCCCGATCGCGCGCTGAGCGCGTCGGCTCGACCCGACTCGGCGCAGCTCGAGCCGTCGGCGGGCGGTCGCCTTGTGCGGCATGCGCACGGCGGCGTCGAGCCGGTCGTGCAGCGTCGTCCGCGAGCGACGGGCCGGTCGGCGATCAGCGCGGCGACGACGTCGACGACCTCGCCGTCGTCGAGGCGTCGGATCGCGGAGCAGGTCGAACGCGGTGCGTGCCGGCGAGGTGCAGCGGATCTCGCCGAACCGCACGATGTCGTCGTCGTCGATGCGCGACCTCGCGGACCGACGGTGCGGCGGTCGGTCGATCACGGCGATGCGGGCGTCGAGCGGCACGCAGAACTGCGCGACGGCCGGCGGAGCGTCGAGCGCACCGTGCACCCACGCCGCCGACATCCGCTCGATGATGAGCGAGCGCGGGCGCGCGCAGGGCGATGACCATCGCGCGGAACGCCGGCAGGTCGGGCTCGTCGACCGGCGCCCAGCCGTCGTCGATCGCGAAGAGCTCGCCGTCGAGTCGCGCGGCGCAGAGTTCGGCGAGCGGGAGGTGATCGGTGCCGAGCACCGCGGGAAGCCGGGCCATGCCGACATGCTGCGGCATCCGGGCAGCGCCGCGCGACGCGTGACGCGCGTCCTGTGGAGAACGACGCCGACGCCGGCTCGCGCGGTCGAGTGCGGCCGCGCGACGCCGCGCGATGCCGGCCGGTCAGCCGCCGACGGCCTTGAGCCACGCCCGACGCGCCTCGAGCGCCTCGCGTGCGGACGCGAGCGGCGCTGCTGCGTCGCCGGACGCCTCGGCCGCGGCGAGCTCGGCCTCGAGCTTCGCGATCGCGTCCTGCAGCTGGCCGAGCATGCCCTCGGAGCGGGCCTTCTTCTCGGGGTCCTCGCGCTGCCAGCGCTCGTCCTCGAGCGAGCGCACGTGCGTCTCGACCTTGCGCAGGCGGTCCTCGACCGGCCGCACCTGGTCGCGGGGCACGCGGCCGATCTCGTCCCAGCTGCGCTGGATGCGGTTGAGCGCGGTGCGCGCCTGCTTGGGGTCGGTCACCGTGAGGAGCTTCTCGGCCTCGTCGAGCAGCGCGAGCTTCTCGGTGAGGTTGGCCCGGTAGGCCTCGTCCTCCTGCGCGTCGACCTCGGCCTTGGCCTGGAACAGCACGTCGCCCGCCGCCTTGAACTTCGCCCACAGGGCGTCGTCGAGCTTCTTGCCGGCGCGGCCGGCCTGCTTCCACTCGTCGAGCAGCGCGCGGTAGTCGGCGACCGCGTCGGCCCCGCGCGGGGCGAGCGCCTCGGCACGCTCGATCAGCGCCTGCTTGCGGGTGCGCACGTCGCGGTGGGCGGCGTCGAGCTCGGCGAAGAACGCCTTGCGGTGCTGCTCGATCGTCGAGCGCGCGGTGCGGAACCGCTTCCAGAGCTCGTTCGCCTCGTTCTTCGGGCAGGCGCGGGCCGTCCTGCTGGTGCTGCTGCCAGCTGGCGAACAGGGCGTCGAGCTCGGCGGTCGCCTGCTTCCACTGCGTCTTCGCCGGGTCCTGCGCGGCGAGCGCCTCGGCCTGCTCGACGATGCGGGTGCGCTCGGCGATCGCCTCGTCGAGCGCGGCCTTCGCCTCGGCCTGCTGCTGCTCGGTGAGCTCCTTGGCCGTGCCCGAGAGCGCCTCGAGGCGGCGGGCGAGGGCGTCGAGGTCGCCGACGGCGTGGGCGCTCGGCGACCGAGTCGCGGAGGTTGGCGACGGCCTTGGCGACATCCGCTGCCGGTGCTCCGCGACGCGCGCGCTGCTCGAGCAGGCCGACCTGGCCCGCGAGATCGGCGTACTTCCGCTCGAAGTAGGCGAGCGCCTCCTCGGGCGTCGCGTCGGGGTACTGGCCGACCTCCCGCTCGCCGTCGGCGGTGCGTACGAAGACGGTGCCCGTCTCGTCGACGCGGCCCCACGGTTGCTGCTCTGAATCGGTCACGGCCTCACCCTGTCGTGGTCGGATGCCGCCCACGGGGCGGCGATGACGGCATCAAGCCTATTGCACCGCCCGAGGGCGGACGCGGTCGTCACTCGATCGTGAACCCGGTGATCGTCACGGGCACGCGCGGGTGCGCCGTCGGTGCCGCCGTCGGCCGTGCCGGCGTCGGTGATCGCCCGTCTTGCAGCTCGTCGAGGCCGCTGGTGACGCGGCCGACGACGGTGTAGCCGCCGGCCTCGTCGGGGGTGAGCGTCGTGTCCTCGTAGACGATGAAGAACTGGCTGCCCTGGCTGTAGCGCGTTCTGCTGCTGGCGCGCCATGGCGATCGTGCCGGCCGGGTACACGCTGTCGGCCGGCGCGTTCTCGACGGGTCCGTAGCTGTACCCGGGGCCGCCGGTGCCGTCGCCGGCGGGGTCGCCGCACTGCAGCACCCAGATGTTCTCGCGCGTGAGGCGGTGGCAGCTCGTGCCGTCGTAGAAGCCCGACTGGATGAGGCTGATCTCGCTCGAGACGGCCTGCGGCGCCGCGGCGCCGTCGAGCTCGATGCCGAGCGGGATGTCGTTGAGCGTGAGCGTGCCGGTCCAGGTGCGGTCCTCGGCGAGGTCGGCGGAGGGCACGTCGCCCTGGTTCTCGCCGGCGGGCGGGGTCGCGGTGGGCGTCGGCGTGGCCGTCGGCTCCGCCTCGGGCGTGCCCGGGCCGCCGCTGAAGTAGAACAGCTGCGCGGCGGTGGCGAGCGCGAGCACGACGACGAGCGCGATGACCGCGATGACGTTGTCCCGCGATGCGGCGGCGCTGCTTGCGGACGTGCACCTCCTGGCGAGCCTGGTACGTGCGGAGGCGGGCGCGTTCCTCACGCGCCTGACGGTCGTTCGATGCCACGCATGCTCCTTCTCGGGACTCCTGCGTGCCGACTCTACGCAAGCGCCGTGATCGGCACCAATCGCGCGCGTCCGCGTGCGTCGGGCGGCGTCGCCGACCGGCGATGGTGTCGGATGCCGCGGCTACGCTTGGCGGCATGGTGGACTCCAGCCCGGGGCTGCGCTCCGGCGCGACCCCGCTCGCCGTGCGCATGCGCCCGACGAGCCTCGACGAGGTCGCCGGCCAGCGGCACCTGCTCACGCCCGGGGTCGCCGCTCGTCGCCCTCGCCGGCGATCGAACGGGCGAGTCCGGCTCGGTGTCGGTCATCCTCTGGGGGCCGCCCGGCACGGGCAAGACCACCCTCGCGCAGGCGATCGCCACGGTCGTCGGGTCGCAAGTTCGTCGAGCTCTCGGCCGTCACCGCCGGCGTGCGCGACGTGCGCCAGGTGATGGAGGAGGCGCGGGCCAGCCGCGACCTCTACGGACTCTCCACGGTCCTCTTCCTCGACGAGATCCACCGCTTCACGAAGGCCCAGCAGGACGCGCTGCTGCCCGGCGTCGAGAACGGCTGGGTCATCCTCGTCGCGGCCACCACCGAGAACCCCTCGTTCTCGGTCATCTCGCCGCTGCTCTCGCGGTCGCTCCTGCTCACGCTCGAGCTGCTGACCGACGACGACCTCGGCATGCTGGTCGACCGCGCGGTGGCCGACCCGCGCGGGCTGGCCGGCGCGGTCGAGCTCGAGCCCGAGGCGCGGGCCGCGATCATCCGGCTCGCCTCCGGCGACGCCCGGCGCGCGCTCACGGCGCTCGAGGCGGCATCCGTCGCCGCCGCGCAGGTCGCGGCCGCCGAGGCGCGACGGCCGGCGACGCAGCGACCGCCGCCGACGTCGACGCCGACGAGACGCCGACGACGACGGCGACCGAGTCCGAAGCGGATGCCGCGGCGCCGCCGAAGCCCGTCGTCACCGCCGAGGTCGTCGCCCGCGCCGTCGACCGCGCGCTGCTGCGCTACGACCGCAACGGCGACGAGCACTACGACGTCATCAGCGCGTTCATCAAGTCGGTGCGCGGCAGCGACGTCGACGCCGCGCTGCACTACCTCGCGCGCATGATCGAGGCGGGGGAGGACCCGCGGTTCATCGCCCGGCGCATCATCGTGCTCGCGTCCGAGGACATCGGCATGGCCGATCCGACCGCGCTCGGCGTCGCCGTGGCCGCGGCCGACGCCGTGCAGTACATCGGCATGCCCGAGGGGCGCATCCCGCTGGCGCAGGCGGTCGTGCACCTCGCGACCGCGCCGAAGTCGAACGCCGCGTACCTCGGCATCGACCGCGCGATCGCCGACGTGCGCGAGGGCAGGGCGGGGCGCGTGCCGAAGCACCTGCGCGACGCGCACTACCCGGGCGCGAAGCGGCTCGGCCACGGCAAGGGCTACGCGTATCCGCACGACGACGCGATCGGCGTGGTCGCGCAGGAGTACCTGCCGACCGAGCTGCGCGGCGCGACCTACTACGAGCCCACCGAGCACGGCAACGAGCGCGAGGTGTCGGCCCGGCTCGCGAAGCTGCGGCGCATCGTGCGGGGCGGCGGCTGACGCTGCGACTCGGCCGGCGCGCGGCCCGGTGGGCGGCGGCGCGGCTCCGTGATATCCTTTCCTTTGGCCTGAAGCCTGATTCTCGAGCGCGGCTGCGAGAGGATCACCGGCGAACGGGTGCGATCTGTAGCCGATCCACCCTTGGCGAATCCCTCTGACACAGATTCTCGGCGCACGATCGCGCCGTGAATTCACTTGAGATTCTTCCGAAAGGACATTCGTGTCGAACCAGTCACGCAGCAAGACCCGCCTCTCCCGCGCGCTCGGCGTCGCCCTCACCCCGAAGGCCGCCAAGTACATGGAGAAGCGTCCGTACGCTCCCGGTGAGCACGGCCGCACCAAGCGCAAGCAGGACTCCGACTACGCCGTGCGTCTTCGCGAGAAGCAGCGCCTGCGCGCCCAGTACGGCATCCGCGAGAAGCAGCTCCGCATCGCGTTCAACGAGGCCCGCCGCACCGACGGCCTGACCGGTGAGAACCTGGTCGAGCTGCTCGAGATGCGCCTCGACGCCCTGGTGCTCCGCGCCGGCTTCGCCCGCACGATCTCGCAGGCCCGCCAGTTCGTGGTGCACCGCCACATCCTCGTCGACGGCCAGATCGTCGACCGCCCCTCCTTCCGCGTGAAGCCGGGCCAGCTCATCGGCGTCAAGCAGCGCTCCGAGGGCACCGAGCCGTTCCAGGTCGCCGCGGCCGGCGGTCACGTCGACGTGCTCCCCAAGCTCCCGGGCTACCTCGACGTCGAGCTCGACAAGCTCCACGCGACGCTCGTCCGTCGCCCGAAGCGCGCCGAGGTCCCCGTGACCTGCGACGTGCAGCTCGTCGTCGAGTACTACGCGGCTCGCTGACGCGAACACGCACTGGCCAGGGGCCGCGGGGGATTCCCCGCGGCCCCTGTTCCGTCTCCGCGGCATCCGTCGCCGCTAGACTGTCCTGCGCAGCGCGGCGGCGTCCGCGTGCGCTGCTGGCGGGCGCCGGGCGATGACCGGCGCCTAGACTAGCCACAGGCGTGCCGAGCGGGACTCGCGCCGCGAGATCGGTCAGAGGGAGCACTTCGTGAAGAGCATCGTGTGGTTCGCCGTGGGCGTCGCTGCCGGCTTCGTCGCCGCGCACCAGCTCAACCAGACCCAGCAGGGCCGCGAGTTCTTCTCGTCGGTCGATGCGAAGGCCAGGGCGTTCGGCAAGGCCATCGCCGAGGGCTACCACGAGCGCGACGCCGAGCTCCGCGCCGAGGGCGCCGCGCCCGACGCCGCGCGCTGACGCCGGCACTCCGACTCCGCCCGGTCGCACCGGGCCGCTGAACCAGAACGGAACCATGCAGACCGCAGACATCCGCCAGCGCTGGCTGGACTTCTTCGCCGCGCGCGGCCACACCGTCGTGCCCTCGGCCTCGCTCGTCTCCGACGACCCGACCCTGCTGTTCACGGTCGCCGGCATGGTGCCGTTCGTCCCGTACCTCACCGGCCTCGTGCCGGCGCCGTACCCGCGCGCGACGAGCGTGCAGAAGTGCATCCGCACGAACGACATCGAAGAGGTCGGCAAGACGCCGCGCCACGGCACGTTCTTCCAGATGAACGGCAACTTCTCCTTCGGCGACTACTTCAAGGAGGGCGCCATCAGCATGGCGTGGGAGCTGCTCACCACGCCCGAGGCCGACGGCGGCTACGGCTTCGAGCCGAAGGACCTCTGGGTCACCGTCTACAAGGACGACGACGAGGCCATCGAGCTCTGGAAGCGGATCGCCGGGCCTGCCCGAGGAGCGCATCCAGCGACTCGACAAGGACACGAACTACTGGCACACCGGTCAGCCCGGACCCGCCGGGCCCTGCTCCGAGATCTTCTTCGACCGCGGCCCCGCGTACGGCATCGACGGCGGCCCGGCGACCGACGACGACCGCTACGTCGAGATCTGGAACCTCGTGTTCATGCAGTACCTCATCGACGACGTGAAGTCGAAGACCGACTTCCGCATCGTGCGGGAACTGCCGAAGAAGAACATCGACACCGGCATGGGCCTCGAGCGCGTCGCGTTCATCAAGCAGGGCGTCGAGAACATGTACGAGATCGACCAGGTGCGCCCGGTGCTCGACCGCGCCGCGGAGCTCTCCGGTCGCCGCTACGGCGCCGATGCACGACGACGACGTGCGCATGCGCGTCATCGCCGACCACGTGCGCTCCTCGCTCATGCTCATGAGCGACGGCGTGACCCCGTCGAACGAGGGTCGCGGCTACATCCTGCGCCGCCTCCTGCGCCGCACGCATCCGCGCGATGCGCCTGCTCGGCGTCGAGGGGCCGACCTTCCGCGAGCTGTTCGCGGCCTCGCGCGACGCGATGAAGGCGGCGTACCCCGAGGTCGCGCGCGACTACGCCCACATCGAGCAGCTCGCCCTCGGCGAGGAGGAGACGTTCCTGCGCACGCTCGCGGCCGGCACGACGATCCTCGACGGCGCCGTCGCGGCGACGAAGGACGCCGGCACAGGCGGAGCTCGCCGGCGACACGGCGTTCCTGCTGCACGACACCTACGGCTTCCCGATCGAGCTCACGCTCGAGATGGCCGACGAGGCGGGCCTCGCGGTCGATCGCGGCGCGTTCGACGAGCTCATGACCGCGCAGCGCACGCGCGCGAAGGCCGACGCGAAGTCGAAGAAGAAGGTGCTCGCCGACCTGTCGGTGTACGGCGACTTCCGCGCCAAGGGCGAGACGATCTTCACCGGCTACACCGACCTCACGACCGAGTCGACCGTGCTCGGCCTCCTCGTCGACGGCCGTCCGGTGCCGGTCGCCGTCGCCGGGCAGACGGCGGAGGTCATCCTCGCCGAGACCTCGCTGTACGCCGAGTCCGGCGGCCAGGCGCCCGACCAGGGCCGCATCGTCGGCGACGGGTACGAGCTCGAGGTCCTCGACGTGCAGAAGCCCGTGAAGGGACTGATCAGCCACACCGTGAAGGTCGTGTCGGGCGAGGTCGGCGTGGGCGTGCCCGCGACGACGCTCGTCGACGAGGACTACCGGCGCGGCGCGACGCAGGCGCACTCCGGCACGCACCTCGTGCACGCGGCGCTCCGCCAGGTGCTCGGGCCGAACGCGCACCAGTCCGGCTCGTTCAACAAGGCCGGGTACCTCCGCCTCGACTACGGGTGGAACTCCGCGCTGTCGCCCGAGACCCGCAGCGAGATCGAGGAGATCTCGAACAACGCGATCCGCGACAACCTGCAGGTCGTCACCCGCGAGATGCCGCTCGACGAGGCGAAGGCCCTCGGCGCGATGGCGCTGTTCGGCGAGAAGTACGGCGACGTCGTGCGCGTCGTCGACATCGGCGGCCCGTGGTCGCGCGAGCTGTGCGCCGGCACGCACGTGTCGACGAGCGCCGAGGTCGGCATGATCAACATCGTCGGCGAGTCGTCGGTCGGCGCCTCCAACCGACGCGTCGAGTCGCTCGTCGGCATGGACGCGTTCCGGCGGTTCGCGGCCGAGCGTGCGCTCGTGTCCGAGCTGAGCACGAGCCTGAAGACCCGTCCCGAGCAGCTCGTCGACCGCGTCGGCGAGCTCGTGACGAGCCTGAAGTCGGCGGAGAAGCGGATCGCCCAGTTCGAGGCGAGGGCGCTCGCCGATCGCGTTCCCGCGCTCGCGGCGAACGCCGACGCGGGTCGGCGACGTGCTGCTCGTCGCCGAGACCGTCGGCACGCTCGGTTCGGGCGACGAACTGCGGTCGCTCGCGACCGCCGTGCGCTCGAAGCTCGGCGACGCGGCATCCGTGGTGGCCCTCGCGGCCGACGGTCGGCGGCAAGCCGCTCGCGATCGTCGCGACGTCGCCCGCCGCCCGCGACGCGGGAGCGAACGCGGGCGCACTCGCGAAGACGATGGCCTCGCGTGCTCGGCGGCGGCGGCGGCGGCAAGCCCGACCTCGCGCAGGGCGGCGGCAGCGACGTGTCGGCGATCCCCGCCGCCCTCGACGCGGTGCGTCGCGAGCTCGACCGGTAGGTCGCCGGATGCGCGCAGGGAGCGAGACTCGGCATCGACGTCGGGCGCGCCCGCATCGGCGTCGCGCGCTGCGACGCCGGCGGGCTGCTCGCCGTGCCCGTGGAGACCGTGCCGCGGGCGCCGGAGGGTGACGCGGACGTCCGCCGGATCCTCGAGCTCGCCGACGAGTACGACGCCATCGAGCTCGTGGTGGGCCATCCGCTCTCGCTGTCGGGCGCCGCGACGCCCGTCGACCGACGACGCGATCGCGTTCGCGGCAGCGCCTCGCGGCGGGCGGCACCGCGGTGCGGCTCGTCGACGAGCGGCTCTCGACGGTGAGCGCCCAGCAGGCGCTTCGCGCCTCGGGGAAGTCGAGTCGAAGCCAGCGTCCCATCGTCGACCAAGTTGCAGCCGTTATCATTCTGCAACACGCCATCGACACGGAGCGGGCATCGGGCACCGAGCCCGGGCGCCTGCTCACGACAGACGAAGGGTCGTCCCCCCTGTGACCCACCTCCCACCGGAGCCGCGCGGATCCGCGGCCGAGCGCGACGCCGTCGACTGGCACGCGCTGCTCGCCGGCGACGCCGTCGCGCCCGAGCGCGGACGCCATGCCGACGCCGCGACCGCGCCCGCGACGGCGCTCGAGCCGCGCCTCGGCGTGGTCGCGACGGGCCAGCCGATGACCCGACGCGAGGCGCGGGAGGCCGAGCAGCGCCGGGTCGGCACGTCGCGGAGCGCCGAGGAGCTCGCGCCGGCGAAGCCGTCGCGAGCCGAGCGCCGCGCCGCGGCATCCGAGCGTACGACGCACCACGACCACCCGCACGAGAAGCCGAAGCGTCGCGGCGCATGGGGCTGCCTCATCGGCCTCGTCGTGGTCGCCGCGCTCGTCGCCGGCGCGTTCTTCTTCCTGCAGGGACCGATCAACTCGATCATCGAGCGGTTCACGCCCGCCGCCGACTACACGGGCACCGGCACCGGCGAGGTCGTCGTTCATGATCCACGAGGGCGACACCGGGCTCGGACATCTCCCAGAACCTGCGTCGACGAGGGCGTCACGGCCTCGTACGACGCCTTCTACGACCTGCTGCTCGAGCAGAGCCCCGAGCCCGAGTTCCACCCCGGCGCCTACCAGCTCGCCGAGGAGATGAGCGCGCAGTCGGCGCTCGACGCCCTGCTCGACCCGGCGAGCAAGCTCGAGAACACCTTCGTCATCCCCGAGGGCACCGCCCTGCCCGACGCGCTCGTCGCGATCTCCGAGGGCGCCGGCATCCCGCTCGAGGAGCTGCAGGCCGCCGCCGCCGAGCCGCCCGCCGAACTACGGGCTGCCGGCCGAGGCGACGACGCTCGAGGGCTTCCTGTTCCCGGCGACCTACACGCTCGACCCGGGCATCGACGCGCACGGCGTGCTCCAGACGCTCGTCGACCGGCAGTTCGAGGCGCTCGACACCGCCGGCGTGCCCGCCGACCAGCGCTGGAAGACGATCGTGCTCGCCTCGATCGTGCAGCGCGAGGCCGGGTCGAACCTCGACGACTTCCCGAAGGTCGCGCGCGTGTTCCAGAACCGCCTCGACCAGGGCATGAACCTCGAGTCGGATGCCACCGTGGCCTACGGCACGGGCAACACGCACACCGTGTGGACGACCGACGCGGAGCGCGCCGACGCGTCGAACCTCGTACAACACGTACGCGAACCCGGGCCTGCCGATCGGCCCGATCGGCAACCCCGGCGACGTCGCGATCAACGCGGCGATCCACCCCGCCGACGGACCGTGGCTGTTCTTCGTGCCCGTCAACCTCGCCACCGGCGAGACCGTGTTCTCGACCACCGTCGACGAGCACGAGGCGGCCGTGGCGCAGCTGCAGGACTGGTGCGCGGCGAGCGAGGAGAACGCGGCCTACTGTGAGTGACCAGCGTCGCGCGCGGCGTGACGCGCCTCGCGGTGCTCGGCTCGCCGATCGCGCACTCGAAGAGCCCGGCGCTGCACCGCGCCGCCTACGCGCTGCTCGGGCTCGACTGGGCCTACGACGCCGTCGAGGTCGACGGCGCGGGACTCGCGCGAGTTCGTCGGCTCGCGCGATGCGACGCTGGCGCGGGCTGTCGCTCACGATGCCGCTGAAGCAGGACGTGCTGCCGCTCCTCGACGAGATCGACGAGCTCGCCGTGCTCACCGGCGCCGCGAACACGGTGCTCTTCGCCGACGGCGCTCCGCCGCGGCTTCAACACCGACGTCGGCGGCATCGTGCGCGCGCTCGGCGAGGCCGGCCTCGAGCGCGTGCGCGACGGGCGTGCTCATCGGCGGCGGAGCGACCGCGGCCTCCGCGCTCGTCGCGATGGCCGAACTCGGCGCGGCGACGCGTGCGCGTGCTGCTCCGCCGGCCCGAGGCCGCGGAGCCGATCGTCGCGCTCGGCCGTCGCCTCGGGCTCGTCGTCGACGGTGTCGCCGCTCGCCGAGCTGCGCGCGGCTCGACGACGCCGAGCTCGTCGTCAGCACGGTGCCGGGCGGCGCCGACCTCGGCGTCGCGGCATCCGAGGCGCTGATGCGGCGGGCGACGCTGCTCGACGTCGCGTACTCGCCCTGGCCGACGACGCTCGCGGCGCAGTGGTTCGCCGCCGGCGGCACGGTCGTGCACGGGCTCGAGATGCTGCTGCACCAGGCGCTGCTGCAGGTGCGGATCTTCGTGACGGGCGACCCGTTCGCGGCGCTGCCCGACGAGGCGGCCGTGCTCGACGTCATGCGCCGATCGCTCTGACGCGCCTGTGGAAGGATAGGAGCATGCTCCGTTGGCTCACTGCCGGAGAGTCGCACGGCCCTGAGCTCGTCGCGATCCTCGAGGGTCTTCCCGCCGGTATCCCCGTCTCGCTCGACGCCATCCGCGCCGACCTCGCGCGCCGCAAGCTCGGCTACGGCCGCGGTGCGCGCATGAAGTTCGAGCAGGACGAACTGGCGATCTCGGGCGGCGTGCGCCACGGCGAGAGCCTCGGCGAGCCCCATCGCGCTGCGCATCGGCAACACCGAATGGCCGAAGTGGCAGGAGGTCATGAGCCCCGAGCCCGTCGACCCCGCCGTGCTCGGCCGCGGACGCGGTGCCCCGCTGACCCGGCCCCGCCCGGGCCACGCCGACCTCGTCGGCATGCAGAAGTACGGCTTCGACGAGGCGCGCCCGGTGCTCGAGCGCGCGAGCGCCCGCGAGACGGCCGCCCGGGTCGCGCTCGGCGCCGTGGCGCGCGCGTTCCTCGCCGAGCTCGGCATCCGCACCGTGTCGCACACCGTCGCGATCGGACCCGTGCGCGTGCCCGAGGGTCGCCGCTGCCGCTGCCCGACGACGTCGACCGCCTCGACGCCGATCCGCTGCGCTGCTTCGACCCCGAGACGTCGGCCGCGCATGGTGGCCGAGGTCGACGCGGCCCACAAGGACGGCGACACGCTCGGCGGCGTCGTCGAGGTGCTCGCCTACGGCGTGCCGCCCGGGCCTCGGCTCGCACGTGCACTGGGACCGCCGCCTCGACTCGCAGCTCGCCGCCGCGCTGATGGGCATCCAGGCCATCAAGGGCGTCGAGGTCGGCGACGGCTTCCTCACGACCACGCGCCGCGGCTCGGCCGCCCACGACGAGCTCCACCGCGACGACGGCCGCATCGTGCGGGCGAGCGACCGCGCCGGCGGCACCGAGGGCGGCATGTCCACGGGCACCGTGCTGCGCGTGCAGCGCCGGCATGAAGCCGATCGCGACGATTCCGCACGCCCTGCCCACGGTCGACGTCGCCACCGGCGAGGCCGCGCCGGCGCACCACCAGCGGTCGGATGTCTGCGCCGTCCCCGCGGCCGGCGTCGTGGCCGAGGCGATGGTCGCGCTCACCCTCGCGAACGCCGTGCTCGAGAAGTTCGGCGGCGACTCGGTCGCCGAGACCCGCCGCAACCTCGAGTCGTACCTCGCGGCGATCCCCGATGCGCTCCGCACGGCGGTCGCGTCGGCGCAGGCCGCGGCCGATCGTGTCTGACCGGCGTGCGCGCTGCCCCTGCCCATCGTGCTCGTCGGGCCCATGGGCGCGGGCAAGTCGCGGGTCGGGCAGCGGCTCGCGGCATCCGTCGGCGCGCCGTTCGTCGACACCGACCTGCGCATCGTCGAGCGCTACGGCCCCATCGACGAGATCTTCGACCGCGAGGGCGAGGAGTACTTCCGCATCGTCGAGCGCGAGGTCGTGGCCGACGCGCTGCGCGAGGAGGCCGTCGATCTCGCTCGGCGGGGGAGCGGTGCTGCACGCCGACACGCGCGACGACCTCGCCGACCTCGCCCGTGGTGTGGCTGCAGCGTCTCGCCCGAGGCGGTCGCGCCGCGGCTCACCGGCGGCACCCGGCCGCTGCTCGCCGACGGCGGCATCGCGGCGCTGGACGCGCGATCCTCGAGGCGCGCGCGCCGATCTACGCGCGAGGTCGCCGACGTCGACATCGACACGTCGCGCCGCTCGGTCGCGCGCATCGTCGACGAGATCACCGAGCGCTTCAGAGGAGGAGCACGATGACGGCAGGCGACGACGCGCACGAGCATCCGGGTGGGCGGCGAGACGGGCTACGACGTGGTCGTCGGCCGCGGCGTGCTCGCCGAGCTCGGCGACGCGCTCGGCCCGGCGGTCCGCGAAGGTGCTCGTCGTGCACCCGCCGACGCTCGGGGCCCGCGCGGCGGCGCTCCGCGAGGAGCTCGCAGGGCCGGTTCGAGGTGCTCCTCGCCGAGGTGCCCGACGCCGAGGCGGGCAAGCGCGTCGAGGTCGCCGCCTTCTGCTGGCAGGTCCTCGGCCAGGCCGACTTCACCCGCAGCGACGCCGTCGTCGGCCTCGGCGGCGGGGCGATCACCGACCTCGCCGGGTTCGTCGCCGCCACCTGGCTGCGCGGCGTGCGGCGTCGTGCAGGTGCCCACGACGCGTGCTCGGCATGGTCGACGCGGCCGTCGGCGGCAAGACCGGCATCAACACCGAACGAGGGCAAGAACCTCGTCGGCGCGTTCCACGCCCCGCGCGCGGTGCTCTGCGACCTCGACGCTGCTCGACACCCTGCCGCGCAACGAGATCCTCGCCGGGTTCGCCGAGATCGTGAAGGCCGGCTTCATCCGCTACCCCGAGATCCTCGACCTCATCGAGGCCGACCCCGATGCCGCGACCGACCCGACCTCGCCGCGAGTTCCGGCGCGTCGTCGAGCTCGCGATCCGCATGAAGGCCGAGGTCGTCGTCGGAGGACTTCACCGAGCAGGGCCTGCGCGAGATCCTCAACTACGGCCACACCCTCGGCCACGCCGATCGAGCACGCCGAGCGCTACCAGTGGCGGCACGGCGCCGCCGTCTCGGTCGGCATGGTCGTTCGCCGCCGAGCTCGGCCGCCTCGTCCGGGCGGCTCTCCGACGACGTCGCCGACCGGCACCAGCGCGTGCTCGACCTGCTCGGGCTGCCGACGACGCTACCCGGCCGGCCGCTGGAACACGCTGCTCGCGACCATGCAGCGCGACAAGAAGGCGCGCGGCGGCCAGCTGCGCTTCATCGTGCTCGACGACCTCGCGCAAGCCCACGGTGATGCTGGCGCCCGACCAGTCGCTGCTGTTCGCCGCGTACCAGGAGATCGGCTCCTGAGCGCGTCCGCGCGGCGTCGCGCCGCGACCACCGCCGCGATCAGCGGATGCCGCGCCGCTAGGCTGGCCGCATGACGACGATCCTCGTGCTGAACGGCCCGAACCTCGGCCGCCTCGGCACGCGCGAACCCGAGGTGTACGGCAGCGAGACGCTCGCCGGACATCGGGGCCGGGCTCGCGGCATCCGTGCCCGACGGCGTCGAGATCGACCTGCGGCAGACCGACGACGAGGCCGAGCTGATCGGCTGGATCCACGAGGCGGTCGACCGCCGGGTGCCGGTGGTGCTGAACCCGGCCGCGTTCACGCACTACAGCTACGCGCTGCGCGACGCCGCGGCGCAGTTGACAGCAGGCCGGGGTGCCGCTGGTCGAGGTGCACCTCGTCGAATCCGCACGCCCGCGAGACCTTCCGGCACACGAGCGTGATCTCCGGCGTCGCGACGGGCGTGATCGCCGGGTTCGGCGCGGACTCCTACCGGCTCGCGGTGGACTGGGTTCTGCGGTCGCGCGGGTGAGTCGACTACACTCGATCAGTCGCACGCGATCGACGCGTGCCCTCTGACTTCCCTCGATCGATCGGAATCACCTCCAATGGCAAGCACGGCTGACATCAAGAACGGCGTCGTCCTCAACATCGACGGCCAGCTCTGGAGCGTCATCGAGTTCCAGCACGTCAAGCCCGGCAAGGGCGGCGCGTTCGTCCGCACGAAGCTGAAGAACGTCGTCACGGGCAAGGTCGTCGACCGCACGTACAACGCCGGCACGAAGATCGACATCGAGAACGTCGACCGCCGCGACTTCACCTACCTGTACAACGACGGCGACGGCTTCGTGTTCATGGACGCGACCGACTACGACCAGCTCACCGTGCCCGCGACCGTCGTCGGCGACGCCGCGAACTTCATGCTCGAGAACCAGGCCGTCACCATCGCCCTGAACAACGGCAACCCGCTCTACGTCGACCTGCCCGCGTCGGTCGTGCTCGAGATCACCTACACCGAGCCGGGCCTGCAGGGCGACCGCTCGACCGGCGGCACCAAGCCCGCCACCGTCGAGACCGGCTACGAGATCCAGGTGCCGCTCTTCCTCGAGACCGGCACGAAGGTCAAGGTCGACACCCGCACGGGCGACTACCTCGGCCGCGTGAACGACTAGTGAGCGCCCGCACGAAGGCGCGCAAGCGCGCCCTCGACATGCTCTACTCGGCCGACATGCGCCAGGTGCCCGTCGAGCAGGTGCTCGCCGTCGAGGCCGAGCGCGCCGTGAGCGAGCCCGAGCGCCAGGCGTCGTGGCTGTACGCGCGCGAGATCGTCGACGGCATCGTCGACCACCGCGAGGAGATCGACGAGCTCATCACGACGCACTCGCGCGGGCTGGACGCTCGAGCGCATGCCCGCGGTCGACCGCGCGCTGCTGCGCATCGGCGTCTGGGAGATCCTCTACAACGACGCCGTGCCCGACCCGGTGGCGATCTCCGAGGCCGTCGAGGCGGCCACGGTGCTGTCGACCGACGACTCCGCCGGCTTCGTGAACGGCCTCCTCGCGGCGATCTCGCACTCCAAGGGCTAGGTCCCGCGACCCGGTCGACCTGTGCCCGAGCGGTTCAGTCAGTTGGCGCCGCGGCGCCCGCTGCCTGCGCCGGAGATCCGGGCCACCGCCCAGCCGACGGCGGACACCAACGGAACGGCGACCATCAGCATCGCGACCGGGTTGGGTCGGAACTTCAGCCCGTCGGGACCGCCGACGTACGCTCCGATCGGCACCACGTAGCCGCCGCCGCCGCCGCCGCTGCCCTCGCCCCTGCCCGCCGGGGTGGAGCCGCCCTCGGGCATCTCGCCGGAGCCCTCGCCCCCGCCGAACCCGAAGACCACGAGTGCGACGGGCACGAGTTCATGCCCGCCCAACGTGGTGCGTTCGCCGTACGCCATCTTCGCGCCCCACGTGGGCACCAACGCCGCCAGTCTCTCGCTGAGGTTCGCCATTCCTCGACAGTACGCGCGCCCGCGACGACCCGACAAGCACTCGGGTCGAGTCGGCGGTCGCGTCGGCGCGCGTCGCGCCGCGTCGCGAGCAGGCGCATCGTGTGCTCGACGACCTCGGCCGGCCCGTCGTGCTCGGCGAGCCGCGCGGCGATGCGTCGCGGCGTTCGCGCGGTACGCGGCATCCGTCGACACCCGGCGCCAGCCGCGCAGCACCGCACGCGGCGACGGACGGCCCGAGCGCAGGTTCACGCCCGCGCCCGACCAGGCGACGCGGGCGGCCACCTCGGGCTTGTCGAGGTCGCCGCCCGCGACGACGAGCGGGATCCCCGCCGCGAGCGCGGCGAGCACGCCGCCCCATCCGCCGTTCGTGACCATCACGTCGACCCGGGGGAGCAGGGCGCCGTACGGCACGAGACCGCGCCACGCGCGCGTTCGGCGGGGCCGGGAACGGCAGGCCGGCGTCATCCGCTCGCCCGGTCGTGGCGACCACGAGCACGCGCTGCCGGCCGAGCGCCGCGAACGCGGGCTCGATGAGGTCGTGCGGGTCGACGTTCAGCGTGCCCTGCGTCACGAGCACCACGGGCACGGCGGATGCCGCGACGTCGTCCCACCACGCGGGCAGCGTCGCCTCGCCCCGCGCCGGGCGGGTCAGCTCGCCGACGAACACGACGTGCGTCGCGAGGTCCGAGCGCGCGAACTCGAGCTCGGCGACGCCCGAGGCGCAGACGAGGTCGGGGGAGTACCAGGCGTCGTCGAACGAGCGGCGCGTTCGGCGGGAGTCCGACGCGTTCGCGCTCCTCGGCGTAGGCCCGCTGGATGCCGCGCGCGCCCGCGCGTCGCGACGGCCCGCAGCGCGCGGTCGCGGAGGCGCCCGAGTGCGCCCGTCGACGGGCGCGAGGCCGAACATCGGCGGCGGCAGGTCGCGGCTCGGGATCGCGAGCGGCACGATGCTCACGGTGACCCACGGGGTGCGCGTGCGCTCGGACGCGAGGTGCGGCGCCCGAGGCTCAGCCCGTCGGCGACGATGACGTCCCACGGGCGCTCGTCGAAGGCCCGCACCAGGTCGTCGGACTGGGCGGCCGCCGGTGCGCACGAAGACGTGCTCGACGTTCGCGAGCATCTGCCGCGGACCCTTGCGCCCGCGCAGCACGGGGAACGTCGCGGCCAGGTCGTGCTCGTCGAAGTCGGGCGCCGACGTCCACGTGAGCACCTGCGCGCCGACGGCCGTGAACCGGTCGGCGTGGGCGGAGCCCGTGTAGACGCGCACGCCGTGACCCGCCTCGACGAACGCGCGCGCGACGGCGGCCATCGGCGCGACATGGCCGTGGAACGGCATCACCGCGATCATCACTTCGGCCATGCCCGATTCGATCACATCCGTCCGATCCGGCGTCACCCCCAGTGCTGGCACGGGGACGGAATGGGTGGAGACCCTCTCCGGATTCCGGCGCAGGCCCGGATCTCCGCGATGGCCGCAGCCGGTTCACTGGAATCCAGCGCCGCACCGATGCGCGCCGTTCCCACACACCTGAACCGCTCTGGAAGGAGCACGTCCGCCATGTCCTCGATCCCCGCCCCCACTCCCGGCCTGCAGCCCGTCGGCCCCCGTCCCGTCCCGGTCTCGCGCATCGGGTTCCTCGACCGCCTCGGCGAGCTCGAGGCCGCGCTCAAGGCCTTCCTGCAGCGGTGGAGCATCCCCGCCCTCCGCGTCGCCCTCGGCGCCGTGTTCGTCGCGTTCGGCGTGCTGAAGTTCTTCCCCGGTGCCAGCCCCCTCGAGCCGCTCGTCGAGGCGACCTGGGGCGTGCTGACCTTCGGCGTCGTCGGCGGCCAGCTGGCGCTCATCCTCACCGCCGTCATCGAGACCGTCGCCGGACTCGCCCTGATCTCGGGCGTGTTCGCCCGGTTCGGGCTCGTCATGCTCGCGGTCGCGTTCGTCGGCATCCTCTCGCCGCTCGTGTTCTTCCCGAGCGAGCTGTTCACGGCCGCGCGGGCCGACCCTGCTCGGCCAGTACGTCCTGAAGAACGTGGTGCTCATCGCCGCGGCGCTCGTCGTCGCCTCGCGCGTGCTGCGCGGACCGGCCCGGTCCGCGCCGATGACCCGGCGGCACCCGGCACGAAGGGCGGAGCGCGATGCGCTCCGCCCTTCCGCGTCGGGGTCAGGCCACGAGGGACGCTGAGGCGTCGGCCGACGCCGGGACGAACCGGGGCGCCCACGCCGCGAGCACCGCCGCCTCCGCGGCGAGTCCGATCAGCGTCCCGTGCGGCCAGTAGCCGAACGCGAGCGTCGCGACGACCATCACGGCGAGCGTCGACCCGATCAGGGCCCGCTCCCACGCGGGATGCCCTCGGCCCGCGGCGCGACGCCGGCGAACACCGCCCAGAGGCCGGTGACGAGGAGCGCGAACCCCTCCGCGCCCCACAGCGCGTGCAACGGGGCATCCGTCGGATGGTTCAGGTAGCTCAGCACGGTGATCGGCGCCGAGCACAGCACCAGCCACCCGAGCACTCGGCCGTTCCAGCCGAGCCGGGCGAACGTCGGCCCGGTCGCCCACCAGATGAGCACGAACGAGACGGATGCCGCGGCGCCGAACACGGCGTAGAGGTCGCCGACACCCGCCGAGGCGAGCGACAGGCGCATCCGTCGTAGACGGGGAGCGAGTCGAGCGCGCTGCTCCATGCGGGGGCGCCCGCCCCGGACCAGACCGAGAGCTGGGGCGGCAGCAGGACGAACGCCCAGAGCGCCGCGAGGATCGCGGCGACCACGGCCACCGGTCGCCGTGGATGGCTCCGCATGATTGCACCGTAGCGCTCGGCGCCGATGCGCGGCATCCCTCACTCGCGGCACACGGAGTCGCCGCGCGGCCGATGCTACTCCCGGGCGTCGCGGGCGGCGACGGCCACGGCTGGTAGGCTGGTTCGAAAGGCAACCTTGAAGCCCGTCCCGTGAGGCGGAGAAGGGAGTCCGCATGGCTGTGCGCACCGTGCTGCAGCAGGCTGACATCGATCGGGCGATCACTCGCATCGCCCACGAGATCCTCGAGTCGAATCGCGGAGCCGAACGGCTCGTGCTCCTCGGGATCCCCACCCGCGGCGTCGTGCTCGCCGAGCGCCTCGCCGCGATCATCGGCCGCATCGCGGCAGTCCGACGTGCCCGCCGGCGCGCTCGACGTGACGATGTACCGCGACGACCTCGGCCGGCATCCGGTGCGCGCGCCGCAGCCGACCTCGGTGCCCGCCGGCGGCATCGACGGCGCCACGGTCGTGCTCGTCGACGACGTGCTCTACTCGGGCCGCACGATCCGGGCCGCGTTCGACGCGCTCGCCGACCTCGGCCGCGCCCGCGCGGTGCGCCTCGCCGTGCTCGTCGACCGCGGTCACCGCGAGTTCCCGATCCGCGCGGACTTCGTCGGCAAGAACCTGCCGAGCTCGACCCGCGAGCGCATCAACGTGCGCCTCGCCGAGGTCGACGGCGACGACGCCGTCACGATCGACGGGGGCGAGGACTGATGCGCCACCTGCTCTCCACGAAGGACCTCTCGCGCGACGACGCGATCGCCCTGCTCGACGTCGCCGAGGACATGGCGGCCGTGCAGGAGCGCGAGATGAAGAAGCTCCCGACCCTGCGCGGCAAGACCGTGGTGAACCTCTTCTTCGAGGACTCCACCCGCACGCGCATCTCGTTCGAGGCCGCGGCGAAGCGGCTCTCGGCCGACGTCATCAACTTCAGCGCCAAGGGCTCCAGCGTCTCGAAGGGCGAGAGCCTGAAGGACACCGCGCAGACGCTGCAGGCGATGGGCGCCGACGGCGTGGTCATCCGCCACCACGCGTCGGGCGCCCCGCTCACCCTCGCGACGAGCGGCTGGATCGACGCGGGCGTCGTGAACGCCGGCGACGGCACGCACGAGCACCCGACGCAGGCGCTGCTCGACGCGTTCACGATCCGCCGCCGCCTGCACGGCGCGGCGTCGCGCGGGCGCGGGCTCGACGGCGTGCGCGTCGTGATCGTCGGCGACATCCTGCACTCGCGCGTCGCCCGGTCGAACGTGTGGCTGCTCACGACCCTCGGCGCAGAGGTCGAGCTCGTCGCGCCGCCCACGCTCGTGCCGGTCGACACGACCGGGCTGGCCGGCCCGCGTCGGCTACGACCTCGACGCGGCGCTCGCCGACGGCGCCCGACGTCGTCATGATGCTCCGCATCCAGGCCGAGCGCATGCACGCCGCGTTCTTCCCCAACAGCCGCGAGTACGCCCGCACCTGGGGGCTCGACGACGCCCGGTTCGACCGGCTGCCCCCGACTACGATGGTGATGCACCCCGGGCCGATGAACCGCGGGCTGGAGATCGCCGCCCGCGCCGCGGATTCGCCGCAGTCCACGGTGCGCGAGCAGGTCGCGAACGGAGTATCAGTGAGAATGGCCGCCCTCTATCTGCTGCTGTCGGGCGAACGGGGTGACGCCTGATGACCGAGCGCTTCCTGATCACCGGCGCGACCCTGCCCGACGGGCGAGCGCGCCGACCTCCTCCTCGCCGACGGCGTCATCGCCGAGGTCGGTCGCATCGCGGATGCCGCGGGCGCGACGGTCGTCGACGCCGACGGGCTCGTGGCGCTGCCCGGCCTCGTCGACCTGCACACGCACCTGCGCGAGCCGGGCTACGAGCAGAGCGAGACCGTGCTCACCGGCACGCAGGCCGCCGCGGCCGGCGGGTTCACGGCGGTCTTCGCGATGGCGAACACGTTCCCCGTCGCCGACACCGCCGGCGTCGTCGAGCAGGAGGCCAGCCTCGGCCGCGCCGCGGGCTACGCCACCGTGCAGCCGATCGGCGCGGTCACGGTCGGCCTCAAGGGCGAGCAGCTCGCCGAGCTCGGCGCGATGGCCCGCTCGCGGGCGAACGTGCGCGTCTTCTCCGACGACGGCTTCTGCGTCTCCGACCCGCTGCTCATGCGCCGCGCCCTCGAGTACGTGAAGGCGTTCGACGGCGTCATCGCGCAGCACGCGCAGGAGCCGCGGCTCACCCAGGGCGCGCAGATGAACGAGGGCGCGCTCTCGGGCGAGCTCGGCCTCGCCGGCTGGCCGGCCGTCGCCGAGGAGTCGATCATCGCGCGCGACGTGCTGCTCGCCGAGCACGTCGGCAGCCGCCTGCACGTCTGCCACGTCTCCACCGCCGGGTCGGTCGAGGTCATCCGCTGGGCGAAGGCCCGCGGCATCGACGTCACCGCCGAGGTCACGCCCGCACCACCTGCTGCTCACCGAGGACCTCGTCGCGAGCTACGACCCCCGGTTCAAGGTGAACCCGCCGCTGCGCCGCGCCGAGGACGTCGAGGCGCTGCGCGCCGCGCTCGCCGACGGCACCATCGACATCGTCGCGACCGACCACGCACCGCACCCGGTCGAGGCGAAGGAGAGCGAGTGGGACGCCGCCGCGAACGGCATGGTCGGGCTCGAGTCCGCGCTCGCCGTCGTGCACGCCGCGGTCGTCGAGAACGGCCTCCTCGACTGGGCGGATGTCGCGCGCGTGCTGTCCGCCGCCCCCGCGCGCATCGGCCGCCTCGCCGGCCACGGGCAGCCCCTCGCGGCCGGATCGGCGGCGGAGGTCACGCTCTACGATCCCGCCGCGGCATCCGAGTTCTCACTCGACCGGCTCGCCGGACGCAGCGTGAACTCGCCCTACCTCGGCCGCCGCCTGCCCGGCCGCGTCGTCGCCACGTTCCACGCCGGCTACGCCACGTACCTCGACGGCGCGGTGCGCCCCGCCGACGAGGTCGCGCGGCTCGCCGCCGACCGGCTGGAGGCGGCCCGTGGATAGGTGGGCCGGCGCTGCTCGTCGCGGTCGTCATCGTGGGCGTCGCGGCGTGGCTCATGGTGCGCTCGTGGAAGCGCCGCACCGCGCGCGACGAGCGGCTCTCGTCGTACCCGCTGCCGTCGTCGCTCGGCGCAGCCGACGCTCGAGACCGAGGTGCTCTACGTCGCGACGACGCCCACCGGCGAGCCGCTCGAGCGGCTCGCCGTGCAGGGCCTCGCCTTCCGCGGCGCCGCCCGCATCGAGGTCGTGCCCGAGGGCGCTGGTGCTGCGCGATCGCCGGGGAGCAGGCGAGCTTCCTCCCCGCCGACCGCATCGTGTCCGCCGGCGAGGCGAGCTACGCGATCGACCGCGGCGTCGAGCCCGAGGGGCTCGTCGCGATCACGTGGATCGCGAACGTCGCCGACCCCGAGCAGGCGCCCCCGCACGTCGACAGCTACCTCAGGGCCCGGTATCCGGGCGACTCGGCGCGCATCATCGCCGCCGTCAACGACATCGCCGCCGCGCGGACCGCGTCGCGGCCGGAACAGGAGAGCGAGGCCTCGGATGACTGAGACCCCCACCCCACCCGCACCGACGAGCCGGCCGTGCTCGTGCTCGAGGACGGCCGCCGCTACGAGGGGCGCGCCTACGGCGCCCGCGGGCGCACCCTCGGCGAGGCCGTCTTCGCGACCGGCATGACCGGCTACCAGGAGACCCTCACCGACCCGTCGTACGCCGGCCAGATCGTCATGATGACGGCGCCGCACATCGGCAACACCGGCATGAACGACGAGGACATGGAGTCGGCGCGCATCTGGGTCGCCGGGTTCGTCGTGCGCGATCCCTCCCGCGTGGTGTCGAACTTCCGCTCCGCAGCGGAGCCTCGACGACGACCTCGAGGCGGCCGGCATCGTCGGCATCAGCGGCATCGACACGCGCGCGGTCACCCGCCACATCCGCTCCGCCGGCGCCATGCGCGCGGGCATCTTCTCGGGCGACGCCGCGCCAGCTCACCCACGGCGAGCAGCTCGAGCTCGTGCTCGGCGGCGCCGAGATGACGGGCCTGAACCTCTCGGGCACCGTCTCGACCACCGAGTCCGTACACGCTGCCCGCCGAGGGCGACCGCGTCGGATCGGTCGCCGTGCTCGACCTCGGCGTCAAGACGTCGACGCTGAAGCTACCTCGCCGAGCGCGGCTTCGACGTGCACGTCGTGCCGCAGTCGATCACCGCCGACGAGGTGCTCGCGCTGGCGCCCGACGCGCTGTTCTTCTCGAACGGGCCCGGCGACCCCGGGGCATCCGACCGCCACGTCGACCTGCTGCGGGCGACGCTGCGCGAGGGCCTGCCGTACTTCGGCATCTGCTTCGGCAACCAGCTGCTCGGCCGCGCCCTCGGGTTCGGCACCTACAAGCTGCCCTTCGGCCACCGCGGCATCAACCAGCCCGTGCTCGACAAGGCCACCGGCCGGGTCGAGATCACCGCGCACAACCACGGCTTCGCCGTCGACGCCCCGATCGACCGCGTCAGCGAGTCGGCCGAGGGCTTCGGCCGGGTCGAGGTGAGCCACTACGACCTCAACGACAACGTCGTCGAGGGCCTCAACTGCCTCGACATCCCGGCGTTCTCGGTGCAGTACCACCCCGAGTCGGCCGCCGGCCCGCACGACGCCAACTACCTGTTCGACCGCTTCCGCGACATGGTCATCGCGAGCAAGGAGACCAGCGCCTGATGCCCAAGCGCGACGACATCACCAGCGTCCTCGTCATCGGATCCGGTCCGATCGTCATCGGCCAGGCGGCCGAGTTCGACTACTCGGGCACCCAGGCGTGCCGCGTGCTGCGCGCGGAGGGCGTGCGCGTCATCCTCGTGAACCCGAACCCGGCCACGATCATGACCGACCCCGACTTCGCCGACGCGACCTACATCGAGCCGATCACGCCCGAGATCATCGAGTCGATCATCATCAAGGAGCGACCCGATGCCGTGCTCCCGACGCTGGGCGGCCAGACCGCGCTGAACGCGGCGATCGCCCTGCACGACGCGGGCATCCTCGACAAGCACGGCGTCGAGCTCATCGGCGCGAAGGTCGACGCGATCCGCAAGGGCGAGGACCGGCAGCTGTTCAAGGACCTCGTGATCGAGGCCGGAGCGGAGGTCGCGCGCTCGCACGTCGCGAAGACGCTCGAGGAGGCCAAGGAGTTCGCGCTCGACCTCGGCTACCCGCTCGTCGTGCGGCCCTCGTTCACGATGGGCGGCCTCGGCTCGGGCTTCGCCTACACCGAGGAGGACCTCGTGCGCATCGTGACGCAGGGCCTCCACGACTCGCCGACGACCGAGGTGCTCCTCGAGGAGTCGATCCTCGGCTGGAAGGAGTACGAGCTCGAGCTCATGCGCGACACGGCCGACAACACGGTCGTCGTCTGCTCGATCGAGAACGTCGACCCCGTCGGCGTGCACACCGGCGACTCGATCACCGTCGCCCCGGCGCTCACGCTCACCGACCGCGAGTACCAGAAGCTGCGCGACATCGGCATCGACATCATCCGCGCCGTCGGCGTCGACACCGGCGGCTGCAACATCCAGTTCGCCGTCGACCCGGCCGACGGGCGCATCATCGTGATCGAGATGAACCCGCGCGTGTCGCGCTCGTCGGCGCTCGCCTCGAAGGCCACCGGCTTCCCGATCGCGAAGATCGCCGCGAAGCTCGCGATCGGCTACCGCCTCGACGAGATCCCGAACGACATCACGCGGGTCACGCCGGCGAGCTTCGAGCCGACGCTCGACTACGTCGTCGTCAAGGTGCCGCGGTTCGCGTTCGAGAAGTTCCCCGCCGCCGACCCCACGCTCACGACCACCATGAAGTCGGTCGGCGAGGCGATGGCGATCGGCCGCAACTTCGCGACCGCGCTGCAGAAGGCGCTCCGCTCGCTCGAGAAGCGCGGCTCGTCGTTCCACTGGGGCGAGGAGGAGCGCAGCGCCGCCGAGCTCGTCGAGGCGTCGCGCGTGCCCACCGACGGGCGCATCGTGCTCGTGCAGCAGGCGCTGCGCAAGGGCGCGACGATCGAGGAGGTCTTCGAGGCGACGAAGATCGACCCGTGGTTCCTCGACCAGATCGTGCTCATCAACGAGGTCGCCGACACCGTGGCCGCCGCCGACGACGCTCGACACCGACGCTGCTGCTGCTCGCGAAGGACCACGGGTTCTCCGACGCGCAGATCGCGCAGCTGCGCGGCTTCGGCAGCGAGGCGGATGCGCGCGAGGTGCGCCACATCCTCGGCATCCGCCCGGTGTACAAGACCGTCGACACGTGCGCGGGCGAGTTCCCGGCGCTCACGCCGTACCACTACTCGAGCTACGACCTCGAGACCGAGGTGGAGCCGTCGCACCGCCGCAAGGTCGTGATCCTGGGCTCCGGCCCGAACCGCATCGGCCAGGGCGTCGAGTTCGACTACTCGTGCGTGCACGCGTCGTTCGCCCTGTCCGACGCCGGGTTCGAGACGATCATGATCAACTGCAACCCCGAGACGGTCTCGACCGACTACGACACGAGCGACCGGCTGTACTTCGAGCCGCTCACGCTCGAGGACGTGCTCGAGGTCATCCACGCCGAGTCGCAGACGGGCGAGCTCGTCGGCGTCGTCGTGCAGCTCGGCGGGCAGACCGCCCTCGGGCTCGCGAAGGGCCTCGAGGCGGCCGGCGTGCCGATCCTCGGCACGAGCCCCGACGCGATCGACCTCGCCGAGGAGCGCGGCCTGTTCTCCGGCATCCTCGACGCCGCGGGCCTGCTCGCCCCGCGCAACGGCACCGCGATCGACGTCGCGGGCGCGGTGCACGTGGCCGAGGGCATCGGCTACCCGGTGCTCGTGCGCCCGAGCTACGTGCTCGGCGGCCGCGGCATGGAGATCGTCTACGACTCGCCCTCGCTCGCCGACTACTTCCCGCGCATCGAGGGCCAGGGCATCGTCGGGCCGAGCCACCCGCTGCTCGTCGACCGGTTCCTCGACGACGCCATCGAGATCGACGTCGACGCGCTCTACGACGGCACCGACCTCTACATCGGCGGCGTCATGGAGCACATCGAGGAGGCCGGCATCCACTCGGGCGACTCGAGCTGCACGCTGCCGCCCGTGACGCTCGGCCGCGCCGAGGTCGACCGCGTGCGCGAGGCGACCCGCGCGATCGCCGAGGGCGTCGGCGTGCGGGGCCTGCTCAACGTGCAGTTCGCGATCGGCGCCGGCGTGCTCTACGTGCTCGAGGCGAACCCGCGCGCGAGCCGCACCGTGCCGTTCGTGTCGAAGGCGCTCGGCATCCCGCTCGCCAAGGCCGCGTCGCGCATCATGGTGGGCGCGACGATCGCGCGAGCTCATCGAGGAGGGGATGCTCCCGGCATCCGACGGCTCGCGGGTGCCGCTCGACGCGCCCGTCGCCGTGAAGGAGGCCGTGCTGCCGTTCCACCGCTTCCGCACCCGCGAGGGCATCATGGTCGACTCGGTGCTCGGCCCCGAGATGCGCTCGACCGGCGAGGTCATGGGCATCGACAAGCGACTTCCCGACGCGCGTTCGCGAAGAGCCAGCTCGCCGCGTACGGCGGGATGCCGCTGTCGGGCACCGTGTTCGTGTCGGTCTCCGACCGCGACAAGCGCGCGATCATCCTCCCGGTGCTGCGCCTGCAGCAGCTCGGCTACGAGATCGCCGCGACCGAGGGCACCGCCGAGGTGCTCCGCCGCAACGGCATCGAGGCGCGCGAGGTGCTGAAGTTCAGCGACAAGCCCGACCGCCGACGCGGCATCCGTCGTCGAGCTCATCCACCGCGGCGAGGTCGACGTGGTCGTGAACACGCCGAGCGGCCGCTCGGCGCGCGCCGACGGCTACGAGATCCGCGCCGCGGCGGTCGCCGCCGACATCCCGCTCTTCACGACGATCGCCGAGCTCTCGGCCGCCGTCGCGTCGCTCGACGCGGTGAGCGGCGGGTTCGAGGTGACGAGCCTGCAGGAGTACGGCGCACGCCGGGCGGCGGCGATGAGCGGCGACGCATGAACGGCGACGACGTGATCCCGTTCGGCGACCGGCTCGAGGCCGTGTTCGCCGCCTACGGTCACCTCTGCGTCGGCATCGACCCGCACGCCTCGCTGCTCGCGGAGTGGGGCCAGCCCGACTCCGCCGAGGGCGTGCGCGAGTTCGGCCTGCGCGCGGTCGAGGCCGCGGCCGACCGGGTCGGCATCGTGAAGCCGCAGGTCGCGTTCTTCGAGCGGCACGGCGCCGCGGGCTACGCCGCGCTCGAGCGCGTGCTCCGCGAGGCGCGCGACGCCGGGCTGCTCGTGATCGCCGACGTCAAGCGCGGCGACATCGGCATCGACCGTCGACGCGTACGGCGAGGCATGGCTGCGACCCGGCTCCAGCCTCGAGGCCGACGCCATGACGATCAGCGCCTACCAGGGCCTCGGCTCCATCGAGCAGGTCATGGTGGCCGCCGAGGCGGCGGGCAAGGGACTGTTCGTGCTCGCCGCGACCTCGAACCCCGAGGCGGCGGCGATCCAGCGTGCCGTCCTGCAGCAGTCGAGCCGCGCCGGCAGCACCGTCGCGCAGGCGATCACGCAGGGCGTCATCGGCTGGAACCAGGGCCGAGCGGATGCCGCGACGCGCGCGCTCGGCTCGATCGGCGTCGTCTTCGGCGCCACCACCGACCTCAGGCTCGCCGGCATCGACACCGACGCCGACGTGCCCCGGCCCGGGCTGCCGGTGCTCGCCCCCGGATTCGGGCACCAGGGCGCCGAGCCCGGCGACATCCGCCTGCGGTTCGGCGCGTTCGCCGGCGGCGTCATCGCGAGCGAGTCGCGATCGCTGCTCGAGGCGGGTCCCGATGGGCTCGCCGACGCCATCGCGCGCCGGGCCGACGAGTACGGAGCCGCGATTGCCTGAGACGACCAGTGCCAGCGACCACGACCGCCCGACCGCCTCGCCGCCCGAGGTCGACCGGGTCGCCGCATCGCGCGCGGCCGTCGCGGCGCGCCGCGCCCGCGCCGCCGTCAAGGCCGACGATCGCCGAGCGGCGCACGCAGCCCCCTCGACGTGCTGCGCGAGGCGTTCGAGGCGCCCGAGGGCGTCGAGGGGCGCCTGCGCGTGCCCGAGTTCCTCACCTCGATCCCCGCGATCGGCGCGACGAAGACCGCCCGCATCATGGAGGAGCTCGGGATCGCCGACGTCCAAGCGCCTCGGCGGCCTCGGTCGCCTGCAGCGCCGGCGCCTGCGCGAGTTCGTCGCCGACTGGGTCGCCGGCCACGGCGGCATCGGCGATCGGCTGGTCGTGCTCGCCGGGCCGACCGCGGTGGGCAAGGGCACCGTGGCGTCGTACATCCGCCGGCACCACCCCGACGTGCGGCTGTCGGTCTCGGCGACGACGCGCACGCCCCGGCCCGGCGAGGTCGAGGGCGAGCACTACTACTTCGTCGACGACGCCGAGTTCGACCGCATGGTCGCGGCGGGGGAGCTCCTCGAGTGGGCGACCGTGCACAACGCGTCCCGCTACGGCACGCCGCGGCGTCCGGTCGAGGAGGCGATCGCCGCCGGCAACAGCGTGCTGCTCGAGATCGACATCCAGGGTGCGCGCTCGGTGCGCCGTGCGATGCCCGAGGCGACGCTCGTGTTCCTGCTGCCGCCGACGTGGGACGAACTCGTGCGCCGGCTCGTCGGTCGCGGCACCGAGAGCCCCGCCGAGCAGCAGCGCCGACTCGAGACCGCGAAGGTCGAACTGGCCGCCGTCGACGAGTTCGACCACCAGGTCGTGAACCACGACGTCGGCGAGGCCGCGCAAAAGGTCGTAGACTTGATGAGGCCCCGCAAGGGTCGGCGTTGAGCTGCCCGGGCCGCAAGTTTCCGCGCACCGACGGTGCGCACGTTCCGTTCTAAGGAGTCTGTCCATGGCTGAGAAGCTGTCCGGCATCATCGATCCGCCCATCGACGACCTGCTCTCGAAGGTCGACTCGAAGTACCAGCTCGTGATCTTCGCGTCGAAGCGCGCGCGCCAGATCAACGACTACTACGCGGACCTGCACGAGGGCAGCCTCTTCGACAACGTCGGCCCGCTGGTCGACTCCTCGATCGACGACAAGCCCCTCTCGGTCGCGCTGCACGAGATCAACGAGGACAAGCTCCGGCTCCGCCCGATCGGCGAGTAGCACGCCGAGGATGTCGCCGCTCAACATCGTCGTCGGCATCACCGGCGGCATCGCGGCGTACAAGGCCGTCGGCGTCGTGCGGGCACTCGTGCTCGCCGGGCACGACGTCCACGTCGTGCCCACCGAGGGCGCGCTGCGCTTCGTCGGCCGCCCGACGCTCGAGGCGATCTCGCGCAACCCGGTGCACACCGACCTCTACGAGGGCGTCGCCGAGGTGCGCCACGTCGCCATCGGCCAGGCGGCCGACCTCATCGTGATCGCGCCGGCGACGGCGAACACGATCGCGAAGCTCGCCACCGGCCTCGCCGACGACCTGCTCGGCAACACCGTGCTCGCGAGCGAGGCGCCGGTCGTCATCGCGCCCGCGATGCACACCGAGATGTGGCGGCACCCGGCCACCCAGGCGAACATCGCCACGCTGCGCTCGCGCGGCGTCACGGTCGTCGGCCCCGCCGTCGGCCAGCTCACCGGCGCCGACAGCGGCCCCGGTCGCATGGAGGAGCCCGACGTCGATCGTCGGCGGCGCGCCCTCGAGCGCGCCGCGGCATCCGGCTCGGCGCGACCTCGCCGGGCGCCGCGTCGTCGTGACCGCCGGCGGCACGCGCGAGCCGCTCGACCCCGTGCGCTTCCTCGGCAACCGCTCCAGCGGCAAGCAGGGCGTCGCGATCGCCGAGGCCGCCCGCGCGCGCGGCGCCGAGGTCACGCTGATCGCCGCGAACCTCGAGATCGCCGAGCCGGCCGGCTGCGACATCCGCCGGGTGTCGACGGCCCTCGAGCTGCAGCAGGCGGTGACGGATGCCGCGCGCGGCGCCGACGTCGTCGTGATGGCCGCCGCCGTCGCCGACTACCGGCCCGCCGACGTCAGCGAGTCGAAGCTCAAGAAGGACGCGAGCGACGCGGGCATGACGCTCGAGCTCGTGCGCAACCCCGACATCCTCGCCGGGCTCGGGCACGCGCCGCACGACGGCACCCTGCTCGTCGGCTTCGCCGCCGAGACCGAACCCGACGACGACCGCCTGCTCGAGCTCGGCCGCGCCAAGCGCGAGGCGAAGGGCGCCGACCTGCTCGTGGTCAACCGGGTCGGCTGGAACGAGGGGTTCGCGAGCGACGAGAACGCGGTCGTGGTCATCGGCCGCGACGGCGGAGATCGTCACACGAGCACACGGAACGAAGATGTCAGTGGCCGACGACATCCTCGACGTGGTTGTCTCGGAGAGCGACGACCGCGGCGGTCGCCGCCGAGACCTCGAAGGAACACGAGCCCACCACATGAGCGCACTCCGACTCTTCACCTCCGAATCCGTCACCGAGGGCCACCCCGACAAGATCTGCGACCAGATCTCCGACTCGATCCTCGACGCCCTGCTCACCGTCGACCCGCACAGCCGGGTCGCGGTCGAGACGCTCGTCACGACGGGGCTCGTGCACGTCGCCGGCGAGGTGACGACCTCGGGCTACGTCGAGATCCCGGCGATCGTGCGCGAGCGCGTCACCTCGATCGGCTACAACTCGTCCGACGTCTGGTTCGACGGCCGCTCGTGCGGCGTCTCGGTGTCGATCGGCGGCCAGTCGCCCGACATCGCGCAGGGCGTCGACCACGCCTTCGAGTCGCGCGAGCGCGCGAGCGAGGACGCGCTCGACACGCAGGGCGCCGGCGACCAGGGCATCATGTTCGGCTACGCCACGCGCGAGACGCCCGAGCTCATGCCCGTGCCGATCTGGCTCGCGCACCGGCTCGCCGAGCGCCTCGCCGAGGTGCGCAAGCAGGGCGAGCTCGACTACCTGCGCCCCGACGGCAAGACCCAGGTCACGGTCGGCTACGACGGCCAGGTGCCGCGCACCATCGAGACGGTGGTGCTGTCGACGCAGCACTCGCCCGCCGTGTCGACCGAGCAGCTCCGCGCCGAGGTCGAGGAGCTGGTCATCCGTCCGGTGCTCGACACCGTCGAACTCGCCCGTCCCGAGCTCGCCGTGCTCATCAACCCCACCGGCCGATTCGAGATCGGCGGCCCGCAGGGCGACGCCGGCCTCACCGGCCGCAAGATCATCATCGACACCTACGGCGGCGCGAGCCGGCACGGCGGCGGCGCGTTCAGCGGCAAGGACCCGTCGAAGGTCGACCGCTCCGCCGCGTACGCCATGCGCTGGGTCGCGAAGAACGCCGTCGCGGCCGGCCTCGCCGACCGCCTCGAGCTGCAGGTCGCCTACGCGATCGGCAAGGCCGCCCCCGTCGGGCTCTACGTCGAGTCGTTCGGCACCGCGCACGTGCCCGACGAGCGCATCATCGGCGCGATCCGCGAGGTCTTCGACCTGCGGCCGGCGGCGATCATCCGCGACCTCGACCTGCTGCGGCCCATCTACGCGAAGACCGCGAGCTACGGCCACTTCGGCCGCGAGCTGCCCGACTTCACCTGGGAGCGGCTCGACCGCGTCGACGACCTCCGCGCCGCCGCCGGGCTCTGACGTGGCGGGCGGCGCCGTCGCCAGGGTGCTCGTCGATTCGCCGCTGCCCCAGCTCGACCAGCTCTTCGACTACGCGGTGCCCGAGCGCCTCGCGCGAGTCGGTCCCGCCCGGGCGTGCGGGTGCGCGATGCCGCTGCGCACCGGCGGCCGCATCGCCGACGGCTGGCTCGTGGAGCTCGCCGAGCACGAGCGAGTACGGCGGCGTCGCTGAGCGAGCTCGAGGACGTCGTCTCCGAGGTGCCGCTGCTGGTGCCCGAGGTGTGGGCGCTCGCCCGCGCGGTCGCGGACCGCGCCGCGGGCAACGCGAGCGACGTGCTGCGGCTCGCGATCCCGAGCCGCTACGTGCGGGTCGAGCGGTCGTGGCTCGCCGCGCCGGGCGACGCCGGGTCCGCTGCCCGACGCGGCGCTCCGGCGATCCACGGCGCCGCGGCCGGGCGCATCGAGGCGGGCATCGCGAGCGGGCGAGCGGATGTCCCTCGCCGCCGATCCGCGTCCGCTGCGCCTGCCGTCGGGGGAGTGGGTGGGCGCGTGGGCGGTGACGCTGGCGCAGGCCGCCGCGCACGCCCTCGCCGCCGACCGGTCGGCGCTCCTCGTCGTGCCCGACTACCGCGACCAGGAGCAGCTCGAGGCCGCGCTCGCGGCCTGCGTCGACGCGCGTCGGGTGCTGCGCACCGATGCGCGGCAGTCGGGCGGCGACCGCTACCGCGCCTTCCTCGACGCGACCCGCGACGAGGCCCGGGTCATCGTGGGCAACCGCTCCACGATCTACGCGCCCGCGGCACGCCTCGGCCTCATCGCGATCTGGGACGACGGCGACGCGCTGCTCAACGAGCCGCTCGCGCCCGGCGTGCACCCGCGCGACGCCGCACTCGTGCGCCAGGAGCAGAGCGGGGCGGCGCTGCTCCTCGCGGCGCACACGCGCAGCGTCGAGGTGGAGCGACTCGTCGAGATCGGCTGGGTGCACGACGTCGCGCCCGTGGGCCATCGCGAAGCCGCAGGATCATCCCCACCGAGCAGCAGGCGGCGCCCGAGCCCGGCTCGGCCCGCATCCCCTCCGCGGCGTGGCGGCAGGCGCAGGAGGCGGTGCGCGAGGGCCCGGTGCTCGTGCAGGTCGCGCGGCCCGGCAACGCGCCGGCGCTCGCGTGCGACCGATGCCGTGAGCCCGCGCGCTGCGTCGCGTGCGGCGGCGCGCTCGCGGTTCCGCGCGGCGGCGGCGAACCGCGCTGCGTGCTGTGCGGCACGAGCGCGGGCGCCTGGCGGTGCCCCGTCTGCGACGGCACGAAGCTGCGCGCCGTGACCGGTCGGCGCGAGCCGCACCGCCGAGGAGCTCGGCCGCGCGTTCCCGCAGATCGCGGGTCATCCTGTCCGACGGCGAGCGACCCGTGCTGCGGGTCGGCGCCGAGCCGGCGCTCGTCGTCGCGACCCGCGGCGCCGAGCCGATCGCCGACGGGCGGCTACCGTGCGGTGCTCCTGCTCGACGGCGAGCGGATGCTGCTGCGCGAGTCGCTGCGCGTCGCCGAGGACTGCCTGCGCTGGTGGTCGAACGCCGCCGCCCTCGCGGCGCCCGGTGCCACCGGTGTTCCTCGTCGGGCGTCGGCGGTGCCCTCGCCACCGCCCTCGCGACGTGGAAGCAGCCCGACTGGGCGCGCGGCCGAGCTCGCGACGCGTCGCGCGCTGCGGTTCCCGCCGGCCGTGCGCGTGGCCAGCGTGACGGCGCCGAGCGCGGCCGTGGCCCGCGCGCCGCCGACGCCGTGCGCGACGTCGACGGCGTCGACGTGCTGGGGCCGGCGCCCGTCGACGACGGACTCGAGCGCGCGATCGTCCGATTCGACTACGCCGCGGGCGCGCGCGTCGCCCGCGAACTGCGGGCGGAGATGATCCGCGTGGCCACCGAGCGCCGCCGACCGGTCGCCGGGCGGGCGCCGCGCCGGCCTCCGGTGCTCCGCGTGCGCTTCGACGACCCCGACGTTCCCTAGATCTCGGCGACAATGGAGTGTGCAGAAGCTCCGCATCGCGTTCGCCGGGACCCCGTCCGCCGCCGTACCGTCCCTCGAACGCCTCGCGTCGGGCCCGCACGAGGTCGTCGCCGCGATCACGCGTCCCGCGGCACCGCTCGGCCGCAAGCGGGTGCTCACGCCGTCGCCGGTGGCGATCGCGGCGGTCGAGCAGGGCATCCCCGTCATCGAGGCGGCGCGACTCGGCGATGACGCGACGGCGCTCGTCGCCGCCCTCGAACCCGACCTCGGCGTGATCGTCGCCTACGGCGGCCTGGTGCGGGAGCCGCTGCTCTCGACGCCCCGCCACGGCTGGATCAACCTGCACTTCTCGCTGCTGCCCGGCGTGGCGCGGCGCCGCGCCCGTGCAGCACGCGCTCATCGCGGGCGACGCGCGCACCGGGGCATCCGTGTTCCGGCTCGTGCCCGAGCTCGACGCCGGCGACGTGTACGGCATGCGCTCGCTCGAGATCGCCCCGGATGCCACGGCCGGACGGCTGCTCGACGAGCTCGCCGATCGACGGCGCCGACCTGCTCGCCGAGGTGGTCGACGCCATCGCCGCCGGCACGGCGACCGCGACGCCGCAGGAGGGCGAGCCCACGTTCGCGCCGAAGCTCGGCATCGACGACGCGCGCCTCGACTGGACGGCGCCGGCCGACGTGGTCGCGCGATCGGTTCCGCGGCGTGACGCCCGAGCCCGGCGCGTGGACGACCCTCGACGACCAGCGGCTCAAGGTGCTCGAGCTCGTCGCGGCATCCGGATCCGCGCCGCTCGCGCCGGGCGGCGCTGCGAGCTCGACGGCCGGCGCCTGCTCGTCGGCACCGGCACGGAACCGCTCGAACTGCGTGCGCGTGCAGCCGGCAGGGCGCACGGCGATGGCCGCGGCCGACTGGTGGCGCGGCGCCGGCCGCGACGGCGCGGTGGCGCGATGAGCGGGCCGACGGCGGGCGCGCCGGCGCAGGGCGTCGCGACGGGCGCGGTCGGGGCGCCGCAGACCCGGCCGGCGGGCGACGAGCGCATCTCGCCGGCGCGCCTCGTCGCATTCGAGGTGCTCGAGGCCGTGCGCGACGACGAGGCGTACGCCAACCTGCTGCTGCCGTCGCGCATCCGCCGCGCGCGGACTCGACCGAGCGGATGCCGCGTTCGCGACCGAGCTCACCTACGGCACGCTGCGCATGCAGGGCTACTACGACGAGGTCATCGCCCTCGCCGCAGGCCGCCCCACCAGCGCGATCGACCCGGCCGTGCTCGACGTGCTCCGGATCGGCACCCACCAGCTCCTCGCCACCCGGGTGCCCACGCACGCCGCGGTCTACGAGCAGGTCGCGATCGCGAGGCGGGTGGCGCCGAAGGCCGCCGGCTTCGCCAACGCGGTGCTGCGCACGATCTCCCGATCGTCGCCCGAGGCCTGGCGCGACCTCGTGGCCGAGGGGGCGAAGGGCGACGACGACCGGCTCGCCCGGCTCGAGAGCCATCCCCGCTGGATCGTCCGCGCCCTGCGGGCCGCACTCCGGCACGAGGGGCGCGGCGACGAGCTCGACCGAGCTGCTCGAGGCCGACAACGCCTCGCCGCGCGTGAACCTCGCCGTGCTGCCGGGACTCGACGTCGACGTCGACGACATCCCCGGGCTCGAGCCCGACCGGTACTCGCCGATCGGCGTGGTCGCCGACGACCCCATCGGCGTCGCCGAGGCGTCGGGCGGGCGCATCCGCGTGCAGGACGAGGGGTCGCAGCTCGCCGCGCTCGCGCTGACGCGCGCCGCGCCCGTGCGCGCCGGGTGAGCGGTGGCTCGACCTCTGCGCGGGCCCGGGCGGCAAGACCGCGCGTGCTCGCGGCCGAGGCGCTGGCCGCCGGTGCGACGGTGGTCGCCAACGAGATGGTCCCCGCCCGGGCCGAGCTCGTGCGCAAGGCCCTCGCCGGGGTCCCGACGACCGTCGACGTGCACGTCGGCGACGGCCGCGACCTCGACCTCGACGCGCTCGGCGCGCCGGGCGGGTTCGACCGCATCCTCCTCGACGCGCCGTGCACGGGCCTCGGCGCCCTCCGTCGCCGCCCCGAGGCGCGCTGGCGCAAGTCGCCCGCGGACGTCGCCGACCTCACGCAGCTGCAGGGCGAGCTGTTCGACGCCGCCGTCGCGCGCGCTCGCGCCCGGCGGCATCCTCGCCTACGTGACCTGCTCGCCGCACACCGCCGAGACCCACGGCAGCCTCGGCGCCGCGCTCGAGCGGTGGCAGGGACGCGTCGAGCAGCTCGACACGCGCGCGGTGGTGCAGGGGCTGTCGCGGCATCCGCTCGATCTCGCCGGTGCGCCCGAGACCGTGCAGCTGTGGCCGCACCGGCACGGCACCGACGCGATGTTCATCGCGCTCGTGCGTCGCACCGAGGCGGATGCCGCGGACGCCGTCGACGCCGCTCGGTAGGCTGGCGGCATGACGACGCGGATCAATCCGAGCATCCTCGCTGCCGACTGGGCGAACCTCGAGCACGAGCTGGGCCGCATCTCCACGGCCGACCTCGTGCACGTCGACATCATGGACAACCACTTCGTGCCGAACCTCACGTTCGGGCTGCAGATGGTGCAGCGCCTGCAGGAGGTCTCGCCGATCCCGCTCGACGTGCACCTCATGATCGACGACCCCGACCGCTGGGCGCCGGCCTACGCCGAGGCGGGCGCGTTCTCGGTCACGTTCCACGCCGAGGCCGCCGGCGAACCCGTCGCGCTGGCCCGGCGACTGCGCGAGATCGGCGCACGCGCGGGCATCGCGCTGAAGCCGGGCACGGATGCCACGCCGTACCTCGACCTCCTGCCCGAGTTCGACCAGGTGCTCGTGATGACGGTCGAGCCCGGCTTCGGCGGCCAGTCGTTCATCCCCGAGACGATGCCGAAGCTGCGCCGGGTCGCCGACGCCGTGCGCGACGCCGGCCTCGACGTCTGGCTGCAGGTCGACGGCGGCATCACGGCCGACACCATCGGCATCGCCGCCGAGGCGGGCGCCGACACGTTCGTGGCCGGATCGGCGGTGTTCGGCGGCGATGTGCCGGCCGAGCGCATCGCGTCGCTGCGCGACGCCGCGTCAGCGCACACGCACGCGCACCGGTAGCCTGAAGGGGTGAAGACCTTCGACGACCTCTTCGTCGAGCTCAGCGACAAAGCCCGCACCCGCCCCGAGGGTTCCGGCACCGTGCGCGAGCTCGACGCCGGCGTGCACGCCATCGGCAAGAAGATCGTCGAGGAGGCGGCCGAGGTCTGGATGGCCGCCGAGTACCAGAGCGACGACGAGACGGCCGAGGAGATCTCGCAGCTGCTCTACCACCTGCAGGTGCTCATGCTCGCGAAGGGGCTGGCGCCCGCCGACGTGTACCGACATCTCTGATCACGCCATGAACCACATGACCGATCAGCTCCGTCGACACGAAAGCCAGGGAATGCTCCGAATCGCCGTGCCCAACAAGGGATCGCTCGCCGAGACCGCCGCGCAGATGCTGTGGGAGGCCGGATACAGCGGCCGCCGCGACCCGCGCGACCTGCACACCGCCGACCCCCGCAACGGGGTCGAGTTCTTCTACCTCCGTCCGCGTGACATCGCCACCTACGTCGGCTCGGGCGCCCTCGACGTCGGCATCACCGGCCGCGACCTGCTGCTCGACTCCGGCTCGGATGCCACCGAGATCGCCCCGCTCGGCTTCGGCGACTCCACGTTCCGCTTCGCCGGGCCCGACGGCGCGTTCGCCGAGCTCGCCGACCTCGACGGCGTGCGCGTGGCGACGAGCTACCCGGGCCTCGTCGGCGACTTCCTCGCGGGCCACGGCGTCACCGCGAAGCTCGTCAAGCTCGACGGCGCCGTGGAGTCGGCCGTGCGGCTCGGCGTGGCGGACGCCGTCGCCGACGTCGTCTCGACCGGCTCCACGCTCCGCAAGGCGGGCCTCGAGATCTTCGGCCCCGTGATCCTCGAGTCCGAGGCCGTGCTCATCGGCTCGGGCGTCGAGCGACCGGGCGCCGAGACGCTCCTGCGCCGCCTGCAGGGCGTGCTCGTGGCCCGCCAGTACGTGCTGCTCGACTACGACGTGCCGCTCGCGCACCTCGAGCGCGCCACCGAGGCGGCACCGGGCTTCGAGTCGCCCACGGTGTCGCCGCTGCACGACCCCGAGTGGGTCGCCGTGCGGGTGATGATCCCGCGCGTCGACATGAACCACGTCATGGACGAGCTGTACTCGCTCGGCGCGCGCGCGATCCTCGTGAGCGCGATCCACGCGGCACGGTTGTGAGGCGCTGCATGTCCCTCGCCGTCCGCGTGATCCCGTGCCTCGACGTGGCCGCCGGCCGCGTCGTGAAGGGCGTCAACTTCCAGAACCTGCGTGACGCCGGCGACCCCGTCGAGCTCGCCGCGCGGTACTCCGACCAGGGCGCCGACGAGCTCACGTTCCTCGACGTCACGGCCACGGTCGACGACCGCTCCACCACCTACGACATGGTGCAGCGCGTCGCCGAGCAGGTCTTCATCCCGCTCACGGTCGGCGGCGGCGTGCGCTCCGCCGAGGACGTCGCGCGCCTGCTCGGCCACGGCGCCGACAAGATCGGCGTCAACAGCGCCGCGATCGCGCGGCCCGGCGCTCGTCGCCGAGATCGCCGACCGGTTCGGCGCGCAGGTGCTCGTGCTGTCGCTCGACGTGAAGCGCTCCGACCGCACCCCGTCGGGCTTCGTGGTGACCACGCACGGCGGCCGCACCGAGACCGACCTCGACGCGCTCGACTGGGCCCGCACGGCGATCGAGCTCGGCGCGGGGGAGCTGCTCGTCAACTCGATCGACGCCGACGGCACCAAGCAGGGCTTCGACCTCGAGCTGACCGCGCTCATGCACGAGCTGTCGAGCGTGCCCGTGATCGCGTCGGGCGGCGCGGGCGGCGTCGACGACTTCGCGCCGGCGATCGCGGCGGGCGCCGACGCGGTGCTCGCGGCATCCGTGTTCCACAACGGCGAGGTGACGATCGCCGAGGTCAAGGCGGCCCTCGCCGCCGACGGGAGGATCGTGCGATGAGCGAGCCGCGGCGACGAGGAACTGGAGTTCGACGAGGAGGCCTGGACGGCGGGCGGCTCGCCGCTCGATCGCGCGGCGTTCAACGCCGACGGGCTGCTGCCCGCGATCATCCAGCAGGAGGGCACCGGCGAGGTGCTCATGCTCGGCTGGATGGACCGCGAGGCGATGCGCCGCACGCTCACCGAGGGGCGCGTCACCTTCTGGTCGCGGTCCCGTCAGGAGTACTGGCGCAAGGGCGACACGTCGGGCCACGTGCAGTACGTGCGCGCCGCCGCGCTCGACTGCGACGCCGACACGCTGCTCGTCACCGTCGAGCAGGTCGGCGTCGCCTGCCACACGGGCACGCGCACCTGCTTCGACGGCGACCCGCTCCAGGTCGCCGTGGCATCCGCGCCCGCCGACTGACCACGCCGAACGACGACGAGGAGATCCGAGTGCCGTCCGCCACCACGAGCTTCGAGGAGTTCACCGCGCTGCTGCCGGGGCGCCGCGTCGTGCCCGTCACGCGCGAGCTCTTCGCCGACGGCGAGACGCCCGTCGGCATCTACCGCAAGCTCGCCGAGCGGGCCGCCCGGGCACGTTCCTGCTCGAGTCCGCCGAGCAGGGCGGCATCTGGTCGCGGTACTCGTTCGTCGGGCGCCTCGTCGTACGGCGTGCTCACCGAGCGCGACGGCCGGGTCGAGTGGCAGGACTACGGGCTCGTCGGCCGAGCGCGCGCTCGGCGACGCCGCCGACGCTCGCGCCGCTCGCCGCCCTCGAGGCGCTCTTCGAGCGCTGGCGCACGGAGGACGTGCCGGGTGCGCCGCCCCTCACCGGCGGGCTCGTCGGGTTCATCGGGTGGGAGGCGATCCGGCAGATCGAGCACCTGCCCGAACCGCCCGCCCGCCGACTTCCGGATGCCCGGACAGGCGTTCTCGTTCGTCTCCGAGCTCGTCGTCATCGACCACCGCACCGGCACCGTGCAGCTCGTCGCGTCGGCGCTGCACGACGGCGACGACGCGCCCGAGGCGCTCTGGGTCGACGCGCAGGAGCGCCTCGACCGGATGCAGCGACGCCTGGCCGCGCCCGTCGGAGGCGTGGCTCGCCGAGATCGACCTCACCACGGCCGCCGCGCCGACGCACCGCACCGAGAAGGCCGACTTCCTCGCCGCCGTCGAGCGCTCGAAGGAGTACATCCGCGAGGGCGACATCTTCCAGGTCGTGATCTCGCAGCGCTTCGAGCAGGAGGCCACGGCCGACCCGATCGACGTGTACCGCGTGCTGCGCAGCCTCAACCCGAGCCCGTACATGTACGTGCTGCACCTCGACGACCCCGCCGGCGAGCCGTACTGGATCGTCGGCTCCTCGCCCGAGGCGCTCGTGAAGGTGCAGGACGGCCGCGTCTTCACGCACCCGATCGCCGGCTCCAAGCCCCGCGGCGCGACGCCCGAGCAGGACGCCGACCTCGAGGCCGAGCTCATCGCCGACCCCAAGGAGCAGGCCGAGCACCTCATGCTCGTCGACCTCGCCCGCAACGACCTCGCCAAGGTCTGCACGGCGGGCTCGGTCGAGGTCACCGAGTTCATGCGGGTGGAGCGGTTCAGCCACATCATGCACCTCGTCTCCTCCGTCGAGGGCGACCTCGCGCCCGCACGCGAACGCCGTCGACGTGTTCCGGGCGACCTTCCCGGCCGGCACGCTGTCGGGCGCGCCGAAGCCGCGCGCGCTCGAGATCATCGACGAGCTCGAGCCCGCCCAGCGCGGCCTGTACGGCGGCGTCGTCGGCTACTTCGGCTTCGGCGGCGACGCCGACCTCGCGATCGCGATCCGCACGGCGACCATCTCGGGCGGCGTCGCCCGCGTGCAGGCGGGCGGCGGGCTCGTGGCCGACTCGGTGCCCGAGTCCGAGTTCCAGGAGTCGCAGAACAAGGCCGCGGCGCCCCTGCGCGCCGTCGCCGTCGCCAACGCGATGCGGAGGGTCCGAGTGACGGCCGCGCGCATGAAGCTGCCGGTCATCGTCGCCACGATCATCGGCTCGGCCCTCGCGCTGCTCTCGTGGAGCCAGACCTGGTTCGAGCTCGAGCTCACGGATGCCTCGGCGCAGGGCGCCGGCGAGGCGATCGCCGTTCCCGGCAGCGTCGCGTCGCCCGCGCTCGCGGCGCTCGGGCTCGCCGGACTCGCGCTCGTCGCGGCGCTCGCGATCGCCGGTCCCGGCATCCGGATCGTGCTCGGCGTGCTCGAGGTCGTGCTCGGCGGCTGCGTCCTCCTCGCCGCCGGCGTCTCGATCGGCGACCCCGTCGCGGCCGTCGCGCCGGCGGTGACGGATGCCACGGGCGTGTCGGGCTCGGGCCCGACGGCCGAGCTCGTGGCCGCCGCCGACCGCCACGGCGTGGCCCGCCGTCGCCATCGTCGGGGGAGTCCTGCTCGTGCTCGCCGGGATCGCGGTGCTCGTCACCGGCACCCGCTGGCCCACCTCGTCCCGCCGGTATCGCGCCGCGCGGCTCGCCGACGCCGACGACGGTCGCGCGGGCCGCGACGCAGGGCGGGCGCGCGGCATCCGATCGCGCCATCGACGACTGGGACGAGCTGAGCCGCGGCGACGACCCGACCGACGACCGGCCGACGCCGACGCCGACGCCGGACCCCGCCGGCGACGTCGCGGCCGAGGCGGCGCCGGACTCGTCGCAGGACACCGCCGCGACCGCCGCCGACGCCGACCACCCCGACCCACGACGACCCGGTGGGCGGCGAGGGCCCGACCGGACCCAGCCGCTAGACTGGCCCCCGAAACCCCGCAACGAAGGAGCATCATGAGCACTGAGCACGCAGATCCCGGCCACGGACACTCGCCCGCGGCATGGACCTCCGTCATCGATCATGCTCATCGCGGTCACCATCGGCACGGTCGCGTTCTTCCTCGACGTCGTGTGGCTGGTCTGGGCGTCGGCGGCGCTGCTCCTCGTCGGCGCGATCGTCGGCTGGGTCCTGGCCCGCGCGGGCTACGGCGTCGGCGGTGCGAAGGTCGCTCGAGAAGGTGCACTGACGCGTGCTGTCCGAACTGACCGCGAACGCGGTCGCCGATTCGCTCGCACGCCGTGAGACGCGCTCCCTCGCCGAGGTCGAGCGCGCCGCCCTCGCGCGCCCGGCGGCGCTCGACGCCCTCGAGGCGCTGAAGCCCGCCGACCGCGTCAAGGTCATCGCCGAGATCAAGCGGTCGAGCCCGTCGCGCGGCGCGCTCGCGCAGATCGCCGACCCGGCCGCGCTCGCCCGCAGCTACGAGCTCGGCGGCGCCAGCGCCATCAGCGTGCTCACCGAGGGGCGCCGCTTCGGCGGATCCCTCGCCGACCTCGAGGACGTGCGGGCCGCGGTCGCGCTGCCCGTGCTCCGCAAGGACTTCATCGCGACGCCGTACCAGGTGTTCGAGGCGCGCGCCGCGGGCGCCGACCTCGTGCTCCTGATCGTCGCGGCGCTCGACGACGACACGCTGCGCCAGCTCTTCGACCTCGATCGTCGCGCTCGGCATGACGCCGCTCGTCGAGACGCACTCGGCCGAGGAGCTCGACCGCGCGTCCGCGCTCGGCGCGCGCCTGATCGGCGTGAACGCCCGCGACCTCTCGAGCTTCGAGCTCGATCGCGACCTCTTCGGCCGCCTCGCCGAGCGCTTCCCCGACGACGCCATCCGCGTCGCGGAGTCGGCGGTGCTGTCCGCCGCGGACGTCGCCCACTACCGCGCCGCCGGCGCCGACGTGGTGCTCGTGGGCGAGGCGCTCGTCACGGGCGACCCGATTGCCAATCTTCGAGCCTTCCTGGCGGTGTGACATGGCGCTCAGAGCGCAGACCGGTCCGTACTTCGGCGACTTCGGCGGGCGCTTCGTGCCCGAGTCCCTCGTCGCCGCCCTCGACGAGCTCGGCGAGGCGTACGACCTCGCCAAGCTCGACCCCGGCGTTCGGCGCCGAGCTCGCCGAACTCGGCCGCAGCTACACGGGCCGCCCGTCGATCATCACCGAGGTGCCGCGCTTCGCCAGGCACGCGGGCGGCGCCCGCATCATCCTGAAGCGCGAGGACCTCAACCACACGGGCTCGCACAAGATCAACAACGTGCTCGGGCAGGCCCTGCTCACCAAGCGCATCGGCAAGTCCCGGGTGATCGCCGAGACCGGCGCCGGCCAGCACGGCGTCGCCACGGCGACCGCTGCCGCGCTCTTCGGCCTCGAGTGCACGATCTACATGGGCGAGGTCGACACCGAGCGCCAGGCGCTCAACGTCGCCCGCATGCGCCTGCTCGGCGCCGAGGTCGTCGCGGTGACCGCCGGGCTCGCGCACCCTGAAGGACGCGATCAACGAGGCCATGCGCGACTGGGTCACGAACGTGGCCACCACCAACTACATCTTCGGCACGGTCGCCGGCCCGCACCCGTTCCCCGAGATGGTGCGCGACTTCCAGAAGATCATCGGCGAGGAGGCGCGCCAGCAGGTGCATCGACCTGACCGGCGGGCTGCCGACGGCGGTCACGGCCTGCGTCGGCGGCGGCTCCAACGCCATCGGCATCTTCCACGCCTTCCTCGACGACACCGAGGTGGGCCTCTACGGCTTCGAGGCCGGCGGCGAGGGCGTCGACACCGAGCGCCACGCCGCGACCATCACCAAGGGCCGGCCCGGCGTGCTGCACGGCGCGCGCAGCTACCTGCTGCAGGACGAGGACGGCCAGACGATCGAGTCGCACTCGATCTCGGCCGGCCTCGACTACCCGGGCGTCGGCCCCGAGCACTCGTGGCTGGCCGCGATCGGGCGCGCCGAGTACCGGCCGGTCACGGATGCCGCCGCCATGGAGGCGCTGCGCCTGCTCACGCGCACCGAGGGCATCATCCCCGCCATCGAGTCCGCGCACGCCCTCGCCGGCACGCTCGAGCTCGGCCGCGAGCTCGGACCCGACGCCACGATCCTCGTGAACCTCTCGGGCCGCGGCGACAAGGACATGGACACCGCCGGCGAAGTACTTCGAGCTCTACGACGAGGAGAACCCCAAGTGAGAACGCGTCGCGGCCCCGTCATCCGGCGCCGCAACGAGCGAGGCCGGCGGCGCGCTCATCGGCTACCTGCCGGTCGGCTTCCCCGACGCTCGACGAGAGCGTCGAGGCGGCGGTCGCGCTCGTCGAGAACGGCGTCGACGTGCTCGAGCTCGGCCTGCCGTACTCCGACCCCGTCATGGACGGCCCGGTCATCCAGGCGGCCACCCAGCAGGCGCTCGCGAACGGCTTCCGCCTCGCCGACGGCTTCGAGGCGGTGCGCCGCATCACCGAGCGCACGGATGCCCCGGTGCTGATCATGACCTACTGGAACCCCGTCGTGCAGTACGGCGTCGACCGCTTCGCGGACGACCTCGCCGCGGCCGGGGGAGCCGGGCTCATCACGCCCGACCTCATCCCCGACGAGGCGGCCGACTGGATCGCGGCCTCCGAGCGCACCGGCCTCGACCGCGTGTTCCTCGCCGCCCCGACGTCGACCGACGCGCGCATCCGCCAGGCGGTCGACGCGAGCCGCGGGTTCGTCTACGCCGTCTCCACGATGGGCATCACCGGCGCCCGCAGCGACGTCGACCAGGCGGCGCGCACGCTCGTCGCGCGTCTCGCCGACGCCGGAGCCCCCGCGAGCTGCGTCGGGCTCGGCATCTCGACCGCCGCGCAGGTCGCCGAGGTGCTCGAGTACGCCGACGGCGCGATCGTCGGCTCCGCGCTCGTGAAGGCCCTCGCCGACGGCGGCGTCGCCGCCGCCGGCGAGCTCGCGGCGGAGCTCGCGCGCGGCACGCGGCCGGAGTGAAGTACGCTGACTGAGGCCTGACGGCCGTCAGTCGCACGAGGAAAGGCAGCAGCCCGAGTGATCGCACCGCTCAGCATCCCGAGCCCCGACTACGAATGGCAGATCTGGGAGATCAACCTGTTCGGGTGGCAGCTCAACATCCACATGTACGCGCTGTGCATCCTGGTCGGGATCATCCTCGCCGTCATCATCACCTCGCGCCGCCTCACCAAGCGCGGCGCCGAGCCGGGCGTCGTGCTCGACATCGCCCTCTGGGCGGTGCCGCTGGGCATCATCGGCGCCCGCATCTACCACGTGCTGACGCATCCCGACGACTACTTCTTCGCGGGCGCCAACATCTGGAATCCCTTCCAGCCGGGTGCGATCTGGAACATCTGGGAGGGCGGCAACGCCATCTACGGCGCGCTCATCGGCGGCGCGATCGGCGTGCTGATCGGCTGCCGCATGACCGGCATCCGATTCTGGTCGTTCGCCGACGCGCTCGCGCCCGGCCTGCTGGTCGCGCAGGCCGTCGGCCGGCTCGGCAACTGGTTCAACCACGAGCTCTTCGGCATGCCCACCGACCTGCCGTGGGGCCTCGAGATCGAGTCCGACCAACCCGGCGTTCCCCGCCGGCCTGGCCGAGGGCACGCTGTTCCACCCGACGTTCCTCTACGAGATCATCTGGAACCTCGCCGGCGCCGCGCTGATCATCCTCCTCGAGCGCCGGATCAACCTGCGCTGGGGCAAGGCGTTCGCCATCTACCTCATCTGGTACGGCCTCGGCCGCTCGTTCTTCGAGGCGATCCGCGTCGACCCGAGCGAGATGTTCCTCGGCGTGCGCTCGAACGTCTGGGCGTCGTGGGCCGCCGTGGTGCTCGGCATCGTGCTCTTCCTCGTGCAGCGCCGCCGGCACACCGGCGACGAGCCGACGCCCTACGTGCCGGGCCGTGAATGGAAGGGACCCGACGCTGAGGTAGACTCTGACGAAACCGAGTCCGACTCCGACTCTCTCGACGATGGCGTCGAGGGCGAGAACAGCACGGGCGAGACGGCAGCCACAAGCTCGAGCCGTTCCACCTCCGACGTAGCGCCCCACCTCCACGTTCTCCGACGCGACGCCGCACCATGCGTCGCGACATCCCTTCGATGGGCCGACGACGTCCCCCGCTGCCTGACTAGTTGATGAGGACGGTCCACGTGTCGCTCACTCCACCCTTCTCGAGGTTCGGTCTCGTTCCCGCCGCGCAGGGCATGTACGACCCTGCCGACGAGAAGGACGCCTGCGGCCTCGCGATGGTCGCGACCCTTCGGGGCACCGCCGGACACGACATCATCACCGCGGCGCTCGACGCGCTGCGGCACCTCGAGCACCGCGGCGCGGTCGGCTCCGACGCCGGCACCGGCGACGGCGCGGGCATCATCACCCAGGTGCCCGACGCGTTCCTGCGCGCCGTCGCCGTCGTTCGCCCTGCCCGACGCCGGCGCGTACGCCGTCGGCAACGCGTTCCTGCCGGTCGACCCCACCACGCGCAGCGAGCGTCAAGCGCCGGTTCGCCCAGCTCGCGGCATCCGAGGGCCTCGACGTCATCGGCTGGCGCGAGGTGCCCGTGCGCCCCGACGAGCTCGGCACGCTCGCCCGCGCCGCCATGCCGGTCGTGCAGCAGCTGTTCGTGCAGTCCGCCGCGACGACCTCGGACGGGCGGCCGGCTCGACGGCATCGCCCTCGACCGCCTGACGTTCCGGCTGCGCAAGCGCGCCGAGCGCGAGCTCGAGCTCTACTTCGCGTCGCTCTCGTGCCGCACCCTCGTCTACAAGGGCATGGTCACGACGCTCCAGCTCGAGCCGTTCTACCCCGACCTCTCCGACGAGCGCTTCGCCTCGAAGCTCGCGCTCGTGCACTCGCGCTACTCCACGAACACGTTCCCGTCGTGGCCGCTCGCCCAGCCGTTCCGCATGATCGCGCACAACGGCGAGATCAACACCATCCAGGGCAACCGCAACTGGATGCGCGCCCGCCAGTCGCAGCTCGAGTCGGAGGTGCTCGGCGACCTCGCGCCGATCCTGCCGATCGTCACGCCCGGCGCGAGCGACTCCGCCTCGTTCGACGAGGTCGTGGAGCTCCTCACCCTCGTCGGGACGCAGCCTGCCGCACGCCGATCATGATGATGGTGCCCGAGGCCTGGGAGAACCAGACCGAGATCGACCCCGACCCGCCGCGCCTTCTACGAGTACCACTCGATGCTCATGGAGCCGTGGGACGGCCCGGCGGCGATCGTCTTCACCGACGGCTCGCTCGTCGGCGCGACCCTCGACCGCAACGGCCTGCGCCCCGGGCGCTACCTCGTCACCGACGACGGGCTCGTCGTGCTCGCGAGCGAGATCGGCGTGCTCGACATCGACCAGAGCCGAAGATCGTGCGCAAGGGCCGGCTGCAGCCCGGCCGCATGTTCCTCGTGGACACCGAGGCGGGCCGCCTCATCGAGGACGACGAGATCAAGGCCGAGCTCGCGGCATCCGAGCCGTGGGGCGACTGGCTCGAGGGCGGGCGCATCCGCCTCGCCGAGCTGCCCGAGCGCGAGCACATCGTGCACCCGCCCGCCTCGGTGAACCGTCGCCAGCGCACCTTCGGATACACCGAGGAGGAGGTGAAGATCCTCCTCACGCCGATGGCGAAGACCGGCCAGGAGCCGCTCGGCGCCATGGGCTCCGACACCCCCATCGCGGTGCTCTCGCAGCGTCCGCGCCTGCTCTTCGACTACTTCACGCAGCAGTTCGCGCAGGTCACGAACCCGCCGCTCGACTCGATCCGCGAGGCGGTCGTCACGTCGCTCGGGTCGTCGCTCGGCCCCGAGCGCAACCTGCTCACGGCCGGGCCCGACCACGCGCGCCAGGTGTCCCTCGACTTCCCGGTGATCGACAACGACGAGCTCGCGAAGATCGTGCACATCGACCCGCGGGTCGGCGCGCGCACGACCAAGACGCTGAAGGGCCTCTACCGCGTCGACGACGGGCCCGAGGCGATGCGGGCGCGCCTCGACGCGATGTGCGACGAGGTCGACGAGGCCATCGACGAGGGCGCGTCCTTCATCGTGCTCAGCGACCGCGACTCCAACAAGGACCTCGCGCCGATCCCGTCGCTGCTCATGCTCTCGGCGGTGCACCACCACCTCATCCGGTCGGAGACGCGCATGAAGGTCGGCCTCGTCGTCGAGGCGGGCGACGTGCGCGAGGTGCACCACGTCGCGCTCCTCGTCGGCTACGGCGCCTCGGCGGTCAACCCGTACCTCGCGATGGAGAGCTGCGAGGACCTCGTGCGCTCGGGCGTCATCACCGGCGTCACGCCCGAGGAGGCCGTGCGCAACGTGATCAAGGCGCTCGGCAAGGGCGTGCTGAAGATCATGTCGAAGATGGGCATCTCCACCATCTCGTCGTACGCGGGCGCCCAGGCGTTCGAGGCCGTCGGCCTCTCGCAGGAGTTCATCGACGAGTACTTCACGGGCACGACCTCGAAGCTCGGCGGCGTCGGCATCGACGTGGTCGCGACCGAGAACCTGCACCGCCACCGCGTCGCCTACCCCGCCGACGCCGCCGTGCGCGCCCACGAGCGCCTCACGACGGGCGGCGAGTACCAGTGGCGCCGCGACGGGTCGCCGCACCTCTTCAACCCCGAGACCGTCTTCCGCCTGCAGCACTCCACGCGCAACCGGCGGTACGACGTGTTCCGCGAGTACACCTCGCTCGTCGACACGCAGGCCGAGGAGCTCATGACGCTGCGCGGCATGTTCGCGCTCCGCACCGGAACCCGGCCGCCGGTGCCGATCGACGAGGTCGAGTCGGTCGAGTCGATCGTGAAGCGGTTCTCGACGGGCGCGATGAGCTACGGCTCGATCTCGAAGGAGGCGCACGAGTCGCTCGCGATCGCCATGAACCGGATCGGCGCGAAGTCGAACACCGGTGAGGGCGGCGAGGACCTCGACCGCCTGCTCGACCCCGAGCGCCGCAGCGCGATCAAGCAGGTCGCGTCCGGGCCGGTTCGGCGTCACGAGCATGTACCTCACGCACGCCACCGACCTCCAGATCAAGCTCGCGCAGGGCGCCAAGCCCGGCGAGGGCGGCCAGCTGCCGCCCACCAAGGTGTACCCGTGGGTCGCGCGCACCCGGCACGCCACCGCCGGCGTCGGCCTCATCTCGCCGCCGCCGCACCACGACATCTACTCGATCGAAGACCTGAAGCAGCTCATCTTCGACCTGAAGCGGGCGAACCCGAAGGCGCGCGTGCACGTGAAGCTCGTGAGCCAGTCGGGCATCGGCGCGGTCGCCGCGGGCACCGCCAAGGCCCTCGCCGACGTCATCCTCGTCTCGGGGCACGACGGCGGCACCGGCGCGAGCCCGCTGAACTCGCTGAAGCACGCGGGCACGCCGTGGGAGCTCGGCCTGGCCGAGACCCAGCAGACGCTCATGCTCAACGGCATGCGCGACCGCGTCGTCGTGCAGGTCGACGGCCAGCTGAAGACCGGGCCGCGACGTCGTGATCGGCGCGCTGCTCGGCGCCGAGGAGTTCGGCTTCGCCACCGCGCCGCTCGTCGTGCAGGGCTGCGTCATGATGCGCGTCTGCCACCTCGACACCTGCCCGGTCGGCGTCGCCACGCAGAACCCCGAGCTCCGCAAGCGGTTCAGCGGGCAAGCCCGAGTTCGTCGTGAACTTCTTCGAGTTCATCGCGCAGGAGGTGCGCGAGTACCTCGCCGAGCTCGGCTACCGCTCGCTCGACGAGGTCATCGGCCGCCGCGACCTGCTCGACATCGACCGCGCCGTCGCGCACTGGAAGGCGGAGGGCCTCGACCTCACGCCCGTGCTCGTCGGACCCGACTTCTCGGAGTCCGAGCCGCGGCGCAACCTGCGCGAGCAGGACCACGAGCTCGACCAGCACTTCGACAACGAGCTGATCCGTCGCAGCCGCATCGTGCTCGAGGACGGCGGCACGCGTCGAGATCGAGCTGCCGATCAGGAACACCGAGCGCGCCGTCGGCACGATGCTCGGCCACGAGGTCACCGTGCGCCGCGGCGAGCACGGCCTGCCGCCCGGGTCGATCGACGTCACCCTCACCGGCTCCGCCGGCCAGTCGTTCGGCGCGTTCCTGCCGAGCGGCATCACGCTGCGACTCGAGGGCGACTCGAACGACTACGTCGGCAAGGGGCTCTCGGGCGGCCAGCTCATCCTGCGCCCCTCGACGCGACAGCGGATTCGTCGCCGAGCGCAACGTCATCGCGGGCAACGTGATCGGCTACGGCGCGACGCGCGGCAGCATGTTCATCCGCGGCATCGTGGGCGAGCGCTTCCTCGTGCGCAACTCGGGCGCGACCGCGGTGGTCGAGGGCGTGGGCGACCACGCGCTCGAGTACATGACCGGCGGGCTGGCCCTCATCCTCGGCGAGACCGGCCGCAACCTCGGCGCGGGCATGTCGGGCGGCACCGCCTACGTGCTCGGCCTCCGCGAGGGCCGGGTCAACCGCGAGTCGCTGAGCTCGGGCGAGCTCGAGCTGCATCCGCTCGGCAGCGCCGACCGCGAGATCGTGCGCGACCTGCTCGAGCAGCACCTCGAGACCACCGACTCCCCGGTCGCGGCGCGGCTCCTCGCCGAGGGCGATGCCGCGTTCGACCGGTTCACCAAGGTGCTGCCGCGCGACTACGCGGCGGTGCTCCGCACCCGCCAGAGCGCGGTCGACGAGGGCCTCGACCCCGACGGCGACGTGGTGTGGACCAGGATCCTGGAGGTGACCGGTGGCTGAGGCATCCGCGATGCGCATCGGCATCGACGACTCCCCCCGAACCGAGCACTGCTCGCCGAACGCATGGAGGTGACGGGTGGCTGACCCGAAGGGCTTTCTGAAGGTCACCGAGCGCGAGCTGCCGAAGCGTCGGCCCGTGCCGGTGCGCATCATGGACTGGAAAGAGGTCTACGAGCAGGGCGACCCCGCCCAGCTGCGGCGCCAGGCCGGCCGCTGCATGGACTGCGGCATCCCGTTCTGCCACCAGGGCTGCCCGCTCGGCAACCTGATCCCCGAGTGGAACGACCTCATGTGGCGCGGCGAGGGCCGCGCGGCGAGCGAGCGCCTGCACGCCACGAACAACTTCCCCGAGTTCACCGGGCGACTCTGCCCGGCGCCCTGCGAGTCGGCGTGCGTGCTCGCCATCAACCAGCCCGCCGTGACCATCAAGCAGGTCGAGGTGTCGATCATCGACCAGGCCTTCGGCAACGGCTGGGTGCAGCCGCAGCCGCCGGGGCGCCTGACGGGCAAGACCGTCGCCGTCGTCGGCTCCGGGCCCGCCGGCCTCGCGGCCGCGCAGCAGCTGACCCGCGCCGGGCACACGGTCGCGGTGTTCGAGCGCGACGACCGCATCGGCGGCCTGCTGCGCTACGGCATCCCCGACTTCAAGATGGAGAAGAAGCACCTCGACCTGCGCCTCGCCCAGATGACGGCCGAGGGCACGCGCTTCCGCGCGGGCGTCGACATCGGCGTCGACATCACGTGGGAGCAGCTGCGCGAGCGCTACGACGCGGTCGTCGTCGCCACCGGTGCGCTGGTGCCGCGCGACCTGCCGATCCCCGGGCGCGACCTGCCCGGCGTGCACTTCGCCATGGAGTACCTCACGCAGTCGAACCGGCAGCTCGCCGGCGACCAGGTCTTCGACCAGATCACCGCGGAGGGCAAGCACGTCGTCGTCCTCGGCGGCGGCGACACCGGCGCCGACTGCATCGGCACGGCGCACCGACAGGGCGCCCTCTCGGTCACCAACCTCGCCATCGGCAAGGAGCCGAGCCAGACGCGCCCGAGCGAGCAGCCGTGGCCGATGCATCCGACCGTCTTCGAGGTGCAGAGCGCCCACGAGGAGGGCGGCACAGCGCCAGTACCTCGCGTCGACGGTCGAGTTCCTCGCCAACGAGGTGGGCGAGGTGCGCGCCATCCGCGTCGCCGAGACCGAGTACCTCGACGGACGTCGCGTGCCGAAGGCGGGCACCGAGCGCGAGATCCCCGCCGACCTCGTGCTGCTCGCGCTGGGCTTCACCGGCCCCGAGACGCGCGAGCTCGACGAGCAGCTGCAGCTGCCGGTCACCGACCGCGGCAACATCGCCCGCGACGCCGACTACGCCACGTCGCAGCCCGGCGTGTTCGTCGCCGGCGACGCCGGTCGCGGGCAGTCGCTCATCGTCTGGGCGATCGCCGAGGGCCGCGCTGCGGCCGCCGCCGTCGACCGGTACCTTGAAGGCGACACCGAATTGCCGAGCCCGATCCCGGCGCACGCCCGCGCCTTCGCGATCTAGACCCCGCGCGCGCCGACGGCGCGTCGCACGACCACGACCCAGCGCCTCGGCGCGGAACACGGGAGCACACACCACATGAGACGAGCGAAGATCGTCGCCACCCTCGGGCCGGCGACATCGAGCTATGAGCAGATCCGGGCGATCATCGATGCGGGCGTCGACGTCGCGCGCATGAACCTCAGCCACGGCACCTACGACGTCCACGAGGGCGTCTACCAGAACGTGCGGAAGGCGGCGAACGACTCCGGCCGTGCGGTGGCCGTGCTCATCGACCTGCAGGGCCCCAAGATCCGGCTCGGCAAGTTCGACGACGGCCCGCACGAGCTCGCCGAGGGCGACATCTTCAAGATCACCACCGAGGACATCCTCGGCACGAAGGAGCTCGTCGGCACGACGTTCAAGGGCCTGCCCGACGACGTGAAGCCCGGCGACTTCCTGCTGATCGACGACGGCAAGGTCCGCGTCGAGGTCCTCGAGACCGACGGCACCGTGGTCACGACCCGCGTCATCGTCGCCGGCCCGGTCTCGAACAACAAGGGCATCAACCTGCCCGGCGTCGCGGTGAACGTGCCCGCGCTGTCCGACAAGGACGAGGCCGACCTGCGCTGGGGCCTCGAGCTCGGCGCCGACCTCATCGCGCTGTCGTTCGTGCGCAACGCCGCCGACATCGACCGCGTGCACGAGATCATGGCGGAGGTCGGCCGTCGCGTGCCGGTCATCGCGAAGATCGAGAAGCCGCAGGCCGTCGACGCGCTCGAGGAGATCACCGAGGCGTTCGACGCGATCATGGTCGCGCGCGGCGACCTCGGCGTCGAGCTGCCGCTCGAGGCGGTGCCGATCGTGCAGAAGCAGCGCGGTCGAGATCGCCCGGCGCCTCGCGAAGCCGGTCATCGTCGCCACGCAGATGCTCGAGTCGATGATCCACAGCCCGGTGCCGACGCGCGCCGAGACCTCGGACGTCGCGAACGCGATCCTCGACGGCGCCGACGCGGTGATGCTCTCGGGCGAGACGAGCGTCGGCGAGTACCCGGTCATCACGGTCAAGACCATGGCGCGCATCGTCGAGTCCACCGAGGAGCACGGGCTCGATCGCATCCCGCCGCTCGGCACGAAGCCGCGCACGCAGGCCGGCGCGATCACGCTCGCCGCCGTCGAGGTCGCCGACTTCGTCGAGGCGAAGTACCTCTGCGTCTTCACCGAGACCGGCGAGTCGGTGCGACGGATGTCCCGCATCCGCTCGGTCATCCCGATCCTCGCGTTCACGCCCGACCCCGCGATCCGCCGCCGCATGGCGCTCAACTGGGGCGTCGAGTCGTTCGTGGTCGACCGCGTGACCCACACCGACCAGATGGTCGGCCAGGTCGACGAGGTGCTCGCCAAGACCGGCATGGCCGTGAACGGCGAGAAGGTCGTCATCATCTCGGGTTCCCCTCCCGGCATCCCCGGCACCACCAACGACGTGCGCGTGCACGTCGTCGGCGAGGTGCTCTAGCACCGACGAGCCGACGGCCCGGCTCTCCCGACGGAGCGACCGGGCCGTCGGCGTCCCGTCGTCGACCGGGCGCACGGGTCGGCGAGCGATCGGCGGATGTCAGGATGATCACGTGACCGTCGAGTTCGAATGCCGCACGCCGCTCGAGATGCCCGTGGACGAGGCCTTCGCGCGGTCGCTCGACATCGACCTGCACGCCGCCTCCATGGCGCGATCGCGTGAGCGAGCCGATCGGCGGCGTCACGTCCGGCTCGATCGGCCTGGGGGAGGAGGTGACGTGGCGAGCGTGGCACTTCGGCGTGCCGTTCACGGATGACGAGCCGCATCACCGAACTCGAGGCGCCGCACTGGTTCGTCGACGAGCAGGTGCGCGGGCCGTTCCGGAGCTTCCGGCACGAGCACGCCTTCGTCCCCGGTGCCGACGGGGACGGCACGATCATGATCGACCACGTCGTGTTCGAGGCGCCGCTCGGCGGGCTCGGCCGCGCTCGCCGAAGGCGCGCATCGGCCCGTACCTGCGTGCGGCTCATCCAGCGGCGCAACGCCTACCTGCAGGACGGATCCCTGCCGTAGCCGCCGCACCGCCGCGCCCGATCGTGGCCCCTGTTCGGGGGTGATCGGACGAGCGGGCGTTTCGGAGGCAGCATTGGAGCGTGCGCCGGAGCGACGGTCCGTGCGGCCCGACGGCTCGACGGATGGGAGTCGATGGTGACGACGAGCTCCACGTCCTCGACCGGTTCGCGAGGCCGCCGGACCACGCGCCGCCGCCGACCACGGCGCCGGCACTCGCCGAGCGGTGGACGACGATCGACGGCGTCGACGTGTTCTACCGCGAGTCGCAGAATCCGCCCGACGCGCCGGTGATGATGCACGTGCACGGCTTCGGCCTGTCGGGCCGGTACCTCCTGCCGACGGCCGAGCGGCTCGCGGACGACTTCCACACGCTCGTGCCCGACCTCCCCGGGTTCGGCCGCAGCGGCAAGGCGGCCGACGCCCTCGACGTGCCCGACCTCGCGCATGCCGCGGCGCGGTTCCTCGACGACCGCGGCATCGAGCGGGCGACCCTGGTCGGGAACTCGATGGGATGCCCGGTCATCTGCGAGTTCGCCTACCACTATCCCGACCGCCTCGAACGGGCGGTCCTCGTGTCGCCGGCCGGCGGCATCTTCAACCAGCCGCTCCGCCGCGCCATGGCGGCAGATCAGCCGCGACGGGCCGCGCGAGCCGGCGCGGCTCATGCGGGTCGTGACACCCGACTACGTGCGGTTCGGCGTCCCGAGCACGGTGCGGATGTTCCGGTCGCTCACGCAGTATCCGTCGCTCGAGCGCCTGCTCGCGATGGACATCCCGACCCTCGCGGTGCTCGGCGACCGCGATCCGCTGATGCCGGGGGCCGACGCGCGTGCAGGAGGTGGCGAGCCAGACCGACAACCACGTGCTGATCGTGCGGATCGAGGGCGCGGCGCACGCCATCAACTTCAGCCACCCCGGCGAGCTGGCCCACCTCATCCGGCTGTTCATGGCGGACCGGCCGATCGTGGACGATCCCGATTCGCCCGGGCACGCGCGCCTCTACGAGATCCATCGGGGCGTGCATCACCCGCCGGCGAAGGAGGCGTGACCCCGGACGGCTGCGCGCGACGGCGGCACGGAATGGTGCCGGTGGTGGGGGTCGAACCCACACGCCCTTTCGGGCAAAGCATTTTGAGTGCTCCGCGTCTGCCATTCCGCCACACCGGCCAGAGGCCCCGCTCAGAATACCGTAGGCTTTCCTGCGTGACAGACAGCGAACAGACCCAGCCGGCGCCGCGCCGTGTCGTCGTGGCGGAGGATGAGTCGCTCATCCGCCTGGACATCGTCGAGATCCTGCGCGACAACGGCTACGAGGTCGTCGGCGAGGCCGGCGATGGCGAGACGGCGGTCGCCCTGGCGACCGAGCTCCGCCCCGACCTCGTCATCATGGACGTGAAGATGCCCCAGCTCGACGGCATCTCGGCGGCCGAGCGCCTCTCGAAGGGCCACATCGCCCCGGTCGTGCTGCTCACCGCGTTCAGCCAGAAGGAGCTCGTCGAGCGGGCGAGCGAGGCGGGCGCACTGGCCTACGTCGTGAAGCCGTTCACGCCCAACGACCTCCTGCCGGCGATCGAGATCGCCCTCGCCCGTCACGCCCAGATCATCGCCCTCGAGGCCGAGGTCGGCGACCTCGTCGAGCGCTTCGAGACCCGCAAGCTCGTCGACCGTGCGAAGGGCCTCCTCAACGAGAAGATGGGCCTCACCGAGCCCGAGGCGTTCCGCTGGATCCAGAAGGCGTCGATGGATCGCCGCCTCACCATGAAGGACGTCTCGCAGGCGATCATCGAGCAGCTGGCGCCCAAGAAGTAGGGCTTCGCCCACCGATCTCCGGATGCCGCGACGACTGAGTTCGTCGCGGCATCCGTCGTCTGCCGCGGCGCACCGCGCGCGGGCGACGGGCGGACGGCCGATCCGGTGTCGTCGGCCGCTTGTAGGCTTGGGGGGTGCCGGACGCAGACAAGCCCACCCTCCTCGTGATCGACGGCCATTCACTGGCCTTCCGCGCCTTCTACGCCCTCCCCGTCGACAGCTTCTCGACGCGCGACGGGCAGCACACGAACGCGATCCACGGGTTCCTGTCGATGCTGCTGCTGCTGCTGCAGAACGAGAAGCCCACGCACCTCGCCGTGGCGTTCGACATCTCGCGCCAGTCGTTCCGCACGCGCGAGTACGCGGAGTACAAGGGCAACCGCGGCGAGACGCCGCCCGAGTTCAGGGGGCAGGTGCCGCTGCTGCAGGATGCGCTGAAGGCCATGGGCATCCGCACCATCGAGAAGGAGGACTTCGAGGCCGACGACATCCTCGCGACCCTCGCCACCGCAGGCCTCGGCCGAGGGCTACCGGGTGCTGCTCGTCTCGGGCGACCGCGACACCATCCAGCTCGTCGACGACGACGTCACGCTGCTCTACCCCAACACCCAGGGCGTCTCGCAGCTCAAGCGCTACGACACCGACGCGGTCGTCGAGCGCTACGGCATCCGGCCCGAGCAGTACCCCGACATCGCCGCGCTCGTCGGCGAGACGAGCGACAACCTGCCCGGCATCCCGAAGGTCGGCGAGAAGACCGCCGTCAAGTGGCTCGGCCTCTACGGCGACCTCGACGGCATCCTCGCGCACGCCGACGAGATCAAGGGCGTCGTCGGGCAGAACCTGCGCGACCAGCGCGAGAACGCCGATGCGCAACCGCACGCTCAACCGGCTCGTGCGCGACGTCGACGCTCGACGTGGTGCTCGACGAGCTCGATCGCGAAGCCGATCGACCTCGATGCCGTGCGCCCGATCTTCGAGCGGCTCGAGTTCCGCACGCTGCATGGAGCGCCTGACGAAGCTCGGCGGCCGGCGAGGCGAACGGCAACGGCGGCGCCGGCTCCCGCGCCGGTCGCCGCCGCGCCCGCGACCGCGGTCGCCGAGCGCGCGACCGCGCCGACCCCGCGCATGCTCCTCGACGAGGAGCTCGCGACCTGGCTCGAACGCGCGGTCGCGGCGGAGCCGGCCGGCCTCGGCCTGAGCCTCGACGTGGTCGACGGCCGCGTCGATCGGCGCCGGCATCGCGACCTCCGACGAGTCGCTGCGCCTGGCCTGGCAGCCCGACCGCGCCGAGTACGCGCCGTTCGAGGCGTGGCTCGCGAGCGACGCGCCGAAGATCATGACCGACGCGAAGGCGCAGCTGAAGGCGCTCACGCGCGTCGGGCCTCGCGTTCGACGGGCTCGTGCTCGACACCCTCGTGGCCGGCTGGCTGGTGCGTCCGATCCTGCAGGAGAAGTCGCTCGCCGATCTCGTCGCCTTCTACCTCGGCGAGACGGTGCCGCAGTCCGACCCGTCGATGCTCGTGCCCGAGGAGGGCACGGACGCCGGTGCGCCCGAGTACGCGTGGTACACGCTGCGACTCGCCCCGGTCGTGCTGCGCGCGCTCGTCCGAGAGCTCGCGCCGCCTGCTCGCCGAGATCGAGATGCCGCTCGTGCCGGTGCTCGCCGCCATGGAGCTGCGCGGCGTCACCGTCGACCACGCCGAGCTGGCGCACGCTCTCGTCGCGACCTCGGGCGAGCGGGCGGCGGCGCTCGCCCAGTCGGCGTTCGCCGAGATCGGGCGCGAGGTGAACCTCGGGTCGCCCGAAGCAGCTCCAGGAGGTGCTCTTCGACCAGCTCGGCATGCCGAAGACGCGCGCGACGAAGACCGGCTACACGACCGACGCGAGCGCCCTCGCCGACCTGCAGGACTCGAACCCGCACCCGTTCCTCGGCTACCTGCTCGAGCACCGCGACGCCACGAAGCTGCGGCAGATCGTCGAGTCGCTCGACAAGGCGATCGGCGCCGACGGCCGCATCCACACCACGTACGGCCAGATCGGCGCCGCCACGGGCCGCATGTCGTCGAACGACCCGAACCTGCAGAACATCCCGATCCGCACCGCCGAGGGCCGACGCATCCGCGAGGCCTTCCGGCACGGACCCGAGTACGCCGAGCTGCTCACCGCCGACTACTCGCAGATCGAGATGCGCATCATGGCCCACCTCTCCGGGGACCCGGGGCTCATCGAGGCGTTCAACGCCGGCGAGGACCTGCACCGCTTCGTCGGCGCGCGCGTCTTCTCGGTCGACCCGGTCGACGTGACCCCGCTCATGCGCACCAAGGTGAAGGCGATGTCGTACGGCCTCGCCTACGGGCTCAGCGCCTTCGGCCTGTCGAAGCAGCTGCGCATCGACCGCGCCGAGGCGACGCAGCTCATGAAGGAGTACTTCGAGCGATTCGGCGCGGTGCGCGACTACCTGCGCGGCGTCGTCGAGCAGGCGAAGATCGACGGCTACACCGAGACGATCTTCGGTCGCCGCCGCCCGTTCCCCGACCTCGCGAGCCCGAATCGCGTGCTCCGCGAGAACGCCGAGCGTGCGGCGCTGAACTCGCCGATCCAGGGCTCGGCGGCCGACATCATCAAGGTCGCGATGGCGCAGCGTCGAAGCCGACATCGCCGCGCGCGGGCTCGCGCAGCCGCATGCTCATGCAGGTGCACGACGAGCTGGTCTTCGAGGTCGCGCCGGGGGAGTCCGACGTGCTCGAAGAGGTCGTTCGCGACGGGCATGGCGCACGCCGCCGACCTCATGGTGCCGCTCGACGTGCAGATCGGCCGCGGCGCGAACTGGGACGACGCGGCGCACTGACCGCGAGCGCGCGAGCGCGCGCGCGGCATCCGCCGCGGTCGGCGCGTCGCGGCGTCGGCGGCCTCGCGGCGCCGTCGGCGGGGTGTCATAGGCTCGCAGCATGGCATCGAGTGAGCGCACCCCGTCCGACGTCGACCGCATCGCCGAGGGCTGGGTCGACACCCTCGTCGAGCTGAATCCGGCCGTCGGCACCTACATCGGGCGCCCCTCCGCCGACGATCGGCTGGCCGACTACTCGCCCGACGGGCACGAGCGCACGATCGACGCGATCCGGACGACGCGTGCAGGCGCTGCGCGCCGCCGAGCCGGCCGACGACATCGACCGCATCACGGTCGCCGACCTCGGCAGCGAGCTCGCGCTCGAGCTCGAGGGCGCACGAGGCCGCGCCTGCACCTGCGCGACCTCAACGTGATCGCGAGCCCGGCGCAGGAGATCCGCGAGGTGTTCGACCTCATGCCCACCGACTCGCGCGACGACTGGGAGCGCATCGCCACGAGGCTCGGCGACGTGCCGCGCGCGATCGACGGCTACATCGCCACCCTGCGCGCCGGCGCCGCAGAGGGCGTCGTGCCCGCGGTGCGGCAGGTCCGCGAGGTCGCGGCGCAGGCGCACCGCATCGCGACGCCCGACGGCTTCTTCGGCACGTTCGCCGGGAACGGCGAAGGCCGGCGACGACGAGCTGGCCGAGCCGCTGCGACGCGAGCTCGAGCGCGCGGCCGCCGACGCGGCATCCGCCTACGGCACGCTCGCCGCGTTCCTCGAGGGCGAGCTCCAGCCGGTCGCGGGCGAGCGCGACGCCGTCGGCCGCGACATCTACGCGCTGCGGTCGCGGCACTTCCTCGGCGCCGTCATCGACCTCGACGAGACCTACGAGTGGGGCATCGAGGAGCTCGCGCGCATGGTCGCCGAGCAGGAGTCGATCGCGCGACGAGATCCTGCCGGGGGCATCCGTCGCCGAGGCGATCGCGTTCCTCGACGGCGACCCGCGCCGCAAGCTGCACGGCACCGACGCGCTGCAGCGGTGGATGCAGGAGACGAGCGACCGGGCGGTGGCCGAGCTCGGCGCGACCCAGTTCGACATCCCCGCCGAGATCCGCACGCTCGAGTGCCTGATCGCCCCCACGCAGGAGGGCGGCATCTACTACACGGGCCCGAGCGACGACTTCACCCGGCCCGGGCGCATGTGGTGGTCGGTGCCCGAGGGCGTCACCGAGTTCGACACCTGGCGCGAGCTCACGACCGTCTACCACGAGGGCGTGCCGGGCCATCACCTGCAGATCGGCCAGGCCGTCGTCAACCGCGGCAAGCTCAACACGTGGCGGCGCCAGCTCGCCGGCACGTCGGGGCACGCCGAGGGCTGGGCGCTCTATGCCGAGCGGCTCATGGAGGGGCTCGGCTACCTCGACGATCCGGCCGACCGGCTCGGCATGCTCGACGGCCAGCGCATGCGCGCGGCCCGCGTGGTGCTCGACATCGGCGTGCACCTCGGCAAGCAGCGACCCGACGGCGAGGGCCCGTGGACGGGGGAGTACGCGTTCGAGTTCCTCGGCGCAGAACGTGAACATGAACGAGGGGTTCGTGCGCTTCGAGGTGAACCGGTACCTCGGCTGGCCGGGCCAGGCGCCGTCGTACAAGGTCGGGCAGCGCATCTGGGAGCAGCTGCGCGACGAGGTGGCACGGCGCGAGGGGGCGGCGTTCGACATCCGCGAGTTCCACCGCCGCGCGCTCGACCTCGGCGGCGTCGGCCTCGACACGCTGCGCGGTGCGCTGCTGGCCTGAGCGCGGCGACCCGAGCGCGAGGCCGGTTGCCGCCGGGGGAGCGGTTCCGCTAGGATGGAGCGTCACTCGTGTGACATCCATGTCCGCATGCCCGTCGCGGAAACCAACAACGCTCAACCTCGCGACGGGCTCGATTTTGTCCTTTACGGAGCATTCACTACATGACAACCGCAACGACCAAGGCGCCCAAGCAGGTCGCGATCAACGACATCGGATCTGCTGACGATTTCCTCGCCGCGGTCGAGAAGACCCTGAAGTTCTTCAACGACGGCGACCTGATCGAGGGCACCGTCGTGAAGATCGACCGCGACGAGGTCCTCCTCGACGTCGGTTACAAGACCGAGGGTGTGATCCCCTCTCGCGAGCTTTCCATCAAGCACGACGTCGACCCCAGCGAGGTCGTCGGCGTCGGCGACACCGTCGAGGCCCTCGTTCTCCAGAAGGAGGACAAGGAAGGCCGCCTCATCCTGTCGAAGAAGCGTGCGCAGTACGAGCGCGCATGGGGCGACGTCGAGAAGATCAAGGAAGCCGATGGCGTCGTGACCGGTTCGGTCATCGAGGTCGTCAAGGGCGGCCTGATCGTCGACATCGGCCTCCGCGGCTTCCTCCCGGCCTCGCTCATCGAGCTCCGCCGCGTCCGCGACCTCACGCCGTACCTCGGCCAGGAGATCGAGGCGAAGATCCTCGAGCTCGACAAGAACCGCAACAACGTCGTGCTCTCGCGCCGCGCGCTCCTCGAGCAGACGCAGTCCGAGTCGCGTTCGACGTTCCTCGCGAACCTCCACCCGGGCCAGATCCGCAAGGGCGTCATCTCGTCGATCGTCAACTTCGGTGCGTTCGTCGACCTCGGCGGCGTCGACGGTCTCGTCCACGTCTCCGAGCTCTCGTGGAAGCACATCGAGCACGCCAGCGAGGTCGTCGAGGTCGGCCAGGAGGTCACCGTCGAGGTGCTCTCCGTCGAGCTCGACCGCGAGCGCGTCTCCCTGTCGCTCAAGGCGACGCAGGAGGACCCGTGGCAGGTCTTCGCCCGCACCCACGCGATCGGCCAGGTCGCACCGGGCAAGGTCACGAAGCTCGTGCCGTTCGGTGCGTTCGTCCGCGTGGCCGACGGCATCGAGGGCCTCGTGCACATCTCGGAGCTGTCCGGCAAGCACGTCGAGCTCGCCGAGCAGGTCGTGTCGGTCGGCGAAGAGGTCTTCGTCAAGGTCATCGACATCGACCTCGAGCGTCGCCGCATCTCGCTCTCGCTGAAGCAGGCGAACGAGGGCGTCGACCCCGAGGGCACCGAGTTCGACCCGGCGCTCTACGGCATGCTCACCGAGTACGACGAGCAGGGCAACTACAAGTACCCCGAGGGCTTCGACCCCGAGACCAACGAGTGGCGCGAGGGCTTCGAGGCCCAGCGCGAGAAGTGGGAGCAGGACTACGCTGCCGCCCAGGCTCGTTGGGAGGCGCACAAGAAGCAGGTCGCCGCGGCGAACGCTGCTGCTGTCGCCGACGACTCGTTCACCTCGGGTGCTGCATCGTTCTCGAGCGACTCGGCCGGCGCGGGCACCCTCGCCGACGACGCGTCGCTCGCGGCGCTGCGCGAGAAGCTCTCGAGCAACAACTAGTCGCGATCCGCGATACGGAAGGCCGGTCCCCTCGGGGGCCGGCCTTCCGGCGTCTCCGCGCACGCCGTCACGGCGCGGGCGACGGATGCCCCGCGCGGCGCGTTTCGAGCGACGCTGCCGCCGCACGAGCACGATGACGACCACCGCGAGCACCACGATGCCGAGCAGCACCAGGACGGGCGCGAGGAGCGCCGCGAACGCCAGCCCGAAGCTGCCGAGGTCCTCGGCGGTGCTCGCGACCGGCGCGCCGACGCCGCCGGTCGCCGCGTTCACCACCGGGCGTGCGGTCGCCTTGGCGAGGTGCACGCCGAGCGCGAGCACGACGCCGATCGCGATCGGGATCCACTGCTGCGAGGAGAAGAACGCCTCGGGGTCGGTCACCGCCACCGTGGTGGCATCGATGCCCGAACTGAACGCGAGCCCGCCCGCGGTCGGGCGCACGACGGTCTGCACGAGGTCGTTCACCGAGTCGAATCCGGGGATCTTGTCGGCGACGAACTCGAGCACGAGCAGCACGACGAGGATGAGCAGGACCCACTCGTTCGAGAGCCAGGCCCAGGCGGGCGGCAGTTCGACGAGGCCGGTGAACCGGTCGAGCGCGCCGAGCACGACGAGCGGGATCCAGGCGTTGAGTCCGGCCGCCAGTGCGAGGCCGGTCCCGGTCAGCACCTCGAGCACGCGCACCTCCCACGCCGTCGCGTCGAGTGTCGCACGGATAGAGTGGTCAGCGTGTATCTGATCGGTCTCACGGGCGGAATCGCCTCAGGAAAGTCCACGGTCGCCCGGCGACTGGTCGAGCACGGCGCGGTGCACATCGACGCCGACGACCTCGCCCGGCAGGGTCGTCGAGCCCGGCAAGCCGGCCCTCGCGGCCATCGTCGAGGAGTTCGGTCCCGACGTGCTCGCGCACGACGGCACGCTCGACCGGCAGAAGCTCGGCGACCTCGTCTTCCACGACGACGCCGCACGGTCGAGGCTCAACGCCATCGTGCATCCCGCGGTCCGCGAGCTGGCCGCCAAGGCTCATGGCGAAGGTCGAGGCCGAGGACCCCGACGCCGTCGTGGTCTACGACGTTCCGCTCCTGGTCGAGGCCGCCGTCGACCACCCGTTCGACCTCATCGTCGTGACGAGCGCGCCCAAGCGCACCCAGGTCGAGCGCCTCGTCGAGGAGCGCGGACTCGACCCGATCCAGGCGCAGGCGCGCGTCGACGCCCAGGTCGACAACACGGCAGCGGCTCGCCGTCGCCGACGTCGTGATCGACACCGACGGCTCGATGGCCCACACCATGGGCCAGGTCGACGCCCTCTGGCACCGCATCAAGCAGGAGCGCGCCCGGGCGTAGGCGGCGGCCCGGGTCACGGACTCCCGCTCCCGGCCGGAGTGTCGGCGGGCGAACCTAGACTGGAAGGCATGCAGGCCACGCGATCCGTCCGTCCGTTCGAGGTCGTGAGCGAGTACCGGCCGAGCGGCGACCAGCCCGCCGCGATCGCCGAACTGGCCGGCCGGATCAACGCCGGCGAGACCGACGTCGTGCTCCTCGGCGCCACCGGCACCGGCAAGTCGGCGACCACGGCGCTGGCTGATCGAGCAGGTGCAGCGGCCCACGCTCGTGCTCGCGCACAACAAGACCCTCGCCGCGCAGCTCGCCACCGAGTTCCGCGAGCTCATGCCGAACAACGCGGTCGAGTACTTCGTCTCGTACTACGACTACTACCAGCCCGAGGCCTACGTGCCGCAGACCGACACCTTCATCGAGAAGGACTCGTCGATCAACGCCGAGGTCGAGCGGCTGCGGCACTCCACGACGAACTCGCTCCTGAGCCGGCGCGACGTCATCGTGGTCTCGATCGGTCTCGTGCATCTACGGCCTCGGCACGCCCGAGCAGTACCTCGCCGCGATGATGCCGCTGCAGGTCGGGCAGCGGGTCGATCGCGACTGGCTCATCCGCAAGTTCGTCTCGATGCAGTACCAGCGCAACGACGTCGACTTCTCGCGCGGCACGTTCCGGGTGCGCGGCGACACGATCGAGATCATCCCGATCTACGAAGAGCTCGCGATCCGCATCGAGATGTTCGGCGACGAGATCGAGGCGCTCTACAGCCTGCATCCCGCTCACCGGCCAGGTGGTGGCCAAGCTCGACGCGGTCCCGATCTTCCCCGGTTCGCACTACGTCGCGAGCACCGACGTGATGCAGCGGGCGATCGGCACCATCCGCATCGAGCTCGAGGAGCGGCTCGCCGAGCTCGAGCGCGAGGGCAAGCTGCTCGAGGCGCAGCGGCTGCGCATGCGCACCACGTTCGACCTCGAGATGATGGAGCAGATCGGATTCTGCTCCGGCATCGAGAACTACTCGCGGCACATCGACGGCCGGGCGCCGGGGGAGGCGCCGCACTGCCTGCTCGACTACTTCGCCGACGACTTCCTCGTCGTGATCGACGAGTCGCACGTCACCGTGCCGCAGATCGGGTCGATGTACGAGGGCGACTCGTCGCGCAAGCGCACGCTCGTCGAGCACGGCTTCCGGCTGCCGAGCGCGCTCGACAACCGGCCGCTGAAGTGGGACGAGTTCAAGGACCGCGTCGGCCAGACCGTCTACCTCTCGGCGACGCCCGGCCGCTACGAGATGGGCATCGCCGACGGCGTGGTCGAGCAGATCATCCGGCCGACCGGCCTCGTCGACCCCCAGATCGTGGTGAAGCCGTCGAAGGGGCAGATCGACGACCTGCTCGAGGAGATCCGCGTCCGGGCCGAGCGCGACGAGCGCGTGCTCGTCACCACGCTCACCAAGCGCATGGCCGAGGAGCTCACCGACTTCCTCACCGAGGCCGGCGTGCGCGTGCGCTACCTGCACTCCGACGTCGACACCCTCCGCCGCGTCGAACTGCTCACCGAGCTGCGTGCGGGCGTCTACGACGTGCTCGTCGGCATCAACCTGCTGCGCGAGGGGCTCGACCTGCCCGAGGTGTCGCTCGTCGCCATCCTCGACGCCGACAAGGAGGGCTTCCTCCGGTCGTCCACGTCCCTCATCCAGACCATCGGCCGCGCGGCGCGCAACGTCTCGGGCGAGGTCCACATGTACGCCGACGTGCTCACCGACTCGATGAAGTCCGCGATCGACGAGACCACGCGCCGCCGCGACCGGCAGCTCGAGTACAACCGCGCCAACGGCATCGACCCGCAGCCGCTCCGCAAGCGGATCGCCGACATCACCGAGGTGCTGGCGCGTGAGGAGGCCGACACCGCCGCGCTCCTCGCCGGGCGCGACGCGCGCAAGAAGGCGCCGGTGCCGAACCTGCGTCGCGAGGGCATCGCCGCGGCGGGCGCGAACGACCTCGAGGAGCTCATCCGCGACCTCAACGAGCAGATGCTCGAGGCGGCGGGCGAGCTCAAGTTCGAGCTCGCCGCGCGCCTGCGCGACGAGGTCTCCGAGCTGAAGCGCGAACTGCGGCAGATGGAGAAAGCGGGGCACCTCGGCTGAGATCACGACGAGGCGGCGAGGCGCCGTCAGCCGCGGGAACACGGGCATCCCGACGTCGAATCGAACGTATGTTCGCTGAGAGCACGCGCCAGGCCCGACCCGGTGTCGGTGGCCCTCTCTAGACTCGTAAGGTGCCAGTCTCACGTCTCGATGCCCACTCGCGCCTGAGTGTCCGCGGTGCCCGCGTGCACAACCTGCACAACGTCGACGTCGAGATCCCGCGCGATGCCATGGTGGTGTTCACGGGCCTCTCGGGCTCGGGCAAGTCGTCGCTCGCGTTCGACACGATCTTCGCCGAGGGGCAGCGTCGCTACGTCGAGTCGCTGTCGGCGTACGCGCGCCAGTTCCTCGGACAGGTCGACCGACCCGACGTCGACTTCATCGAGGGCCTGAGCCCCGCGGTCTCGATCGACCAGAAGTCCACGAACCGCAACCCGCGCTCGACGGTCGGCACGATCACCGAGATCTACGACTACATGCGACTGCTCTGGGCGCGCATCGGCGTCCCGCACTGCCCGATCTGCGGTGAGCGGATCCAACGCCAGACCGTGCAGCAGATCGCCGACCAGCTCATGGAGCTGCCCGAGGGCACGCGCTACCAGGTGCTGAGCCCCGTCGTCTCGAAGAAGAAGGGCGAGTTCGTCGACCTCTTCCGCGAGCTCGCCGCCGGCGGGTACTCGCGCGCCGTGGTCGACGGCGAGGTGATCCGCCTCGACGAGCCCCCCACCCTCAAGAAGCAGGTGAAGCACGACATCTCGGTCGTGGTCGACCGGCTCGTGGCGGGCCCCGACATGCTCGGCCGCCTCACCGACTCGCTCGAGACGGCGCTGCGCCTCACCGACGGGCTCGTGCAGGTCAACTACGTCGACGAGTCGGGGCCGGGCGCGTGGGCGACCTTCTCCGAGAAGCTCTCGTGCCCCAACCAGCACCCGATCCAGCTCACCGAGATCGAGCCGCGCACGTTCTCGTTCAACGCGCCGTTCGGCGCCTGCCCCGAGTGCTCCGGCCTCGGCACGCGCATGTCGGTCGACGAGGCGCTGCTGCTCGGCGACCCGTCGCTCAGCATCGCCGAGGGCGTCATCCTGCCGTGGACCTCGCAGGGCAAGAGCCTCTACAACTACTACGAGAAGCTGCTCGACGGGCTCGCCCGCGACCTCGGCTTCTCGCTCGACACCCCGTGGGAGGAGCTCGACCTCGAAGCGCGCCACGCGGTGCTCCGGGGCGACAACTTCGAGGTCAAGGTGCGGTGGCGCAACCGCTACGGCCGCGAGATGAGCTACACGTCCGGCTTCGAGGGGGTCGTGCCGTACATCGAGCGCCAGTACCTGCAGGCCGAGACCGACGTGCAGCGGGCGCGCTGGTCGGAGTACCTCCGCGAGGTGCCCTGTCCCGTCTGCGACGGCAAGCGACTGAAGCCCGAGGTCCTCTCGGTGCTCATCCACAACCACAGCATCGCCGATGTCGGCCTGCTGAGCCTCACGGATGCCAGGTCGTTCATGGATCGGCTCCAGCTCACCGATCGCGAGCAGGCGATCGGCGGCCCAGGTGCTGCGCGAGATCAAGGTCCGCCTCGACTTCCTGATCCGCGTCGGCCTGAGCTACCTCGACCTCGCCCGCGCCGCGGGCACGCTGTCGGGCGGCGAGGCGCAGCGCATCCGACTCGCCACGCAGATCGGCTCCGGGCTCACGGGCGTGCTCTACGTGCTCGACGAGCCGAGCATCGGCCTGCACCAGCGCGACAACCGTCGCCTCATCGACACCCTGATCGCGCTCCGCGACCTCGGCAACACGCTCATCGTCGTCGAGCACGACGAGGACACCATCCGCACCGCCGACTGGATCGTCGACATCGGCCCCGGCGCCGGCGTCAACGGCGGCACGGTCGTGCACTCGGGCAGCTACGCCGACCTCATCAAGAACACCCGGTCGCTGACGGGCGACTACCTGTCGGGGCGCAAGGAGATCCCGACCCCGGCGCGACGCCGGCCGATCGATCCCGAGCGCATGATCTCCGTGCAGGGCGCCGAGGCCAACAACCTCCGCGGCATCGACGTCGACTTCCCGCTCGGCACCTTCACCGCGGTCACCGGCGTGAGCGGCTCCGGCAAGTCGTCGCTCGTGAACGACATCCTCTACCGCGTGCTCGCGAACCGGCTCAACGGGGCCCGCAAGGTCCCGGGCCGGCACCGTCGCGTGACCGGCATCGACCAGCTCGACAAGGTCGTGCACGTCGACCAGGCGCCGATCGGCCGCACGCCGCGGTCGAACCCGGCCACCTACACGGGCGTGTTCGATCGCATCCGCACGCTGTTCTCCGAGACCACCGAGGCGAAGGCGCGCGGCTACCTGCCCGGCCGCTTCAGCTTCAACGTCAAGGGCGGCCGCTGCGAGGCGTGCTCCGGCGACGGCACCATCAAGATCGAGATGAACTTCCTGCCCGACGTCTACGTCGCGTGCGAGGTGTGCGGCGGCAAGCGCTACAACCGCGAGACGCTGCAGGTGCACTACAAGGGCAAGAACATCGCCGAGGTGCTCGAGATGCCGATCAGCGAGGCGGCCGAGTTCTTCGAGCCGATCTCCGCCATCCACCGCTACCTCAAGACCCTCGTCGACGTCGGCCTCGGCTACGTGCAGCTCGGCCAGAGCGCCACGACCCTGTCCGGCGGCGAGGCGCAGCGCGTGAAGCTGGCGACCGAGCTCCAGCGCCGGTCGAACGGCCGCAGCGTCTACGTGCTCGACGAGCCGACGACCGGCCTGCACTTCGAGGACGTGCGCAAGCTCCTGAAGGTGCTCGGCAAGCTCGTCGAGAAGGGCAACACGGTGATCGTCATCGAGCACAGCCTCGACGTCATCAAGTCGGCCGACTGGATCATCGACCTCGGCCCCGAGGGCGGCTCGGGCGGCGGGCAGGTCGTCGCGACCGGCACCCCCGAGCAGGTCGCGCGCGTGGCGACGAGCCACACCGGCTACTTCCTGCGTGAGATCTTCGACGCGGCATCCGAGCGCGCCGACGTCGCCAGCTGACGAGGATGAGCGGCACCGTTCCGTATCGCCCGAAGGCGGGGGAGATCCCCACCGACCCGGGCGTGTACCGATTCCTCGACGCCGACCGGCGCGTGCTGTACGTGGGCAAGGCCAAGAACCTCAGGGCACGGCTCTCGAACTACTTCGCGCCGCTCCGCACGCTGCACGAGCGCACCCGCCGGATGGTGACCACCGCGGCATCCGTGGAGTGGACCGTCGTCCAGAGCGACGTCGAGGCGCTGCAGCTCGAGATCACCTGGATCAACGAGCTCCATCCGCCGTTCAACGTGCGCTTCAAGGACGACAAGTCCTACCCGTACCTCGTGGTCACCCTCGGCGACGAGGCGCCCCGCGCGATGGTCTCGCGCAAGCGCGGCATCCCCGGTGCCCGGTACTTCGGCCCGTACCCCAAGGTCTGGGCGGTGAACGAGACGCTCGACCTGCTGCTGAAGCTCTTCCCGATCCGCACCTGCAAGGACTCGGACTACAAGCGCGCGATGGCGAGCGGCCGGCCGTGCTTCGCCGGCCAGATCGGCAAGTGCTTCGGCCCCTGCTCCGGCCGGGTCACGATCGAGGAGCACCGCGCCAACGTCGACCGCTTCGTCGCCTTCATGCAGAACCAGGACCAGCGGATCCTCGGCGACCTCACGCGGCAGATGCAGTCCGCCGCGGCCGTGCAGGACTACGAGACCGCGGCGCGCCGGCGCGACCAGCTGCAGGCCGCGACGGCGTTCTTCGAGAAGAGCGCCGTCGTGCTCGGCGCGAAGGTGGACCTCGACGTCTTCGGCATCGACCACGACGAGCTCGCGGCCGCCGTGCACCTGTTCGTCGTGCGCGGCGGGCGGGTCCGCGGCGTGCATTCGTGGACGGTCGACAAGGAGCTCGACGTGCCGCTCGGCGAGCTCGTCGACTCGGTGCTGCAGAACGCGTACGGCGACGAGCTGACGCCCGCCCGCGAGGTCGTGGTGCCCGAGCTGCCCGACGACACCGAGGCGCTCGAGACCTGGCTCGGCACGCTGGCCTCCCGCAAGGTGCGGCTTCGCGTCGCGCACCGCGGCGACAAGGCGGCACTGCTCGCGACGGCCACGCAGAACGCCCGGCAGTCCCTCATGCTCTACAAGACCCGCCGCAGTGCCGACTTCACGACCCGTTCCCGCGCGCTCGAGGACATCCAGGAGGCGCTCGGCATGGCCGACGCGCCGCTGCGCATCGAGTGCTTCGACGTGTCGCACCTCAGCGGCACCAACATCGTCGCCTCGATGGTCGTCTTCGAAGACGGCCTGCCTCGCAAGGACGAGTACCGCCGGTTCACGATCCCGAGCTCGTCCGACGACACCGACTCGATCCACCAGGTGCTCACCCGCCGGCTGGCCTACCTCGCGAAGCCCGACCGCGACGAGGCGGCGACGACGGCCGACACGGTCGACACGGCCGACCGGCGGCGGCGCGGCGACGGCCGACACCGAGTCAGCGGATGCCGCGGCGGTCTCCGAGCGCCGGAAGAAGTTCGCCTACCGCCCGAACCTCCTCGTGGTCGACGGCGGCGAACCGCAGGTCGCCGCGGCGGCACGCGCGCTCGAGGAGTCCGGCGTCGAGGGGATCTACCTGTGCGGCATCGCCAAGCGGCTCGAGGAGATCTGGACGCCCGACGCCGACTTCCCGGTGATCCTGCCGCGCAACAGCGACGCGCTGTTCCTCTTCCAGCGGGTGCGCGACGAGGCGCACCGGTTCGCGATCACGCATCAGCGGCAACGACGCAAGCGCGACATCGGCACCGTGCTGTCGGGGATCCCCGGGCTCGGCCCCGCCAGGGTGAAGGAGCTGCTGAAGCACTTCGGCTCCGTGACGCGGCTTCGGGGGGCGAGCGAGACCGACATCGCCGAGGTCAAGGGGATCGGCCCGACGCTCGCGGCCACCGTCCACGCGCACCTTCGCGCCGACGGCGTGTCGGCGCCCCGGTAGGCTGGAGTGTCGACGCGCGGAAGGGGGCCCGAGACGATGGCAGCTGAGGCCGAGCACCAGGAGATGCTCATCGTCACCGGCATGTCGGGTGCGGGCCGCTCCACCGTCGGCAACGCCCTCGAAGACCTGGGCTGGTACGTCGTCGACAACCTGCCGCCGCAGATGCTCCGACCGCTCGTCGAGCTCGTCGAGCGTGCGGGCGCCTCGCTGCCGCGCATCGCGGCGGTCGTCGACGTGCGCGGCCGCGACTTCTTCTCCGAGCTCCAGGACATCATCCAGGCGCTGCGCACCGGCGTGAACGTGCGCGTCGTGTTCCTCGACGCGACGGATGCGGTGCTCGTGCGCCGATTCGAGTCGGTGCGACGCCCGCACCCGCTGCAGGGCAACGGCACGCTGCTCGACGGCATCGGCGCCGAGCGCACGCGCCTCGCCGAGCTGCGCGAATCCAGCGACATCGTCGTCGACACCTCCGACCTGAACATCCACCAGCTCGCGACGCTCATCACCGAGACCTTCGCCGAGGCCGGGCGGGCCGGCCTGCACGTCACGATGCTGAGCTTCGGCTTCAAGTACGGGCTCCCCGCCGACGCCGACCTCGTCGCCGACGCACGATTCCTGCCGAACCCCTTCTGGATCCCCGAGCTCCGGCACCTCAACGGCGAGGACCCCGAGGTCGCGGAGTACGTGCTCAGCCAGCCGGGCGCGCAGGAGTTCATCGACGCCTACGCGGCGGCGCTCGAGCCGGTGCTGGCCGGCTACCAGCGTGAGAACAAGCGACACGCGACCATCGCGGTCGGATGCACCGGCGGCAAGCACCGCTCGGTGGCGATCGTCCGCGAACTCGCCGACCGGCTCGGGCAGTTCCCGGGCGTGGCCGTCAGCGTGAAGCATCGCGATCGCGGCCGTGAATGAACCGGTCGCACGGACATGACGAATGAGAGGACATGACGTGGCACTGACCGCCGACGTGAAAGAGGAGCTGGCGCGGGTCGAGGTGTCGAAGACGAGCGTGCGGGCCGCGGAGCTCGCCTCGGTGCTGCGCTTCGCCGGCGGGCTGCACATCATCTCGGGGCGCATCGCCATCGAGGCGGAGCTCGACTCGCCCACGATCGCACGCCGGGTGACGCGCGACCTCGGCGAGCTCTACGGCGTGCGACCCGACGTGTCGGTGATCTCGCCGTCGGGCATCCGGCGGTCGAACCAGTACCTCGTGCGCGTGCTCGACGGCGGCGAGACCCTCGCACGCCAGACCGGCCTGCTCGACGCCCGCCGCCGTCCCGTGCGCGGGCTGCCCAACAAGCTCACCACCGGTTCGCGCGACGACGTCGCCGCGGTGTGGCGCGGCGCGTTCCTCGCGCACGGCAGCCTCACCGATCCGGGCCGCTCGGCCGCGCTCGAGGTCACCTGCCCCGGCAACGAGACGGCGATGGCCCTCGTCGGCGCGGCCGGCCGCCTCGGCATCTCCGCGAAGGCCCGCGAGGTGCGCGGCGTGCACCGGGTCGTCATCCGCGACGGCGAGGCGATCAGCTCGATGCTCGCGCTCATGGGCGCCACCGACACCGTGCGCAACTGGGAGGAGCTCCGCCAGCGTCGCGAGGTGCGCGCCACCGCGAACCGCCTCGTGAACTTCGACGACGCGAACCTGCGGCGCTCGGCGCAGGCCGCGGTGGCCGCCTGCGCGCGCGTCGAACGCGCCATGGAGCTCCTCGGCGACGACATCCCCGACCACCTGAAGTACGCGGGCGAGCTGCGGCTCGCGCACCGCGACGCGAGCCTCGACGAGCTCGGCCACCATGCCGACCCGCCCATGACGAAGGACGCCGTGGCGGGCCGCATCCGTCGCCTGCTCGCGATGGCCGACAAGCGCGCGATCGAGCTCGGCGTGCCCGGCACCGAGGCGAGCCTGCCCGCCGACCTCGACGACGTCTGAGCGTCGCGCCGGGGCCGCTCGACGAGCTCGCAGGGGCGAGCGGATGCCGCGGCATCCGCTCGTCGTCATGCGCCGTCGCAGTGGCGTCAACCCCGAACGGCCGTTCGCGGGGCGGGCATAGACTCGTGGATGCAGCCGCGGAACACCGGGCAGGAGCCCGGCACGCCCGGCATCTGACAAGGAGAAGCAATGGCTGACTACACCCTCCCGGATCTCCCCTACGACTACTCGGCGCTGGAACCGTCGATCAGCGGCACGATCATGGAGCTGCACCACTCGAAGCACCACCAGGCGTACGTGACCGGAGCGAACACCGCCCTCGCGCAGCTCGCCGAGGCGCGCGACTCGGGCAACCTCGCCAACGTCAACAAGCTCGAGAAGGACCTCGCGTTCAACCTCGGCGGCCACGTCAACCACTCCATCTTCTGGACGAACCTGTCGCCCGACGGCGGCGACAAGCCCACCGGCGAGCTCGCCTCGGCGATCGACGACCACTTCGGCTCGTTCGACAAGTTCCAGGCCCACTTCACCGCCACCGCGCTCGGCGTGCAGGGCTCCGGCTGGGCCGTGCTCGCGCTGGGATTCCATCGGCCAGCGCCCGATCATCGTGCAGTTCTTCGACCAGCAGGGCAACCTCCCGGCGGGCATCGTCCCGCTGCTGATGCTCGACGTCTGGGAGCACGCGTACTACCTCGACTACAAGAACGTGCGCGCCGACTACGTGAAGGCGTTCTGGAACATCGCGAACTGGGACAACGTCCAGCAGCGCTTCACGGCCGCACGCGAGAAGACCTCAGGGCTGCTGCTACTGTCGTAGCGGATGGTGTCCCCGGACCCGTCCGGGGACACCGCCGTTCCGATCAGTTCACCTTGGAATCGCGCACTCGCGCACGTCAATTCAGGAGACATCTGTGTCCGTAAAGATCGGCATCAACGGCTTCGGCCGCATCGGCCGCAACTACTTCCGCGCCGCTCTCGCCCAGGGCGCCGACCTCGAGATCGTCGCAGTGAACGACCTCACCGACAACAAGACGCTCGCCCACCTGCTGAAGTACGACTCGATCACGGGCCGCCTCGACGCGACGGTCGACTACGACGACGACCACATCATCGTCAACGGCAAGGCGATCAAGGCGTTCGCCGAGCGCGACCCGGCGAACCTGCCGTGGGGCGAGCTCGGCGTCGACATCGTCATCGAGTCGACGGGCTTCTTCACGAAGGCCGGCGACGCGCGCAAGCACATCGACGCCGGTGCCAAGAAGGTGCTGATCTCGGCGCCCGCGACCGACGAGGACGCGACCTTCGTCATGGGCGTCAACGAGCAGGACTACGACCCCGAGCGCCACAACATCATCTCGAACGCGTCGTGCACGACGAACTGCCTCGCGCCGCTCGCGAAGGTCTTCAACGACGCGTTCGGCATCGAGCGCGGCCTGATGACGACCGTGCACGCGTACACCGCCGACCAGAACCTGCAGGACGGCCCCCACAAGGACCTGCGTCGCGCCCGCGCCGCGGCCGTCAACATCGTGCCGACCTCCACCGGTGCCGCGAAGGCCATCGGCCTCGTGCTCCCCGAGCTCGTCGGCAAGCTCGACGGCTTCGCCCTCCGCGTCCCGGTGCCCACCGGCTCGATCACCGACCTCACGGTCACCTCGTCGCGTCCGGTCACGGTCGACGAGGTCAAGGCCGCCTACAAGGCCGCCGCCGAGGGCCCGATGAAGGGCATCCTGAAGTACACCGAGGACGAGATCGTCTCGAGCGACATCGTCTCCGACCCGCACTCCTCGATCTTCGACGCCGGACTGCTCCGCGTCCTCGGCGACCAGGTGAAGCTCTCGAGCTGGTACGACAACGAGTGGGGCTACTCGAACCGCCTCGTCGACCTGACCGAGTACGTCGCCGAACGCCTCTGAATCGAGCCATCGTGACCCTGCGAACGATCGAAACCCTCGGTCCGCTCGCCGGCAAGCGCGTCGTCGTCCGTTGTGACCTCAACGTTCCCCTCCAGGGCGAGGTCATCACGGACGACGGCCGCGTGCGGGCATCGGTCCCCACCCTCGAGGCCCTCGTCGGCCAGGGCGCCCGCGTCATCGTGGTCTCGCACCTCGGGCCGCCCCGAGGGCGCGCCCGACCCGAGGTACAGCCTCGCGCCCGTGGCGGCGCGCCTCGACGAGCTGATCGACGCCCCGGTCGCCTTCGCCACCGACACGGTCGGCGCGGATGCCGCGGCCAAGGTCGCCGCGCTCGGCGACGGCGAGGTGCTCGTGCTCGAGAACCTGCGCTTCAACCCGGGCGAGACCTCGAAGAACGAGGCGGAGCGCACGGCGTTCGCCGGCGAGCTCGCCGGGTTCGCCGACGCGGTCGTCTCCGACGGGTTCGGCGTGGTGCACCGCAAGCAGGCGAGCGTCTACGAGCTCGAGGAGCTGCGGCCGAGCGCCGCGGGGCTCCTGATCGCCTCGGAGCTCGACGTGCTCGACCGGCTCACCGAGTCGCCCGAGCGGCCGTACACGGTGGTGCTCGGCGGCTCGAAGGTGTCCGACAAGCTCGGCGTCATCGCGCACCTGCTCCCGCGGGTCGACACGCTGCTCATCGGCGGCGGCATGCTCTTCACGTTCCTCGCGGCCCAGGGCCACAAGGTCGGATCGAGCCTGCTCGAGGCCGACCAGATCGAGACGGTGCAGGGCTACCTCGCCGAGGCGGAGGAGCGCGGCGTCTCGATCGTGCTGCCCACCGACGTGGTCGTCGCGGCGTCGTTCTCGGCCGAGGCCGAGCACGTCGTGACCGCGGCCGACGCGATCGAGGAGACGCCGTTCGGGGCATCCGGACTCGGCCTCGACATCGGCCCCGACACCGCGGCGGCGTTCGCCGAGCGGATCCGCGACTCGAAGACCGTGTTCTGGAACGGCCCGATGGGCGTGTTCGAGCTCGCGCCGTTCGCCGACGGCACCCGTGCGGTCGCGCAGGCGCTCACCGAGCTCGACGGACTCAGCGTCGTCGGCGGCGGCGACTCGGCCGCGGCCGTGCGCCAGCTCGGCTTCGACGACGCGGCATTCGGACACATCTCGACGGGCGGGGGCGCGAGCCTCGAGTTCCTCGAAGGAAAGAAGCTCCCCGGACTGGAGGTCCTCGGATGGCAGTGAAGCGCACCCCGTTCATCGCGGGCAACTGGAAGATGAACCTCGACCACCTGCAGTCGATCGCGTTCGTGCAGAAGCTCGCGTGGGCGCTGGCCGACGCGAAGCACGACTTCGCCGACGCCGAGGTGGCGGTGTTCCCGCCGTTCACCGACCTCCGCTCGGTCCAGACGCTCATCGCGGCGGACTCGCTGCCGCTCGCGTACGGTGCCCAGGATGTCTCGGCGCACGACTCGGGCGCGTACACGGGCGAGATCTCCGGCGCGTTCCTCGCGCAGCTCGACTGCACGTACGTGATCATCGGTCACTCGGAGCGGCGCACGCTGCACCACGAGACGGACGTCCGACGTGAACGCCAAGGTCATCGCCGCGCAGCGTCACGGGCTCGTGCCCGTGATCTGCGTCGGCGAGACCGCGGAGGACCTCGAGGCGCACGGACCGAGCGCGGTGCCCGTGCGGCAGCTGCGCACGGCCCTCGAGGGCGTCGACGGCTCGAAGGGACTCGTGGTCGCGTACGAGCCGGTCTGGGCGATCGGCTCCGGCCAGGCGGCGACGCCCGAGCAGGCGCAGCAGGTCTGCGGAGCGCTCCGCACCCTGATCGCCGAGCTGCTCGGCGACGAGGTCGCCGCCGCCACGCGCATCCTCTACGGCGGGTCGGTGAAGGCGGCGAACATCGCGTCGTTCCTGCGCGAGCCCGACGTCGACGGCGCGCTCGTCGGCGGAGCGAGCCTCGACATCGACGAGTTCTCGAGCATCGTCCGGTTCAAGAAGCACGTCGGCGCCTGAGGCGAGGGTCCCAAGGCACCGCCGAAGGTGCGGCTATACTCGATTGTCGGCACTGACACCCTGCGTCGTGCCCGGAAAGGTTCACCGTGGAGATTCTCCAGGTCGTCCTGCAGGTGCTGCTCGGTCTCACGAGCCTCCTGCTGACGCTGCTCATCCTGCTGCACAAGGGCCGCGGCGGCGGTCTGTCCGACATGTTCGGCGGCGGCGTCACGTCCAGCCTCGGCGCATCCGGAGTGGCCGAGCGAAACCTCAACCGGATCACGGTCATCCTCGGGCTCGTCTGGATCACGTGCATCGTGGTGCTCGGGCTCATCACCAAGTTCGACGCCGGAATCTGACGGGAACACCATGGCTTCAGGAAACAGCGCCATTCGGGGCTCGCGCGTCGGCGCCGGGCCGATGGGCGAGCAGGACCGCGGATTCCACGCCGACCGCGTCGCCGTGAGCTACTGGGACGCCCAGGGCAACGAGACCGTGCGGTACTTCGCGGCCAACCTCCCCGAGGAGGAGATCCCCGACATCATCGACAGCCCGTCGACCGGCCTGCCCGCGGGCCGCGACAAGGACAACCCGCCGTCGGTGTCCAAGCTCGAGCCGTACAAGACGCACCTCGCCTACGTGAAGGAGCGTCGCACCGACGAGGAGGCCGCCGCGCTCCTCGAGGAGGCACTGACCCAGCTCCGCACGCGTCGCGGTCAGATCGCACCGCAGGACTGAGGCGACGCGTCGCCAGACACGCCGAGAGGGGCCAGCCGGAAGGCTGGCCCCTCTCGTTCGTCCGGGCGGTATCGCGGCCGCGGCATCCGCTCGCGCGGCCGGCTCGGCCGATCAGTAGTCGCGGGCGATGAGCGACTCGGGCACCTCGGCCGCGGCATCCGCGTCGACGAAGAAGACCGTTCGGCGTCGGCCCTTGATGCCGGCGACCGGCACCTCGTCACGGCTCGCGCCCGCGAGCGCGAGCCCGAGCGCCGAGGCCTTGTCGGCACCCGCCAGCACGAGCCAGATCCGCTGCGACGAGTTGATGACCGGACGCGTGAGGCTGAGCCGCTCGGGCGGCGGCTTCGGCGAGTTGCGCACGGGGATGACCGTGCGGTCGGTGACCTGGATGCCCGACCGGTGCGGGAAGAGCGAGGCGATGTGGCCGTCGGGTCCGACGCCGAGGAACGTGATGTCGAAGATCGGGTGCTCGAGCCCGTCGACGCCGTGCTGGGAGAGCTCCGCCGCGTAGGCGTCGGCCGCCTCGTCGAGGCTCATGCCGGACTCCGAGGTCGGGAACGGGTGCACGTTCCCCTCGGGCACGTCGAGGTCGTCGAGCAGGGCGACGCGCGCCTGCTCGTCGTTGCGCTCGTCGTGACGGTCGGGGCACCCAGCGCTCGTCACCCCACCAGAAGTGCACGCGCGACCAGTCGATCGACGTGCGCGCGGGTGATGCCGCCACGGCCTCGAGCACGGCGGAGCCCATCGACCCGCCGGTCAGCACGACGTGTGCGACCGCCTGCGCGTCGAGGATGTCGAGCATCTTCGTGATGAACCGCGCCGAGACGGAACTCGCCAGTGACGCCTTGTCGGGATGGACGAGTACCCGCCGCTCATTGGTCATGCATGGACTCCTTCGGCCTCCGCGTCGCCGAGCAGCGACAAGCCGCTCGTGATCACCTCACCGTACAACTCATCGGGGTCGAGACGGCGGAGTTCGTCGGCGAGGCAGTCGCGGAGGTTGCGGCGGGGGAGTGCCACGTGGTGGGTCGGCTGGCCCGGCTGGCTCAGGGTGGCGACGCCGGGCACGTCGCGGATGAGCTCGACGGCGCCGCCGTCGCGCTCGAGGCGCACGCCGTGGATGCCGTGCGAGCCGGCGTCGACCGGCGTGAGCTCGTACGTCGTGGGGGCATCGAGCTGCAGGTGCAGCCACGCCGCGAGCAGCGTGGTCGACGGCGAGTCGATCGCTCCCGTGACCCGGACTCCCGTGACGGGCGCGTACGGCGGCTGGTCGAGCACGGCGGCGAGCTGCGCCCGCCAGAGCGTCAGCCGCGTCCACGCGAAGTCCGCGTCGCCGGGCCGGTAGCTCGCCGTGCACCCGTGCAGCGCATCCTGCGGGTCGGGCTGCGTCGAGGCATCCGTGATGCGACGCTGCGCGATGCGACCGAGCGGGGACTCGGCGGGCACGGCCGGGGCGACGCCGGGCCACCAGGTGACGACCGGGGCGTCGGGCAGCAGGAGGCCCATGACGAGGCTCTCCTCGTCGAGTGCCGCGTCGCCGCAGGCGCGCAGCACGATGACCTCGCTCGCGCCGGCGTCTCCGCCGACGCGGATCTCCGCGTCGAGCCGGGCGTCGGCGTCGGGCAGCTCGTCGGGGTCGCTCGAGACCACGATGACGCGCATCGGATGCTCGCGCGACGCGTCGTTCGCGGCCTCGATCGCCTCCTCCTCGCTGCCGGGCGACGTGGCGATCACCAGGGTCAGCACGCGTCCGAGGGCGACGACGCCGCCCTCCTCGCGGATCTTCACCAGCGTCTTGGAGACCTGGCTCGTCGTCGTGTCGGGCAGTTCGACGATCATGGGCGCCTCCAGCTTCGTCCGTCGCGGTGCAGGAGCTCGTCGGCCGAGCTCGGACCCCAGGTTCCGGGGCGATACTGTTCGGGCTGGCCCTGCGTCGTCCAGAACTCCTCGATCGGGTCGAGGATCTTCCAGGAGAGCTCGACCTCCTCCTGTCGCGGGAACAGCGGGGGATCGCCGAGCAGCACGTCGAGGATGAGGCGCTCGTAGGCCTCGGGGCTCGCCTCGGTGAACGCGTGGCCGTAGCCGAAGTCCATCGTGACGTCACGCACCTGCATGCCGGCGCCGGGCACCTTGGAGCCGAAGCGGATCGTGACGCCCTCATCGGGCTGCACGCGGATCACGAGCGCGTTCTGGCCGAGCTGCGACGTCTGGCTGTCGGCGAACACCTGCTGCGGTGCGCGCTTGAAGACCACGGCGATCTCGGTGACGCGGCGCCCCAGGCGCTTGCCGGCCCGCAGGTAGAACGGCACGCCCGCCCAGCGCCGCGTGCCGATCAGCAGCTTCATGGCCGCGTAGGTCTCGGTCGTCGACTCGGGGTTCATCCCGTCCTCGTCGAGGAAGCCGACGACCTTCTCGCCGCCCTGCCAGCCGCCCGAGTACTGGCCGCGGGCCGTGCCCGTGGCGAGGTCCTCGGGGAGGCGCACCGCCGCCAGGATCTTCTCCTTCTCGGCGCGCAGGTCGGCGGCGTCGAACGAGATCGGCTCCTCCATCGCCGTGAGCGCGAGGAGCTGGAGCAGGTGGTTCTGGATGACGTCCCGTGCCGCTCCGATGCCGTCGTAGTAGCCGGCACGGCCGCCGACGCCGATGTCCTCGGCCATGGTGATCTGCACGTGGTCGACGAAGTTGGCGTTCCAGATCGGCTCGTACAGCTGGTTCGCGAAGCGCAGGGCCAGGATGTTCTGGACCGTCTCCTTGCCCAGGTAGTGGTCGATGCGGAACACCGAGTCGGGCGGGAACACCGACGCGACGACGTCGTTCAGCTCGCGGGCGGACTGCAGGTCGGAGCCGAACGGCTTCTCGATCACCACGCGGCGCCACTGGTCGTCGTGCTGCTCGGTGAGGCCCGACCGCTTCAACTGCGCGACGACCAGGGGGAACGACTTCGGCGGGATCGACAGGTAGAACGCGTGGTTGCCCATCGTGCCGCGCTCGCGGTCGAGCTCCTCGACGACGGCGTGCAGCCGGTCGAACGCCGCGTCGTCGTCGAAGTCGCCCTGCACGAAGCGGATGCCACGAGCGAGCTGCTTCCACACGTCCTCGCGGAACTCGGTGCGGGCGTACTGCTTCACCGAGTCGTGGACGACCTTCTCGAAGTCCTGGTCGTCCCAGTCGCGCCGCGCGAAGCCGACCAGCGCGAAACCGGGCGGCAGCAGCCCCCGGTTCGCGAGGTCGTAGACCGCGGGCATGAGCTTCTTGCGGGAGAGGTCGCCGGTCACGCCGAAGATGATGAGGCTCGACGGGCCGGCGATCCGGTTGAGGCGGTAGTCCTTGGGCGAGCGCAGCGGGTTCCGCTGCGCGGAGATCTCTGCCGGAGCCATGCGGATCCCTTCCGGATCAGCCGACGGCGTCGAACAGCGTCGCGATGTTCGCGGCGGGGTCCGTCAGCGTGAGGGTCAGCACGGGCCGGCCGTGGTCGGCGAGCACGCTCGCGTCGCCGGACGCCTGCGCGGCGATGAGCTCGCCGAACGTGAACGGACGGTCGGGGATCGCGAGGTCCTCCGCCGGCGTCTCCGTGATCTGCAGGAAGACGCCGACCGCCGGTCCGCCCTTGTGGAACTGGCCGGTCGAGTGGAGGAAGCGCGGGCCCCAGCCGAAGGTGACGGGCCGGCCGGCACGCGCCGCGAGCAGGTCGCGGAGGCGAGCGAGCTCGGGGTGGGCGACACGGTCGACGTAGGCCTGCACGGAGATGTACCCGTTCGCGGGGAGCTCCTCGAGGAGCACGTCGATGGCCGAGACGAGGTCGCTCGAGGCGCCGATCACGTCGGGCGTGCCGCGCACCTCGATGCCGTCGGCGACGAACGCCGCCGGTGCCGGCTCGGGGCGGGCGTCGAGCAGGCCGCGAGCGGCGATCTTCGCCGACTCGACGTCGGGCTGGTCGAACGGGTTGATGCCGAGCAGGCGTCCGGCCACGGCCGTGGCGTACTCCCACACGAGCAGCTGCGCGCCGAGGCTGCCCGACACGCGGATCTCGCCGGTGTCGTGGTGGCTGAAGATCTGGTCGCCGGCGTCGTCGACGAGACGCACGACCTGCAGGTCGGCGAGATCGGCCGAGAGCTCGGGTGCGTCCTTCTCGAGCACGACGGGCAGGATGCCGGTGCCCTCCTTGCCGGTGGACTCGGCGATGAGCTGCTCGGCCCAGTCGGCGAACCCGACGATGTGCGTGCCGTCGGCGACGATCGCGAGCTTGTCGCGCAGCGGCGCCGTGGCCGCGATCGCGGCGCCGAGCACGAGCCCGGGGTTCTCGGGGCTGTCGATGGCGAGCGAGAGCTCGATCGTCTCGGCCTCGTCGAGGATCTCGGCGATGTCGGCGCCGGCGAGCCCCGACGGGACGAGCCCGAACGCGGTGAGCGCCGAGTAGCGGCCGCCGACGGTCGGGTCGGCGTTGAACACCCGGTAGCCGGCCGCGCGGGCGGACTCGTCGAGCGGCGAGCCGGGGTCGGTCACGACGATGATGCGGGTCGTCGGGTCGATGCCGGCATCGCGGAACGCCTGCTCGTAGACGCGGCGCTGGCTGTCGGTCTCGACGGTCGAGCCCGACTTCGACGAGATGACGATCGCCGATTCGGCCAGCCGGTCGGCGAGGGCGGCCCGCACCTGGCCGGGCTCGGTCGAGTCGAGCACGGTGAGCTCGACCCGCGCGGTGCGCGTGATGACCTCGGGCGCGAGCGACGAGCCGCCCATGCCGCCGAGCACGATGTGCGTGACGCCGTCGGCCTCGAGCTGCTCGCGCAGGGCCTCGATCTCGGGCACCAGCGGGCGGGACACGGCCACGGCCTCGGTCCAGCCGAGGCGCTTCGACGCCTCGTCCTCGGCTGCGGGGCCCCAGAGCTCGGCGTCCTGTGCGGTGATGCCGCTGGCGACGAGGTCGGCGACGAGGACGGGGACGGTGCGGCGGACCGCGTCGGCGGCCGCGCCGCTGACGGAGATGCGGAAGCTCATCGTGCCGCCTCCAGCGCGGTGCGCACCGTATCGAGGAGCTCGTGCCAGGAGACGATGAACTTCTCGACGCCCTCGCGCTCGAGCACGGCGGTCACGTCGTCGTAGTCGACGCCCACGCGGGCCAGCGAGTCGAGCACGGCCCCGGCGTCGGCGTAGGCGCCGGTGACGGTGTCGCCGACGATGTCGCCGTGGTCGAAGGTCGCCTCGAGCGTCTTCTCGGGCATCGTGTTCACGACGCCCTGTGCGACGAGCTCGGTGACGTAGAGGGTGTCGGGCAGCGCCGGGTCCTTGACGCCCGTCGACGCCCACAGCGGGCGCTGGCGGTTGGCGCCGGCCTCGAGGAGGGCCGTGGCCCGCTCGCCGCCGAACACCTGCTCGTACAGCTCGTACGCGAGTCGCGCGTTCGCGACGCCGGCCTTGCTCTTCAGGGCGAGCGCCTCGTCGGTGCCGATCGCGGTGAGCCGCTTGTCGATCTCGGTGTCGACGCGCGAGACGAAGAACGACGCGACCGAGTGGATGGTGGAGAGGTCGATGCCCGCGCCCTTGGCCTGCTCGAGCCCGGCGAGGTAGGCGTCGATCACCTGCGCGGTACCGGTCGAGGCTGAAGATGAGCGTGACGTTGACGCTGATGCCGGCGCCGATCACCGCGGTGATCGCGTCGAGGCCCTCGACGGTCGCCGGGATCTTGATCATCACGTTCGGGCCGGTCGACCTTCTCCCACAGGGCGTGGGCCTGCTCGATCGTGCGCGCCGTGTCGGTGGCGAGGTCGGGGGCGACCTCGATCGACACGCGACCGTCGTAGCCGCCGGTCGCGTCGTAGACGGGGCGGAAGATGTCGGCCGCATCGCGCACGTCGTCGGTCGTGGTCTCGAAGACCGCGGTGTCGACATCGGCGCCGGCCAGCGGCGAGTGCGTGCAGCTGCGTCGTGGTAGTCCTCGCCCTTGGAGAGGGCGCCGGCGAAGATCGTCGGGTTGGTGGTGACGCCGACGACGTTGCGGTCGGCGATCAGCCGCTCGAGGCCGCCCGAGGTGATGCGCTCACGCGACAGGTCGTCGAGCCAGATGCTCACGCCGGCTTCGGAGAGCGCGGCGGTGGGGGAGTTGGTGCTCATGGGGATGTGTCTCCTTCGTGCGCGCGTCAGGCCGACGCGAGCGTTTCCTTCGCGGCGGCGACGACGGCGTCCGTCGTGATGCCGAACTCGCGGAACAGGGTCTTGTAGTCGGCGGACGCGCCGAAGTGCTCGATCGACACGCTGCGTCCGCGGTCGCCGACGTAGGAGCGCCAGGTGAGCGCGATGCCGGCTTCGACGGACACACGCGCGGTCACCGAGGCCGGGAGGACGGACTCGCGGTACGCGGCATCCTGCTGCTCGAACCACTCGAGGCTCGGGGCGGAGACGACGCGCGCCTGGATGCCCTCGGCCGCGAGCTGCTCGCGTGCGGCCACGGCGAGCTGCACCTCGGAGCCGGTGGCGATGAGGATGACGTCGGGCGTGCCCGAGGGTGCCTCGGCCAGCACGTAGGCGCCCTTCGCGAGGCCCTCGGCCGCCGCGAGCGTGTCACCGGATGCCTCGCCGTCGCCGCGCTCGAACACGGGGATGTTCTGGCGGGTGAGCGCGATGCCCACGGGGCCGTCGTGGCGCTTGAGGATCTCGTGCCAGGCGACCGCCACCTCGTTGGCGTCGGCCGGGCGCACGACCGTGAACCCGGGGATGGCGCGGAGGGTGGCGAGCTGCTCGATGGGCTGGTGCGTCGGGCCGTCCTCGCCGAGCGCGACGGAGTCGTGCGTCCAGACGAAGATCGACGGCACCTTCATGAGCGCCGCGAGGCGCACCGCGGGGCGCATGTAGTCGCTGAAGATGAGGAACGTGCCGCCGAACGCGCGGGTCTTGCCGTGCAGCACGATGCCGTTCACGATCGCGGCCATCGCGTGCTCGCGGATGCCGAAGTGCAGCACGCGGCCGTAGGGGTTGCCCGCGAACTCGTGGGTGGACCACTCGGTGGGGATGAACGACGGCGGCGTCGTTGATCGTCGTGAGGTTCGACTCGGCGAGGTCGGCCGAACCGCCCCAGAACTCGGGGAGCACGCCGGCGAGGGCGTTGATGACCTTGCCGGATGCCGCACGGGTGGAGACCTCGGTGCCTCCCTCGAAGGACGGCAGCACGGATCGAGGTCGGCGGGGAGCTCGCCGGCCTCGAGCCGGTCGAGCAGGGCCTTCTTCTCGGGGTTGGCCGCGGCCCAGGCATCGAACCCCACCTGCCACTCGGCGTGCTGCACGGCGCCGCGCTCGCGCGCCTCGCGGGTGTGCTCGAGCACGTCCTCCGCGACGACGAAGGTCTGCTCGGGGTCGAAGCCGAGCACCTCCTTCGTGGCGGCCAGCTCGGCGGCGCCGAGGGCGGAGCCGTGGATCTTGCCGGTGTTCTGCTTGCCGGGGCTCGGCCAGCCGATGATCGTCTTCAGGATGATGATCGACGGCTTGGACGTCTCGCCCTGGGCGGCCTCGATCGCGCGGTGGAGCTCGGCGACGTCCTCGACGTACTGGCCGGTCTTCTTCCAGTCGACGGTCTGCACGTGCCAGCCGTAGGCCTCGTAGCGCTTCGCGACGTCCTCGGTGAAGGCGATGTTGGTGTCGTCCTCGATCGAGATCTGGTTCGAGTCGTAGATCACGACGAGGTTGCCGAGCTGCTGGTGGCCGGCGAGGGAGGAGGCCTCGCTCGTCACGCCCTCCTGCAGGTCGCCGTCGCCGGCGACCACGTAGACGAAGTGGTCGAACGGGCTCGTGCCGGGCGCGGCATCCGGGATCGAACAGGCCGCGCTCGAAGCGCGACGCGTAGGCGAAGCCCACGGCCGACGAGAGGCCCTGCCCGAGCGGGCCGGTGGTGATCTCGACGCCGTCGGTGTGGCCGTACTCGGGGTGGCCGGGGGTCTTCGAGCCCCACGTGCGCAGCGCCTTCAGGTCGTCGAGCTCGAGTCCGTCGCCGGCGAGGTAGAGCTGCACGTACTGGGTCAGCGAGCTGTGGCCTGCGGAGAGGATGAAGCGGTCGCGTCCGAGCCAGGCGTGGTCGGCCGGGTCGCGGCGCATGACCTTCTGGAAGAGGAGGTACGCGGCGGGCGCGAGGCTCATCGCGGTGCCGGGGTGCCCGTTCCCGACCTTCTCGACGGCGTCGGCCGCGAGTACGCGCGCCGTGTCGACCGCGCGATCGTCGATGGGTTCCCACTGCAGATTGGCCACGAGGTGCTGTTCCTTCCGATCGTGACGGCGTCGGGAACCGTGGGGCCCCGACCCGCCGGGACGTTGCGGCGCGGTTCCGCCCGGCGGCGGATTCGGCCGGACACGTCGAGCGTGACGCCGGCTTGGTCGAACCCGCGAAGCCGGGCGCGCAATCCTCAGTATATGGATTCGGGGGTTCTCTGTGACGGGGGATGACTCACATGGCAATCCGCGCTATGTGAGGCGGAAAGCGTATTCCGCCGCATCCCGCCGCGGCCATGGCCTAGAATCGTCAGGGGTCGCGCGGGGAGTGGTCGAAACGTGCCCGCGCCCGGAAGAGGAACGATGCAGGCAGCCGTACACACTCGCGAGTCGCGACCGGCGATGACGGTACGGCGCAAGGCCGCGGCGTACCTCGCACTCACCAAGCCGCGGGTCATCGAGCTGCTGCTCGTGGTCACCGCTCCCACGATGATCCTCGCGCAGAACGGCCTGCCGAACCTCTGGCTGCTCGTCGCCACGCTCATCGGCGGCGCCATGAGCGCGGGCTCCGCGGGCGCGTTCAACTGCTACATCGACCGCGACATCGACCGCGTCATGAAGCGCACCCGGGGTCGCCCCCTCGTCACCGGCGAGCTCACCGACCGCGAGGCGCTCGTGTTCGCGTACGCGCTCGGCGCGGCATCCATCGCCTGGCTCTGGCTCTTCACCAACTGGCTCGCCGCGGCCCTGTCGCTCGGCGCCATCCTGCTCTACGTCGTCTTCTACAGCCTCATCCTCAAGCGCCGCACGTCGCAGAACATCGTGTGGGGCGGCGTCGCCGGCTGCATGCCCGTGCTCATCGGCTGGGCGGCGGTCACCGGCAGCCTCAGCTGGACGCCGTTCATCCTGTTCCTCATCATCTTCCTCTGGACGCCGCCGCACTACTGGCCGCTCTCGATGAAGTACAAGGACGACTACGCCGCCGCCGGCGTGCCGATGCTGGCGGTCGTGCGGGGCCGCGCGCAGGTGGGACTGCAGGTCATCCTGTACGCGTGGGCGACCGTCGCGTGCTCGCTGCTGCTCATCCCCGTCGCGGGCATGGGCCTGCTGTACTCGAGCGTCGCGCTCGTCACCGGCGCCTGGTTCATCTACGAGACCCACCGCCTGTACAACCTCGCCATCCGGCACGAGCAGGTCTCGCCGATGCGCGTGTTCCACGGCTCGATCGTGTACCTCTCGCTGCTCTTCCTCGCGATCGGGATCGACCCGCTGCTGCCGTTCTGAGCCCGGCCGCGGCCGGGATCGCCGGCCGCCGCTCGAGGGTCATCGATCCCGCAGCGCAGGCGTTCCTCGTGGGGACGACGCAGGCTCATGTTGTCGTCGACGACGGGCTGGTCGTCGCAGACGCCCGCGGGTGCTCGCTCGCGGATCCACGGGGCGGCATTGCACACCTCGGTGTTGGCGAAGCGCTGCTCTCGACGGTCGTGACCGGTCTCGCGCCATCCTCGGCGGTCTGGCTGCAGCCGACCAGCGTCAGCGCCAGGGCGGCGATGACGGCTGAGGTGCCGAGCGTGCGTGCGATGTTCATGATGTCTTCCTTCGGTCGATCGGTCGGACGGCTCCATGCTCGGATGCACCGGCGGCGCCGAATCGGATGCCCCTCCTGAGATTCGCGCTCGAAACCCCTGATTTCCGTCGCTCGCGGTGCCAGACTGGTGCCGTGGCCGCCTCAGGCGCGCTCGCGCAGGCGTGGTGGGCCGAGCCGATGAGCTCGGCGTCATCGGCGGGCTCCTCGACCGTTCGGCGGCGGGCGAGGCGCAGACGATGGTGATCGCCGGCGATCCCGGCATCGGCAAGACCGCCCTCGTGAGCCCGGGCGTGCGCCGACCGTGATGGGTCGTCGAGCAGTGCTGGTCGGCGCGTGCCTGCCGCTGGCCTCGATGTCGATTCCGTTCCTCCCGATCCGATCGGCGCTGCGCGCGGATCGCGCGAGGCGAGCGCGACCGAGCTCCTCGAGGTCACGGCGAAGGAGGGCGAGTTCGTGCTGCGCTTCGACGCCTGGCTCGATCGACGGTGCGCGGAGCGGCCCGTCGTGCTGGTGGTCGACGACCTGCAGTGGGCCGACCGCTCGACGCTGGATGCGATCATGTACGTGATCGCGGGACCTCGTCCCGCCGGCTCGCCGTCGTCGCGACGTTCCGGTCGGGCGAGGTCGGGTGGGGCATCCGCTGCAGCGCTGGCTCGCGGACGTCCGGCGCCTGCCGCGCACGACCGAGCTCGCGCTCGGGCCGCTCGACCGGCGGGACGGCGGCGCAATCGGAGCTGCTGCTCGGGGGATCGCCGCACCAGTCGCTCGTGGACGACGTGCATCGGCCACGCGCGCGGCAATCCGTACTTCACTCGGCTCATGGTCGCGGGCCTCTCCGCCGAGTCGCGCGCAGCGCCCGATGCCGTTCCCGGGCGACCTCCGCTCGGCGGTGCTGCAGTCGTGGTTCCGCGCTGTCGTCGGCGACGCGGCGACTTGCCACGGTGCTCGCGGTCGGCGGCCGGCCGATGCACGCGGACGAGCTCGCGGAGGTCGTGGGCGACGGATCCGGCCGCGTTCGGATCGCGGCTGCAGGCGGCCGTGAGCTCCGGCACGCTCGTGGCCGTCGGCGACGGCGCATTCTGGTTCCACCATCCGTTGAATGCCGAAGTGCTCGAAGCCGAGCTCGTCGAGGAGGATCGGCGGGACCTCCATCGCCGCTTCGCGGACATGATCGAGCGACGGTCCAGCACGAGCGACGCCGAGACCGACGCGGCAGGAGCCGCCGCCGTCCGTCGCCATCGCCGACCACCGCGATGCCGCGAAGCAGACGCGGCGAAGGCCTACGAGTGGGCCCTGCTCGCCGCGGACCTCGTCGGCGGTGCGGACGGGCGCGCCGAGCAGCTGCGATTGCTCCGTCGTGCGGTCGCGCTTCGCGGCGAGCTGCCCGACGCCGACGGAATCGCTCGATCGACGCTGCTGCGGCGGCTCGCGCAGCGTGGCCGCCGACGCCGGAGCGACTGCCGATGAGCTCGATGCGGTGGAATCGCTGCTCGCCCGACGTCGACCGCGAGGCGCAGCCGCTCGTCGCCGCAGAGCTCCTCGTGCGACGGATGCACCTCCGCGACATCACCGGGCAGGCTTTCATCGACGTCGACGAGATGCGGGAGGCAGTCCGCCTCGGCGGAGGCGGACACGACGAGTGCCGAGTACGCGCTGGCCCTCGCGGAGCTCGCGCACGCCGAGGTGTGGGCCGGTCATCCCGATGCGCCGGCGCACGCGAGCGCCGCGATCGCGGTCGCGCGTGGGACCGACGATCTGCGGGCACTGTCCCACGCGCTCGCGGCCGGTTCCATGACGGCAGGCGTCGCCGAGGACGCGCCGACGGCCCTGGCGCTCGCGCGCGAAGCGGTCGAGGCTGCCCGGGCCGCGCGCGACTGGTGGGCCTACGTGCACGCGATGATGTGGGAGGCGGACGCCGTCAGGACGTGGGGGAGCGCGGCGTACAGCCTGCTGATCGGCGATCGGCGCGATCGAGATGGTCGAGCGGGGCGGTCCGCACGCGTATCGCCGCCTGGATGTCGGCCGTCGAGGCGCAGAACTGGCTCATCAGTCGGCGCACTGGCGGGAATGCGACGCGCGTCTCCGCGTCGTGCTCGGCTCCGATCCCGGGACCCTCGGCGACGTCATGGCCCGGCTCGTCGCGGCCCGGGCGGCCACGCTGCAGGGACGGCAGGCCGAGGCGGAGAGCCATCTCGCTCCGAGTCGAGGAGCTCATGGTCGACGGCTCGGCGTACCTCGGGTTGGAATTCGACGCGGTCCACGCGGAGGTGCGCCTCGGTGCGCGACGACCACGACGGCGCATTCGGGCGGCGATGAACGGCGCGGAATTCGGGCGCACCGCCGACGAGGTGCGAATGGCTGATGCCGCTCGCGGCGCGGGCGCTCGCCGATCGGGCGCAGAGCGCGCGCGACGCAGGCGCGCACCGATGGGGACGCGCTGGGGACGCTGGACGCGCTGGTCGCGCAGTTCCCGCAGTCGATCAGGGACATCGGCCCGACGACGGAGCGGTGCGGCGCAGACTCCTGACGCGTTCGAGCGCATGTACGCGGCGGAACAGGCCCGCGCCCGCGGCGACGCCGGCGAGGCGGCGCGTGGATGCGCGCGGTGGATGCATGCGCCGAGGCGGCACTGCCATGGGAGGAGGCGTACTCGACCTGGCGCGCGGCGGAGGCGCTGCTCGGCCGCGGCCACGACCGGCGGGCGGGTGCGGCGATGCTCCGGCACGGCCTCGCGCTCGCCCGGCAGCTCGAGGCGCGGCCGGTCGAGGACGAGCTGCTCGACCTGGCGAGGCGCGCACGGATCCCGATCGAGGAGCCGGCAGCTGCGGCATCCGTTGCGCCGGCCGCACTGCACGGCCTGACCGACCGGGAGCGGGAGGTGCTCGACCTCATCGCCGTCGGCCGCACGTACGCCGAGATCGCCCGCACCCTGATGATCAGCGAGAAGACGGTGAGCACGCACGTCTCGCACCTGCTGGCGAAGACGGGCACGTCGAGTCGCGTCGAACTCGCCGGGCTCGTCGCATCGGGTGCGCGGACGGCGCGAGACCGGACCGACTAGTCGAGGATGCGGTCGGCGTCGTGCGCGGCGTAGAACGCCGACTGGCGCCGCATGATCTCGGCCATGCCGCCGGAGCGGTCGACGCCGTAGACCGTGCCGGGGAAGTCGAGCGCCTCGCTGGATCGGCCCAGATCTCCTCGTGCCGGTCGGGGGAGAAGAGCTGCGCGGGCGTTCCGACCGCCACCCACGAGATCGGCACCACCGCGCCGGGCTCCAGCGTCGTGTTCACCTGCACCACGCCGTTGATGCGCACCTCGGCACCGGTGCCGACCGTCGCCCCGGGGAACACCGACGCCCCGGTGGCGATGAAGGCCTCGTCGCCGATCGTCGCGCCGTTCACGTGCGCGTGCGGGCCGATGAGCACGTGGTCGCCGATCGCGACCGGATGCCCCGCCCGACCGCGCACGAGGGCGTGCTCCATGACGACGCACTCCTCGCCGACCACGATCGCGCCGTCCTCGGCGGTGAGCACCGCGCCGTGCAGGATGCGGCTGCGGGGGCCGACCCGGACGTCGCCGGACAGCACCGCGGTGGGTGCGACGGTGGCCGACGGGTCGACCACCGGGCGGTGTCCGCGATGCTCGATCAGCATGGTCGTCGTGAGCTCAGCGAGCGGATGCCGCGGCCGGCGCGGCCTCGGACGCGGCCGGCGTCGCGGCGGGTCGCTTGAGGCGCAGCACCACGACGGTCATGGCCGCGGCCGTGAGCGCGGCGAGCACCATGTGCACGCCGACCGCGAAGGGCGGGAGCCCGTGCGCGCCTGGTAGAGGCCGACGGCCACCTGCACGAGCTCGACGGCCAGCAGCACGACGAGCGCTCGCAGCGTCGGGAGGCGCAGGCGCCACGCCGCGACGAGGAGCACGAGCGTGAGGGCGAGCAGCGCGTAGCCCGGCCACGCGTGCACGTGCTGGAGGAGCTCGGAGTCGAAGCCGTTGCGGCCGGCGTCGGCGTCGCCCGAGTGCGGGCCCGAGCCGGTGGTGAGCACGCCGAACACGATCGTGAGCGCGAGCACCGCGGTCGTCGCGTGGGTGAGGCCCGCGTACCAGCCCGGGACCGCGCGCTCGCGCGGCCCGGGCGGCGCGTCCATGCGCACGAGGAAGGCCGCGCAGACGCAGACCAGCAGCGAGCGACGAGACGTAGTGGAAGCCCACGATGAACGGGTTGAGGCCCGGTCCAGACCGTGATGCCGCCGACGATCGCCTGCGCCACGATGCCGGCGCCGACGATGAACGCGAGGGTGAAGAGGTCGCGGCGCTGGGCGCGGATGCGCCAGACGAGCACGAACAGCACGAGCGCGATGATGCCGACCAGGCCCGTCATCATGCGGTTGCCGAACTCGATCAGCGAGTGGTAGCTGAGCTCATCGGTGGGCACCAGGGAGTCGGCCGTGCAGGTCGGCCAGGTGGGGCATCCGAGGCCCGAACCGGTGAGCCGCACGGCCCCGCCCGTCGCGATGATCGTGGTCTGCGCGATGAACGACAGCCAGGCGAACAGGCGGATCCGCCCGTCGACATGGTCGGGCAGCCACTGGGTGAAGCGGTTCACGCTGGTCGGTCCTGATCCGGGTCGTACTGTGACGGCACTGGGAGAACCGTCCAGCCGGCAGTGCGACCCTATAGACTTGAGGGGTTGGAGACTCCCGCGAGGCGCGCGACAACGCGCGATGCGGGTTCCCAGCCATCTTAGGTTCGCACTGGAGCCACCCGCACATCATCACCCGATCCCGAGCACCTCGACTCGCGAGGGGAATGAGCCGGACTGATAGCCGGTTGCACGGGAGGAGAAGAGGGAGAGCATGACGGACGTACTGATCGACCGCCCAGAACTCGAAGGGCTCGGCACCTACGAGTTCGGCTGGGCCGACTCCGACGCCGCCGGGGCATCCGCCCGACGCGGCATCTCGCCGGAGGTCGTCGCCGACATCTCGGCGCTGAAGGCCGAACCCGAATGGATGCTCCAGCGCCGCCAGCGCGCGCTGCAGCTCTTCGAGCGCAAGCCCATGCCGACCTGGGGTGCCGATCTCTCGGAGATCGACTTCGACAACATCAAGTACTTCGTCCGCTCCACCGAGAAGCAGGCCCAGACGTGGGAGGACCTGCCCGACGACATCAAGAACACCTACGAGAAGCTCGGCATCCCCGAGGCCGAGCGCCAGCGCCTCGTCGCCGGCGTCGCCGCGCAGTACGAGTCCGAGGTGGTCTACCACCAGATCAACGAGGAGCTCGAGCGCAAGGGTGTCATCTTCATGGACACCGACACGGCGCTGCGTGAGCACCCCGAGTTCTTCGAGGAGTACTTCGGCACGGTCATCCCCGCCGGCGACAACAAGTTCGCCGCGCTGAACACGGCGGTCTGGTCGGGCGGCTCGTTCGTCTACGTGCCCCCCGGCGTGCACGTCGAGATCCCGCTGCAGGCCTACTTCCGCATCAACACCGAGAACATGGGCCAGTTCGAGCGCACGCTGATCATCGCCGACGAGGGCAGCTACGTGCACTACATCGAGGGCTGCACCGCCCCGATCTACAAGTCCGACTCGCTGCACTCGGCCGTCGTCGAGATCATCGTGAAGAAGAACGCCCGCGTGCGCTACACGACGATCCAGAACTGGTCGAACAACGTCTACAACCTCGTGACCAAGCGGGCGACCGCGGCCGAGGGCGCCACCATGGAGTGGATCGACGGCAACATCGGCTCCAAGGTCACGATGAAGTACCCGTCGATCTTCCTGATGGGCGAGCACGCGAAGGGCGAGACCCTGTCGGTCGCCTTCGCCGGCCCCGGCCAGCACCAGGACGCCGGCGCCAAGATGATCCACATGGCGCCGTACACGCAGTCGTCGATCGTCTCGAAGTCGATCGCGCGTGGCGGCGGCCGTGCCGGCTACCGCGGCGAGGTGCGCATCGACGCGAACGCGCACCACTCGGCGAACACCGTGCGCTGCGACGCACTGCTCGTCGACACGATCTCCCGCTCCGACACGTACCCGGCGATCGACATCCGCGTCGACGACGTGCACCTCGGCCACGAGGCCACGGTCTCGAAGGTGAGCGAGGAGCAGCTCTTCTACCTCATGTCCCGCGGGCTCCCCGAGGACGAGGCGATGGCGATGATCGTGCGCGGCTTCATCGAGCCCATCGCGCGAGAACTCCCCATGGAGTACGCGATGGAACTCAACAAGCTCATCGAGATGGGCATGGAAGGCAGCGTCGGATGACCTTCCTCCTGACGTCGGAAGGTACTGTCGACTAGGAATGACCACTCAGATGACCAGCACAGCCATGCCCACCGCCGAGCAGCACGGCTTCCGGCCACACTCCGACGGCGCGTTCGTGCCCGTGCAGACGCGCTCCGAGCGCTTCCGCTCGGTGAACGTCGAGGACTTCGCGCCCGTCACCGGCCGCGAGCACGAGTGGAAGCTCTCGCCCGTCGCCGCGTTCGCCGACCTCACCGGCGGCGAGCTCGACGGCTCCCGGGTCGAGATCGAGACGACGGATGCCGCAGGCGTCGACGTCTCGTGGATCGCCCGCGACGACGCCCGCATCGGGCGCACCGGCATCCCCGAGGAGCGCGCCGCCGCCAACGCGTGGAGCTCCTTCGGCGAGGCGCTCCTCGTCGCCGTCTCCGGCGAGGAGGAGAAGGTCGTCGCCGTCACCCGCCACGACCTCGGCGTCGCGCCGCGCGCCGCGCACACGGTGATCGAGGCGGCGCCGAACAGCCGCGGCCTCGTCGTGCTCCGCGGCACCGGCGACGCGCGCCTCAGCGAGAACGTCGAGATCGTCGTCGGCGAGGGCGCCTCCCTCACGGTCGTGTCGCTCCAGGAGTGGAGCGACGACGCCGTGCACCTCGCGAGCCACTTCGCCCGCCTCGGCCGTGACTCGTTCCTCAAGCACATCGTCGTCTCGCTGGGCGGCAAGGTCGTCCGCGTGAACCCCTCGACGCACCTCGCCGAGCAGGGCTCCGACGTCGAGGCGCTCGGCCTCTACTTCGCCGACGCCGGCCAGCACCTCGAGCAGCAGGTCTTCGTGCACCACGACGCCCCGCACACCCGATCCCGCGTGACCTACAAGGGCGCGCTGCAGGGCGCGGGCGCGCGCACCGTCTGGGTCGGCGACGTGCTCATCGGCAACGCCGCGACCGGCACCGACAGCTACGAGCAGAACCGCAACCTCGTGCTCACCGACGGCACGCGTGCCGACTCCGTGCCGAACCTCGAGATCGAGACGGGCGACATCGAGGGCGCCGGGCACGCCTCGGCGACCGGCCGCTTCGACGATGAGCAGCTCTTCTACCTGATGGCCCGCGGCATCCGAGAGGACGAGGCGCGCCGACTCGTGGTGCGCGGCTTCCTCACCGAGATCGTGCAGAAGATCGGCTCGGCCGACCTCGAGGAGCGGCTCATCGCCGCGATCGAGGCCGAACTGGAAGGGCGCTGACGTGGCATCCGTTCGTGTCTGCGCCGTCGACGACCTCGGCGTGAACGAGGCCGCCCGCTTCGTCGTCGAGGGCGTGCCCATCGCCGTCGTGAAGGACGCCGCCGGTGACATCTTCGCCATCGGCGACACCTGCACGCACGGCGACATCTCGCTCGCCGAGGGGTTCGTCGAGGACGACACCCTCGAGTGCTGGGCGCACGGCTCCAAGTTCTCGCTCCGCACGGGCAAGCCCCTCACCCTCCCCGCCTACGAACCCGTCCCGGCGTTCCAGGTCGAGGTGAAGGACGGCGGCGTCCACATCGATCCCTCGGTCACCCTGACCGTCTGACCACTTCCGGCCCGCACGGCCGACTCACGAAAGCGATTCACCACCACATGTCTGTGCTCGAGATCAAGAACCTGCACGTCAACGTCGACACCGACCAGGGCACCCGCGAGATCCTCCGCGGCGTCGACCTCGTCATCAACGAGGGCGAGATCCACGCGATCATGGGGCCGAACGGCTCCGGCAAGTCCACCCTCGCCTACACGATCGCCGGCCACCCGAAGTACCACGTCGTGCAGGGGGAGATCCTCCTCGACGGCGAGAACGTGCTCGAGATGACGGTCGACGCGCGTGCCCGGGCCGGCCTCTTCCTCGCGATGCAGTACCCGGTCGAGATCCCCGGCGTGACCGTCACGAACTTCCTCCGCACCGCCAAGACCGCGATCGACGGCGAGGCGCCGTCGGTGCGCCACTGGGTGAAGGACGTGCGCGAGTCGATGTCGAACCTCAAGATGGACTCGGCGTTCGCCGAGCGCAACGTCAACGAGGGCTTCTCCGGCGGCGAGAAGAAGCGCAACGAGATCCTCCAGCTCGAGCTGCTGAAGCCGCGGTTCGCCGTGCTCGACGAGACCGACTCCGGCCTCGACGTCGACGCCCTGCGGATCGTGTCGGAGGGCGTGAACCGCGCCAAGGCCAACACCGGCCTCGGCATCATGCTCATCACGCACTACACGCGGATCCTCCGCTACATCACGCCCGACTTCGTGCACGTGTTCGTCGCGGGCAGGATCGCCGAGCAGGGAGGCCGCGAACTGGCCGACCGACTCGAGGAGGAGGGCTACGACCGCTACCAGGTCGCCGAGTCGGCCGCGGCCGAGTAGGGCGCGGGTAGAATCGCAGTCATGGTCACCTCACTCGCACCCGAGCGCTACGACGAGGTCTCGGAGGCGCTGAAGGACGTCGTCGACCCCGAGCTCGGCGTCAACGTCGTCGACCTCGGCCTCATCTACGACCTCGGCTGGGACGACGAGCACGACGCGCTCGTCATCCACATGACCCTCACGAGCGCCGGATGCCCCCTCACCGACGTGCTCGAGGAGCAGACGGCCGAGGCGCTCGACGGCGTCGTCGACGCGTTCCGCATCAACTGGGTGTGGATGCCGCCGTGGGGTCCCGAGCGCATCACCGACGACGGGCGCGACATGATGCGCGCCCTCGGATTCGCGATCTAGCCGACGCAGCCGCCTCACGCGAGGCCGCGGCGCGCCAGCAGCGGCCCGATCTCGGGATCGCGCCCCAGGAGCGCCCGCACCGAGTCGCCCGGGTCGCGCGAGCCGCCCGGCGCGAGGATCTCGCGTCGGTAGCGGTCGCCGTTCTCCCGGGTCGCACCGCCGCGCCCCTCGAACCACGCCATGATGTCGGCGCCCGGCACCTCGCTCCAGACGTACGAGTAGTAGCCCGCGTCGTACCCGCCCGCGAACACGTGCGCGAAGTACGTGGTCGAGTACCGCGGCGGCACGAGCGGGTCGTCGAGGCCCGCGTCCGCGAGTGCCGCGCGCTCGAACGCCGCGGCATCCGTCACGTCGTCGTCGGCGCCGACCAGGTGCCAGGCCTGGTCGAGCACGGCCGCGGCCAGGTACTCGGCGGTCTCGAAGCCGGCGTTGAAGCCGCGGGCGGCGATGAGCCGGTCGACGAGCTCCTGCGGCATCCGCTCGCCCGTCTCGTGGTGCACCGCGTAGCTCGCGAGCACCTCGGGGCGGAGCATCCAGAGCTCGTTCACCTGGCTCGGGAGCTCCACGAAGTCGCGGTACACGTTCGTGCCCGCCTGCGACGGATAGCGCACCCGGGCGAGCAGCCCGTGCAACGCGTGGCCGAACTCGTGGAAGAGGGTCTCGGTCTCGTCGTACGTGAGGAGCGTCGGCTCGCCGGCCGCGGGCTTCGGGATGTTCAGGTTGTTCACGACCACCGGCAGGTCGTCGCCCAGCTCGGACTGCTCGACGAGGGAGCTCATCCACGCGCCGCCGCGCTTCGCATCGCGCGTGTACGGGTCCAGCAGGTAGAGGCCGACGGGCGTGCCGTCGTCCTCGAAGACCTCGTACACGCGCGTGTCGGGGTGGTACCCGACGAGGTCGCCCCGCGGCTCGAACCGGAGGCCGTACAGCAGGTGCGCGGCGTGGAACACGCCGTCGACGAGCACGCGCTCCAGCTCGAAGTACGGGCGCAGCAGCGACAGGTCGAGGTCGTGGCGCTCGGCGCGCACCTGCTCGGCGAGGAACGCCCAGTCGGCCGCGACCGGCTCGCGTGCCCCGGTGGCCGCGGCCCGCGCGGCGAGCTCCGCGCGTTCACGGGCCACGTTCCGCATCGCCGGCGGTGCGAGCTCGCCGAGGAGTCCCGCGACGGCCTCGGCCGAACCGGCGGTCTCGCCCGCGGTGACGGCGGCCGCGTGGTTCGCGAACCCCAGCAGGCGGGCGCGCTCCGCGCGGAGGCGCACGATCTCGAGCAGCGTCGCACGCGTGTCGTGCGCGCCGCCGCGGCATCCGCGGGCCCTGGATGCCGCGAGCAGGCGGTCGCGCACGTCGGGGTGCGTCAGGTTCGCGAGCGCCGGCTGGCCGGTCGGGAGCACGAGCGTGATGAGCCAGCCGTCGAGCCCGCGCGACCGTGCCGCCTCCCGCGCGGCGGACCGCGCGCCGTCGTCGAGGCCGTCGAGCTCCGCCGCGTCGGTCAGGTGCAGGGCGAGGTCGTTCGTGTCGGCGAGCAGGTGCTGCTGGAACGCCGTCGTGAGGGCGGAGAGGCGTTCGTTCAGCGCCCCGAGCCGGACGCGGTCGGCGGGATCGAGCGCGGCGCCCGCCAGCACGGCCTCACGGTGCATCCGCTCGAGCAGGTACGCCTGGTCGGGATCGAGCCCGAGCTCGTCGCGCATCCCGTGGAGCATCCCGATCCGCGCGAAGAGGCGGGGGTCGAGGCGGATGGCGTCGCGGTGCGCCGCGAGCCGGGGCGCGAGCTCCGCCTCGAGCGCATCGATCGCCTCGTTCGTGTCGGCCGAGCTCGCATTCGCGAACACGGGCAGCACGCGGCGGAGGAGCGCGCCCGAGCGCTCGAGCGCCACGAGCGTGTTCTCGAACGTGGGCGGCGCCGGATCCTCCGCGATCGCCTCGGCCTCGGCGCGCTGCTCGCGCATGCCGGCCTCGATCGCCTCGCGGTAGTGCTCGGGTCGCACGAGGGCGAACAGCGGCAGCCGGTAGGGGAGCGGACTGGGTTCGAGGAACGGATTCGACGGGTCGCCCATCCGACCACCCTAGGGCGTGCCGGTCGGATGCCGCGTCGGTCGTAGGCTCGGAGTATGCAGCGTGACGGCGAATCCATCGAGTCCGCGCCGAGCGAGGCGTACACCCACGGCCACCACGAGAGCGTGCTGCGGGTGCACTCCTGGCGCACGGTCGAGAACTCCGCCGCGTACCTCGCGCCGCACCTGGAGGCCGGCGCCCGGATCCTCGACGTCGGCAGCGGGCCCGGCACCATCACGATCGACCTCGCCCGGCGGGTGCGGCCCGGCCTCGTCACGGGCGTGGATGCCGCGGCGGACGTGGTCGCGCGCGCGGCGGGCCTGGCCGGGAGCGAGCGGGTCGAGAACGTCGAGTTCCGCGTGGGCGACGCGTACGCGCTCGAGTTCGCGGATGCCGCGTTCGACGTCGTGCATGCGCACCAGGTGCTGCAGCACCTCGCCCGGCCCATCGACGCGCTGCGCGAGTTCCGTCGCGTCCTGAAGCCGGGCGGCCTCCTCGCGGTGCGCGACGTGGACTACGGCGGCGTGATCTGGAGTCCCGCCTCGCCCGGGCTCGACCGCTGGCTCGACCTGTACCACGACGTCGCGATCGGCAACGGCGGCGACCCCGACGCCGGGCGGCACCTGAAGCGCTGGGTGCGCGAGGCCGGCTTCGCCGACCTCGAGGCGACCGCGTCGACGTGGGTGTTCTCCACCGCCCTCGAGCGGGAATGGTGGGGCAACTCGTGGGCCGAGCGCGCCACGCAGTCGCAGTTCGCGGCGCACGCGATCGAGTCGGGGCATTCGAACCCCGCCGAACTCGCCCGGATCGCCGCCGCGTGGCGCGAGTGGGCCGCCGACGACGACGGCTGGCTGCTCATGCCGCACGCCGAGGTGCTCGCGCGCGCCTGAGCGCTACCAGTCCTCGTCGGCGTCGTGGGCGTCGATGATCGCGTCGCTCACCGTGGTGCCGTCGTCGAGCTCGACGATCGGCCGGCCCTCGAGCCAGGTGAGCGTCCAGTGCCGGCCCTCGCCCTCGCCCGCGTGCGTCGCCTCCGCGGCGGCGATGCGCGGGCGCAGGTCGACGGGCACGGATGCCGGTGGCTCGGCCCCGAACGCCCACCGCGTGCCGAGCCGCATCAGGCGTCCATCTCGTACGTGACCCAGGTCGTGCGACGGGCCAGCTCGTCGTAGACCCGCTGCGCGTCGGCGTTGTCGGCCGCCGTGATCCAGCTCACCCCGCCGGTGCCGACCTCGCGCGATCGCGCGTGCACGAACTCGATGAGCGCACGACCGACGCCCGCGCCGCGCGCATCCGTCTCGACGTACAGGTCGTCGAGGTGGATGCCGCGGGTCGCCTGCAGGGTGTCGGGCACGATGCGGAACTGCGCGAGCCCGACCGGCGTGCCCTCCTCGTCGACGGCGAGCGCCGCCTCGAGTGGATCGTGCTCGTCGCGGATCCAGTTCCAGACGATCAACGCCTTCGCGTCGTCGAGCTCGGTCTCGTAGAACTCGCAGTACGCCTCGAACAACGGCAGCCAGCCGAAGAAGTCCTCGTCGCCCGCCATGCGGATCTCATGTGCCATGCGTTCCCCCTACGCCTCGGGTGCCTCGAACACGATGTCGCGCACCTCGAACTGTTCGGCCTCGACGAACGACAGCGACGCGATGCGCCCCACCGCACGCAGGTCGGATGCCACGGCCTCGAGCAGCGCGACCGCCGCCGCCGGTGCCGCGATCACGGCGCTGGCGACGGGCGTCTTCTGCGACGCCTTCGCGTCGGTCTTCGCGCGGCGGATGCCGGTGAGCGCGAGGCTCGCGAGCTCGAGCAGCTCGACGCCCGCCTCGCCGCGGGCGGCGAGCTCGTCGGTCGACGGCCAGGACGAGCCGTGCACCGAGCCGTCGTTCGACCAGCGCCACGCCTCCTCCGTCGCGAACGGGATGACCGGCGCGAAGAGGCGCAGCAGCACGCTGAGCGCGGTCTTCAGGGCCGCCACGGCGGACGCCTGCTCGGGACTCGGCGCACCGTAGGCGCGTTCCTTCACGAGCTCGAGGTAGTCGTCGCAGAACGTCCAGAAGAACGTCTCGGCGACCTCGAGGGCGCGGGCGTGGTCGTAGGCGTCGTACGCCCGGGTCGCGCTCGCCACGACGTCGGCGAGCTCGGCGAGCATGCTGCGGTCGATGGGCACCGAGACCGGGGCATCCGCTCGGCCATCGAAGCCGAGGATGAACTTGGCCGCGTTCAGCACCTTGATGGCGAGGCGGCGCCCGATCTTCACCTGCGTCGGGTTCTGCGGGTCGAACGCGGCATCCGTGCCCAGCCGGCTGGATGCCGCCCAGTAGCGCACCGCGTCGGAGCCGTGCTGCTCGAGCAGGCCCGCGGGGGTCACCACGTTGCCCTTCGACTTCGACATCTTCTTGCGGTCGGGGTCGACGATGAAGCCGGAGATGGCGGCGTTCGCCCACGGGCCGACGCCGTGCTCGAGCTGCGCGCGCAGCACGGTCGAGAACAGCCAGGTGCGGATGATGTCCTGGGCCTGCGGGCGCAGCGAGTACGGGAACACGAGGTCGAACAGCTCGGGGTCGCGCTCCCAGCCCGCCGCCAGCTGCGGCGTCAGCGACGAGGTGGCCCAGGTGTCCATGATGTCGTGCTCGCCGATGAAGCCGCCGGGCTCGCCGCGCTGGGACTCGTCGTACCCCGGCGCCGGTGCCGACGAGGGGTCGACCGGGAGCAGGTCGCGCGTGGCCACGATGGGCTCGTCGAACACCGGATCGCCCGCGGCGTCGAGCGGATACCAGACCGGGATCGGCACGCCGAAGAACCGCTGGCGGGAGATGAGCCAGTCGCCCGAGAGGCCGCTGACCCAGTTCTCGTAGCGCACGCGCATGAAGTCGGGGTGCCAGTCGATCTCGCGGCCGCGCTCGAGCAGCGTGGTCTGGAGCGCCTCGTCACGCGCGCCGTTCACGATGTACCACTGCCGCGTCGAGACGATCTCGAGGGGGCGGTCGCCCTTCTCGTAGAACTTGACGGGATGCGTGATCGCCGTGGGCTCGCCGAGCGAGGTCGCCCGACGCGCGGAGCTGCTCGACCACGGCCTGCTTCGCCGAGAACGTCGTCTTGCCGGCGAGCTCGGCGTACGCGGCACGTCCGGCCTCCGACGTGATCGCGTCGGGTGCCTCGGCGATGACCCGTCCGTCGAAGCCGATGATGGCGCGATTGGGCAGGTCGAGCTCGCGCCACCACACGACGTCGGTCACGTCGCCGAAGGTGCAGATCATCGCGATGCCGGTGCCCTTGTCCTTCTGGGCGAGGTGGTGGGCGACCACGGGGACCTCGACCCCGAACACGGGGGTCGTCACCGTCGTGCCGAACAGCGGCTGGTAGCGCTCGTCGTCGGGGTGCGCGACGAGGGCGACGCACGCGGGGATGAGCTCGGGGCGGCTCGTCTCGATCTCGATCGTGCCGCCGTCGGGGCGGTGGAAGGACACGCGGTGGTAGTGCCCGGCCTGCTCGCGGTCCTCGAGCTCGGCCTGCGCCACGGCGGTGCGGAAGGTCACGTCCCACAGCGTGGGCGCCAGCGCCTGGTAGGCCTCGCCGCGCTCGACGTTGCGGACGAACGCGAGCTGCGAGGTGAAGAGCGCCTCGTCGGCGATGGTGCGGTACGACTGCTTCCAGTCCACCGAGAGGCCGAGCTGGCGGAACAGGGCTTCGAACTGCTGCTCGTCCTCGACGGTGAGGCGCTCGCACAGCTCGATGAAGTTGCGGCGGCTGATCGGCTGCTGGTCGGCGGCCTTCGTGCTCTTGTTGTCGCCGCCCTCGAAGGGCGGCACGAAGTCGGGGTCGTACGGCAGCGAGGGGTCGCACCGCACGCCGTAGTAGTTCTGCACGCGGCGCTCGGTGGGCAGGCCGTTGTCGTCCCAGCCCATCGGGTAGAACACGTGCCGGCCGCGCATGCGCTGGTAGCGCGCGACGAGGTCGGTGTGCGTGAACGAGAAGACGTGGCCGATGTGGAGGGAGCCCGATGCGGTCGGCGGCGGCGTGTCGATCGAGTAGATCGTGTCGCGCGACGCGGCGGACCGGTCGAACCGGAAGACGCCCTCGCGCTCCCACGCGTCGCCCCAGACCGATTCGAGTCCTTCGAGCGCGGGCTTGTCGGGAATGCGGGGGTGGTCGGTCATGATGCTCCGGTTCGATATCGGCGGCACCGTGTCCATACCGAGGTGCCTGAATGTGCGACGATCCAGCCTATCGGAGACGACTCGGCCCGCCGGAAACCGGCGGGCCGAGTGCGGTGCCGCTCGCGGAGCGGACAGCGGGGGTGACGCTCAGGCGGCGGATGCGGGCTCGGGCGTCGCCACGGCGTCGGGGTCGCCGACCTCGGGGACCGGCGGCATCCGCGATGCGACCCAGGCCGAGACGAGGGTGATCGCCGAGAGCAGCGCGAGCACGACACCGGGGTGCCACCACGCGTAGCCGGTCTCCTCGCCGAGCGCGAGCGTGACGAGCGGGACGAACCCGCTGACGGTCGCCGCGATCGCGTAGGAGATCGACAGCGCCGAGTAGCGGAAGTGGTCGGGGAAGAGGTCGTTCATCAGCCCGCCGAGCGCCGCCCACGACATGGTGGGGAGGATGCCGCCGATGATCATCGTGCCGACGAGGATCGGGAACGTCGCGAACTGCAGGAGGAAGTACATCGGGAACGTGATGAGCAGCGTGCCGAGCGCACCCCACGCGACCACTCGCGCCGAGCCGATCCTCGTCGCCCAGGATCCGAACAGCGGGATCGTGACGAGCTGCAGCAACCCGCCGATCGTCGTCGCGATCAGGAGGTCCTGGAAGCTGAATCCGAGCTCCGCGGCGCCGTAGTTGATCGTGTACGTGTTCATCAGCGAGTACGAGCCGATGCCGAGCAGCGCGGCGCCGATCGCGATGACGATGGCGACGGGGCGCTGGCGGAACATCGTGGCGAACGGCAGGCGGTCGCGCCGGCCCTCGGCGACGACCTCGCGGAACACCGGGGTCTCGTCGATCGACCAGCGCAGGTACAGCGAGACGAGCAGCAGGGGGAACGCGATCAGGAACGGGATCCGCCAGCCCCATGCCGCGAGCTCCTCGGCGGGCAGGGCGATCGTCATGACGATGAACAGCGCCGCCGAGAGGATCGAGCCGACGGGGGAGCCGAGCTGCGGGATCGCCGCGTAGAAGGCACGCTTCACCGCACCCGAGTGCTCCGTCGCGAGCAGGATCGAGCCGCCCCACTCGCCGCCGAGCGAGAGGCCCTGCACGACGCGGAGCAGCACGAGGAGGATCGCACCGAGCCAGCCGGCCTGCGCGTAGGTCGGGAGCACGCCGATGAGGCCGGTGGCGACGCCCATGATGCCGACGGTCCAGAGCAGCGTGGCCCGACGTCCGAGCCGGTCGCCCATGTGGCCGAAGATCACGGCACCGATCGGCCGCACGATGAACGCGAGCGCGATCGTCGAGAACGCGGCGAGCTGGCCGCCGAAGCTGCCGAGCGGGTCGAAGAAGAGCGGCCCGATGAAGAACGCGGAGAAGTAGGCGAAGACGTAGAAGTCGAACGACTCGAGCGAGGTGCCGACCATCGACGCCCACGCGACGCGTCGCACTGGCGTGGCGTCTGCCGGGATCGAGGTGGCGGGGGTGGCGGTGGTCACGTGCAGTCCTTGTGGGTCGATGGCGTGAGAGCCCGACGACCGGCCGGTGCCGGTGTCGCGCGGCCGAGTGCTGGATCACCGGCCGACGGGGCGTGCTTGGGGGAGCGGGGGCGCCCCGACGACGCGGCTCGCACTCATCTTGGCAGCGGGACGATCGGGCGACAAGCCACTTGTTCGCCTTCACATAGAACAATACAATCAAGACGTGCTCATCCGCCTCGACCCGACCCGCGCGACGCCGCTGTTCGAGCAGCTCGCCGCCGCCATCAGGGCCGCCATCATCGACGGGCGCGTCATCGGCGGCGAGCGACTGCCCGGCCGCGCGCGATCTCGCCGAGTCGCTCGGCGTGAACATGCACACCGTGCTGCGCGCCTACGGCGTGCTCCGCGACGAGCAGCTCATCGAGCTCCATCGGGGGCGCGGCGCGGTCGTGGCCGTGCGCATCGGCGGCCACGCCGCCCTCGCCGGAGCGATCCACGACCTCGTCGACGAGGCCAAGCAGCACGACCTCCCCGAGGGCGCGCTGCTCGCGCTGATCAGCGAGGCCTACCGGGGGCTCCCTCGCCGCCGCGCGTGCTCCGCACGCCGACGACACGGTAGTCTTGAGGGCAACGACGTCGATCCGGCCATCACCGGGGAGTCTTCGGAAGAACGCGAACGGATGCCCCGCGGCATCCGCTCGCCAGTAGAACCGAACGGGTGGCCCGTCACAGCCGCAAGGAGGGGTTCCGGGGCCGTCAGGCGCCGGGACAAGCGAGGTGGTACCGCGACGGTGCTCGATCGAGCAGCCGGCGTCCTCGCGAGAGCATCCGTCCCCGCAAGGAGCGAGCGTGTACCCCCGTACCCCAGACGACCACGGCGTCGCCCCCTCACCCGACTTCCCCGCCGTCGAGCGGGAGGTCCTCGCCTTCTGGAAGCAGGACGGCACCTTCCAGGCGTCGATCGACCAGCGCGAGGGCGCGCCCGAGTGGGTCTTCTACGACGGACCGCCGTTCGCCAACGGCCTCCCGCACTACGGGCACCTCCTCACGGGCTACGCGAAGGACCTGTTCCCGCGCTTCCAGACCATGCGCGGCCACCAGGTGCACCGGCGCTTCGGCTGGGACACGCACGGACTCCCGGCCGAGCTCGAGGCCGAGCGCCAGCTCGGCATCACCGACAAGAGCGAGATCGAGGAGATGGGGATCGCGGCCTTCAACCAGGCCGCGCGCGACGCCGTGCTGCGCTACACCGAGGAGTGGCAGGACTACGTCACCCGCCAGGCGCGCTGGGTCGACTTCGAGCACGACTACAAGACGCTCGACGTCGACGTTCATGGAGTCGGTGATCTGGGCGTTCAAGACCCTGCACGACAAGGGGCTCGCCTACGAGGGCTACCGCGTGCTGCCGTACTGCTGGCGCGACCAGACGCCGCTGTCGAACCACGAGCTGCGCATGGACGACGACGTCTACAAGATGCGCCAGGACCAGTCGGTCACCGTGACGTTCCCGCTCATCGGCGCGAAGGCCGAGTCGCTGGGGCTCACCGCGGTGCGCGCGCTCGCGTGGACGACGACGCCGTGGACGCTGCCGACGAACTTCGCGCTCGCGGTCGGCCCCGACATCGAGTACGCGGTCGTGCCCGCCGGGCCCGAACGGCACCCCCGACGCGACCGTCAACCGCGAGCACGAGGGTCCGACCGACACCGAGGTGCTCGGCGCCGAGTACCTCATCGCCCGCGACCTGGTCGGCAGCTACGCCAAGGAGCTCGGGTACGACTCGGTCGACGACGCGCGTGCCGCCGTGTCGCGCACCGTCCGCGGCGCGGAGCTCGAGGGCGTCACCTACGACCGGCTGTTCGACTACTACGCCGACGTCGAGCAGTACGGCGTGCAGAACGCCTGGCAGGTCCTCGTCGCCGACTACGTCACGACGGAGGACGGCACGGGCATCGTGCACCAGGCGCCCGGCCTACGGCGAGGAGGACCAGAAGGTCGGCGAGGCGGCCGGCATCCCGGTGATCCTCTCGCTCGACGACGGCGGGCGGTTCCTCCCGGCGGTCACGGATGTCGCGGGGCTGCTCTGGAGCGACGCGAACAAGCCGCTCACGCAGCTGCTCAAGGCCGAGGGCCGACTGCTCCGCCAGGCGAGCTACGAGCACTCGTACCCGCACTGCTGGCGCTGCCGCAATCCGCTCATCTACAAGGCGGTCTCGAGCTGGTTCATCCGCGTGCCCGAGTTCCGCGACCGCATGGGCGAGCTGAACCAGGACATCACGTGGGTTCCCGAGAACGTGAAGGACGGGCAGTTCGGCAAGTGGGTCGCCGGCGCCCGCGACTGGTCGATCAGCCGCAACCGGTACTGGGGCTCGCCGATCCCGGTGTGGAAGAGCGACGACCCCGCTCACCCCCGCATCGACGTGTACGGCTCGCTCGCCGAGCTCGAGCGCGACTTCGGGCAGCTTCCGCGCAACACCGCCGGCGAGCCCGACCTGCACCGTCCGTACATCGACGACCTCACGCGGCCGAACCCCGACGACCCGACCGGCAGGTCCACGATGCGCCGCATCCCCGACGTGCTCGACGTCTGGTTCGACTCGGGATCGATGCCCTTCGCGCAGGTGCACTACCCGTTCGAGAACCAGGAGTGGTTCGACACGCACAACCCGGCCGACTTCATCGTCGAGTACATCGGGCAGACGCGCGGCTGGTTCTACGTGATGCACGTGCTGTCGACCGCGCTCTTCGACCGGCCCGCGTTCGAGAACGTCGTCAGCCACGGCATCGTGCTCGGCAGCGACGGGCAGAAGATGTCGAAGTCGCTGCGCAACTACCCGGATGTCTCCGAGGTGTTCGATCGCGACGGGGCCGACGCGATGCGCTGGTTCCTGATGTCGAGCCCCGTGCTGCGCGGCGGCAACCTCGTCGTCACCGAGGAGGGCATCCGCGAGGGCGTGCGACAGGTGATGCTGCCGCTCTGGAGCACCTGGTACTTCTTCTCGCTCTACGCCAACACCGCCCGCGAGGGCGGGTACGAGGCGACCCGGCGCACCGACTCGACCGACGTGCTCGACCGGTACCTGCTCGCCAAGCTGCGCGACCTCGTCACGGCGGTCACCGCCGAGTTCGAGGACTTCGACTCGACGCTGGCCGCCCAGCGGCTCCGCGACTTCGCCGACGTGCTCACGAACTGGTACGTGCGTCGTTCGCGCGACCGGTTCTGGGCGGGCGTCGGCGAGGACGGAGCCGGCACGGAGGCGTTCGACACGCTCTACACCGTGCTCGAGACGTACACGCGGCTCGCGGCGCCGCTGCTGCCCCTGGTCACCGAGCAGATCTGGCGCGGGCTCACGGGCGGCCGCAGCGTGCACCTCGCCGACTGGCCCGACGCCGAGGAGTTCCCGGCCGACGACGCCCTCGTCGCCGCGATGGACGCCGTGCGCGAGGTCACCGGCGCGGTGCTCGCCCTCCGCAAGCAGGCCGGGCGACGTGTGCGCCTGCCGCTCGCGAACCTCACGGTCGTCTCGGCGGATGCCGCGGCGCTGGCGCCGTTCGAGGGCATCCTCCGCGACGAGCTCAACGTGAAGTCGGTCGACCTGGTCGCCGCTCGACGAGTCGAGCGCCGAGGCGTACGGCGTCACGAAGCGACTGAGCGTCAATGCGCGCGCGGCGGGTCCGCGGCTCGGGAAGACGGTGCAGCAGGCGATCCAGGCCGCCCGGTCGGGCGACTGGACGCGTCGACGGCGACGGCGTCGTCGCCGGCGGCATCCCGCTCGAGCCCGGCGAGTACGAGCTCGTGCTCGAGGCCGGCGGATCGGGCGACGGGTCGAACGCGCTCGCGCTCCTCGCCGACGGCGGATTCGTCATCCTCGACACCGCGACGACGCCCGAGCTCGAGGCGGAGGGCCTCGCCCGCGACGTCGTGCGGGCCGTGCAGGAGGCGCGCAAGTCCGCCGGGCTCGAGGTGGGCGACCGCATCCGGCTGGGGCTCACGCTCGACGCGCGACGGCGTGACCGCCGCCTCGGCGCATCGCGACCTCATCGCCCGCGAGACGCTCGCGGTCGAACTCGACATCGAGACGTCCGTCGACGTGTCGGGCGCCGTCGCGGCGCGCCCGGTCGGCGACGGGTCGTCGCTCCTCGTGGACCTGGAGAAGCTGTGACCGACGCATCCGACGACTTCGACGACGGCCGAGGCGCGCGACGCCGCCGATGCGGTCTACGCGCGCGCTCCTCGCGCGCATCGGCGAGGGCTCGCCCCGTCCGCGCCTGGCACCGACCCGCCGCGCGGTCGAGTTGCTCGGCGACCCGCACCACGCCGCGCCGGTCGATCCACATCACGGGCACCAACGGCAAGACGTCGACCAGCCGCATGATCGAGAGCCTGCTGCGCGCCTCCGGCCTGCGCACCGGGCTCCTCACGAGTCCGCACCTCGAACGCTTCACCGAGCGGATCCGCATCGACGGCGAGCCCATCGCCGACGAGGCCGTCGCGCGCAACTGGGAGGAGATCCTCCCGTTCGTCGCGATCGTCGACGCCGAGCTCGAGGGCGCGGGCGAGGAGCCGCTGACGTTCTTCGAGGCGCTCACGGTGCTCGCGTTCGCGTGCTTCGCCGACGCGCCCGTCGACGTCGTCGTGCTCGAGGTCGGCATGGGCGGCGAGTGGGACTCCACGAACGTCGCCGACGGGCAGGTCGCCGTGTTCACGCCGATCGACCTCGACCACCAGTCGCGGCTCGGCTCGACGATCACCGAGATCGCGCGCACGAAGTCGGGGATCATCAAGCCGGCGGCATCCGTCGTGACCGCGAAGCAGCCCGACGCGGCGCTCGAGGTGCTCGAGGACGCGGCCGAGCTCACCGAGTCGACGCTCGCCGTCGAGGGCGACGCGTTCGACGTGCTCGAGTCGCGGGTCGCGGTGGGCGGCCAGCTGGTGTCGATCCGCGGACTCGCGGGGGAGTACCGCGACGTGGCGCTGCCGCTGTTCGGTCGCCACCAGGCCGAGAACGCCGCGGTCGCGATCGCGGCGGTCGAGGCGTTCATCGGGGGCGGCGCCGTTCGCCTCGCCGACGCGGTGGTGCACGACGGACTGGCCGCCGCGGCATCGCCGGGTCGCCTGCAGCCGATCGCCGGCGACCCCACGATCATCGTCGACGCCGCGCACAACCCGCACGGCGCCGAGTCGCTCGTCGCCGGCGCTCGACGAGTACTTCGACTTCGACGAGGTCGTCGTTCGTGTTCGGCGTGCTCGCCGACAAGGACGCCGACGGGCATCGCCGCCGTGCTCGCCCGCACGGGCGGCTCGTTCCTCGTCACCCGACCCGACTCCGATCGCGCGCGCGACGCCTCCGACCTCGCCGCGGCCGTCGCCGCGCGGGTCGGCGCCGACCGCGTGCAGGCCGTCGAGCGGCTCGACGACGCCCTCGACGACGCGCGCGCCTGGGCGGCTGAGGCGCCGAAGCGCGCGGTCGTCGTCACCGGCTCGATCGCGCTCGTCGGCGAGGCCATGGCGATCGCCGCCGACCGCGGGTGGGGTCGCGCATGAGCGACGCCACGACGCCCGCGCCCGACCCGACGCCGGAGCCCGCGCAGGGCATCCGGCCGCCGCGCGCCGCGCTCGCGTCGCGGCAGAGCCTCGCCTCGATCGTGCTCGGGTTCGAGATCATCGTGGTCTTCCTCGCGGCGCTCGTCGATCTGGGGCCTCGCGCCCACCGAGAACGGCACGTTCGGCCTGCCGCCGTGGGTGTCCCTGGCCGCAGGCGGGGTGCTGATCCTCGGCCTGATCGCCACGATCGGGCTCCTGCGGTACCGGTGGGGCTTCGCGCTCGGCTGGGCGCTGCAGGTGCTGATCCTCGCGGCCGGCTTGCTCAACCCGGCGATGTTCTTCGTCGGCGTCCTCTTCGGCGGCCTGTGGTGGTACTGCATGGTCGTCGGCGCACGAATCGACCGAGACAGGACGGCGGCGATCGCCGATCCGGAACAGGAACAGGAATGACCACTGCCATCGAAGAGACCCTCGTGCTCGTGAAGCCCGACGGCGTCGCCCGCAACCTCACCGGCGAGATCCTCCGCCGCATCGAGGCGAAGGGGTACTCGCTCGTCGACATCCGGATGGTGCAGCCCGACCGCGAGATCCTCGCGAAGCACTACGCGGAGCACGAGGGCAAGCCGTTCTACGAGCCGCTCGTCGAGTTCATGCAGTCGGGGCCCGTGGTCGCCATGCGCGTGGCCGGCAACCGCGTGATCGAGGGATTCCGCGTGCTGGCCGGCACCACCGACCCGACCACCGCGGCACCCGGGCACGATCCGCGGCGACTTCGGGCGGGACTGGGGCCTCAAGGTCCAGCAGAACCTCGTGCACGGCTCCGACTCGGTCGAGTCGGCCGAGCGCGAGCTCGCGCTCTGGTTCGCCTGATCGGATGCCGCGGCGGGCCGGTGCGCGTGACCGCGCCCGGCCGGCTCCGTGGCCGCGGCGGCGACGTCGGGTCAGCGGAAGAGGTTCTGCAGGTCGATCATGACGCGCGGGATCGCGTCGATCTGCGCCTGCGCGAGCAGGATGACGATCGCGTAGCAGACCACCGTGATGAGCGGGATCCACGAGAACCAGGCGGCCGCGAGGCGCCGGACGCGTGCCGATGCGGGAATATGCCCGGTGCGCAGGTTGTGCAGCGTCACCACCCAGAAGGTGGGGATCGTCACGGCCCAGGTGAGCATGCACCACGGGCACAGCACGTCGAGCACGTAGATGCTCTGCGCGATCAGCCAGCCGACGAACACGAGGGCTCCGGCCACGCCGACGTTGAGGCCGATCCAGAACCAGCGCGAGAACTCGGCGCCGGCGAGGATCGCGACGCCGATCGTGATGACGACCGGCCAGGCCATGAGGCCGATGAACGGGTTGGGGAAGCCGAACACCGATCCCTGCCACGAGTCGAGGTTCACGCCGCAGCCGACGAGCACGCCGACGTTGCAGGCCGGGACGTGCTCCGGGATCCGCCAGCACGAGCACCTTCTCGACCGACAGCTCCCACGCCGCGAGGAGGCCGAGGGCGCCCGCGATGACGAGGAAGACGGCGATGGCGACGGGTCGGGACCGAGGGGAGGAGTCCGGCATGTTCGTATTGTGGCATGCCGCTTCCACACGACCCTGTGAGAGCGTGCGATAATCGAATGAGTCGTCCGGGCCGCGCCCGGAACGGCGCCAATGAAGGCTTTGAGGATGCACCGCATCCGAGTGAGCGGTCGAGACGCACCGCGAGACGTGGCGACACAGGCAACCTGCCGGTCGCAGCAATGAAGGATTGGCGGTCCCGCGCACGGCGCAGGATCGCTCGAGACGAGAACGGAACGGGTGGCGCGGCCAACCGAACCGTCGTAGGAGTGCACCAGAGATGGTGGAAGGCAACGAGAACCACACGAACGAACCCGATTCCGGCAGCAGCACCCAGAAGCGACGGGGCGGCCTGTTCGGAGCGCGTCGCGGAGGCCGAGGACGCGGCGGCCAGGAGCGCTGCCGCGCTGACGGGCGACGCGCCCGTCGACGCAGCCGACGCGACGAGCGCCGAGTCCCGCCGGTCCGCCGAGGCCGACCCGACGACGGCGGAGCCGACCGCGGAGGCCACGGCCGACGTCGTCGCCGCCGAGCCGAGGCCGCCGAGGCAGGGCGTCGACGCCGAGGCCGCCGGCGCGAGGTCGACGACGCCGACCGAGGCCGAGCCCGAGGTCGCACCGGCGTCGCCCATCCCCGCGACGCTCACGACGACCTCGCTGATCTTCCACGCCCCGCCGGTGCTGGTCCAGGTCGAGCGCCCCGAGCGCGACCGAGCGACCCGAGCGCCAGGGCGCGCCCGACGTCGAGGAGACCGTCGAGCGTGCGCCGCCGCACCCGCCGCCGCAGCGGCGAGGAGGGTCGTCCCGCCGCCGACGAGCCCGCCAACACCGTCGTCAAGGTGCGCAAGCCCCGCGAGCCCGAGCTCATCACCGAGCCGCAGAAGGTCAAGGGCTCCACGCGCCTCGAGGCGAAGAAGCAGCGCCGCCGCGACGGGCGCGACGCCGGTCGCCGGCGTGCGGTGATCACCGAGTCCGAGTTCCTCGCCCGCCGCGAGTCCGTCGACCGCCAGATGGTCGTGCGCGCGAAGAGCGGGCGCATCCAGATCGGCGTGCTGGAGGACGGCGTGCTCGTGGAGCACTACGTCGCGCGCAACCAGGACGCCTCGCTCATCGGCAACGTCTACCTCGGCCGCGTGCAGAACGTGCTGCCGAGCATGGAGGCCGCCTTCGTCGACATCGGCCGCGGCCGCAACGCCGTGCTCTACTCGGGCGAGGTCGACTGGGACGCCGCCGCCGAGAACGGCGAGAAGAACCAGCCGCGCCGCATCGAGCTCGCACTGAAGCCCGGCGACCGGGTGCTCGTGCAGGTCACGAAGGACCCCATCGGCCACAAGGGCGCACGCCTCACGAGCCAGGTCTCGCTGCCCGGCCGCTACCTCGTGTACGTGCCGAACGGGTCGATGAACGGCATCAGCCGCAAGCTCCCCGACACCGAGCGCGCCCGCCTCAAGAAGATCCTCAAGGAGGTGCTCCCCGACAACGTGGGCGTCATCGTGCGCACCGCGGCCGAGGGCGCCACCGAGGAGCAGCTCACGCTCGACGTGAACCGCCTGATCGCGCAGTGGGCCGACATCTCGACCCAGCTCGAGAAGGTCCAGGCGCCCGCGCTGCTGCACTCCGAGCCCGACCTGCTCATCAAGATCGTGCGCGACGTCTTCAACGAGGACTTCCAGAAGATGATCATCTCGGGCGACGAGGCGCGCGAGACGATCGAGCGGTACCTCCGCGCCGTCGCGCCCGACCTGCTCGAGCGGGTCGAGGCGTACACGGGCGAGCGCGACGCGTTCGACGAGTTCCGCATCAGCGAGCAGATCGAGAAGGCGCTCGACCGCAAGGTGTGGCTGCCGTCCGGCGGCTCGCTGATCATCGACCGCACCGAGGCCATGACGGTCGTCGACGTGAACACGGGCAAGTTCGTGGGCTCGGGCGGCAACCTCGAGGAGACGGTCACGAAGAACAACCTCGAGGCGGCCGAGGAGATCGTGCGCCAGCTGCGCCTGCGCGACATCGGCGGCATCATCGTCGTCGACTTCATCGACATGGTGCTCGAGTCCAACCGCGACCTCGTGCTGCGCCGCCTGGTCGAGTGCCTCTCGCGCGACCGCACCAAGCACCAGGTCGCCGAGGTCACGTCGCTCGGCCTCGTGCAGATGACGCGCAAGAAGCTCGGCCTCGGCCTGCTCGAGTCGTTCAGCGAGCCGTGCGAGGTCTGCGCGGGCCGCGGCATCATCGTGCACCACGAGCCGATCGTGAAGCACCGCCCGCCCCAGCAGGTCGAACGCGGCCGCAGCCGCGGGCGCGGCAGCGGAGGCGGTGGCGGCAGCCAGCAGCCCGCACCCGCGGCGGAGCCGAAGGCCCACACCGGAACGCACGCGATCACCGAGGACGTCAAGCACGCCCTCGCGCAGATCGCCGCGTCGACGATCCCGCACACCGAGCACCGGCCGGCCGAGGCGGATGTCGCCGCGGCGGCCGCCGCGACCGAGCCCGCCGATGCCGGCGCGGCCCCGGCCCGCGGGGCCGCGGGTGCGCCGACGCAGGAGCGCGGGCGCGGAGTCGCCGGCGCCCAGCGGCGGCCGCCGCCGCGGTCGTCACCGTCGCGTGACCCAGGAGCAGGGACCGGCCGAGACGACAGAGGCCGCTGCGGCCCTCGCCGAGCGGCCCGAGCGCGAGCCCGGCGACGCCGCGAGCCCGTCGCCGCGGCATCCGAGGCGCCCGCCCGCGTGCCGCTCGTGGACCTGCCGCCGGTCGCCCCCGTCGAGCGCAAGCGCACCGTGCGCCCGGTCGACGCCGAGGTGCTCCTCGACTCCGTGCTCGACGCGCTGCCCGCACCGAAGAAGGCGGGCGAGGGCCGCGCGCGCAGCCGTCGGGTGACGACCGCCGCCCTGAGTCCCGCTGGGGCTCCGCCGGTGATCACGCGCGCCGACGGCACCACCGCCGACGCGGGGCGAGTCAGGCGTCGAGCGCTGACCGGGCGCGCCGCTCGCGCGGCGTGACCCGGAGGCCGCTCGCGGCGAGCCGCCGCACGAGCTCGCGCGGCGACACCGGTTCGGCGCCGGCGGCGACGAGCTCGTCGTAGCGCTCGACCGGGACGTCGTAGTGGTCGAGGTCGAACGCCCTGGCCGGCACTCCGGTGCGCTCGGCGAAGGCCCGCAGCTCGGCGACCGACCGGTCGCTGACGAGGTGCGACCACACCGTGCCGTGCTTCGGCCAGAGCGGCGTGTCGATCAGCACGGTCATGCCGCCGATCCTACGCGCCGGACCGCGCGACGCGCCGGGCGACGCGCGTTTGACCGACCATCGGTCATCCGGTAAACTCGACCGTTGGTGCCACCGCTTATCCCGGTGTGCCCGCACAGTTTTCTGGCAGTGACGACCCTCCTTCCCGCTGGGGTCCCGCGCAGTGACATCCCATCAGGCAGTGACATAACCAGCATGGAGCCCCGGCTCCCCAGACGATAGGTACGAGTAGTGGTTTACGCAGTAGTGCGCGCCGGCGGTCGGCAGGAGAAGGTCGAAGTCGGCACCATCGTGACGATGGACCGCATCAAGGCTGACAAGGACGGCAACGTCCAGCTCATCCCGGTCCTCCTCGTCGACGGCGAGAAGATCACCTCCGACGCCAAGTCGCTCGCGAAGGTCACGGTCACGGCTGAGGTCCTGAACGACCTCCGCGGCCCCAAGATCGTGATCCAGAAGTTCAAGAACAAGACCGGCTACAAGAAGCGCCAGGGCCACCGTCAGGAGCTCACGCGCGTCAAGATCACCGGCATCAAGTAGCCCGCGGCTCGCAAGGAGAAACAGACATGGCACACAAAAAGGGAGCGAGCTCCACTCGCAACGGTCGTGACTCGAACGCCCAGCGCCTCGGCGTGAAGCGCTTCGGCGGCCAGGTCGTCAGCGCGGGCGAGATCCTCGTCCGCCAGCGCGGCACTCACTTCCACCCGGGTGCGGGTGTCGGTCGCGGTGGCGACGACACGCTCTTCGCGCTCGAGGCCGGCGCAGTGCAGTTCGGCAACAAGGGCGGCCGCAAGGTCGTCAACATCGTGGCGGTCGGCGAATAGTCGACCGACAGGTCTTGTGAGGGCGGGCTTCGGCTCGCCCTCACGTGTTTTCCAACGGAGAGAGGGGCGCAGCATGGTCAGCTTCGTCGACGAGGTGACGCTGTTCGTGCGCGCCGGTCACGGGGGCAACGGCTGCGTTTCGGTGCGCCGTGAGAAGTTCAAGCCGCTCGCCGGCCCCGACGGCGGCAACGGCGGGCACGGCGGCGACATCGTGCTCGTCGCCGACCCGCAGGTCACCACGCTGCTCGCGTACCACGGCCGTCCGCACCGCGTCGTCGGAGAACGGGCAGCCCGGCATGGGCGACAACCGCTCGGGCGCCGCGGGCGAGCTCCTGGAGCTCCCCGTGCCCGTCGGCACCGTCGTGAAGGACCCCGACGGCACCGAGCTCGCCGACCTCTCCGAGCCCGGAATGCGCTTCGTCGCGGCCCCCGGAGGCCAGGGCGGCCTCGGCAACGCCGCGCTCGCGAGCACCAAGCGCAAGGCGCCCGGCTTCGCCCTGCTCGGCACGCCCGGGTTCGAGGGCGAGGTCACGCTCGAGCTCAAGACGGTCGCGGATGTCGCGCTGGTCGGCTTCCCCTCGGCGGGCAAGTCGAGCCTCATCGCCGCGCTCTCCGCGGCTCGGCCGAAGATCGCCGACTATCCGTTCACCACGCTGCATCCGAACCTCGGCGTCGTGCAGGCCGGCGACCACCGCTTCACCATGGCCGACGTGCCGGGCCTCATCGAGGGCGCGAGCGAGGGCAAGGGGCTCGGCCTCGAGTTCCTGCGCCACGTCGAGCGCTGCTCGGCGCTCCTGCACGTCGTGGACTGCGCGACGCTCGAGCCCGGGCGCGACCCCCTCAGCGACCTCGACGTGATCCTGCGCGAGCTCGCCGCGTACCCGGTTCCCGAGGGGCAGGTGCCGCTGCTCGAGCGGCCGCAGCTCGTCGCACTCAACAAGGTCGACGTGCCCGAGGCACGCGAGCTCGCCGACTTCGTGCGACCCGAGTTCGAGGCCCGCGGCTACCGCGTGTTCGAGATCTCGACCGTCAGCCACGAGGGCCTGCGCCAGCTCGGCTTCGCGCTCGGCGAGCTCGTCGACGAGGCGCGCGCCGCGGCGGCCGCCGCCCCGGCGCCGCCGCGCATCGTGATGCGCCCGAAGGCCGTCGACGACAGCGGCTTCGTCGTGCGCCCCGAGGGCGGCAGCTACGGCACCCTCTACCGGGTGCTCGGCGCGAAGCCCGAGCGCTGGGTCGCGCAGACCGACTTCACGAACGACGAGGCCGTCGGCTTCCTCGCCGACCGCCTCGCGCGCCTCGGCGTCGAGGACCAGCTGGTCCGCGCCGGCGCGGTCGCGGGTTCGACCGTCGTCATCGGCCCCGGATCGGGCGTCGTCTTCGACTGGGAGCCCACCCTCACGTCGACGGCGGAGCTCATCACCGCGCCGCGCGGCGCCGACCTCCGCCTCGACGAGAACCGCCGCGCCACCCGCGCCGAGCGCCGCAGCGACTACCACGACCGCATGGACGCCAAGGCCGAGGCCCGCGCCGAACTGCAGCGCGAGCGCGAGGCCGGCCTGTGGGCCGACGGCGAGACCGCGACGGACGCCGACGGCGAGGACCGCTCCGAGTCGACGTGCCCGCGATGCCGACGGGGTCGACGAGGTGACCGAGCCGGCCGCCGACCAGGATCCGGCGGGAGGACGAGCGGTGACCCCGCGCACGCCGCGCCGAGATCCCGCAGGCGCGGCGGATCGTCGTGAAGGTCGGCTCCTCGTCGATCAGCGGTGAGAACGCCGGCCAGATCGGCCCGCTCGTCGACGCCCTCGCCGCCGCCCACGAGCGCGGCGCCGAGGTCGTGCTCGTGTCGTCGGGTGCGATCGCCACGGGCATGCCGTACCTCAGGCTCGACGCGCGGCCCACCGACCTCGCGACGCAGCAGGCCGCGGCATCCGTGGGGCAGAACCTGCTCGTCTTCCGCTACCAGGACTCGCTCGACCGCTACGGCATCGTCGCCGGGCAGGTGCTGCTCACCGCGGGCGACCTCGAGCACGCGACGCCGCGCTCGAACGCCCAGCGGGCGATGGACCGCCTGCTCGCGCTGCGGATCCTGCCGATCGTGAACGAGAACGACACGGTCGCGACGCACGAGATCCGCTTCGGCGACAACGACCGGCTCGCCGCGCTCGTCGCCGAGCTCATCGGCGCCGACCTGCTCGTGCTGCTCTCCGACGTCGACGCGCTCTACACCAGGCCGCCGCACCTCGAGGGCGCCGAGCGCATCGCGCACGTGCCGTTCGGCGACCCGCTCGCGGGCGTCGAGATCGGCTCGATCGGCCGCGCCGGCGTCGGCACCGGGGGAGCGGAGACCAAGGTCTCCGCCGCGCGCATCGCCGCGGAGGCCGGCGCCGCCGTGCTCATCACCGCGACGCCGCTCGTGGCGCAGGCGCTCGAGGGCGCCGAGGTCGGCACGTGGTTCGACGCCGCCCCCGTCCGTCACACGGCCGGCGGGGAATCCGCCGCTCGCCTAGGCTGGTGCCATGGAGCACCCCGACCTCGACACGACGGTGATCGACGCGCGGCTCGCCGCCGCGAAGGAGGCGTCCTACCGCCTCGCCCGGGCGACGACGGCCGAGAAGGATGCCGCGCTCGAGCGGATCGCCGGGCTCCTCCGCGATCGCACCGACGAGATCATCGCCGCGAACGCGCTCGACCTCGAGGCCGGCCGCGAGTCGGGCCTGTCGAACGGCCTCCTCGACCGCCTCGCGCTCGACGAGCGACGCGTCGGCGCGCTGGCCGACGCCGTGCTCGAGGTCATCGCCCTCACCGACCCGATCGGCGAGACGGTGAGCGGTCGCTCGCTGCCGAACGGCGTGCGCATCGACCAGGTCCGCGTGCCGCTCGGCGTCGTGGGCGCCATCTACGAGGCGCGCCCGAACGTCACGATCGACATCGCCGTGCTCGCGCTCAAGAGCGGCAACGCGGTGGTGCTGCGGGGCGGCAGCGCGGCCGAGCAGACGAACCGCGTGCTCGTCGGAGGTGCTCCGCGATGCGCTCGACGCCGCGGGGCTGCCCGCCGACGGCGTGCAGACGGTCGACGACTTCGGCCGCGCCGGCGCACGTCACCTCATGCAGGCCCGCGACTACGTCGACGTGCTCATCCCGCGGGGCAGCGCCGGGCTCATCCGCGCCGTCGTCGACGAGGCGCGCGTGCCCGTCATCGAGACCGGCGCCGGGGTCGTGCACATGTTCCTCGACGCGAGCGCGCGCGAGGACTGGGCCGTCGAGCTCGTGCACAACGCCAAGGTGCAGCGTCCGAGCGTCTGCAACGCGCTCGAGACGCTGCTCGTGCACCGCGACGCCGCCGAGCGGCTGCTGCCGGCGGTGCATCGACCGGCTCGAGGCATCCGGGGTCACGATCCACGCCGACGAGCGCGTGCGCGCGCTGCGGCCCGAGGCGCTCCCCGTGACCGACGAGGACTGGGCCACCGAGCACATGAGCCTCGACCTCTCGGTCGGCATCGTCGACTCGATCGACGACGCGCTCGGCCACATCCGCCGGTACTCCACGAAGCACACCGAGTCGATCGTCACGAACGACCTCGGCAACGCCGAGCGGTTCCTCAACGAGGTGGATGCCGCGGCCGTCATGGTGAACGCCTCGACCCGCTTCACCGACGGCGCCGAGTTCGGCTTCGGCGCCGAGGTCGGCATCTCCACGCAGAAGCTGCACGCCCGCGGGCCGATGGGGCTGCCCGAGCTCACCAGCACGAAGTGGATCGTGCGCGGCGCCGGGCACGTGCGCGCCTGACCTCGCTAGACTGTCACGAGCGACACCCGCAGGATCGAAAGGAACGGCGAATGAGCCTCACGACCGCAGTGCTGACCGGCACGGTACTCACCGAGACGGTGCACGCGAGGGAGCTCCCGATGGAGCCGTTCCTGTACGGCGTCGTCGCGATCATCGTCTTCGCCGCCCTCGCGTTCGTCGACCGCCTCGTACCGCGACGTCGCCAACCGGCACCGTGCGCAAGGCCGAGGCGTACGCCGCCCGCCAGGCGGCGGGAGCGAGCACGGCGGGCACTGAGCGGGCGTTCGCGCGATGACGGGCGACAACGGCCGGCCACGCATCGGCGTGATGGGCGGCACGTTCGACCCCATCCACCACGGCCACCTGGTCGCGGCCAGCGAGGTCGCGCAGTCCCACGGGCTCGACGAGGTGGTCTTCGTCCCCACCGGGGCGCCGAACTACAAGTCGAACGTCACGCCCTCCCGAGCACCGCTACCTCATGACGGTCATCGCCACGGCGTCGAACCCGAGGTTCACCGTGAGCCGGGTCGACATCGACCGCCACAAGCCGACGTTCACGATCGACACCCTCCGCGACATCCGTGCCGAACGCCCCGATGCCGACCTGTACTTCATCACCGGGGCCGACGCGATCGCGCAGATCCTCTCCTGGAAGGACGTCGGGGAGCTCTGGGAACTCGCCCACTTCGTCGCTGTGAGTCGACCGGGACATGTGCTGTCCGTTTCGGGTTTGCCTGAGCAGGACGTAAGCTTGCTGGAGGTTCCGGCACTTGCGATCTCGTCGACCGACTGCCGGGACAGGGTGCGCCGGGGTTTCCCGGTGTGGTACTTGGTGCCCGATGGGGTCGTCCAGTACATCTCCAAGCACCACCTCTATCGGAGTGTCGAATGACGTCGTCGCAGGAACCCCCGCTGACGCGCCGCGAGCTGCGCGAGCGCGAACGGCTGCGGGAGCAGCAGGCGACTCAGGCGACCCCGGATGCCGCGCCCGCGCCGACTCCGCAGGCCCGCCCGCCGCCGCAGCCCGCGCCTCCGGCGCAGGCTCCCGTCACCCCGCCGCCCGCTCCCGCCGCGCCGCCGGCGCCGGCTCCCGGCTACGCCGCACCGCGCCCGGCCGGCGGCTACCCGACCCGCAGTCGCCGTTCGGCGGCGCGGTCGCGACGCCGCCGCCAGGCGCCCGCCAACCCGTTCGCGCCGTCGCAGCCCGCTCCCGGCCGCCGCCGCGCCGGCGCCCGCTCGCCGTCCCCGTGCCGAGCGAGCTCACCACGCCCGAGCGCACGCTCACGCGACGCGAGCTGCGCGCGATGCTCGACGCCCACGCGCCCGGCGACTTCCACGACCTCGACCTCGATGACGAGCCGGTCGCCCCGGCGAGGCCCGCGCCGGCCGCTCCGCAGGCGGCATCCCCGGTGGCCGCGCCCGCCGCGAACCCGTTCGCCGCGCCGCCTGCGCCGACCAGGGCGCCCGCGCCCCATCAGGTCGCCGACGCCGCCATCGCCGACGAGCCCGTGGCCGCTCCCAAGCCGGTCGGGCACTGGACCGACCAGCTGAACGTGCCCGTCGACCGGGCCGAGCCGTTCGACCAGCTCCTCTCGCGCGGCGGGGTCAGCCACGGCGTGCCGACCACGACGAACGCGCTGATCCTGCCGACGCTGCCCGACACCGGGCCGATGGGCAATCCGCTCGCGAACAGCGGCGAGGTCATCGTCACCGGCTCGATCGACCTGCCGCGCAGCTTCGGCGCGACCGGCGTCCACCCGAGCCAGATCGACTCGTCCGACGTCGACCGCCTCTTCGACCAGGTCGAGGACGGCGCCGGCGTCGGCGCACCCGTCGCCGCGACGCGTGCGATCAGCACGCAGAACGCGGCGCGCGCCATGATGGCGCCGCCCAAGAAGGAGGGCATGAACGTCCCGCTCGTGCTCGCCGTCACCGCCGGCGTGCTCGCGCTCGGCGTCGTCGCCACCCTCGTCATCGGCGCGGTCGCGGGGCTCTTCTGACCACCGGCGCCGAATCGTCACCAGCAACCGGAAGTGAGCGTATGACCGCATCCGACCAGGCACTCGACTCGCTCGCCCTCGCGGCGCGCGCGGCCGATTCGAAGGGCGGCGAGGATCTCGTCGCCCTCGACGTGTCAGGACCCCTGCCCGTTCGCCGACGTGTTCCTCCTCGTCACCGGCAACTCCGAGCGCAACGTCGTCGCGATCGCCGACGAGGTCGAGGACGTGCTCCGCGAGGCCGGCGCGAAGACCCTGCACCGCGAGGGCCACGCCGCCGGCCGCTGGGTCCTGCTCGACTTCGGCGACCTCGTCGTGCACGTGTTCCACCGCGAGGAGCGGCTCTACTACGGGCTCGAGCGGCTCTGGCTCGACTGCCCGGCGCTGCCCGTCGCGCCCCTGCTCGCGGCGGGGAGCTGAGGCCCGCGGCATCCGCTCGCTGAGGCCCGCTCGATTTCTTCGGAGGGCCGGGGCTGGTGTAAGCTCAATTCGTTGCCCCGCACGGGGCGCACGGGTCTGTGGCGCAGCTGGTAGCGCACCTGCATGGCATGCAGGGGGTCAGGGGTTCGAGTCCCCTCAGATCCACCAACACCCCCGGATTCCTCTGAATTCCGGGGGTTTCGTCGTTTCCGGAGCCGAGCCTCCGGAGCGGGGTTAGGCTCGAAGCGTGGACATCCGAGACATCCCGCTCACGACCATCGACGGCGACACCGCCTCCCTCGCCGACTACCGAGGACCAGGTCGTCATGGTGGTGAACGTCGCCTCCCGCTGCGGGCTCACGCCGCAGTACGAGAAGCTCGAGGCGCTGCAGCGCGAGTACGGCGACCGCGGGTTCACGGTGCTCGGATTCCCGTGCAACCAGTTCGCCGGGCAGGAGCCGGGCGACGCCGAGGACATCAAGGAGTTCTGCTCGATGACCTACGGCGTGAGCTTCCCGCTCATGCAGAAGGTCAAGGTGAACGGCCGGAACCGGCATCCGCTCTACGCCGAGCTCACGAAGGTGACGGATGCCGCGGGCAAGGCCGGGCGCGTCAAGTGGAACTTCGAGAAGTTCGTCGTGCTCCCCGACGGCGAGGTCGCGCGATTCCGCCCGGCGACGCAGCCCGACGACCCGGCGATCGTCGCCGCGATCGAGCGCGGGCTCGCCGAGGCCGCCGCGGCCTGACCGCGTCGCGGACACGCCTCGGCTCGGCGGCGCGCTTCCTTGACCCCCTCGGGTGCGCGGCCCACAATTGGGGGGTCTAGCCATGCAAGGGGAGCGGGGAACCAATGACCGACGCGTACTCACGTCCGATCGTCGACCAGGCAACGGCTCCGGGCGGTGTTCCGGCTCCAGGGCAGCGCGCGGATGACACCGTGGTGCTCCCGCGCCCGCAGGGCAGGAGCCCGGCTCGGCGCCCGCAGTCGCCGCGCCAGGCCGGCGTCTGGAGCCGCGACCTGCGCTTCATGCTCGTCGTGCTCGCGGCGATCGTCGTGCTGTTCCTGGCGTTCGCGCTGCTCATCGCCTTCAGCCCCACCGAATGCCGCCATCAGCGCGCTCGCGGTCATCGCCGCGCCGATCGCCACGATGGTGGCCGCGTACTACGGCATCTCGCTCGCGCTGCGCCAGGTGAGCGACGCCCGCAACGCCGCGGAGGCCTCCGAGACGCGTGCTCGAGCGGCCGAGGCGAGCGCGCGGGAGTCCGACGCGTGGGCGGCGCAGATGGAGTCGGGCCTGCGGGTCGCCGTCGCGAAGCTGCGTGCCGCCGGCGAGCAGACGCGCGACGTCGAGCGCGCGGCGGGCACGCCCGACGAGTTCTTCTGATCCGCGGCGACGCGTCGACGACGGCCCGGCGCGGTCGTCCGCGTCCGTCGGGTCGCCTGATCGGCGCTCAGAGCTCGGCGAGCAGCGAGACCGGTCGCTCGATGCAGCGTGCCACGAAGGTGAGGAAGCGCCGCCGCCTCGGCCCCGTCGCACACCCGGTGGTCGAACGAGAGCGTGAGCTCGGTGACCGTGCGCACCGCGAGCTGACCGTCGACGACCCACGGGCGCTCGACGAGCCGCCCGATGCCGAGCATCGCCGCCTCGGGGTGGTTGATGATCGCCGCGGAGCCGTCGACGCCGAGCGTGCCGTAGTTGTTCAGCGTGAACGTGCCGCCCGAGAGCGCGGCGGGCGGGAAGGCGCCCGATCGCGGCCTCCTCGCTGCGCGCGGCGATCGCGTCGCGCAGCTCGCGCAGCGTCATCCGCTCGGCGCCGTGCACGACGGGCACGAGCAGCCCGCGCGGCGTCTGCGCGGCGATGCCGAGGTTCACGCCCGCCGTGCACGACGATCTCGTCGTGTCGCGGCGTCGAAGCTCGAGTTCAGCAGCGGATGCCGCGCGAGGCCCGCGACCACGAACCGCGCGACGAGCGCGGTGACGCCGAAGCGCTCGCCCGTGGCCTCCTGCAGCTGCCGGCGCGCGTCGAGGAGCGGTGTCGCGTCGACGTCCATCCACACCGTCGCCTCGGGGATCTCGCGGCGGGAGCGCGAGAAGTGCGCGGCGGCCGCGCGGCCCATGCGGTCGAGCGGCACGCGACGGTCGCCGGCGGCGTCGGTGCTCGCGACGGTCGACGGATGCCGCGGCGCCGGCGCGCCTGGCGCGCGGCTCGGGCGCCGGCGCGGTGGCGCCGCGGTCGGCGCTCGACGCCGGCCTCGAGCTCGCGCACGAACGACTCGACGTCGCGGCGCATCACGAGGTGGTCGGGACCCGATCCGTCGAGCTGGCTCGCGTCGAAGCCGTGCTCGCGCGCGATGCGGCGCACGATCGGCGAGACGACGGGGGAGCGGCGTGCCGGATCGAGCGCGCGAGCGCGCCCGACGCGCGGTGCCGGTCGTGGCGTGGCCCGAGCCGCCGCCGGCCGGGCTGGCGGCGCCCGAACCGCGCCGGGCGCCGACGCGGCGCGCTTCGTGGCGGTCGTGGCGCGCGTGCCGTAGCCGATCAGCACGGCGCCCGATTCCTCGGTGGCCGCCTCCGTGGGCACGGCGACACCGGGCTCGGCGGCGACGGGTGCGGTCGCGGGCGCCGCGGCGGCTCGTGGCGAGTCGCGATGCGGTCGCCGGTGCGGCCGCGGCATCCGTCACCGCGGCGCCGACCGGGCGCGAGCGTCATGAGCACGCTGCCGGCGTGGAGCACCTGGCCGGTCTCGCCGCCGAGCGACTCGACGACGCCGGCGAACGGCGTGGGCAGCTGCACGACCGACTTCGCGGACTCGAGCTCGACGACGGGCTGGTCGATCGCCACCTCGTCGCCGGGCTGCGACGAGCCACGCGACGATCTCGGCCTCGGTGAGGCCCTCGCCGAGGTCGGGCAGGATGAAGTCGCGGCCCATCAGTCGTCCCACTCCCAGGTGTCGAGCGCGGCGAGCACGCGGTCGGGCGTCGGCAGGTGGTACTCCTCGAGCTTCGGCGACGGGATACGGGATGTCGAACCCGTGATGCGCAGCACGGGTGCGGCGAGGTGGTGGAAGTTCCGCTCGGTGACGCGCGCGGCGACCTCGGCGCCGTAGCCGCCGAACTGCGCCGCCTCGTGGATCACGGCGGCGCGCGAGGTCTTGCGCACGGATGCCCCGACGGTCTCGTCGTCGAAGGGGGAGAGGCTGCGCAGGTCGACGACCTCGATCGAGAGCCCCTCGGCCTCGGCGGCGTCGGCCGCCTCGAGCGCGGTGCGCACGGTGGGGCCGTAGGCGAGGAGGGTCACGTCGGTGCCCTCGCGCACGACGACGCGCGCGGTCCATCGGCGCGGTCGTCACCGGCAGCGCGAGCGGCGCCTTCGACCAGTAGCGGCTCTTCGGCTCCATGAAGACGACGGGGTCGTCGCTGTCGATCGCCTCGCGCAGCATCGAGTACGCGTCGGCCGGGTTCGACGGCATCACGACGGTGAGGCCGGGCGTCGCCGTCCAGTACGCCTCGGACGAGTCGGAGTGGTGCTCGACGCCGCCGATCGCGCCGGCGCAGGGGATGCGCACGACCATCGGCAGGGTCATCCGGCCCTTGGTGCGGTTCCGCATCTTCGCGACGTGCGAGACCATCTGCTCGAACGCCGGGTAGCTGAACGCGTCGAACTGCATCTCGACGACCGGTCGCATGCCGTACATCGCCATGCCGATGGCCGTGCCGATGATGCCCGACTCGGCGAGCGGGGAGTCCCAGATGCGGTCCTCGCCGAACTGCGACTGCAGGCCGTCGGTGACGCGGAACACGCCGCCGAGCGGGCCGACGTCCTCGCCGTAGACGACGACGCGGTCGTCGGCGGCCATGGCGTCGCGCAGGGCGGCGTTCAGCGCGCCGGCCATCGTGAGCTGCGTCGGAGCGGATGCCGCGGGCGCGTCGTGCTGCGGTCGTCGTCGGCGGTCATCGGGCGGCTCCTGCGTGGCTCGGGTGCCCGGCGTGCATCGCGGCGTCCGCGAGCTCGGCCTCGAGGCGGGCGCGCTGCTCGAGCAGGGCGGCGCGCGGGCGGGCGTAGACGTGGTCGAAGAGCTCGAGCGGGTCGAGGTCGGCCTCGATCGTCATGACGTCGCGCGTGTGCGCGGCGACCGCCTCTGCGGCATCCGTGATCTCGGTGCGCACGGCCTCGGAGAGGGCGCCCTCGGAGACGAGGTACTTCTCGAGGCGCTCGATCGGGTCGCGGCGCTTCCAGTGCTCGACGTCGCGCGCCTGGCGGTAGCGGGTCGGGTCGTCGGAGTTCGTGTGCGCCTCGATGCGGTAGGTGAGGCCCTCGATGAGCGTCGGGCCGCCGCCCGAGCGCGCCCGCTCGACGGCGGCGCGCGTGACCGCGTAGACCGCGGCGACGTCGTTGCCGTCGACGTGGATAGCCCGGGCATGCCGTAGCCGACCGCCTTGTCGGCGAGGGTCGCGGCGCGCGTCTGGCGGGAGAGCGGCACGCTGATGGCGAACTGGTTGTTCTGCACGAGGAACACGGTCGGCGTCTGCCAGACGGCCGCGAAGTTGAACGCCTCGTGGGCGTCGCCCTCGCTCGTGGCGCCGTCGCCGAGGTACGTCATGGCGACGATCGGGTCCTGCCGCAGGCGCGCCGCGTGCGCGAGGCCGACGGCGTGCAGCGCCTGCGTCGCGAGCGGCGTCGCCTGCGAGGCGGTGCGGTGCGCGTGCTGGTCGTACCCGTTGTGCCAGTCGCCGCGGAACGACTGCAGGATGTCGCCGGGCTCGATGCCGCGGGTGAGCAGCGCGATGCTGTCGCGGTAGGTCGGGAAGAACCAGTCCCGGGCCTCGATCGCCGAGATCGCGCCGATCTCGCAGGCCTCCTGGCCGTACGCGGAGGGGTAGGTCGCGAGGCGGCCCTGCTTGGTGAGCGCGGTCACCTGCACGTCGAACCGGCGCGCGACGACCATCCGGCGGTAGAGCTCGAGGAGCGTGTCGACGTCGGGAAGGTCGAACCCGCCGGTGGCTGAGCCGTGCACGGCATGGCCGGCGTTGTCGAGCAGCCGGATCGGCTTGTCGCTCGGGAGTGCACGGACGCTGCGGTGCTCGACATTGAGGCTCATATGGCCATGGTGCGCCAGTCTGGCGCGCGTGCGCTGGCCGTCAGCGCGAAGCGTGAACGATCGGCTCCGGCCACCCGAAAGCGTTGCCGTGCGTCCGCGCAGGAGGCGCTCAGGTGCGCCAGATGTCCAGCGTCTGCGCGGGCGGATGTCCGTCCAGTTCGGCGAGGATGAGGTGCGACCTCGTGGAGACCACGCCGGGCATGTCGTGGATGTCGCGGAGGATGGCCTGGCTCAGCTGCTCGTGGTCGGGCGCGCTCACCGTGAGCATGATGTCGATGTCGCCCGAGACGGCCTGCACCTTCTCGACGAAGGGCAGCGTCGCGAGCTTCGCGGCGATCGACCTCCCACGACACCTCGCCGATGCGCACGACGACGAGCGCGGAGATGTTGAGGCCGATCGCCTTCCGGTCGATCTGCGCGCCGAAGCCCGTGATCACGCCGCGCTTCTGCAGCTGCTGCACGCGGTTGTGCGCGGCGGTGCGGGAGATGTGGACCCGCTCCGCGAGCGTGCGGACCGACAGCCGTCCGTCGCGGCTCAGCTCGGCGACGATGCGTCGATCGATGCTGTCGAGCGCGTCGCTTCGGTGCGGTGTCTGCTGGGTCATCGTCGTCCTCGTGGCTCATGCCCAGCGTAGCGGCTGCGACGTCTCGTGCGTCGGAGCGAGGCGTGCATCGGGGCGTGCCGGACGGCGCGGGGGAGCAGCGGCCAGACGACCGAGAGGCCCGTGAACCAGCCGCTCGGCGACGCGCTCGACCCGCGGCGTCCACCGGAAGCCGTAGGCGCTCGCGGATCGTCGGCCGGGAGGAGCGCCGCGGTGATGAGCCGCACGGGCGGCAGCAGCACCGTGGCTGCCGGGCGGGAGGTCCGATTCGCCCGACAGGAGCGAGCGGGCCACGGATCGGGCCTCGCCGCCGACCTCGAGGCGGGCGAGCCGCTCGGTCCACCAGCGGTCGAACTCCGCCCGCGTCTCGGGCCAGCCCTCGCGGGTCGCCTGGAGGTGGAAGCCGATCGGGCGCGTACCCGCGCACGACCGCGTCGGCGGTCGGCTCGTCGAGCGGTCCCCAGAGGCGCTCGTGGAGCGCCAGCGCGACGCCGAGCAGCGTGGAGGCGACCCAGCGCTGCGCATCGGCGTCGAAGGCGCTGTAGGCGGGCCGTCCGCCGTCGGCGGCGCCCCGCACCGGCACGTGGCGGGCGTTGACGGCGCGCACGGCCGCGGCGACCGTGTCGTCGTCGCCGAAGCCGACCGCGTAGACGTAGTCGAGGGTGCCGAGCAGCCGGTCGAGGGGGCGTTCGCGGAACCCGCTGTGCGGCCGCGACGCCGCGCGCGACCCGGGGGTCGGCGAGCTGCAGCAGGATCGCGGCACCGCCACCGGCGAGCAGCACGCCCTCCGCGCCGTGGCGGCGGAACACCTCGCGTTCGTCGTGGTCGAGCATCAGTACCAGTTGTACGCCTCCGAGTGGGCCCATGCGCCGCAGGGCGATCCGTACCTCGCGTCGATGTACCCGAGGCCCCAGTCGATCTGGGTCGCGGCGTTGGTGCGCCAGTCGGCGCCGGCACTGGCCATCTTGCTGCCGGGCAGGGACTGGGGGATCCCGTACGCGCCGCTCGAGGCGTTGTACGCGTCGGCCCGCCAGCCCGACTCGCGGGTCCAGAGCAGGTCGAGGCAGCGGAACTGGTCGGAGCCCCAGCCGTAGCGCGGGCAGCCGGCTCGCGGCGTACGCCTTCGCCGCCGGCTCGGTCGACGACGACGCCGGGCGGCGGCGCCTGCCGCACGTCGTCGCTCCCGCCGCCGGCTGCGGCCGCTGCGGCGGCAGCAGCCGCCTCCCGCGCCGCCCGCTCCTGCGCGGCCTGCTCGCCGATGCGGTACTGGCGCTCGAGCTCGACGGTGCGGTCGCGCAGGCTCGCGAGCTGGGCGTAGAGGGTGTCGAGCACCGCCTGCTGGGCCACGACGCTGCGCCTCGGCCGCCTCGTGCGCCGCCTCCGCGGCCTCCGCGGCGGCGGCGGCCTCCGCGGCCAGGCGGGTGCGCTCGGCCTCCGCGACGTCGGCCTGCTCGCTGAGCGCGGCGGCGTCGGCGCGGGCGGCCGTCGCCCGAGCCGCGACGCCGCCGTAGATGTTCGTCGAGCTGGGCGGCCCGGGAGAGTCCGACGAGCAGGTCGGCGTCGTCGTCGGCGCCGAACAGCAGGCGCAGGGTCACGTCGGCGCCGCCCGACCGCGCGAGCACCGCGCCGATCCGCCCCAGTCGTGCCGCCGATGCGTCGGCCTCGGCCGTGCGCGGCGTCGGCGGCGGCGCGGAGCGTGCCCGCCCGACGCCTCCGCGGCGGCACGCGCGGCTTCGGCCGCCGCCGACGCGGCCGCGGCCTCGACGGCGGCGTCGCCGAGCCGGCCGGCCTCGGCCTCGAACTCGTCGACGAAGCCCGTGATCCGCGTCGCCTCGGCCTCGCGCGCCGCGACGTCGGCCTTCGCGGCCTCGACCTCGTCCCAGCTCGGATAGTCCTCCGCGGACGACCGGACCCGGCGGGCACGGCGAGCGCCGCGACGAGCACGACCGCGCCCGCCATGGCCCTCCATCCGCCGCGCACAGATACCCCCTCCGAGCCCCGCGAGTCTACCCACGGGGGCACTCGGCGGCCGCTCGGACACGCAGCGTACACTCGGCCGGATGCACGCGATCCGAACCGCCGCCGATGCCGCTGCTCGTCGCGGCGGCGCTCGTCGGCGTCACCGGATGCGCGCCGACGGACGGCTCCGGCTCGCGGCCTGCGACGCCGGCGACGCCGAGCGCCCGGCGCCCTGCCGACCCCGGTCGCGAGTGGGTCGACGAGCGGATGTCGCGAGCTCACGATCGAGCAGAAGGCCGCATCGCTGCTCATGCTCCACGCGCCCGGCACCGACCCCGCGCCGTTGCGCGCGCTCGTCGACGCGGGCGTGTCGGGACTCATCCTCATGGGCGACAACATGCCCGGCACGCCCGCCGAGCTCGCGGCGCTCACGGAGGCCGTGCAGGCCGACCCCGAGGCGCCCGTGCTCATCGGCATCGACGAGGAGGGCGGCGAGGTGCAGCGCCTGCCGTGGGACGGCGCGGCGGGCGCCGAGGCACGCTGCGCGCGGCGCCCGCCGACGCCGCGCGAGGACGCCTTCGCGGCCCGCGCGGCCGCGCTGTCCGACGTCGGGCGTCGACGTGAACTTCGGCATCGTCGCCGATGTCACCGCGGACCCGTCGTCGTTCATCTCGGGCCGCGTGCTCGGCGCCGACCCGCAGGCCGCCGCCGATCGCGTCGCCGCGGCGGTCGCGGGGGAGCGCGGCGCCGTGCTCAGCACGCTCAAGCACTTCCCGGGCCACGGCGCAGCGCCGGGCGACTCGCACGACGAGCGTGCCGACGGCGCCGCTCACGATCGAGCGAGTGGCGCGCGGGACCCGCGATCCCGTTCGAGGCCGGCATCGACGCGGGCGCCGAGCTCGTGATGACCGGGCCATCTCGCGTACCCCGCGGTCGATGCGGCGCCGGCATCGCTCTCGCCCGAGTGGCACCGGATCCTGCGCGAGGAACTCGGCTTCGACGGCGTCGTCGTCACGGACGACATGCTCATGCTGCAGCACAACGGCCTGCCCGAGTACGCGGATCCCGGCGAGAACGCCGTCCGCGCGATCGCGGCCGGCTCCGACCTGCTGCTCTACGTGCTCCCGGCCGATCCGTCGGAGTTCGGCATCTCGGTCGACGGCCTCGTCGGCGTCGATCGTCGCCGCGGTCGAGTCCGGGCGACGTCGACCGAGCGCGACTCGACGACGCCGTCGAGCGGGTGCTCGACGCTGCGTCGCGCGCTCGCCGACGCAATCGGATCGTCGGATCCGGGGAATAGATCCGCGATTCATGCGTTTGCATGTGTGTGGCCGACCGGCCGCAGCGAATCGACATCTGGAGAGCACCACACGATGACGAGCACCGCCACGACGATCGAGATCCCCGGCTACCGCGCAGGCACGTGGAAGGTCGACACCGCGCACAGCGAGGTCGGCTTCAGCATCCGCCACCTGATGATCAGCAAGGTGAAGGGCAAGTTCGAGCGCTTCGACGCGACCTTCGTGACCGCCGAGAACCCCCTCGACTCGAGCGTGACGGCGTCGGCCGAGGTCGCCTCGATCACCACGAACGAGCCGAACCGCGACGCGCACCTGCGCACCGGCGACTTCTTCGAGGCCGAGTCCCACCCGACGATCGACTTCGTCTCCACCGGCGTGCGCGTCGAGGGCGGCGACTTCAAGGTGGACGGCGACCTCACGATCCGCGGCATCACCAAGCCCGTGACCTTCGACTTCGACTTCGGCGGCTTCGGCGGCGACCCCTACGGCAACTACAAGGGCGGCGCCACGGCGAAGACGGTCATCAACCGCGAGGACTTCGGCCTCACGCTACAACGCGGCCCTCGAGACCGGCGGCATGCTGCTCGGCGACAAGGTGACCATCACCCTCGAGCTGCAGGCTGCGCTCGAGCAGTAGTCTCGACGCTCCGATGGAACGGGCGGTGCCGCGATGCGGTGCCGCCCGTTCCGCGTGTGCGGCGGCGGCGGCGCGTCAGCCGACGGCCGTGATCGCGCCCAGCCGCTCGCCGTGGAACCGCGCCCAACGGGCGAGGGCGGCCTCGTACTCGGACGGGTCGATCGCCCGCTCGAAGCCGTCGAGTGCGACGGATGCCGCGCCCTTCGCCCTGGTGGCCTTCCAGAGGCCCTCGACGACGCCCGCGCCGTTCACGAGGATCGGCTGGAACACGCCGTTCAGGCCGGGCACGACCCTCGGCGCATGGAGCGGATCGCAGACGTCGCCGCGATCCGTGTACCCGAGGAAGTACTCGTCGAAGGCGGCGAGCGCGAAGCGGCGTGACGTGCGCGGCGTGGTCGACGCGGGATCGGCGGCCCAGCCGGCATCCGCTGCGACGACGTGCTCGTCGTCGAAGGTCGCGAGCGCGTCGCCCGCTGCGGCGAACGCCGTGCGCGCGTCGGTGAGCGTGAGTCCGCTCCACCAGGCGAAGTCGCGCACGGTGACCGGGCCGTGGCCGGCGGCGTAGGCGACGAAGAGGTTCGCGAGCGTCTCGTCGCGGTCGGGGAGCCGGCCGGTCGACGGCGCCCACTCGTCGAGCAGCACGAAGCGCTGCCCGCGACCCTCGACGGGGCCGCAGCAGACCACGGCGTCCTGCGCGAGCCACCAGATCAGGTGGTAGCCCCGCTGCCCGGTCGTTCGAATGCCCGCCGACTCCCATGCCGCGAAGAGCTCCTCGCGGGAGAGCGAGGCGCCGCCGGCCAGCGCGGCTTCGGCGAGCCCGCGGGCGCGGGCGTACACGTCGCGATCGAGTTCGAGTTGGCGATGGCGCGTGGCGGCGCGCTGCATGATGCGCGGCCCGGTGATCTCGAGGATCGGCCGCAGCGTCTCGGTCGGCAGCAGGTGGAGCGTGCCGCGCATCGGCCACGAGCGCACGATCTCGCGCGACTCGATCGCCGCGTCGACGTCGGCGGAGACCGATCCCGGCACGCGGGCGCCGAGCACCCACCTCGCGGCCGCGAAGTCCTGCGCCTGCACGGCGCCGAGTCGTCGGACCGCGGCGGCGATGGACGGCAGCCCGGTGCGCAGAGTCCGTGCGCATCGAGTCGCGCGGCTCGCAGGCGGGCCGTGCTGGCGGGCTTCGGCATGCCACGAGTCTGGCGGATGCCGGTGACATCCGCTGCTCGGCGACGGCCGGTGCCGGCGCGGCGCGGGTGCGGTCGAGGCGATAGACTGGGCGGCTGTGCCACTCGGCACGCCGTCACCCCACCCAGCTTCCGCCGGAGGATCCCCGTGCTCGCCGTCCATGATCTCGAGATCCGCGTCGGCGCCCGCGTGCTGATGGAGCACGTGGACTTCCGCGTCTCGGCGGGCGACAAGATGGGGCTCGTCGGCCGCAACGGCGCCGGCAAGACCACGCTCACGAAGACGCTCGCGGGCGAGACCCTGCCCACCGGCGGGCGCATCGACCGCTCCGGCGAGATCGGCTACCTGCCGCAGGACCCGCGCTCCGGCGACCCCGAGATGCTGGCCCGCACGCGCATCCTCGACGCGCGCGGCCTCGGCTCGCTCGTGCTCGGCATGCACGAGCAGTCGACCATGGCCATGGGCAGCGACGACCCCGACGGTCGCCGAGCGGGCGATGAAGAAGTACGGCAACCTCACCGACCGCTTCACGGCGCTCGGCGGGTACGCGGCAGAGGCCGAGGCGGCGTCGATCGCGTCGAACCTCAACCTGCCCGACCGCATCCTCGACCAGCCGCTGAAGACGCTCTCGGGCGGCCAGCGCCGGCGCATCGAGCTCGCGCGCATCCTCTTCTCCGACGCCGAGACGATGATCCTCGACGAGCCGACCAACCACCTCGACGCCGACTCGGTCGTGTGGCTGCGCGAGTTCCTGAAGGCCTACAAGGGCGGCGTGATCGTGATCAGCCACGACGTCGAGCTCGTCGGCGAGGTCGTGAACCGGGTGTTCTACCTCGACGCGAACCGCTCGATCATCGACATCTACAACATGGGCTGGAAGCACTACCTGCGCCAGCGCGCCGCCGACGAGGAGCGCCGCAAGAAGGAGCGCGCCAACGCCGAGAAGAAGGCCGGCGCCCTGCAGCTGCAGGCGGCCAGGTTCGGCGCGAAGGCGTCGAAGGCCGCCGCGGCCCACCAGATGGTCGCCCGCGCCGAGAAGCTCCTCGCCGGCCTCGAGGAGGTGCGCGCCGTCGACCGGGTCGCGAAGCTGCGCTTCCCGACGCCCGCGCCCTGCGGCCGCACGCCGCTCACCGCCAGCGACCTGTCGAAGAGCTACGGCTCGCTCGAGATCTTCACCGCCGTCGACCTCGCGATCGACCGCGGGTCGAAGGTCGTCATCATCGGCCTCAACGGTGCCGGCAAGACGACGCTGCTGCGCATCCTCGCCGGCGTCGACCGCGCCCGACACGGGCATCGTCGAGGCCGGGCACGGCCTGCGCGTCGGCTACTACGCGCAGGAGCACGAGACGCTCGACGTCGAAGCGCAGCGTGCTCGCAGAACATGGTGAGCGCCTCACCGAACCTCACCGAGACCGAGGCCCGCAAGGTGCTCGGCTCGTTCCTGTTCACCGGCGACGACGTGCACAAGCCCGCCGGCGTGCTCTCGGGCGGCGAGAAGACCCGCCTCGCGCTCGCGATGATCGTCGTCTCGGGCGCGAACGTGCTGCTGCTCGACGAGCCGACGAACAACCTCGACCCCGCGAGCCGCGCCGAGATCCTCGACGCGCTCGCGCACTACGAGGGCTCGGTCGTGCTCGTCTCGCACGACCCCGGCGCGGTCGAGGCGCTGAACCCCGAGCGCGTGCTGATCATGCCCGACGGCACCGAGGACCACTGGAGCCGCGAGTACCAGGAGCTCATCGAGCTGGCGTGAGCCGTACGCGCAGCGCGTCGCAGCACGCTCAGTCCGGTCGAGGATCGGCCTCGACGTCGGCGTCTTCGTCGCGCTTCTCGCGCTTCGGTCGCGTCGGCTCGCGCGGGCGTCCGGCTCTCGTGCACCGGCTCCGGATGCCTCCGCGAGCCCGCGCCGCTCCTGGTTCGCGGCCCACCCGAGCCCGACGAACGCCGAGCAGGGCGAAGACGAACCACTGCAGCGCATACGAGAGGTGCGGGCCCTCGTCGCGCACCGGCCGCGCCGCGGCGAGCGGCGGCTCGTCGGCGTCGGCGCCGGACTGCACGAGCACGCCGTACGCGCCGGTGTAGCTCGGCTCGCCGACGCGCTCGGCGAGCTCGTCGAGGTCGATCGTCGCGAACTCGATGCCGGTGGACGTGCGCCCGGCGATGCGCTCCTCGCCCGCCTTCAGGCGCGCCGTCGACCTCGACGTGGCCGGTCGGGCGGCGCGGCGTACTCGCTCGGCCGGCCGTCGGACGCCTGCGCGATCCAGCCGCGGTCGACCATGAACACCGTGCCGTCGTCGAGGCGGAACGGCGTGATCACCTCGAAGCCCGAGCTGCCCTCGAACGGGCCGGTTGCGCACGACGACCTCCTCGTCGACGAGGTACTCGCCCGAGAGCGCGACGACCTGCCACCGCTGGTCGACGTCGAACGCCGTCGGCGTCGGGCAGCGCCTCGGCGACGGGGACCGGCGTCGGCGTCGTAGTTCGCGTCGATGCGGGCGACCTCGGCGAGGGCCTCGGCGCGCCGGTTCAGCTGCCACGTGCCGAGCGCGCAGCACGCGATCGCGAACACGATCACGAGCGCGAGGTAGCCCGGCCCATCGCGGCGACCTGAGGAACGACCACTCGCTCACGGCTCGGCCTCCCGTCGCGGCATCCGTCGTCGTCGGCGACGAACGGCGCGACGCGGACGGGGAACGACCGCGCCTCGAGGAAGCCGCGGAGGTACTCGACGTGCTCGTCGCACGCGAGCCAGGTCTTCCAGCGGTCACCGGTGTGGATGCGCGGGTTCTGCCAGTCGATGCGCCAGGTGGCGGTGCTCACGGCACGCGGCGCGCGAGCAGACGTCGGGGGCGGCGTCCGCCCCGATGCCGCCGATCACGCGGCACCGCGCTCGTCGTGCGGCGGCGCCTCGGCTCGCGTCGGGATGCCGCGCGTCGGCGTCGGCGCGTCGCCGTCGGGACCGGCGCCGGATCGGGCCTCGGACTCGGCGGGCGGCACGTCGGCGCCTCGCCCTGCGACCCGGGCAGGTCCGCGGGGGAGTCGTGGGCACCAGGCCGCCCGGTCGCAGCACCTCGGAGTCGCGCGACGGGCCGCTCACGTTGGCCAGCACCACGGCGACGTAGGGGAGGAAGATCGCGCCGGCGGCGAAGACCACGAGCCACCAGCCCTGCGCGAAGAGCATGGCGAAGATGCAGAGCGACACGGATCGACATGGCGATCGTGTACTTGATCATGCGCGACCGCCGCTCCGCCTCGGGCGAAGGCGGCAGCGTGGTGATCGACTGCTGCTTCATGGTGGTCGCCGTGGGTCGCGCGGCGCTCCTCTCCCTCAAGCCTACGTCCGTCTGAGGCCGGCGGATGCCCCGATCGGCGAGCCTCTATGCTGGGACGGGCCCGACTGGGCCCGACGCACCAGCACCGAGGAAACGGAGTCCACCATGACGACGAGCCGCACCGTTCTCGTGACCGGCGGCAACCGGGGCATCGGGTACGCGATCGCCCGCGAGTTCGTCGCCCAGGGCCACCGCGTGGCCGTCACCGCCCGTTCGGGCGAGGGCCCCGAGGGCTCGCTCACGGTGCGCGCGGATGTCACGGATGCCGCATCCGTCGACCGGGCGTTCACCGAGATCGAGGCGGCGCTCGGTCCCGTCGAGGTCGTCGTGGCGAACGCCGGCATCACGCGCGACACGCTCCTCATGCGCATGAGCGAGGACGAGTTCACGAGCGTGATCGACACCAACCTCACCGGCGCGTTCCGCGTCGTCAAGCGCGCCTCGAAGGGCATGCTGAAGGCGCGGTTCGGCCGCATCGTGCTCATCTCGAGCGTCGTCGGGCTCTTCGGCTCGGCCGGCCAGGTCAACTACTCGTCGTCGAAGGCCGGCGCTCGTCGGCATGGCCCGCTCGCTCACCCGCGAGCTCGGCGCGCGCAACATCACGGCGAACGTCGTCGCGCCCGGGCTTCATCGAGACCGACATGACCGACGAGCTGCCCGAGGCGCAGCAGGCCGAGTACAAGAAGAGCATCCCGCTCGGCCGCTTCGCGTCGCCCGACGAGGTCGCGAAGGTCGTCGCGTGGCTCGCCGGCGACGACGCCGGGCTACATCTCGGGCGCCGTCATCCCGGTCGACGGCGGCCTCGGGATGGGGCACTAGGCCCCGTCGTCCGTCACCGCGAGCCGCTCAGCGGTCGATCCGCACCACCGAGTACACGGTGTCGGGCGTCGGCGGGGTGCCGAAGCGCGCGTTCGGCAGGAACAGGCTGTCACCGTAGCCGCGACCGTCGTCGGCACGTCGAAGTCGGGATCCGTCAGCTCGTCGACGAGCGTCGCCGCTCGTCCCTGCCGCGTCGAGGCGGACGACGGCGACGGTGTTCGAGCAGGTTCTGCACGACGTAGAGCGTGCGTCCGATGACGAGCAGCCCGTCGCCGTTCGTCAGCGCGTACCCGCCGAGGTCGACCGTCGTCGCGACGCCGGTCGTCGGGGTCGACGCGGAAGAGCGAGCCCGGTCGCCGACTGGACCACGAGCAGCGCCTGGTGGTCGGGCGTCTCCGCGATGCCGTTGGCGTTGAAGCCGCTGCACCTGCTCCCAGTCGCCCGTGAGCGGGACGGCCTCGAACGTCGTCGGCGGCTCGGGGAGCGCGCCGCCGGGACCGAGCGGCAGCTTGTAGAGCTGCGCCTGCTGGCTGTCGGTGAACCAGGCGGCGTCGCGCGTCACGACGACGTCGTTGATGAACGTCGGCGCCCGGTGGTCAGCTGGTACGTCTCGAGGAGTTCACCCGTGGCGGCGTCGACGACGCGCGCCGATGCCGGTCGGCCCGCCCGCGACGAAGAGCCGGCCGCGGTGGTCGACCTTCAGGCCGACCGACGGCGTGCCCGGACCCTCGCTGACGTGATCTCGCCTCGCCGGTGCGCACGTCGGAGACGTAGATGTCGCCGTCGGCCAGTGAGCCGACAGTACGCCGTGCCGCGCGGGCCGATCGCGATGCCCTCGGGCTGGAACCCGTCGGGCAGGGCGATCACGTCGACGAGCTGACCCCTCGCCGGCGGTGCCATGCGTGACTGCGAGGGCCGCGTGCGTGCCGGAAACGGCGAGGAGTGCACCCAATGCGGCGGCGGACAATGTACGTGCGACGATGCGACCGGACATGGGGTCATGGTACGTCCGGCTCGGCGACGCGGTCGGGGTTCGGAGGAAGCTCCCAGACGCTCGGTGACGCGCTCCGCGCGGACGGTCAGCCGCGCAGGCCGAGCAGGGGGAGCACCGCGCTGAGGTCGGGCGTGTCGATCGCGACATCCGCTCGCTCGCGCACGATCGGCTTGGCGCAGAACGCGACGCCGAGCCGCGCCCGGCCGAGCATCTCGAGGTCGTTGGCGCCGTCGCCCACGGCGACGGTGCGATCGAGCGCGGATGCCGCTCGCCGCCGCCCACTCCTCGAGCGCCGCCGCCTTGCGCGTGCGCGTCGACGATGTCGCCGTCGACACGCCCGGTGAGCCGGCCGTCGGCGACCTCGAGCCGGTTGGCGCGGCAGAAGTCGAGGCCGAGCCGCTGGGCGAGCGGGTCGAGCAGCTCGTGGAACCCCCCGGAGACGACGCCGACCCGGCCGCCGGCCGCGTGCACGCCGTCGATGAGCTCCTGCACGCCGGGGGTCGGCGTCATCCGGGCGCGCGCCTGCTCGAGCACGCCGACTGTCGAGCCCCGCCAGCGTCGCCACGCGTTCGCGGAGGCTCTCGGCGAAGTCGAGCTCGCCGCGCATCGCCCGCTCGGTGACCTCGGTGACGAGGGCGAGGCTGCCCGCGGCATCCGCCAGCAGTTCGATCGCCTCCTCGCGGATGAGGGTCGAATCGGCGTCGAGCACGACGAGGGGGCCGCTCGCGCGGCCCGATGCCGTGCCGGTCACGCGTTGGCCCGGACCCGGGAGCCCTTGCCGACGACCGTGATGCCGCTGTCGGTGACGATGAACCCGCGTGCGAGGTCTTCGGCGCGGTCGACGCCGATGCGCACGCCGGCCTCGACGACGACCTCCTTGTCGAGGATGGCGCGCTGCACCGTCGCGCCCGCGTCGATGCGCGCGCGGTCGAAGAGGATCGAGTCGGCCACGTGCGCGCCGGAGCCGACGATCGCCCACGGGCCGAGCACGCTGCGCTCGACGTGCGCGCCCGAGATGACCGAGCCGAGCGAGACGATCGAGTCGATCACCGTGCCGAGCGATCCGCGCGCGTCGCGCGTGAACTTCGCGGGCGGCGAGTTGAGCTGCTGGCTGAAGATCGGCCACTCGCGGTTGTAGAGGTTGAAGACGGGCAGCACCGAGATGAGGTCCTGGTGCGCCTCGAAGAACGAGTCGATGGTTCCCACGTCGCGCCAGTAGTAGCGGTCGCGATCGGTGGAGCCGGGCACCTCGTTCTGCTGCAGGTCGTAGACGCCCGCCGCGCCCTGCGTCGACGAAGGCCGGGATGATGTCGCCGCCCATGTCGTGGCTCGAGTCGGTGCGCTCGCCGTCGCGGAGCACCGCGTCGATGAGCGCGTCGGCGTTGAACACGTAGTTGCCCATCGACGCGAGCACCTCGCTGCGGGCGAGTCGGGCGAGGCCCACCGGGTCCTTCGGCTTCTCGAGGAAGCGGTGGATGCGAGCCGGGTCCGCCGCGTCGACCTCGATCACGCCGAACTGGTCGGCGAGCGAGATCGGCTGGCGGATCGCGGCGACGGTCGCCGCCAGGCCCGACTCGATGTGCGCGTCGATCATCTGGCTGAAGTCCATGCGGTAGACGTGGTCGGCGCCGACGACGACGATGATGTCGGGCTGCTCGTCGTAGATGAGGTTGAGGCTCTGCAGGATCGCGTCGGCCGAGCCCGAGAACCAGCGCTTGCCGAGCCGCTGCTGCGCGGGCACGGATGCCACGTAGGAGTTCAGCAGGCCGTTCATGCGCCAGGTCTGCGACACGTGCCGGTCGAGGCTGTGCGACTTGTACTGGGTGAGCACGACGATCTGTCGCAGCCCCGAGTTCAGGAGGTTCGACAACGCGAAGTCGATGAGTCGGTACTGCCCGCCGAACGGCACCGCGGGCTTGGCGCGGTCCTCCGTGAGGGGCATGAGCCGCTTTCCCTCGCCGCCGGCGAGGACGATGCCGAATACCTTGCGCGTGGCCATGCCCACCAGCGTAGTCAGACGAGGCCCGTTGCGGGCGTCGAAGTCCGACCATGTCGGATGCCGCTGCGCTAGCGTTGCAGCATGCGCGTCGACCTGCTCACCCGCGAATACCCGCCCGAGGTCTACGGAGGAGCGGGGGTGCACGTCGCGGAGCTCGTCCGAGCGCTCCGGCGAGATCTCGAGGTCGTGGTGCGCTGCTTCGGCGCCCCGCGCGACGAGGCGGGAACGTTCGGCTACGCGACGCCCGCCGAGTTCGACGGGCGCAACGCCGCGCTCGGCACGATGGGCGTCGACCTGCTGATGGCCGGGGATGCCGCGGGCGCCGACCTCGTGCACTCGCACACGTGGTACGCCAACTTCGCCGGGTTCACCGCGAAGAAGCTGCACGGCATCCCGCACGTCGTCACCGCGCACAGCCTCGAGCCGCTGCGTCCGTGGAAGGCCGAGCAGCTCGGCGGCGGCTACCGGCTCTCGTCGTGGGTCGAGCGCACGGCGTTCGAGGACGCCGACGCCGTGATCGCCGTGAGCGACGGCATGCGCCGCGACATCCTGCGGTCCTATCCCGTCGATCGACCCCGGCGCGTGTCGAGGTCGTCTACAACGGCATCGACCTCGACCGACTGGAAGCCGAATCCACGACGCCGAGACCGTCGCGCGATCGCTCGGCGCTCGATCCCGACCGCCCGTCGGTGATCTTCGTCGGGCGCATCACGCGGCAGAAGGGCCTGCCGTACCTGCTGCGCGCGGCGCGCCTGCTGCCGCCCGACGTGCAGCTCGTGCTCTGCGCGGGCGCGCCCGACACCGAGGAGATCATGGCCGAGGTCACCGGCCTCGTCGACGAGCTCAGCGCCGAGCGCGGCGGCGTCGTCTGGATCGACCGCCACCTCCCGCGCAACGAGCTCACCGCCGCTCCTCACGGCGGCCACCGCCTTCGTCTGCCCGTCGGTGTACGAGCCGCTCGGCATCGTGAACCTCGAGGCGATGGCGTGCGGCGCGCCCGTCGTCGGCACGGCCACCGGCGGCATCCCCGAGGTCGTCGACGACGGCGTCACCGGGCGTCCTGGTGCCCATCGAGCAGGCGGACGACGGCACCGGCACCCCGCTCGACCCCGACGCGTTCGTCGCCGACCTCGCCGCCGCGCTCACGCGCGGTGGTCGAGCGACCCGGCGCCGCGCGCGCGATGGGAGCAGGCGGGCCGGCAACGCGCCGAGGACCACTTCGCCTGGGACGCGATCGCCGCACGCACGCGCGAGCTGTACGAGCGGGTGCTCGCTGGCTGAGCGTCACTCCGTCGCGCGGCGCCGCACGACGGCGTCGGCGGACCGGAGCGCTCTCCGCGTCCCGATAGCATGGGTCATATGGCGAGTACGGTGCTGGAGTTCCGCGATGTGTCGGTGGTCCGAGACGGCAATCTGATCCTCGACTCGGTGACGTGGAGCGTCGACTCCGACGAGCGCTGGGTCATCCTCGGGCCGAACGGCGCGGGCAAGACGACGCTGCTGCAGATCGCGGCGGCCGCGATGCACCCGATCGAAGGGCACGGCGCGACGTGCTCGAGGAGTCGCTCGGCAAGGTCGACGTGTTCGAGCTGCGCCCGATGATCGGCTTCGCCTCCACGGCGATGGCGCGCAAGATCCCGCGCAACGAGACCGTGCTCGACGTCGTGCTCACCGCCGCCTACTCGGTCACCGGCCGCTGGAACGAGGAGTACGAGGAGATCGACCTCCGCCGCGCCCACCGCGTGCTGCAGGAGTGGGGCCTCGAGGGCTTCGCGGAGCGCAAGTTCGGCAGCCTCTCCGACGGCGAGCAGAAGCGCGTGCAGATCGCGCGCTCGGTCATGACCGACCCCGAACTGCTGCTGCTCGACGAGCCGGCGGCGAGCCTCGACCTCGGCGCACGCGAGGAGCTCGTCGGGCTGCTCGGCGGCTACGCCTCCTCGCCCGCGTCGCCCGCCATCGTCATGGTCACCCACCACGTCGAGGAGATCCCGCAGGGCTTCACCCACGCGCTCCTGCTCGCGGACGGCAGGCATCGTCGCGGCCGGCCCGCTGGCCGAGGCGCTCACCTCCCAGACGCTCAGCGACACGTTCGGCCTCACGATCGACCTCGCCGAAGCCGACGGCCGGTTCGCCGCACGCGCCGCCTGACATGCGATCGCGTCGATTCTGCTAGAATCGTTAGCTGGCCCACGGGCCCACGTACTTTCCTGCCCGCGGCAGGTGCGAATCCATCATCCGATCACTCCGCCACTGAAATCCAAGGAAGTCTCCATGAAGACCGACATCCACCCCGACTACAACGCCGTCGTCTTCCGCGACCTCGCTTCGGGCGCCACGTTCCTCACCCGCTCGACGGTGACGAGCGACAAGACGATCGAGCTCGACGGTGTCACCTACCCGGTGATCGACGTCGAGATCTCGTCGGAGTCGCACCCGTTCTACACGGGCAAGCAGCGCATCATGGACTCGGCCGGCCGCGTCGAGAAGTTCAACCAGCGCTTCAAGAACTTCGGCAAGTAACCGACTTCCCGAGCGCGTTCGCACGAGGCCCCCGCCGCACGGCGGGGGCCTCGTCGTCTGCGCGGGCCGCGGCTGGGCGACCGCGCGGGTGGTATCGCCCGTCGTCACCCTCAGGTGCCGTCCTCGGTGTCCTGGGACGGAGTCCAGTAGTCGATCAGGGCGTTGCGCTGCGACTGCCGCTCCGCCGCCCATTCCGCACGGACCCGCTCGACGTCGGCGCGATCGACGGGCGACTCGACGGCGTCGAAACGGGCGGGATCATCCGCTTCCGTGGTGACGGAGATCGCGACGACATCCAGTCGTTCCGCCCACCGCGTGCCGGCGAGCAGCGCCCACGCGGCGGACGGGAGTCTCGGGCCAAACGCCTGGTGCGTGGCCCAGGATCGCGGCCGCTTCCGTGCGGAGACGGGCGACGAGGAGCATGCACGCCCCGCACGCCGGCGCGGCGTCGGTCGACGCCACCTCGGCATCGAACTCCTCGGGCGTGGGCACCCGACCCTCGGCGGGGCGAGTGTAGCGATCGCAGAGCGAGCGTCCGTCGGCCAGCCACACATGCCGGGTGATCGGCTCCGCGTCGGTCATGACGGCAGCCCGGGGGAGCGCCGCCGCGGGAGACTCCGACGACGGACATCAGAACAGCATCTCGGCGGAGGCGGGCTCCGGGAGGGCCACGTCGAGCACCGCGGTCGAGGCCGCGGCAGGAGCCGGCGCAGCGGCCGTGGCCGTGGCCCGTCGCACCGGCCAGGCGCCCGAGGTCGTGAACTCGGGTTCGCCGTTGGCGCGGCGGTACGCCTGGTAGCTCTCGGCCTGCTCGCGGCACCAGTCGACCTGCCGCGCGTGCAGGTCGGCGACCGCGATGGCGGCGAGCTCGGGGTACGCCCGGGCGATGGCCTGTGCGACGCGACCGGCGGCGACGGCATCGGCGCCCGCATCGTGCGCGTTCGGCAGCGCGACGCCGTAGTGCTCGGCCGCCGCGGTGAGCGTGCGCTTGCCGCGCCGATACCGGTCGACGGCCTTGTCGATGACGAGCGGGTCGATGACCGGGCCCGGGTCCGGGCAGGGGAGTGATGCCCGTAGCGCTCGGCCTCGCGCTCGAGGAGGGTGAGGTCGTAGGCGGCGTTGTACGCCACGATCGGCAGGCCGCGGCTCGCGGCATGGGCGAGCGCGGCGATGATCTCGGCGACGGCGCCGACGGCCGGAACTGCCCTCGAGCCGCGCCCGCTCGGTGCGTGACGCCGTGGATGAGCGACGCCGCGGTGGGGATCTCGACGCCGGGATCGACGAGCCACTCGCGACGCTCGAGCACCTCGCCGTCGACGCCGATGCACGCCGACGTGGGCGGTCACGATGCGGCAGGTGTCGACGTCGATGCCGGTGGTCTCGAGGTCGAAGACGGCGAGGGTGTCGGCCCAGCGGGCGCTGCTCGTGGCATCCATGGTCGGAAGGCTATGGGCGGCCACCGTCACGACCGGGGAGCGGCGCGCGTGTCCCCGGCATCCGCTGTGGACGACGCGGCGGAGCGCTCAGGCGCCGCGCCGTAGAATGTCCGGGATGATCGCCTCCCCGTACGACGAGCAGCTCGCTCGCATCCCCGTCGAGCGCGCACCGCACCGACGTCGACGGCACCGAGACCGCCTGGTGGGAGTACGGCCGAGCGGATGCCCCGGTGCTCGTGCTCGTGCACGGCTTCCGCGGCGACCACCACGGGCTCGAGCCCGTCGTCGCGCAGCTGCCCGGGCTTCCGCATCATCTCGCCCGACCTGCCCGGTTTCGGCGAGTCGGCGACCTTCCCGGGGCGCCCGCACGACATCGACGCCTACGCCGACTGGCTCGCCGCGTTCATCGGCGCGATCGGCATCGACGGCCCCTACGACGCTGCTCGGGCACTCGTTCGGCTCGATCGTGGCGCGCCAACGCCGTCGCCCGCGGGCTCGCTCCCGAGCGGCTCGTGCTCGTGAACCCGATCGGCGCGCCCGCGCTCGAGGGGCCGCGCGGCGTCATGACCCGCCTCGCGGTGCTCTACTACCGCACCGCCGCCGCCCTGCCCGAGCGGGCCGGCTTCGCGCTGCTGCGCAACGGCGCGATCGTGCGCGTCATGAGCGTCACGATGGCGAAGACCCGGTCGAAGCCGCTGCGGCGCTGGATCCACGACCAGCACGACCGCTACTTCTCCGCGTTCGGCGACCGCGACGCCGTGCTCGAGGCGTTCCGCGCGTCGGTGAGCCACGACGTCAGCGAGGTCGCCGCCGACATCCACGTGCCCACGCTGCTCGTCGCCGCCGAGCGCGACGACGTCACCCCGCTCGAGGCGCAGCGGCGGCTGGTCACGCTGTTCCCCGACGCCTCGCTCGAGGTGATCCCCGAGGTCGGGCACCTCATCCACTACGAGACGCCGGGCGACGCGGCCGCGCGCATCCTCCGATTCCTGCGCTCAGGGGCGCACGCGTGAGGATCGTCGTCGACTGCCGCTACACCCGCATCGGGCAGCACGACGGCATCAGCCGATTCACCGCGGGCATCGTCGCCGAGCTCGGCCAAGCGGCATCCGCTCACCATGCTCGTGAGCGACCACCGCCAGCTCGAGCATGCTGCCGCCGCTGCCGTGGCAGCTCGTGAGCTCGCCGACGAGCATCCGCGAGCCGCTCGTGGCGCTGCAGGTGAAGAAGCTGCGGCCCGACATCGTGTTCACGCCGATGCAGACCATGGGGTCGTGGGGCCGCGACTACAAGCTGCTGCTCACCCTGCACGACCTCATCTACTACGAGAACCGCACCCCGCCGCGCGACCTGCCGGCGCCCGTGCGCCTGCTGTGGCGGCTCTACCACCTCGCCTGGTGGCCGCAGCGGATGCTCCTCAATCGCGCCGACGGCGTCGTCACCGTCTCGGAGACCACGGCCGGGCTCATCCACGAGCACCACCTCACCGACCGGCCGGTCACGGTCATCCCGAACGCCGCCGACGACCTCGGCGCCCCCACGCTGCCCCGCGCGCGGCCCGAAGGGCCACCGGCTCGTGTACATGGGCTCGTACATGCCCTACAAGAACGTCGACACGCTCGTGCGGGCGGTCGCGGCGCTGCCCGACCACGAGCTGCACCTGCTGAGCCGCATCGGCCGCGACGAGCGCGCGCGGCTCACCCGGCTGGCCCCGCAGGCGCGGCTCGTCTTCCACGACGGCGTGTCGGATGCCGCGTACGCCGAGCTGCTCTCGGGCGCCACCGCCCTCGTGCACGCCTCGCAGGCCGAGGGGTTCGGCATCCCGCTCGTCGAGGCGATGCGCCTCGGCACGCCGGTGGTGGTGAGCGACATCCCGATCTTCCGCGAGATCGGCGGCGACGCCGCGCTGTACTTCGACCCCGGCAACCCCGAGTCGCTCGTCGCCGCGCTGTGGTCGCTCGAGCGCGAGGGGGAGTGGGAGCGCCGCTCCGCGGCATCCGTCGGCCGTGGCCGCACGCTACAACTGGGCGTCGTCGGCCGAGCAGCTGCTCGAGCTCATGCGCCGCACGGTCGGCGCCGGGCACGCGTCGGCGCCGTGGCGTCGGCCGCCGTCGGTGAGCCGCGTTCAGCGACCGGAGCGCGGCCGCCATCGCCGTGAGCGTCTCGCTCGCGCCCGCGTCGATCTTCACGGCGGCGCGGCTGTCGCCCTTCGTGATGCCGCGGTTCACGACGATGATGGGCGTGCGGCGCCGGCGCGCGAGCTCGAGGAGCCGCACGCCCGAGTTCACGACGAGCGACGAGCCCGCGACGAGCAGCGTGTCGGCGCCCATGCACGAGCGAGGCCGCGGCCTGGTACGTCGTCGACCGGCACGAACTCGCCGAAGAACACGACGTCGGGCTTCAGGATGCCGCCGCAGACCGTGCACGCCGGGATCACCATCGACTCGACGTCGTCGACGTCGACGTCGCCGTCGGGTCGCGGCGCGGATGGCCGTCTCGAGGTCGATCGACGGGTTCAGCTCGGCAGGCGGTCGGCGATCGCCTGCCGCGCGTAGTGCTGCCCGCAGGTGAGGCAGAGCACGCGGTCCATGCCGCCGTGCAGCTCCACGACGTGGCGGCTGCCCGCGCGCCGGTGCAGGCCGTCGACGTTCTGCGTGACGACGCCCGACGACGACGCCGGCGGCCTCGAGCTCGGCGAGCGCGAGGTGGCCCGCGGTTGGGCTGCGCGCTGCCGAAGGCGCGCCAGCCGAGGTGGCTGCCGGCCCAGTAGCGCTTGCGCGCCGTCTCGGAGGCGAGGAACGCCTGCAACGTCATCGGCGTGCGCACGGGCGCGCCCTCGCCGCGGTAGTCGGGGATGCCGGAGTCCGTCGAGACGCCCGCGCCCGGTGAGCACCGCGACGCGTGCGCCGCGCATGAGCGCGATCGCCTCTTCGAGCAGCGCGTCGGTCAGGCATCGGGGCTTCGAGGCCAGGCACCACGGCGTCTCCCTTCGACGGTGGTCCGATTCTAGACGCGTCGGTTTTCCGGATTGTTTCGTGCGACTGGCAGGCTTGAGGGGAGGAGATCCATGCACATCGAACGAGTCCGCGACGCGGCATCCGACGCCGTGGCCGACTACGCCCGGCTCACCGACGTGACGCTGCGCAGCGCGCACGAGCCGGCGCAACGGGCTCTACATCGCCGAATCGGCCAAGGTCATCCGGCGCGCGATCGGCGCCGGGCACCGGCCGCGGTCGGTGCTCATGGAGGAGAAGTGGCTGCCCGGCCTCGAGCCGTCGCTCGGCGCCGTTCGACATCCCCGTGCACCTCGCCGACCCCGAGCAGCTCGAGGCGATCACCGGCTACCGCGTGCACCGGGGGGCCCTCGCCGCATTCGAGCGGCCCGGCGCTGCCCGACCCCGCCGTGCTGCTCGCGGACGCGCGCCGGGTGGTCGTGCTCGAGGACATCGTCGACCACACGAACGTCGGTGCGATCTTCCGCTCGGTCGCGGCGCTCGGCGCCGACGCGGTGCTGGTGAGCCCGCGGTGCGCCGACCCGCTCTACCGGCGCAGCGTGCGGGTGAGCATGGGCACGGTGTTCCAGGTGCCGTGGACCCGACTGCCCGAGTGGCCCGAGGCGGCAGCGGATGCTGCGCGCCCACGGCTTCTCGATCGCCGCCCTCGCCCTCGCCGACGGCGCGGTCTCGCTCCGCGACCTCGCCGCCGACCCGCCCGAGCGGCTCGCGCTCGTGTTCGGCGCCGAGGGCGACGGGCTCAGCAGCGCACGCGCTCGAGGCCGCCGACCGCGTCGTCACGATCCCCATGGCGCACGGCGTCGACTCGCTCAACGTCGCGGCCGCCGCGGCCGTCGTGCTCTACGCCCTCGCCGTCGATGCGCGAGGGCCGGGCGCGATGAGCCCGGACCGTTCCGCGCCCGACGCGCGCAGCGCGTGTACCGCCGACGCCGCATCGTCGTGTTCGGCGCCCTCGCCCTGGTGCTCGCGCTGCTCACGACCGGCGGCGTTCTACACCGCGAACGCGCTCGGCGCGCCCATCCCCGCGGCCGCGCCCGCAGGTCACCGACCCCGACCCGATCGTCGCGGCGCCGCAGGCGCTCGCGCTGCCGGGCTTCGGCGAGCTACGCGGTGGGCGCGGTCGGGTTCGACGGCCTGCTCGCCGCCGGCAACGAGCAGCAGCCCGATGCCGACGGCGAGCATCACGAAGGTCATCACCGCGCTCGTGGTCCTCGAGCGACACCCGATCCCGGCGGGCGAAGGCGGCCCCGAGATCGCCTACACCGAGGCCGACGTCGACATCTACTGGGACATGGTCGCCCAGAACGGCGTCGGTGGCGCCCGTGCGCGCCGGGTCGACGCTCACGCTGCGCGAGAGCCTCGAGGCGATGCTGCTGCCCTCGGGCAACAACTACTCGATCTCGATCGCGAACTGGGCGTTCGGGTCGGTCGACGCGTTCCTCGAGCGCGCCCGCACCTGGCTCGACGAGCACGGCCTCGTCGAACACCCGCATCGCGGACTCGAGCGGCCTCTCGCTCGACAACGTGAGCACGGCCGCCGACCTCGTCGCAGCTCGGCAAGCTCGCGCTCGCAGACTCCCGCCCTCGCCGAGATCGTGGCGACGCAGTCGGTCGACATCCCCGAGCTCGGCACGCTCGACGAACGGCAACAAGCTCCTCGGCACGCACGGCGTCGACGGCATCAAGACCGGCACCACCGACGATGCCGCGAACCTGCTCTTCTCGGCGGACTACGCGGTGGGCTCGTCGACCGTGACGGTCGTCGGCGTGGTGCTCGGCGGCGAGACGCACGCCGTGCTGAACGAGCGCGATCGCCGCGCTGCTCGACTCGCGTCGCGCCCGGGTTCCACGAGGTGGCGCCGCTCGAGGCCGAACGAGGCCCTCGCGGAGTACGACACCCCGTGGGGCGATACCGCCCGCGCGCGCACGACCGGCGGGGCATCCGTCGTCGTGTGGAGCGACACCCCGGTCGACGTCGAGGTGCACGCCGACCCGCTGACGCTCGCGGACCGCGGCGACGAGGTGGGCACGGCCGTCGTGCGCGCCGGCTCGCAGGAGATCACCGTGCCCGCTCGTGCTCGACGCCTCGCGATCGACGATCCGGGCACGTGGTGGCGCCTCACGAACCCCGGCGCGCTCGACGCCGCGGACGACTCAGTCGGGCGAGCGAGTAGGGCCCGGCATCCGGTCGCTTCGCCGAGATGAGGTCGCCCGACGACTGGTGGCGGATGCGGCGGAGCACCCACGGCACGAGGTACTCGCGCGCCCACGAGAGGTCCTCGACGCGCGCCTGCCGCCAGGTGCCGGTGGGGAGCGGCTCGGGCTTCATCGGCTCGAGGTCGTTCTCGACGTTCAGCGCGGCGAGCACCATGCGCGCGACCGTGTGGTGGCCGAGCGAGTTGAGGTGCAGCCGGTCGGGGGACCACATGCGCTGGTCCTGGATCTCGGTGAGGGCCCACTGGTCGGCGACGATGCAGTCGTACCGCTTCGCGATCGTGCGGAGGTTCTCGTTGTAGATCGCCACCTTGCCGCGGATGCCGCGGAACACCGGCGAGAAGCCGACGTCGACGCCGGTGAAGATGACGATCGTGGCGTGGTCGCGGGACAGTCGCTCGATCGCGTACTCGAACCGCGCCGAGATCTCGTCGGGGTCGGTGCGGGGCCGGATGACGTCGTTGCCGCCCGCCGAGATCGTGATGAGGTCGGGGCGCAGCGCGAGCGCCGGCTCGAGCTGCTCGTCGATGATCTGCTGGATGAGCTTGCCGCGCACCGCGAGGTTCGCGTACGCGAAGTCCTCGGTGCCCTGCGAGAGCACCTCGGCGACGCGATCGGCCCAGCCGCGGTGGCCGCCGGGCACGGTCGGCTCGGGGTCGCCGATGCCCTCCGTGAACGAATCGCCGAGGGCGACGTAGCGGGACCAGGGATGCTGCTGCGTGACCATGCCCTCCATTGTGCCAAGCCGCTCCGGTTCGAGGATGTCGGGCCCCTCCGCTACCCTCGAATCCAGTGAGCACCGCGACCCCCTCCGGCCACCAGCCGGGCACCTCGGCCGCCGAACACCTCTCCCCGTCGTTCCCCGAGCGGGCGGCTTGGGGCACCGCCAGCAAGCTGCGCGCCTGGCAGGCCGAAGCCCTCGAGCAGTACCTCGCCGAGCAGCCGCGCGACTTCCTCGCCGCCGCGACCCCCGGCGCCGGCAAGACCACCTTCGCCCTGCGCCTCGCCGCCGAGCTGCGGGCCCAGCGCGTCATCGACCGCATCACGGTCGTCGCGCCCACCGACCACCTCAAGCGCCAGTGGGCGGATGCCGCGGCCCGCGCCGGCATCCGGCTCGACCCGGGGTTCCGCAACGCCCACGGCCAGAGCGCCCGGCACTTCCACGGCGTCGCCGTGACCTACGCGCAGGTGGCGATGCGGCCCGGCGCTGCACCGCGAGCTCACGATCTCGGGCCGCACCCTCGTGATCCTCGACGAGGTGCACCACGGCGGCGACGCGCTCTCGTGGGGCGACGCGATCCGCGAGGCGTTCGAGCCCGCGACCAGGCGGCTCTCGCTCACCGGCACCCCGTTCCGCTCCGACACCGCGCCGATCCCGTTCGTGCACTACGAGCCCGACGCGCAGGGCGTGCGCCTCTCGAAGACCGACTACGACTACGGCTACGGGCGCGCCCTCGCCGACGGCGTCGTGCGCCCGGTGCTCTTCATGATCTACGCCGGGCACATGCGGTGGCGCACCAAGGCCGGCGACGAGATGGAGGCGCGGCTCGGCGAGGACAACACGAAGGACATCACCTCGTCGGCCTGGCGCACCGCGCTCGAGCCGACCGGGCGAGTGGATCCCGGCGGTGCTGCAGGCCGCCGACCGCCGGCTCACCGAGGTGCGGCACGGCATCCCCGACGCCGGCGGGCTCGTGATCGCGACCGACCAGACCGTCGCCCGCGCCTACGCGCAGATCCTCGAGGGCATCTGCGGCGAGCCGGTCACGGTCGTGCTCTCCGACGAGAAGGAGGCGAGCGCGCGCATCGAGGAGTTCTCGGGCAACACGCGCCGGTGGATGGTCGCCGTGCGCATGGTGTCCGAGGGCGTCGACGTGCCGCGCCTCGCGGTGGGCGTCTACGCCACGAGCGCCTCGACGCCGCTGTTCTTCGCGCAGGCGATCGGCCGCTTCGTGCGCGCGCGCCGCCGCGGCGAGACCGCGTCGGTGTTCCTGCCGAACGTGCCGACGCTCATGAACCTCGCGGCGCAGCTCGAGCTCGAGCGCGACCACGCCCTCGACCGGCGCAGCGGCGACGGCGACGACGACGGACTCGACGACAGCCTGCTCGAGTCCGCGAACCGCGAGGAGCGCGCCTCGGAGGAGGCGGGGCTCGGCACGTGGGAGGCGATCGGGTCGGACGCCTCGTTCGACCGGGTGCTCTACGACGGCACCGAGTTCGGCACGCTCGCCGAGCCCGGCAGCGACGAGGAGTACGACTTCATCGGCATCCCCGGACTGCTCGAACCCGAGCAGGTGTCCGAGCTCCTGCGGCACCGGCAGGCGCGGCAGGCCCGTCGGGCGGGGGAGCGGCGCAGGCACACGGCCGACGACGAGGAGTCCGGCCGCGCCGAGCCGGTGGCGCTCTACCGCACCCTGAAGGAGCAGCGCTCGCTGCTCAACAGCCTCGTCGGGCTGTGGGCACGGCACACCGGCGAGGCGCACTCCCAGGTGCACGCCGAGCTGCGCCGGGTGTGCGGCGGTCCGGCCGTCGCGCAGGCCACCGTGACCCAGCTGCAGGCGCGCATCGACCTGCTGCGGCGGCGGCTCGGCAGCCGCTGACGCGATCGCCGCGAAGGCGGGCCGGATGCCGCATCCGCTCGCCCGTCCGTCGCCTGTGCGAGCATGGGCGGATGGACCGTCGCACCCGGGTGCTCGTCGTCGCCATCGTCGTCTCGTTCATCGCGTTCCTCGACGGCGCCGTCATCAACGTGGCGCTGCCCTCGATCGCGGCCGAGCTCGGCGGCGGACTCGCCCTGCAGCAGTGGGCGGTGGACGCGTACCTGCTGACGCTCGGCTCGTTCATCCTGCTCGCCGGCTCGCTGTCGGACTCGTTCGGCCGGCTCCGCATGATCCGCATCGGCCTCTACGGCTTCGCCGCGACGTCGGTGCTCTGCGCGCTCGCGCCGACGGGCGTCGTGTTCGTCATCGGCCGAGCGCTGCAGGGAGGAGCGGGCGCCCTGCTCGTGCCGAGCTCGCTCGCGCTCATCATCGCCACGTTCCCCAAGTCCGAGCAGGGCCGCGCGATCGGGCGATGGACGGCGTGGACCACGAGCGCGTTCCTGATCGGACCGCTGTTCGGCGGGGTGCTGGTCGACCTCCTCTCGTGGCGGGCCGCGTTCTGGATCAACGTGGTGCCGATCGCGGTCGTCCTCGTGCTCATGCACGCGTTCGGGCGCGACGAGCCGAACCCGAACCGCGAGCGGATCGACTGGCTCGGCGCGGCGCTCGGCGTGATCGGGCTCGGCGGCACGGTGTTCGCCCTCATCGAGCAGGAGCGCTACGGCTGGGGTTCGCCGATCGTGTTCGTGCCGCTCGTCGTCGGCCTCGCCGCCCTCGTGGCGTTCGTGCTGTGGGAGCGACGAGCACCGCAGCCGATGCTGCCGCTCAGCCTGTTCGACGCCAGGAACTTCGCCGCCGGCAACCTCGCCACCGTCTTCATCTACGCGTCGTTCTCGCTCGGGCCCTTCGTGATGACGATCTTCCTGCAGCAGACGGCGGGCTTCTCGGCGACGGTGGCCGGGCTCGCCACCCTGCCGCCCACGATCATGCTCGTGCTGCTGGGGTCGTGGTTCGGCGGCCTCTCGACGCGGTTCGGCCCCCGCATCTTCATGACGCTCGGCCCCATCCTCGTCGCGCGTCGGCTACCTGCTCACCCTCGGCGTCGAGCCCGACCTGAACTACTGGGTGCAGTTCCTGCCCGGCCTCATCGTCGTCGGACTCGGCATGGCGATGACCGTCGCGCCGCTCACCTCGGCGATCCTCGGGGCGGTCGATCCCGATCGCGCGGGCATCGGATCGGCCGTGAACAACGCGGTCGCCCGCATCGCGGGGCTCGTCGCGATCGCCAGCCTCGGCGTGATCGTCGGAACGCAGATCGACGTGACCGGGTACCACCGCGCGGCGATCGCCACGGCGGTCTTCCTCGTCATCGGCGGCGTCATCTCCTGGATCGGCATCCGCAACCCCGTGCCGACACCGGGTGCGACGGGCGCGACCCCGCGGCCGACGGCGTCGGCGCCGTCGACCGGATCGACGCACGTCCCGCCGCACACCGCCGAGTGAGCGGCAGGCCGCGCTCAGCTCGTGGCGGTGCCCGCCTGCTCCGGCGCGACGAGCCCGACGAGCTCGGCCGCCGCGTCGAGGGCGGCCATCAGGTCGTCGGTGAGGTCGTCGACGTGCTCGAGGCCGATCGAGAGCCGCACGACCGCGGCGTCCGGCTTCGCCTCGCCGGCGACCGGCCGGTGCGTGAGCGAGGCCGGGTGCTGCACGAGGGAGTCGACCCCGCCGAGCGACACGGCGTGGGTCACGAGCTCGCACGACTCGGTGAACCGCGCCGCGGCGTCGTAGCCGCCCGCGAGCTCGAGCGCGATGATCGAGCCCGGGCCCGCGAGCTGCGTGCCGACGAGGCCGGCGGGGTCCTGCCCGGGCAGGCCCGGGTAGTGCACGCGCGCGACGGCCGGGTGCGCGAGCAGGCGCTCGGCGAGCACCCGGGCGGTCTCCTGCTGGGCGCGCACGCGCACCGGCAGGGTGCGGAGGCCGCGGTGCAGCAGGTAGGCGGCCATCGGATGCAGCAGCCCGCCCGTGAGCGCGCGGACGCGGCGCAGCCGCTCCACCCACTCGCGGTCGGCGGCGACGACGCCGCCCATCACGTCGCCGTGTCCGCCGAGGTACTTCGTGGCGCTGTGCAGCACGAGCGTGGCGCCGAACTCGGCCGGACGCTGCAGCACGGGGGTGGCGAAGGTGTTGTCGACGAGCACGCGGCACGTCGCCCGCGGCATCCGCCACCTGTCGCAGGTCGAGCGAGCTCGAGCGTCGGGTTCGCGGGGGTCTCGACGACGACCAGGCCGGTGTCGGGCTCGATCGCCGCGGCGATGCCCGCGGCATCCGTCCACGTGACCCGCGTGCCGAGCAGGCCGCCCTCGAGCACGTGGTCGGTGCCGCCGTAGAGCGGGCGCACGGCGACGACGTGCGGCTTGCCGGCCGACGCGGTGGCGATGAGCGTCGCGGCGAGCGCCGCCATGCCGCTCGCGAACGCGACGGCGCCCTCGGTGCCCTCGAGGCCGGCGAGGGACTCCTCGAAGCGGGCGACGCCGGGCTGCCAGAGCCGCTGGTAGACCGCGGAGCGCCCCTCGCCGAGGTCGTGGCCGGTGGCGAGCTCCTCGTAGGAGAGGCCGCCGGTCTCGACGGAGCCGAGCGGGTTGGTGGTGGAGAAGTCGATGACGGGCACGTGGGATCCGCTCGCTCGGACCCCGGCCATGCCGCCGTGGACGGCGCGGGTCTCGAACTGCGACGACGATGTCTGCATGCCTTGAATGAAGCAGAACCTGTCACAAACAGCAACTCGGCCTGCACGATCAGTGCGATACACTCGAAATCTCGCAGCTTCTGCAATCCGATCCCGGGGGAGACCAACCCATGGCGCAGAAACCCGAACTCGACCGCGTCGACCGCGCGCTGCTCCAGGCGCTCTCGACCAACGCGCGCGCCTCGGGCGCCGCACTCGCCGCCGAGGTCGGCGTCGCCGAGTCCACGGTATCGCTCCGTCTCCGCCGCCTGCAGAGCCTCGGCACCGTGCGCGGCTACCGGGTCGACGTCGACCTCGCCTCGCTCGGCGTCTCGCTGCAGGCGCTCATCGCGATCCGGCTCGTCAAGCACGACCGCAGCGAGATCGACGCGTTCCGCGCGCAGGTGCCGCACCTGCCCGGCGTGCTCGGCGTGTTCCACATGGCCGGCGCCGAGGACTACCTGCTGCACGTCGCCGCCCGCGATGCCGAGGAGCTGCGCGAGTTCGTGCTCGCGCACCTCACGGGGCATCCCGCCGTCGCGCACACCGAGACCAACCTGATCTTCGAGCACGTCGACGGCGACGGCTGGAACAAGCTCGTCGGCTGAGGCGACGTGCCGCTCGGCGCGGCGGCGTGACCGTCGGCGGCCGACGCCGAGGCTCGCCGATCGGCCGCGGTCGGATCAGCCGATCGTGGTGCCGAACGCGAGGCCGAGCAGGTAGGTCACCGCGGCGGCGCCGAGGCCGATGCCGAGCTGGCGCATCGCCCGCTTCATCGGCGACGCACCCGAGAGCAGGCCGACGGTCGCGCCGGTGGCGAGCAGCGCGATGCCCACGAGCACCGTCGCCGTGATGATGGCGGCCGCGCCGTCGAGGCCGAAGATCCAGGGCAGCACCGGGATGAGCGCGCCCGATGCGAAGAACAGGAAGCTCGAGATCGCCGCGGCGAGGCCGGTGCCGACCGCCTCGTCGTCGTGCGCGACCGACGGCGAGCGCGTCGGTGGGCGCCTGCACCTGGCCGGCGGCCTGCACGCGCGCCACGACGAGGGCGGCGTGCTCGCGCGCCTCGGCCTCGTCCATGCCGCGAGCCCGGTAGACGAGCGCGAGCTCGTTGGCGTCGATGTCGAGGTCGACGAGCGCCTCGCGGGTCGTCGGGTCGGGGGCGGATGCCTCGAGCAGCTCGCGCTGCGACCGCACCGACACGTACTCGCCCGCACCCATCGAGAGCGCGCCGGCGAGGAGGCCCGGCGATGCCGGTGAAGAGCACGACCGAGCGCGGGGACGCCCGTCGCGCCGATGCCGAGCACGAGCGCGAGGTTCGAGACGAGCCCGTCGTTCGCGCCGAAGACCGCCGCACGGAAGGTGCCGGCGAGCCGTCGCCGGCCGCGTGCGGCGAGCCCGCGCACGACCTCGCCGTGGATGCGCTCGTCGGCGGCCATCGCCGGGGTCGCGTCGGGGTCGGTCGCGTACGGCGATCGGGCCTCGGCGCGCTGGGCGAGGGCGAGCACGAAGATCGAGCCGAACCGGCGCGCGAGCGCGCCGAGGAGGCGCGTGCGCACGTCGGCGCGCGGGATGCCGGTCGTCGTCGCCGCCGAGCAGCGCGAGCCAGTGCGCCTCGTGGCGTCCCTCGGCGGCGGCGAGCGCGAGCAGGATCTCGCGCTCCTCGCCGTCGCGGCGCGCGGCGAGCTCGCGGTAGACCGCGGCCTCCGCGCGCTCGTCGGCGAGGTACCGGCGCCACCTGGCCCGGTCGGCAGCGGTTCCCGTGCCGCTGCTCGTCGCTCATCTGCTCCACATCCCACTCGGGAGCCGCGGACGCTCGCCCGAGTCGCTCCCGCTCCGTCACGTCGCTGCCGCCTGCGCGGCCTCAGCCACGATATCGGCGCGCGCCGCGGCATCCGCCCGATTCGCCGGGATTGGCAGCATTTCGGAGCGCCGAAGCGCGGCGGCGGCGTCAGCGGCTCCTGCGGGCGCCGTGACGAAGTCGATGAGCTCCTCGACCCGGCCGAGCAGCGCGGGCTCGAGGTCGCCGTAGCCGCGCACCCGGCCGAGGATGCGCTGCCAGGCGCGCGCGATGTCGGCCTGGTCGGCGTGCGGCCATCCGAACGCCTCGCAGACGCCGTGCTTCCACTCGGTGCCGCGCGGGATCACCGGCCACGCCTCGCGGCCGAGGCGGGCCGGCTTCACCGCCTGCCAGACGTCGATGAACGGATGCCCCACGACGAGCACGTGCCGGCCGTGCGGGCCGCGCGCCACCGCGTCGGCGATGCGCTGCTCCTTCGAGCCCGGCACGAGGTGGTCGACGAGGATGCCGGCGCGTCGGCCCGGGCCCGGGCCGGAACTCGTCGAGCTGCTCGGCGAGCACGTCGACGCCCTCGAGGTACTCCACGACGACGCCCTCGACGCGGAGGTCGGCGCCCCAGACCTTCTCGACGAGCTCGGCGTCGTGCCGGCCCTCGACGAAGATGCGGCTGGGCAGCGCGACGCGCGCGTGCGCCGGCTCGACGGCGAACGACCCGGACGCGGTGCGGAGCCGCCCGGTGGGCGCCTTCGGCGTCGGCGCGACGAGCTGCACCGCCTCGCCGTCGACGAGGAAGCCGTGCCCGAGCGGGAACATCCGCTTCGCGCCCAGGCGGTCCTCGAGGGTGACCGTGCGCTTGTCGACCGCGACGACCGCGCCGCAGAACCCGTTCGCGGCGAGCTCGACCACGAGGTCGCGCTCGGCCTCGACGGTGGGGATGGTGCGGCGGCCGCGCGCCCGCCAGTCGCCGGCGAGCACGTCGGCGCCGTAGCGGTCGGGTCCGTTCGGGTCGTGGGTCGCAGTCGGCACCGGTCGAGGCTAACGGACGTCGGCGGGCCGGCCGGGCGCCGACACGGTGCGAGGCGCGAACCCGGTCGCCGGCATCGGCGCGGGTCGATCCGCCGATGCGTCGACTCCGCCGGCGGCTGCCGGCGGACCGCCGGCGACCCGGCGGCGACGACCGTCGACCGACGTGCGCCGTCGCAGCAGGAGCGTCCACAGCGCGCCCGCCACCGGCGACCGCGGCCCCGACGCCGAACGCCCACTGGATGCCGAACGGGCCGGCGACCAGGCCGAGCAGGATCGGGCCGAGCCCCAGCCCGAGGTCGATCGCGGCGCTCGCGGTTCCGGATGCCACGCCGCGCTGCGACGGCGAGGCGGTCGCGAAGATCGCCGAGAAGAACGCGGGCGTGCTGAACGGCGACGCCGACGGCCGTGATCACCGCACCCAGCAGCAGGCCGGCCGGCGACGGCCACGATGCGGCGAGCACGAGTCCGAGGGCGATCATGCCGAGCGCCGCGGCGCCGAGGGCGAGCGGCGGCAGCCGATCGGGGACGCGTGCGAAGGCGACGCGGCAGACGACGACCACGCCGCCGTACACGAGCAGCGCGAGGCTCGCGTTCGCGAGGCCGACGCGGACGGCGTACAGCGACGCGAAGGCGAGGAACCCGCCCATCGCCACGAGCGAGGCGAGGAACCCGAGCGCGATCGGCAGGGCGGGGCGGTGGATGAGGTGACGCTCGCCGTCGTCGGGTGGCGTGTCCGCCCGCGTCTCGCCGACGAGCAGGGACAGGCCCGCGGCCGCCACGGCGAGTGCGGCGGCGCCGGCCCACGCGAACCCGAAGCCGGACATCCGGACGAGGACCTCGCCGAGCGGCGGCCCGAGCGCGATGCCGAGGTAGAGGCCCAGCGAGTTGTACGAGAGCGCTTCGCCGAGGCGCGCGGGCGGCGCGAGGTCCGCGAGTGCGGCGAACCCGGCGACGAAGAACGCCGCCTCGGCGACGCCGGCGAGGAGCCGGAGCGCGACGATCACGACGAAGTTCTCGGCGAGCGCCATCAGCGCGAGGCTCGTGGCGGCGAGCAGGGCGCCGCCGAGGAGGAGCGGGCGGCGGCCGTGCACGATCGGCGAGTCGTCCGGCGAGCGGCCGGAGCACGAGGGCCGAGAGGGCGAACGCGCCGAACGCCAGCCCGGCCGCCGCGTCGTCGCCGCCGATCGGGCCGGTCACGTAGAGGGGCAGGGCGAAGATGGCGACGCCGGTCGCGGTGAAGTAGCAGAGCTCCGCGACGCCGAGCGCGATGAACGCGGGCGTGAACAGGCGCTCCGTCGCCGGTCGGCGCGTCATCACGTGACACCTCGGCCCGGCGCGGTTCGGCTCGGCGATCGTGGATCGCGGGCGTCCACGACCTCAGGATATTCCCGCGAGCGCGGGCGCGGCGGCGGGTTCAGCGGAAGTCGCGCGAGCGGGCGGGCGCCGACACGATGAGGCGCTCGAATCGGTCGGCCACGAGGTTGGTGACCCCCTCGGGCGAGCGTTCGAGGATGCCGCGCACGATCATCGCGGGCGCCTCCCGGGCGATGCGGCGGTAGCGGTTCCACACGCCGACGCCCGCGATCACGTTGAGCGTGCCCGACTCGTCCTCGAGGTTCATGAAGGTGATGCCGCTCGCCGTCGCCGGCCGCTGCCGGTGGGTGACCACCCCGCCGACCTCGATACGCCGGCCGCTCTCGGCGTGGCGCAGCAGGTCGATGCGGATCGCACCGCGCTCGTCGAGCTGCTCGCGGATGTGCCGGATCGGGTGGTCGTCGGGCGAGATGCCCGTGGCCCACAGGTCGTAGACGACCTGCTCGGCCGGGCTCAGCATCGGCAGCAGCGGCGGCTGCACGACGACGATCGAGCCCGGCGAGGTACTCCTCGCGGTCCTCCGCCGCCTCGCCCGCGAGCCAGAGCGCCTCGCGCCGCTGCAGGCCGAACCCGTCGAATGCGCCCGCCGCGGCGAGCGCCTCGAGCTGCTCGGCGTTGAGGCCGGCCCGACGGGAGACGTCGGCCATGTCGCGGTACGGTCCGCGCGCCTCGCGCTCGGCGACGATGCGTTCGGCGACGGTCGTGCCGATGCGAGGAGACGTCGGCGAGCCCGAGCCGCACCGCGAACGCGCCGTCGCGCCGGTGCTCGGCCGAGCGGTCGGGGGCGTTCCGGTCGAACCGGCCGATCGGCGGCTGCGCGGGGTCGGCGCATCCGCGCATGCCGGTCGGCTCGCGCGGATCCGGCTGCGCGGTCGTCGATCGCCGGCCCGGCCACCGCCGCCGACCGGCCGCGCGTCGCCGATCGCCTCGAGCCCGCGTCCACGCCCGAGCGCAGGATGTCGGGCCGCAGCATCTCGACGCCGTGCCGCCTGGCGTCGGCGGTGAGCGTCTGCGGCGAGTAGAAGCCCATCGGCTGGGCGCGCAGGAGCGCGGCGAGGAACGCGGCGGGGTAGTGCAGCTTCAGCCAGGAGCTCGCGTACACGAGCAGGCCGAAGCTCAGCGCGTGGCTCTCGGCGAAGCCGAAGTTCGCGAACGCCTCGATCTTGGCGTAGATCGAATCGGCGACCTCGGGCTCGATGCCGTTCTCGGCCATGCCCGCGTAGAGCTTCGACGCGCAGCCGCTCGATCTTCTCGACGCCGCGCTTCGACCCCATCGCCCGGCGCAGCAGGTCGGCGTCGGCGGCGCTGCAGTCGCCCACGGCGACCGCCATCTGCATGAGCTGCTCCTGGAAGAGCGGCACCCCGAGCGTGCGGGCGAGCACCGGCTCGAGCTTCGGATGCAGGTAGCTCACCTGCTCCTCGCCGGTGCGCCGGCGGATGTACGGGTGCACCGCGCCGCCCTGCACCGGGCCCGGGCCGGATGAGCGCGATCTCGACGACGAGGTCGTAGAAGCAGCGCGGCTGCAGCCGGGGGAGCGTGCCCATCTGCGCGCGGCTCTCGACCTGGAACACCCCGATCGAGTCGGCCCGGCAGAGCATGTCGTAGACGGCCGCCTCCTCCTTGGGGATCGTCGCGAGCTCCCACTCCTCGCCGGTGTGCTCGCGCACGAGGTCGAACGTGTACTGCAGGGCGGCGAGCATGCCGAGCCCCAGCAGGTCGAACTTCACGAGGCCCATCCACGCGCAGTCGTCCTTGTCCCACTGCAGCACCGTGCGGTTCTCCATGCGGGCGTGCTCGATGGGGCACACCTCGCCGACCGGCCGGTCGGTGAGCACCATGCCGCCCGAGTGGATGCCGAGGTGCCGCGGGAACGTGAGCAGCTGCTCGGCGAGCTCGACGACCGGCGCCGGGGATGTCGTGGTCGTCGGTGGAGACCACCGCGCCCCAGCGCTCGACCTGGCGCGACCAGGCATCCTGCTGCCCGGTGGAGTAGCCGAGCGCCTTCGCCATGTCGCGCACCGCGGCCTTCGGCCGGTAGCTGATGACGTTCGCGACCTGCGCGGCGTTGTTCCGCCCGTACTTGCCGTAGACGTACTGGATGATCTCCTCGCGCCGGTCGGAGTCGAAGTCGACGTCGATGTCGGGCTCCTCGTCGCGCAGGGCGGAGAGGAACCGCTCGAACGGCAGGTCGAAGAAGATCGAGTCGACCGCGGTGATGTCGAGCACGTAGCAGACCGCCGAGTTCGCGGCCGAGCCGCGCCCCTGGCACAGGATGCCGCGGCTGCGCGCCTCGCGCACGAGGTCGTAGCACGATGAGGAAGTAGCCGGGGAAGTCCTTCTGCTCGATGACGTCGAGCTCGCGTGCGAGCCGCTCGCGCACGTGGTCGGGCATGCCCGGGGTAGCGCTCCTCGGCGCCCGCCCACACGAGCTCGCGCAGCCAGCTCATCGGCGTGTGGCCCGCCGGCACCTCCTGCCGCGGCAGCCGGGGGCGCGCGCTCCGCAGCCGGAAGCCGAGCTCCTCGGCGAGCGTCACCGAACGGGCGACCGCGCCCGGGTAGCGCTCGAAGCGGCGCATCATCTCGGCGCCGCTGCGCAGGTGCAGCCCGTCGGAGGCGGGCAGCCACCCGTCGAGCTCGTCGAGGCTGCGCCTGCGCCCGCACCGCCGCGAGCGCGGAGGCGAGCCGGTGCTCGCCGGGGGTGGCGTAGTGCACCGCGTTCGTCGCGAGGAGCGGCAGCCGGGCGCGTTCGGCGAGCCCGGCCAGCGCGTCGTTCGCCTCCTGGTCGAGCGGATGCCCGTGGTCGAACAGCTCGACGACGACGTTGTCGCGCCCGAAGAGCGCGACCAGCCGGTCGAGCTCGCGCCACGCGGCATCCGTGCCCGCCGTCGCGCGAGCGCCCGCCGCACCGCGCCCTTGCGGCATCCGGTGGGCACCACCCACTCGCCGCCCGACTGCTCGGCGAGCTGCTCGAGCGCGTACGACGGGCCGGCCCTTCTCGCCGCCCGCGAGCTGGCCGGCGGTGATCGCGGCTCGCGAGGCGGTGGTAGCCCGCCTCCTGCCGGGCGAGCACGAGCAGGTGCTCGCCCTCGGGGTCGGCGACGCCGATCTGCGGCTCGCTGAGCCCGAGCGAGAGCTCGGCGCCGAACACGGTCGCGAGCTCGGGGAAGCTCTCGGCCGCCTCGGCGAACCGCACGATGCCGTAGAAGCCGTCGTGGTCGGTGACGGCGAGGCCGCGAGAGCCCGAGCCGGTGCGCCTCCTCGACCAGCTGCTCGGGCGTCGAGGCGCCGTCGAGGAAGCTGAACGTGGAGTGCGCGTGCAGCTCGGCGTAGGGCACGATCGGCCCGGCGGGCGCCTCGAGGCCCTCCGACGGGCGGTACGGATGCCGCTTGCGGCTCCACGCGGGGCTGTCGCCGCCGTCGGCGATGAGCGGCGGCCCGCCCGGCCGCCGCTGGTCGGAGAGCTTGCGCTCGAGCTCCGACCACGGGATCGACGGATTGTTCCAGCCCATCGCTCACCCACCCAGTCGGGCCATCAGTCGTACCTGGCCTCGGCCCACCAGCCCTCGCGGTCGCGCACGAGGAGCCACGCGCAGCCGTCGTCGTCGACGACCTGGAACCGGTGCACGCGCTTGGCGTGCTCGGCGTCCCACCAGCGCTCGACGACCGGCCACGGGCCCGCCCAGGCCCGCACGGGCGCCGCCTCGCCGCCGCCGACCGCGAATCGCTCGGGCGCTGCCGAGATCGCCCCGCGCGCGTCGATCGCGACGGTCTCGCCCCGCGCGTCGAGCAGGGCGATCGGCAGCCGCTCGCGGAAGACGCTCGCGGGCGCGAGCGCGGGCAGGCTGCCGGGCCACGGCGCGTCGCCCGTGCGCTCGGGCGGCCGGTCGCCCCACGGCACGAGCACCTGGCGGTCGGCGAGCATGCGGCCGCCGCCGATCGTCGCGGTGACGACCGCCTCGTGGCCGAGCATGCTCTGCACGCGGGTGAGCCCGTGGTGCACGCGCTCGTCGGGCCCGCCGCCCCACAGCCCCTCCTCGTGGTTGCCCGTGGAGTCGATGCGCTCGGGCACGACCCGCAGCCGCACGATCGGCGAGGCGAGCCCGCTGTCGGCGGTGCCCGCGCCCTGCAGCTGCCACCGCACGCGGTCGACGACGTCGGCCGGCGTGAACCATCGCGGATGCAGCCAGCTGCGGCTCGAGTGCCCGCCGCCCTCGTCGTCGAGCTCGATGCGCAGGCCCGTGCACACGAGCCGCACCGCCCGCATGCGCTCGATGAACTCCTCGGCGCCCACCCGGAACGCGAACGCGAGCTGGTCGACGCGGTCGAGCGGCGGCTCGAAGTGCTGCTCCACCTCGAACTCGGGCGGCGGCGTGCGCGCGACGACCCGCGCCTGCTCGCGCCCCGCCGCACGGTCGTGCGCGAAGGCGCCGGCCGCGCCGAAGCGCCGACGCACGTCGTCGGCGGGCAGCGCGGCGAACTCGCCGAGGGTGCGCACGCCGAGCCGGTTGAGCAGGGTCGTCGTGCGCGGGTCGACCACGAGCCCGACGGGCAGCGGGGCGATGAAGGCGGCGGATGCCCCGGGCGGCACGATCGCCGACGGCGGACTCGCGTGCGGCCCGCGCGGCCTGCTCGGCCGCGAACGGCCCGTCGGCGATGCCGACCCGGGCACCCGGCACCCCGAGCTCCGCCACGGTCTCGAGGAGGGCCGCCGCCGCGGCCTCCTCGCCGCCGTAGTAGCGTGCGGGACCGCGGGCGCGCATCGCGAGGGTGCCGGGCCGGATGAGCTGCACGCCGGGCACGGTGGCCTCGACGCGGCGCACGACGGGTTCGAACACGCGCATGTCGAGCGCGGCGTCGTAGTCGAGCACGATGAGCCCGGGGGAGCGGTACTGCGCCTCGCGCAGCTTCAGCCCGCGCGCGACGCCGTCGCGGCGCGCGGCGGCGGAGCAGGCGAACACGAGACCGTCCTCGGTGAGGGCGATGGGCGCCGCCGCGTCGAGCCCCTGCTCGCGGCACACGGCGAAGATCGGCCAGTCGGGGCACCACAGCACGATGGTGCGGCCGGGGTCGGCGGTCATCCGGTGGCCCTCCGCTCGAGGTCGTCGAGGCGGATCGGCTCGGCCGCGTCGGCGCGGTCGACCTGGTCGGCCGGGGCGAACTCCAGCGAACGGCCCGGGCAGCCGCAGCCGCGACCTGGCGCGTGCGCACGAACTCGCCGCGGCCGGCCACGCTCACCGACGACCTCGCGCTCGGCGAGGCGCCCGTGCCCGCGCTCGAGCCCCTGCCACTCGCTCGCCTCGACCCCGAGCCGGGCGTCGCTGCCCGGCCACTCGCCCGCGACGAGCAGCGTCGCGCCGCGCTGGCGGAGCCGGGCCTGCAGGCGACTCGACTCGGCGGGGGCGACGCGGCCCGCCGGCCGCACCGCGACCACGGGGATGACGTCGGCGAGCGCGGCGACGACGGTGAGCCACTGGCGCCCCGGATCGGGCACGAGCACGAGCCGCTCGAGGGCGATGCCGAACCGGGCCGCGGCCTCGACGCCGAACTCGGGCATGCCGGCCACCGCGACCCAGCGCCCGCTCGCGCTCGGCCCGGCGAGCAGCGCCATGAGCAGGGTCGTCGAGCCCTCGACCTGCACGACCGTGCCCTCGCGGAGGGTGCCGCCCGGCAGCACCGATTCGAGGGCCGGATGCGTCGGCACGGCCTTGGAGTCGAGCCGCGTGGCCTGCATCCCGCGGATGCGGGCCTGCAGCTCCTCGACGCGTGCCGGCCGCGGGGCGGGGGCGACGAGGGGAGCGGTCATGGTCATACCCCAGTTTCGAACATATGTTCGAATCCGGCAAGTCGAGGTGCCGACCGTCCACCCCGCGTTCCGGGGCCGATCGACGACCGCACGTCGACGCGCAGCGCACGGATGCCGCGATCCGAGGATCCGCGCCCGGAAACGCGAGAAGGCCGGATCATCATGATCCGGCCTTCTCGACAACGCGTGCGCGAGGGGGGACTTGAACCCCCACGCCCGTTAGGGCACTAGCACCTCAAGCTAGCGCGTCTGCCATTTCCGCCACCCGCGCGTTGTCTCAGGCCTCGATCGCTCGGAGGCCCGAGAGAAGACATTAGCACGGATTCCGAGGCGCCTCGAACGCCGCAGGGCCGCCGCTGGCCCGCCCCGATCGCGGCGGCTACGGTGAAACGCATGGCCGAGTCATCCGCAGTCCAGCAGCCGATCACCGAGCTCGACGAGACCGCGGTGATCGCCCGGGATCTCATCCGATTCGACACGACCAACTACGGCGAAGGGCGGGCGAAGGGCGAGCGCGAGGCCGCCGAGTACGTCGAGGCGAAGCTCGCCGCGCTCGGCCTCGCACCGCAGCTCTTCGAGCCCGAGCCGCGCCGCGACGAGCGTCGTCGCGCGCGTGCCGGGGCGCAACCCCGACAAGCCCGCGCTCGTGCTGCACGGCCACCTCGACGTGGTGCCCGCCGACCCGCGCAACTGGAGCGTCGACCCGTTCGCCGGCGAGATCCGCGACGGCATGCTGTGGGGCCGCGGCGCCGTGGACATGAAGGACATGGACGCGATGATGCTCACCGCGCTCGGCGACATCCTCGGGTCGGGCTCGCTGCCCGAGCGCGAGCTCGTCGTGGCGTTCTTCGCCGACGAGGAGGCGGGCGGCGGGGTCGGCGCGAGCTGGCTCGTCGACCGGCATCCCGAGCTCTTCGACGGCGCGACCGAGGCGATCAGCGAGGTCGGCGGCTACTCGATCACGGTCGGCGGCGAGCGCGCGTACCTGCTGCAGACGGGGGAGAAGTCGCTGATCTGGGTGCGGCTCGTCGCCCACGGCGTCGCCGCCCACGGCTCCCGCCTCATCCGCGACAACGCCGTCACCAAGCTCGCCGAGGCCATCGCGCGGCTCGGCCGCACCGAGTGGCCGCTGCACCTCACCGACACCACCCGCGAGCTGCTCGCCGCGATCGCCGACACGCTCGGCGTGGATCCCGAGCAGGTCGCGCCCGACGAGCTGGCCATGGCGACCGGCTCGGCGTCGGGGTTCATCACGGCCACGCTGCGCACCACGACGAACCCGACCAAGCTCGAGGCCGGCTACAAGCACAACGTCATCCCCGATCGCGCGGAGGCGCTCGTCGACATCCGCACGCTGCCCGGCCAGGAGGACGCCGTGCTCGCGCGAGGTGCGCGAGATCATCGGCGACGACATCGAGATCGAGTTCGTGCACCGCGACGTCGGCCTCGAGGCCTCCACGTCCGGCCCGCTCGTCGACGCCGTCACGCGGTCGCTCGCGACGCACGACCCCGGGGCGCGCGTGTTCCCCTACCTGCTCTCGGGCGGCACCGACAACAAGTCCCTCTCGCGGCTCGGCATCGCGGGCTACGGGTTCTCGCCGCTGCGGCTGCCGGCCGACCTCGACTTCCCGGCGATGTTCCACGGGGTCGACGAGCGCGTGCCGCTCGACGCACTATCCTTCGGAAGGAGGGTCCTGACGGACCTCCTGCTCGACTACTGACCAACGACCGGTCTCGTTCCTCCGGCTTCCGCGGAGGCGGAAGGCGGACACCACGTGCTCGAAGCGCTCATCCTCGGATTCGTGCAGGGACTCACCGAGTTCCTCCCCATCTCGTCGAGCGCGCACCTGCGGATCCTGGGGGAGTTCCTCCCCGGCGCGCAGGACCCGGGCGCCGCGTTCACCGCGATCACGCAGCTCGGCACCGAGACGGCCGTCGTCGTGTTCTTCTGGCGCGACATCGTGCGCATCGTCTCGCACTGGTTCGGGTCGCTGTTCGGGCGCGTCCCGCGCAGCGACCCCGACGCGCGCATGGGCTGGCTGATCATCGTCGGCTCGATCCCGATCGTCGTGCTCGGCATCCTCTTCCAGGACGAGATCGAGACGACGTTCCGCTCGCTCTGGATCGTCGCGACGATGCTCGTCGTGTTCGGCATCATCCTCGGCCTCGCCGACTGGGCCGGCGCGAAGCGCCGCAAGCTCGACCAGCTCACCGATCCCGCACGGCATCGTCGTTCGGGTTCGCCCAGGCGCTCGCGCTCATCCCCGGCGTCTCGCGCTCGGGCGGCACCATCTCGGCCGGGCTCTTCCTCGGCTACGAGCGCGCCGCGGCGGCCCGCTACGCGTTCCTGCTGGCGATCCCCGCCGTCTTCGGCAGCGGGCTTCTTCCAGCTCGTTCGAAGAGCCTGGGGGAGCCCGCCGGTCTACGGTCCGATCGAGACCGCGGCGGCCACGCTCGTCGCCTTCGTCGTCGCGATCCTCGTCATCGCGTTCTTCATGAACTACATCTCACGGCACAGCTTCCTGCCGTTCGTGATCTACCGCATCCTGCTCGGCGGCACGATCTTCGCGCTGCTCGCGACGGGCGTCATCGACGCGTGACGGATGCCGCGGCGGCATCCGCTCGATCGGCCTCAGGCAGCCGTCGCGCGGCCGCCAGGGCTCGTCGCGCGGACCCTCGCGCCCGTCGGCGCGGCCCTCGGGCCCCTCGCCGCGGCGGCGCAGGTAGCGCTCGAACTCCTGGGCGATCGCCTCGCCGCTCGCCTCGGGCGCGTCGACCGCGTCGCGCGCCTGCTCGAGCTGGGTGATGTAGCCCGCCATGTCCTCGTCGTCGGCCGCGAGCGCGTCGACGCCGGCCTCCCACGCCTTGGCCTCGGTCTCGAGGTTGCCGCGCGGGATGCTGAGGCCGGTGAGCTCCTCGAGCTTGCCGAGCAGGGCGAGCACGGCCTTCGGGCGACGGCGCGTTGTGCACGTAGTGCGGCACGGACGCCCAGAGCGACACGGTGGGGATGCCCACGCGCTCGGCCTGGTCGGCGATGACGCTGAGGATGCCCGACCGGGCCCTCGTAGCTCGACCGGTCGACGCCGAGCGCCTCGCGCACCTCGCGGTTCTCGCTCGACGCGAACACCGAGAGCGGACGCGTGTGCGGGGCGTCGGCGAGCATGGCGCCGAGCAGCACGATGCCCTCGATGTCGGCCGTGAGCGCGGCATCCACGAGCTCGGCGGCGAAGCCCTTCCAGCTGCGCGCCGGCTCGGCGCCGATCAGCACGTGCAGCGTGTCGGCGCCGGGGCCGGTGACCCGCTCCTCGTCGTCCGAGGTGGGCGTGCCGCCCGGGCCGAGGATCGCGGCGCCGGGCCATTCGAGGCGCCGCGACGCCGTCGTCGCCGACGACGACCGTGGGCCGCGTGAACTGGTAGTCGAAGTAGAGCTCGGGGTCGACCGCGGCGATCTCGACGAGGCCGAGGCGCTCGGCCAGGAGCTTCGCCGCCCCGGTCGCCGCCTCGCCGGCGTCGTTCCATCCCTCGAAGGCGACGACGAGCAGCCTTCCGCCCTCGAACCCGGCCGGCTGATTCACTCCAGGTGCCCCGCTTCCCGCCCCGGACGCCCGGGGTCCCTCCCACAATAGGCCGTGCCCGTAGACTTGCGGGTTGTGACCACTCGCCTTCCCGCCGCCGTCCTCTGGGACATGGACGGAACCCTCGTCGACACCGAACGCTACTGGATGGCGGCCGAGGAGGAGCTCGTCGAGTCCTTCGGGGGCCGCTGGACCCACGAGGACGCCCTCGGGCTCGTCGGCAGCGGACTGTGGGAGTCGGCGCGGGTGTTCCAGGCGGCGGGCGTCGACCTCGACGCCGACACGATCGTCGCGCGCCTCACCGCGCGCGTGCAGGAGCAGCTCGCCGAGCACGGCGTGCCGTGGCGGCCGGGCGCGCGCGAGCTGCTCGAGGCGCTCCGCGTGGCATCCGTGCCCACCGCGCTCGTCACCATGTCGGTCCGCTCGATGGCCGACGACATCGTGCGCGCGATCCCGTTCGAGGCGTTCGACGTGATCGTCACCGGCGACGCGGTCGGCAACGCGAAGCCGCATCCCGAGCCCTACCTCACCGCGGCCGACGCCCTCGGCGTCGACGTGCGCGACTGCGTCGCGATCGAGGACTCGCCCGCGGGCCTCACGTCGGCGTGGTCGGCCGGCGCCGTCACCGTCGGCGTGCCGAACTTCCTCGTCGCTCGACGAGGCGCCCGCCCACGTGCTCTGGGAGACCCTCGCCGACAAGTCGGTGTCGGATGTCGCGGCGCTCCTCGACGCGCGGGAGGCCAGCGCATGAGCGAGAGCCGCGGCGAGCGCAGCGGGCCGTTCCGGGCCGGGCGACCGCGTGCAGCTCACCGGCCCCAAGGGCCGGATGCACACCATCACGCTCGAGCCGGGCAAGCTGTTCCACTCGCACAAGGGCCCGATCGCGCACGACGACCTCATCGGCCTGCCCGACGGCTCGGTCGTCGCGAACCAGGTCGGCGTCGAGTACCTCGCCCTGCGCCCGCTGCTCAGCGACTTCGTCATGTCGATGCCGCGCGGCGCCGCGATCGTCTACCCGAAGGACGCCGCGCAGATCCTCGCGCAGGCCGACGTCTTCCCCGGCGCGACGGTCGTCGAGGCGGGCGTCGGGTCGGGCGCGCTGTCGCTCTGGCTGCTGCGCGCGATCGGTCCGGCGGGCCGGCTCCTGTCGTTCGAGCGACGCGAGGAGTTCGCCGACGTCGCGCGCGGCAACGTCGCGACCTTCCACGGCTACGACCCCGAGAACTGGTCGATCACGCTCGGCGACCTGGCCGAGGCGCTGCCCGGGCAGGCGCCCGCGGCATCCGTCGACCGCGTGGTGCTCGACATGCTCGCGCCCTGGGAGTGCATCGACGTCGTCTCGACCGCACTGAAGCCGGGCGGCGTGCTGCTCTGCTACATCGCCACCGTCACGCAGCTCTCCCGGGTGGCCGAGGCGATCCGGGCCACCGGACATGTACACCGAGCCGCAGTCGTCGGAGACGATGGTGCGCGGCTGGCACGTGCAGGGTCTCGCGGTGCGCCCCGACCACCGCATGATCGCCCACACCGGCTTCCTGCTCACCGCCCGTCGCCTCGCGCCCGGCACGGTGCTGCCCGAGCTCAAGCGTCGCCCGTCGAAGACCGAGTTCAGCGACGAGGACGTCGAGGCCTGGACGCCGGGCGCCCTCGGCGAGCGGGCCGTCAGCGCGAAGGCGCTGCGCAAGCGCGTGCGGGCCGCGGATGCCGCGGCCGAGCGCTCCCGCGCATCCGAGCCGGCGACGCCGCCGACCCGACGACCGAAGCGCCCGGCGAAGCCTTGTAGGCTTTCCGTGCCCCTCCGCGACCCATCGAAGAATCGAGGATCAGTGCGCTCGTCACTCGCGCTCATCGCCACGGCCGGCGCTCGTCGCCGCGGCCCTCACCGGTTGCTCGTCCGCGCCGGCCGCCCCCGAGGCGACCCCGGGCCAGTCCTCCGACGTCGTCGTCGTGACGGGCGACTTCGGCGAGAAGCCGCGCGTGGAGTTCCCGTCGCCGCTCGCTCCCGCAGGAGACGCAGTGCACCGAGGTCATCGCCGGCGAGGGCGAGCGGCTGCAGGAGGGACAGCAGGCGATCATCGGCCTGGCCGTGCTACAACGGCGCGACGGGCGAGGACGATCCAGTACGCGGGCTTCGGCGACGAGGAGCCGATCGCCGTCACCGTGTCGGACGCGACGCTGCCCGGGCTCAAGAAGGCGCTCGACGTGCGCGCAGCGTCGGCTCGCGCGTCGCCGTGGTCGTGCCGCCCGAGGACGCCTTCGGCGAGGAGGGCAACGAGTCGCTCGCGGTCGCACCCGACGACAGCCTCGTGTTCGTGATCGACGTGCAGCGCGCGTTCCCGGCCCGCGCCGACGGTGCGCCGCGGCTCACCCGCGACGGCTTCCCGGCCGTCGTGCTCGCGCCCGACGGCCGGCCCGGCATCACCGTGCCGAAGAACGACCCGCCGAAGGAGCTGCAGACCGAGGTCCTGAAGCAGGGCACGGCGAGACCGTGGAGGACGGCGACGCCGTCGTCGTGCACTACACGGGCGTGCTCTGGAACGACAACACCGTCTTCGACTCGTCGTGGCAGAACGGCGCGCCGGCCACGTTCGTGGTCAGCGAGGGCTCCGGACGCGCAGGTCATCCCGGGCTTCTCGAAGGCGCTCATCGGGCAGCAGGTCGGCTCGCAGATCGGCGTCATCGTGCCGCCGTCCGAGGGATACGGCGATCAGGGCAACGCCCAGGTGCCCGCCGGATCCACGCTGTTCTTCGTGATCGACATCCTGGGTGTGATCTGAGCCGGCGGTCGCGGCCGTCGGCCGCCCGCCGTTCAGTATGATCGCTCCTGTGTCGGGTGCATCGCGCAAGGGTGAGCCGAGGATCCCGGTCGAAGATCGGCTCTTCAGCCTCGTGCTGGCGCTGCTCGCCACCGAGGCGGGCCTGCTGAAGTCCGAGATCCTCTCGTCGGTGCGCGGCTACGCCGAGCGCTACGACGACTCGGGCCAGAACGCCAACCTCGAGCGCCAGTTCGAACGCGACAAGGACGACATCCGCGAGCTCGGCATCCCGCTCGAGACCGTCGAGTCGCCCGATCGGCCGGGCGACAACCAGGCGCTCAGGTACCGCATCCCGAAGGGCCTGTACGACCTGCCCGACGAGGTGCGCTTCACGCCCGACGAGCTCGCGCTGCTCGGCCTCGCCGCCGAGGTGTGGCGCGAGGCGTCCCTCTCGGCCGACTCGCAGCGCGCGCTCACGAAGCTGCGCTCGCTCGGCATCGAGCCGCGCGAGCCCGTGATCGGCTACGCCCCGCGGCTGCGCGTGCGCGACGCCGCCTTCGAGCCGCTGCGGCAGGCGCTCGACCGTCGCCAGTCGGTGCGCTTCCGCTACTTCAAGCCCGGCGAGGGCGCGCCGCGCGAACGCACGGTCGATCCGCTCGCCGTGGTGCTGCACGAGGGCCGGTGGCACCTGCACGCGTTCGACCGCGACGCGCAGGGTCCGCGCACGTTCCTGCTCTCGCGCATCATCGGACCCGTCGAGCCCGTGCCCGGCATGACGTTCGACGCGCCGCCGGCCGACATCCAGGACCGCATCCTCGCGGAGCTCGACGAGCTCCGGTCGCGCAACGCGGCCGACCTCGCGGTCACCGCCGGGTCCGACGCCGAGGTGCGCCTCGGCCGGCGCGCGGTGCTGCGCGACGAGGATGCCGGGCGTCATCCGCCTGCACTACACGGATGTCGCGGTCTTCGCCGACGAGCTCGCCGGCCTACGGTCCCGAGGTGCGGGTCATCGCCCCCGAGTCCCTGCGCGAGGCCGTGCGTGAGCGCCTCGCGACCGTCGTCGCCGCGCACCGCGGACGGAGGAGTCGGCGTGATGGCCAAGCGCTCGAAGCCGCTGAAGGCGCCCGACAAGCTGGTCTTCCTGCTGTCGTTCGTGCCGTACCTGCTCGAGCAGCGGGTCGTCGACGTCGCCGAGGCGGCGCAGCACTTCGGCATGACCGAGGAGGAGATCCGCGACGCGGTGCGCCTCATCGCGACCTCGGGGCTGCCCGGATCGACCGGGCACGTACCAGCCCAACGACCTCTTCGACATCGACTGGGACTCGTTCGAGGACGACGACGTCATCGTGATCGTGCACCACGTCGCGATCGACGACGCGCCCCGGCTCTCCGCGCGCGAGGCGGCGGCGCTGATGGCCGGGCCTGCAGTACCTCTCCGCCTCGCCCGAGAGCGCCGGCAGCGCCTCGCTCGCGTCGCTGCGGGCGAAGCTCGCGGCCGGTGCGTCGTCGGCGCCCAGCCGCCTCGCCGTCGCCGAGACCGAGGCCGACGCGTCGCTCGGGCTCATCCGCGAGGCGGTGGCCGAGGGCCGCCAGCTCGAGTTCGACTACCTGAACGCCAGGGGCGAGCGCGGACGCCGCAGGGCCGACCCGCTGCGCATCATCTCGCAGGACGCCGACTGGTACCTGCAGGCCTACTGCCACACCCGGGAGGACGTGCGGAACTTCCGCGTCGACCGCATGAGCGACCTCCTGCTCACCGACGAGCCGATCGGCGACCACTCGCACCGCATCGTGCCCGACACCCTGTTCCAGGGCTCGGACTCCGACCTCGACGTGGTCGTCGACGTCTCCCCGGCGGCCCTTCCGCTGCTGTCCGACTACCTCGCCGACTCGAGCTCCCGCGAGGTCGACGGGCGACTCCGGGTCACGCTCCGCCTCGCGCACGTGCACGGCCTGAAGCGGCTCGTCGCGGGGCTGCCCGGGCCTCGTCACCGTGGCTCGCCCCGGCCGAGGCGCGTGCGGCGGTGGCGGACTGGGCGAGCGCCGGGCTGGCGGGCTACTCCGAGCGCGGAACGGCCGAATCCGATGGCGCGAGCCGCCCGTCCCGACGACGGCTCGGCCTGACCGCGTCGCCTGCGCGGGACATCTCGTTGGGGTAGTGTGCTGCCGCGACAGGTAGACTGTCGTCACGAACCCTCCCGAGAACGGACGAACACCCATGTGGCAAGGCTTCACCGGTTGGCACGCGCTGATCATCCTCGTGGTCATCCTGCTGCTCTTCGGCGCCCCCAAGCTCCCGGCCCTCGCCCGTAGCCTCGGTCAGTCGATGAAGATCCTCAAGAGCGAGGTCCGTCCCGAGAAGGACGAGTCCGACACGACCGAGACCCCCGCCGCCGACGCGGGCACGACGGGCGCGACGGCGAGCAGCACGAGCGCGGCAGACACGCACCGTCAGCTCGACCGAAGACCGACGAGGCCGATTCCGGCAAGAGCCGCTGAACCCGATGTCCGCGGTGAAGGATCGCGGGGAGAAGAACCGCGAGAAGCGATGTCGCTCGGCGCGCATCTCATCGAGCTGCGCAAGCGCCTGTTCATCTCCGCGCATCGCGATCGTCGTCGGCATGGCGCTCGGCTGGTGGCTCACCGACGCCTTCGTCTGGCAGGCGATCCAGGAGCCGGTCGAGCGCGTCGCCGAGGCGCAGGGCAGCGACACGGCGATCATCTTCCCGACCATCTCCAGCGCCTTCGACCTGCGACTGCAGATCGCGTTCACGCTCGGCATCGTGATCTCGAGCCCCGTCTGGCTCTACCAGATCTTCGCGTTCCTCGTGCCCGGGCTGAACACGCCGTGAGCGCAAGTTCACGTTCGCGTTCTTCGCCACGGCCATCCCGCTGTTCTTCGCCGGCTGCGCCGCGGGCTGGTTCGTGCTGCCGAACATCGTGAAGCTCATGACGAGCTTCGTCCCCGAGGGCGGCGAGTCGCTGCTCACCGCGAAGGAGTACATCGACTTCGTGCTGAAGCTCGTGGTCGCGATCGGCATCGCCTTCGTCGTGCCCGTCTTCATCGTGCTGCTGAACTTCGCCGGCGTCATCAGCGCAGCCGCGATCATCAAGTCGTGGCGCGTGGCGATCCTCGTGATCGTGCTCTTCACCGCGATCGCGACCCCGTCGGCCGACGTCATCTCGATGTTCATGCTCGCGATCCCGATGATCGCCCTGTACTTCGCCGCCTGGTTCATCGCGCACCTGCACGATCGCCGTGTCGAGCGCCGCAACCGCCTGGAGTTCGAAGCCGCTGTCTAGGCTGGAGGGGTGATGAGCCTCTCACCGGCCGAGCGGTACGCGAGTGCTCGCGAGCCAGCGCCGGAAACCCCGACTCGTCGAGTTCGCGTCGAGGCTCCGCTTCGACCTCGACCCGTTCCAACGCGCCGCCTGCGCCGCGCTCGACGAGGGTCGCAGCGTGCTCGTCGCCGCGCCGACCGGTGCGGGCAAGACGGTCGTGGCCGAGTTCGCCGTCTTCCTCGCGATGCGGGAGCCGGGCGCGAAGGTCTTCTACACGACGCCGATCAAGGCGCTCAGCAACCAGAAGTTCCAGGAGCTCGCCGACGAGTGGGGCGCCGGCCGAGGTCGGCCTGCTCACCGGCGACACGAACGTGAACTCGGGTGCGCGCATCGTCGTGATGACCACCGAGGTGCTGCGGAACATGCTCTACGCCGACTCGCCGCTGCTCGACCGGCTGGCGTACGTCGTCATGGACGAGGTGCACTACCTCGCCGACCGGTTCCGCGGCGCGGTGTGGGAGGAGGTCATCATCCACCTCCCCGAGGAGGTGCGGCTCGTCTCGCTGAGCGCCACGGTGTCGAACGCCGAGGAGTTCGGCGACTGGCTGCAGGCCGTGCGCGGCGACACCGACGTCATCGTCTCCGAGGACCGGCCGGTGCCGCTCGAGCAGCACGTGCTCGTGAAGGCGAAGCTCATCGACCTGTTCGACTCGTCGGGGCAGGCGGCGACGAACCGGGTGAACCCCGAGCTCCAGCGCCTCGCGCGCGCGGGCGGTCGGTCGATCTCCTCGCGGTCGGCGCGCGGGCGCCGCGGCGGCGACCGCGGGCAGGTACCACCAGTCGTCGCAGGGGAGCGGGCGCGTCGAGCGCCCCGAGGTGGTCGAGCTGCTCCACGGCAAGCACCTGCTGCCCGCGATCGTCTTCATCTTCTCCCGCGCGGCTGCGACCAGGCCGTGCGCCAGGTGCTCCGCTCCGGCATCCGCCTGACCGAGACCGCCGAACGCGACGAGATCCGCGCGATCGTCGAGGAGCGCGCCCGGATGCTGCGCGACGAGGACCTCGCGGTGCTCGGCTACTGGGAGTGGCTCGAGGGCCTGCAGCGCGGGGTCGCCGCGCACCACGCCGGCATGCTGCCGGCCTTCAAGGAGGTCGTGGAGGAGCTCTTCCAGCTGAAGCTCCTGAAGGTCGTCTTCGCGACCGAGACGCTCGCGCTCGGCGTCAACATGCCGGCGCGCTCGGTGGTGCTCGAGAAGCTCGAGAAGTTCAACGGCGAGGCGCGGGTGCCGATCACGCCGGGGGAGTACACGCAGCTCACCGGCCGGGCCGGCCGTCGCGGCATCGACGTCGAGGGCCACTCCGTCATCCAGTGGGTCGACGGCCTCGACCCCGAGGCGGTCGCGTCGCTCGCCTCGCGGCGCAGCTACCCGCTGAACTCGAGCTTCAAGCCGACCTACAACATGGCCGTGAACCTCATCGACCAGTTCGGCCGCGAGCGCACGCGGCAGATCCTCGAGCTCTCGTTCGCGCAGTTCCAGGCCGACCGAGCGGTGGTCGACCTCGCGCGCACGCTGCGCAAGCAGGAGGAGTCGATGGCCGGCTACGAGGAGGCGATGCGCTGCCACCTCGGCGACTTCGGCGAGTACGCGGCCCTCCGGCGGCGCATCGGCGAGCTCGAGCGGCAGGCCTCGAAGGGCAACCCGACGCACGCGCAGCGCGAGCGGCATGCAGCGCGAGCTCGGAGAGGCGCGCAAGGCGATGCGGGCGCACCCGTGCCACGGCTGCGCCGAGCGCGAGCAGCACGCGCGGTGGGCGGAGCGCTGGTGGCGCCTGAAGCAGGAGCACGACCAGCTGTCGCGGCAGATCCGCACGCGCACCGGGCAGGTCGCGAAGCGGTTCGACCGGGTCACCGAGGTGCTCGAGCAGCTCGGCTACCTCGAGCGCGATCGGCACGGCTCGCTCGTCTCGACGTCGGCGGGACGCATCCTGAAGCGCATCTACGGCGAACGCGACCTGCTCGTCGCCGAGTGCCTGCGGCAGGGCTTCTGGGACGGCCTCGACGTGCCGTCGCTCGCGGCGATGGCGGCGGCGCTCGTCTACGAGCCGCGACGCGACGATCGCGGCGAGCAGTTCCGCCTGCCGCGCGGGCGGTTCCGTGCCGCGTTCGAACGCACCACGGATGTCTGGAGCGAGCTCGACGACCTCGAGCGCGACCATCGGCTGGCCGGCAGCGACCAGCCGTCGCCGGCGCTGGCCACGGCGATGCACGCGTGGGCGAGCGGCGCGGGCCTCGGGCAGGTGCTCGCCGACACCGAGCTCGCGGCCGGCGACTTCGTGCGCTCACGAAGCAGGTCGTCGACCTGCTCGACCAGGTCTCGATCGTGGCGGACGCCGAGCTCGGCGCGACGGCGCGCGCGGCGATCGACGCCGTTCGACGCGGCGTCGTCGCCTACGGCTCGGTCGCGTGAGCGCCCGGCCGCGTCGCCTAGGCTGATCTGGTGCCCGAGAACGATCCGCGTCCGCTGCTGCCGTTGTGGGTCGCGGTGCTCGTGGCGATCGCGGGCGGGCTCGTCTACGACCTCGGCTTCCCGGATGCGGGCATCTGGCCGCTCGCCTTCGCCGGCATCGCGCTCGCGCTCGTCAGCCTGATCGGCCGGAGCTCGTGGGCCGCCGCGCTCGTCGGCTTCGCGTTCGGCATGGCGTTCTACCTGCAGCACGTGTCATGGACCGACGCTGTACCTCGGACCCGTGCCGTGGCTCGCCCTGTCGGTGCTCGAGTCGCTCTTCGTCGCCGGTGGCGCGGTGCTGATCGCGCTCGCCTATCGGTGGGTTCCGCGGGCGAGCACCTCACGGTGGGTGCGCCTCGTCTGGCTCCCGCTGCTCGTCGCCGGGCTCTGGTGCGTGCGCGAGGCGGCGACGGGCTCGATCCCGTACGGCGGGTTCCCGTGGGGCCGCGCCGCGCTCAGCCAGTCCGAGAGCCCGTTCGCCGACGTCGTGTCCTGGGTCGGATCGACCGGGCTCGGCTTCATCATGGTCGCGATCGTCGCGGGCGTCATCGAGTGGGTGCGCCTGCGCGGATGGCAGGACCTGCGGTCCGCGATCCCCGTGGCGGCGCTCGCGCTCGTCGCGCTGCTGCTGCCGGCCTGGCCCACGACGGCGACCGGGGAGATGCGGGTCGCCAGCGTGCAGGGCAACGGCCCGGCGGGCTACTTCGACGAGCGGGCGCCCGGCGACGTGCTCGCCGCCCAGCTCGAGGCGACGGAGCCGATCCTCGACGAGCCCGGCATCGACGTGCTGCTCTGGCCCGAGGGCGGCTCCGACATCGACCCGACGCGCAGCCCCGATGTCGCCGACATCTTCGACGACCTGAGCGAGCAGCTCGACGCGCCGGTCGTGTTGAACACCGTGACGACGCGCGACGACGAGTTCTTCAACACGTCGCTGCTGTGGCGTGCCGGCGAGGGCGCCGTCGACAGCTACGACAAGCGCAACCCGGTGCCGTTCGGCGAGTACATCCCCGACCGGGCGTTCTGGGAGCCGCTCGCGCCCGACCTGATCGGCCTGATCCAGCGCGGCTACACCCCGGGCACGAACGCGCCGGTCTTCGACCTCGGCAGCGCCGTCACGGGCCTCGCGATCTGCTTCGACGTGATCTACGACGAGCTGATCTGGGAGGGTGCGCGCGACGGCGCGGAGCTCTACATGTTCCAGACGAACAATGCCGACTTCCGCGGCACCGACGAGAACCAGCAGCAGCTGGCGATCGCGCGCCTGCGGGCGATCGAGACCGGGCGATCGGTCGTGAACATCTCGACGGTCGGCACCAGCCAGGTCATCGACCCGACCGGGCGCACGATCGATGCGCTCCCGGCCTACGAGCAGGGCGCGATGGTCACCGACGTCGAACTGCGCGAGGGACTCACGCCGTCGGTCGTGCTCGGCGGCACCGTGCCGTTCCTGATCGTGGCCGTCTCGTTGGGCGGCCTCGTCGCGGCGGGCGTGCTCGCGCGGCGACGGTCACGTCGCGAGGTCGGCTCCGAGGGCTGAGCGGAGGCTAGGCGCCGATCTTCTGCTGGCCGCGACGGGCACGCAGGTACTGAGGCGCTCCTCGAGCAGCTCCTCGAGCTCGGCACGGGTACGACGCTCGAGCAGCATGTCCCAGTGGGTGCGGGCGACCTTCTCGCCCGAGCGGTCGATCTCGACCGGCTTGGAGTCGACGAGCAGGGTTGCCGCGGCGCCGCAGTAGCGGCACTCCCAGCTCTCGGGAAGCTCGGCCTCGGTCGAGAAGGTCATCACCGTCTCGCGGCTGCACGTCGCACAGCGGTACGTGTAGTCGGCGCGGTCGGCGAAGATCACGCCGTCTTCGCTCTGCAGGCTCTGCGCGCCGATTCGCATGCCCCGAAGGCTCCGGTCCGCCATGGCGTACTCCTCTCGATCGTCTACTAGGTATAAACGATCAAGCTGGGCATTCCCCTTCCAACGACTGGGTGATTGCCGGGGAATTCTCAGCTTCGAGCGGACGATGAGCGGCAGCGCGAGGTCGGCGCGGTCGGTGACGAGCCCGTCGACGCCGAGGTCGAGCAGCCGCGACATGTCGGCGGGGTCGTTGACCGTCCAGACGTGCACCTCGGCGCCCGCCTCGTGCACGCGCTCGACGAAGCGCGCCGTGACGAGCGGACCGGCCCGACCCGCTCGGGGACCTGCGAGCGCGGCCGCGCCGCGCAGCGCACGGACCGACCGCGTTCGCGCCCGGCGAACGCGGCGAGGCGGGCACGGATGACGCCGGCGCGGCCGGCCGAGGTCGCGGCGTCGGGCACGAGCTCGCCGAGGCGGCGGCGTCGACGATCCGGAGAAGCTCGTGAGCAGCACGCGTGCGTCCGCCGCGCGTGCGCTGCACCGCGTGCGACGGTCGCCGCGACGGCGGCCTCCTCCTTCACGTCGATGTTGAACCGCGTCTCGCCGAACGCGTCGAGGGCCTCCTCGAGCGAGCAGAAGCCCTGGCCGTGCCCGAGGTCGACGCGCCGGAGCTCGGCCATGGTGAGCTTCGACACGTCGACGTCGCGTCCGGCGACCCGTCGCAGCGACGGATCGTGCGACACCACCGCGATGCCGTCGGCCGTGACGTGCACGTCGGTCTCGATGTACGACGCGCCGATCGCGACGGCGTGCGCGAAGGCGAGCAGCGTGTTCTCGGGCGCCTCCAGCGCGAGGCCGCGGTGCGCGAGCACGCGCGGCCTCGGCGGATCGAAGTACGTCGAGGCTCACGCGGGTCAGGGGCGGTCGGTCGGCGTGGCGCCCGTCGCGGGCGGCGCCGCCGGAGCATCCGTCGCAGCCGGGCTGCGGCGTGAACGCCTTGCCGATGCCCTTGAGCGCCTCGGTCAGTTCGCTCGGGATGATCCACAGCTTGTTCGCGGGCCCTGCGGCGATCTGCGGCAGCATCTGCAGGTACTGGTAGCCGAGCAGCTTCGGGTCGGGGTCGCCCTTGTGGATGGCGTCGAAGACCGTGAGGATCGCCTCGGCCTCGCCCTGGGCGCGCAGCACCGCCGCCTTCGCGTCGCCCTCGGCCTCGAGGATCGCGGCCTGCCGGGCGCCCTCGGCGGTGAGGATCGCGGACTGCTTGGTGCCTTCCGCGGTGAGGATGAGCGCGCGGCGGTCACGCTCGGCGCGCATCTGCTTCTCCATCGAGTCCTGGATCGAGTGGGGCGGGTCGATCGCCTTCAGCTCGACGCGGCCGACGCGGATGCCCCACTTGCCGGTCGCCTCGTCGAGCACGACGCGCAGCTGGCCGTTGATGTTGTCGCGCGAGGTGAGGGCCTCTTCGAGGTTCAGTCCGCCGACGACGTTGCGCAGCGTGGTGGTGGTGAGCTGCTCGACCGCGCCGAGGTAGTTCGCGATCTCGTACGTCGCCGCCCGGGCATCGGTCACCTGGAAGTAGACGACCGTGTCGATCGAGACGACGAGGTTGTCCTCGGTGATGACGGGCTGCGGCGGGAAGGAGACGACCGTCTCGCGCATGTCGACGAGCGGGCGCAGCCGGTCGATGAACGGGATGAGGATGTTCAGGCCGGGGGTGAGGGTCTTGTGGTAGCGGCCCAGCCGCTCGACGACGCCCGAATACGCCTGCGGGATGATGCGGATCGACTTCGCGAGCACGACGATCACGAAGATGACGATCGCGACGATGATGACCGCCAGGATGATGGTCCCGACGTCGATTTCGGTCACTGCGGGGTGCTCCTCTCAACGGGCACGACGACGGCCGTCGCACCATCGATGCCGGTCACGAGCACGCGCTCGCCGACCGCGACATCCGCCTGCTCGGTGATGGGGGAGAGCCGCGACGTCCAGACGTCTCCATTCTGGAGACGAACCTGCCCGCCCGCCGCGTGACCGTGCGCACGACCGAGCCCTCGGCCCCGATGAGCGCGTCGATGTTGCTGCGCGCGGGATCGCCGCCGCGTCGGAGCATCCGCAGCAGCGGTGGCCGAAGCGTGAGGATGAGCGCGACCGCCACGACCGCGGCGATGATGAACTGCGCCCACCACGGGATGCCGAAGAGTCCGGAGAGCAGGCCGGCGACGCTGCCGAGAGCGAGCATCAGGAAGGTCATCTCGAGCGTGAAGACCTCGATCGTCGCGAACACCAGGATCAGCACCAGCCAGACGATCCACGCGTACTGGGTCAGCACATCCATTCGGTCTCCTTCGCATGCGCCCCGCTTCGAAACTATCAGGGCGGATGCCGCGGCGGGGGAGTTGATAGTCTCGGTTCGGCGCACCGCCGAGGGCCTGCAGGGCCCCCATCCAGAGCTTCGAGGAGTCCCCGCCGTGACCAACCCACTCGCCCCCGGATCGCTCGACGGACGCGTCGCCCTCGTGACCGGCTCGTCGCGCGGCATCGGAGCCGACACCGTGCGCTACCTCGCCGCGGCCGGCGCCTCCGTCGTCGTGAACTACCGCAGCAAGGCGCCCCGTGCCGAGAAGGTCGTCGCCGAGGTGACCGAGGCGGGCGGCGCGCGCGATCGCGGTCGGCGCCGACCTCACCGACGCGGCATCCGTCGCCGCGATGTTCGAGCGCACCGTCGCCGAACTCGGCCGCATCGACATCCTCGTGCTGAATGCCTCCGGCGGCATGGAGTCGGGTATGGGGGAGGACTACGCGATGCGCCTCAACCGCGACGCGCAGGTCAACGTCCTCGAGGGAGCGCTGCCGCACCTCGCCCCCGGCGCTCGCATCGTGTTCGTCACGAGCCACCAGGCGCACTTCATCCGCACCACGCCGACGATGCCCGAGTACGAGCCGGTCGCGCTCTCGAAGCGTGCGGGCGAAGACGCCCTGCGTGCGAAGCTGCCCGAGCTCGAGGCATCCGGTATCGAGTTCGTCGTCGTCTCGGGCGACATGATCGAGGGCACCATCACCGCGACCCTGCTCGAGCGGGCGAATCCGGGCGCGATCGAGGCGCGCAAGCAGGACGCCGGCCGGCTCTACAACGTCGCGGAGTTCGCCGCCGAGGTCGCATCGGCGGCCGTCGAGCCGGTGCCCGCCGATCACACCCGCTACGTCGGGCGACATCTCGGGCTTCGCCGCCGAGAGCTGACTCCCGCATCCGGTGCACGACGAGGCCGGTCGCGAGGCAGTCGCTCCGGACCGGCCTCGTCGTCGGTGCCCGGTGATACGCGGAGGCGGGCGTGCTGTCGCGCCCCGGCCGAACGTGAACGCGCGCACGATCTGGACGATGCCGAGCACGATGAGCGCGATGCCCGCGATGATGAACAGCAGCTCCGCGGCCCAGAGCGGCGAGAAGAGCAGGACGATACCGGCGACGATGCTGAGCAGGCCGAAGAAGATCGCCCAGCCCTTCGACGGCGCGTCGCCCGAGTTGCGCGAGCGCGACGATGCCCTCGACGATCCACAGGATGCCGATCAGCACGGCGATGAAGATCGCCGAGCACCTGCGGTCGTCTGCGACGGGTTCGCGAGGGCGATGATCGCGCCGACGATGAAGAGGATGCCGAGGATGATGTCGAGCGCTCTCGCGCCCCCCGAGATCCCCTTCGAGAAGATGCCCATGCCGAGGTAGGCGAGGCCGGCGATGATGAGGTAGATCGCGAGGATCGTGGTGAGCACGACGCGCCGAGCGCTCGGGCCAGAACGTGATCAGGATGCCGATGATGAGCGCGACGACGCCGCTGATGCCGAGGGTCGTGCGGATGGTGTTGATCGATGACTTCGAGAGTTCGGCGGAGTCGACCGAGAACGAGGCGAAGACCGGAGGGCTGCGGCGAAGACATGAGGAGTCCTTTCTGAGGGCGACGACGTGGTGCGTTGCAGGGTCAGGCTAAACCTCAGCAACCCCTGAGTGTCGGATGTGAACGCGCGCGTCATCGCACATCGCCGCGTTGCGGGATTTACTGAAGGGGAGTGGGAGGCGTTTCCTCACTCCCAGGGAACACACAGGTAGGGTATAGACATCCGCTCGCGAATCGCTCCCGCCCGCGGCGGAACGGCCGGGTCTACACTTTCGAGCAAGACCGGAACCGTCGGCGGCCTGCGCCGCTTGCCCACGGCATGGCCGAACCGCGCATGAACGCGCGCCCCTCGTCGCTGAGAGGGCTCAACAGGCTGCGGGGTCTTCCGGCCGCGCCGCGGGATCCGTGAGCGGAGTGAAGGGAGGCGGAGGCGCCGACCCTGGCCCTCGCCGAAGGCGGGGAGCGGGCCGGTACCGACGGCTCGCACCCAGATCTCGGGATCGGGGGAGCTCACGGCCGACGACCTCGTCGACGTCGGTTCCGGGGCTCGACGCGGGTGCGTACGCCGACGTCGACGTCTGACTCGACCAGGTCAGCCAGGCGTCTCTCGGGATCGACCCCGACGGTCCTCGGCCAGGCGGCGCGGAAATCGCCCTGCCCTCGTGTCGCACGACTGACGTCCGCCGCGACGCTGTATCGCGGCGGACCGAGGCCCTCAAGAGGTCGATCCCTCTCATCCGGAGAACCAGCGCCGGAACACTACCCGGCCGACGTGGCGCGACGTGGCCCTCGAGGGGGAGGCAGGAATGCGGCGATCGGCGACGTTGCGAGCGGTGCTCGGCGGCGTCATCGGTGCGGCGGTCATGATCGGCATCGTTGCGGCGGTCGCGGGGGCGCAGCCCGCAAGGGTCGAGCGGACCTCGGCGCCGCGGGGGTACGCCGGTATCGAACGGGATGCCGAGCAGATCGGTGAGGGGGCGCTCGACGCGCGGCGGCTGCATCCGACCGCGTCGCCGCCGGGCGCCGACTCCGACGCAGGTCGAGCTCGAGGCCGCCGACGCGCGGCGGAGGCGGCCGACGCGACCGCTCCGTCGACCGCCGCCCGATCCGGTTCCCGCACCCGAGCTCGACGGCGCCGGGGACGCGTCGTTCACTCCGGAGCAGATGGAGTGGCTGGCGTTCCGCAGGTGGTCGCGCGACTGCATGGCCGGCGTCGGCCAGGAATACCTGTACTGGGAATGGTGGAGCGGAGCGGGCACCCCCGGCGGGATGCCGACGCGACCCGTCGGCGAGGCGAGGGTCGCGTGGGAGCTGGCGCTCTACGGCGGCAGCCCCGGCGGCGCCGAATACCGCTGGGAGGACGCCGGCTGCTGGGGGTACGCCGCGGAGCTGACTGGGCACCTCGAACTGATCGGTCGTCTGCGCGAAGCTGGTGGGATCGAGCAGGGGCGTCGATGGCGATGTCACAGGGCCCGGCCGACAGATGGAGACACGATGAGCATGGCCACGAAAACGGACACGCAGTCGCCCGCGCCGCACGTTGCCGACAGCCACGACCTGATCCGCGTGCAGGGCGCACGCGAGAACAACCTCAAGGACGTCAGCGTCGAGACTCCCGAAGCGCCGGCTGACGGTGTTCACCGGCGTGTCCGGCTCGGGCAAGAGCTCGCTGGTGTTCGGCACGATCGCCGCGGAGTCGCAGCGGATGATCAACGAGACCTACAGCGCGTTCGTCCAGGGGTTCATGCCCACGCTGGCGCGTCCCGACGTCGACGTGCTCGAGGGGCTGACGACCGCGATCATCGTCGACCAGGAGCGGATGGGCGCCAACGTCCGCTCCACCGTCGGCACGGCCACCGACGCGAACGCGATGCTGCGCATCCTGTTCAGCCGGCTCGGGCAGCCGCACATCGGCTCGCCGCAGGCGTTCTCGTTCAACGTCCCCTCGGTGCACCGGGACCGGCGCGATCACGGTCGAGCGCGGCGGCGACGAGCAAGACCGTGCGACCGGACTTCACCCAGCTCGGCGGCATGTGCCCGCGCTGCGAGGGCATGGGCAGCGTGACCGACATCGACCTGACCCAGATCTACGACGAGACCAAGTCGATCGCCGAGGGCGCGATCACGATCCCCGGATACACCGCCGACGGCTGGTCCGTGCGGATCTTCTGCCGAGTCGGGCTTCCTCGACCCCGACAAGCCGATCCGCGACTACTCCGAGGCCGAGCTCCACGACTTCCTCTACAAGGAGCCGGTGAAGGTCAAGGTCAACGGCATCAACATGACCTACGAGGGGCTCGTCCCGAAGGTCCAGAAGTCGTTCCTCTCGAAGGACCGGGAGGCGATGCAGCCGCACATCCGGGCGTTCGTGGACCGGGCGGTCACGTTCACCGCCTGCCCCGAGTGCGGCGGGACCCGGCTCAGCGAGGGCGCCCGATCATCGAAGATCGACGGGGATCAACATCGCCGACGCCTGCGCGATGCAGATCAGCGACCTCGCCGAGTGGGTCCGTGGCCTGGACGAGCCGTCCGTGGCGCCGCTGCTGGCGACGCTGCAGCAGACGCTCGACTCGTTCGTCGAGATCGGGCTCGGCTACCTCTCGCTCGACCGGCCGTCGGGCACGCTGTCCGGTGGCGAGGCGCAGCGCACGAAGATGATCCGCCACCTCGGCTCGTCGCTCACCGATGTGACGTACGTGTTCGACGAGCCGACGATCGGGCTGCACCCGCACGACATCCAGCGGATGGACGACCTGCTGCTGCGGCTCCGCGACAAGGGCAACACCGTGCTGGTCGTCGAGCACAAGCCCGAGGCGATCGCCATCGCCGACCACGTCGTCGACCTCGGTCCGGGCGCCGGGACCGGCCGGCGGCGAGGTCGTGCTTCGAGGGCACGGTCGAGGAGCTGCGGGCCAGCGACACGCTCACCGGGCGGCACCTCGACGACCGGGCCTCGTTGAAGCAGCGGTGCGCACGCCGACGGGCGTGCTGGAGGTGCGCGGCGCCGACAGCCCACAACCTGCAGGACGTCGACGTCGACATCCCGCTCGGCGTGCTCGTCGTCGTGACCGGCGTGGCCGGCTCGGGCAAGAGCTCGCTCATCCACGGCTCGGTCTCCGGCCGCGACGGGCGTCGTGTCGATCGACCAGGGCGCGATCCGCGGCTCGCGCCGGAGCAACCCGGCGACCTACACGGGGCTGCTCGACCCGATCCGCACGGCGTTCGCGAAGGCCAACGGCGTGAAGCCGGCGCTGTTCAGCGCGAACTCCGAGGGCGCGTGCCCCACCTGCAACGGCGCCGGCGTCATCTACACCGAGCTGGGGGTCATGGCGACCGTGGCGACGACCTGCGAGGAATGCGAGGGCAAGCGGTTCGAGGCGGCGGTGCTGGACTACCGGCTGGGCGGGCTCAACATCGCCGAGGTGCTCGAGATGCCGGTCAAGGAGGCGGAGGAGTTCTTCGCGGCCGGCGAGGCGCGGACGCCGGCGGCGCACGCGATCCTCGACCGGCTCGCGGACGTCGGCCTCGGCTACCTCACGGATCGGCCAGCCGCTCACGACGCTGTCCGGCGGCGAGCGCCAGCGGCTCAAGCTCGCCACCCACATGGCCGAGAAGGGCGGCGTCTACATCCTCGACGAGCCGACGAGCGGCCTCCACCTCGCCGACGTCGAGCAGCTGCTCGGCCTGCTCGACCGGCTCGTCGACTCCGGCAAGTCGGTCATCGTCATCGAGCACCACCAGGCGGTCATGGCGCACGCCGACTGGATCATCGACCTCGGTCCCGGCGCCGGCCACGACGGCGGCCGGATCGTCTTCGAGGGCACGCCAGCCGACCTCGTCGCCGCCCGCTCCACGCTCACCGGCGAGCACCTCGCGGCGTACGTCGGCGGCCTGACCGCCAGCGTGAGTGGTCGCGGAGGATCCCGCGGAAGAACGTGCGCAGATCGCCGACGAGCAGATCCGGCTCCTCCATGGCCGCGAAATGCCCGCCGCGGTCGAATTCCGTCCAACGGACGATGTTGTGCTCGCGGTCCGCGAAACGCCGAATCGGGATGAATGTCACGGGGGAAGACCGCGACCGCGGTCGGTACTGAGGATGGCGGTTCCGGCTCGCCCCAGCTCGCCAGCCCCTCTTGTAGAGCGAGCCGACGAACCGCGGTGCCGGTGAACCAGTAGAGCTCACGTTGGTGAGCAGCCGGTCGCGGTCGACGGCGTCCTCGGGCAGCTCGGCGCGAGTCGGTCCACTCCTTGAACTTCTCGCGATCCAGGCGAGTTGACCGGCCGGCGAGTCGGTGAGCCCATAGGCGAGCGTCTGCGGCCGGGTCACTGGATGAACGCGTAGCCGTGCCGACCTCATCTACCGTTGTACGGCTTCGAGGCGCGCCTGCTCGGCCTCGTCAGCGTCGGAGCTCGGCCGGATCGCCCGATCGGGAACGCCGAGCGCGCGTTGACATGCACGCCGACCACCTGGTCGGACGATGCGGCCGAGCTCGGCGAGACTCGCGCGCCAAAGTCGCCGCCCTGAGCCCCGTAGCGCTGGTAGCCGAGCCGGCGCATCAGCTCGGCCCAGGCTCTGGCGATCCGCGACAGCTCCAGCCCGTCTCTCGCGTGGGGCCAGAAAATCCGAACCCGGGCATCGAGGGCACGACGTGGAACGCGTCGGCCGGGTCGCCGCCGTGGGCGCGGGGATCGGTAAGCGGCCCGATCATGTCGATGAACTCGACGATCGAGCCTGGCCAGCCGTGGGTGAGGATCAGCGGCATGGCATCCGGCTCGGGTGAGCGCACGTGCAGGAAGTGGACGTTCTGCCGTCGATCACGGTCGTGAACTGCGGGTACTCGTTCAGCCGTGCTTCGGCCGCCCGCCAGTCGTACGAGGTCCGCCAGTACTCGGCCAGCGCCCTCAGGTAGCTCGACGGGGCGCCGTAGCCCCAGTCCACGCCGGGCAAATCGTCGGGCCAGCGGGTGCGCGCCAGACGGTCGTGCAGGTCGTCGAGGTCGGCCTGCGGGATGTCGATGCGAAAGCGATTTCCGGTGGGAACCCGAGGCAGGGGAGGGGGGAGGGCGCATCCTGTAGGGAGGGTGACGAGGGTGACGAAACATCTAACGAGGTCCTGGAGATCGGCGGTCTGAGACGGACTGGCGCCTCTCGCACTATGGCGGCTTCCGGCCGCGGAGGGGAGTTCTCGGTGACGGCCGACGCGTGTGTGGGTCGACCTCAAAATCGAGCTCACGATGGCAGTACATCTGGGAGAGAGTCACGGCGAATGCGCTTGAACCCGGCGAGGAGGCCGGGCTATTTTCGGCATGTCACCGTGGCACGCCTGCGGCGTCGAGCGGGAACTCTACGCTTCCTCGTGTCGGGGCATCGGCCAGGATGACAGGATGTCCTCGACGAGCGACCTCGTCTCGCTACGTCCCGCTCCCGGGGGCGACGGTCGTCCGAGCTGTCGGAATTTTTTTTTTTTTTTTTTTTTTTTTTTTTTTTTTTTTTTTTTTTTTAAAAAAAAAAAAAAAAAAAAAAAAAAAAAAAAAAAAAAAAAAAAAAAAAAAAAAAAAAAAAAAAAAAAAAAAAAAAAAAAAAAAAAAAAAAAAAAAAAAAAAAAAAAAAAAAAAAAAAAAAAAAAAAAAAAAAAAAAAAAAAAAAAAAAAAAAAAAAAAAAAAAAAAAAAAAAAAAAAAAAAAAAAAAAAAAAAAAAAAAAAAAAAAAAAGGGGGAAGTCAGGGCGTGTGGCGCAGTGGGCGATAAGGGCACATAGGCCCGACAGCGAGCCGGACCTAGAATTGCGCTGGCTCTGCATCCGTGCCAAAAAAAAAAAAAAAAAAAAAAAAAAAAAAAAAAAAAAAAAAAAAAAAAAAAAAAAAAAAAAAAAAAAAAAAAAAAAAAAAAAAAAAAAAAAAAAAAAAAAGGGGGACGGAGACGAACTGGCCGCTATACCCTGCCCGGAGGACTCGGGAGCGCGCGCAGTCGATCGGGACATGCCATGGCGAAAAAGGGCGTGGGGACGGCTCGTCGCTTCTAAAGGTTCCTGAGCGGGCTTTCTAAATGGTCTCGCATCCAAACATCCATATCGGGGAGGGTGGAAGCCGGAGACGAGGGAGGCGCCGCGACTACCGCCCGGACCTCACGGGCTCGAGCGATTGACGCGACGCGCCAATTCGCTCTGCGGGCGGCCGGAGCAGCCATGCCCAGACGGCGAGTGCGACTGCGACCAGGATCACGATGGCGCCCAGCGGAACATGGAGCGCAGACAGCGAACGGAACCCTGCGAACGCCTGCAACGACATCAGTGCCAGCAATCCGACCGTGGCGCCGATCAGCCACCGCGGTGCCCTCCCGAGGCGGGTCGCCAGAACGGCAGCCACGATCGCGATCATCAGCGCGGTGCCCGTCACGGTCGCCATCTCGCGGTGCCATGCGAATGCCCAGTGGGCGCCACCCATGAACAGGCCGGCCAGCACGGCCTGCCCGAACATGAGGAGCGCGGTCACCGTCAGTGAGATCTGCAGGAACCGTACCGGCCACCGCCGCGTGTCGCGGGCCGCATCATCGAGAGAGGACATGTCCTGAGCCTACTATGTTAGATCCGTTTGGATCAATTGCATCTGGATCTAAATGGGAGAGAATCGGAGCATGAGCATTGAAAAGGGAGAGGTGTCCATCGAGGTCGGACTCCTGCTCAACCAAGTCCATTCCCTGGCGACCCAGAGACTGAACGCGGCGCTGAGACCGATGAGCCTCACCAGCAGGCACGTCGCAGTGATGTTCCTCATCCGCGACGGGGTCGAGACCGAACGCGACCTGGTCGCGCGGATGAACAGCGACAAGACCGGCATGGTTCGCGTGGTCGATGATCTCGAGCGGCTCGGACATCTCTCCAGGACGCCATCGACGACCGACCGGAGGGTCACCATCCTCAGGCTCACCGACGGGGGAGAGGCCGCCCTTCGAACGGCTCAGCGGCACACCAAGAGCGTCGCCGATGAACTCTTCCAGGCCGTCGGGCCGAGGATCTGGACACCTTGTAGTGGATCCTGGCGCGGACGCTCGGTGCCGCCCTGCCGCCACGCTGACTGCGCGCCAGGCGGCTGGTCCGATGCGCTTCCCATCCGACGTTCTCTCGCATCAGTGGAACTCGCGGCAGGTAGGCGCCGATAATGCACATTATGTCGGTTCGATGATCTCACCACTCGCATTTCTGCAACAGGTGACGAAGCGCGGATGAAGCGACGCCCGCCGTGCTCGCTCGCCACTCCCCGCTCGCTAGTCGGGCGCCCCGTCGCGCTCGCTTCGTTGGGCGAGGCGTTGCACTTGCCATTCGTGCACGTCGCTCACCCATTCCCATCCGGGCTTGGCCGATGAGCCGATCCGCGGGTCGTTGGGAACACTGGCCGTCCCGCAGGGCCTGCACGTAGGCCCGATCCTGGTCGATCCGTGCGCGCAGCTGGTCAGCGCCGCCGACGGACCCGTGGCCAGGGATGACGACATCGACGTCGTCCGCCACGCCCTCGAGCAGCCGCAGCGCGGCGAGGTAGTCCTCGATCGGGTCCGCGGCCTGCAGGTCGAGCATCGGAATCAGGACGTCGGAGAGCATGTCGCCGGCGACGAGGACGCCGCGCTCCTCGATCAACAGCGCCGCATGGCCCGGGGCATGCGCCTGATGCTCGATGATCCGGACCTCGGGGCCATCCCACGGAATCTGCGCGGCTTCGGCGGGCAGACCGGTGATGAGACCGAGCAGGTCCATCGGGATCGTCCTCGGCGAACTCCGGCGGCAGCCCCTCGGCGACGCGGGCCTCCCAGTCCGCGTTCGACAGCAGATCTCGGATGGATGCCGCGCAGCGGGCTGTGCCGTAGCGGGGCGCGTCGCCGAGCTCGGGGTGCCAGAGCACGTGGTCCCAATCGGGATGCGTCGAGAAGCCTGCCACGACGGGCTGGCCCGACTCGCGAAGGTCGTTCGCGAGGGCCGCCATTTCGTCGCGCGTGATGCCGGGGTCGATGAGCAGCACGCCGGCCTCGCCCTGCACGACGACGGCGTTGCTCTGGATGCACTCGCTCTCGTGGACCAGCACGCCCTCGGCGACCTGCTTCAGCATCAGCTGGCCTCCCTCACATCGCGGATGGCGTAGCGGTGCATCGTGACGCCCCGCTCGAACGATCGCTGCTCGAGCAGATCGAGTTCGATCGGCATGTCGTAGTCGTCGAACAGCGGCCTGCCGAAGCCGAGGATCGCGGGATGGGTGGCGAGCAGCAGCTCGTCGAGCAGCCCCGCCCGGAGCAGCTGCGTCGCCAGCGTCGCGCCGCCGACCCCGATCGTGCCGTCGGTCTCGGCTCGGAGGGCGGCGAGCTGCTCGATCGCGTCGTCTCCGCCGATGATCCGGGTGTTGTGATCGGCGCTGCGGCGGGTGCGGGAGACGAGCACCTTGGGCTTGGCGGTCCAGATCTCGCCGTACTCACGGATGAAGTCCGGCGCCGACGCGTCCTCGTGCGCCCGTGGCCAGTACTCCTCCATGGTCTCGTAGAAGACCCGCCCGTGGACGATCAGCGCGAGCGCCCGCGTCCGGGCATTGAACTCGCGGTGCAGTTCCTCGCCGATGCGGATCCACTCGCCTGCGCCGTTGTCGCCCGGGACCTGCTCGATCCGCAGATCGAGGGACACGTTCATCGAATACACGAAGCGGCCCATCAGCTCCTCGTCTCCAATAGTGATTGCGTTTTGCAACCACTATAGTGAGAAGCGACATAGCTGTCAAGGAGGAATCGTGGAACCACGGTCCGGGGGTCCGATCAACGCCGCCGTCGAGGTGCTCGGAGATCGCTGGACGCTGCTCGTGCTGCGCGACGTCATCTTCGGCGACCGCCGCTACTTCCGGGCGCTGCTCACCGGGTCGATCGAGGGCATCGCTTCGAACATCCTCGCCGACCGCCTCAAGCGGCTCATCGACGCAGGGCTCCTCGCCCGCGGCGGCACCGCAGTCCGGGGGCAGCGCGCTCGCTTCAGCCTGACCGAAGCGGGGATCCAGACCGTGCCGATCATCTGCGCCCTGGGCAACTGGGGCCTCGACTGGCGTCCCGGCAGCGACGAGCTCCGGGCCCGGCAGCAGCTCATGCGCGACGAGGGTCCGGCGTTCATCGAGGAGCTCATGGACGAGCTGCGCGTCCGCCACCTCGACGCCCCGCCGAAGCCGCACGCCGGCCCGGGCCCGTTCGAGCGCCTCGACGCCGCCTCGCGCCGCGGCATCCGACCCGACATCACCCTGACCGATGGTCTTTTTTCACCAGCGGTCCGCACTCCCCCGCATCCGCCGCGAGAAGAGCATCATGACCGCTATGTACACTTTGGACGTCTTCACCTCCCTCGACGGCTTCGGCGCCCACGGGGGCGACTGGGGTGGCTACTGGGGCAAGCAAGGCCCGGAGTTCCTCGCCTACCGGGTCGCATTGCTCGCCAGGACAGCGGATAGTGTACGGCGCCAACACGTATCGCGCGCACGCGCAGATGCTGGCCTCGAGCACCGAGGAGTCCGAGTCCGTGACCCATGGGTCACCCGGATGAGGAACCTGCCGGCAACCGTGGTGTCGACCACGCTGGAAGGACCCCTCGACTGGCCGGACGCGACCGTCGTGAGCGGCGACGCCGTCGACATCGTCGCCCGGCTCAAGGAGGAGTCCGAGGTGCCGTTGCGCTCGCACGGCAGCCTGTCGCTGAACCGGGCGCTGATGGCCGCCGGTCTGGTCGACCGCGTCCAGGTGACGCTCTTCCCCGTGATCACCGGACAGACCGGACTGGACCCGATCTTCAAGGGTGGGGACGACTTCGACCTGGAGCTGATCGAGAGCCGGACGCTCGACGGCAACACCCAGGAGCTCATCTACCGACCGAGCCTGCATGGCTGAGTCATCATGGCTGGGACGACGGGGGGTCTGCGCACCGGCTCGTACCGGTGAGCGCGGCGCTTCCTCATTCTCTGAAGGGAAGCAGGAAGGAGAGCAGTCATGCTCTCCACTTTCAGGATATCGGCTCGGAGGGGGCCTTGCCGCAAGGCCCCGGTCCGGGCGCATACTGGTCGGCCGAGACTCCGAGACCACGCGCCCAGACCGGAGCTGAGACGTGATTCCCTGACCACCAGCGTGTTCGACCTTCCCGACCGCCTCGCCGCCAAGGCCGACCCGGCGCTGATCGCCGCCGACGAGCAGCACTTCGCCGCCATCGCGCGAGAGCCTCGAGGAGTCGATCGCCGAACTGTCCGACCGCTGGATGCCGCGCGCAGGGAGCCCGGCGGCACGGGCCAGCAGGCGCTGGACCGAGACCTGGAGATCCACCGCCTGACCGCTCGCCTGCGCACGCTCCGACGCTTCGGGCTCGACCTGTGCCTCGGGCACATGGTCGGCGCCGACGACGCCGAGCCCGTCTACATCGGCCGGCTCGGCCTCGACGGACAGCGCCGGCCGCCGGCTGCTGATCGACTGGCGCTCCCCCGCCGCCGAGCCGTTCTTCGGCGCGACCCACGCGAACCCGATGGGCCTGGTCGAGCCGCCGCCGGTATCGCTGGACCCGCGGTCGGATCAGCGACTACTGGGACGAGGTGTTCACGCCCGAGGGTCTCGAAGGGCGCGCCGCGCTCGACGACCAGTCCGCCTTCATCGCCAGCCTCGGCAGCAGCCGGTCGAGCCGGATGCGCGACGTGCTCGCGACCATCCAGGCCGACCAGGACGCCATCATCCGCGCGGGATCCCGCGGCGCGCTCGTCGTCGACGGCGGACCGGGCACGGGCAAGACCGTCGTCGCCCTGCACCGCGCCGCCTACCTGCTGTACTCCGACCCGCGCCTCGGCCGCCGCCGGGGCGGCGTGCTGTTCGTCGGCCCGCACCGGCCGTACCTGGCCTACGTCGCCGACGTCCTCCCCAGCCTCGGCGAGGAGGGCGTGCAGACCTGCACCCTGCGCGACCTCGTCCCGAGGGAGCGGCAGCGGCGACCGAGACCGACCCGGAGGTGGCCCGGCTGAAGTCGTCCGGCCGAACTGGTGCAGGCGATCGAGACGGCCGTCCGGTTCCACGAGGAGCCGCCCGCCGAGGAGATGCTCGTCGAGACGCCGTGGGCGGACGTCCGGCTCGAGCGCCGACGACTGGGCCGAGGCGTTCGAGGCGCCGGAACCCGGCACTGCCACACAACGAGGCCCGCGATCAGGTCTGGAGGCGCTGCTGACGATCCTCATCGACAAGCACGACGACGATGTGCCGCCGCACCTGCTTCGCCGGTCGCTGCTGCAGAACGAGGAGCTGCGCGCGGCCTTCAGACGGGCGTGGCCGCTGCTCGACCCGGCGGGCGTCGTCGGCGACCTGTGGTCGGTGCCCGCCTACCTGCGGCATCTGCGCCCCGTGGCTCGCCCCGACGAGGTCGCGGCGCTGCAGCGCGCGGACGCCGCACGCCTGGACGGTGTCCGACCTGCCGTTCCTGGATGCCGCGCGGCAGCGGATCGGCGACCCGGCGGCGTCCGCGACGCCGGCGCGGCGCGACGCCGCCCTCGCCGCCGAGCACGAGCGTCAGGGACCGGGTCGTCGACGACCTGATCGCGGCCGACGACTCGGAGATGCGGCGTCATGTCGATGCTGCGCGGGCAGGACGCCCAGAACACGCTCGTCGACGAGGCGCACTGCCCAGCGCCGACCCGACCTGCTCGCCGGCCCGTTCGCGCACATCGTCGTCGACGAGGCCCAGGAGCTGACCGATGCCGAGTGGCAGATGCTGCTGCTGCGTTGCCCGTCCCGGAGCTTCACCGTCGTCGGCGACCGCGCCCAGGCCCGGCACGGGTTCACGGAGTCGTGGCAGGAGCGGCTCGAGCGCATCGGGCTCGACCGGATCGACTTGGCGACCCTGACCATCAACTACCGGACGCCGGCCGAGATCATGGCGGAGGCCGAGCCGGTCATCCGGGCCGTGCTCCCGGACGCGAACGTGCCGACCTCCGTCCGCAGCAGCGGCATCCCCGTCGAGCACGGCGCCGCATCGCGAGCTGGGTCGATCCTCGGACGCTGGCTCGCCGCGCACGCCGAAGGCATCGCCTGCGTCATCGGCGACCGGCGACGTTCGAGCCGGCGCATCGAGCGACGCCCGCGTGCGGTCGCTGACCCCGGAGCTGTCGAAGGGACTCGAGTTCGACCTGGTGGTGCTGATCGAGCCGGAGGCGTTCGGCACGCGGCATCGAGGGCGCGGTCGACCGCTATGTCGCGATGACCCGCGCGACCCAGCAGCTCGTCATCCTCACGACGGCCTGACGTCGGATTCACGCGTGCAACGATTCGGCGCCGAGCGATGGATACGACGACACTCGGGAGGTCAGTACGGTCCGCGGTCGAGCGCCCTCGCGCGCAGCGGCCCCTCATGTCAGCGCTGCTCGGCCTCTTCGCGTTCCTCGCGTTCCTCGCGTTCCTCGAACTTCTCGAGGCGACGCCCGGTCGCGGGCATTCCCAGCTCGTTGTACGGGCCCGAGACGTCGCGCTCGGGAAGCCGTTCGTCGGTGGGGCACACGAGCACCGTGTTGGCGCGTGGAGTGGTCGATCACGTGCTCGAACATCGGATGCCCGCAGATCGGGCACGCCTTCTGGTCGTCCGGCACCGCGGGTCTGTCATCTTCGGGGGACATCGGTGGAGCGCCGAACACGGGCTCGAGTGCCCGGTCGACGCGTTCGAAGAACCTCGTGAACGAGTTGCCCTCGGCGGGCTCGCCTCCTCGCGTGCCATGCGCCCGATGGTACGCCCGCTCCCGTCGCCCGCGCCAGACCCGCGTTCGCGCGCCATAGGCTGGTGACCATGCAGTCGGATGCCCCGAGCCGCCCCGTCACGATCGTCACCGGCGCCAGCCGGGGCATCGGTGCCGCCGTCGCCGAGCGGCTCGCGGCCGACGGTCACGACCTCGTGCTCACGTACCGCGACCGCGAGGCGGACGCCGCCCAGGTCGTGCGGGCGTGCGAGGAATCCGGCGCACGCGTGCTGCTGCTGCGCGTCGACCTCGCCGACCTCGACGCCGCCGCCACGGTGGTGCCGGCCGCGATCGAGCGATTCGGCACGGTCACGGGGCTCGTGAACAACGCGGGCATCACGGGACGCATCGGCGGGTTCCTCGACGGATCGATCGAGGAGTCCGAGCTCCTGTTCCGCGTCAACGTCCTGGCCCCCATCGTGCTGACGCGCGCCGCGATCGCGCACATGGCGACCGACCGGGGCGGCGCGGGCGGCTGCATCGTCAACATCTCGTCGGGCGCGGCCACGACGGGCGCGCCGAACACCTACATCCCCTACTCCATGAGCAAGGCGGCGCTCAACGCGCTCACGACCGGCACCTCGAAGGAGTTCGGTCCGGTCGGCGTGCGCGTGAACACGGTGTCGCCCGGCACGACGCGCACCGAGATCCACGCCGCGGCGGGGCGGCCGAACGCGCCCGACGAGCGCGCCCCCGGCATTCCCATGCGCCGCCCCGGCGAGGTGCACGAGGTCGCCGGCGCGGTCGCCTACCTGTTCTCGGCGGATGCCTCGTACACGTCGGGTGCCGACATCCGGGTCGCCGGCGGCAACTGAGCCCCGGCTGCCACCGCAGTCCGAGCGGCCGTGCCGGCTCAGGCCTCGCCGAACCCCGACTCCGCCAGCGCGGCGATGGCGTCGACCGCCGCGCGCCCCTCCGGGTCCTCGCTCGCGATCTCCACCGTCGCGCCCTTCGTGAGGCCGAGCGACATGATGCCGAGCAGGCTCTTCGCGTCGGTGCCGTTGACCGTCACCCGCTGCGGGAACGTGCTCGCGAGCTTCACGAGCTCGGCGGCCGGGCGCGCGTGCAGCCCGTCGGCGTTCACGAGCGTGACGCTGCGCGAATGAGCGGATGCCGCGGCCGCCTGCTCCCCCGCGCCAGGCGCGCCCGCGCCGCCATCGGCGCCGCGGCTCGGCGCCGCCGCCGCGCGCCGACTCCGCCGCCGCGACCACCTGCTCGAGGTCGTCGCCGGCCTCGGCCGCCACCGCCGCGGCCACGCCGCCCTCGACGAGCGGCGCGTCGACGATGCGCACCCGGGCGCGCACGTCGTCGTCGAGGAAGTCGAGCGCGGTCTCCGCGGTGAGGATCGCGGATCCGAGGTCGCAGAGCACCGCGACGCCCTCCCCCGCGTCCGCCTCGGCGATGCCCGCGCTCACGAGGTCGAAGCTCGTGCCGATCCGCCCGTCGTCGGTGCCGCCCGCCGCGACCAGCGCCGCGCTCGGCGCCATCTGCCGCGCGAGGTCGACGAGGCCCTCCGCGATCCGCGCGGAGTGCGAGACGAAGACGATGCCGACCTTGCCGGGTGTCGCCACCTCACGCCCCCGCGGACGCGGACGCCGCATCGGCCGCGGCCTGCAGGAGCAGCGCCGTCGACTGGGCGCCGGGGTCGCGGTGCCCGGCCGAACGTTCGCCGAGGTAGCTCGCGCGACCCTTGCGGGCCACGAGCGGTTCGGTCGCCTCGGCGCCGGCCCACGCGGCGTCGCTCGCCGCGGCGAGCACGGCCGCGGCATCCGACCCGTTCGACGCGGCGGCGTCGGCGGCGTCGACCGCCGGCGTCCACGCGTCGATCATGGTCTTGTCGCCCGGTTCCGCCTTGCCCCGCAGCACGATGCCGTCGCGGGCCGCGGTGAGCACCGCGGCGATCGCGGGCCCGTCGAGCGACGCCGCCGACCCTGCTGCCACCGCGCCCTTCAGGTACGCGGTGCCGTAGAGCGGGCCGGCCGCTCCGCCGACCGTCGAGATGAGCGTCGTCGCGACGAGCTTCAGGACATCGCCCGGGGTGGACCCGGCCGGCAGGTCGTCGAGCTTCGGGAGCACGGCCTGGAAGCCGCGATCCATGTTCTCGCCGTGGTCGCCGTCGCCGATCTCGCGGTCGAGCGTGATGAGCTCGACCCGGTGCTCGGCGATCACGTCGGCGCTCAGCCGTACCCAGTCCACCGCCCAGGTGATGTCCAGACCCACGGATGCCTCCCTATCGTCCCCACCGGAGCGCCGCGGTCTGCACCGGGGCGTCCCAGAGTTCGATCATCTCGTCGTCGAGCTTCAGGAGCGTCAGCGACATCCCCTGCATCTCGAGCGAGGTGATGTAGTTGCCGACGAGGGACCGGGCGATCGTGATGCCGCGCTCCTCCAGCACCTCCGCGGCACGCCGGTACGCGAGGTAGAGCTCGACGAGCGGGCGTGCCGCCCATGCCGTTCACGAAGAGCAGCACGCGATCGCCGCCCGAGTAGGGCAGGTCCTCGAGGATCGGTTCGATCAGGCGGTCGACGAGGCGATCGGCGGGCTCGAGCTTGATGCGCTCGCGGCCGGGCTCGCCGTGGATGCCGATGCCGATCTCGATCTCGTCCTCGGCGAGGGCGAAGCTCGGCTCCCCGGCATGCGGCACGATGCACGGCGTGAGCGCGAGGCCCATCGACCGCGCATTCGCGTTGACGCGCTCGGCGATCGTCCGCCACCTCGTCGAGCGAGTCGCCGCGCTCGGCGGCCGCGCCGGCGATCTTCTCCACGAGCACGGTGCCCGCGACGCCGCGGCGGCCCGCGGTGTAGAGCGAGTCCTTCACCGCCACGTCGTCGTTCGTCACCACCGCACGCACGGTGATGCCGTCGGCGGCGGCCAGGTCGGCCGCCGTCTCGAAGTTGAGCACGTCGCCCGTGTAGTTCTTGACGATGTGCAGCACCCCGGCGCCGCCGTCGACGGCCTTCGTCGCGGCGAGGATGGGGTCGGGCGTCGGCGACGTGAACACGGCACCGGGCACCGCGGCATCCAGCATGCCGAAGCCGACGTAGCCGGCGTGCAGCGGTTCATGCCCGCTGCCGCCGCCGCTGACGATGCCGACCTTGCCGGCGATCGGGCGCGTCGGCGCGCACGACGTGGATCGGGTCGATCTCCACGCGTACGAGGTCGGCATGCGCCAGGCCGAACCCGGCGACCGATTCGTCGACGACGCGCTTCGGATCGTTGATGATCTTCTTCACGGGCATCCCTTCACCATGGCTGCCGCACGCCGCGCGACCGTGCATCGGCGCCGACGCAGCACTCCCCAGTCAACCTACGCCCGACGGCGGGTCGGTGGTAAGAGCATCCCGGAAATCGGAGACCGCCCTCCACCAATACCTGCGCGCCCATTCCCAGTCGGATGCTCAGCTGAGTATCGTGTGTGCTATCCGGTGGGCCGAGGCCCTCGTTACTCAGCGGAGAGGAAGGTCGACATGGACAATCTCGGGCGTCATATTCGTATCGGAGATGGTCGGCACGGCGATGCTGGTGCTGCTCGGCTGCGGCGTGGTCGCCAACGTCGCCCTGGCGAAGACCAAGGGCAACGGCGGCGGCTTCCTGTTGGTCAACTTCGGCTGGGGCCTCGCGGTCTTCGCCGGCGTCATCGTCGTCGGTCGTGTCGGGTGCGCACATCAACCCGGCGGTCACCCTCGGCCTCGCGGCCAACATCGGGCAAGGGCGGCACGGAGTTCGTCCCGGGCATCCCGGTCGACGCGGCTTCGATCTCCACCTACATCGGCGCCCAGCTCATCGGCGCGATCATCGGTGCCGTCGTCGTGCTGGCTCGCCTACAAGCAGCACTTCGACGACGAGCCCGAGCCCGGCGCTCAAGCTCGCGGTCTTCTCGACCGGCCCCGCCATCCGCTCCTACGCCTGGAACCTCATCACGGAGATCATCGGCACGTTCGTGCTCGTGTTCGTCGTGATCAGCTTCGGCTTCTGGGGCGACCCCGACACCGTCGTCCCCGCGGGGCTCGGACCGCTCGGTGCGCTGCCCGTGGCCCTGCTGGTCGTCGGGATCGGCGCCTCCCTCGGTGGCCCGACCGGGTATGCGATCAACCCCGCCCGTGACCTCGGACCCCGCATCGCGCACGCCTTCCTTCCCATCAAGGGCAAGGGCAGCAGCGACTGGGGATACTCCTGGGTGCCGGTCGTCGGCCCGATCATCGGCGGCGTGCTCGCCGGTCTCGCCGCGATCCCGCTCGGCGACATGGTCGCCACCGCCATGGGATGACTCGATTCGGGCCGGTCCGACCAGGGCCGGCCCCTCTCGCGTCCCGGCACCGGAGACACCAACACCCGTCGACGTCGACGGGCGCAACGAATTGAGAGGAAGTCATGGCCGACTACATCCTGGCGATCGACCAGGGAACGACGAGCACGCGCTCGATCATCTTCGACAAGAAGGGGTCGATCGTCGCGTCGGGGCAGCTCGAGCACGAGCAGATCTTCCCGAAGGCCGGCTGGGTCGAGCACGACCCGATGGAGATCTGGCACAACACGCGCGAGGTGATCGGGCACGCCCTCGGCAAGGCCGACCTCACCCGGCACGACATCGCGGCCGTCGGCATCACCAACCAGCGCGAGACCGCGGTGGTGTGGGACAAGAACACCGGCGAGCCCGTCTACAACGCGATCGTCTGGCAGGACACCCGCACCCAGCCCATCGTCGACCGGCTCGCGGCCGACGGCGGCGTCGAGCGGTTCAAGCAGGACGTCGGGCTGCCGCTCGCGACCTACTTCTCGGGCACGAAGATCGCCTGGATCCTCGAGAACGTCGAGGGTGCCCGCGAGCGGGCCGAGGCCGGCGACCTGCTCTTCGGCAACACCGACACGCTGGGTGCTCTGGAACCTCACCGGCGGCGTCGACGGCGGCGTGCACGCGACGGATGTCACGAACGCCAGCCGCACGATGTTCATGGACCTCGAGACGCTCAGCTGGCGCGACGACATCCTCGCCGCGTTCGGCGTGCCCCGCTCGATGATGCCCGACATCAGGAGCTCCTCCGAGGTCTACGGCGCAGGTCGAGTCGTCGAGCCTGCTGCGCGAGGTGCCGGTCGCCGGCATCCTCGGCGACCAGCAGGCGGCGACGTTCGGCCAGGCGGCGTTCGACGCCGGCGAGTCGAAGAACACCTACGGCACCGGCAACTTCCTGATCTTCAACACCGACACCGAGATCGTGCACTCGAAGAACGGGCTGCTCACCACCCTCGGCTACAAGCTCGGCGACCAGCCGGCGCACTACGCGCTGGAGGGGTCGATCGCCGTGACCGGGTCGCTGATCCAGTGGCTGCGCGACAACCTCGGGCTGATCTCGAGCGCGCCCGAGGTCGAGGAGCTCGCGAAGACGGTGGACGACAACGGCGGCGCGTACTTCGTGCCGGCGTTCTCCGGCCTGTTCGCGCCGTACTGGCGCTCCGACGCGCGCGGCGCGCTCGTCGGCCTCACGCGGTACGTGAACAAGGGCCACATCGCCCGCGCCGCCCTCGAGGCGACGGCCTTCCAGACCCGGGAGGTGCTCGACGCGGTCAACGCCGACTCGGGCGTCGACCTCACGGAGCTGAAGGTCGACGGCGGCATGATCGCGAACAACACGCTCATGCAGTTCCAGGCGGACATCCTCGGCGTGCCCGTGGTGCGTCCGGTCGTCGCGGAGACCACCGCGCTCGGCGCCGCCTACGCGGCCGGGCTCGCGGTCGGCTTCTGGTCCGACCTCGACGAGCTGCGCGCCAACTGGCAGGAGGACTCCCGCTGGGAGCCGAAGATGGAGGCCGAGGAGCGCGAGCGCCAGCTCCGGCTGTGGAAGAAGGCCGTCACGAAGACCTTCGACTGGGTCGACGACGACGTGTCGCACGGCTGATCCGAGCGACCCGAACGGCCCCGCGGCATCCGCGGGGCCGTTCGCATGCCGGGCGCCGGCTCTGGCGACACCCGAGCGGATGCGCGGGTGCGGCGGATGCCGCGATCAGGCCTTCGTGGCGGCGATCCACTGCTCGAGCTTGCGCGCGGCCGCGCCGCTGTCGATCGCCTCCTCGGCGACCGCCATCTTGTCGCGGAACCGGTCGAGGATCGGCGCGCTGGAACTGGCTCGGATCCTTGGCCAGCTCGAACGCGACGAGGCCGGCGGCGGCGTTCAGCACCACGATGTCGCGCACGGCGCCGCGCTCCCCCGCGAACACCTCGTGCACGATCGCGGCGTTGTGCGCCGCGTCGCCCCCGACGAGGTCGTCGATGCTCGCGCGCGGGATGCCGAGGTCGCGCGGGTCGAGGTCGTGCTCCTTCACCGTGCCGCGGGAGACCTCCCACATGTGGCTGTGGCCGGTGGTCGTGAGCTCGTCGAGTCCGTCGTCGCCGCGGAAGACGAGCGCGGTGGCGCCGCGGGTCTGGAACACGCCGACGATGAGCGGCACGCGGTCGAGGTGGGCGACGCCGACCGCGGAGGCCTCGGGGCGGGCCGGGTTGCAGAGCGGGCCGAGGAAGTTGAAGACCGTCGGCACGCCGAGCTCGGCGCGCACCGGCCCCGCGTGCCGGAAGCCGGGGTGGAAGGCGCCCGCGAACGCGAAGGTGATGCCGGCCTCGCCGAGCACCTGCGCCGACCCGCTCCGCGGGGAGCGACAGGTCGAGGCCGAGGGCGGCGAGCACGTCGGAGGATCCCGACGACGAGCTCGCGGCGCGGTTGCCGTGCTTGATCACGGGCACACCGGATGCCGCGGCGACGACGGAGGCCATGGTCGACACGTTCACCGTGCCGAACCGGTCGCCGCCCGTGCCGACGATGTCGAGCGCCATCGGGTCGACGGGCAGCGGCACGGCGTGCTCGAGCACGGCGTCGCGGAAGCCCACGATCTCGTCGACCGTCTCCCCCTTCACGCGCAGCGCGATGAGGAATCCGGCGAGCTGGGCGTGCGTGACGGTGCCCGTCATCACCTGCTCCATGCACCACGCCGCATCCGACACGCTGAGATCTTCGCCGTCGAGGAGCGAGGAGATGATGGTCGGCCAGGTCTGTGCGGCGGGCATGCACCGATCCTAGCCATCGGATTCAGGGCGGATTCGCGGCGATCGCACACCGGAGGTTAGGGTTCCCTAACCCTTCAGACCTCGAAATGCCTCCCCCTGTTGACGAAAACTCAGGCCTGATTTCAGCCATAATGGGGAGCGTGACGAGCACCTCAATCACTTATCAGGCGACCGCGCCCGTGATCAAGCGCCCCAACACCGTAGCGGTGGGCACGATCGTCTGGCTCGGCAGCGAGGTCATGTTCTTCGCGGGGCTCTTCGCGATCTACTTCACGCTGCGATCGACGTCGCCAGAGCTGTGGGCGTTCGAGGCGGATCGCCTGAACTTCCCGTTCTCGCTGACGAACACGATCATCCTCGTGCTCTCGTCGTTCACCTGCCAGTTCGGCGTCTTCGCGGCGGAGCGGCTCCAGCCGTACGCCACCGGCTGGAAGCCGACGCAGTGGGGCATGGTCGAGTGGTTCTTCCTCACCTACGCCATGGGCGCGATCTTCGTCGCCGGCCAGATCTGGGAGTACGCCACGCTCGTCTCCGAGGGCATCGCCATCGACTCCAACTCCTACGGGTCGGCGTTCTACCTCACGACCGGCTTCCACGGCCTGCACGTCACGGGTGGCCTGATCGCCTTCCTGCTCGTCATCGGCCGCGTGTTCGCGGTCAAGAACTTCGGCCACCGCGAGGCGACGAGCGCCATCGTCGTCTCGTACTACTGGCACTTCGTCGACGTCGTCTGGATCGGCCTGTTCCTCGTCATCTACGTCCTCAAATAGCAGCAGCAGGAGCGCCACGAACAGCATGCCCGCGAACAGGAAGAAACTCGATGAACCGCTCGAAGCGACGCACCGGACGCCGGCACCCGCTCGCCACCGTCGCGCTGCTGGCGCTCGGACTCGTCTTCACCGGCGGCGCGTACGCGGCCATCAGCAGCGGCACCGCTGCGCAGGCCGAGGCGGAGCCGACGTCGCAGGAGACGATCGAGCAGGGCAAGAAGCTCTTCCAGGCCAACTGCGCCACCTGCCACGGCCTCGAGGCCCAGGGCACCGACAACGGCCCGAGCCTCATCGGCGTCGGCGCGGCCGCCGTCGACTTCCAGGTCGGCACCGGCCGCATGCCGATGCAGATGCAGGGCCCGCAGGCGCAGCAGAAGCCGCCGCAGTTCACCGACGAGCAGACCAAGCAGCTCGCCTACTACGTGGCCTCCCTCGGCCCCGGCCCCGACATCCCCGCCGAGCACCTCGTCAACGGCGGCGGCGACGCCGCGAACGGCGCGGAGCTCTTCCGCATCAACTGCGCGATGTGCCACAACGTCGCCGGCGCCGGCGGCGCGCTCACCGAGGGCAAGTTCGCTCCCCCGCTCACGGATGTCTCGGGCGTGCACATCTACGAGGCCATGGTCACCGGCCCGCAGAACATGCCGGTGTTCAACGACCTGAACATCTCGCCCGAGGACAAGCGCGACGTCATCACCTACCTCAAGTACGTGCAGGACAACCGCTCGCCCGGCGGCTTCGAGCTCGGCTCGCTCGGGCCGGTCGCAGAGGGCCTGTTCATCTGGATCTTCGGTCTCGGCGCGATCGTCGCGGTCACCGTGTGGATCACGGCGAAATCCAACTAGCGCCCGGCACCGAAGCACCCGAAGAAGGAGAACCATGGCCCAGGACGACCACAGCGGCACTGAGCTCGCCGCTGCCGACTCGTCGCACGCCGCGCTCGAATCCGACGGCCTCGCCGGGTACCGCGCTGATCGCATCCGACGCGTTCGAGAACCCCGGATTCCCGCCCCACCGTCCCCGCGTCACCGACGAGGACCCCAAGCGGGAGAAGCGCGCGACCAGCGCACGGTCTACACGCTCTTCTACCTCTCGATCCTCGGCAGCGTCTGGGCCGTCGCGGCGTACATGCTCTTCCCGATCGAGTCGAACGACGTCGGCGCGGTGCGCCTGAACAACATGTTCATCGGCCTCGGCGCCACGCTCGCCCTCCTCGGCCTCGGCTTCGGCGTCGTGCACTGGGGCAAGTCGCTCATGGCCGACGTCGAGCTCGCCGACGAGCGCCACCCGATCGGCGGCTCGCCCGAGACGCAGGCCGCCGCGGCCAAGGTCTTCTCCGACTCCAACGAGGAGTCGGGCTTCACCCGCCGTTCGGTCATCCGCAACAGCCTCATCGGCGCGCTCATCGCCTTCCCGCTCCCCGCGGTGGTGCTCTTCCGCGGCTTCGCCCCGCAGGACCAGCTGCCCGTCGAGCTCCTCAGCCACACCATGTGGGCCAAGGGCACGCGTCTCGCGCTCGACCCGTCGGGCGTGCCGATCAAGGCCGCCGACGTCACCATCGGCAGCGCGTTCCACGTCATCCCCGAGGGCCTCGCCGAGCTCGAGCACGGCAAGCTCGAGGAGAAGGCCAAGGCGGCCGTCCTCCTCATGCGCCTCGAGCCGAGCGAGCTCAACCAGGCACCCGATCGCGAGTCCTGGTCGTACGACGGCATCGTCGCCTACTCCAAGATCTGCACGCACGTCGGATGCCCCGTTGCGCTCTACGAGCAGCACACCCATCACCTGCTCTGCCCCTGCCACCAGTCGCAGTTCGACGTGGCGAACCACTGCGAGGTCATCTTCGGCCCGGCCAAGCGGCCCCTCCCGCAGCTGCCGATCGCCGTCGACGACGAGGGCTACCTCATCGCGCAGAGCGACTTCACCGAACCCGTCGGCCCGAGCTTCTGGGAGCGCAGTTGAGAACCGCACCATCCACCAACGGTCACGCAGAAGCGATCGTTCACGGCCTCCGCGTCCGTCTACGTCAACGAGCGCACCAGCCTCGCCGGGTTCGTCAAGGAGCTCGGACGCAAGGCGTTCCCCGACCACTGGTCGTTCCTGCTCGGCGAGATCGCGCTCTTCAGCTTCGTCGTCATCCTGATCTCGGGCACGTTCCTGACGTTCTTCTTCCAGGCGTCGATGGCCGAGGTGCACTACGACGGCTCCTACGTGCCCCTCAAGGGCGTCGAGATGTCGGTCGCGATGGCGTCGACGCTCGACATCTCGTTCGACATCCGCGGCGGCCTGTTCGTGCGCCAGATGCACCACTGGGCGGCCCTGCTGTTCGTCGCCGCCATCGGCCTGCACATGCTGCGCATCTTCTTCACGGGTGCGTTCCGCAAGCCGCGCGAGTTCAACTGGATCATCGGCTTCACCCTCTTCATCCTCGCGATGGGCGAGGGCTTCACCGGCTACTCGCTCCCCGACGACCTGCTCTCGGGCAACGGCCTCCGCATCATCGACGGCCTGGTCAAGGGCATGCCCGATCATCGGCACCTGGACCTCGTTCCTGCTCTTCGGCGGCGAGTTCCCGGGCACCGCGATCGTCGGCCGCCTCTACACGCTGCACATCCTGCTGCTGCCGGCGATCATCGTCGCGCTCATCGCGATCCACCTGGTGCTCGTCGTCGTGCACAAGCACACGCAGTACGCCGGCGCCGGGCAAGACCCAGCAGAACGCGGTCGGCCCGCCCATCCTGCCGATCTACGCGGCGAAGGCCGGCGGCTTCTTCTTCATCATCTTCGGCGTCCTGGCGCTCATCGCGTCGCTGTTCACGATCAACCCGATCTGGAACTACGGCCCGTACGACCCCTCGCCGGTCTCGGCGGGCACGCAGCCCGACTGGTACATCGGCTTCGCCGACGGCGCCCTGCGCCTGATCCCGCCGGGCTGGGAGTTCGTGTGGCTCGACCGCACCTGGTCGTTCAACATCCTCGTCCCGCTCATCGCGATCGGCATCTTCATCCTGCTCGTGGTCGCCTACCCGTTCATCGAGGCGTGGGTGAAGGGCGACAAGCGCGAGCACCACATCGCCGACCGTCCGCGCAACGCGCCGACCCGCACCGCGATCGGTGCCGCCGGTGTCACGTTCTACGCCGGCCTCTGGGCGGCGGCGAGCTCCGACATCCTCGCGACGCACTTCTCGCTCACGATGGAGGGCGTCATCCACGCCCTGCAGGCCATGGTGATCATCGGCCCGTTCGTCGCCTACTTCATCGCCAAGCGCGTCTGCATCGCGCTGCAGAAGAAGGATCGCGAGATCGTGCTGCACGGCTACGAGTCGGGTCGCATCGTCAAGCTCCCCGGCGGCGAGTTCATCGAGGTGCACCAGCCGCTCGACGAGTACGACCGCTGGCGCCTCGTGAGCTACGAGACCTACGAGCCGCTGATGATCCGTCCGAACTCGCGCGGCAAGATCACCGTCGGCCAGCGGCTGCGCGCGGGCATGTCGCGGTGGTTCTTCGAGGACCGCATCGCGCCGGTCACGAAGGGCGAGCTCGAGGCGTCGCACTCCGACGCACCACTGAGCCGACCGCACTCGGATTCGGGCACCGGTCCCATGTCGATCGACACGACATGGCTCCGGTGCCCGAACTGCTTCTCGGACCTCTCGGCGATCGATGAGCGCGTCTTCGGCTGCGCCGCCGGGCATCGCTTCGACCGCGCCAGGCAGGGCTACCTCACGCTGCTGCCGCCGCGCGCGCCGCGCACGGTCGGCGACGATCGGGAGATGCTCGCGGCCCGTGCCGCGCTGCTCGACGGTGGCGCCTACTCCCCCATCGCCGCGGCGATCGCCGACGCCGTCGCCGCCGTGCCGCCCGACGGGCATCCGGGCGCATCGCTCCGCATCGCCGACCTCGGGTGCGGCACCGGCTACTACTCGGCGAGCATCGCTCGCGCGGTGCCCGACGCCGCGTTCCTCCTCGCCGACCGATCGCCCGATGCGGTGCGGATCAGCCTGCGCGCGCTCCCCGCGGCGACGGGCGTGGTGCTCGACCTCTGGCGGCCGCTCCCGATCCGCGACGGCGTCGTCGACGTCGCCCTCAACGTCTTCGCGCCCGCGCAACGGCGCCGAGTTCGCGCGCGTGCTCGGACCGAACGGACGGCTCGTCGTCGTCGTCCCAGCCGACGCGCACCTGCAGGAGCTCCGCGAGCCGGTGCGGTCCTCGACGTCCCCGCGGGCAAGGCCGACCGGGTCGCCGAGCAGCTCGCCGCGTCCGGCTTCGACGCCGAGCGTCGACGACGTCGATCGAGTACGCGCTCGAGACGGATGCCGCGACCCGCGGGCTCCTCGCCGGCATGGGCCCGTCGGCGCACCACGTCGACAGCCTGTCGTCGGCAGGCGAGTCCGGCGATGCGCCGATCGACGTCACGATCGCCGTCGATCGTCATCGTGTTCGCACGCTCGTCGGCGTCCTCCGCCTGAGCCGATCGGCGCGCAGGCGCGCGCGTCTCGATGCGTCGACGTCGGGACGAACCGCGTCCATCGGTTCCATACTGATGGCATGGACGAGTGCTGCGGTGCCGCCGAGCCCCGACGGCTACGAAGAGGTCTTCGATGCGCGCTACGCCGGCAAGGTCGCACGTCGCTATCGCCGACGCGGGCTCACCTCGACCGAGCAGCGGCTCGTGGAGCTTCCTCGCCTCGACCGGCATCGAGGGTGCCTCCGTGCTCGAGGTCGGCGGCGGCGTCGGCGAGGTCCAGCTGGAGCTGCTCGCGCGAGGCGCGGCGCGCACGACGAACCTCGAACTCTCGGGCGCCTACGAGGCGGACGCGCAGCGACTGATCGACGAGGCCGGCGTCGGGGGCCGCGTCGACGCGGATCCTCGGCGTCGACCTCGCGCGAGCTCCCGGACGCCGTCGACCCCGCCGACGTCGTCGTGCTGCACCGAGTGGTGTGCTGCTACCCCGCCTACGAGCGCCTGCTGGGCGCCGCGGCCGATCGGGCACGTCGCACGATCGTCTTCACGCCACCCGCCCCGCACGATCTGGACGCGCGCGGCGGTCGGCGTCGAGCAACCTCATGGTCGGGCTCTCCGGGCGCAGCTACCGCGGGTTCGTCCACTCGCCCGACGGCGATGGCCGACGTCGCTTCGCCGGCACGGCTTCGAGCTCACGCTACCGCCACCGCGGGCTGGTCGTGGTGCGTCGTCGGGCGCGGTACGCGGATGACCCGTGCGGCACGTGCGTGCGCACGCCGACGCGGAACGACGAAGCCCCGGCGCGATGCGCCGGGGCTTCGTCGACGATGCGGATCGCGTCAGCGGGCGAAGTTGCCGCGGTAGTACTCGTAGACCCAGCCGACGAGGGCGACCACGACGATCGGGACGGCGATGAACGTGATCCAGAATCCGATCGCGAGCCCGAGGAATCCGAGCGCGGCGCCGCCGGCGAGCACGAACGGCCACCAGCTCCACGGGCTGAAGAACCCGAGCTCGGCGTCACCGTCGTCGATGTTCGCGTCGAGGCGGTCTTCGGGCAGCTCGGCGCCCTGCGCCTTGTGCACCCGCCCGAGGTAGAACGCGATGAACGCGGCCAGGACGGCGGTCAGCGTGAGGGCGACGGTGCCGGCCCACTCCAAGCCGGGATCCTGCTCGTCGAGCGCGGACCAGATCGCGTAGACGACCGCCGATCAGGGCGAAGAAGGCGGCGAGGATCCAGAACAGGATGGCATTGGCGCGCATTTACTTGACTTCCTTCGTCGCCGCGTCGTAGACCGGTGCCTGCGGTGCATCCTTCGCCGGGCCGATGCCCACCGGGATGCCCGCTTCGGGGTGGTTGAGGTCGAACGCCGGCGCCTCCGAGCGGATGCGCGGGATCGACGTGAAGTTGTGTCGCGGCGGCGGGCAGCTCGTGGCCCACTCGAGCGAGCGTCCGTAGCCCCACGGGTCGTTGACGGTCACCTTCGGTGCGCGACGCGCGGTGATGTAGACGTTCAGGAGGAACGGGATCATCGAGACGGCGAGGATGCCGGCGCCGATCGTCGACAGCTGGTTCATCCAGGTGATGTTGTCCTCGGGCAGGTACGAGTAGTACCGACGGGGCATCGCGACGACGCCGAGCCAGTGCTGGATGAGGAAGGTCGTGTGGAAGCCGATGAACAGCAGCCAGAAGTGCCACTTGCCCAGCGTCTCGTTGAGCATCTTGCCGGTCCACTTCGGCCACCAGAAGTAGAAGCCCGCGAACATGGCGAACACGACCGTGCCGAAGACGACGTAGTGGAAGTGCGCCACCACGAAGTACGTGTCGGACACGTGGAAGTCGAGCGGCGGCGACGCGAGGATGACGCCGGTCAGGCCGCCGAACACGAAGGTGATGAGGAAGCCCAGCGACCAGAGCAGCGGCGTCTCGAACGTGATCGAGCCGCGCCACATCGTGCCGATCCAGTTGAAGATCTTCACGCCGGTCGGCACCGCGATGAGCATCGTCATGAGCGCGAAGAACGGCAGCAGCACCGAGCCCGTGACGTACATGTGGTGCGCCCACACGGTGACCGAGAGCGCGGCGATCGCGATCGTCGCGTAGATCAGCGTCTTGTAGCCGAAGATCGGCTTGCGGCTGAAGACCGGGAAGATCTCGGACACGATGCCGAAGAACGGCAGCGCGATGATGTAGACCTCGGGGTGGCCGAAGAACCAGAACAGGTGCTGCCACAGGATGACGCCGCCGTTGGCGGGATCGTAGATGTGGGCGCCGAAGATGCGGTCGGCGGCGGCGGCGAGGATCGCGGCGGCCAGCACCGGGAAGGCCATCAGCACGAGGATCGACGTGACGAGCGTGTTCCACGTGAAGATCGGCATGCGGAACATGGTCATGCCGGGCGCGCGCATCGTGATGATCGTCGTGATGAAGTTCACGGCGCCGAGGATCGTGCCGAAGCCCGAGAGGCCGAGGCCGAGCATCCAGAGATTGCCGCCGATGCCTGGCGAGAACGTCGTCGATGCGAGTGGTTGGTAGGCGAACCATCCGAACGAGGCGGCGCCCTGCGGCGTGAAGAAGCCGGCGACGGCGATCAGCGAGCCGAAGTTGAAGAGCCAGTACGCGAACGCGTTGAGGCGCGGGAACGCGACGTCGGGCGCGCCGATCTGCAGCGGCATCAGCACGTTCGCGAAGCCGGCGAAGAGCGGCGTCGCGAACATCAGCAGCATGATCGTGCCGTGCATCGTGAACAGCTGGTTGTACTGCTCGCGGGTCTGGACGATCTCGAGGCCGGGCTCGAAGAGCTGCGCGCGGATGATGAGGGCCATCACGCCGCCGATGCAGAAGTAGATGAACGCGGTGATCAGGTACAGGTACCCGATGACCTTGTGGTCGGTGGAGGTGATCCACCGGACGAGGATGTTGCCCTTGCGCTCGACCTTGGGAGTGCCGAACGGCGAGGCGCTCGCGGGACGAGCCGGTGCGGTCGTGGTGCTCATCGCGGCTTACTCTTCCTCTTTCAGCTCGGGCTCGCCCGTTCCGGGCAGGTTCTGGCGGCGGTCGTACTCGTTCGAGAGCTGGCCCTCCTGGCCGAGGTCGCGCAACGAGTCGATGTACTCCTCGTACTCGGCCTCGGAGACGACCTGGACGTTGAAGAGCATCAGCGAGTGGTACTCGCCGCAGAGCTCGGCGCACTTGCCCTCGTAGGTGCCCTCGCGCTCGGGGACGAACGACATGTAGTTCGTCTTGCCCGGGAACATGTCCTTCTTGTAGAGGAAGTCGACGACCCAGAACGAGTGGATGACGTCGCGCGACTCGAGCTCGATCTCGACGTTCTTGCCGACGGGCAGGTACAGCGTCGGGAGCTCGGACTGGACGAGCGAGCCCGCGGCGCCCTCGTCGGAGAGCTGGCCCTGGATGCCGGGCGAGTAGACGTCTTCGTTGACGTAGTTGAAGTCCCACGCCCACTGCTTGGCGATGACCTCGACCTTGACGTCGATCTCGTCCTCGGCGAAGCGCTGCTCGATCACCGGCCTGGTCGCGCGCGGTGAAGGCGAAGAAGCCGAGCACGAGGATCAGCGGCACGATCGTGTAGAAGACCTCGATCGGCATGTTGTAGCGCAGCTGCACCGGGAGGCCGGTCTGGCCCTTGCGGCGGCGGTAGGCGATGACGGCCCAGATCGTGAGGCCCCAGGTGATGACGCCGACGACGAGCAGCACGATCCACGACGTGACCCAGAGGCCCGACACGAGCTCGGTGTGGTTCGTGACCGGCGGCTCACCCTCTTCGAACCCCGGGAGGAATCCGTTCAGCTGGGCCTGCGTGCATCCGGCGAGGACGAGGCTGAGCGACGCTGCGATCGGGATTGCAGCCCATCGGAGACGGCGATTGTGGCGCACCGGTGACCTTTCGGGAGACTCGAAGGCGCTTCTCAGCGAAGCGCGGTGATCGATGCCTAGCCTACTCCGATCCGGCCGGCCGGGTGTGCACCCAGCGGCGGTGTCGGGCGCGCCGAATCCGCGGATTCCCCGCTCGATCGGCGGAAACGCCGAAGGGAGGCCGCCTTCGCGGCCTCCCTTCGGGAGCTGGGTGCAGACTCGGCTCAGTGGAACGAGTCGCCGCACGCGCAGCTGCCCTGCGCGTTCGGGTTGTCGATCGTGAAGCCCTGCTTCTGGATCGTGTCCTCGAAGTCGATCGAGGCGCCGTCGAGGTAGGGCACGCTCATCTTGTCGACCACGACCTCGACACCGGAGAAGTCGACGACGGCGTCGCCGTCGAGCAGCCGCTCGTCGAAGTAGAGCTGGTAGATCAGGCCGGAGCATCCGCCGGGCTGCACCGCGACGCGGAGGCGCAGGTCGTCGCGCCCCTCCTGTTCGAGCAGGCTGCGCACCTTGTCGGCGGCGGGGTCGCTCAGCTTCACGCCGTGCGCGGTCTCGGTGATCGTGTCGCTCATGTCTCTCCTCGGTGCGTCAGGGAACGCGGAACCTCTCTCCATGGTAACCGCCGGAACGGAGTGCGCGTCCGGTCTTTGCTCAGGAAGTCGTCACGCGCGCGTCGAGGCGGGCGAGGAACAGCGCCTCGCTGAGCAGCGCGCGCTTGAAGACGCCGAGGTGCAGCGACTCGTTCGGGCTGTGCGCGCGGGAGTCGGGATCCTCCACGCCGGTCACGAGGATCTGCGCGTCGGGGAACTCGTCGACGAGCTCGGCGATGAACGGGATGGACCCGCCGACGCCGATCTCGACGGGCTCGCGGCCCCAGCCCTCGGCCATCGCGGCCCTGGTCTCGGCGACCGCCCAGCCGCTCGTGTCGACGAGGAACGCCTGGCCCGGTGTCGACGTCCTCGAACGTCAGGCGCGCGCCGAACGGCGCGTTCGCCTCGAGGTGCGCGCGGATGGCGGCGAACGCCTCGTCCGCGTCCTGGCCGGGCGCGATGCGCGCGCTCACCCGCACGCGCACGCCGGGCACCAGCGTGTTCGACGCGTTCGCGACATCCGGTGCGTCGATGCCCGTGATCGTGATCGCCGGCTTCGCCCAGATGCGCGAGAGGATGGTGCCGTTGCCGATCGGCGAGACGCCGTCGAGCAGGCCGGCCTCGGCGCGCAGCTGCGCCTCGTCGTACTCGGGCGTCTCGAGGTCGGCGCTGCGCAGCCCGTCGACGGCGACGGAGCCGTCGGCGTCCCACAGCGTGTCGAGGAGCCGGATGGCGGCGAGCATCGCGTCGGGCACGGCTCCGCCGTACATGCCGGAGTGCGAGGCGTGCGCGAGCGTGTCGATGCGCAGGTTGAACGCCACCGCGCCGCGGAGGGCGACCGTGATCGCCGGGGTCTCGAGGTCCCAGTTGCCGGAGTCGGCGACGATGATCGCGTCGGCGGCGAGCAGGTCGCGGTTCTCGTGGAGGAAGTTCGCGAACGAGCGGGACGCCCACTCCTCCTCGCCCTCGATGAACACGGCGATGCCGAGGTCGAAGTCGCCGGAGGCCTCGGCGAACGCGCGGATCGCGCCGACGTGCGCCATCACGCCCGCCTTGTCGTCGGCCGCGCCGCGACCGTGCAGGCGGTCGCCGCGCTGCGTCGGCTCGAACGGCGGCGTCTCCCAGTCCTCGTCCTTGCCGGGCGGCTGCACGTCGTGGTGGGCGTAGAGCAGCACGGTGGGTCGGCCGTTGCGCGCCGGGCGGCTGGCGACGACCGCGGGCTGGCCGAGCTCCGATCCGTCCTCCACGGGCGCGCGGCGCACCTCGACGAGGTCGAACACGCCGGTGCCGCGCAGCAGCTCGGCGACGGCCTCGGCGCTCTCGGCGACGTGCGCCGGGTCGAAGGCCGGCCACGAGACGGAGGGGATGCGCACGAGGCCGGCGAGGTCGGCGACGGTCGGCCGGGAACCCCGCGTCGACGGCCGAACGGATGGCCTCGGTCGTCGCTGGAGCGGCCGCAGCCGTGGATTCGGTGGGGAGGGGCTGGGTCATGCCGGTAATCTTAAGGGAACCGATCCGAGGACTCCCGTGGCAAAGCAACCCCACCAACACCCCCGCGCCCGAAGCGGCGCCGACGACGAGCACCCGAGACGGCCGCCGAAGGCCGGCAAGGGCGCACCGACGCCGAGCCGTGCCGAGCAGGAGGCCGCCCGCAAGCGGCCGCTCGTGCCCGAACGACCGCAAGGAGGCGGCGAAGCAGGCGCGCGCCAAGCAGGCCGAGGCCCGCGACCGCGCCCGCGTCGGCATGGCCGCCGGCGACGACCGCTACCTGCCCACGCGCGACCGCGGTCCGCAGAAGAAGTACGTGCGCGACTACGTCGACGCCCGCTTCAGCATCGGCGAGGTGCTCATCCCGGTGATGTTCCTCGTGATCCTGCTCACGCTCATCCCCGACGCGCAGGTGCAGACGATCGGCATCCTCGCCCTCTGGGCGTTCTTCATCGATCGCCGTGCTCGACGTCGTCATCCTCGGCTTCCTCGCTGACGCGCAAGCTCAAGGCGAAGTTCGGCGAGGACAAGGCGGAGCGCGTGCGCTGGTACGCGGCGATGCGCGCCCTGCAGCTGCGTCCGCTGCGCCTGCCGAAGCCGCAGGTCAAGCGCGGGCCAGTACCCCTCCTGATCGCGCCGGGTCAGGCCCAGGCGTACGCTCCCCCGCGGATGAGCGGCACGCGGGTCTCCTCGTCGCTCAGCGAGCCGTGCTGGCCGATCATGGACTCCGCCTGCCGATTCGGCTCGCGCCGGTCGTAGTAGGCGATGCCCGCGCGCGCGGCGACGATCACGTCGCCGATCCGCGGGCAGCACCTCGTCGGCGACCGGTCCGTAGAGCCCGCGCGCGATGGCCTCGTCGCGCGACACGACCCACGCGCGATGCTCCTCGGCCGCGCGCCAGCCGGCGACGAGCGACTCGCCGGGCCGCCGCGTCGAGGCCGGGCTCGAAGTAGAGCGAGAGGAACCGCGGCTCCCCGCCGACGTGGCGGACGCCGTCGAGCAGGTCGGGCCGGGCGTCGACGAACACGTGCCGGTGCGCCGGCACGTCGATCACGCCGTGGTCGGCGGTGACGAGCAGGCCCGTGCCACGCGGCATCCGTCGCTCGAAGGCGGCGAGCTCGGCGTCGAGCTGCTCGAGGATGGCGAGCCATCGGTCGGACTCCCAGCCGTGCGCGTGCGCGGCCTGGTCGAGCTCGGGCACGTAGAGGTAGACGAGCGCGCCCGGCTCGCGCTCGAGCAGCTGGCGCGCCTCGGCGAAGCGGTCGGCGATCGTCGCGGCCGGCCGGTACTCCGCACCGCGCAGCACGGCGTGCGTGAAGCCCGAGTCGGCGTAGCGCGCCGCACCGACCGCGAAGCTCCGGATGCCGCCGTCGCGCGGCCGTCTCGAAGATCGTCGCCGCGCGCTGCCAGGTCTCGGGCACCATGCCGGCGTCCCAGCCGTTCAGCTGGTTCACGAGGCGGTCGTGCGCCGGCGTCGAGCACGCGGTACCCGACGAGGCCGTGCTCGCCCGGCATCCGGCCCGGTCGTGAAGCTCGCGATGGCGGCGGCGGTCGTCGACGGGGTGACGGTGCGGATCACGTCGCGGCGGGCCATCCGCGAGGACAGGAAGCGCGCGTGGCCGGCGCGGGCCTGGATGTTCGCCGCGCCGAGGCCGTCGACGAGCACGACCACGGCACCGGATGCCGCGCGGCAGCCCGAAGTCGTTCGGCTCGCCCGCGAGGCTGGCGACCGAACTGCCGAGCACCCCGGCAAGCCGCGGAGCGGTGACGGCGGGCACCGGTAGCATTGCTGGCATCGCGCCCAGTCTGGCACAGGCCGGGCGCGCCCCCGTTCCCCCGCGTGCACCGCACGCCAGCACCAGAGAACACGGATGACCCGAGCAAAGAACCCGCCCGCCGACGAGCCGATCGTCGAACGCATCGAAGACGTCGACGTCGCCACCGAGATGCAGGGCTCGTTCCTCGAGTACGCCTACTCGGTCATCTACTCGCGCGCCCTGCCCGACGCCCGCGACGGCCTCAAGCCGGTGCAGCGCCGCATCCTCTACCAGATGACCGAGATGGGCCTGCGGCCCGATCGCGGCCACGTGAAGTCGCGCCCGCGTCGTCGGCGAGGTGATGGGCAAGCTGCACCCCCACGGCGACACGGCGATCTACGACGCCCTCGTGCGCATGGCGCAGGCGTTCACCCTGCGCGTGCCGCTCATCGACGGCCACGGCAACTTCGGCTCGCTCGACGACGGCCCGGCCGCGCCGCGCTACACCGAGGCGCGGCTCGCCTCCCCCGCGCTCGCGATGACCGAGGGACTCGACGAGGACGTCGTCGACTTCGTGCCGAACTACGACAACCAGCTCACGCAGCCCGAGGTGCTGCCGGCCGCCTACCCGAACCTGCTCGTGAACGGCGCGAGCGGCATCGCGGTGGGCATGGCCACGAACATGGCGCCGCACAACCTCATCGAGGTGGTCGGCGCGGCCCGGCACCTGATCGCCCACCCGAACGCGACGCTCGACGAGCTCATGGAGTTCGTGCCCGGCCCCGACCTGCCGACGGGCGGCACCATCGTCGGCCTCGCCGGCATCAAGGACGCCTACGCCACCGGACGCGGCAGCTTCAAGACCCGCGCGAAGGTGACGCGTCGAGAGCATCACCGCGCGCAAGACCGGCCTCGTCGTCACCGAGCTGCCCTACCTCGTCGGCCCCGAGAAGGTCATCGAGAAGATCAAGGACGGGGTGAACGCCAAGAAGATCAGCGGCATCTCGGATGTCACCGACCTCACCGATCGCACCAACGGCCTGCGCCTCGTCATCGGCATCAAGACCGGCTTCAGCCCCGACGCCGTGCTCGAGCAGCTCTACCGGCTGACGCCCGCTCGAGGACTCGTTCAACATCAACAACGTCGCGCTCGTCGACGGCGGGCCGCAGACGCTCGGCCTGCGCGAGCTGCTGCAGGTGTACGTCGCGCACCGCATCGAGGTCGTCACCCGCCGCTCGCAGTACCGCCTCGCCCGCCGCCGGGAGCGCCTGCACCTCGTCGAGGGCCTGCTCATCGCGATCCTCGACATCGACGAGGTCATCCAGGTCATCCGCACGAGCGACGAGGCGCGAGCAGGCGCGCACCCGCCTCATGGACGTCTTCGACCTCAGCCAGGTGCAGGCCGAGTACATCCTCGAGCTGCGCCTGCGGCGACTCACGAGGTTCTCCCGCATCGAGCTCGAGGCCGAGCGCGACAAGCTGCGCGCCGAGATCGAGGAGCTCGAGCTGCTGCTCGCGAGCCGGCACCGCATCGAGGCGCTCGTCTCCGACGAGCTCGCCGAGGTCGCCGAGCGCTTCGGCACGCCGCGACGCACGCTGCTGACCGACGCGCGGCCGAGCATCGCCGGTGCGGCGGCGAAGCGGGCCGCCGCCGTGCTCGAGGTGGCGGATGTCCCGTGCCGCGTGTTCCTCAGCGCGACCGGGCCGCATCGCGCGCGTCGACCTTCCCGACGGCCCCGACGGGCCGCCCGACGCATCAGCCCGCCCGCGCGCCGCAGCAAGCACGACGCCATCCGCTCCACGCTCGACACCACGAGCCGCGCCGAGATCGGCGCCGTCACGAGCCTCGGGCGACTCATCCGGTTCACGCCGGTCGACCTGCCCGATGCTGCCGCCGACGTCGGTGCAGCTCGGCGCCGGCGTGCGGATCGGCGACTACCTGGCGCTGCCGAACCGCGACGAGAAGGTGCTCGCGATCGTCTCGCTCGACGCCGACCGCTCGATCGCGCTCGGCACGAAGCAGGGCGTCGTGAAGCGCGTCTCCACCGGCGCCTACCCGAACAAGCCCGAGTTCGAGGTGATCGGCCTCAAGGCCGGCGACGAGGTCGTGGGCGCCGTGCAGGGCGACGAGACCGACGAGCTCGTGTTCGTGGCATCCGACGCCCAGCTGCTGCGGTTCGCCGCCGCCTCGGTGCGGCCGCAGGGCTGTCCGGCCGGCGGCATGGCCGGCATCAACCTCGGCGTCGGGCGCCCACGTCGATCCACTTCACGAGCGTCCCGGCGGATGCCGCGGCCGACGCCGTGGTCGTCACGATCGCGGCGAGCAGCGAGACCCTGCTCGGCACCGACCCGGGCAGCGCCAAGGTGAGCCCGTTCGCCGAGTTCCCGGCCAAGGGCCGCGCGACCGGCGGCGTGCGCGTCGCAGCGGTTCCTGAAGGGCGAGGACGCGCTGCACCTCGCCTGGGTCGGCCGCTCCCCCGCCCTCGCGGTGGGCACCGACGGCTCGGCGCGGCAGCTGCCCGACGGCGGGGCCAAGCGCGACGCGTCGGGCCAGCCGCTCGAGGCCGTCGTCGCGGCGGTCGGCGTGCCGCATCGCCTGACCGTCGCATCTCGGCTTGACGCCGACGCGATCGAGGGGCAGATTCGGCGATGGCCGGTCCGAACGGCGATGGGTCGTCTCGGGCCGCCCTCGGCGGACGGAGTCATCGGTGACGCGGACAACCTTGCAGGCGGCGATCCAGGGCAGCGTGCTGGAGCCGGGCGACCCCGGCTACGACGAGGCGCGCGCGGTGTGGAACGGGATGATCGACCGACGACCGCGGTACGTCGTGCGATGCGCGGAGACGGCCGATGTCGTCGCGGCCGTGCGATACGCCGCCGATCTCGGGCTCGAGCTCGGGATCCGCTGCGGCGGGCACGGCATCGTCGGGCACGCCGTGCCCGACGACGGGCTCATGATCGACCTGCGCCCGATGGGCGCCGTGCGGTCGACCCGCTCAGCCGGCGCGCCACGGGTGCAGGGCGGCGCGCTCCTCGGCGCGCTCGACCGCGCATCGCAGGCGCACGGCCTCGCGACCACCGCGGGAACGTCTCGCACACCGGGGTCGGCGGCCTCACCCTCGGCGGGGGCATGGGCTGGCTCGCCCGCCGGCACGGGCTCACGTGCGACAACGTGGTCTCGTTCGAGCTGGTCACCGCGAACGGCGACCTGCTGCACGTCGACGCGGACTCGCACCCCGACCTGGACTGGGCGCTCCGCGGCGGCGGCGGCAACTTCGGCGTCGTCACCGAGTTCGAGTTCGCCCTGCATCCCGAGCCCGGGCAGGCGATCTCGGCCGAGCTGCGTCTTCCCGCTCGAGGGCGGCCGCGCCGCCGCCGCGATGCGACGCTGGCGCGACCTGAGCGGCGACGCCCCCCGGGAGGCGACCTTCACCGCGACCATCTCGGGTGACGCGGTGTCGCTCGGCCTGGTGTGGGTCGGCGACCCCGTCGTCGGTCGACGCACGGATCTCCGAGGTCGCGGAGCGGCTCACCGACGCGGCCGAACCGGCTCGACGCATCGATCGAGCCGTTGACGTACCTGCAACTGCAGACCCGTGAGGACGATGTCGAGGGCCACGACTGGCGTCGGTACTGGAAGGGGCACTACTTCAGCGAGCTCGGCGACGCCGTCATCGACGCGCTGCTCGCGCGCGACGGCGACGACCTGCCCGATGTCAGCCTGCAGGCGTACGGCGGCGCGATCGCGGACGTGGCCGACGAGCAGACCGCGTTCTCACGTCGCGACACCGCATTCGAGTTCGTCGCCGCGTCGCGGTGGCGCAGCCCCGCCGACGATGAGCGGCGGATGTCCGCGGCCCGTCGCTATGCGGGCACGATGGACCGGTTCGCGAGCGGCGCCTACGTCAACGTGCTCGGCGACGACGGCGAGGCGGGGATCCGGCGCGCGTACTCGCCCGAGAAGCTCGCCCGGCTGACCGCGATCAAGGACGCCCACGATCCCGGCAACCTGTTCCACCTGAACCAGAACATCCGCCCGTCCGGCGGGTGAGGGCCGGCCCGCGCACGAGCGGTCAGGCGTCGATGCGGTCGCGCTCGAGCGCGTCGGAGCTGTCGATGATGAACTCCTTGCGCGGCGCGACCTCGTTGCCCATCAGCAGCTCGAACACGCGCCCCGCGTTCTCGGCGTCGCCGATGCCGACGCGGCGCAGCGTGCGCTGCCGACGGTCCATCGTGGTCGTCGCGAGCTGGTCGGCGTCCATCTCGCCGAGGCCCTTGTAGCGCTGGATCGGGTCCTGGTACCGGCGGTTCTGCTTCTTCAGCGTCGCGAGCACGCCCTGCAGCTCGGCCTCGGAGTAGGTGTAGATGGTCTCGTTGGGCTTCGTGCCGGGGTTCATCACGACGACGCGGTGCAGCGGCGGCACGGCCGCGAAGACCCGGCCCTCCTCGATCATCGGCCGCATGTAGCGGAAGAAGAGCGTGAGCAGCAGCGTGCGGATGTGCGCGCCGTCGACGTCGGCGTCGCTCATGATGATGACCTTGCCGTAGCGCGCGGCCGAGAGGTCGAAGCTGCGGCCCGAGCCCGCGCCGATCACCTGGATGATCGAGGCGCACTCCGCGTTGCCGAGCATGTCGGAGACGCTGGCCTTCTGCACGTTGAGGATCTTGCCGCGGATCGGCAGCAGCGCCTGGTGCTCGCTGTCGCGCGCGAGCTTCGCGGTGCCGAGGGCCGAGTCGCCCTCGACGATGAAGAGCTCGCTGTGCGCCACGTCGTTCGACCGGCAGTCGACGAGCTTCGCGGGCAGCGACGAGCTCTCGAGCGCGTTCTTGCGGCGCTGCGTCTCCTTGTGCGCCCGCGCGGAGATGCGCGACTTCATCTCGGCGACGACCTTGTCGAGCAGCAGCGCCGACTGCGCCTTGTCGTCGCGCTTCGAGTCGACGTGAATCGCGCGCCGAGCTCCTTCGTGAGCACGTTCGACGACGATGGCGCGCACGGCGGGCGTGCCGAGCACCTCCTTGGTCTGGCCCTCGAACTGCGGCTCGGGCAGGCGCACCGTGATGACCGCGGTGAGGCCCGGCCAGCACGTCGTCCTTCTCGAGCTTGTCGTTGCCGGCCTTCAGGCGTCGCGCGTTCTGCTCGACCTGCTGGCGCAGGAACCGGAGCAGCCCCTGGTCGAAGCCCGGCCTGGTGGGTGCCGCCCTTCGGCGTGGCGATGATGTTCACGAACGACCGCACGACGGTCTCGTAGCCCGTGCCCCAGCGCAGCGCGATGTCGACCTGGCATTCGCGCTGCAGCTCGGTCGGCACCATGGCGCCGCCGTCGGTCGAGCACGGGCACGGTCTCGGTGAAGCGCGCCGGTGCCGGTGAGCCGCCAGATGTCGGTGAGCGGGGCATCCGTCGCGAGGTGCTCGGCGAACTCGGAGATGCCGCCCTCGAACTGGAAGGACGTCGTGTGCGGCTCGGCGCCGCGCTCGTCGGTGACGTCGATGGCGAGCCCGGGCACGAGGAACGCCGTCTGGCGGGCGCGCCCGAGCAGCTCGTCGGTCTGGAACTCGGCGCCCTTCGTGAAGATCTGGCGGTCGGCCCAGTACCGGATGCGCGTGCCGGTGACGCCCTTGGCGACCTTGCCGACGACGCGCAGCTCGCTGCGCACCTCGAACGGCGTGAACGGCGCGTCGGGCGACGGGGTGCCGGAATCGGCGAAGACGCCGGGCTCGCCGCGGTGGAACGACATCGCCCAGGTCTTGCCGTCGCGGTCGACCTCGACGTCGAGTCGCTCGGAGAGCGCGTTGACGACGGATGCGCCGACGCCGTGGAGTCCGCCGGAGGCCGCATACGAGCCCGAGCCGAACTTGCCGCCCGCGTGCAGCTTGGTGAAGACGACCTCGACGCCCGAGAGGCCGGTCTTCGGCTCGATGTCGACCGGGATGCCGCGCGCGCGGTCGCGCACCTCGACGCTGCCGTCGGGGTGCAGGATGACGCCGATCTCGTTGCCGTGGCCGCCGAGGGCCTCGTCGACCGAGTTGTCGATGATCTCCCAGAGGCAGTGCATGAGCCCGCGCGAGTCGGTCGAGCCGATGTACATGCCGGGCCGTTTGCGCACCGCCTCGAGCCCCTCGAGGACGGAGAGATGGCGGGCGGAATAGTCGGAGCTCACGTCGCACAAGCCTACTGACGCGGGACGACATGGCGCGCGAGGCGCTACGCGCTGAGCGAAATGCCCGCCCAACGGAAGGATCGGCGCCGGTCGCGTGTTTTCATTGATGCACGGAACATTCGAGCGTGAGCCAGGAGGAGGAGCCATGACGCAGTACACCGACACCACCGGTGCGGTCGATGAACTCGACACCCCGTACGAGCTCACGGCGCTCGACCGCTGCGATGCATGCGGCGCTCAGGCCTACATCCGCGTCGTCGTCGCGAGCGGCGAACTCCTGTTCTGCGCCCACCACGGCCGCAAGCACCAGGAGAAGCTCTCGCAGATCGCGCACAGCTGGCACGACGAGTCGAGCCGACTGCTCGTCGACGGCCGCGACTGACCGCACCGACTTCACGACGAACGCCCCGGCACTGCGCCGGGGCGTTCGTCGTAGCCGGACTGACGACCGACGCCCACGTCGTCTTGCGGTCTGCGGCCGATCCCCCTACGCTCGCGACGATGACGCTCGCTCATGACATCGCCGGCGACGGGCCCTGCGTGGTGTTGCTCCATTCCTCGGTCTGCGACCGCCGAATGTGGGACCCGCAATGGGGACTCCTCGTCGACGCGGGATTCCGGGTCATCCGGCCCGACTTCCGCGGGTATGGCGAGACACCGCCGCCCACGTCGGGGTACGACGAGGCTCGTGACATCCGGGACCTCCTCGACATGCTGGGGATCGAGAGCACCGCCCTCGTCGGATCGTCGTTCGGCGGGCGCGTCGCGCAGGAGTTCGCTGCGCGGTGGCCGTCACGCGTGACCCGTCTCCTCCTGCTGTGCCCGGCCACCCGGCTGCTCGAGCCCAGCGACGACCTGCGGTCGTTCGGCGCCGCAGAGGATGCACTGCTCGAGGCCGGCGACATCGAGGGCGCGGTGGGCCTGAACGTGCGCACGTGGGTGGGCCCTGCGGCCGACGAGTCCACCCGTGAGCTCGTGGCCCGCATGCAGCGGCACGCGTTCGAGGTGCAGCTGGCCGCACCCGACGTCGCCGCAGATCGCGAGGACTTCGACCTGCGCCGACGTGAACGCTCCGACCCTCGTGATCTCGGGTGCGCACGATCTCGACGGCATGCGGACGGCTGCCGCGTTCCTCGCCGAGCACATCTCGGGCGCTGCCCACCGGCGAACTCGATTGGGCCGGCCACCTGCCGAGCATCGAGGACCCCGCCCGACTGGGCCCGGTGCTCCTCGACTTCCTGGGCGAGCCGGCATCGCGCTGACGAATGCGCCGTCCGCGGGATCAGCCAGCGGTCGGGGGCGGATGCCGCGACGCGCGCCGCGGCGAGCTGCGCCTCCCGCGCGGCCGCCGCGTAGCCGTCGACGGTCGCCGCGCGCTCACCGGCCGGTACTCGAGGCCGGCTCGCTCGGCCATGATGCCGAGCAGCGTGATCGGCGAACGCCGGGTTCTTCGCGAGCACCGGCCCGTGCAGGTGGGTGCCGATGACGGACGCCCATCACGACGCCCTCCTGGCCGGAGTCGCGCCCGTTGCCGCTGCCGGCGCGCACGCGGCCGACGGGCGAGCCCTCGGCGCCGACGTAGTCGCGGGCGTGGTTCTCGAAGCCGACCAGCACGCCGAAGCGCGGCGACGCGACGACGAGGTCGCCGGTGACCCGGCCCGCGCGCGGCACGGCGCGGCCCGGGAGGATGCCGAGGCCCTCGACGCTCGAGCCGTCGGCCTGCTCGATCCCCCAGCTCAGCAGCTCCCACCCGGTGCCGACCGCGAGGATGGGCACGCCCTCGGTGCCCCAGGTGCGGAGCTCGTCGTGCATCGTGAGCAGGACGTCGCGGCTCGCCTCGAGCGACGAGTCGCTGCCCGAGCCGAGCACGACGGCGTCGACCCGCTCGGGCAGGTCGTCGCGCGAGTCGACCGCGCACGACACGGGCGTCGAGGCCCGCCCACTCGGCGCGCCGCGCGAGCACGGCGGCGTTCTCGGCGTCGCCGTTGGTGTTCTGCAGTCCGGGCAGGAGCGCCACGATCGTGAGGGTCATTCCGCTCCCGTGAGTCCGAGGTGGGCGCGCGTGCGACGCATCGCGTCGGCCGAGAACACGATGGTCTTCACGCCGCGCTCGGGTGCGGCGACGCGAGGAAGTCGTCGAGCGCGCGGCCGAGGTCGGGTTCGACGCGATCGATCTCGACGCCGTCGTAGGCGAGCATGAGCGCCGCCTCGGGCGCCTTCGACCCGCTGACGATCGCGACACGGCCGAGCGACGAGGCATCCGTCGGCCAGAAGTACGACGGGTCGCGCACGTCGGACCCGATCGCGAAGAGGATCTGCTCGGTGCCCGGCTCGATGCTGTCGACGTTGAGCTGGTAGCTCGCGGGATTCTGCACGAGCACGAACTCGACCTCCTGACCGCGCACCGTGCACGCGCTCCCCGCGACCGAAGACGGCCGGGATGGCGCTCAGGGCGTCGGCGGCGGTCGTCGGCGAGAAGCGCTCGCCGAGCACGGCCTCGGCCGTCGCGTAGGCGGCGGCGGCGTCGACGGCGTAGTGGGTTCCGCGTGCGGGGAGCCTGATGTCGACGGATGCCCCGCCGTCGCGCAGCACCGCCGTGGCGCCCGTCGACCGACTCGACGACGCACGCCGGCGCCGTCGGCGAGTCGCTCGTCGCGCGTCTCGGTGTACCCGAGTCCGCGCGGCGATCGCGCGAGCACGTCGGCGGAGACGCCGAACCGGTGCACCGCGACGCCGGGGCCGATCGCCGCGGCGAGGCGCTCGAGGTTGGCGTCGTCGGCGTTCACGACGATCGCCTCGTGCGCGCGGTCGGCGATGCGGGCGAGCATGCCGGCGACCATGTCCGAGTCGTGGAACCGGTCGATCTGGTCGACCATCACGTTCGTGAGGGCGACGACGCGGGCGTCGACGCCCTGCATGACGACGGCGCCGTGGCCCTCGTCCATCTCGAGCACGGCGACGTCGCCGGGCACCCGCCCCTGCCAGTCGGCACGCTCGAGGAGCGCCGACGTCAGGCCCTGGCTGATGTTCGCCGTCGACGGGTTGGTGAACACGTCGACGCCGTGCGCGCGGAGGATCGCGACGAGCATCTTCGTGGTCGTCGACTTGCCGCTCGAGCCCGACACCACCACGAGCCCCTGCGGGAAGCCCGACAGGGTGCGCTTCAGGTAGCCGGGCGCGATCGTGTTGACGACGAGGCCCGGAACGGCCGATCCGCCGCCGGGCTTGCGCAGCCGGGCGGCGAATCGGGTGAGCCTGCCGACGAGGATCGCCGGCGCGTAGCGCACCGTGCGGCCTACTCGAGGTAGTCGCGGAGCGACTGCGAGCGCGACGGGTGGCGCAGCTTCGCCATCGTCTTCGACTCGATCTGGCGGATCCGCTCGCGGGTCACGCCGAAGGTGTCGCCGATCTGGTCGAGGGTCTTCGGCATGCCGTCGCCGAGGCCGAAGCGCATGCGGATGACGCCCGCCTCGCGCTCGCTCAGGGAGTCGAGCAGCGACTCGAGCTGCTTCTGCAGCATCGTGAAGCCCACCGCGTCCGCCGGGACGACCGCCTCGGTGTCCTCGATGAGGTCGCCGAACTCGCTGTCGCCGTCCTCGCCGAGGGGCGTGTGCAGCGAGATGGGCTCGCGGCCGTACTTCTGCACCTCGATGACCTTCTCGGGGGTCATGTCGAGCTCGCGGCTCAGCTCCTCGGGCGTGGGCTCGCGGCCCAGGTCCTGCAGCATCTGCCGCTGCACGCGGGCGAGCTTGTTGATGACCTCGACCATGTGCACCGGGATGCGGATGGTGCGGGCCTGGTCGGCCATGGCACGGGTGATCGCCTGGCGGATCCACCACGTGGCGTAGGTCGAGAACTTGAAGCCCTTGGTGTAGTCGAACTTCTCGACCGCACGGATCAGGCCCAGGTTGCCCTCCTGGATCAGGTCGAGGAACTGCATGCCGCGACCGGTGTAGCGCTTGGCGAGCGAGACCACGAGGCGCAGGTTCGCGCCGAGCAGGTGGCTCTTCGCGCGCTGCCCGTCCTTCGCGACCCACTGCAGCTCGCGACCGAGCTGGGAGCGCTTCTCGGCGTCGCTCATGTGCGACAGCTTCTCCTCGGCGAACAGGCCCGCCTCGATGCGCATCGCGAGCTCGACCTCTTCGGCCGCGTTCAGGAGCGCGACCTTGCCGATCTGCTTCAGGTAGTCCTTGACCGGGTCGGCCGTCGCGCCGGTGATGGCGCTCGAGTAGACCGGCACCTCGTCCTCGTCGTCGACGGCGCGCAGCACGAGGGCACCGGTCGGGTGCGGCTCGACCGCGACGGGCTTCGCCTCGTCGTCGTCGGTGTCGGATGCCGCGTCGTCGGCGGTCTCGTCGGCGGCCGCTTCGTCGACGACCTCCACCTCGACCTCTTCGAGCTCCTCGGGCTCGACCTCGTCCTCGTCGTCACCCGCGGCGCCGGCCTTCGCCTTGCCGCGCGGCTTCGCCGCGGACTTCGCCGTCGCGGTGCGCGGCGTCTTGGTCGCCGGCGTCGCCGTGCGCCTTCGGCGCGGTCTTCGTGCCGCTCGCCTTGGTCGCGGCGGCCTTCGTCTTCGCCGCGGTGCTCGCGGCAGCGGCCTTCGTGGCCGTCGTCTTCGCGGCGGTCGACTTCGCAGCCGTCGTGCGCGTCGCAGCGGGCTTCTCCGCCTCGCTCTTCGCCGACGTCGCAGCCTTCGTCGTTGCCATTCGTTGAACCTCTCCTACCGTCGCGCGGCGCGTGCCCTCATGGGCCTTCGGCTCGTGCTCTCGGTCCGGTCGTTTTCGGACACTATGAGGACCCATGTCAAGTCTGCTTGCACGGCGCGAGCATGTCGCACCAGCAGACCAGAACGGGTCCTGCTTCCATTATACAGGCATGCGTCCTCACGATCGTCCGCGCGACCCGCGCATCCATCGTCGTTTCCCCGCTTCATGACAACGCGCGAGGCCCTCGGCGCATTCCCCGAGGCGACTCGCGTCAGCCGCCGAGCGGGCGTGTCGTCGTCGCGCGTGCGCCGGTAGGCGAGGAACTTCTCGAGCTCCGCCGCGATCTCGTCGGCCGAGGGCAGCTCGCCGTCCTCGTCGGTGAGGGGCGAGCGCAGCGTCGTGCCCTCCATGTACGAGTCGTGGCGCTCCTCGAGCGTGCCGACGAGCTTCGCGAGCTCGCCGTTCTCGGCGACCTGCTCGTCGATGCGGGCCACGAACTCGCGCCCCTGCTCGCGCAGCACGTCGGTCGGGAAGATCCGGCCGGTCGACGCGCTGATCGCCTCGAGCGCGGCGACCGCCGCCGTCGGGTACTCGGCGTCGGACAGGTAGTGCGGGATGAGGAGCACGAACCCGGTCGTCGGATGCCCCTGCTCCTGCAGGCGGTACTCGACGAGGTGCAGCGCGTTCGACGGCACCTGCGTCGTCGGACGCCAGATCGACATGGCCTCGATGAGGTCGGCGCGATTGCCGCTCACCGTCATGCCGATCGGCCGGGTGTGCGGCACCGGCATCGGGATCGAGTTGATCCAGGTGGTCGACGACACCTCGAGCGCGTCGATGAGCCCCAGCACGGCCGACCCGAACCGCTCCCACTGGAAGTCGGGCTCGTAGCCCGTGAGCATCAGGAACTGCTGCCCGATCTCGTCGCGCGCGAGGTCGAGGCTGAGCCGCGGCGGACGGTAGTCGGCGAGGTGGTCGCCCTGGAAGAGGATGATCGGACGCCGGGCGCGGTAGTCGAGCAGCTCATCGGCGTCGAACGTCGCCACGACCGTGGTGTCGAGCGTCGAGAGCAGGTACTCGGTCGTCTGCGCGACCGCGGAGCCGGCGTCGGCGAACCCCGTCAGCCCCGCGACGAGCGGCAGCCCGGGCGGCACCTGGACGTCGGCGTTCAGCTCGTAGAGGGAGCGGGGGTCGCGCATGCCTCCAGCCTACTGAGGCCGCCGGAGCCGCCCCCCGGATCGCGGGCGCGCCCGGATGATGCCGAGAGCGAACACGTACGATCGGCTGCATGACCGTCCCCTGAACTCTCCCGCTCCTCCGACCCCGTGACGGCCTCCGACGCCGACGTCGTGCTGCTCGCCGCCCGTCCCGGCGAGGACGGTCCCGAGCTGCTCGCGCCAGAGGCCTACGAATGGGTCGACGCCGCTGCTCGCGCGCCTCGGCGCGAAGGGCGCCGCCGACGAGTTCACGCGCATCCCGAGCGCAGGGCGACGGGCCGCAGGTCGTCGCCGTCGTCGGCCTCGGCGACCGAGCGGATGCCGCGGGCCTCCGCCTCGCCGCGGGCGCCGCCGTCCGGCAGCTCGCCGGCACCGACTCGCGTCGCCATCGCCGTGCCCGTCGACGACGCCGACGCGGCCGAGGCGCTCCTCGAGGGCGCCGGGCTCGGCGCCTACGCGTTCTCCGCGTACCGTGCGGAGGCGAAGTCGCCGGTGCAGCGGATCACCCTGCACGCGCGACCTCGACGACGCGCGCCTCGACGCGCGTGCGCTCCGTCGTCGCCGGCGTGGCTCGCACGAAGGACCTCGTGAACACGCCGCCGGCCGACCTGTCCCCCGAACGGTTCGCCGAGCTCGCGGTCGAGGCCGCGGACGCCGCGGGCGTCGCCTCCCGGGTCTGGGACGAGGACGAGCTCGAGGCCGACGGCTTCGGCGGCATCCTCGGCGTCGGTCGCGGTTCGAGCCGCGGCCCGAGGCTGGTGCGCCTCGAGTACGCGCCCGCCGCGGCATCCGTGCACCTCGCGCTCGTCGGCAAGGGCATCACGTTCGACTCGGGCGGCCTCTCGCTGAAGCCCGGCGCCTCGATGGTCGGCATGAAGAGCGACATGGCCGGGGCGGCGGCCGTGCTGTCGGCGATCGTGGCGCTCGCCGAGCTCGAGGTGCCGGTGCGGGTCACGGGCTGGCTCTGCCTCGCCGAGAACATGCCGTCGGGCACCGCGATCCGCCCGAACGACGTGCTGCGGATCCACGGCGGCACGACCGTCGAGGTGCTCAACACCGACGCGGAGGGCCGGCTCGTGATGGCCGACGCGCTCGCCGCCGCGAGCGACGAGCAGCCCGACGCGATCGTCGACGTCGCGACCCTGACCGGCGCGCAGGTCGTCGCGCTCGGGCACCGCATCGCGGGCCTGATGGGCGACGACGAGCTGGTCGAGCGGGTGCGCACCGCCGCGGGCGACGTCGACGAGGCCGTGTGGCCGATGCCGCTCCCCCGCGACCTGCAAGTCGCTGCTCGAAGTCGGACGTCGCCGACCTCGCGAACACCAAGCTCGGGATGACCGTGCCGCGGCATGCTCCTGGCCGGCGTGTTCCTGCGCGAGTTCGTGGGCGCGAAGGCCGACTCGGACGAGCGCGATCCCGTGGGCGCACCTCGACATCGCCGGCCCCGCATTCAACACCGGCGGAGGCTGGGGATTCACCGGATCGGGGGGCACCGGCGTGGCCGTTCGCACCCTCGTCGCGGCTGGGAGAGGACCTCTCCGCAGGGTAGTAAGGTCGTATGGGCGAGAATCGTCGCCCATACAGCCTGCCCCCGACCACGCACCGGGCGGCAGTCCGTGTCGCAGATCGATTGCGCAAGGGAGATTGCGGTTGTCCGAGCAGAACTTTGACATTGTCATCCTCGGTGGCGGCAGCGGAGGGTACGCGGCGGCGCTGCGTGCCGTCGAGCTGGGCTTCACCGTCGGCTTGGTCGAGAAGGACAAGCTGGGTGGCACGTGTCTGCACCGCGGCTGCATCCCGACCAAGGCCCTGCTGCACGCGGCCGAGATCGCGGACAACTCCCGTGAGTCGGCGAGGTTCGGCGTCCGCTCCACGTTCGAGGGCATCGACGTCGCGGCGGTCACGACCTACCGCGAGAGCATCGTCGTCGAGCAAGTTCAAGGGCCTGCAGGGCCTCGTGAAGGCCCGCGGCATCACCGTCATCGAGGGCGAGGGCCGCCTCGTCGCCGCCAACGCCGTGCAGGTCGGCGACGACCGCATCGTCGGCAAGAACGTCATCCTCGCCACCGGCTCCTACTCGCGGTCGCTGCCCGGCCTCGAGATCGGCGGCCGCGTCATCACCAGCGAGCAGGCCCTCGAGCTCGACTTCGTGCCCGGCAAGGTCGCCGTGCTCGGCGGCGGCGTCATCGGCGTCGAGTTCGCGAGCGTCTGGAAGTCCTTCGGCGCCGAGGTCACGATCATCGAGGCGCTCCCCCACCTCGTCCCGAACGAGGAGGAGTCGGTCTCGAAGCAGCTCGAGCGCGCCTTCCGCAAGCGCGGCATCGAGTACAAGCTCGGCATCCGCTTCCAGGGCGTCACGCAGGACGACAACGGCGTCGTCGTCACGCTCGAGAACGGCGAGACCGTCGAGGCCGAGCTGCTGCTCGTGGCCGTCGGCCGCGGACCCGTCACCGCAGGGCCTCGGCTACGAGGAGGTCGGCGTCACGATGGACCGCGGCTTCGTCATCACCGACGAGCGCCTCGCCACCAACATCCCCGGCGTCTACGCCGTCGGCGACATCGTCCCCGGCCTGCAGCTCGCGCACCGCGGCTTCCAGCAGGGCATCTTCGTCGCCGAGGAGATCGCCGGCCTGAACCCGATCGTCGTCGAGGACGTCAACATCCCCAAGGTCACCTACTGCGACCCCGAGGTCGCGTCGATCGGCTACACCGAGGCGAAGGCCGGCGAGAAGTTCGGCGCCGACCAGGTCTCGGCCTACGAGTACAACCTCGCCGGCAACGGCAAGAGCCACATCCTCGAGACGAGCGGCTCGATCAAGGTCGTCCGCGTGAACGACGGCCCCGTCGTCGGCGTGCACATGATCGGCGCCCGCGTCGGCGAGCTGATCGGCGAGGCGCAGCTCGCCGTGAACTGGGAGGCGTACCCCGAGGACATCGCCCCCTTCATCCACGCCCACCCGACGCAGAACGAGGCGCTCGGCGAGGCGTTCCTGAAGCTCGCCGGCAAGCCGCTGCACGCGCTCTGAGCCCGACCCCGCAAGACACGACTGCAATAAGCTAGAAAGCGTCACACGCTGTGAAGGAGACAAGCGCATGAGCGAATCCGTCAGCCTCCCGGCACTCGGGGAGAGTGTCACGGAGGGCACGGTCACCCGCTGGCTGAAGAACGTCGGCGACCGTGTGGAGGTCGACGAGCCGCTGCTCGAAGTGTCGACCGACAAGGTCGACACCGAGATCCCATCGCCGGTGGCCGGCGTGATCGAGGCCATCCTCGTCCAGGAGGACGAGACGGTCGAGGTCGGCACCGCCCTCGTGACCATCGGCGACGGTTCCGGTGCTGCCGCAGCGCCCGAGGCGCCCGCCGAGGCTGCGCCCGCCGCCGCTCCGGCCGCTGAGGCCGCTCCCGCCGCAGCGCCGGCGCCCTGCGGCTCCGGCCGCTCCGGCGCCCGAGGCCGCGCCCGCTGCGCCTGCCGCGCCGGCACCCGAGGCCGCACCCGCAGCCCCGGCCGCACCGGCTCCTGAGGCCGCGCCCGCTGCCCCGGCCGCGCCGGCACCCGAGGCTGCACCCGCCGCACCGGCTCCCGAGGCCGCACCCGCTGCCCCGGCGCCCGAGGCCGCACCCGCTGCACCGGCCGCACCGAGGCCGCGCCCGCCGCTCCGGCAGCCCGGCACCCGCGCCCGGCCGCTCCCGCGGCACCGGCGCCGGCCGCCGCTCCTGCCCCGGCTGCACCTGCCGCTCCGGCTCCCGAGGCCGCACCCGCCCCGGCTGCGACGGGCTCGCACGCCGGCACCAGCGGCTACGTGACCCCGATCGTGCGCAAGCTCGCGAACGAGCAGGGCGTCGACCTCGCGAACGTCACCGGCACCGGTGTCGGCGGACGCATCCGCAAGCAGGACGTCATCTCGGCTCAGGCGCCGCCCGCGGCTCCGGCCGCCGCGGCGGCCCCGGCGCGCACGCCGCTCGAGACCTCGCCGCTGCGCGGCACGACCGTCCCGATGACGCGCCTCCGCAAGGTCGTCGCCGAGCGCGCCGTCGTCTCCATGACGTCGACCGCCCAGCTCACCACCGTCGTCGAGGTCGATGTCACCCGCGTCGCGCGCCTGCGCGACCGGGTCAAGGGCGAGTTCCTCGAGAAGACCGGCAACAAGCTCTCGTTCCTGCCGTTCTTCGCCCTCGCGGCCGCCGAGGCGCTGCGCGCCTACCCGATCATCAACTCGACGGTCGACGGCGACAGCATCGTCTACCCGGCCACCGAGAACATGAGCATCGCGGTCGACACCGAGCGCGGCCTGCTCACGCCGGTCATCCGCAACGCCGGCGACCTCGACATCGCCGGCCTCGCCGCCCAGATCGCCGACCTCGCCGAGCGCACGCGCAACAACCAGCTGAAGCCCGACGAGCTCTCGGGCGGCACGTTCACGCTGACGAACACCGGTTCGCGCGGCGCGCTGTTCGACACGCCGGTGGTGTTCCTCCCGCAGTCGGCGATCCTCGGCACCGGCATCGTCGTGAAGCGCCCGGTCGTGGTCAAGCAGGACGGCGACGACGCGATCGCGATCCGCTCGATGGTCTACCTGGCCCTGTCGTACGACCACCGCATCATCGACGGCGCCGACGCGGCGCGCTTCCTCACCGCGGTCAAGGAGCGCCTCGAGGAGGGCGACTTCGAGTCGCGAGCTCGGGATCTAGTCGAACACCTCGCGCAAGCGCCATCCGGCCTCGCCCCTCACCATGAGGAGCGAGGCCGGTTCGCGTCCGGGTCGGCCGCGGCGCGGACGAGCACGGCCGCGCCCATCTCGGCCGTCACCTCGATCGTCGCGGGATCGAACCGGGTCACCGGCGCCGCGGCCCCCTCGCGGGCCTCGGACAGGGCGAGCCGGTCGGCTGACTCGATCGCGCGACCCGGGTTGCGCGACGGCGTCGAGGCAGCCGAGGTCGAGGGTCTCGAAGCACTCCGCGCGGCGGTCGAGGAGTCGCCGGGCCGCGGATGCGGCGTCCTCGTCGGGCGTGCGCTCCGGGACTCCGCGACCCCGCCCGGGTCGTCGTCCGCCGGCGGCGTGCCGGATCCGCTGCGGTCGTCGCTGCGGGACTGCCGGATGCGTCCGAGGCGGCCGTCCGGCCGCTCGCCTCCGACGCGCGGCGTCCGACGGCGCCGGCGCGCCGGGGACGCCGTCGGCGGTGGCCGGCGGAACGAGCGTGAGCATCAGGACGAGCGCGGCACCGCCGACCAGCGCGCCGACGCCGAGCGATCGACCCCGGCCACGCACGGCCGCGAGGAGCCGCCGCCGACCGTCGTCGACGCGATCCACGTCGGCCGCCGCCGCGACTCGATCGAGGAGCTCGTCGGGGCCGTGCGCCAGCGCGAGCGAGGCGCCGCAGCAGCCCGCCTGACGCGTGCATCGCGTCGGGCGCAGGCGCGGCACGATCGGAGGCCGTGTCGTGCGGCAGCGGCCCCGTGATGCGGGCGGGCAGGTGCGACCGAGCGAGCCCGCACCTCGATGCCGCGCACCGGTTCGGGGTCGGCCGCCGCGAAGAGTCGTCGCTCGAGGTCGATCTCGCACGGCACGAACGGGCGCGCGTGCCGAGGCGCTCGCGCAGGAACGCGACCGGTTCGTGCAGTGCCCGTGCGGGCACGACGGCGGACGCGACCTCGTCGATGAGGCCCGCGAGCGCCTCATGGCCGCTGCGCAGCAGCGCGACCCGCTCCGCGCCGTCGGCCGGGAAGCCGCCGCAGTGCGCCGAGCCCGACGAGCCTCGGACGCCCCACGTCGTCGAGGAGGACGTCGCTCGCGGCGAGCCGCACGTGCACGAAGCCGATGCGCGCCAGCTCGGCGACGCCGACCACGATCGGCGCGAGGACGGTGACGGCCTCACCCGGGACTCAGAGTGCGCTCGGCGATGATGCGCGACGAGCGCGGGCCCGCCGAGTCGCTCGACGACGAGGCAGCACCGGCCGTCGTCGAGCGTCGCCACGTCGAGGAGCGCGGGCAGCGTGCCCGAGGCATCCGCCGACATCGCCTCGAGCTCGCGTGGCGATCGACTCCCCCGGCACGTCGGCGTCGTAGACCCGGAGCACGACGAGGCGCGGCGCGCCGGCGCGCGGTCGCGACGGCCGCGCACCGCGTCGCGTCGCCACGACGTCTCGGCGCTCGGCGGGCGGACGACGGGCTCGCGGCGTCGGACGGCGAGGTACACGTCGGCCCGCTCCCCCGAGGCGATCCGTCGCAGGAGCCGGTAGCCGACGAGCCGGCCCTCGAGCGGCGCCGTGGCGCGGCGGCATCGGGTTCGGGCGCAACGGGGCATGGCACGGCGTGGACGGCGGCTCATGCGCCCATCGCTCCGACCGAGCCGCGGTCGCGCGGCGGCTCGGTCCGCGATGGTGGGCGGCGCGCGCCGGTCGGCGGCGAGTGTGGAGGACGAGTCGCAGGAACTGCGCGGACGGCGTCGCCCGCGGCATCCGAGCGACGCACCTAGACTGGACGGCATGCTCGACTTCGTCGTCGCGGGGCTAAGCGCCAACTCCGTGCCGTACATCGAGGGTCTCGACCTTCAGCGCGCCGTCCATCGCGCGGTCGTCGCGGGCGAACGCCCCGACACCGTCCTCCTCCTGGAGCACCCCTCCGTCTACACCGCCGGGAAGCGCACCGCGCCCGACGAGCGGCCGACCGACGGAACCCCCGTCATCGACGTCGACCGCGGCGGCAAGATCACGTGGCACGGCCCCGGCCAGCTCGTCGGGTATCCGATCCTGCACCTCGCCGAGCCGATCGACGTCGTCGGCTACGTGCGCCGGCTCGAGGGCATCCTCATCGACGTGCTCGCCGAGCTCGGCGTCGACGGCCGTCGCGTCGACGGACGCTCCGGCGTCTGGGTCGGCGACCCCGGCCGCGAGAACAAGATCGCCGCGATCGGCATCCGCGTCGCCGACGGCGTGACCATGCACGGCTTCGCGCTGAACTGCAGCAACTCGCTCGACCCCTACGCGAAGATCGTCGCGTGCGGCATCCGCGATGCCGGCGTCACGACCATCACCCGCGAGCTCGGCCACGACGTCATCCCCGAAGACCTCGTCGCGCCGATCACGCGGCGATTCCTGGCCGAGTTCGAGGCGGCGGTCGCCGCATGAGCACCGCACCCGACGGGCGCCGGATGCTGCGCCTCGAGGTCCGCAACGCCCAGACCCCGATCGAGCGCAAGCCCGAGTGGATCAAGACGCGGGCGAAGATGGGGCCCGAGTACCGGCAGCTGCAGAGCCTCGTGAAGAGCGAGGAGCTGCACACCGTCTGCCAGGAGGCCGGCTGCCCGAACATCTACGAGTGCTGGGAGGACCGCGAGGCGACCTTCCTCATCGGCGGCTCGCAGTGCACCCGGCGCTGCGACTTCTGCCAGATCGACACCGGCAAGCCCGCCGACTACGACGTCGACGAGCCGCGCCGCGTCGCCGAATCGGTCGTGCGGATGCAGCTGCGCTACTCCACCGTCACGGGCGTCGCCCGCGACGACCTGCCCGACGAGGGCGCATGGCTGTACGCGGAGACGATCCGCGAGATCCACCGCCAGTCGCCCGGCACCGGCGTCGAGATCCTCGTCCCCGACTTCTCGGGCAACCCCGACCACCTCGGCCGAGGTGTTCTCCGCACGCCCCGAGGTGTTCGCCCACAACGTCGAGACGGTGCCGCGCATCTTCAAGCGCATCCGTCCGGCGTTCCGCTACGAGCGCTCGCTCGACGTGATCACCCAGGGCCGCGATGCCGGCCTGATCACGAAGTCGAACCTGATCCTCGGCATGGGCGAGGAGCGCGCCGAGGTCTCGCAGGCCCTGCAGGACCTGCACGACGCGGGCACCGACATCATCACGATCACGCAGTACCTGCGCCCGAGCCCGCGCCACCTGCCGGTGGACCGCTGGGTGCGGCCCGAGGAGTTCGTGGAGCTCAAGGAGGAGGCGGAGGAGATCGGATTCCTCGGCGTGCTCGCCGGTCCGCTGGTGCGCTCGTCGTACCGGGCCGGTCGCCTGTGGGCCCAGTCGATGCACGCGAAGGGCCTCGAACTGCCCGCATCGCTCGCCCATCTCGCCGACGCCTCGCTCGGGTTCGCGCAGGCGGTCGGCTGACGCGTCCGGGCGTCGCCTCCGCCCGTCGAGAACACGGTCGGAGGCGGCCCCCGCCGCCGGTATCCTTGTCACCATGGCACGCACGAAGGACAAGCCGTCCGCTCCGAAGGAGCCCGGCCGCATGAAGCAGATGTGGCAGGTCTTCCAGATGACCCGCCGCTACGACTCGAGCGCGCAGTGGCTCATGCTCCTCGGATTCCTCGCGCCGGTGCTCGTCGGCCTCGGCCTCGCGCTCTGGCTCGGCGAGGGCAACGGCTTCACGATCGCCCTCTGGATCGTCGCGGGCGTGCTCGCCGGCGTGCTGATCGCGCTGCTCATCCTCGGCCGCCGCGCCGAGCGCGCCGCCTACGCGCAGATCGAGGGCCAGCCCGGCGCCGTCGGCGCGGTGCTGCGCAGCGGCCTCCGCGGCGGCTGGGTCGGCAACGAGATGCCGATCGCCGTGAACGGCAAGACGCAGGACGCCGTCTACCGTGCGGTCGGTCGAGGCGGCGTCGCGCTCATCAGCGAGGGCCCGGTCACGCGCACGAAGCGCATGCTCGACGACGAGCAGCGCAAGGTCGCCCGCATCCTGCCGAACGTGCCCGTCACGCTGATCTCGGTCGGCCACGACGAGGGCTCGATCGAGCTCCACAGGCTTCCCGCGACGCTGCGCAAGACCAAGCGCACGCTCACCAAGCCCGAGGTGCTCGCGGTGTCGAACCGCCTCAACTCGCTCCAGACCGCGCTGCCGATCCCCAAGGGCATCGACCCGATGAAGGCACGGCCGCAGCGCGGCAAGATGCGCTGACCCGCAGGTCTCGAACGCGGCATCCGTCGATCGGCGGATGCCGCGTTCGCGTCTCGGCGCAGGCGCGACGGCTGCGCGGCGCATCGCGCGTGCTCAGGCGCGGATCAGGACCGTGCCGGCCACCTTGTCGTGGAAGCCGCGCTGGTCGGAGTCCCACACGAGCGCGGGCACGACGAGGATGAGCAGCACGCGTGCGCACGACCGGTCGCCAGAGGCCGACCCATCCGCCGGCGAGCGGCACGACGCGCATGCCGGTGAGCCGATGGCCGACGCTGCCGCCGATCGTCGGGATGAAGACGACCTGCATGATCGCGAAGACCGCGAGCGTCAGCCAGGAGTGCAGCACCGAGCTGTACGGCGCGAAGAGCAGCGCGATGAGGATCGCGGCGCGCCCAGTCGATGGCGATCGCGCCGATGCGGCGGCCCGACTCGGCCGACGGATCCGGGACCCGAGTCGGGGAGGCCCAGCCGCTCGCCCGGCCACCGGCTCGGTTCGAGGTCGCCGAAGGTCCGGGGCTTCGCGTCAGGCATCCGTCGAGTCTACCGACCCCGACTGCGCGTAACATGGCGGAAACATTCGTGTCATGGCGGGGAAACCGCGGCTCGATAGCGTCGCTAGCGGCTGTGCACGTCCGTCCGGTCCCACCCGCCCCTCTTGGAGATTCCGTCACATGTTCAGTGATTCGTCTGAAGTGCTCAAGTTCATCAAGGATACGGATGTCAAGTTCCTCGACATCCGCTTCACCGACCTCCCGGGTGTGCAGCAGCACTTCAACATCCCGGCGTCGACCGTCGACGAGGAGTTCTTCACGGTCGGCCAGCTGTTCGACGGCTCGTCGATCCGCGGATTCGCGTCCATCCACGAGTCCGACATGCAGCTGATCCCGGATGTCTCCACGGCATACGTCGACCCGTTCCGCGCCGAGCGCACGCTCATCATGGTCTTCGACATCTACAACCCGCGCAACGGCGAGATCTACGCGAAGGACCCGCGCCAGGTCGCGAAGAAGGCCGAGAAGTACCTCGCCTCGACCGGCATCGCCGACACCGCGTTCTTCGCCCCCGAGGCCGAGTTCTACATCTTCGACGACGTGCGCTACGAGGTGAAGCAGAACTCGAGCTTCTACTCGGTCGACTCCGACGAGGGCGCGTGGAACTCGGGCCGCACCGAAGAGGGCGGCAACCTCGGCAACAAGACCCCGTACAAGGGCGGCTACTTCCCGGTCTCCCCCGTCGACAAGCAGGCCGACCTGCGCGACGACATCTCGCTGAAGCTCATCGAGGCCGGACTCATCCTCGAGCGCGCCCACCACGAGGTCGGCACCGGCGGCCAGGCCGAGATCAACTACCGCTTCGACACGATGGTGCACGCGGCCGACGACATCCTGAAGTTCAAGTACATCGTCAAGAACACCGCCGACGCAGTGGGGCAAGACGGCGACGTTCATGCCGAAGCCGCTCTTCGGCGACAACGGCTCGGGCATGCACACCCACCAGTCGCTGTGGAACGAGGGCACGCCGCTGTTCTACGACGAGGCGGGCTACGGCGGCCTCTCCGACATCGCGCGCTGGTACATCGGCGGCCTGCTGCAGGCACGCGCCGGCGCTGCTGGCGTTCACGAACCCGACGGTGAACTCCTACCACCGCCTCGTGCCGGGCTTCGAGGCTCCCGTCAACCTGGTCTACTCGGCGGGCAACCGCTCGGCCGCGATCCGCATCCCGATCACGGGCACCAACCCGAAGGCCAAGCGCATCGAGTTCCGCGCGCCGGATGCCTCGGGCAACCCGTACCTCGCGTTCGCCGCGCAGCTCATGGCGGGCCTCGACGGCATCAAGAACCGCATCGAGCCGCACGAGCCGGTCGACAAGGACCTCTACGAGCTCCCGCCCGAGGAGGCCAAGACGATCCCGCAGGTGCCGGGCTCGCTCGACGCCGTGCTCGACGCGCTCGAGGCCGACCACGACTTCCTCCTCGAGGGCGGCGTGTTCACCAAGGAGCTCATCGAGACCTGGATCGACTACAAGCGCGAGAAGGAGCTGAAGCCGCTCGCGCAGCGTCCGCACCCGTTCGAGTTCGAGCTGTACTACGGCGTCTAGCCCCAGCCCCTGCAGTCCCCGGACAGGGCCCGCATCGCTTCGGCGGTGCGGGCCCGTTCCGCGTTGCGGCGCGCGCGAGGCGGCTGCGCACGTCGCGGTCCGCGCCGGTCACGTCGCGTCAGCGGCTGGTGCCGCTCAGCCGGTCGTGGGCTCGCGCTGCGGCTCCACGCCGTAGAAGCCGCGCTCGAACACCGCGCGAGCGCGACGCGTGACCTGCGAGGTAGTCGTGCTCGAGCCGGGTCGCCGAGCCCGGCGGGTAGCCCATGATGCGGGCGACGCCCTCGAGCTGCGAGCGCTCGACCGGCAGCACGTCGGTCGTGCGGTCGAGCCAGAGCGTGAGCGCCGAGCGCGCGCGCGACGCGAACACCCACGCGGCGCGCAGCGTCCGCGCATCGCCGGCGGCGATGAGGCCGTGCTCCACGGCCGCGGCCAGCGCGTCGAGCGTCGACGGCGTGCGCAGCGACGGCTCCTCGGCACCGTGCTCGAGCTGCACGAGCTGCACGAACCACTCGACGTCGGAGAGCGAGCCGCGACCGAGCTTGAGGTGCCGGGTCGGGTCGGCCCCCTGCGGCAGCCGCTCGTTCTCGACGCGGGCCTTGATGCGCTTGACCTCGCGGATGTCCTGCTCGGAGATCGCCTGCGGGTAGCGCACGGTGTCGGCCAGCTCGATGAAGTCGCGCGATGAGGGCGGCGTCGCCCGCGACGCCGCGGGCGCGGAGCAGCGCCTGCGCCTCCCAGGTGAGCGACCAGCGCGCGTAGTACGCGCGGTACGCGTCGAGCGAGCGGGCGACGACGCCGTTGCGTCCCTCGGGGCGCAGGTCGGCGTCGAGCTCGAACGGCAGCCGCGCGTCCTCGCTGAGCCGCACGAGCTCGGACGACGATGCGCAGCGCACGGCGCTGCGCCGCTCCCGGCTCGGCGTCCAGCCGGCCGGAAGACGTAGACGATGTCGGCGTCGGAGCCGATGCCGAGCTCGCGCCCGCCGAACCGGCCCATGCCGATCACCGCGAACTCGATGCCGTCGGGTCCGTCGCCCCTGATCGCCGTGACGAGCGCGGAGATGTGGCTCTGCGGTGACGTCGGAGAGCCCGTGGCCGAGCTCCTCGACCGTGCAGACGTCGAGGATCGCCGACAGGGCCAGCCGCAGCACCTCGCGGCGGCGGATGGCGCGGAAGACCTTCGCCGCGGCGTCCGGCGTCGCCGTGCCGGCGCGAGCACCGCCGCGCTTCTCGTCGTCGAGCGCGGCGAGCGATCGCGGCCGCAGCTCGTCGAGGTCCTCGAGCCAGGCGACCGCCTCGGGGGTGCGCTCGAGCAGCTCGCCGGCGAACCGCGAGCCCGAGAGCACGCGCGTGAGGCGGAGCGCGGCATCCGACGAGTCGCGGAGCAGCCGCAGGTACCAGTGGGTCGTGCCGAGCGTGTCGCTCAGTCGGCGGAACGCGAGCAGGCCGTAGTCGGGGTCGGCGCCGTCGGCGAACCACGGAGATGAGCACGGGCATGAGGTGCCGCTGGATGGTCGCCCGCCGCGAGACCCCCGCGGTGAGGGCGCCGATGTGCGCGCAGCGCGCCCTTGGGGTCGCGGAAGCCGATCGCCGCGAGCCGCGCCTCGGCCTGCTCGCTCGTGAGCTCGAGCCCGCTCGCGGGCAGGGCGGCGACCGCCGACAGGAGCGGCCGGTAGAACAGGCGCTCGTGCAGGCCCCGCACGCGCTGGCGCGTGGTCTGCCAGAGCGCGGTGAGGCCGTCGGCGTTCGCGGCCAGGCCCGGACGAGCGCGCGAGCGCGCGGAGCTCCGCGTCGCCGCGCGGCATGAGGTGCGTGCGGCGCAGCCGGTCGAGCTGGAGGCGGTGCTCGAGCACGCGCAGGATGCGGTAGTCGCGCGCGAACTCCGCCGCCTCCTCGCGGCCGACGTAGCCGTGCTCGGCGAGGGCCGCGAGCGCGGGCAGGGTGCCCGGCTGGCGGATCGCGGCATCCGTCGCGCCGTGCACGAGCTGCAGCAGCTGCACGGTGAACTCGATGTCGCGCAGGCCGCCGGGGCCGAGCTTCACCTGCACGTCGACCTCGTCGGCGGGGATGTGCTCGGTGACCCGTTCGCGCATGCGCTGCACCGACTCGACGAAGCCGTCGCGGCTCGAGCTCGACCACACCTTCGGGCGCCACGCCCGCGGCGTAGCGGTCGCCGAGCTCGCGGTCGCCGGCGAGCGGTCGCGCCTTCAGCAGCGCCTGGAACTCCCAGCTCTTCGCCCAGCGGTCGTAGTACTGCAGGTGCGACTCGAGCGTGCGCACCAGGGCGCCGTCCTTGCCCTCGGGGCGCAGGTTCGGGTCGACCTCCCAGAGCGGCGGCTCGATGCCGGGCTCCGAGATCGCCCGCATCGCGATCATCGCGAGCCGGGTCGCGATGTCGAGCGCCCGCGGCGTGGCGACGACGCTCCTCGTCGGCCGACTCGGCGACGAAGATCACGTCGACGTCGCTCACGTAGTTGAGCTCGCGGGCGCCCGGCCTTGCCCATGCCGATGACCGCGAGCCGCGTCGCGGCGACCTCCGCGGCGGGATACCGGCCGGGGCCGGCCGGCTCGCCCTCGGCTCGCGCGGTCGCGCGGCGGGCCGCCTCGATCGCGGCGTCGAGGGTCGCGCCCGGCGAGGTCGGCGAGTCCCGCGGCGACCGAGTCGACCGCCTCGATCGCGTCGGGGCGGGTGAGGTCGTACACGGCGATGCCGGCGAGCAGCCGCCGGTAGCGCACCCGGATGGCGGATGCCGCCGCCTCGAGGTATCGCGCGGCGGGCACGTCCACGTCGTCGAGCGCCGCGAGCAGCACGGTGCGTGCGTCCTCGGTGCCGAGCGGCGGCATCGGCACCTGCTGCAGCACGGCGACCTCCGCCGGATGCCGCATCAGGAAGTCGGCGAACCCCCGCGACGCCCCGAGCAGCAGCGCCATCCGCTCGGCCGAGGCGTCGTGGCCGAGCACCGCGGCGACCTCGTGCGGCGCCCGCTCCTGGAGTCGACCGGCACGCGACGAGCGCCTCGTCGGGATCGCCGGCGTGCGAGAACGCCGCGAGCAGCCGCTCCTCGTCGACACCGGTCGCCCACGGCGAGCGCCTCGAGTCCCGGCGGCGGCGCCGTCGAGGTCGTCGAAGCCCGCCCGTGCGAGTCGGCCGAGGGTCGGCGCCTGACGTGACATCCGGTGCGGGTCAGAGGATCTCGAGGTTGCGCTGCAACTCGAACGGCGTCACCTGCGAGCGGTAGTCGCGCCACTCGGAGCGCTTGTTGGCGAGCACGTAGTTGAACACCTGCTCGCCGAGCGTCTCGGCGACGAGCTCGGACTCCTCCATGTACTCGATGGCGTGGTCGAGGCTCGCCGGCAGCGGGTGGTAGCCCAGCGCGCGGCGCTCGCTGTCGGTCAGGGCCCAGACGTCGTCCTCGGCCTCGGGCGGCAGCTCGTAGCCCTCCTCGATGCCCTTCATGCCCGCCGCGAGCAGCAGCGAGAACGCGAGGTACGGGTTGGCGGCCGAGTCGATCGCGCGGTACTCGACGCGCGCGCTCTGCCCCTTGTTGGGCTTGTAGAGCGGCACGCGCACGAGCGCGGAGCGGTTGTTGTGGCCCCAGCAGATGAAGCTCGGCGCCTCGTCGCCGCCCCAGAGCCGCTTGTACGAGTTCACGAACTGGTTCGTGACCGCCGAGATCTCGTTGGCGTGCCGCAGGAGGCCGGCGATGAACTGGCGGCCGATCTTCGACAGCTGGTACTGCGACCCGGCCTCGTAGAACGCGTTCGCGTCGCCCTCGAACAGCGAGAGGTGGGTGTGCATGCCGCTGCCGGGATACTGCGAGAACGGCTTCGGCATGAAGGTCGCGTAGACGCCCTGCTCGATCGCCACCTCCTTGATCACGGTGCGGAACGTCATGATGTTGTCGGCCGTGGTGAGGGCGTCGGCGTAGCGCAGGTCGATCTCGTTCTGGCCGGGACCCGCCTCGTGGTGGCTGAACTCCACCGAGATGCCCAGGTCTTCGAGCATGCGCACGCTGCGGCGGCGGAAGTCGTGCGCCGTGCCGCCGGGCACGTTGTCGAAGTAGCCGGCGGAGTCGACCGGCACCGGCCCCTCCTCGCCGTACTTCGACGACCGCAGCAGGTAGAACTCGATCTCGGGGTGCGTGTAGAACGTGAAGCCCGCGATCGGCCGCCCGCGCGAGCGTGCGCTTGAGCACGTTGCGCGGGTCGGCGACGGCCGGCTCGCCGTCGGGCGTGGTGATGTCGCAGAACATGCGCGCGGTCGGGTCGATGTCGCCGCGCCACGGGAGCGTCTGGAACGTCGTGGGGTCGGGGTAGGCGAGCAGGTCGGACTCGAAGGTGCGGCTCAGCCCCTCGATCGCGGACCCGTCGAACCCGATGCCCTCGGTGAACGCCCCCTCGACCTCGGCCGGGGCGATCGCCACCGACTTCAGCGTGCCGACGACGTCGGTGAACCAGAGCCTGACGAACTTGACTCCTCGTTCCTCGATGGTCCGGAGAACGAAGTCGCGCTGCTTATCCATCCACACCCTCTCTCGCACCTCTCAGGGTAGCGGCTCGGCGACCGCGCGGGGCGCCGACGCCGGATGCCGCGTGTGCCAGACTGGCGACATGTCAGAGCAGCCCGTGAACGACGCAGCATCCGAGACCCGAGCCCGCCTCGGCCACCGCCGAGACGAACCCCTACGGCGGCGCCGCGGCATCCGGTGGACCGAAGCGCGTGCGCACGCGCCACTTCCAGAACGCGAAGCGCGAGGGCATCAAGATCACGGGGCTCACGAGCTACGACCAGCTCACCGCGCGCATCTTCGACGAGGCCGGCATCGACTTCCTGCTCGTGGGCGACTCGGCGGGCAACAACGTCTTCGGCTACGAGACCACGCTCCCGGTGAAGGTCGACGACCTGATCCCGCTCACGCGCGCCGTGGCGGGCGCGGTGAAGCGCGCGTTCGTCGTGGCCGACATGCCGTTCGGCTCCTACGAGAACGGCCCCGAGGAGGCCCTGCACACCGCCGTGCGGTTCATGAAGGAGACGGGCGCGCACGCCGTGAAGCTCGAGGGCGGCGAACGCAGCCACAAGCAGATCCGGCGCATCGTCGGCGCGGGCATCCCGGTCATGGCGCACATCGGCTACACCCCGCAGAGCGAGCACGGGCTCGGCGGCCACGTCATCCAGGGTCGCGGCGAGGGCGTGAAGCAGCTCCTCGCCGACGCGAAGTCCGTGCAGGAGGCCGGCGCCTTCGCGGTGGTGCTCGAGATGGTGCCGGCGGATGCCGCGCGGCAGGTCACCGAGCTCCTCGAGATCCCCACCATCAGCGTGGGCGCGGGGCCGCACACCGACGGCCAGCTGCTCGTGTGGACCGACTGGGCCGGACTCACGATCGGACGCGTGCCGAAGTTCGTGAAGCAGTACGCCGACCTGGCGGGCATCCTCAGCAAGGCGGCCAGGGAATGGCGCGACGACGTCGAGTCGGGCAGCTACCCGAACGCCGAGCACAGCTACGAGTAGCCCGAGCGCTCGACGCCGTCGGCCTCGCCACGGAGCGTCTCGCGGCCTCCTCCTCGGCCCACTTCGCGCTGTTCGCGCGCAGGATCTCGAGCGCCCGCTCGGCCTCGGCGCGCGTCTCGAACGGGCCGACCCGATCGACCGACGGCGACACGAATCCCTGCTCCACCTCACCGGTGTGCATGTTGTACCAGAACTGGTGCTCCACATCCTCGGCCATAGGCTGATCCTATGCCCAAGGATGCCGCCGGCCACCTGATCCCCGGACGCCTGTCGCCGACCCGCGCCGTCCCCGCATCCATCGCCCGTCCCGAGTACGTGGGCCGGCGTGCGCCCGCCGAGAACCACGCCGGCGACTCGTACACGCCCGACGAGGTGGAGCGGATCCGCGCCGCGGGACGGATCGCCGCGCGGGCGATCGAGGCCGCGGCATCCGCCATCCGGCCGGGCGTCACCACCGACGAGCTCGACCGCATCGCGCACGAGTACGTCGTCGCGCACGGCGCGTACCCCTCGACGCTCGGCTACCGCGGCTACCCGAAGTCGCTCGTGCACGTCGGTCAACGAGGTGATCTGCCACGGCATCCCCGACGACACGGTGCTCGACGACGGCGACCTCGTGAACATCGACGTCACCGCCTACCTCGACGGGTACCACGGCGACCTCAACCACACCTTCCTCGTCGGAGCCGTGAGCGAGGAGGCCGCGCTGCTCGTCGAGCGCACCCGCGAGGCGCTCGCCCGCGGCATCCGTGCCGTCGCACCCGGTCGGCAGGTGAACGTCATCGGCCGCGCGATCGAGGCGTACGCGAAGCGGTTCGGCTACGGCGTGGTGCGCGACTACACCGGCCACGGGGTCGGCCGCGCGTTCCACACGGGGCTCGTCATCCCCCACTACGACGCGCCCGAGTTCGACACGGTCATGGAGCCCGGCATGGTGTTCACGATCGAGCCGATGCTCACGCTCGGCACGATCGAGTGGGACGTGTGGGACGACGACTGGACCGTCGTCACGCGCGACCGGGAGCTCACCGCGCAGTTCGAGCACACGCTCGTGGTCACCGAGCGCGGCGCGGAGATCCTGACCCTCCCCTGAGAGTCGCCCGTACGACGCGCGATAGTGTGGCGCCATGGCGACTGAGCACGCGATCGGCATCGACATCGGCGGCACCGGCATCAAGGGGGCGGTCATCGATCTCGCGACCGGCGAGCTCGTCACGCGAGCGGTCGCAAGGTGCGCACGCCCGAGGGCGGCAGGCCCGCCGACATCCTCGCGCGCGACCGAGGAACTGCTCGACGACGATCGACGCGATGGTCGGGGGCGCGAAGCTGCCGCTCGGCGTCTGCTTCCCCGCGATCGTGAAGCGCGGGCGCACGCTGTCGGCGGCGAACATCTCGAAGGAGTGGATCGGGCTGCCCGCCGAGGAGCTCTTCGAGGAGGCGCTCGGGCGCGACATCCACTTCATCAACGACGCGGATGCCGCCGGCTACGCCGAGTCGCGGTTACGGCGCCGCGGCGGGCGTCGACGGGCTCGTGATCCTCACGACGCTCGGCACCGGCATCGGATCGGCGCTCATCTACGACGGCGTGCTCGTGCCGAACTCCGAGCTCGGGCACCTCGAGATCGACGGCCACGACGCCGAGAGCCGCGCCGCGTACTCGGCGAGGGAGCGCGAGGAACTGACCTGGGAGAAGTGGGCGAAGCGCCTGCAGCGCTACTACTCGCACGTCGAGTTCATCTTCTCCCCCGACCTGTTCGTCGTCGGCGGCGGCGTCTCGAAGCACCACGAGCGAGTTCCTGCCGCTGCTCGACCTGAAGACCCCGATCGTGCCGGCCGTGCATCGCAACAACGCGGGCATCCTGGGCGCCGCGGCGCTGGCGATCCGGTAGGGGCGAGCGGGCCGGCTGATACGCCGGGTTCTGTTCACCGGGCGCTTGCGCGACACCGGCTGGACGGCCATCTCTCTCGGAGCTGCGTTGCCGCAGCCCTCCAGCGGCCTACCCGGGAACGGGACGGGCAGCCCCATCGTTCCCTGTCTGGCCTTGCTCCGGACGAGGTTTACCGAGCCGACCGCGTCACCGCGGCCGCTGGTGGGCTCTTACCCCACCGTTTCACCCTTACCCCCGGCTTGCGCCGGAGGCGGTCTGCTTTCTGTGGCACTGTCTCGCGGGTTGCCCCGGGTGGGTGTTACCCACCGTCCTGCCCTGCGGAGCCCGGACGTTCCTCGGCATCCGATCGCTCGGATGACGCGACCGTCTTGCCGACCCGCTCGCCCTCTCAGGCTACAGGCCGCAGGTGCGGCCGCGCGTGCAGCGTCGGCTCGTCAGATCCCCGATTCGTCGGTGCGCACCAGGATGCGGTCGCACTCGGGGCAGAGCAGGACGTCGTCGGGTGCCGCGCGCCGCACGTTCTCGAGGTCGGAACCCGTGAGCGTGATCGTGCATCCGCCGCACGTGCGCTGGCTCAGCAGGGCGGCGCCGACTCCCCCGCCGCGGACGCGGCGCTGCTCGTAGAGCGCGAGCAGGTCGGCCGGGATGCCGCCCGCGACGACGGCGCGGTCGCGCTCGGCTGCGTCGCGCTCGGTCGCGAGGCCGGCCGCAGCGTCGTCGCGCTCGGCCTCGAGCGTCGCGACCTCGGCCGCGATCGTCGCGCGCTCGGCGTCGATGCCCGCGACCGCGGCCTCGGCCGTCTCCACGCGCTCCATGACGACGAGCTCCTGGTCCTCGAGGTCGGAGAGGCGCTTGGCGAGCGAGGCGAGCTCGGACTCGAGCGCGGCGACGTCCTTCACCGAGGAGGTGTGCTGCAGCCGATCGCCGTCGCGCGCGATGCGCGCCTCGACCACGGCGACGTCCGACTCGAGGCGCTTCAGCTCGGCGCGGGCGTCCTCGAGGCCGCCGATCGCCTCCGCACGCGTGCCGCGCACGGCGGTGTCGCGCGTGGCGAGCTCGGCGAGCGGCGCCGCCTGCGGCAGGGACCCGAGGCGGTGGGCGAGCTGCTGCAGGCGGGTGTCGAGGGACTGGAGCCGCAGCAGTTCCTGCTGTTCGGCGGGGCTGGCCTTCACGTGGTGCTCCTCGTGGGGGACGGGGTGGAAGTGGTCATCATTGCACGACCTGGAAGTCCCACGGGTCGGTGCGGAGCTCGCTGACGCGCACGTCGAGCTCGGGGTGGGCCGCGCGGAGCTCGGCGGCCGCGGCGTCGAGCCAGAGCCATTCGCTCGCCCAGTGCGACACGTCGATGAGGGCCGGGTCCGCCGCCGACGAGCGCCTGCTCGCGCGCCTCGGATGCCGGGTGGTGCCGCAGGTCGGCGGTGATGTAGACGTCGGCGGCCCGCACGGCGGGGTCGCCGAGCAGCGAGTCGCCGGCGCCGCCGCAGAGGGCGACCGTCTCGACGAGGTCGTCGTACCCGCCGGCCGCGCGGACCCCGGTCGCGGTGGGCGGCAGCAGGTCGGCGAGGCAGGCGCGCGAGGCGGCCGAGGGTGGTGGGCTCGGGCAGGCGGCCGACGCGGCCGAGGCCGAGGGCCGGGGTCGGCGCCCGGCACGATCGGGCGCAGGTCGACGAGGCCGAGCCGCGCGGCGAGGACGGCCGAGGTGCCGCGCTCGACGACGTCGGCGTTCGTGTGCGCGGCGAGCGAGCGCGCAGTCGGCGCGGATGAGCCGGGCGAGCAGCGCGCCCTTGTAGCGGTCCTCCGCGATGCTCGTGACGCCCGCGCAGGAGCAGCGGATGGTGGGCGATGAGCAGGTCGGCGTCGAGCTCGATCGCCTCGTCGACCGTGGCGGCCGACGGCGTCGACGGCGAGGAGCACGCGCTCGACCGCGGCATCCGGATCGCCGGTGACGAGGCCCGGGGCATCCCACGGCTCTGCGCCCTCGAGCGGCCACAGCCGATCGATCGTCGTCAGGACCTCGGCGAGAACGGCTGGCACCCGCCCAGCCTATCGCCGCAGCGAGGCGGCCGGGTCGCGGACGGCGTGGGTGGGCCCTGCCGGGCTCGAACCGACGACATCCACGGTGTAAACGTGGCGCTCTACCAACTGAGCTAAAGGCCCCCACGCGCAGGCCGGGTTGACGCCCACGCCGCGCGGCGCACGCCCATGCTATCGGAGCGTCCATAGACTCCTGCGCATGGAGCCGGTGACGCAGCATGTGAGTCGCACCGCCGAACCCGAGTACCGCTGGCCGGCCGTCGGGGCGCTGGTCGTGGCGCTCGCGCTGTACGCGTTCCTGCCGAACGAGCTCGTCGGCGTCCAGCGGTTCGTCGTGGTCTGCGGCCGGGATCCTGCTGCTCATCCCGCTCTCCGTCGTGAATCCGCACCGGCTCACCCGCCAGACCACCTGGTCGAGGATGCTGTCCGTCGCCCTCGTCGCTGGTGCTCGTGCTGGCCAACCAGGTGACGCTCGTGATCCTCGTGTTCAAGCTCGTCAGCGGCCGCGCACGACGCCCCGGGCCTCCTGCTCGCCGCCCTGCAGGTCTGGGTCGCGAACGTCATCGGCTTCGCCCTGCTCTACTGGGAGATCGATCGCGGCGGCCCGGTCGTGCGCACCACCTGGGCGCGGACCGAGCTGCCCGCGGCGGACTTCCGGTTCTCGCAGGACGAGGACGCGGACGCGATCGAGGAGGTCGCGAAGGGCTCGGCGGCGCGGGTGGACTGGACGCCGCGGTTCATCGACTACTTCTACACCTCGCTCTCGAACTCGATGGCGTTCAGCGCGAGCGACGCGATGCCGCTGCGGCAGCGCACGAAGCTCCTCATGGGCCTGCAGGCGTTCGGCGGGTTCGTGATCCTCGCGCTCGTCATCGCCCGCTCGGTGGGCATCCTCGACGGCTAGCGGATGCCGCGGCGCACCGCTCGCGATGGCGGATGCCGCGGCATCCGCTCAGCTCGCGAGGGCGGCCCGGTACTGCTCGAGGGTGCGCGCCTCCCCCGGCGCGGTGGCGAAGCTCGCGCGGATGACGCCGTCGGCGTCGATCACGAACGTGGCGCGGTTCGCGTAGCCGCGCTCCTCGAGGAACGCGCCGTAGGCGCGCGGCCACCTCGCCGTGCGGCCAGAAGTCGGCGAGCAGCGGGAAGTCGTAGCCCTGCTCCTCGGCCCAGGCCCGCAGCGAGTGCTTCGAGTCGACCGAGATCGCGACGAGCTCCGAGCCGGCCTCGGCGAACAGGTCGAGGTGGTCGCGCAGCTCGCAGAGCTCGCCCTGGCAGGTGCGCGAGAACGCGAGCGGGAAGAAGACGAGCGTCACCGGCGACACGCCGCGGAAGTCGCCGAGCGCGACCGTCTGGCCGAACTGGTTCGGCGAGCGCGAAGTCGGGCGCCGCGGTGCCGGGCTCGAGGATCATCGTCGTTCGGCTCCCGGGTGTTCGTGCGGCATCGACGGCGCCCAGCCTAGCCCCGACGTGTCAGGCATAGAATCACTAGGATGGCGTGGTGCCACGCGACCGTGATCCGGTCCCTCCGTCGTGCGCACGCCCCACACCCGCAGGCATGATCTGCTGAAGAGAGAGGTCGAGTGTGACTGTCAACGACCAGGACCCCTACTCGGTCGAGGCGATGGACTCCGATCCCGAGGAGACATCCGAATGGGCCGAATCCCTCGACGCTCTCGTCGCCGAGAAGGGGCACCAGCGCGCGCGCGAGATCATGCTCAGCCTGCTGAAGCGCTCGAAGGAGCTGCACCTCGGCGTGCCGATGGTCCCGACGACCGACTACCTCAACACGATCGCGCCCGAGAACGAGCCCGAGTTCCCCGGTGACGAGGAGATCGAGCGCCGCTACCGCGCGTGGATCCGCTGGAACGCGGCGATGCTCGTGCACCGCGCGCAGCGCCCGGGCATCGCGGTCGGCGGCCACATCTCGACGTACGCGTCGTCCGCCGCCCTCTACGAGGTCGGCTTCAACCACTTCTTCCGCGGCCAGGACCACCCCGGCGGCGGCGACCAGATCTTCATCCAGGGCCACGCCTCCCCCGGCACGTACGCCCGCGCGTTCCTCGAGGGCCGCCTCGAGCGCCGACCAGCTCGACGGCTTCCGCCAGGAGAAGTCGCACGCCCCCAACGGCCTGTCGTCGTACCCGCACCCGCGGCTCATGCCCGAGTTCTGGCAGTTCCCGACGGTCTCGATGGGCCTCGGCCCGATCAACGCGATCTACCAGGCGCAGGCCAACCGGTACCTCACCAACCGCGGCATCAAGGACGCGTCCGACCAGCACGTGTGGGCGTTCCTCGGCGACGGCGAGATGGACGAGGTCGAGAGCCGCGGCCAGCTGCAGGTGGCCGCGAACGAGGGCCTCGACAACCTCACGTTCGTCATCAACTGCAACCTCCAGCGCCTCGACGGCCCGGTGCGCGGCAACGGCAAGATCATCCAGGAGCTCGAGAGCTTCTTCCGCGGCGCCGGCTGGAACGTCATCAAGGTCGTCTGGGGCCGCGAGTGGGACGACCTGCTCGCGCGCGACCACGACGGCGCGCTGCGCAACCTCATGAACGTCACGCCCGACGGCGACTACCAGACCTACAAGGCCGAGTCGGGCGCCTACGTGCGCGAGAACTTCTTCGGCCGCGACCCGCGCGCGCTCGAGCTCGTGAAGGACCTCTCCGACGAGCAGATCTGGAACCTGAAGCGCGGCGGCCACGACTACCGCAAGGTGTACGCGGCGTTCAAGGCGGCCACCGAGCACAAGGGCCAGCCCACCGTCATCCTGGCGAAGACGATCAAGGGCTACGGCCTCGGTCCGAGCTTCGAGGGCCGCAACGCGACCCACCAGATGAAGAAGATGACGCTCGACAACCTCAAGACGTTCCGCGACGCGATGCGCATCCCGATCACCGACGCGCAGCTCGAGGAGAACCCGTACCTGCCCGCCGTACTACCACCCGGGCGAGCAGGACGAGGCGATCCAGTACCTGCACGAGCGTCGCCGCGAGCTCGGCGGCTACCTGCCCGAGCGCCGCACGAACCACACCGCGATCTCGCTGCCCGACGACTCGGCCTACGCGATCGCGAAGAAGGGCTCCGGCACGCAGGAGATCGCCACGACCATGGCGTTCGTGCGACTCCTGAAGGACCTCATGCGGGCCAAGGACTTCGGCAACCGCATCGTGCCGATCATCCCCGACGAGGCGCGCACGTTCGGCATGGACGCGTTCTTCCCGAACGCGAAGATCTACAACCCGAACGGCCAGCACTACACCTCGGTCGACCGCGAGCTCCTCCTCGCCTACAAGGAGAGCCCGCAGGGCCAGATCGTGCACGTCGGCATCAACGAGGCCGGCGCGCTCGCCGCGTTCACCGCGATCGGCACCTCGTACGCGACCGAGGGCGAGCCGCTGATCCCGATCTACGTGTTCTACTCGATGTTCGGGTTCCAGCGCACCGGCGACGCGATCTGGGCGGCCGGCGACCAGATGGCGCGCGGCTTCATGATCGGCGCGACGGCCGGCCGCACCACGCTCACGGGCGAGGGCCTGCAGCACGCCGACGGCCACTCGCTGCTGCTCTCGTCGACCAACCCGGCCGTCGTGTCGTACGACCCCGCCTACGGCTACGAGATCGGCCACATCGTGCGCGTCGGGCCTCGACCGCATGTACGGCGGCGCACCACCCCGACCCCAACGTCATGTACTACCTCACGGTCTACAACGAGCCGATCGTGCAGCCCGCCGAGCCCGAGGGCGTCGACGTCGAGGGCATCGTGCGCGGCATCCACCGCATCTCGGAGTCGACGGTGCAGGGCCCGAAGGCCCAGCTCCTCGCCTCGGGCGTGGCGGTGCCGTGGATCCTCGAGGCGCAGCACCTGCTCGCAATCGGACTGGGGCGTGTCGGCGGATGTCTGGTCGGTCACCAGCTGGACCGAGCTGCGCCGCGACGGCCTCGCCGCCGACGAGCACAACTTCCTCAACCCCGACGCCGAGCGCCGCGTCCGCCGTACCTGACGCAGAAGCTGTCGGGCGTCGGCGGTCCGTTCGTCGCGGTCTCCGACTACATGCACGCGGTGCCCGACCAGATCCGCGCCTACGTGCCCGGCGACTACGCGACGCTCGGCGCCGACGGGTTCGGCTTCTCCGACACGCGACCGGCGGCGCGGCGCTTCTTCAAGATCGACGGACCGTCGGTCGTGGTGCGCACGCTCGAGCTGCTCGCCGACCGCGGCGAGGTCGACCGCTCGCTCCCGGCGCAGGCCATCGAGAAGTACCGGCTGCACGACGTGAATGCCGGCACCACCGGATCGGCCGGCGGCGAGAGCTAGCAGGCGACGAGGTGGCGACGAAGCCCAGGACGAAGGCGGAGACGCTCGCGTGGTTGCGCACCATCGCGGGCGAGCTCTCCACCCAGACGCTGAAGCGCCTCGAGGACACGCTGCCGTGGTACGGCGACATGCCGCCGAGCCGCCGATCGGCCGTCGGCCTCGTCGCCCAGGCCGGCATCTCGTCGTTCATCGCCTGGTTCGAGGACCCCCGGTCGACGCCGTGGATCGCCGCCGACGTGTTCGGCGCCGCACCGCGTGAGCTGCTCCGCTCGGTGAGCCTGCAGCAGACGCTGCAGCTCATCCGCGTCACGGTCGAGGTCGTCGAGGAGCGCGTGCAAGGACGGCGGCGAGCCGCTGCGCGAGGCGATCCTGCTCTACTCGCGCGAGATCGCCTTCGCCGCCGCCGACGTCTACGCACGGGCCGCCGAGGCGCGCGGCCTCTGGGACGCGCGCCTCGAGGCGCTCGTCGTCGACTCGATCCTCTCGGGCGAGTACGACGACGAGCTGCCGAGCCGCATCGCCGCCCTCGGCTGGCACGGCCACGGCGAGGTCGCGGTGCTCGTGGGCACCGCGCCGAAGCAGCTCGACGTCGACCACGTGCGCCGCGCCGCCCGGCACATGCACGCCGACGTGCTCATCGGCGTGCAGGGCAACCGCCTGGTGCTCGTGATCGGCCGGTCCGACCCGCTCGGCCAGGAGCCCGAGGAGACCATCGGCACCGCCCCCGCGCTCACCTTCATGGAGATCGCGACGCAGCTCGAGCCGCACTTCGGCCCGGGCCACCTCGTGCTCGGGCACGAGGTGCCGAACCTCGTCGACGCGTCGAAGAGCGCGAAGGCGGCCCTCGCCGGCTTCGCGGTGGCGCGGTCGTGGCGGCACGCGCCGCGGCCGGTGCACGCCGACGACCTGCTGCCCGAGCGCGCCCTCGCGGGCGACCCGCTCGCGCGTGCGACCCTCGTGCACCGCATCTACCGGCCGCTGCAGGCGCACTCGACCGAGCTGCTCACCACGCTGTGGAGCTACCTCGACAACGGTCGCTCGCTCGAGGCGACCGCCCGCGAGCTGTTCGTGCACCCGAACACCGTGCGCTACCGCCTGAAGCGCGTCTCCGACGTCATCGGGTGGGATGCCACCGGCGCACGCGAGGCGCTCATCCTCCAGGCGGCGCTCATCATCGGGTCGATGAGCGACCACGAGCACCAGCCGCGCCGGCGCCCGAGCTGACCCGCCACGGCGAGGACGCCGACGCGCGGCATCCGGCGGTCGACCCTGCGGCATGTCGGGCACGCACAAGGCTTCCGACGAGAGCTTGTGGCATCGACACACACCCGAGGTGGCCGTGCGTTGGCAGGATAGGGAGGGTGATCGTCGTCGTCTGCCCTGGACAGGGCTCGCAGACCCCCGGATTCCTCGCCCCCTGGCTCGCCGACCCCGCCGCTCGCCGAGCAGCTCGCCGCGTACTCGGAGGCGGCCGGCGTCGACCTCGCGACCCACGGCACCGTGAGCGACGCCGACACGATCCGCGACACCGCGGTCGCCCAGCCGCTCATCGTCGCGGCGGGCCTGCTCACCCTCGGGCGCCTGCTCGCCGACGGCCGCGCCGACCGGATCGGCGGCATCGCCGGCCACTCGGTGGGCGAGATCACCGCCGCCGCGGCCGCCGGCGTGCTCGCCGAGGCCGACGCGATGCACTTCGTCGCCGAGCGCGGGCGCGCGATGGCGGATGCCGCGGCGCTCGAGCGCCACGGGCATGAGCGCCGTCCTCGGCGGCGACGAGGCCGCCCTGCATCGCGCGACTCGACGAGCTCGGCCTCGAGCCCGCGAACTTCAACGGCGGCGGCCAGATCGTCGTCGCCGGCGCCCTCGACGCGCTCGAGCAGCTGAAGGCCGAGCCGCCCGCCGGCGCCCGCGTCATCCCGCTGCAGGTGGCCGGCGCGTTCCACACCCGCTACATGCGCCCCGCCGTCGAGCGCCTCGCGGCCGTCGCCGCCGGCGCTCGACGTCTCCGACCCCGGCGTCACCCTCTGGACCAACCGCGACGGCAGCGTCGTGACCTCCGGCGCCGCCTTCGTCGACCTGCTCGTCGGCCAGGTCTCCTCGCCCGTCCGCTGGGACCGCTGCATGGAGTCGTTCGCCGCGGCCGGGGTCACCGGCATCATCGAGGTCGCGCCCGCGGGCGCGCTCGTCGGCCTCGCCAAGCGCGGCGCTCAAGGGCGTGCCCACGGTCGCCGTGAAGACGCCCGACGACCTGCCCGCCGCCATCGAGCTCATCGAGCAGGCCGCCTGAACCGGGCGCACACGAGAAAGCCGAGCATGACGAAACCCACCCTCCAGCAGTCGCACGGACCCGCCTACACCCGCATCTACGCGGTCGGCGCGGCCCGCGGCGAGAACGCGGTGCCGAACGACGACCTCGATCGGCCCGATCAACTCGTCCGACGAGTGGATCCAGCAGCGCACCGGCATCGTCGACGCGCACGCGCGCCGGCGCCGAGGTCTCGGCGACCGACCTCGCGACGGATGCCGCGCAGGAGGCGATCGCGAAGTCGGGCGTCGCGCCCGAGCTCATCGACCTCGTCATCATCGCCACGATCTCGCAACGTCGCAGCAGACGCCGTCGATGGCCGCCGTGCGTCGCCGACCGCGTCGGCGCGAACCCCGCCGCCGCCTACGACACGAACGCCGCCTGCGCCGGGCTACGCCTACGCGGTCGCCCAGGCCGACGCCCTCATCCGCACCGGGCGCCGCCGCACTACGCGCTCGTCATCGGCGCCGAGAAGCTCTCCGACGTCGTCGACCCGACCGACCGCTCGATCTCGTTCCTCCTCGGCGACGGCGCCGGCGCGGTCGTCATCGGCCCGAGCGACTTCCCCGGCATCGCCCGCACGATCTGGGGCTCCGACGGCTCGAAGGCCGGACGCCGTGGGCATGAACGCACACGCTCACGGAGTTCCGCGACGGGGCATCCGAGTGGCCGACGCTGCGCCAGGAGGGCCAGACGGTCTTCCGCTGGGCCGTGTGGGACATGGCGAAGGTCGCGAAGCAGGCGCTGGATGCCGCGGGCGTCACGAGCGCCGACCTCGCCGCCTTCATCCCCCACCAGGCGAACATGCGCATCATCGACGAGTTCGCGAAGCAGCTCGAAGCTGCCCGAGTCCGTGGTGATCGCCCGCGACATCGCGACGACCGGCAACACGTCGGCGGCGTCGATCCCGCTCGCGACCCACCGGCTGCTCGAGGAGCATCCGGAACTCTCGGGGGGCCTCGCCCTCCAGATCGGCTTCGGCGCCGGCCTCGTGTTCGGCGCCCAAGTGGTGGTTCTGCCCTGAACCACCGACCTCTGTCCATCTAGACTGTCTCTCGGTCAAACGAGACACCCTCAAGGAGAAGAACCAATGGCATTGTCCACCGAAGAAGTGCTTGCCGGCCTGGCCGAGCTCATCAACGACGAGACCGGCATCGCGACCGACACGGTTGAGCTGGACAAGTCGTTCACCGACGACCTCGACATCGACTCGATCTCGATGATGACGATCGTCGTCAACGCCGAGGAGAAGTTCGACGTCAAGATCCCCGACGAAGAGGTCAAGAACCTCAAGACCGTCGGCGACGCCGTCGACTTCATCGTCAAGGCCCAGGCCTAGTCGCTGTTCGGGCGGGCGGGCACGATCGTCGTGCCGCCCGCCCATCCGCGTGACCCTTCTCTCCCACGGAGTGCTTTCGTTATGACCAAGAAGATCGTGATCACCGGCATCGGCGCGACCTCGCCGCTCGGCGGAACGGCCCGCGACAGCTGGAACGCCCTGCTCGCCGGCGAGTCCGGTGCCCGCCACCTCGAGCAGGAGTGGGTCGACCGAGCTCGAACTGCCCGTCACCTTCGCCGCGACCGCGAAGGTGCGCGCCGTCCGAGGTGCTCGAGCGCCACGAGCAGAAGCGCCTCGACCCGTCGAGCCAGTTCGCGCTCATCGCCGGCGCGTGAGGCCTGGGCCGACGCCGGCGCACCCGAGGTCGCCCCCGAGCGCCTCGCCGTCGACTGGTCGACCGGCATCGGCGGCGTGTGGACGCTCCTCGACGCATGGGACACCCTGCGCGAGCGCGGGCCCGCGCCGCGTGCTGCCCATGACCGTGCCGATGCTCATGCCGAACGGCCCGCGGCGCGGCGATCGGCATGGACCTGCACGCCCGCGCCGGCATCCGCACCGTCGTCTCGGCCTGCGCCTCGAGCACCGAGGCGCTCGTGAACGCGTACGACCACCTGCAGCAGGGACTCGCCGACGTCGTCATCGCCGGCGGCTCCGAGGCGGCCATCCACCCGCTGCCCATCGCCGCGTTCGCGTCGATGCAGGCGCTCTCGCGCCGCAACGACGACCCCGCGATCGCGTCGCGCCCCTACGACGTCGGCCGCGACGGCTTCGTGCTCGGCGAGGGCGCGGCCGCGCTCGTCGTCGAGACCGAGGAGCACGCCAAGGCCCGCGGCGCCCGCATCTACGCCGAGCTGCTCGGCGGCGCGGTCACGAGCGACGCGTACCACATCACCGCTCCCGACCCCGAGGGCTCGGCCGCCGCACGCGCGATGAAGGCGGCCATCGAGGGCGCCGGCGCGACGCTCGCCGACGTCCGGCACATCAACGCGCACGCGACGAGCACCCCGGTCGGCGACATCGCCGAGTACAACGCGCTGCGCCGCGTCTTCGGCGACGCGCTCGACGGGATCGCCGTCTCCGCCACGAAGGCCTCCACCGGGCACCTGCTCGGCGGCGCCGGCGCGATCGAGGCGCTGTTCACGGTGCTCGCCCTGCACGAGCGCACCGCGCCGCCCACGATCAACCTCACCGACCAGGACCCCGAGATCCCGCTCGACGTCGTCACCTCGCCGCGCGCGCTCGGCGACGGCGAGCTCGTCGCGATCATCGAACTCGTTCGGCTTCGGCGGGCACAACGCGGTCGCCGCGTTCCGCACCGCCTGAGCGGATGCCGCGGGGCGCACGCCCATGAGAAGACCCCGGTCGCCGCGAGGCGCCGGGGTCTTCTCGTCACGGCCCGCGGGTTTCGGTCGTGCGACGCCGGGAAGGGTCATCCGACGCTCGCGTCACGCCACCGCGCGGACCGCGTCGCCGCTCAGCCCACCTGGTGCAACCAGACGACCGGGGCGAAATCACTGGCGTGGCGGAACGGCTCGAGCTCGTCGTCCCAGGCCTGCCCGAGCGCGAGCCGCAGCTCGCGGTGCAGCTCGAGCGCGTCGTGGCCGGCGACCTCCATCGCGTAGCGGATGCGATCCTCGGGGATCACGGTGTTGCCCGCGGTGTCGGTCTGGGCGAAGAAGACGCCGAGGTCGGGCGTGTGCATCCATCGGGCGCCGTCGGAGCCGCGGCGTCGGATCCTCGCTCACCTCGAAGCGCAGCTGCTCCCAGCCGCGCAGGGCCGATGCGAGCTTCGCCCCGCTGCCGGCCTCGCCCTCCCAGTAGAACTCGGCGCGCTGCGTGCCGCGGTAGACCGGCTGCTCCGACCAGTCGAAGTTCACGGCGCGTGCCGAGCGCGCGGCCCGCCGCCCATTCGACATGCGGGCACAGCGCCCGCGGCGAGGAGTGCACGAACAGCACGCCTCGCGCGGCGCGCACGGCCCGCGTGACCTTCTCCGCCATCTCCGTCTCCGTTCTCGAGGTGCGTCTTCCCCTACGACCTCGGAACCGCCGGATGGCGAGGTGTTCGATTGTGGACGGTCAGAGCCGTCATGGGCGATTATGCCGCGGAATCCCGCGGAGGACAAGGTTCCCGCGCGGGCCGCCGCGGCATACGTGACGCGCGGCGGCGCGGAACAGTATGCTCGGTGAAGCGTTCCCTCACCCCTCGGAGGCACACATGGCCGTGCGCGACGCACTGCTCGCCCTGCTCACCGCGGGTCCCGCGTACGGGTTCCAACTCCACGGCGGGCTCGCCTCGCGCACCGGGCGGGCGCCGCACCATCAACGTCGGCCAGACGTACGCGACGCTGGAGCGCCTCACGAGGCAGGAGCTCGTCGAGCCGGCCGGCACCACCGACGACGGGCTCCCCCTGCACCGGCTGACGGACGCCGGCCTGGCGGCGGCGCGCGCCTGGCTCGACGGTGCGGATGCCGCGGGCGCCGACCCGTGGGACGAGACGATCGACCGCGTGCTGATCGCGCGCTCGCTGCCCGACTGCGACGCCGACGCGGTCGTCGCCGCGGAGCGCGAGCGGTGGCGGGCGCGACGTGACGAGGCATCCGCCGCGGCGGGGCCGCGACGCCCGACGGCTGCCGACGCGGCCGCCCGGCCGAAGCGCGACGCAGCCGAACGCGCCGAGGCGGCACTCGTCCGCCTCGCGGCATCCGCCGACCTGGCCCGCGCCGACGCCGCGCTCGCCTGGCTCGCCGCGCTCGGCGGCTGCGGAGCGACTGGCCTTCGCGCCGCGCGCCGAGCGTCCGAAGCGAGGTCGCCGTCCCGGGCCGACCCCCGCGACCGCGCCGCCGGGCGACGGCGCCGTCGACGGCGGCGCTCAGCCGGCCGACGCGTAGCTGTCGACCACCGCGAGGTCGAGCGGGAAGTCGACCGGGAAGTCGCCGAACAGCAGCCGCCCGGCGCCCCGCGCCGTCTCCTCGACGGCGGCGGCCACCTCGTCGGCGACCTCGCGCGGTGCGTGCACGATGATCTCGTCGTGCAGGAAGTACGACGAGGTGCGGCGAACGGCCGAACACGGGACCGGCGCCGACCGCGTCGGGCGTGGCCGGCGTGACCGAGCGCCCATCTCGTCGAGGCGCCCGCGCAGCGCCGCCATCCAGCAGAGCGACCACTCGGCGGCGCTGCCCTGCACCGACGAAGTTGCGGGTGAACCGCCCCCAGTCGCGGGCGGACGAACGTGCGCGACGCTCGTCGACCGCCGTCGCGTCGGGCTCGCTCGCGCGGCGCTGCACCGCGCGCCACGCCGTCGGGCGGCAGCGGCGAGGAGCGGCCGAGCAGCGTCGTCACCGACGCTCCGCGCTCGCCGTCGCGGGCGGCACGGTCGACGAGGGCCATGGCGCGCGGGAACGCGCGCGCCAGCCGCGGCACGAGCCGGCCGCTCTCGCCGGTCGTCGCGCCGTACATCGCGCCGAGGATCGCGATCTTGGCCTCGTCGCGCGTGGCGACGACGCCGGCGTCGACGAGGCCGAGGTAGAGGTCGCGTCCGCGGCCGGCCTCGGCCATCGCCTCGTCGCGCGGCCATGCCCGGCGAGCACCCGCGGCTCGAGCTGCGAGGCGTCGGCGACCACCAGGGTCCAGCCGGGATCGGCGACCACCGCGCTGCGCACGTTCTTCGGCAGCTGGAGGGCGCCGCCGCCCGACGTCGCCCACCGCCCCGTCGCCGTGCCGCCCGGCACGTACTCGGGCCGGAACCGCCCGTCGACGCACCCACTCGTCGAGCCAGGTCCAGCCGTTCGCGCTGAGCAGCCGCGCGAGCTTCTTGTAGGCGATCAGCGGCTCGATCGCCGGATGGTCGTGCTCGCGGAGCTCCCAGCGCGCCGTGGAGTCCACCTGGATGCCCGCGCGTCGCAGGGCGCGCAGCAGGTCGGCCTGCGAGTCGAGGTTGACGGATGCCGCGCCGAGCTCCTCGCGCACCTGCACCGCGAGCGCCTCCATCCGCGCCGGCTTCCACCCGGCCGCCGGGCGCGGGCCCGAGCTCCTGCTCGAGCACGGCCTCGTGCACCGAGCGGCGCCACGGCAGCCCGGCGGCCTGCAGCTCGACGCCGATCAGCGCACCCGCCGACTCCGCGGCGAGCAGCAGGCGCAGCGCGTTCGGGTCGACGCCGGCGGCGACGAGCGCGAGCTGGCGCGCGAGCTCGGCGACGACCGCAGTCGGCGGACGGGCCGCGCTCGAATCGGCGACGCCGGGCGCGAGTCGTCGGACTCCGGCGTCGTCGCCGCGGGCTGTCGCCGGAACGCGCGGGCCGACGTCGGCCGCGACGTCGGCGGCGGCGAAGTCGTCGAGATCGAAGAGCGTGCTGTGCGACATCGCCGGCACGGTGGGCTCGCCGGAGACCGCGCCGCCGCCGTCGGCCGGGCCGGGCGGGAGCCACGCCGGGCGCGGGTAACGAGCCGGATGCGCGGGCGGCCTCGGTCGCCGTCGAGCGATCGAGGATCGCCCCGCACAGGCGGAGGTCGTGGCATCGCTCGACACGCACCCCTGCGGCGAGGAGGCGCGGATACCACCGCCGCGTCTCGTTCCAGACCCAGCGCGGATGCTCGCGCACCTCGAGCTCGCGCACGACCTCGGCGAGCCCGTCGGGATCGACGACGGCGATCGGGCGTCGCCGGGTCGTCGGGGTCGACGAGGGCGATGCGCCCCCGTTCGACGGCCGCGACCACGATCTGCACGGGTCCATTCTCCCGGTCGCCGACGACAGTGTCGGCGGGCAGCGTCACCATGGACGCATGGACGAGCGGACGAGGCGATCATGGTCGCGGTGAGCTTCCGGTGCGGGCACGGCGCCTCGGCGGGCGATCCGGGCGTCGTGGCGATCCGGCGGGTATGCCCGCTCTGCATGCTGCTCGACGAGACCCATCGCTCGCGTGCCGAGCTGATCCGCCGGGTCGCGTCGCCGTCGCAGCGCTCCGCGATCGCCCGCGAGACGCGTGTCGGCGCGACGTACGACTGGCGGTGCGCCCGCGGGCACGATCGATACACGGCGAGCGTCCGCGAGGTGCTCACGGGTCCGGGGTGCCCGAAGTGCGCGCGTCAACGCCGCCGGCCCGAGCTCGCTGCGCGAGGGGGGCGTGGCGTTCATGAATCCCGCGCTGCGCACCCGCACCTCGCAGACCGAGCAGCGCCTCAAGATCCTGCTCGCCGAGCGGATCCGGCTGCACCACGGCGTGAACGCGGTGCGCATCGCGCGCACGTTCTTCGGACGCCAGGAGGTGTGGCCCGACATCCTCGTGCCGCAGCTGCGCATCGCGGTGGAGTACGACGATCCCGGACGCTCGCGACGCGCCCACATGGGCCTCAAAGAGGCATCCGACCTCGAGAAGGACGACGCGCTGCGCGAGGTCGGCTGGGAGGTCGTGCGCATCCGCGCCGGGCGGACTCGAGGCGTTCGGGCCGCACAGCGTGGTCTGTCGGCGCTCACGCCCGCGGTCGTCGACGAGGTGGTCGCCTGCATGCGCCGGATCCGCGGCGACGCCGCGGTGGACGCGATCTCGCTGCCGCTCGCGACGTCAGCGTGCCAGGCCGCGGCAGTGCCTGCTGAGAACGCCGGAGCGGCCAACTTCCCCCAGTTGGCCGCTCCGACGTGATGTGGTCCTTCTGCTCGCACCATCCCCCGATCGTGTGAGCGGCGACCGTGATCAAGCATGCGGTGCTGCCCGTCAGTCCCCCAAATCGACCCGAGGGACTGGTGCGTCGGACCCGATCAAGGTATGCTCCAATGCCCATCGCGGGCGTGCTCCACGTTCCACGAGGCACCGGTGCGCGTGGTCAGAGATGTGAACGAAGCCATGCCAGCCTGCCGCGCGGGCGGAGAAAGCTCAGTAAGGGTCTAGGAGACTGCCGCATTTCGCGTCAGAATCGATGCATGAAGCGCATTCTCTATGCGAGCGGCGGGTTCTTCACTGACGATGCGATCGCGGATGCACTGATGGAGTACGCCAGCGTTCTTGCGATTGTGGACTCCGCCGATATCGTCGCCTTCCCAGGAGTCGATGACGACGGGAAGGTTCGTGAGATCCAGCTCATCGTCGGACCCGCGAGTCAACTGGTTTCGATGAGCAGTGACGCGGTCTCGGTCGACCTGAACGCCGAGGAAGCGGTCAAGGACCTCCGTGAACGCGCCCGCCGGCGCTTGCCGAGCTCGATCGGCGTCGGTGACGCGGCGCGCGGTCCGGGCCAGCGGAGACAGATGCCGAGAGCACTTCGCACGAAAGCGGCTGACCACCGGAGACCGGTAGAATCCGCACCCGACGGGTGCCGCAGCGGCTTGGAGCAGTCAGGAGGACATCCGATGGGAAGCATGGCGCACGGGAACATCTCCGTGGACTTCGAAGATCGGCTCCTTTCGCATCTTCAGATCGTCATCGTTCAGCGCTTTCGCCGCAACGAATCGCTCGTCGTGTCCTGGCTCGACGCGGTATCCGTCGGCGACGGCCGCAGTTCACTCTGGATGACGCCGACACAGCCGGTGTACTTCAAATTCGCCGGCTCCCGTGTGCCCGACAATCGATGAGGAGTGGCTTCAGCGCCTCTCAGAATCAGCCGCCAGCTCCTCGGGCCTGGATTGTCACCGCACCAAACGGACAGCTCGCCAGGGCGATGGGATCCGTCGGCTGAGCTGACGTAGGGCTGACGGGACGTGAACCCGCGACCGATGGATCTCCTCGGTCTGGAGTCGCTATCTCGGCACCTGCGGGGATGCCTCGATGAATCTCGACGTGATCGGGAATTCCTTGCCGTGATCTTCGCTGTCGCTTTTCGATGACACTGATGCAATCGATGATGTTCAGCTGGCGCTCCCGGAACACGCCGAGCCCTTCATGGCACTGACGCGGATAGACGAGGAAACGACGGGCTGAGGCGGACCGCCGATGTCGGCCTCGGTGAGTGGGTCTCTCCGGGGACGGGCCCTGTCCTGCATTTCGCGTACCACGTCACCCATCTGGGACACCTGTCGACCAGCGAAGCCATCGGCCAGGTCGTGGTGCTGGCCGTGGCTGTGCTCCTCGCGCTTGCAATGTTCAGTCCTGCGCGCGGCCGCTGACGATTAGAATCCACCCGTGTCGAACGCAAGAGAGCGACGACCGAGTGTTCCGCCTCGCTGGTTCGTCCGCCTCGCCTGGAGGGTCCCACCGGGGCATGTTTCGAATCACCGGTGGACGAGTCGGGTTGTGGCGTCCAAACCTCATGGTCGGGGCACTCTCACCTGACGACCACAGGGCGGCGCACCGGCGATGAGCGAGAGGTGATCCTCGGCTATTCGAAGACGGTCCGAACCTCGTCACAATGGCGATGAACGGCTGGGCAGACCCCGAGCCGGCATGGTGGCTCAATCTCCAAGCCCAACCTGATGGGATGGTCGTCGTTCGAGACGGTCCTCGCCTCGTGTTGCTCGCGCCGCGCAGGGGGACGAACGCTCCCGTCTTTGGTCGCAGTGGCGCGAGATCGACTCCGGGCTGGACGATCTTGCCGCGCTTCGGTCGTCCGAGACCGCGGTCGTGATCCTGGAGCCGCGTTCCGCTCCGAAGTCCTGAGCTTCCAAGGGCTTCGTTCGAGCGATCTCGGGTGGTCCCCGATCACGAGTGTCGGAAACGTGCGCGGATCACGTCGGCTCGTGCCGGTCGAGATCTGTCCATCTCGGTGTGGACACGGTGCGAGATTGACTGCGGCTGACGGGGCGGGTACACGCCATGTCGCTCATCCGCCACCGTGATCGATTGACCCGTCGCGCCGCCGCTGGGAGATTCGGACGCGAGTTCGAGGAGCCTCAGGACCACCGGTTCCGCTCCGCGCTCGAGCCGGCGTCGACCTGACGCCCGTCCTGACCCCCCGTCTAGGAGCACGATGAGCACACGCAAGAAACTGGTCGGCGCCGCATCCGCGGCACTGATCTCCGCCGCGATGATGATCGCGCCGATCGGGAGCGCCGCCGCGTCGCCCACACCGCCGCCCGACCAGGGGTCGTCGGCCACGCCCGACCCGGACGGCCCGTTCGCCCCGGCCGGCCCGGCGCCGCGGACCGCCGCGATCCATCCGCCGGAGTCGCAGCAGCAGTCGACCGGCGAGCCGCAGCTCTACGAGCCCGAGGCGGAATCCGGCTTCCACCCGATCGACTCGATCGGGTCGTCGGACGACGCCACCGAGAAGCTCGGCGACGCCGACACCAGGCTCCTGCAGCAGGCCCAGGTCGAGGAGACGAGCACCGTCACCGTCATGATGCTCGCCCGCAAGGGAGCCGCCGACGAGGTCGTCGCGGCCGTGCGCAAGGCGGGCGGCACCGTCGGATCGGTCACCGAGAAGCTGGGCTACGTGCGGGCCACCGTGCCCACCGACAGCGTCTCCGACCTGGCCGCGATGTCGACCGTCAAGGCGATCGACCTCAACCGCACGTACCGCATCCCCGCCCCCGAGTTGGGCACGGGCGACACCCCGACGCGGTCCGCACGTGACGCCGGGCCGAGCGCCCCGGACGCGAGCACGCCCGCCGCCAACCCCTACATGCCCATCGACGAGACCGGCGCCGCCTCCTTCGTGAAGGCGAATCCGAAATGGGACGGTCGAGGCACCGTCGTCGGCGTGCTGGACACGGGCGTCGACGTCGGGCACCCGGCGCTGCAGAAGACCACCGACGGCAAGCCCAAGATCATCGACTGGGTCACCGCGACCGATCCGATCCAGGACGGCGACGGCACGTGGGTCGAGATGTCGACCGCTCGCAGCGGACCCTCGTTCCGCTACGCGGGCGACGACTGGACCGCGCCCGCCGGCGACTTCCTGATCGGCTTCTTCTATGAGTACGCGACGTCGGGCAGCGACTTCGCGGGCGACCTCAACGGGAACGGAGACGTGTACGACGCCTTCGGGGTGCTCTACGAGCCATCGACTCACAGGATCTGGGTGGATGCCGACGGCAACCAGGACTTCACCGACGCAGCCGGCGATGGCGCCGTACGCGGTCGACCACCAGGTCGGGCTACTTCGGCGTCGACGACCCCGGCTCCGCCGGAGAACGAGCGGATTCCCTTCGTCGTGGAGTACCGCGACGACGTCGACCTCTCGCCGCTCGGGAGCGAGGTCGGCGAGACCGGAACCTTCGTCAACATCGGTCTGCCCGCCGCCTCGCACGGCACGCACGTGGCCGGCATCGTCGCCGCGACCTCGATGTTCGGCGGCGAGATGCACGGCGCCGCGCCGGGCGCGCAGATCGTCTCCTCCCGCGCCTGCACGTTCGAGGGAGGCTGCACCCAGGCCGCGCTCACGGAGGGCATGATCGACCTGGTCATCAACCGCGGCGTCGACGTCGTCAACCTGTCGATCGGCGGGCTTCCGGCCCTCAACGACGGGTCCGACGTGGTCGCCGACCTGTACGACCAGCTCATCGACCAGTACGGCGTGCAGATCGTCGTCGCCGCCGGCAACGACGGCCTCGGCAGCAACACCGTCAGCTCGCCCTCGGTGGCCGGCAAGGCCATCTCGGTCGCTGCATCCGTCAGCTCCGGCACCTGGTGGGCCGACTACGGGGCGAAGGTGACCGCCGAGCAGGGAATCTTCGGATTCTCCTCCCGCGGCCCCGCCGAGAACGGCGCCCTCGCGCCGCAGGTCTCGGCCCCCGGCGCGGCGGTCTCCTCCATCCCGATGTGGCTTCCCGGCCAGTCGGTCCCCGAAACCGGGTATGAGCTGCCCGCCGGATACGGCATGTTCAACGGCACCTCCATGGCGGCGCCACAGGTCGCCGGCTCCGCGGCACTGCTCCTGTCTGCAGCCAAGGCCAGCTCGGTGCCGGTCTCCGCGGCCGCGCTGAAGACCGCCCTCACCGGGACGGCGCGCCTGATCCCCGGCATCCCCACGACTGCGCAGGGCGCAGGCATCGTCGACACGGTCGCCGCCTGGAAGCAGCTGGCCAAGACGGTCTCGGTCAACGCGCTCGAGGTCTCCGCCCCCGTGTGCAGCTCGCTGTCGGGCCTCCTCGAGACGCCGCACACCGGACCGGGCGTCTACAACCGCTGCCTGCCGGACGAGGGCGGTCAGGTGACCGGTGACGAGAAGACCTACAAGGTGGGCGTCACCCGCACCAGCGGTGCCGCCAAGAACATCGTCCACCGCATCGGCTGGATCGGCAACGACGGAACGTTCAGCGCCCGCGCCAGCCTTCCCCTGAAGAAGGACAAGGCCGCCGACGTCACCGTCACCGCGACCGCGAAGACGTCGGGGGTCCACAGCGCGATCATGACCATCGACGACCCGGCGACGGCCGGCATCGACCAGTTCGTCCCGGTCACCGTTCTCGCGACGACGCCGCTGGCGCGCCCGGACTTCTCGGTGACGGGTTCGGGCACGCTTCCGCGCGGCGGAAGCACGTCGCTGCTGGTCCCCGTGCCTGGGGCGTCGAAGCGCTGCAGATGACGCTCGAAGGGATCGCGGACGGCAGCCAGGTCCGCATCATGCCCATCGACCCCGATGGCATGCCCGCGGACTCGAACGCCAGCAACCACTGCTACACCGCCTACGCCGATCCCGCGGAGCTGCAACGCCACGCGCGCGGGCGGTGTATCGACCCAAGCCGGGCATCTGGGAGTTCGTCATCGAGGCGCGTCGCACCTCGGGCACCGACGCCAACACCTACACCGCCGCGGTCTCGCTGCAGGGCATGAGCGTGGAGCCGGGATCGACCACCCTCGACTCGGTGACGATGAACGAGCCGACCGACGTCAGCATGGCGGGCACGAACACCTTCGGTCCCGTCGATGCGCACGTCACGACCGGCGAGGTCGGCACCGTCGTCAACCTGTTCTCGACGGTCGCGCAGGGCGAGGTCACCGCCAATCAGCTGTACGTCCCGCGTGAGTCGACCCGGCTCGATGTGACGCTCACGCCCCGAGAGGCCGCCGATCTGGACTTCTACGTGTACTTCGGCGGGAGGGCGATCGGTCAGGGCACGGCGACCGGGACTCGCCCGAGCGCATCGTCATCGACGATCCGCAGCCGGGCACGTACTACATCGTGGTCGCCGGAGTCAGCGTCACCGGAGAGGGCGTCACGTTCGACTATCACCAGGAGATGTTCTCCAAGGGGCAGGGCACCGTCACGCCGAAGTCCGACGCGACGTACGACCTGTCCGCGGGCGAGTCCATGCCGGTCGACGGAGCGCTGACCGTCACCGCCCGCCAGCTGACGGGCGAGCCGATGGTCGGTCGGGTGCGGGTGGCCAACGAGTACGGCACGATCATCGGTGCGGCGAGCGTCGCCGATCACCACCGTCGACGTGCCCAGCTCGACGTCGTCAGCTGGGCTCCGCCGTTCGTCGGGCGCCGAGATGACCGACGACGGCGTCGTCGCGGGCGATCGGCAGTACGAGAGCCGGATGACACCGACGACCTGGACCGCGGAGGACGGCTTGGTGAACCTGGCCGTCGAAGAGGAGCAGTACGGCTCGGCGCTCGGGATCAACGAGGGCCGGACGGCCGTCGGCATCATGACCGACAGCGACGTGGAACTTCGTTCCCTCGATGTGGGCGGCGGATGGATCGCTCACGGTGGTCGGCGTGCCGGACTGGCGGCCGTACACGGGCGGGTATGCGACCGCGGTGAACGACGGCGGCGTCATCACCGGGTTCGCCGAACTCCTCGAGCAGGATGCCGAGGGCACGTGGCACAGCTACAACGATGCGTTCGCGCGCACGCCCGACGGCACGTTCCGCGAGCTGGAGCACCTGTCAGCCGTCACGTCGGAAACACAGCCGCGTGCCATCAACGCTGCCGGGGCGGTCGTCGGGCAGTCGCTCACCGCCGATCATGCGCCGACTGCGGTGATGTGGGATGCCGCGACCGGCGCCGTGCGCGATCTCGGCACGCTCCCCGGCCAGTGGTCGCGCAGGCCATGGACGTGAACGCGACCGGCACCGTCGTCGGAACGAGCGGTGACGACGCGTTCGTGTGGACCGAGGCGGGCGGGATGAAGCGTCTCGCCGACTACGGGTACGACGCGACCGGAGAGAAGGTGACCGACGACGGCTGGGTGCTGGGCACGGTCGAACTCGCGCCGTACTACGCCGTCTCGGCGATGTGGGATCCGCAGGGCAGGCTCTGGGATCTGTCGGGCATGATCCCGGTCGAGGACGGCGACTGGTTCATGCCGACGTACAGCTTCGACATCAACAACGAGCACCAGCTGATGGTCTACGGAGAGGGCGGAGCGAACGGCGCGGCGTCCAGCACGGTGATGCTGAGCATCCCCGCTGGGCTGCGCGACTAGTCCACGCGCACCGCGTCCCGTCGAGCCGGTCATCACCGGTTCGGCGGGACGCAGTGTTCGTGCGGGCCCGACAACCGAGCAACCTGCCCCTAGGCCCCGGTTGCCTGCCGTTGCCTGCGAGGTGGCCGACCCGCGACATCCGGCGACCCCTTCGGTTCCAGATGAAAGACCTCGGGCTGCTGCGTGAGATGCGGACACGGCGCTCCTGGCGACGACCCTTCTCGCGGCACTCCAAGGCGGTCTCCTCTGCTGTGCCAGACCCGCAAGGATGTCACTCCACTGGAAACGTCTCTCAACGGGGCCATCGGATACCTGCGTACCTTCGCCATCTAGCCTCGCGCCTTCATCGCTCGCGTGGGCTGTCGCGGGGTGGGACTATGAGTTGGCTGCGGTATGAGCCGGCTCCTTCTGGAAGGGTGATTCCAATGGCGGAATTCTTCTGGACTCAGATCCAGGACATCGGCCCGAGTGCGAGAGCCGGCCATTCTGTGGCATTCGATCCCGTCCGCAATCGGGTGGTGCTTTTCGGCGGCCTGGGCTCTGACCGATTCCGTGACACGTGGGAGCTGGCAGGTGAGCTGTGGACCCAGGTAGCCGACACCGGCCCGACTCCCCGCGCCGGCGCGGCCATGTCTCTTCTCAGCGGCAAAGTGAATCTGTTCGGTGGCGTGGACTCGGTGGACATCGCCATCCCGACCGCGGGTCACACCGTGTACGGCGATTCGTGGCAAAGGGACGGCGTGCAGTGGACGCAGATCCAGGACATTGGCCCCGGCGCCGCGCTAGCTGCACGGGATGACGGTCGACACCGAGCAGGATCGGCTGTTGCTCTTCGGAGGGTTGTCGGAATTCGCGCCTCTCGCGGCCCCCTTGACCGCAGGATCGATGGGCGAACGTGGTCTCATGTCGGCGAGGCGGCGCCATCCACGTCGCTGCGACGGAAGTACGACACGAATGCCGGTACTCGATCCTCCCGCGTTGAAGACGGTCACCGCTGCGGTTGCCGCCGCTGCCGGATCAGGTCGCGAGGTCAGGATCGCGGCAGGCACCTATGACGAAGCCGCAGGGCTCGTGGTCGCGAGCGGGCTCCGATTTTGGGTGGTTACGACCCATCTACGTGGTCTCGTTCGGCGGCCGCCGTCACTCAGATCAGCGGCTCCCCGCAGGCTGCTCTCGCTGACGGGGCCACCAAGGTGATCCTCGACGGGCTGACCTTGAGTGGCTCGGCAGGATCCGGCGGCACATACGCAATTCGAGCGTTGAATGGCTCGAGCATTGAATATCCGTGAACGTCCACGTTGTTGCGGGTGATGGCGCATCCGGCGCAACTGGAATAGCGGGGCTCAGCGGGAACACCGGAGCGAATGGACTCGCCGGCGGGTCGGGCAAGCTGCGACGGCGAAGTGCCGGGCGCCGGCGGGCTCGGTGGCAACAGCCCAGTCGCACGGCCGGGTGGTCAGGGCGGTGTCGGCGGCGTGGGCAGCGGCCATGGCAGCGCGGGAGCCGCAGCGCCGAGCAATGGCGGGGCTGGCGGGGGCGGTGGAGCCCCCGGCGGTAACGGCACTTTTGGGACGAGCAGCGCTGGCTCGCCGGGCGCCAACGGTGCTATTGGCTCGCCGGGCGCCGACGGTACTGCCGGACAGGGCGGGACCCCGGTGTCCGCCCCCGGCGACATCTGGGAGGGAGCTAGCGGCAGTCCGGGTTCTGATGGCGAACCGGGCAGGGGTGGAGGCGGCGGCGGTGGCGGTGGCGGTCAGTTCGGCCCAATCGTCAACGACGGCTCCGGGAACGGTGGAGGCGGTGGTGGTGCCGGTGGCATTGGCGGAGGCGGTGGCGGCGGTGGAAGTGCTGGTGGCGGCTCAATCGGGATCCTCCTCGTCGACTCGACAGTGGATCTCATAGACTCCACAGTCGACGCTGGTAACGGTGGCGCGGGTGGCGACGGAGGGCCGGGTGGGTCCGGAGGCGCTGGCGGCTTTGGCGGGCTAGGAGGGACCGCGTGCGTAGGCGAAGTCGGCGCCGGCGGGACTGGAGGCGCGGGTAGTCAAGGTGGGAAGGGTGGACCGGGTGGAGGCGGCGCAGGCGGGCCAAGTATCGCGATCCTCCGCCGCGGAGCGTCCACGGCGACCCTGACCGGATCGACTGTCGCGCATGGTCTTGGCGGAGTTGGCGGTTCACCAAACGGCACAAAGGGTCTCGAGGGTTCGAACCTCGCCGACTGACGCGACCAAGGTTCCTCGTCAACGGCAGGCAGGTCGCGGAAGGCCGCCGTTCCGACTCACCGGCCACCCCGAAGGACGCGCTTCGGGCGTGGTTGTGTTCGGCGGTTGGTGTCGGAGCAGCCAAACGACTCGGTATTCAACCGCAGTCCGGGGCGGGATACGATCCGGCTTACGACGTTGTATCCCTCTAAAGGTCGCAATATATTACATATCACGACGAGCAATCGCTGATCATCGTAAAAAACACCCCGGGCAAATGCCGGTGCGATAACGGAAGGAAGGATCATGACCACCAACCCGCAGGAGATCAAGAACGTCGTGCTGGTGCACGGCGCGTTCGCTGATGGTTCGGGATGGCGCGGCGTGTACGACAACCTGACGGCCCGGGGCTACAGGGTCACGATCGTGCAGAACCCGCTCACCTCGCTGGAGGACGACGTCGCGGCGACCACGCGGGTGCTCGACCTGCAGGACGGCCCGACGATTCTCGTCGGCCACTCCTGGGGCGGCACGGTCATCACCGAGGCGGAGTTCATCCGAACGTCGCCGGACTGGTCTACGTGTCGGCGCTGGCGCCCGACGCGGGCGAGACCACCGCCCAGCAGTACGAGGGATTCGCCGCGACGCCCGACTTCGTCATCGACGTCGTCGACGACGGATATCGGCTTCCTCAACCACGACAAGTTCAAGGCCGGGTTCGCGGCGGACGCGAGCGACGCCGACGCCGCCTTCCTGCGCGACGCGCAGGTGCCCATCAACATGTCGGTCTTCGGGACGCCGGTGAAGAACGCCGCGTGGCGCGACAAGCCCAGCTGGGCGGTCATCGCCACGGAGGACAAGTCGTTCGACCAGGCGATGCTGCAGCACATGGCCACGCGCATCGGCGCGAAATCACCAACGTCTCCGCCAGCCACGCGCTGTTCATGACGCAGTCCGGCGTCGTCTCCGACGTCATCGTCACCGCGGCACAGAACGCCACCAGCAACGCACGCTGAACACAACGACCGCTTCTCCCCTGTGGCCGGCTCGCGCGTCGCGCGAGCCGGCCCTCGAACGACCCCCGGAGTGTGGGCGTATGTCGATCAATCCGTTCCACCGGCGAATCTCAGAACGAAATACTCCTCCGAGTCGCCGTCGCCGTCAGGCCGCGGTGAGGCCGGCGATCGTGACCTCGATCGGAGTGTCGACGCGCACCGCGCGATCCCCGCGGGGCGCCAGCAGGCCCCGCTCGTAGGCGCGGTAGAGCTCGGCGAGGCTCTCGGCCACGTGGGGACGGAAGCCGGCGTCGATCAGCGCGGGCGCCCATGCGTCCTCGGGCAGCACGACGACCTCGAGCTCGCGTTCCAGCGCCGCTCCGAGAACCCCGGCGACCTCTCGTTCAGAGTACGCAGGCCCGCGCACGTCGATCGATGTGCTCGTGGCATCCGGCGACAACAGCGCCCGCGCGGCAGTCGCACCGAGATCGCGAGTCGCCACCATTGGAACCGGGACATCGGCCGACGCGGCGAAGACTGGATAGACCCCGGCCCGTGCGGCCTCGATGAGGTCGCCGACCTTCTCCTGGAAGTGCCCCGACCGGAGCGCGGTCAGCACGGTGCCCGTCGCCCGCAGCGCCTGTTCCATTCGGTGCATGCCCGTGATGGGGCCGGTGCCGTCGGGAAGGTCGGCTCCGCCGGAGGAAAGCATGACGACGTGCGGGATTCCGCTGTCGGCGACCGCGCCGGCGACCGACGTCGTGACCGCGTCGGCGTAGGCGTCGAGGTCGTCGACCGTGAAATCGAACGGCAGGAGTACGAAGAGACCGTCGCACCCGGTGATCGCGTCGCGCAGGGCGGCCCGATCACCGAGATCGACGACACGGGCCTCCGCGCCCTGCCGGATCCATTCCTCGACTCGTTCGCGGTCTCGAACGAGAACCCGCACCTCCGCTCCGTTCGCAAGCAGGTGACGCGCCGTTGCTGATCCCACGCGTCCTGTCGCTCCAGCTACTGCATACATGTGTCGCTCCATTCGTTGATGTTGTTTATTCATCCGACGGTATGCGGGGTTGATCGGCGTAACCATGCTGGTCTGTCCACGCTTCTTGTTCATTCGTCCAGATCGACAGGACGCCCGAGCAGCGTCTGCGGCACAATGGAGCCATGGATGCAACACCATGGGAAGGCCGAGACCGCGTCGCCCGGGTCCTGCAGACGCTGCGGATGCGCGGGGTCTTCTACTGCCGGTCCGAGCTCACCGAGCCGTGGGGGCTGGAGATGCCGGCGATCACCGACTCGGTGAGCTTCCACGTGCCGACGGTCGGATCGTGCTGGCTCCGCGTCGACGGCGTCGACCCCGTCGAACTGCGTGCCGGCGACCTCGCACTCGTGCCGCACGGCCGTGGGCACGACATCATGAGCTCGCCAGGCATCGGGCCGTCACCGCGGGTCGACCGGCTCCCGCAGCAGTATCTCGGGCCGCACTACTCGGTGCTCCGGCACGGCGGCGGCGGGCGGGCGACACAGCTGATCTGCGGAATCGTCGCGTTCGACGACCCCGCCGCCCGAGAGCTCCTGCGCGGCCTGCCGAGCGTGCTGACGGTGCGCGGCGATGAGCCCGTGATGGCGTCGTCGGTCCGCGACACGCTGCGCCTCATGGCCGACGAGCTGACCCGTGCGCAGCCCGGCGCGGAGGCCGTCGCCACGCGGCTCTCCGACATCCTCGTCGTGCAGGCCATCCGCGCCTGGCTCGCGCACGATCCCACCGCGCGCGACGGCTGGCTGCTGGCACTGCAAGACGATCGGGTCGGCAGCGCCCTCGAGGTAATGCACGCCGAACCCGGCCGCGACTGGAACCTCGAGCAGCTCGCACGCACCGCCACGATGTCGAGGTCGGCGTTCAGCGCGCGCTTCACGGGCATGGTGGGCGAGGCCCCCATGGCCTACCTCACTCGCTGGCGCATGAACCTCGCGGCCAACCGGCTGCGCGATGACCGCGCCACGGTCGCACAGGTCGCCGCCGAAGTCGGCTACCAGTCCGAGGCCGCCTTCACCCGCGCGTTCGCCCGCACCATCGGACAGACGCCGGGCGCGGTGCGCCGGCAGGCACTGTCGGAGCCGAACGCCATCTGAGTCAGAGGTTCACCGCGCGGTCGAGTTGAACGCCGCCGACGCCTACTTTCAACGGCCCGACCTGCCCGACGATGGTGCGCAGACGACCATCACGTGCCCGCTGCGCGATCTCGCGCAGCTGACCTCGATCCGGTTCGATGACGAAGAACACTGCGCGCCCGGCATTCGGCTGCGCCTCGGGCGGGCCTGCGATCGTGTGCGTACGTCGTGGTGATCCCGGTGGGTATTTCCTGCCCACTCGTAGCCGTCTTCTGCTACCTGCTGCTGGCCCTGTTCCTCCTCATCCCATTCAGCGTCTTCCGCCCCCGGCCGCGGAGCCCCCCGTCGCCCGATGACCGGCGGTACGGCTCAGGACCCCGGGCTCGCGCGGCGCTCCAGGGCTTCGATGACGGTCTCGGCGATGTCGATGTCGTAGAGCCTCTCGACGCTCTGGAACCCGCCGGGACTCTCCGCGTTGATCTCCACCACCTGGCTGCCGATCACGTCGATGCCCACGAGGAACATGCCATCGGCGACGAGCTTGTCGCCCATCGCCTCGACGATGCCGAGCTCGGCCTCACCGACCTCGAGGGGCACCACCGACCGCCGGTGCTGATGTTGGCGCGCGGGTCGTTGCCGGTGGGCACGCGTCGGAAGGCGGCCGGCCTGCCGTCGCGCTCGAGGATGCGGCCCTCCAGCAGGAAGATTCGGGCATCGCCGTCCTTGGCTCCGTCGATGAACTCCTGGATGATGGCGTAGCCGTCCTGCAGGACCGCCTCCGTCATCTGCGCGAGGTTGGTCTCTCCCGGGCCCTCGATCATGAAGACGTTGCGGCCCTTGGCCCCGTACAGCGGTTTGACGACGCAGTGGCCGACTTCGTCGACGAACCGCTCGATCGCCTCCGGATTTCGTGTCACCAGTGACCGTGGTCGGACCTTCTCGGGGAACTCCTCCAGGTAGAGCTTGCTGGTCGCTCGATGGAGGGTGTTCGGGTCGTTGACCACCGTCACACCTCGGTCCGCGAGCATCTGTCCGAACACCACGCCCATCGGGCTGGCCCACGGGCGCTCCTGCAGGTCGTCGATCGACTCGTTGCGCAGGACGAGCGCATCCAGGTCGTCCATGACGATCCGCTCGGCGTCGCGCGCCTTGATCCCCTCCATGAAGCTCGCGAGGGTGTCGTCGCTCTTCCACCTCGCGGCGCGAGCCATGGCCGCGAACTGCCCGTCGCTGCTGCCGTGCTCGAGGTCCCCGACGCCGACATACCAGGTCTCGTGCCCGCCCCTGGCTGCGGCCCTGGCGAGTCGGGTGGTCGCGTACTCGTCCACCTCGGTGTCGACGTCGTTGACGAGAAATGCGAGCCTCATGCCGCCACGTCTCCCTCGTAGAGGTCGGTGACCGTCGCGCCCGCGCGCAGCCTCTCCAGACGCTCTTGTGCACCGGGCACGTCCAGCCAGCGTGGCCGAACCCACGGCGCGTGGAGCACCTCGCGGTCGAGCAGGTCCTGCACCAGGGGGATGTGGTCCAACGCGAGCTTGCCGACGAGCAGGACGTCGAGGCGGCTGCCCTCGGCGAGGGCGTCGAGGATGCGCGTGATCCCGCGCAGGTAGATCGCGTCCTTCACCGAACCGCCCCCGACGACGACCCGGATGGCGATGGACCACGCGGTCCGTGCCGGTATGCGGTGGTCGGCCCGCAGCGACTCGAAGATGTCCAGGAAGCCGGCGCCGTCGAGCATCTTGCCGACCGCGACCACTCGCGCCGCGAGCACGCGCAGCCGCCGCGGGTCCAACCCGCCGGTCAGGTACTCGGCGAGCACGGCGAGGCCCTCCTGGGTCTCGTCGTAGCCGGGCAGGCCGATGGTCAGCAGCGTCAGTGGCTGCCGGGCACCGTTCTGGTAGGTGACCACGTGGGTGCCGACCTCGTGGTGCAGCAACGGCTCGACCCGGTCGGCCCGGAAGGCGGCGGACTCCGGGATGAGCAGGCGGCCGAACGACACCATCAGCTCGGAGATGTCGTCCCGTACCTCGACGCGGACCGGGAAGTCCGGGTACACGGCGCGGTAGCGCTCGAACTCCGCACGGGCCGCGTCGGCGAACGCCCCGGCCGTGACGGTCTGGGTGCTGGGCGCCTGCGGGGGGATGGTCTCGAGCAGCTCCTCCGCCGCCGCGGCCAGCGGAGGGGCCACCGTTCCGTAGAGCTGGAGTGACCCGTAGAGGAACCGTGACGTGTCGCGGTCCTCCAACGCGGTGATCTGCCGGGCGATCTCGTCCCTCTTCGCCCGGAAGAGCGTGTGCAGCGCCGGGTCGTCCACGTTCTCGACCTCGAGGTCGTACAGGTCACGCTGCGCCAGGTCCGGGTCGAAGTCCAACGGCCGCAGCCGCAGCGTGGGGGCCGTGCCGAAGTCACTGCGTTCGAAGTCCGCCCACGCCTCCGCCGCGTTGAGTGGCGTGACGTTGACGAGCAGGTTCACGCGGCGCTCGATCTCGGTGAGCCGGGCGTCGATGTCGAGTGCGGGCGCCAGCTGCTCGGTCGGTGATGACATCTCACGAGTATGCTCGTCCTCAGGCGAGCCAGGATCGCCAGGGCGAGGGTCGCATCCTCTGCGATGTCGATGCGGGTGACACCAGCCTGCTCAGTCAACTCGATCTGCGCTGGCAGATCCTCCGGGTTCACGATCTCACCGCTCTGGTCGGGCCGATCTGCGCGGTCACTCATCGTCGTCCCCCGGGCTCTGGGTCCCACCTGACGCAGTATCGATCGCGACGGTCTCGTCTTCGATCTGGGTCTCCGCGGGAAGGGTGACGTCGTCGCTCAACGTGCGACTGTCATCGCTCTTCCCCCCTGCGTCGTCAGCCGTCCGCGACGGGGTCATCTCAGGATCTGACATGGTGGCTCCGTTCACTCGATGATCCGACCGTAGGCGTGCCGCCGTCGCGGCGTCGAGGCCTTGCCTGCTGGCACGAGGTGCACTATGCGGAGGAGTGGGGTCATTTCGGGCGACATGCTTTGAAGGTTCCGAACGACCGCCGCCGCGCCAGACAGTGTGTCGACCGCTGTGACGCCACCGA
>CAVPVF010000017.1:0-63481 GCA_963709115.1 uncultured Actinomycetota bacterium
CATCGCGGGCGCGACTGAGCGCATCCGCGTCGGCACGGCGGCGACGATCCTCGGCAACTACGAGCCGCTGCAGGTCGCCGAGGCGTTCGGCACGGTCGCGTCGCTCTGGCCCGACCGCGTCGACCTCGGGATCGGCCGGTCGGGGTTCCCGCCGCCGGCCGCGGGCGGCGATTCGGCAGCGGACCGGGGGCACCGGCGGCATCGCGACGCGCCGCGACGCCCTCACGGAGCATCCGAATCGTTGCCAACCGCATCGTCGACGCCTCGTCGTGCCCCCCGCACGCCCGTTCCACTTCGATCGCGCGCGCTTCGCGCTACAGGGCCAAGGCCTCGGGCGCGAGCCCGGTGACGCCGCCCGCTTCGCGGACACGGTCGACGACCTGCTGACGTTCTTCGGGGGCGGCTACGTGGGCGACGGCATCCCCGTCACCGTGCAGCCCGCCGAGGGCAGCAGCGTGCAGGTCTGGGTCCACGGCTCGACCGCGGGCGAGAGGCGCCCGCATCGCGGGCCGCCTCGGCCTGCGGTACGGCGCCAACTACCACGTCGCACCCAGCGGCGTGATCGAGTCGCTCGCCGAGTACCGCGCGCACTTCCAGCCGTCTGCCGAGCTCCGAAGGCCCACACGATCGTGTCGGTCGACGTGGTCGTCGCCGAGACGGATGCCGAGGCGCGACGCCTCGCGGCCGGATACGCCGAGTGGGTGCTCTCGATCCGCGAGGGCCAGGGCGCGGTGCCGTACCCGAGCCCGAGGATGCCGTGCCCGACTCGGAGCTCGGATCCATCGAGCTCGCCACCGTGCAGGACCGCCTCGACACGCGCTTCGTCGGCTCGCCTGAGACCGTCGTCGGGCTGCTCGAGACGCTGCAGCGCGTCACCGGCGCCGACGAGCTGCTGGTCACGACGATCACGCACGACCACGAGCGCCGCGTCGAGTCGTACAAGCTGCTCGCCGAGGCGTGGTCGCGGGCGGACGCCGCGGAATCCGACCGAGCGACCCGACGGGTGCTGCTCGCGAGCGCCTGAACCACGACCCGTCGAATCACGGATGCCGCGCGGCCCACCGGCCACGTGGCATCCGTCGTTCGCGGCGTTGCTGGTGTTCGCCCGGAAGCACGGGTGACACGAGGGATGCCGCGCAGCCATCGGCCACGCGGCATCCGTCGTCTCGTCGATCCGCTACTCGGACTTCGGCAGACCGGGCGGGTTCGTCTCGGACTGGTCGATGGCCTCGTCCTCAGCGCCCAGCGCTCCAGCACCTCGGTGTAGGTGCCGTCCTCGAACGCTGGTTGAGCGCGGCGGTATGGCCGGTGAGCCCGTTGCCCTTGAGGGTGCCCACGGCGATCTGCGCGGTCGCGGGCCAGCCGCCGTTGAGCGTGCCGATGACCTTAGTCCTCCGGGGCACGGCGGCCTTGTACGCGGCGGTCGCGTTCGGGCCGAACGAGACGTCGATGCGGCCCGACTGCAGCGCGAGGATCGTGTCGCCGTCGGTCTCGAAGTACTCGACCTTGGCCGGCTCCTCGCCCGGCCGCCTTGTTCTCCTCGTCCCAGGCGAGCAGGATCTTCTCCTGGTTGGTGCCCGAGCCCACCGCGACCGTCAGGCCGGCGATGTCCTTCGGCTCGGAGATCTCCGTGATGTCGTTGTCGGCGCGCACGAGCAGCCGAGCTGGTCGTTGCGGTAGCACGCGAAGTCGTAGAGCTCCTTGCGCTCCTCGGTGACCGTGACGTTCGAGGATGAGGTCGTACGCGCCGGACTGCACGCCGAGCGGCCAGTCGGCCCAGTTCACGGCGACCGGGTTGTACTCGAGACCGAGGCCGTCGGCGATGAGTGAGCGAAGTCGGTCTCGTTGCCGATCGGCGTCGTCTCGTCGTCGGACGGGAACGCCGAGCGGCGCCACGTAGGCGTGATCGCGACCGTGAGCGTGCCCCTCTGGGCGTGAACCCGCCGGCAGGAGCGCGATCGACGGCGGCCGCACCGGCTCGGTCGTCGGCCGGTCCGCGGCGTTCTGCGACGTGAGGTCGAACTGCGCCGCCTCCTGCACCTGCTCCTCGGTGCTTCCGATGCCGCGGTCTCGGCCTCGGCGGAGGAGCAGGCGCGAGGCCCTGCGACGCCGCCGCCGATGAGGCGATGGCCGCGACGCCCGCGACGAGCACCCCCACCTGCTTCTTGTTGATTGCCATGAGAGGACTCTCCTAGGGTTGGTTCCGTCCGATAGCCGGGTCGGCTCGGAGACGAGCGGTGCGGCAGTGCAATCCGCATCGGTTCTTCTCGCGGTCGCTCTGGTCTAGAGGACCTTGTCGAGGAACGCGGGTGCGGGCGTGCTGCGGGTGGTCGAGCACCTGCGCCGGGCGGGCCCTGCTCGACGATCCGGCCGCTGTCCATGAACACGACCGGTCGGCCAGCTCACGGGCGAAGCCGATCTCGTGCGTGACGACGACGAGCGTCGTGCCGCTGTGCGCGAGGTCCTTGATGACGTCGAGGACCTCGCCCACGAGCTCCGGGTCGAGCGCGGACGTCGGCTCGTCGAACAGGAGCACCTCGGGCTTGAGCGCGAGCGCCCGGGCGATGGCGACGCGCTGCTGCTGACCGCCCGAGAGCTGCCGCGGGTAGGGCGTCGGCCTTGTCGGCCAGCCCGACCCGCTCGAGCAGGCTCGCGCGCCTCGCCTCGACCTCGCGCCGCGGTGCGGCCCTGGGCGTGCGACCGGCGCCTCGACCAGGTTCTCCATCACGGTCAGGTGCGGGAACAGGTTGAAGTTCTGGAAGACGAAGCCGACCGGGTGCGCTGCCGCAGGACGTCCTTCTCGCGCAGCTCGTGCAGGGTGTCGCCGCGGCGCTCGTAGCCGATGTACTCGCCCGCCGACCGCGACGAACCCGCGGTCGACCGCTCGAGGTGGTTGATCATGCGCAGCAGGGTCGACTTGCCGGAGCCCGACGGGCCGATCGCACGACGACCTCGCCCGGTTCGATGGTGAGCGACACGTCGCGCAGCACCTGGTTGGCGCCGTACGACTTGGAGACGTCGGTGATCTCGACGCGGCCGACCGTGGCGACTTGCGCGTGGGGACGAGTGCTCGTCGAACGACGGCGTGAGCGTCGTGGTGGTCATGCGGCGCCTCCGGTGCGGTCGTGGCGAGAGCGGGGTCGGCGGATGGGCGGGACGGCGGTGGCCGGCAGGGTCCGCCGCAGGTGCGCCTGCGCCCGACGGGGCGTCGCCGAGGCGTTGCCACTGGGTGCGTGCCCAGGCCTTCGCCCGCTGCACGGGCGTGGGCGGCAGCTCGCGGAGCGCGCCGCGGGCGAAGCGGCGTTCCACGTAGTACTGCGCGATCGAGAGCACCGTCGTGATGAGCGCGTACCAGACGACCGCCACGAGCAGCAGCGGGATGACGCGCTGGTTGCGGTTGTAGATCACCTGCACCGTGTAGAACAGCTCGGGCAGGGCGACGATGAAGACCACCGAGGTGCCCTTCACGAGCCCGATGATCTCGTTGAACGCGTTCGGCACGATGGCCCGCACGGCCTGCGGCAGCGTGATGCGAAGAAGCGGATGCGCGCGGGGCAGGCCGAGCGCGCCGGCGGCCTCGAGCTGGCCCTGGTCGACCGAGAGGATGCCGGCCCGGATGATCTCGGCCGAGTACGCGGCCTGGTGCAGCGAGAGGCCGATGGTCGCGGCGGCGAACGCGGAGATGAGCGTCGTCGTCGGGAACTCCACGAGCCAGAAGTCGGTGGTGAACGGGGTGCCGAGGCCGAGGGTCGGGTACAGGTATCCGAGGTTGTACCAGACGAGGATCTGCACGACGAGCGGCACGGACCGGAAGAACCAGATGTACCACCAGGCCGCCGCGCTGAGCAGCGGCGACTTCGACAGGCGGAACACGGCGAGCACGGCGCCGAGCAGGAAGCCCACCGCGCCCGACACGACCGTGAGCGCGAGCGTCAGCCAGAGGCCGTTGATCACCGACGGCGCGAAGAAGTACTCGGCGAACACGTCCCACTGCCACTGCGGGTTCGTCGCGAGCGACCACAGGAACTGGAGGATGACGAAGGCGACGATCGCCGAGAGCACCCAGCGCCCCCAGTGCTTGACGGGCACGACCCGGAGGCCCGCGTCGTCGCGACGGCTCGACGAGTCGACGGTCGTCGCGGCATCCGCCGGGGCATCCGCGTGGGCCGTGGTCGCCGGGGCGATGCCGCCGGGGGACGTCGGCCGCGGCATCCGTCACCGCTGCGGCATCCGTCACTGATGCGGCATCCGTCGTCGGTCTCGGAGCGGCGGGCGAGGATGCGACTCATGCGCGGACTCCTTCGGTGACGAGCGACTTGTCGAATGCGTGGATGCCGATCTGCTCGGCGGGGAGCGAGGGGTCGAAGCGAGGCGTGTAGCCGCTCGCGAGGTACAGCGCGACGGCCTCGGGCTGGCGCGGGCCGGTCGTGAGGGTCACGGCCGTGTAGCCGCGGTGCCGGGCGGCCGCCTCGAGCTCGGCCACCACGCGACGGCCGAGGCCCCGACCGCGGTGGTCGGGGTGCGTCCACACGCGCTTCAGCTCGGCGGTCCGGTCGTCGAACCGCTTGAACGCTCCCCCGGCGACGGGCTGCCCGTCCTCGAGGATCACGATGAAGGCACCGTACGGCGGCGCGAAGTCCGATGCCGGATACCGGCTCAACTCGGTGCTCGCCCGCTCGCCGAAGAACTCGCCGTAGCGGCCGTCGTACTCGCGCTCGAGGTCGGCGAGCAACGGCTTCGCCAACGCGTCGTCCGCGCTCACGTACCGCACGCTCAACTGGGTGGTCATCGCTCGCTCCGTCCTGCTTCGGTTCGATTCCCGCCGCCGTGATCGGGCGGGTATCTCGAAGCTAGGGAGCCGCACGGGGCCCGGCAACGCGGCGATTCATGGGGCGACCGATATCGTCACCCCGCGTCATTGCGGCGCTGAGAACGCCGGAATCCCGGGCTTCGAGGGCCGCAACATGACGAATTCCGTCGCCGGCATGTGTCGAACTCCTACGTTCGACTGCCGGGGTCAGGCGGCGAAGCGCGCGAGGCGGAAGACTCCCGGCGACGGACGCCCGTCGGCGAGGTCGGCGAGGATGCGTCCGACGGCGGGCGTGAACTTGAAGCCGTGCCCCGAGAATCCCGCTCCGACGACGATCGGCCCGGAGGCGTCGAGCACGAAGGTCGAGTCGGGCGTGGTCGTGTAGGTGCAGCTGATCGGCGTGACGACCTCGGCGTCGACGCCGGGCAGCCATTCGCGGGCGTAGCGGCGAAGCGCCGCGAACTGCACGGGCTCGGCCTCGTGGTCGCGAAGGTCGGGGTCGACCACTGGCCCGACCCCGTGCCATCCGGCCTTCACGCCCTCGCCGGGCGTGAGCATGCCGTAGGTGCCCGAATACCACCAGCCGTCGCCCGCACCCGGGTGGTGGTTGAACCCGGGCCACGCGATCGCCTGGTCGCGCACCGCGAAGTGCGCAGGCTGCTCCTGCGTGACGACCAGCCGAGGCAGGTCGACGAGGCCGCCGAGAAGCTTCGAGGTCCAGCCGCCGACGGCGACGACCACGCGGCGGGCGGTGATCGTGCCCCGGTCGGTCTCGACCCGCACTCGATCGTCGTCGAGCACGCGGATGCCGCGCGCCGGCGTCTCGTGGCGCACGTCGGCGCCGCGCGCGGTCGCCGCCGCCTGGAACGCCCGCACCGCGGCATCTGCATCGAGGCGACCGGCCGTCGGCAGGTGCAGGGCTCTCGTCGTGAAGCGGATGCCGGGCCAGCGGCGCCCCGCCTCGCCGGGCGGGAGGAGCTCGCTCGGGATGCCGACCGCGGCGAGCGCGGCGCGCACGTCGTCGTGGCCCGGGTTGTGCCCGTGGTCGACGAGGCCCACCTGCTCGAGGATCGCCGTGCCCGTCTCGGCCTCGAGCTCGCGCCAGGCGAGCTGCGACTCGAGCAGCATGGCGACGTGCGTGGGCTCGGCGTACGCGAGGTTGAAGTTGCGGGATGCGCCGTGCGAGGCGCCGTGCGTGTGGCCGGGCGCGAAGCGCTCGAGCAGGGTGACCTCGCGGCCGCGACGCGCGAGGTTCCATGCCGCGGAGGAGCCCATCGCTCCCCCGCCGATGACGACGACGTCGGTGTCGACGGCGGTCACGAGGCGATCCCGAGCTCGTCGCGACCGGCGCTCCGCGCGGCGTCCACGTCGATCGTGAACGCGAGCAGCCGGAACGTGCGGCCCCCGTCGACGATCTCGCGCTCGCGATCGACCAGGCGAGTGAACCCGAGCTTCGCGTAGAGCGCGTGCGCCCCCACCATCTGCGGGCCGCTGTTCATCACCACCCGATCGAGTCCGCGCAGCCGGGCGAGGTCGATCACGTGGCGGGTGAGGCGCGCGCCGACGCCGCGCCCGCGTGCCGACGGGTCGACCGCGAGCAGCCGGAAGTCGAGCTCGCCGGGCTGCGCCAGCGGCGAGATCGTGCGACCCGGCCGGGGAGTGGCGACCGAGCCGAGCAGCGCGCCCGGATGCGGCATCCGCCGCGACCCACACCTCGTGCTCGGCGGCGCGCTCGGCCACGGCGAGGATCGAGGCGCGGTACCCGTCGGAGAGCTCGTAGTCGAGCTCGTAGGCTCGCAGCGACAGCGCCGCCACCTCGTCGTACTCGTGCGGAAGCGCGAGAGCCGCGACCGTGGGGGACGGGTCGCTCGGGTCTCGCTCATCGATCCACGATCGTACGGGCGACCCCGGACGCGCCGGTCACCGGGCCGCTCCTGGAACGCCCGCGAGGCGGCCGGCGGGCGCCGACGCGGCCTCGACGATGGCCGCGGCATCCGCCTGGACGCCGCCGCTGACCGCCGGGCGCAGCGCGTACGGGTCGCCCGGCCCCCAGAGGGTGCTCGGGAACTCGCGGCGCGCGACGGGCGCGACCTCGGCGGCGAAGCGCTCGAGCGAGCTCGACCTGCTGCTCGACCGGCAGCGTCGTCGGCAGGCTGATCGACTGCAGGTCGTGCCCGAGCGCGCCGTGGAAGCGGCCGATCTTGTCGATGACCTGCTGCGGGCTGCCGACGAGCGCGGGACCCTCGGCGATCGCGTGGTCGATGTCGCGGAACGGCGAGTTGTTGCCGGGCACGTTCGTCGCCGCGACGAGCGCCTCGTAGACCGGGCCGTACAGCTCGCGCGCCTGCTGCGTGGTGTCGGCGATGAACAGCGCGCCGGCGCCGGCGCCCACGTAGGCGAACCGCGGGTCGTGCCCGTGTCGCGCGTACTCGTCGCGGTAGTGCCGCACGAGCACCTCGTAGTTGCGCAGCGGCTGGATCGCGTTCGCGCTGAACAGCGGGTCGCCCCAGCGCGCGGCGAGCGCGGCCGACGCCAGGCGTCGTCGCGGAGCCGTGCCAGACCCGCGGCGCGCCGGCGTAGGGCCGGGGCAGGGTCGTCGTGCCGCGCTGCGCCCGCGTGTACGGCGTCGCATCCCAGTCGACCTCGGTCTCGCGCCAGAGTCGGCGCAGCAGCGCGTACCGGTCGGCGAGCAGCTCCCACTGGTCGTCGATCTCGAGCCCGAACAGCGGGAACTGCGCCGCCTCGTTGCCCTTGCCGATCGTGAGGTCGAGCCGCCCGCGCGAGAGCTGGTCGATGGTCGCGTAGTCCTCGGCGACCCGCACCGGGTCGAGCACCGACAGCACGGTCACGCCGGTCTGCAGGCGGATGCGTCGAGGTCACCGCGGCGATCGCGCCCAGCAGCACGGTCGGCGACGACGAGAGGAAGTGGCCGGCGTGCCGCTCGCCGACGGCGAAGGCGTCGAAGCCGAGCCGTTCGGCCCGACGGGCGAACTCCACGGTCTGGTCGAGCCGTTCGGCCGGGCTCACGAGTCGCCCGGTGACGGGGTTCTGCACGTAGGGCACGATGTCGAGGATCTGGAAGCGCATCGGGGTCTCCGTCTCGGCGGTGCGTCGGTGCGGGCCGCGTCGAGCGTGGGCCGCCGGTCAGGCGACGTTGCGCTCGATCGGCGTCTTCTCGCCGGCCTCGATGCCGACCGGGAGCCGGTTGCCGGCGGGCGGCAGCGGGCACGTGGCGTGGTCGGTGTAGGCGCAGGGCAGGTTCACGGCGCGGTTGAAGTCGAGCACCACGGCGCCGTCGGCGTCGGGCGCGTCGATCTCGAGGGAGCGGTTCGCCGCATACGTGGTGAGCCCGCTCGTGGCGTCGGTGAACAGCACCGAGAGCGTGCCGGGCGCGTGGCCGTTGAACGCGACGAGCCGGAACACCTCGCCGCGCAGCTCGAACTCCACCTCGCCGGGCACCTCGTAGACGTGCTGCAGGCCCTCGGCGGCCGAGCCGACCGTGACCTCGCGCGGCGTCTCGTCGGGGATGAAGCGTCCGCGGGCGAGCCAGCGCGGGTTCGGCAGGTAGGTGGGCGTTCCCGTGAAGCGCGCGAGGTAGGGGTGCGCCGGGTCGCGCGGGCGCACGATGTCGCGGCCGCCGCGGCGGGCGACCTCGACGGCGACGTCGCCGGAGCGCACCACGACGCCGGCGCGCTCCGCGATCGGCCCGAAGGCGTGGCGGCCGGTGAGTCGCACGCCGTCGGCCTCGAGCGCCTCGTCGTCGGCGAGCTCGACGACCGGCCCTGCGGCATCCGTCGACCAGGTGCCCGGGAGCCCGTCGAAGCGCCGAGGGCGTCTCGTCGAGCCAGTGGATCGCGGTCACGGCGAGGAAGCCGTGCGGGTCGGCCCGGCGGGCCTCGTGGGCGCGGTGCCAGTCCTCCCATTCGCGGGCGAAGGCGGCGCGGTCGAGGGTGGCGGGGTCGAGGGTGGCGCGTGGCGGGTGCGTCGAGAGTCGTCATGTCGTCACTGTCACGCCTCGGCGAGGGCTTCGCCAGTCGCGTCGTCACGGATCGCCGCTGATCGCAACATCGGGTCACGCGGGCGCGTCCGACGACGTCACCGAGCGACAAAACGCGCTCGCCGCGTTACGTCGACGCGTCGAGCTCGGCGCCCGGCCCGACGGACTCGGCGACGAGCGTGCAGGCCCGCGAGTGCTACGCCGTGTGCGCCAGCGCGTCCGCGCGCGACCCGGATCCAGGCGGAGTCGTCGGCCGAGCTCTGCTCGACCGCCGCGAGCACGCGCTGCACCTGCAGCCCCTCGGCGAACGTCGGGTGCGGGTCGGTGCCGTCGGCGATGGCCTCGACGAGGTCCTTGACCTGGTGGCAGAAGCCGTGCTCGTAGCCGAGCATGTGGCCGGCGGGCCACCAGGCCGCGACGTACGGATGCTCCGACTCGGTCACGAGGATCTTCGTGAAGCCCTGCAGTCTGGTTCGGCGCCGTGCGGTCGTAGAACCACAGGGTGTTCAGGTCCTCGAGGTCGAACGCGAGCGCGCCCTTGTCGCCCGAGACCTCGATCGAGAGCGCGTTCTTGCGGCCGGTGGCGAACCGCGTCGCCTCGAACGATCCGAGCACGCCGCTCTCGAAGCGCCCGGTGAAGATCGCGACGTCGTCGACGGTGACCTCGCCGTAGCCCTCGGCGGCCGTGCCCGAGAGCCCCGAGCCGGAGCCCTGCAGCGGGCGCTGCTTCACGATGGTGTCGATGACGCCCGAGACCTTCTCGAGCTTCATCCCGGTGACGAACTGCGCCAGGTCGATGGCGTGCGCGCCGATGTCGCCGAGCGCGCCCGAACCGGCGTGCTCCTTCTGCAGGCGCCACGCGAGCGGCATCGTCGCGGTCGACGAGCCAGTCCTGCCGGTAGCTCGCGCGCACCTGCGCGATGCGGCCCACCGCGCCCTGCGCGATGAGGTCGCGCAGGAACGTCACGGCCGGCACGCGCCGGTACGTGAAGCCGACCATGGCACGGATGCCGCGTGCCGCCGCGCGAGCCGCGGCATCCGCCATCGCCTCGGCCTCGGCGACCGTGTTCGCCAGCGGCTTCTCGCACAGCACGTGCTTGCCCGCCTCGAGCGCGGCGATCGCGATCTCGGCGTGCGAGTCGCCCGGCGTGACGATGTCGACGAGGTCGATGTCGTCGCGCGCGATGACCTCGCGCCAGTCGGTGGCGGACTCGGCCCAGCCCCACTTCGCCGCGGCATCCGCCACCGCCTCGGCGTTGCGGCCGACGATGACGGCCATCTCGAGCGTCGGCCGGCAGGTCGAACACGCGCGGCGCCGTGCGCCAGCCCTGCGAGTGCGCCGCGCCCATGAAGCCGTGGCCGATCATCGCGACGCGAAGCGGCCGCGCGGTACCCCCGCTCATGCCAGCACGACCTCGCGCTCGACCGGGACGCGGTTGGTGACGTACCGGCCGGGGCCGCCGTCGACGCCCGGCATGATCTGCATGTAGAGCAGGCGCATCGTGAGGACGACCTCGACGGTGAGCTTCTCGCCCGCCGCCGGGCGTGCGTCGAGCGGAGATGACGACCTCGGGCTTGTCGGCGACGAACCAGAGCGTGTCCCACTGCTCGGGAAGCTCCTCGATGCGGTAGCTCGTGCCGTTCAGCTCGAACCGCAGCGCGTCCTTCGGCACCGCGACGCCGTTGACGGATGCCGCGACGTCGTCGACCGCCGACAGCCAGAGGCTGCGGTACCAGGGAAGCTGCACCGAGACGGCGATGCCGTCGGCGGTGCGACGGACGTCCTTCTCGGAGAAGAGGGAATTGTGCGTGGCCATGATCGGTCCCTACTTGAAGGTGTCTTCGAAGGTGTCGTGCGCGACCGGCGGCGCCGGCTCGAGCTTCTGCACCGTCGTGGGGCTGTACGGGTGGTTCGTGCTGGGCACGGGCTCATCGGCGGGCGGCATGAAGACGGGCTTGCCGTCGTCGCCGAAGTACATGAGGTCGAGGTCGAACGCGCCCTGGTTCTTCAGGCCGAAGCTGACCCAGTTCTCCTCGAACGGGGCGCGGGCGAGCTCGTAGCAGCGGAACTTCCAGAACCTCCACTCGCCGTCCTGCTTGAGGAAGTCGATGGCGTACTTGCACCACACCCAGTGCGCCCAGACCTTCTTGCCGAGGACCTCGTCGGCGAGTACATGTCGGGGAACGCCTCGGCCACCTTCGGGTCGGTGAGTCCCGACTCGGTGCCGGCCATGAGCCAGACGCCCTTGGCGGTCTCGCCCGTCGGCGGCGACCTCGATGACCGGGGTCGTCGTGGCGTGCAGGATGAGCTTGCCCTCGGGGCTCGGGCGGTCGCGGTGGTAGCGCGTCACGCTCTCCCACGTCGGTGTACTGCCCGGCGTTCGTGTAGCGGGCACGGATGCCCGGCGTGCCCTCGGCCACCCACAGCGGGATGATCTGCTCGTCCTGGAACGCGTTGTGCAGGTACATGTAGCGGTTGAAGAGGTTCTCCACCGCTCCGCGATCCTCGGCGCGCTGCGCGAGTGCCGCGGACGGCGGCGACTTCGTCGCGCAGTCCGGCGAGTTCGGCCCGGAGTTCGGCGATCCGTCAGACAACGGCGCTGTCTCCTTGACGCGTCTCTTCGATCGCACGACGCATGAGCGCGTGCTGCTTCTTGACGAGGTCGATCGGGTCGGACTCGCCCAGGTCGGAGAACGCGTGGCCCTCCCACTCGCTGGAGAGGTACCCCTGGTAGCCGCCCTCGACGAACTGGCGGACGATGCGCGGGATGTCCATCGCGGGCTCGTCGCCGTTCTCGTCGATGTCGTAGAACTTCGCATGCACGTGGAAGATCTGCGGCATGATGTCGAGCCACTCCTCCGGCGGCACCAGGCCGTGCATGTTGAAGGCCAGGCGCGTGAACGGGCCGAAGCGCAGGAAGTCGACGCCCTCCCCCGACAGGTAGTCCTCGAACTTCTGGTTGCGCACGTGCATCGGCGTCGGCTCGTGCCAGATCTCGTCCATGACCGGGAAGTGCTTCTCGTCCATGCCCATCTGGCCGAGCGTGCGCAGCAGCGTCGGCGAGAGGCAGTGCATCGTCGAGCGAGAAGTCCGCGGTGAAGCCGAGGCGGTCGGACTGCAGCTCGTCGTACATCTCGCGCATCTGCAGCACCTGCGGGTTGTTCGGCCCCGACGGCGCGTGGATCTCGTAGCCGAGCTTCTGGTCGTACTTCTCGGCCAGCGGCAGCAGGCTGCGCAGCAGCTCCTTGCCGTGCGAGCGGATCACGATCTTCTTGAAGCCGAGCGTGTGCGCGGTCTTCAGCTGACGCGCGAGGAAGTCGTGCTCCTCGTCGGGCGTCATGTCGCGCTCCTTGCGGCGACCCATGTCGAGGTTCGTGCCGATCGCGCTGGGCTCGAGGCCGTAGCGATCCATGCTGTCGCGCCAGATCTTGACGAACTCGTCGTCGACGTCGGGGTAGGTGCGCAGCATCTGGGCGATGTTGAACTCGATGCCGGGGCCGAGCCCGTGATCGGCCGCGGCCTTGATGAGGGTCTCGGGCGTGTAGAGCCCCGCGGCGAACTCGGAGGTGAGCGAGTAGAGGGTGATCCCGAGCTTGATCCCGGTGCCGGCGATGCCGTTGTCGTCAGTCATGATGTCTGTTCCTGAGCGTGTCGAAGGTCGGAGCGGTCAGCCGCGGACGGGCTGGGCCAGGTGGGTGTGCAGGATGCTGCGCGCCTCGGCGGCATCCGTGATCATGCGGGAGCCGGCGTCGGCGGCGGCCGAGCGCTGCACGGCCTGCTCGCCGGCGATGATCTCGAACGGGCTCTGCCAGTAGTTCCAGTGCCAGCCCTCGTACTCGCTCGAGATCGCACCCGAGTAGCCGTTCTCGACGAGCAGGCGGATGAGGTCGCGCACCGGGACCGACGGCTCTTCGCCGTTCTCGTCGATGCCGAAGAACTTGCCGTGCACGTGGCGGATCCACGGCATGATCTCGAGCCAGTCGTCCACGCGCGCCGGGCCGAACAGGCCGGTGCCGTTGATGCCGAAGTCGATGCCGAGGTCGGGGCGGCCGTTCTGCGCGGCGAGGCCGATGAACGACGCCGAACCGCTGGCCGTGCTCGGCCTGGTCGGCGGGCGGACCCTGCTCGTAGTACGCTGTTCCAGAGGTCGACGACCTTGCGCGAGCAGCTCTTCGGACGCGCCGCGGCGGCGGTACGCCTCGATGCAGCGACGGCGCGAAGCCGCTGACCGTGGCGCCCCAGTCCATCGTGAAGCCGAGGAACGGCGAGCCGACCTTCTCGTAGCGGTCGCGCAGCGCGAGGATGCGCGGGTGCGACGCGTACTGGTCGGCGTGCACCTCGAGCGCGAGGGTGACGCCGTGCTCCTCGGCGATCGGGGCGAGCGCCTCCATCGAGTCGGGCGTGATCGAGATCTGCACGCGGGCGATCGGGAAGCCGAGCTTCGCGGCCGCCTTGATCTGCAGCGTCATGTACTCGATCAGCTCGTCCTGCGTGAGCAGGCGATCGCGATGGATGCCGATGTCGGCGTTGACGGCGAGCGAGGTCGTGACGAGGCCGACCTCGTCGACGAGGTCGCGGAACCAGCCGGCGAAGCGAGTCGTCGATCTCGGGGAAGCCGCGGAAGCTCGAGAACCCGATGACCTCGAGCCCGGGGCCGTAGCCCTCGGCCGCGACCTTGCGGATCAGGCCCTCGAGGTCGTACTCGCGGCCGTGGAACGCGCGGGTGAAGCTGTAGAGCGTGACGCCCTGGATGGGCGTGCCGAGGTCGGTCATGCCGCCACCGCCTTCATGGTCTTGATGTCGTGCTCTTCGATGTGGAGCGTCTCGGTGTCGGAGATGATGATGTACGGGATGTAGAGCGTGAGGTCGACGCGACCTCGTGCTCGGCGTCCGGCGTCGACCGGGACCTCGCCCGACAGCACGGCGGAGTCGGTCGGGAACCACCACTCGCCCGTCTCGTCGACGAGCTCGTCGAAGCGGAACTCGCGGCCGTTCATGGTCCAGCGCAGCGACTCCGCCGGGGCCTCGACGCCGTCGATGCGTGAGCTTCGCGCCGGCGATGCACGAGCCCGGGCAGAGCGCGGTACCACGGGAGGCGGACCTCGACCGCGGTGCGCGGTCCGTCGGTCGTGAGCGTTCCCTGCTCGATGATGCGATCGGGGATCACGATGACCTCCTGGTTCTGGGCCGACGCGGTCGGCCGGACATCTTTGTCATTATTTCTACATTCTAATGTCTGAATTCAGACATAAGCAAGACTCGCGCATCGGCGAGTCTCGGCGATCGCGCGCTCCGCGCACGGCGAGCGCGACGCCCGTGAGGGTCGGGTTGCAGGCGGTCGCGGTGGGGATCACGCCGTTGCCGGCGACGAACACGCCCGGCGACCGCCCAGACCTCGCTGTCGGGGCCGCACACGCTCGCGCCGTCGTCGACCGCGCCCATGCGGGTGGTGCCCTGGTAGTGCAGCGAGGCGCCGAGCGGCATCGTGAACGGCCGCGGTCGTCGAGCGGCTCGCCGACCGCCTTGCCCGAGGCGCACGATCTCGTGCCTGGCCCGCTCGATCACCTCGTGGTCGCGCGTCGGTGAGCGTGTAGTGGAGCGCATGGCCGGCATCCCGTACGCGTCGGCCTCGTCGTCGGAGAACTCGACGCGGTCGGCCGCCTGCAGGTCCTTCGCGCAGAACAGGCCGAGGCCCACGATCGATCCCGGGAGCGACCGGGTCGTCCTCGGCGAGCGGCACCGGCGAGGCGTCCAGCTGCATGACCTGGCCGTGGAACGGCATCTCGTCGGTGAACGGCACCCAGCTCACGCCGCTGTACTCGCTCAGCGTCCGGTCGCGCCGGGCCGTCGGCGCCCGTCGGTCGGGGCACGACGTCGCGGATGCGCACCGCGAACACGATCTGCGCCTGGTCGTTGAGGTAGCGGCCGAGCGCGTCGGGACGGATGCCGGAGGCCCACAGCAGCTGCGGGGTGCGCAGGGCGTCGGCGGCGACCACCACGAACCGCGCCCGCACGGTGTGCGTCTCGCCCGGTGCGGACGGTCGCGTGACCTCGACGCCGGCAGCACGGCCGTCCTCGACGAGCACCCGGGTGACGAGCGACTCGTCGTAGAGGGTGAAGTTCGGGTTCGCGCGGGTCGCGTCGCCGAGCACGACGTCCGAGCCCGACCACACCAGGCGGCCGTCGTCGCGGCGGTGCACGGCCAGCGGCATCCGCTGCACGCGCGTCGTCGGCGTCGCGGCCCTCGTCGACCGCGGCGGCGAGCCGCTCGCGCACGAGCGGCGCGAACGGCGAGCCGTCGAAGGCGTCGCGTGGTCACGCCGAGCAGCCGCTCGGCCTCGGTCGAGCAGCTCGTCGAGGTCGGGCGAGGAAGCGCGATGCGCTCGCTGCCGCCCGGTCGCGGGCACGCGCCGGTCCAGTGCGCGGCCATGCCGCCGACGTTGCTCGACATCGCCGCGACGGGCAGGCCGTCCTCGCCGTCGACCTGGTAGCCCGTCTCGAGCAGGAACGTGCCGGGCCGCGCCCGGCGCTGCGCCGCTCTTGACGGCGCCGGGCGAGCTGACCGTCGCCGCTCGCCCGCGCTCGGGTCCCTCCGAGCGCGCTGGGCGCGGGCGCGCTCGTGCGGGATCGGCGATGTTCTTCACGTGCGCGCCGGGCGGGTCCGACACCGTCGGGCCGACCTCGAACATCGCGATCGTCGCGCCGGGCGCCTGCTCGCTCAGGATGCGGGCGTAGGCCGCACCGGCCGGGCCGCTGCCGACGATGGCGACGTCGACCGACGTCCGGGTAGCTGCGCGCGCTCATGCGTCGGCCGCGAGCTGCTGGATGAGCTTCACCGACTCGGCCGACTCGGTCGTCGGGTAGTACTCGAGGCCGATCGGTCCGTCGTAGCCGGAGGCGCGCAGCAGTCGCCGAGCGACGCCGGCCAGTCGATCGATCCGGTGCCCGGCTCGCCGCGGCCGGGCGCGTCGGCGAGCTGCACGTAGCGGATGAGTCGACCGGCGTTCGCGAGCTCGGCCGCGACATCCTCGCCCTCGACGGTCGAGTGGTAGAGGTCGTAGAGCACGCCGAAGAACGGCGAGTCGACGCCGCGCGCGACGTACACGCCCTCGCGCGGTGCGGTCCAGCAGCGAGCCGGGGTGGTCGACGCGCACGTTGACCGGCTCGAGCACGAGCGTGATGCCCGAGCCCGTCGATCTGCGCGATGGCCTTCTGGTAGATCTCGATGAGCTTGTCGAGCTGCACCTGGCGCTTCCAGCCGCCGAATCCGGTGCCGCTGCCGACCACCATGCGGGGCGTGCCGAGGAAGTGCGCGATCTCGACGCCCTCGTCGAGCTTGCGGTAGAACTCCGAGTGGTCCCACGGCGGGATCATGAACTGCGTGCGCGGCTCGGCGAGCTGCGCGGTCAGCTGCGTGCCGGTCTCCTCGAGCGCGGCCTTGAGCGCGGGGAGGTCCTTGGGCGTCGAGGGCGCGTCGACTCCGGTCGGTCCCCACATCTCGACGGCGGTGAAGCCGGATGCCGCGGCCGCGCGCACGCGGTCGTGGTAGTCGCCGGCCTCGGTGAAGAGGAGTTCGATATTGGGTGCGAGCTGGTACATGGGTCGTCCTTCGGTGGTCAGAACATCGGATGGTCGTGGGCGGCATGCACGGGAACCTGCTGAAGCACGTCCCAGTGCTCGACGATCCGGCCGTCTCTCGAATCGGTAGATGTCCGCGACCGCGGCGTCGGGTGCGCCGGGTCGGGAAGCTTTCACGTGCACCATCGCGAGGTCGCCGTCGACGAGGATGCGCTGCACCTCGAACCGGGCGTCGGGCGAGCCGTCGAACTTCGGGGTCAGCATCTCGATCGCGGCGGCCGGGCCGTCGGGGATCGTCGGGTTGTGCTGGCGGTAGTCGTCGGCGACCAGGTCGGCGAAGGCATCCGCGACCCGCTTCTGCGTGTAGAAGAGGTCGACGAACCGCTCGAACGCGGCCCGGTTGTCGGCGGTCACGGTCGTCACTCAGCCCTTCAGGCCGCCGGCGAAGCCCTGGATGAAGCTGCTTCTGCGCGAACATGTAGAACAGCAGGATCGGCACCATCGAGATGATCACGACCGCGAAGATCTTGTTCCACGCCGAGACCAGGCCGCCGACGTAGGTGTACATCGCGACCGGGAGCGTCTGGGTCTCGGATCCGCCGAGGAAGATCAGCGAGTTGAAGAAGTCGTTCCAGACGATCAGCCCGGCGAGGATCGCGACGGTTCCGGTCGCCGGCGCCATCAGCGGCAGCACGACCCGGAAGAACGCCTGGGTCGGCGAGGCCCCGTCGATGGCCGCGGCCTCCTCGTACTCGGTCGTCGAGCCCGCGGAAGAAGCTCGCGTAGAGGAAGACCGACGAGCGGCAGCAGGATGCCGATCCAGAGCAGGATCATGCCCGAGCGCGTTGCCGGTGAGTCCGACCGTGCGCGCGCCGATGTACAGCGGCACGGTGCCGAGCTGCGCGGGCAGGATGATCGCGATCAGGACGAGGTAGAACGTGAGGTTGGTCCAGGCGCCGCGTGCGCCGGGCGATGACGTACGCCGCGACCGAGCCGAGCAGCACGAGGCCGAAGATCGCGCCCGCCGGTGATGATGACGCTGTTCAGGATGCTCAGCGGGATGCTGTTGCGCCCGGTCGTCGGTGAGCACCTCGATGAACGCGCTGAAGTCGATCGACGACGGCGGGGCGACGGCGCTGGTCGTGAGCGCCTCCTGGTCGGTCTTGAGCGCCGTCACGACGAGGAAGTAGAACGGCAGCAGCCAGATGAGCGTGATGACCCAGACGACGCACTTCGCGGACCGCGGTGAGCTTGGTGTAGCGGAACATGGGTCAGGCCTTTCCGTGCGTCGCGGTCGCGGGTGACGTACTGCTGGAGGATGGCGAACACGAGGATGATCACGGTCAGCACGAGCGCGAGCGCCGAGCCGAACCCGAACTGGCCGAGCGAGAACGCCTGCTTGTAGACCTGCGTCGCGAGCGTCTCGGTCGCGCCGGCCGGTCCGCCGCCGGTGAGGGCGAGGATCTGGTCGAAGATGCGCAGGCCCTGGATGATGCCGAGCGTCGTCGCGATGGCGATCGACGGGCGGATGGCGGGCACCGTGACGTGCCGGAACCGCTGCCAGATGCCGGCGCCGTCGAGCGCGGCGGCCTCCTCGATCTCGATCGGGACGGTGGCGAGGCCGGCCAGGTAGATGACCATGGCGAATCCGGTCTGCTGCCAGACGACGGTGATGAGGATCGCCCAGATCGACCACGTCGGGTCGGCGAGCCACACCTTCTGCAGCTCCTCGAGGCCGATCAGGCCGAGGAAGCCGTTGAGCGGGCCGTTGAACTGGAAGATGAACTTCCAGACGTAGGCGACGGCCAGCGGGCTGAGGACCACGGGCATGAAGAGCAGCGTCCGCAGGATGTAGCGCGACTTGAGCATGCGGTTGATCGCGAGCGCGAAGAGCGAGGCCGACGACGTTCGTCAGGATGACCGAGGCGAAGGCGAGGAACAGGGTGTTCCCGACGGCGCCGAGCAGCGGCGGGATCCTGGAAGATGCGCGACGAAGTTGTCGAGGCCGATGAACTGACCAGTCGCCGAGGCCGGTCCAGTCGGTGAAGGCGAAGAAGCCGCCGGTCAGCGTCGCGACGTAGTGGACCGCGATGACCAGGATGATCGGCGGGCAGCGCCCACCACCAGTGGCCGTAGCTGATGAGCGGCTTCTTGCCGTGCTTCCGCGGCCGCGGGGTGTCTCCGCGCCTCGGGCGGCACGGTGAGTGTGCGAGTGCTGCTCTCGTCGATCGTCACTGTCATCTGCTCTCTGACCTCGTCGTCACGCGCCCCGCTGTGCAATGGGGCGCCCTACGGCAACTCTGGCACACTTGCGTCGGAAAGACACATTAGTCTTCCCAATATCGCGTATAAGTGGTGGCACCATCCGTTGCGAGCCCGCGACTGGGAGGATGGCACCCTGTGAAGGAGCACCAGTCGCCACCGCCCGAGGCGGGACCGGACGCCGAGGCCGACCCGGTCTGGCGCGCCTTCGTCGATCCGCCCGGACGAGGCGCGCCCGCGCGCGTGGTGGCACTGGATGGACGGGAACGTCGATCCCGCCGGCATCGTGCGCGACCTCCGATGGCTGCACGACGTCGGCGTGCGCGGCGTGCAGGTGTTCGACGGCGGGATGGGCGGACCGCTGGTCGTCCCCGAGCCGGTGCGGCCGGGCTCCGACGGCGTGGGACGAGGCGGTGGACACGGCGGAGCGCACGGCGCTCGGAGCTCGGGCATGGAATTCGCCGTCGCGACCTCGTCGGGATGGAGCGCCGCCGGCGGGCCGTGGGTCGAGCCCGCCGACGCGATGAAGAAGGTGGTCTGGTCGGAGACCGTCGTCAGCGGCGGCGGGACCGTCGAGGTCGCAGCTCGCCGCCGCTGCCCGGCGGTGCCGGGCCTGTACCAGGACTGCCCGCGCTGGGGCGCCGCGCCCGGCGCGACGGCTGCGTCACGGACTGGCGCGTGCTCGCGTTCCCCGCCGACCCGTCGCATCGACGTGCTGACGCCCGCACGCCGTCCGCGCCTCGGCGCCGATCGACGACTGGTCGTGCCTGGCCGACGGATCGTTCGACCGCACGCTCGCGCTGCCGCGCGACCCCGACGGCTGGTCGACGGCGTGGATCGAGCAGGAGTTCGCCGATCCCGTCACCGTCGCGCTCGGTCGTCGTCGGGCTGCCGGGACCGCGCGGATTCGGCGCCGCGCCGCCGGCATCCGCCGTGCTGCAGGCGAGCGACGACGGCGTCGCGTACCGGGATGTCGCGGAGCTGCCGCCCGACGCCATCCCGGCCCGCACCGTGAGCTTCCCCGCCGTCACCGCGCGGCGGTTCCGCCTCGTGCTGTCGGGGGCGAGCGCGGCCGACGCGCTGCCGCCGGTCGCGGACGGCGTGCGCCGCCCGCCCGTGCTGCGCACGGTCGACACCTTCGAGGTCTCGGAGTTCGCCCTTCGCACGGGCGGGCGCGTCCATCGCGCCGAGGCCAAGGCCGGCTTCGGCGTCGTGCGCCGACTACTTCGCCGTGCCGACCGACCCGCGAGTCGACGACGGGTCGATCGATCCGATCACGGTCGTCGACGTCACCGACGCACGTGCACGACGGCGTGCTGCGCTGGGACGCGCCCGCCGGGCGACTGGACCGTCCTGCGCCTCGGCGCCTCGCTCACCGGGCAGACGAACGGCCCGCGCCCGCCGGACGCGACCGGCCTCGAGGTCGACAAGCTCGACGGCGAGCGCGTTCGCGCGTACCTCGACACGCACCTCCGCCGGTTCGCGATCGGCGACGGCGACGACTCGCGCACCTCTGCTCCCCGCTTCGCCGCACTGCTCAGCGACAGCATCGAGGCCGGCCCGCAGAACTGGACGGAGGCGATCCTCGACCACTTCGCGCGCCGGCGCGGCTACGACGCGCTGCCTTGGCTGCCCGCGCTCGCCGGATACGTGGTCGGGGGCGCCGGCGGAGTCCGATCGGTTCCTGTACGACTACCGGCGCACGATCGCGCGAGCTCCTCGCCGACGAGTACTACGGCACGCTCGCGGCGGAGGCGCATCGGCGCGGCATGGCGCTACTACGCCGAGGCGCTCGAGGACGGACGACCGCAGCTCGGCGACGACCTCGCCATGCGCTCCCACGCCGACGTGCCGATGGGCGCGATGTGGACGTTCGATGCCGAGCGCGGCCCGCAGCCCGACGTACGTCGCCGACCTGAAGGGCGCGTCGTCCGTCGCGCACGTCTACGGCAAGGCCGTGGGTCGGCGCGGAGGCGTTCACGTCGTTCGACCGGCCGTGGGCGTCCACGCCGCGCACGCTCAAGCACGTCGCCGACCTGCAGCTCGCCCTCGGCGTCACGCGGTTCTGCATCCACACCTCGCCGCACCAGCCGATCGCCGCTCCCCCGCCCGGCATCGCCCTCGCGCCGTTCCTCGGGCAGGCGTTCACGGTCAACGAGACGTGGTCGGGCCTCGCCCGGCCGTGGATCGACTACCTCGCGCGCTGCTCGGCGCTGCTGAGCATGGGCGCGCCGGCGGTCGACGTCGCGGTCTTCGTCGGCGAGGAGGCCCCGGTGACCGGCCTCTTCGAGCACGAGTTCGACACCGCGGTCCCGGCCGGCTTCGACTTCGACTACGTGGGTCCGGATGCCCTGGCCGACGTCCTGCGCGTCGAGGACGGTGCCGTGGTCGCCGACGGCGCGACGTATCGCCTGCTGTACCTCGGCGGGTCGAGCGAGCGGATGACGCTGCCGACGCTCCTGGCGATCGAGCGGCTGCTCGATCGCGGCGCGACGGTCGTCGGCGTCCGCCCGGAGGGCTCGCCGTCGCTCGGCGACGACGACGCGTGCCTTCGACGACGCCTGCGACCGGATCTGGAGCGAGCCGCGCGATCGGGCGGACGCGTGATCGCGACGCGCGACCTCGGCGCCGCGCTCGACGAGCTCGGCATGCGACCCGCGCTCGAGGTCGACGGCGCGCCGATGCGGCAGATCGCGCGCGTGATCGACGGACGGCGGCTGACGTTCCTCGCGAACCCGTCGGCGACCCGGTCGAGCTCCGCGTCCTCGTGCCGCCGATCCGGCGCGGCCGCTCGTCGCGTGGGATCCGGTCGAGCTCCGCACCGAGCCGCTGCCGGCCGACGCCGACGGCGTCCGACGACGATCGAGTCGCCGTATCGCGTCTCCCTCCCAGCCGTTCGGTTCCGTGTTCGTGCTCGCCGGCGGACGAGCGCCGGCCGACCGCTCGCGTCGTGGACGCCGTTCCCCTTGGAGGGGGCGTGGGAGCTGCACCTGCCCGGCCGGCCCGTCCATCGCGATGCCCACCGCGCCGCGGCTGTGGACCGACGTCGACGACGACGCGCGGCGCTTCTCGGGCAGCGGCGACCTACTCGGCTCGAGTTCGCGCTGACCGAGCGGCAGCTCGAGGCCGACCGATCCTCGCTCGACCTCGGGACCGTGCGCGACATCGCGCGCGTCATCGTCAACGGCGTCGACTGCGGGGTCGCCTGGACGCCGCCGTTCCGCGTCGACGTCACGGCCGCCCTGCGCGCCGGCGGCAACATCGTCGAGGTCGAGGTCGCCACGCCGTGGCGCAACCGGCTCATCGCCGAGGCCGGCGCGCCGAGCGGCGAGGTCCTCGCGCCGATGACGGCGGTCTTCGAGCCGACCGCGCGACCGCTTCCCGCCGGGCTGGCGGGCCCGGTCGTCGCTGGTCGCGGAGTCGACGCCGTAGCGCACGGTCGCCGACCGGATCAGCGGGACTATTGCCCCGCATAACCGATACTAATGTCAGAATCAGGCGAATGTGTGTCAGGCTGGATCTGCGGCCAGCGGCCGAGCCAGCGTCAGGGCTGGCGACAACGACGTCACGAAAGGTCCGAAATGTCACAGCACCCCGCATCCAAGCCGCTTCGGTGGTCGCTCCTCGCGGCTCCCGTCGCCGGAGTCATGGTCCTCGCCGGCTGTTCCGGCGGCGGCGACGACCGGCAGCACCGACGGCGCCTCCGCCGACGGCTTCAGCCATCATGGTCGCCCAGGCGAACGACGCCGACGACTTCTACGCCCAGATGGCCGCCGCCTACACCGAGGAGACCGGCACCGAGATCGAGGTGATCCCCTACCCCTCCGACGCCTACAACACGCAGGTCACGACGCAGTTCCAGGCCGGCAACGCGGCTGACGTCGCCATCCTCTCCCCGGGAACGGGCCAGCCGATCTCGGTGATCACGCTCGCCGACGCCGGCTTCCTCGAGCCGCTCGACGACACCTCGGCCGGGGTGATCCCCGAGGGCACCGAGTCGCTCTACGAGGTGGACGGCGAGATCTACGGACAGCCCACTTCGCTCTCGCCCGTCGGCTTCGTCTACAACCCCGCCGCCGCCGAAGAGGTCGGCGTCGACGAGTTCCCGGCGACGTTCGACGACCTGCTGACGGCGTGCACCACGGCGCGCGACGGCGGCAAGAGCTTCACCGCACTCGCCGGATCCGTCGCGTTCAACACGGGGCTCCTCGCGCAGATCATCTCGGCGACCCGCGTGTACGAGGAGACGCCCGACTGGAACGAGCAGCGCGCGGCCGGCGACGTCACGTTCGCCGACAGCGGCTGGAAGCAGGCCCTCGAGGACATCGTCGCGATGAACGACGGCGGCTGCTTCCAGGACGGCGCCGCAGGCGGCACGTTCGACTCGATCACGAACGGCATCGGTGGGGGCACGTCGCTCAGCGCGGCCGTTCCCGGCTCGGCGGCCACCTCGATCAACGCCGGCGCGGGCCTCGAGACCGACATCCAGGCGTTCCCGCCGGCCGACGGCCAGGGCGACTTCATGCTCGCGTCCGCCAACTACGCCTGGGCGATCAACGCCGCGGCCGAGGACGGCGCGAAGGCGTCGGCGCAGGAGTTCCTCGACTGGGTCGCGGAGCCCGAGCAGGCGCAGCAGTACGCCGACCTCTCCGGAGCCGTGCCGATCACCGGCGTGAGCGCCGACACCCTCCTTCCGGTGTACCAGCCGGTCGGCGACCTGCTCGAGTCGGGGGCCTACACCGGCCTGCCGAACGCGACCTGGCCGAACCCGGCCGTCTACGACGCCCTCGGCGTCGGCGTGCAGGGCCTCCTCACCGGACAGAAGACGGTGGACGCGATCCTCGACGAGATGGACGCGGCCTGGGACCAGTGACGACCTCACTGCCCTGATCGGTTGCCGCCCGGTGCCTCGTGCCCCGGGCGGCAACCGCGTCCGGAGTCGCGCCCGACCTCCGTGACGCCTGCCGCCTCCCTCGGCCGCGATCGCCGACCGCACCGACGAAGGAGCCACCCCATGACTCGCGAGCCGTCGCATCCGGATGCTCCTCGACGAGCTCACCTGGGCCGAGAAGCTCGGCCAGCTGCAGATCGTGTTCCGACCCGACCAGGGCGCTGCCGAGCAGCTCGTGCGCGACGGGATCGGCTCGGTGTTCTGGCCGCGGTCGGCGGCCGCGACCAACGCGCTGCAGCGCGTCGCGGTGGAGGAGACCCGGCTCGGCATCCCGGTGCTCGTCGGGCTCGACGTCATCCACGGGCACCGCACGATCGGGCCCGTCCCGCTCGCGCAGGCGGCGAGCTTCGATCCGGCGCTCGTCGAGGATCTCGCCCGGCTCGCCGCGACCGAGGCGCGATCGGCCGGGGTGACCTGGACGTTCTCGCCGATGGTCGACGTCTCCCGCGATCCGAGGTGGGGCCGCGTGGTCGAGGGCTTCGGCGAGGACGTGCACCTCACGGCCGAGATGGGGCGCGCGATGGTGCGCGGCTACCAGGGCGAGCGGCTCGCGGCATCCGATGCGATCGCGGCCACCGCCAAGCACTTCGTCGCATACGGGCAGCCCGAGGGCGGCCGCGACTACAACACGGTGGATGCCTCGGAGCACCGCCTGCGGAACGTGCACCTCGAGCCGTTCCGCGCGGCCGTGGACGAGGGCGCGGCATCCGTCATGGCGGCCTTCAACACCGTGGGCGGCCGGCCGATGCACGCGAACCGCCGGCTGCTGACCGACGTGCTGAAGTCGGAGTGGGGCTTCGACGGGATCGTCGTGGGCGACGCCGACGGGGTGCGGAACCTCATCCCCCACGGCGTCGCCGACGACCTCGCGGATGCCGTGCGGATGGCCTACGCCGCGGGCCTCGACGTCGAGATGGGCGGCGCGCCGTCCGACCTGGCTCCCGCGGACCTCGCCCCCGACCGGCTCGACCCCGCACGGATCGACGACGCCGTGGCTCGCGTGCTCGCGCTGAAGGAGTCGCTCGGGCTCTTCGACGACCCCTACGTGCCCGAGGCCGACGAGCGCATCGAGCCGACCGAGGACGCCCGACGCGCGGTGCGCGCCGCCGCCGCGCGATCGTCGGTGCTGCTGAAGAACGACGGCACGCTGCCGCTGCGGGATCCCCGCCGCGTGCTGGTCACGGGCCCGTACGCGGAGTCCACCGACCACCTCGGCGCGTGGACGCAGTCGTTCGCCGCCCCGGCGCGCAGCATCGCCGACGAGCTCCGGGCGCGGCTGCCCGCGCGCCGAGGTGCGGGTCATCCCGGGCGTCGGGTTCCTCGACGACGACGTCTCGCAGATCCCGGCGGTCGTCGCGGCGGCCCGCGAGAGCGACGTCGTGCTCGTCTTCGCGGGCGAGCCGAGCTCCCTCTCGGGTGAGGCGGCGTCGCGCAGCGACCTGCGCCTGCCCGGGCGGCAGGAGGAGCTGATCCGGCAGGTGGCCGCCACGGGGACCCCGTTCGCCGTGGTGCTCGAGAACGGGCGGCCGCTCGTCGTCGCGGACTGGATCGACGCCGCGCCCGCCGTCGTCGAGGCGTGGCACGGCGGCACCGAGGCGGCCGCCGCGATCGTCGACGTGCTGCTCGGCGATGCCGAGCCGGCCGGCCGGCTGCCGATGTCGTTCCCGCGGTCGGTCGGCCAGGTGCCGATCCACTACGCGCACGAGAGCACCGGCCGGCCCGCGAGCGTCGGGCGGCACGCTCACCGAGGCACCGTCGACGTGGGCCTGCACGGTCCCGACAACGTGCACGAGAAGTACACGTCGAAGTACCTCGACCTCGACCTCGGCCCGCAGTTCGCGTTCGGGCACGGGTCGGGCTACGCCGCCTTCGCGCACTCGGCGCCACGAGCGTCGCACCACGAGATCGCCCTCGACGCGCTGGAGCGCGGCGCGACCGTCACGATCGAGCTCGACGTCACGAACACGTCCGACCGGCGCGGCGACGAGGTGATCCAGGCGTACCTCGAGGACGTGGTGGCGAGCGTCGCTCCGCCGGTGCGCCGGCTCGTCGCCTTCGAGCGGCGCACCATCGAGCCCGGCAGCACCGTGACCGTCTCGTTCGAGCTCGGCACCGGCGAGCTCGGCTTCTGGGCGACGGATGCCGCGGTCGCGCGCTTCGTCGTCGAACCCGGGCTCTTCCGCCTCCACGTCGGCAGCACGCTCGAGCGCACGCAGGCCGTCGAGTTCCTCGTGCGCTGAGGGCGCGGCCTGTATTCTCGTGTCAACGGCGGGTTCTCCGCGCCGGACCTCCTGATCGGCCGTCCACGCCGGCCGACGATGCGGGGGCAAAGGGGATGCGTGTCCCCGGGAACACGCGAGCAGTGCACCGTTCCCGTATCCGGCGGGCCCCGGCGCGTGGAGTCCAGGGCCGAACGCCGGTTGGAGGACACGAACATGACCGCTCGCAAGCACCTCAAGCAACTCGTCCGCGAACGCATGCGCAAGACCGGTGAGCCCTACACCGTCGCGCGCCGCCACATCGTCGACGCCGACACGTCGTGGGAGTTCCGCGGCGGCCTCGACGGCGACACGGCGGCGTTCGCGAACGTCCTGGCCAACCTCGGCGTGGTCGCGCCGCATACCGGCGAGCCGCTCACCGAGGCGATGGTGCTCGGCGTCGGCGGCGGGCTCGGCGCGGGCTACATCCTGTGGGAGTTCGACACGCTCCCGTTCCGCGCGCGCGTGCTGACGCTCGGCTTCCGGCGGCTGTGGCAGTACCCCGACCGGTGGGCGCGCGAGACCGCCGAGCGGCTCGGCCTGCACGCCGAGATGCACGAGACCGGCGGGGCGAAGGCCGCCGCGGCGGCGCTCGACGCCCAGCTCGACAAGGGGCTGCCGGCGATCGTCTGGACGGACACGTACACGCTCGGACACCGGGGCGAGCCGGAATGGCGCGACGGCTATGGCGGCCCGCCGCTGATCGTCTACGAGCGCAGCGGCGATTCCTACGCCATCGACGACCGCTCGTCGCACCGGATCACGGTGCCTGCCGAGCGCCTCGCCGCCGCACGGGCGCGCGTGGGCTCCTACAAGCACCGGCTGATCACGATCGACCCGGAGCGGGTCGACCTGGATCTGCGCCCGGCCATCGAGGAGGGCCTGCGGCTGCAGGTCGAGCACCTGAGCGAGCGGTCGGACTCGTTCTCGCTGCCGGCGTGGCGCAAGTGGGCCCGGATGACGACGGATGCGCGCAACACGAAGGGCTGGCCGACGGTGTTCGCGGACGGCCTCGGCGTCGGCAGCCTGCGGGCGTCGATCTACGCCGACGCGGCTCACGGCGCGCACCTGCGCGGGCTCTACGCCGACTTCCTCGACGAGGCGGCAGTGCTGCTCGAGCGCGACGCGCTCCGCGACGCCGCTGCCGCGTGGCGGGAGGCGGCGGCGCGCTGGGAGCCGATCGTCGACACGGCGCTCCCGCCCGGCGACGAGCTGCGCGAGCTGATCGATGCCGGCGCGCCGGCGCGCTGGGACCTTCAGCGCCGCCGCGACGAGGCCGTCGGGGATCCGCCCGCCGTCGGCGAGCTGGTGATGGCGATGTACGAGACCGAGGTCGAGGCGCTCGCGCGGCTCAGGTCGGCCGTCGGGTCACCGAGTCGTACGTGATCGTCCTCCGCCCGCGTCATCCGATCGGCCGTGTACCGGAAGTCCCGGAACCGCACCTCGCCGTCGCCGGCGGCGTAGATCGCCGGGCGCAGGCTCAGGAGGTCGCCCGTCGTGTTCGCGTGGTAGCCGGATGTCTCGTACCGCACGCCGTGCCGCACCCACTCCGTCGCCCGGCAGTCGGTACCAGCCGGTCACGATGTGCTCGTCGTTGCGGATGCGGAGGCGCATCCGCCGGGCGGGCGCGGCGGGCTCGCGCCAGTGCGTGCGGATGCCGCCCGAGTAGCTCAGCATCCGCTCGCCGTCGATCCCCATGCCGCAGAACAGCCGGTTGTTGAAGAAGAGGAGCAGGCCGCCCTCGACCGAGCCCGACTCGAGTGAGACCTCGACATCCACCTCGACCTCGTAGGAGTGGTCGCCGGTCAGGATGCAGAGCGGCGACGTGTCGGCCGGGCCGCTCCCCTTCGCGCGCATGACCAGGCCGTCGTCGACGCGGAGTCGACCCGCCTCCCCGGCGGTCGGCGCGTGGAAGGTCCACCGCTCGCCGAGGCGGAGCGGACGCGAAGTCGTCGTGGAAGCCCTGCGACGCGCGCTGCGGCGCGGCATCCGCGGGTGACGGCGAGTGCGGCGACCCGATGTCGACCGCCGCGGCGACCGGCCAGCCGTCGTCCGTCCACTCGATCGGCTCGAGCAGGACCTGCCGGCCGAGCGTGCGGAAGCCGTGCTCGTAGCCGTGCGAGACCATCCACCAGGCATCCGCGGGCCCTGGAGGATCGTGGCGTGGCCGCGCGACCACCAGCGCTCGGCCGCGTCCCGCGTTCGCACGACGGGATTGTGCGGGCTGTTCTCCCACGGGCCGTGCACCGAGCGCGACCGCGCGACGATCACCATGTGCCCGGTCGGCGGGCCGGCGGTGCCGCCGACCGCGCTGACCAGGTAGAACCAGTCGTCCCTGCGGAAGAGCTTGGGACCCTCGAGCGCATAGGCCTCGGTGATCCAGTCGTCGGGGTATCGCCAGCCGTCGTACACCTGCTCGAGTTCGCCGACGGTCGAGAGGCCGTCGTCGGCCAGCCCGATGCGCCGGATGCCGCTGACGAAGAGGTAGCGTCGGCCGTCCTCGCCGACCACGTGGCCGGGATCGATCGCCCCGCGGATGCCGAGGTCGATGGGCGCCGACCACGGCCCGCGCATCGACGGTGCGTGGATGACGAAGATCGACGCGTCGGTCAGCGCCGACCACGGCGTCGGGATGAACGGGATGTAGATGAAGAACCGGCCGTCGTGCTCGGCGATGTCGACCGCGAACGTGTTGCCGAGCGGCTCGGCGCAGGGCCGAGCCCTCGAAGGTCCAGTTGACGAGGTCGGTCGACCGGTACAGCGGCAGCCCCGGCGCCGACTCGAACGACGAGTAGGTCAGCCAGTACTCGTCGCCGACCCTGATGACGGCGGGGTCGGGTCGGTCGCCCGCGAGCACCGGGTTGGTGAAGCGGCGGACGCGGTCAGTCATCGTGCACGGATGTCGCGCGCGAGCCACTCGGCGACGGCCTCGATCGTGCGCATGCGCGCCCGCGTCGCCGGGCTGGTCGATGTGGCCGTGACCGGCGCCGGCCTCGAGGTGGAGCACCGACATCGACCCCCGCTTCCGTGAGCGTCTCGGCGAAGCCTCGCCCGACGGGCGCAGTTCGTCGCGTTCGCAGACCACGATGAGCGTCGGCGGGAACCCGTGCCCGTCACCGAGTCCGGCGAACGCCTGCGGATCCGTGAGCACCTCGGTCGGAGCCCGCGAAGTTCAGCGACAGCTGCCCGTGCGGCGACGACGGGTCGAGCTCGCGCCGAGCGCAGCAGGCCCATTCGGGTGCACGCAGCGGGTAGACGAGCACGAGGCCTGCCGGCAGCGGCTCCCCCGCGTCGCGCAGCCGGGCGACCGCGCCGGCCGTGAGCGTTCCGCCCGCGCTCGCGCCGCCGAGGGCGACCTGCTCCGGCCGGCACGCCCGAGCAGCTCCACGGCTGCGTCGCCGCACATGCCGCCACGCCGCGAGCACGTCGTCCGACGGCACCGGGTAGTGCACGTCGCCGAGGCACTTCGCGTAGTCCACCGAGGCGACCGGGATGCCGCGTGCTGCCAGCTCGCGCGCGACCCAGTTCGACTCGGGCATGTCGAGGTTGCCGCCGATGAACGCGCCGCCGTGCACCCAGACGAGCGCCCGGCCGGTCGGCGGCGGCCGTGGCATCCCGGTACACGCGGATCGGGACCGGCCCGTGCGGGCCCGTCGACGACGTCGTCCGAACGTCGTGACGCCCGCGAGGTGCGGGAAGCGCCGGACGAGCGACGCGGTGTCGATGTCGGGCCGCGGGTCGGCCGGCTCGCCGTGCTCGGCCAGCCAGCGGATGGCGTCGGGCACCGGCATCCGTCGGAAGTCGGGAAGGCCGGCGACGTCGGTTTCGAGCGCAATGCGCCATCGAGGGCGTCGGTCTCGCTCATGGGAATCCTTCGGCTCCTGGCTACTGCAGCGGGCTGCGGCCCTTGGCGCGTGCGGTGCGCTCGGCATCGGCCAGGATCTCGCTGTTGAAGTACTCCTGCTGCAGGATGACCCGGCCGTCGCGCACGCGGATCACGTGGATGAACGACTGCGGGTACGGCTCGCCGAGGAAGGTCGCCTCGGGCACCATCCGGCTCGTCACGAAGAACAGCTCGGGGTCCTCGGCCGCCTGGATCTCGAGGTCGCGATGCACGCAGTCGGCGAACATGCCGGAGTTGTTCAGCGGTGTTCGCGACGATCTCGTCGCGACCCTCCCACCGCGTCTTCGGCAGGCCGGCGGGCGCGAACGGCAGCTCCTTCACCCCATCGGGATGCCACAGGGCGAGGCGCTCCTCGGGATGGTCGAGGTTCGACGCGAAGAACGCCTCGACCACCGCCCGGTTCGCGGCGCGGAGCTCATCCACGGACACGTCAGCGTGCATTGTTCATCTCGCTTCTCGAAGCGGACGATCGTGCCGGCAGCGAGAGCACTCGCACTCGCGCGGCGCCGACACGATCGAGGGGAAGGATGCGCAGGCGCTCGTCGCCGTTCAGGATCCGGCTCGGCTGCCAGCGTCCGGCCTGATGCGATCCCGCCTCGACGTGGTCCCACTCCACGATTCGCCCCGGCCGGGCGAAGTCGAGCGAGGCGTTCTGGCCGACGATGTGGAACTCATCATCCGCGACGCGATGACCAGGACGAAGGCGCGGACGTCTGCGGGATCGGGGAACGCGTCCTCGCCCTCGGTCTCGCTCGGTGGTGCGGCCGGCGCAGGCGGAGCCTCGAGCCCCATATCCAGGAGCATGTGGGCGAACAACTCCTGCGTGTTGCGCACGGTGAGCGTGTAGCCGCCGAGTTCGATCTCCGCCGTGCCGTCTGCCCCGGCTCGAGCACCACGCACGCGATCCGCGACTCTCGCTGGGCCTCGGTGATGAGGTCGGTCATTCCGACGAGCTCCGTGAACAGCTGCGACACCCGATTTCCGGGGCGGGCGTCCTCCACGCCGAAGACCGACCACCCGATGGCCGCATGCTGGCCGAAGGCTCTCGCCGCCTCGGCGGCCCGGTAGCGGCTCTCCGGAACATGAGCGGGTTCCCGCCTCTGGTGTACCGCTCCATCGCCTCCGGCCGAGTCATCCAGGTAGATGTCCGGACCGATCATGTCGATCGACGGTGCGGCCGCCTGCCATACGTCGATCACGCGCCAGCCCGGGCCGCCGCTCGGATACGCGCCGGCCTGCTCCTGACCTGGCTGCGGGCCGATCCATGAGTTGACGTAGAGCGGGATCGGGTGAGCCGCGGCTCCCTCGGGCGGCGACGGCTTGAACGTACGACCCGAACGCCCAGGCCATGAACACCTCGTCCGCTTCCCACTCCGGTGCCGAACAGCTCCTGCCACTGCCGCGCTCCGGTCGGCCCTGTGCCGCCCACAGCGAAGACGCCGCGAACCCCGATGCCCGGTCCGACGCCAGGTGGCGTCGCAGCGGCTCGGGCACCTCGCGCTGCCATTCCGCCTCGGCGAGCGGCGAGCGATCACGACTGTCCGCGAGGAGCCCGACCTCGTTCTCGACTTGGACCATCGGGCACGTGCCGGTGGTCGTCCGTCTCGGCGAGGTGCCGCATGAATGCAGCGAAGGCGCGGGCAGTCCGCCTCACGGAGTTCCTCGCCGAACACCGAGAGCGTCGGACGCTCGCATCGCGCCGGCGTAGGTGAACGCCGGTCGTGTCGTACTCGTTCACCACCGCTCGAGGGAACCGGTCCGTGTCCGCACGTACCCAGCTCGGCGCATAGGTGGAGTGGGCGTTCTTGAACGCTCCGAACCAGAGTGGAACCCACATCAGACCTCGTCGACGTGCCTCGGCGAGCATCGCATCGACGAGGGCGAAATCGAATCGACCCTCTTCCGGCTCGAGACCGGCCCAGTCCACGGGGGCGAAGACGGTGTTCGAACCGATGTCCGCGGCGCGTGCGAACGCTCGCGCGATGCTGTCGGGGTGCGAGGACGTGGAGTTGTGGACCTGCCCTCCGATCAGCAACGTGGTTCGGCCGTGCACGACGAGCTGGGTGACGCCACCCGAGCGCTCGAGCCGGGCCGCGACGTCCGTTTCTGCCGGTCACGTGCGGCATGTGGCCACCTCCTCCGGGCTCGTCGCTCACGCCGGCTGCAGCGCCCGCATGCTGCGGCGGATGAGGTCGTGCTGGCGGCGCACGAGCAGCAGCGGGTCCACCTCGCCGAGCTCGGCGAACGCGTGGCCCTCCCACTCGCTCGACCAGTAGCCGCGGTAGCCGCCCTCGACGAACACGCGCACGAGCTCGGGGTAGTCGATCGCCGGCTCCTCGCCGTGCTCGTCGATGTCGTAGAACTTCGCGTGCACGTGCAGGATCTGCGGCATGATGTCGGCCCACTCGCGCGGGTCGACGTGGCCGTGCATGTTGAACGCGAGGTGCGCGAACGAGCCGAGCCGGCCGGGGTCGAAGTCACGTCCGCGCAGATAGGCGATGAACTCCTCCTGGCGCTGGCGCATCGGGGCATCCGTCGCCCAGATGTCCTGCATGGTCTGCACGGCGTCGTCGTCGAGGCCCGCACGGCGCACCGCGCGCAGCAGCGTCGGCGACATGCTGTGCATGGTGGCCGAGAAGTCGGCGACGAACCCGAGCAGGGGCGAGTCGAGCTCGGCGTAGACGTCGCGCACCTTGACGATCTCGGGCGCGTTCGGCCCCATCGGCGCGTGGATCTCGTAGGCGAGCTTCAGCTCGAGCTCCTCGGCGATCGGCAGGAGCCGGCGCAGCAGCTCGGGCTTCGCGCTCTGGATGCGCACGAGCGGGAAGCCGAGCTTCGCGGCGCCGCGGAACAGCGTCTCGCTGAACTCGAACTCCTCGTCGGGCGTCATGTCGCGGTCGCGGCGGCGGCCCATGTCGAGGTTCGCGCCGAACGAGCTCGCGTCGAACCCGTGCCGGTCGAACGCCTCGCGCCACGTGCGCACGAACTCGTCGGACACGATCGGGTACGTCGGCAGCACCTGCGAGGCGACGATCTCGATGCCCGGTCCGATGCCCAGCTCGGCGACCCGGTCGAGGAGCCCCGAGAAGTCGAACCAGCCGGCGCGGAACTCGGCACTCGCCGAGTAGAGCGTGAGTCCGAGCTTGAACGGGTCCTCCTCGGTGGCCGCCGGCGCCGCGGGCACGTCGCCGACGAGCGCCGGCGGCGCGGCATCCCGATCGGTGACCGTCAGCGTCAGGGCCTGCTTCACGATGTTCGGCACGTAGATGCCGGGCCCGCCGTCGGCGCCGGGCGCGATCTGCATGTACGGCAGGCGCAGCTCGCCGAAGACCTCGATCTCGTGGGTCTCGCCGAGCGCCGCGGGCTGCGGCCGGGTGACGATGAGCAGCGGGTGCGCCTGCAGGTACCAGAGCACGTCGCTCTGCTCGGGCAGCTCGTCGAGCGCGTAGCGCACGCCGTCGAGCTCGAACGCGAGGTCCGCGGCATCCACCGGCTCGCCGTCGACGCGTGAGGCGCAGCGTGCTCACGGAGGACAGCCAGAGGCTGCGGTACCAGGGCAGGGTCAGCGCGAGCGCGAGCCCGTCGGGGTGCGTGCGCAGGCTGGAGTCGTCGATGAGTCCGTTCGGCATGGTTCGTGTCCTGTCTGTGATGGGTCGGGGTCGGATGCCGCGGCTCAGTCGAGCCCGTCGGCGATCCGTCGGATCAGGGAGTGCTGTCGTCGCACCTGCTCGATCGAGCGCCAGGGGATCCGCTCCCCCTCGTACTCGCTCGAGAGGTAGCCCGTGTACCCGGCATCCTTCAGCGCCTGGAGCACGGGCTCCCACGGGATCTGCTGGTCCTCGAGTCGCTCGTCGATGTCGTGGAACTTCGCCTGGATGAACACGACGTACTTCGCGATGTCGGCGATGTCGGCCGGGTCGACGCCGATGCCGTCGAGGAACGCCGGGCGCTGCCCGGGCAGCTCGCCCGGGTCGCAGCGGGATGGGGCGGTCCTGGAAGATCCCGGTGTCGAGCAGCAGGCCGAAGTGCTTCGTGCCGGTGCGCTCGATGAGCTCGATGTAGCCGTCGACCACCTCGTGCTTGATCGGCGTCGGCGAGTGGATCTCGGGGCAGATCACGACGTCGAGCTCCTGCGGCGAGGTCGAGCGACCGCTCGACCGACTCGGTCCAGATCGGGTCGGGCACCAGGTCGCCCGACACCACGCCGATCTTGGGGCGCACGAACCGGAAGCCGAGCCGCTTCGCCAGCCGCAGGTCGCGCTGCAGCATCCCCGCGCCCTCGGCGGCCGAGAGCGCGCGAGCGTTCGGCCCGCTCGAGTGCAGGCGCGTGTCGATCCACGATCCGTAGTTGGTCGGCTCGAGCGCGTACTGCTCGAGCAGCGCGAACCACCGGTCGATCCACTCCGTGCTGGGCTCGGGATAGCCGGCGATGTGCCCCTCGCCGAGGATCTCGACGCCGGTGGCGCCGACGTCGGCGACGGCGGCGAGCGCGGTCTCGAGGTCGAGCACCGTGCCGTAGTCGGTCATGAAGCTGTAGAGCGAGACGCCGTACTTGAACGGACCGCCGGCCGCCTCGGGCGACAGCGTGATGTGGCGCGTCTCCCGATAGGTGCTGGGCTGGTGCTCCTCGGGGATGTACGACATGCGCAGCCGCAGCTCGATCGAGACCTCGTGCACGCCCTCGGGGAGGCCGCCGTCGAGCGGCACCGTGACGATCGCGGCCTCCTCGAGCGGCCAGCGCACGCCGTCGCCGTCCCAGAGCTCGGCCAGGGTGTAGGTGCGGCCGCCGAAGGTCCACCGCGGCACGTCGGCGCCGACGTCGACGAGGTCGTCGACGCGCACGGCGATCCCGTCGATGAGGGATGCCGCCATCCCGCGGTACGACGGCATGCGCACCCGGAACTGGAACCCGGTCACCCGGTCGCCCTCGCGGACGTTGCGGAATCCGACGGACTGGATCAGGTCTCTCTCGAGAAGCATCGGTGCTTCCTCTCTGCTCGGGTGCTGCTGGGGGTCGTCGCCGGTGCGGTCAGGCGACCGCGGATGCCTCGGCGCCGGCCGCGGCGCGGAGCTGCTCGGCGGCCTTGCGCGCGCCCCGCACCGCGATCGCGACGCTCATGAGCGTCGGGTTCATCGCGGTGGCGGTCGGGATGAGGGCGTTGCCGCCGACGACGAGGTTGTCGTAGCCCCAGACGCGCGACCACGGGTCGGCGACCGAGGTGCCGTCGTCGGCGTCGCCCATGCGCAGCGTGCCCTGGTAGTGCAGGCTCGAGCCGTTCGGCATGAGGCGCGGCTCGGCGACGAACGTGCCGAGCGCGTTCCCCGCGCGGCGCAGCCGCTCGGTGGCGGCCTCGATCTCGGCGAGCTCCGTCGGCGTGAGCTCGTAGGTGATCGTCATGTTCGGGAAGCCGCGGTAGTCGAGCTCGTCGTCGTCGAAGGTCACGGCGTCCTCGTAGCGCGGGTGCTTGCGCATGCCGTAGCCCATGTTCACGTAGCCCCACCGGTTCTGCGCGTGGGGGGCGTCGGGCGCCATCGGGAACGGCGTGGTCTCGGAGTACATCACCTGCAGCGAGAACGGGTGGTCGGGCTCCGAGAACGGGATGCGGTTCACCGCCGCCACCGGGTCCGCCGCGTTCGTCGCCCGGCGCGCGAGCTCCTCGTCGAGCTGCTCCTCGGTCGCGAACCGGCCGATCCGGTCGGCGTCGAGCGCGACCGTCGAGATGACGACCGGATGCTCCGTGAGGTAGTGCCCGAGCGCCGCGCGGACGGATGCCCGACGCCCACAGCAGCTGCGGCGAGCGGAACGCGTCGGCGGCCACCACGACGAGGTCGGCGGGCACGAAGGACGTCTCGTGGGTGCGCAGGTCCTCGACCGTGACGCCGGTGACGACGTCGCCGTCGTGCTCGACCCGGCGCACGAGCGTGAGGTCGCGCAGCTCGAAGCGCTCGGCGAGCGGGTTCCCCGGCTCGATCAGCGGGCCGAGCACGACGTCGGCGCCCGCCCAGCGCATGGTGCCGTCGGGCTGCGGGTCGCCCGCGACCGGGAGCGTGCTCGGGCCGTAGCCGTCGGGCAGCTCGCCCGCGAACTCCTCCTCCAGCAGCGAGCGGATGCCGCCGCCGACGGCGGAGTCCGCGAACGCGGCGCTCTGCGCGTGCAGCAGGCCCTCCGCCGTCGTCGATGAGGTCCTCCCACTCGTCGTCGGCGATGAACGGGACCTTCTCGCTGAACGCCGGGCGCGGGATCGCGCACGTCCAGTGCGCGCCCTGCCCGCCGACGTTGGTCGCGCCGGCCGCCGCGGGGAACGTCGGCGCGTGCGCCGAGCCCTCGCCGCCGAAGTCGAGGAGGTGCGTGCCCTGGCGGGCGGTGAACATGCCCTCGACGACGGTGCCGGACGGGATGCCGAGCGACTCGCGGAACTCCCCCGCCTGCGGCCCCTGCGACCGCTCGCGCGCGCGCGCCTTCTCGACGGGGTCGGCGATGTTGCGCACGCTCTCGCCGGGACGCTCGGTCAGCTGCGGGCCCGCCTCGAACATGACGACACGGGCATCCGGAACGCCCTCGAGCAGCAGGCGGGCGTAGGCCGAGCCGATCGGCCCGCTGCCGACGACGGCGATGGTGGGGTGGTGCGACATGGAGGTCTCCTCTTCGAGTCTCACGCGGTGAGCGGTTCGGATGCGGGTTCGGGCGACGGCTCGAGCTCGTCGGACAGCTGCCCCTGCGGGCAGCAGCACCGCCGCGACGATGCCGAGGGCGTAGGTCAGGGCGAGGGCGGCGAACACGGGCGCGAGCACGTCGCCGTAGAGCTGCGCGACCTCCGCCTGCACGGCGGGCGGACGACTGCACGCACGAGCTGCGGGGTGAGCGTCGACGCGTCGAGGATCGACGGGAAGGCTCGCGGCGACGCCGACGCCGATGACGCCGCCGATGACGGCCGTCGCGACGGTGGAGCCCATCTGGCGCACCAGGTTGACCGTCGCGGTGATCGTGCCGGTCTCGTTGCGCGGCACGGCGCCCTGCACGACCGCGACGACGAGGCTCATGAACGAGCCGGTGCCGATGCCGACGACGCACATCACGACCATCGGCACCCACAGCGGCGTGCCGACCGGCAGCAGCGCCATCGCGAGCAGCCCCGCCGCGCCCAGCGACGTGCCGACGATCGGGTAGACGCGGTAGTGGCCGGTGCGGCTGACGAGCCATCCGGTCGCGAGGTTGGAGACGAGCATCCCGAACACCGTCGCGATCGGGACGAGCCCCGACACCGTGGCGCTCGTGCGGTACGCCATCTGGAAGTACGTGGGCAGGTAGGCCGTGACCGAGAAGAGGCCGATGCCGATGATCGCCGACAGGGCGACGCCCGCCGCGATCGTGCGGTCGGCGAAGAACCGCAGCGGCACGATCGGCTCGGACACGCGCAGCTCGATGGCGAAGAAGGCGGCGAAGCCGATCGCCGAGACGACGAAGGCGACCACGGCGGCGGATGCCGCGGCCGGGATCGCCGACCCACGTGACGGCGAGCACGAGCGCGACGAACGCGACCGTGAAGGCGATCGCGCCGGCGAGGTCGAAGCGCCGCCGGGCGCCGGGCTCGATGTGCGGGATCGCGAACAGGGCGAGGCCGAGCGCCGCGAGGCCGAACGGGATGTTGATCCAGAACACCCACGGCCAGCCCCAGTAGTCGGTGATGGCGCCGCCGAGCACCGGACCGACGAGGATCGCGATCGGGAAGGCGGCTCCGACGATGCTCATGTACTTCGGCCGCTCGCGGGGCGTCGTCACGTGGGCGACGATCGTCTGCGACATCAGCTGGAGGCCCGCCGAGCTCATGCCCTGCGCGACCCGGGCGATGACGAGCTGCGTCATGTCCTGCGCGAACCCGCAGGCGAGGGAGGCCACGAGGAACACGACGAGCGACGTCAGGAACACGAGGCGCGGGCCGACGAGGTCGCCGAGCTTGCCGAGCACGGGCAGCAGCACGGTGCTCGCGAGGGTGTAGCCGACGACGACCCAGCTCATGTGCTGGAGTGCGCCGAGCTCGCCGGCGATGGTGGCGAGCGACGTCGCGACGATCGTGTGATCGAGCGCGCCGAGGATCGAGACGGTCAGCAGCGAGGCGACGAGGAGGCGGAGCCTGAGCGGAGAAAGCGACATTCGTGTGATCGCCCGAACGATCGGGCCGTCGACGCGACCGGATTGTGCCCTCTCCGCAGCGTCACGGCGAGGATCGGATCCGGAGGGATCCCGACGTCATGTCGATTCTAGGCGTTCTTTCGTCAGAAATCAACTAAAGATCCGCGGATGCCGCTGCGGATCGAGCGACGGCGGCGGCGGCTTCGGCGTCGTGCAGCAGGTCGTCCGAGGTCCGGCCGAGGCAAGCCCCTGCGCCACCGCCTCGACGGCGCGCCGCAGCGCCGCGCGTTCGCCGGCCTCGAACCGCGGCGGGCGCCACCAGGCGCCCGTCGACCGTGCTCGTGGCGAGCTCGGACGCGGCCGAGTGGCGCGTCGATCTCGAGCTCGGTGGTCGCCTCGCCCAGGGCCTGCACGCGGAGCACCGCCGCCTCGGGCGATGGTCGCGCGCCACGATCAGCGAGCCGACGACGCGACCGCCGGCTCGGGCGCGCAGGAGCGCCGTGCCGGCGGCTCGGTCCGAACGACGCCGGCGGCGACGACGAGCGCGTTCACCCGCGAGCGCACGCGTCCACCCGACCGCGTCGCGCACCATCGCGGGCAGGTCGCGCTGCGCGGCCCGGCACTCCGCGACGACGACCCGTGGCGCGGCGCCGGCGCGTTGCGCGATCGCGAGGGCGACGAGATCGTCGCGAAGCCGCGCGCGATGGACGAGGATCGGCACTCCGGACCGCGCCGCGAGCTCGGCGAGCCCGGCGACGGGCTCGAGCGGCACCTCCCGCGGTTCCGCCACGAGCACCGCGGCGGCACCCGCCTCCACGGCGAGCGCCGCGGCATCCCACCACCGTGTCGCGCCGTCGACGACGACGATCGCCCCGGCCGCGCGCATCGACGCGCTCCGTGCTGAGCGGAAGGCCGGCGACGGCGACGACGTAGTCGGGCAGCTCGGCGACGACCGGGACGCGGGCGGTCACGACGGTGCTCCCGAGCGGATCGCCGCGGCCGCCGCGTCGGCGAGGTCGATCGCGAAGATCGCGTCGTCGAGGACCTCGTGGTACTCCATGGTGGCCGTCCCGTCGAGGAGCGCGGCCAGCGCCCGCCACTCGCGCACGTAGCCGTCCTCGTCTCTCGCGCCGGTAGGTCGTCGTGCGCAGGTCGCCGGTGCGCACCCGCACCGTCGCGCTGCCCGCGTGCACGAACGAGGGCGGGAACTCCACGTCGACGCGGTCCGTCGACGTGCCGATCGTGAGCCGCCAGACCGGGTCGGGTCCGTCGGGCAGCATGACGGCGGTCAGCAGCACGCGCACGCCGCCGGCGCGGAAGCCGACCGTGTAGCCGATCGGCGCGACGGCCGCGGCGAAGTCGACGCCCTCGAAGTCGGGCGCCAGGTCGCGCACGGCCGGGAGGTCGTGCACCGCGAGCCCGAGCACGAGCTGCCGCACGACCTGCGGCGGCGACGTCCGGATCGGCGAGGTCGGGTGCCCCGCGGCCCGGAGCGCCTGCTGGGGCCGAGCTCGGTGACCGCGGCGTGGTAGCGGCCGTTCGGCGGCAGGGCCACCGTCGCCGAGATCGTGCGCACGTCGGACTGCAGGGCCACGAGATGGTGCTTCGCGCGATCCCAGGCCTCGTCGTAGAAGTGGTTGGTCGCCACGAGGAGGACGACGCCGGCCTCCCGGCACGCGTCGACGACCTCGCGCGCCTCTTCCGTCGTGGTCGCGAGCGGCTTCTCGCAGAGGATCGCCCGCACGCCCGCGGCGATGCCCTCCCGGATCTGGCGCGCGTGCTCGCCCGGCGGGCTGCAGATCGCGAGCACCTCGACGGCGGGGTCGGCGAGGAGCGCTGCGGTGCCCGGTCGATGCCGCGGCGCCGAGGCGGGCGGCGAGCTCCTCGGCGCGGCCGCTGCCGTGGTCGGCGACGTGCACGACGCGTGAACAGGTCGCTCATCACGGCCAGCGTCGGCAGGTGCAGCGCCGCCACGCCCGGGCCGGCTCCGATCACGCCGACGCCCCAGGGCATCCGACCACCTCCATTCGGCCTCGTCGCCGTCGAACTTTTGTCTTGACTATACAAAAGCCCAACCCTGAATTGTCCATAGTAGCGCTCGAAATCGACGGTGAATGGCACCGTGTTGTGTCAGAATCAGTGCATGGCACGGGAATCAACATTGCGATTCGGGGCTCAGACCGATGAGGTGACGAGCCTCCTGCGCATCGTCAACCTCGTGCGGACCGGCGAGGCGACGACGAGGCCCGAGATCGGGCGCGTCACCGGGCTCGGCCGAGGCGTCGTGACGCAGCGCGTCGACCAGGCCATCGAGATGGGCTTCCTCGCCGACGGCGAGTACGGGCCGTCGTCGGGCGGCCGCGCGCCGCGCACGCTCCGGTTCCGCTCCGAGCAGGGACGCATCATCGTCTGCGCGCTCGGCGCGCTGCACATCCGCGTCGGGATCGCGTCGCTCGACGGCGACATCATCGATCACACGCCACCAGGAATGGGACATCGCCCGCGGACCGGCCGAGACGATCGAGAAGGCGCTCGAGATGCTCGACGAGATCCTCGCGCGCCACCCCGAGGTGCCGGTCTGGGGCGTCGCGGTGGGCGTTCCGGGCCCGGTCGACTTCGAGAGCGGCCGCCCGGTCGCCCCGCCGATCATGCCCGGATGGAACGGCTTCGACGTGCGCCGTCGCTTCGAGCAGCGGTTCGACGCGCCGACCTGGGTCGACAACGACGTGAACCTGCTCGTCTTCAGCGAGCGCGCGCGCCGCCACGAGGAATCACTCGACCTGATCTTCTGCAAGGTCGGCTCCGGGATCGGCGCCGGCCTGCTCTCCCGCGGGCGGATCCACCGCGGCGCGAACGGCGCGGCCGGCGACATCGGCCACGTCCGCGTGCGCGACTCGGACGCGCAGTGCCGCTGCGGCAAGGTCGGATGCCTCGAGGCGGAGGCCGGCGGATGGGCGCTCATCCGCGATGCCGAGCGTGCGGTCGAGGAGGGCGCGGGGGGTGCGCTCGCGCGCCACGTCGAAGCCGGCCCGGATGTCACGCCCGAGGCGATCGCGGTGGCGGCGATGGACGGGGACGCGCTGGCGATCTCGCTCATCCAGCGATCGGCGCGGCTCGTGGGCGAGTCGATCGCCGCCCTCGTCAACATGTTCAATCCGGCCGTGATCGTCGTCGGAGGCGCCGTGTCGTCTGCCGGCGAGGTCTTCCTGGCCGAGATCCGGCAGCGCGTGTACGAGCTCTCGCTCCCGCTCGCCACCCGCGACCTCAGCATCGTGCGATCGCTCGGCGACGAGAAGGAGCCGCTCCGCGGCGGCGCCGAGATGGTGCGCGAGCAGCTCTTCGACGCGACCTTCCCGCGCTGGTTCGCCGACGGGCGCCCGACGATCACCGAGGTCATGGCGGCATCCTGATCAGCTTCTTCCGCTTTCTGACATAAGCGTGTATCTTTCTGTCTCAAGTGAGACACGAAGGAGTGGCCGCATGACCCTCGCAGCGCTGCGCGACGACGCGCTCTCCTCCACGGCGGACGGGTTCGCGCTCCGCCTCGGCCTCCCGTGGATCCGCTCGCTTCCGCTCGCCAGCCTCGACGGCGTCGAGGTCGTCGTCGACGGCGAGCGCGTCGAACGGGTCGACGTCGCGCTCGGCGACCGCCTCGTCGATCCCGCCGACGCTCGCGCAGGAGCGCGGGTGGTGGTTCCTGCAGGACCGCGTCGTCCTCCGCGGGCGCACGGATGCTGCGGCCCGGCGTCCACGACGTCGCCGTCTCGTTCCGCCTCGTGATCCCCTACCTGCAGGTCGGGCCGGACGGTCCGCTCACCCTGCCGTTCCGCATCGACCGCTCGCTCGTGCTCGATGCCCCGGCGTCCGCTCCCGTCCGTCTCCCGCGATGTCGCCTGACCGGCAAGGAGCCGCCGTGACCACCGAACTCCCCGCCGCCTGGACCCTCGCGGCGAGCGCCTTCAACTGGACGCCCGACGTGATCCGCGCCGAGCGCCGCGGCACCCGACATCGCCGTCGGGATCGTGACCGACGGCATCGCGCCGGTCATCGAGCTCGAACCGGGTCAGCTGTGGCGGTCGTTCCCCGTCTCCGCCGATGCCGAGGTCGACGCGCTGCGGCGCGATCTCGACGCCGCCGGCGGCAGCGTGAGCATCGTCGGGGCCAGCCTCGACGACTGGCTCGGCCCGGCGCAGCGGCGCGACGAGGCGGAGCGCCTGGCCTTCCTGCTCCCCCAGCTCCATGCCGCGCGCCGCGTGGGCGCCGCCGGCATCCGACTTCCGATCGGCCAGGCCGGCGAGCCCCTCCTGCGACGGCTCCTGCCCACCCTGCACGAGCTGGACCTCGTGCTGTACGAGGAGATCCAGGGGCAGCAGACGCCCGATTCGCCGACGACCGCCGCGGCGATCGAGGTGATCGCCGGAGTGGACGACCCGCACGTGCGCCTGCTCGTGGACATCAGCATGCTGATGCCCGCGCTGCCGACGACCTACCTCGCAGCAGCTCGCGGAGGCCGGCATCCCGAAGGACCTCCTGACCCGCCTCGCCGACGAGTGGCGCGATCCCGCGACGACCGGCGCGGTCGTCGAGCTGCTCCGATCGGGCGCGGTGCCTCCGGCGATCCACACGCTGTACATGAACCTGCTCGTGCGCTTCGGGCGGTCGCACGCGACGGACCTGCGCGGCATCCTGCCCCTCGTCGGCGCCTTCCACCTGAAGTTCTGGGACCTCGACGACGCCGACGGCCGCGTGTCCGCGCCGATCCGCGACCTCGGCGCACTGCTCGCCGGCTTCCGGCTTCGCGGGCACGCTGTGCAGCGAGTGGGGCGGCCACGAATGGCTCGTCGACGCGGATGCCGCGGACATGACCCGGCGGCACCTCGCCCTCGCCCGCTCCGCGCTCGCGGACGGCGCCGCGGCGGCCTGACCCGAAGCCGGACGACGCCCGGCAGGGCATCAATCGACGCGATGCGCTAGGGGCTGGATCGACGCGCTGATAGACTGAGGTCCCCGACTTCAGCGAAGGAACACAACGACGTGTCCGACCAGGCCCCGCTCTCCCGACTCGATCTCAACCTGCTCGTGTCGCTCGACGCGCTGCTCACCGAGCGCAGCGTCACCCGCGCCGCCGAGCGCCTGCACCTGAGCCAGCCCGCGCTCAGCGCCTCGCTCGCCCGCCTGCGGACGCACTTCAACGACCCGATCCTCGCGAGGACCGGCAACTCCTACGAGCTCACGCCGCTCGCGTCGCGCCTCTCCGAGCACACCGCGGCGGCGCTGGATGCCGCTCGGCGCGTGTTCGAGAGCCAGGCGGAATGGGACCCGAGCCAGTCGACGCGCGAGTTCGCGATCTACGGCTCGGACTACAGCCTCGCCACCACCGGCCGACGCCTGGCGTCGCTGGCGGCCGGTCGCGCGCCCGGGGTGCGCTTCCGCTTCATGGTGCACAACCAGCAGATCGTCGAGGACGCCGTGAACCGGCTGCGCGGCGCCGACGGCCTGCTCATGCCGCACGGGTTCCTCACCGACCTGCCCTACACCGACCTGTTCACCGACACCTGGGTCATCATCGCCGCCGACGACAACCCCGCCATCGGCGACGCCGTCACCCTCGACGACATCGCCCGTCAGCCGTGGGTGTTCACCTACCAGTCGCGGTCGGCGTTCACGTCGGCGACCCGGCAGATCCAGCAGCTCGGCATCGAGCCCCGGGTCGAGGCGGTGGTCGAGAGCTTCCTCGCACTGCCGATGTTCATCGCCGGCACCGACCGGCTCGCGCTCGTGCAGGCGGGGCTCGCCGAGTACGCGCGCAACACGGGCGGGGTCCGCGTGTACGAGCCGCCGTTCGACGCGACGCCGATCCACAACGCGATGTGGTGGCATCCGGTGCACCGACGCGACCCCGAGCACGAGTGGCTGCGCACGCTCGCCGTCGAGGCCGCGAGCGAACTGAACGTCGAAGCGGCCTGAGCCCGGGGCATCCGCGCCGTTCGAGGACGGCTGCCGACCTCAGGCGCGCTCGCGCGCTCGCGGCCGCGGCCGCGCCGGCAGGATGTCGGGCACGTGCCGCGCCGAGCCCACGACGTTGCGGATCTCGCCGATGCCCTCGACGCGCATGACCACCTCGTCGCCCTCGGCGAGCGGCGGCGGGGTGAGCTCGCCCGCACGGCCCCACAGCTCGGCGAGGCATCCGCCGTTGCCCGCGGTGCCCGACCCGAGCACGTCGCCGGGCACGACCCGCGAGTCGCGCGAGGCGTAGGCGACCAGGTCGCCGAACGGCCAGCCCATGTTCGAGAGCAGGTCGTGGCCGATGCGCTCGCCGTTGACGAGCACCTCCATGCACGATCGGCAGGAACCCCTCGTCGTCGATCAGGCCGGCGAACTCGTCGGCCGTGACGATCCACGGGCCGAGGGTCGTGGCGAAGTCCTTGCCCTTCGCCGGGCCGAGCCGCACCTTCATCTCGCGGCCCTGGATGTCGCGGGCCGACCAGTCGTTGAAGATCGTGTACCCGAAGATGTGGCCGGCGGCGTCCGCGGGCGACAGGTCGCGGCCGTCGGAGCCCGCGACCCCGCCGATGACGGCGCCCACCTCGAGCTCGAAGTCGAGCCGCTCGGTCTTCGGCGGGCGCACCTCGGCGCCGGTCGCGATGATCGAGTGCGGGTTGGTGAAGTAGAACGTCGGGAACTCGTACCACTCGTCGACCACGTGGCTGGCGCCGTCGATCGACGCGGTGACGCCCTCGACGTGCTCCTCGAACGCCACGAAGTCGCGCACGCTCGCGGGCACGAGCGGGGCGAGCAGCTCGACCTCGGCGAGGGGCACGGATGCCGCGGCGTCGGCCTCGGCCGCGAGCACGGGCACCTCGGCGAGCCCGGCGGCGAGCACGTCGGCGACCGACAGGCCCCGCGGGAACGCGCACCACGGCGTCGCCGACGACGAAGCCCTCGCCGACGCGGCCGTCGTGTCGCCAGCGTGCGATCCTCACGAGGCGCGCTCCGCCACGTGCCGGAGCGCCGGGCAGCAGCTCGGCCGCGTTCCCCGACAGGATCGCGCGCTCGTCGGCCTCCGCGAGCCCGGCCTCGCGCACGCGCTCGATCGGGTCGTCGACGCCCATGTCGAACGGGTAGTCCGATGCCGAGCAGCACCCGGTCGGCGCCGGCGGCATCCACCAGCGCGCGGAGCGCGCCCGGGCGTGTGCACGAGCGAGTCGAACCGCAGGCGTCGCAGGTACGACGACGGCAGCTCGCGGCATCCGTGCGCCTCGGGCCGCACCTGCCACGCGTGGTCGGAGCGACCGAGGAACGTCGGCAGGTAGCCGCCGCCGTGCGCCGCGACGAGTCGCAGGTTCGGATGCCGGTCGAGCACGCCCGAGAAGATGAGGTGCGACAGCGCGACCGCGTTCTCGACCGGCTGGCCGACCGTGTTCGAGAGGTAGTAGCGGTCGAGCCGCTCGTCGAGGCTGCAGCCGAAGGGGTGCAGGAACACGATCGCGTCGAGCTCCTCGGCGCGCGTCCAGAACGGCTCGAGCCGCTCGTCCGAGAGCTCGACGTCGCCCGCGAACGACGAGAGCTCGACGCCCGCGAGGCCGCGCTCGACCACGGCGTCCTCGAGCGCCTCGACGATGAGCTGCGGATGCTGCAGCGGCACGAGCCCGAGGCCGAGCAGCCGGTCGGGCGCGCCCGCGACGTGCTCGGCGATGGCGCGGTTCGCCTCGCGCGCGGCCCAGGCGGCGAGCTCCTCGCCCGCCCACGGGTAGTAGTGCGACGGCGACGGCGACACGACCTGCACGTCGACGCCCTGCCGGTCCATCTCGGCGAGGCGCGCGTCGAGCGAGGTGAGCAGCGGCATCCGCTCGCCGATCATGCGACCCGAGGCGGCGAGGCTCTCGGGTCCGTTGCGGCGGGCCTCGAGCGCCTGCGCCGCGGCGAACCCCTCGGGGTCGCGTGCGCCGACCGCCTGCTGCAGCGCGGGCAGCAGCAGGTGCGCGTGCACGTCGACGATCGGCTCGGTGCGCGCGGCGTCGGCGCTCGGTCGGCGCTCATGCGGGCTGGCTCACGAGCATCGCGATGCGGCGCATCAGGCCGGGCACGTCGGCGTCCTGCACGTGGTCGATCTGCCACTGGCCGAGCTGCACGGATGCCTCGACGACCTCGGTCGCGCGCGGCAGGCGGCGCGCGTGGAACTCGTCCCACAGCGACTGGTCGACGGCGTCGCGCTCGAGCAGCAGCTCGGAGAGCACGAGCGCGTCCTCGGCGGCCTGCGCGGCGCCCTGGGCGATCGTGGGCGGGCAGCTGTGCGCGGCCTCGCCGATGATCACGACCCGGCCGCGGTTCCACGCGTCGGGCACGACGTGCTGGGTGAACCACGTGTAGTTCACGCGCGAGGCGCTCGTCGAGCGACTCGCGGATCTCGTTCCACGGTCCGCCGTACGCGCGCGACAGCTCCTTCATGACCTCGACGCCCTCCTCCGGGCGAGAGGTGCCGGTCCTGGGCGGGCTCGACGAGGAAGGCGTACATCATCTCCTCGCTCGTCGGGGTAGTAGCCGGCGATGTAGACCGGACCGCCGTAGTAGAGGTCGGTCTGCGTGACCTCCTTCGGGCGCGGCACGAAGGCGCGCCAGATGCCCATGCCCGTGCGCTCGGGTTCGACCTCGATGCCGAGCTGCTTCCGGATGTCGGAGTGCAGGCCGTCGGCGCCGATGAGCAGGTCGTAGCGGCCGGTCGACCCGTCGGAGAGCGTCACGTCGACGCCGTCGGCGTCCTGCGTGAAGCTCGTGACGGTCGTGCCGTAGTGGATGCGCGCGCCGAGCTCGGTGGCGCGGTCGGCGAGGATCCGGGCGAGGTCGGGGCGGTACATGCCCGCGACCGCCGGGTACTCGGGGCCGCCCGTTCGCGCGTCCGGGATCTGCGCGATGACCGGCGCGTCGGGGCCGGGCGCGCGCAGGCCGGTCTGGTCGAAGGAGTAGCCGGCCTCCTTCACCTGCTCCCAGACGCCGAGCCGGTCGAACACGCGCAGGGCGTTGCCCTGCAGCGTGATGCCGGAGCCGAGGGCGGAGAGGTCGGGCTTCTGCTCGAAGACGTCGACGTCGACGCCGCCCTCGGCGAGCAGGATGGCGGCGGCGGTGCCGGCCACGCCGGAGCCGACGATCGCGACACGGGATACAGCGGACATCAGTGGGGTCCCTTCGTTGGGGTTCGGGTCTACTTCAGGGCGATGGGGTTCACGGGCGAGCCGACGGCCCCGGTGATCGGCAGCGGGGATGCCACGAGCAGGAACTCGTAGCATCCGTCGGCGGCGCAGTCGGCGGCGAGCGCCTCGAGGTCCCACATCTCGCCGATCGTCAGCCCCATGTTCGGGATGACGACCTGGTGCAGCGGCTGGAAGGCCTCGTCGAACTCGTTCGGGCGCACCTCGAAGCCCCACGTGTCGGTCGCGATCGCGGCGATCTCGGTGCGGTGCAGCCAGCCGGCGGTCGTGAACGACAGGCCCGCGCTCGGCCCGCCGGCGTAGCCGTTCCAGCCCTCGCGCAGCGCCCGGGCGTAGCGGCCGGTGCGCACGAGCACGAGGTCGCCGCGGCCGACGGCGCTCGACGCGCCCTGCGCGGCGATGCACGCCTCGAGCTCGGCGGTCGTGATGGCGTAGCCGTCGGGCAGCTCGCCCGCCGGGCCGTCGTCGGATGCCTCGGGCCGCAGGAACCGGCCCAGGTCGAGCAGCACGCCACGGCCGACGATGGCGGATGCCGCGTGCTCGATGCCCGTGACGAGGTCGCCGTCGCTCGTGACGACGGATCCGGCCGGGCGGCCGTTCCACGCCATGCCGCGGTCGAAGATGTGGCCGAGGCCGTCCCACTGCGTGGAGCACTGCAGCGGCATGGCGATGACGTCGTCGGCGCCGCCGAGGCCGTGCGGGAAGCCCTGCGTGCCGGCCGCGGCATCCGTGCCCGTGTCGAGCATCGTGTGCACCGGGTTGGTGCGGCGCCGCCAGCCCTGCTGGGGGCCGTTCATGTCGAACGGCTGCGAGAGCGAGAAGCTCGCGCCGCGGCGCACGAGGGTCGCCGCCCGGGCACGGGCCGCGTCGTCGATGAAGTTGAGCGTGCCGAGCCGGTCGTCGTCGCCCCAGCGGCCCCAGTTGCGGAACGCCTCGGCCGCCTCGGCGACGTGGCGGTCGGGGTCGGTGCGGTCGAGCTCCTCGGGTCGCTCGGTCGGCGTGCCCCGGGTTCCGGATGCCGCGGCGGGCGTGCTCATCGCGTCACCCTCCTCGGCGACCGCCCGCACGGTCTGCGCGCCGAGCCCCTCGATCGCGCCGACCATCACGTCGCCGTCGCGCAGCATCCGGCCGTGCACGATGCCGTTGCCCGCGGGGCTGCCCGTGAGGAGCAGGTCGCCCGGGAGCAGCGGCATGTTCTGCGAGGCGCCGGCGATGAGCGCGGGGAGGTCGAAGAGCAGGTCGGAGGTCGTGGCATCCTGCATCGTCTCGCCGTTGAGGGTGAGCTCGAGGTGCAGGTCGCCCGGGGTCGCGACGAACGGCGCGGGCACGAGGAACGGCCCGGTCGGCAGGAAGCCCGGGGCGTTCTTGCCGCGGTACCAGTCGGTGCCGATCTCCTTCATGTCCTCGCGGAAGACGAGGTCGCGGGTCGTGACGTCGTTCACGATCGTGTAGCCGGCGACGTGCTCCATCGCGTGCTCGCGGTCGACGCGGTACGCCGTCGCGCCGATCACGACGGCGAGCTCGAGCTCCCAGTCGTGCTGGTCGCTGTAGCCCGGCAGCACGAGGTCGACGTCGTCGCCGACGACCGCGGCGGGCAGGCCGATGAAGAAGTACGGCGTGCCCTCGCGCGCGCGGCGGTCCATCATGTCGGCGGCCCACGCGCGCAGCTCCTCGATCGGACGCGGGTCGTTCTTCGCCCGTCCCGCGGCGACGAGGTCGATCACGTGGGTGCGGTAGTTCGCGCCGGTCTGCAGCACCTGGCGGGGCGTGACGGGCGCGGTGAGCGTGACGTCGGCGAGCGGCTGCCACGAGGCATCCTGCCTGCTCGGCGACGGCGCGCAGGCGCTCCCACGACGCCGGCGCCTCGGCGAGGAACGCGTTGAGGTCGGGCGCGCCGAGCTCGTCGGGCCCGATCTCGCGCACCCGGTCGCCGGCGACGAGGCCGAGCACCGGCTCGGCGTCGCCCGCGCGGAAGCGGACGAGGGCGAAGGGTGCGGTCAGGCCGTCGGACGACGATGTCACGGTGGATCTCCATTCGGGCGCGCGTCGTTGGGTGCGCACCACCAGTCAAGCGCCCGCCGAGGTATCAGTGAAGGCTCGATCGATGATGGACGCCATCACTCCTGTGGATGCGCCTCGTCGATCCGCCGCCGCCCGATCGACCCGCCGGATCGGCGTGCTCACCCCCGCCGGGCGCCTGCGGGCTCCGACGGACCCGGCGCCCGCTGCGGCCGCATCCGGCGGCGTCAGCGTGTGCGACGTCGACGCGGCGGCGGCCGCGTACTCGAACTCGCCCGGCTTGCGGGTCACGCGGCGTGCGACGAGCAGGGCGAGCGCGATGCCGAGCACGCACCAGATCCCCATCGAGATCGACGACCACGAGAACGCATCGGCGAGCGCGGCGCCCTCGGAGGCTCCGTCGGCGACGCGGTTCGCGGTGACCGACCCGTAGACCGAGGCGACGATCGCGGTCATCACGGCGGCGCCGACATAGCGGGCCATGTTCGAGACGCCCGACGCGGCGCCGACCTCGCGCGGCTCGACGCAGGCCGTCGAGAGCGACGAGCACGGACCGTTCTGCAGGCTCATGCCGACCGCGACGCCGACGAGCGGCAGCACGAAGAGGGCGTAGGTCCACGTCTCCTGCACGAAGGCGAGTGCGGCGAACGACACCGCCATGATGATGAAGCCGACCGCGATCGTGGTCCGCGCGCCGATCCTCCCGACGATCGGCGTGATGAGCGGCGCGAGCACGACGGCCGCGGCGGCGACCGGCAAGGTCGCGAGACCGGCCTGGAAGGCGTCCATGCCGAGCGTCGCCGGGTCCTGGAAGTACAGGCTGACGACGTACATGATCGCGTTGATCGTGCCGGAGCCGAGCAGGATCGACAGGGTCGCGCCGACGAGCACCGAGTTGCGCAGCAGGCCGAGGTCGAGCAGCGGCGCCTTGACGCGCCGCTCGACGAGGACGAACCCGATGGTCGCGAGGATCGTGACGGCGAAGCATCCGATCGTGGGCAACGACACCCAGCCCCACGCGCTGCCGTTCGTGAGCGCGAAGATGAGCGGCGCGAGGATGAGGGCGATGAGCACCGTCCCGGCGAAGTCGATCGACCGCGACCGGGTCGGATCGCTCGACTCCTGGACCGCGAGGAGCGTCACGGGGACGCACAGCACGGCGATGACCGCGTCGATCCAGAACAGCCCCTGCCAGCCGAGCGTCGAGGCGAGCAGGCCGCCGACCAGCGGACCGGCCGCGGCACCCACGGCGGACGCCGCACCCCAGAGCGTCACCGCGCGAAGCTGGGCCTTGCCGGTGTTCGACGCCGAGAGCAGGCTCATGCCGCACGCGAGGATCGTCGCGCCGGCCGCGCCCTGGATGCACCGGCCCGCGATGACCCCGACGCCCTCCTGTGAGAGCGCGATGAGCACGCACGACGCGATGAAGAGGAACAGGCCGCCGAGGAAGATCCGTCGCCGTCCGAACACGTCCCCGAGCGACCCGGAGGTGACGATCACGGCCGCCCCCACGAGCGAGTAGCCGGTGACCGCCCACTGCAGCGTGTCGGTCGACATTCCCGTGTCCTCGGAGATCGCCGGGATCAGGATCGACACCGCCGAGGTGTTCGCGTTCACCACCAGTGCCGAGACGCTCGTCGCGATGAGCGCGCCGAGCGCGTACCGCTGCGATGTTGCCGTTGTCGTCGTCGTCGAGTCCCCCATGGTGACGTTCATACCACCGTGTCGGATGCCCCGACCAGAGGCATCAGCCGCGTTCGAGGGCGCGGGCGATGGCGAGCCCGCCGCCGTGGCCGGTGAGCCCGCCGTCGACGGCGATCTCGGTGCCCGTCACGAACGAGGCATCCGGCGACAGCAGGTGCACGATCACGGCCGCGACCTCGTCGGCCCGGCCGGTGCGGCCGAGCGGCGTCGCGTCGAGGTTCACGTCGCGGAACGCGCCGGGCGCGCTCGCTGGTCATCGGCGTCTCGATGAACCCGGGACTGACGAGGTTGACGCGGATGCCGCGTGGCCCGAGTTCCATCGCCGCGGTCTTCGTGATGCCCCGCAGCGCCCACTTGCTCGCGCCGTAGGCGATGCCGTAGTGCGCCATGGCCCCCGCCGCGGAGCCCACGTTGACGATCGAGCCGCCGTCGGCCATGAGCGGCGCGAGCGCCTGGATGCCGAGCGCGGGCCCGACGGCGTTGACCGCGAACGCCTGCTGGAAGTCGTCGGCGGTGACGTCGTGCGAGCCGCGCGCGCCGCGTGATGCCCGGCGGCGTTGACGAGGCCGTCGACGCGGCGGGCGCCGTCGGGTGCTCGCGAGCCGCTCGGCCAGCTCGGCCCATCGGCGCGGCGTCGCTCACGTCGAGGACGACGCGTTCGACGCGGTGCCGGGATCGGCTGCGGCGTCGTCCCACGCGAGGTCGGCGGCGATCACCCGCGCGCCGGCGGCGGCGAGCGCGGCGACGGTCGCGGCGCCGATCCCCGACGCCGCCCCCGTGACGACGATCGTCCGTTCATCCATCGACGTCATCGTGGCTCCCTCCGTTGCGGACGCGACACACTCCATCGTGCGAGCCGGATGCGGCTCGCGCGTACGACGGGACTGGTGATGCCCGGCATCACGAACGGCGATGCCGCACCGGAGCCGAGGTCCGTAGGCTCGTCGACATCGCACTCGAGGAGGAGCGCATGGCGAACACGCTCGACGGCTCGGGGTCGCCCCTGCGTCCATCGCAGCTGTTCTCGTGCGCGCGGGCAGGTGGCGATCGTGACCGGCGCCACGTCGGGGATCGGTCGCGCCTCGGCCGAGGCCCTCGCCGCCGCCGGCGCCCGGGTCCTGGTCGTCGGACTCCCCGCCGGCGACCCGGTCGGCGTGGCGCACGACCATGCGGGAGCAGGGCCTCGACGTCGCCGGTGTCGCGTGCGATGTGACGGCCGAGGCGGCATCCGGATCGCTCGTGGCCGCCGCACTCGATCGCTGGGGGCGCCTCGACACGGTGGTCGCCAACGCCGGGGTCGCCCTCGACGAACCCGGCTGCGTCGAGCGTCGACGCCCTCGATCGGATGTTCGCCCTGCACGTCCGGTCGGTGTGGGAGCTCGCCGAGCGCCGCCATGCCGGTCATCGCGCGAGTCCGGGGGCGGCGCCTTCATCGTCATGTCGAGCATCGCCGGGCTGCGCGGCAACCGCATCCTCTCGGGATACGGCGTGACGAAGGCGGCCAACGCCCAGATCGCCCGGAACCTCGCCGTGCAGTGGGGCCCGTCGGGCGTGCGCGCGAACGCCATCTCGCCGGGCGTGATCGAGACGGAGTTCGCCCGCCCGATCACCGACGACGCCTCCGTCGCGGCGACCCGACGCGACCGCACGCCGCTGCGGCGGTTCGGCCGCGTCGAGGAGGTCGCCGGGGCGGTCGTGTGGCTGGCGTCGCCCGCCGGCGCGTTCGTCACCGGCCAGAACATCGTGATCGACGGCGGGACGCTGATCTCGGACTGAGCGTCGGCGACGGCGGCACGCGCGCCGTCGGCGCAGCGCGCGCGGCCGTCGACGACGCATCACCCCGATCAATGCGCGGCATCATCAGGTTCAGCTTCCCTGATGCGCGCTCGCTCGCCGAGAGTGGATGCAGTGCCGAAGCGGCACGCACCATCACGCGGCTCGGCGCCGCCCCCGGAACGAAGGATCGACGATGATCACCCTCCTGTCACATCTCTCGCACGTCGAGATCGCGACGCCCGACGTCGAGGCCTCGGTCGCCTTCTACGAGGAGCGCCTCGGCCTCCGCGTGGTCGGCCGCGACGGCGGCAAGGCCTACCTGCGCTCGTGGGGCGACTACACGCACCACAGCGTGGTGATCTCCGAGGGCCCCGAGCCGGCCCTCGTCGAGATCGGCTGGCGCACCACCAGCCCCGAGGCGCTCGAGGAGGCCGCCCGTCGCGTCGAGGACGCCGGCGTGACCGGCGAGTGGTCGGACTCGGGCCCCGGCCGCGGACGCTCCTACGTGTTCACGGGTCCGTGGGGCCACACGATCCGACTCGCCTGGGACATCGAGCAGTACTCGGCCGACGACGAGCACGCGTCGATCTACCCCGACCGGCCCGAGAAGCGCTCGAGCGTCGCCGGTGCACCGCGCTTCCTCGACCACGTGACGATCGCGGCATCCGACGTCAAGGCATTCGCGCAGTGGCACCACGACGTGCTCGGCTTCCGCATCATGGCCTACACGGAGCTCGACGAGGCGCCCATCACGGTCTTCGCCGTCATCACGACGAACGAGAAGTCGCACGACCTCGGCGTCGTGCTCGACAGCTCGTCGCGCCCGGGCCGCATCAACCACTACGCGTTCTGGGTCGACACACGCGAGGAGCTCCTCATCGCCGCCGACGTGCTCATGGAGAACGGCACCCACATCGAGTACGGCCCGTCGATCCACGGCATCGGCGAGCAGAGCTTCCTCTACTTCCGCGACCCGAGCGGCCTGCGCATCGAGGTGAACACGGGCGGCTACCGCAACTACGTGCCCGACTGGGAGGCCAACACCTGGAAGCCCTCGACCGGGTCGAACAACATGTACCGCAACGGCGCCATGCCGATGTCGATGACCGAGTCCTTCCCGCCCGACGAGGGCCACCCCACCGCGACCGAGGAGGGCATCGTCCCCGGCACCGAGGAGGCGCTGCTCAACCCGTACGGCAAGCACGGGCAGGGCTGAACCGACGACGTCCCGCCGACCGGGGCGGACCGGGCAGATGCCTCGTCCGCCCCGCTCGCGGCGCTAGCTCCGATCGCGCCACCCCGATGGATTCGCGCTTCCGGCCGAAGAGGAAGTACGAGATCGGTCCGATGAAGTTCACCGCGATCAGGACCGCCCACAGGGCCTTCGGCCCGTTCACCTGCTCGGCAGGGCGCCGGGCCAGGTCGGTCCACGCCGTGGCGGCGAGCGCGAGGTGAATGGATGCCGCGATCAGCATCCCCGTCTTCCGGCGGGTGCTGAGGTCGCTCCATTGTTGAGTGGCCATGCGGGCCTCCTTCATCGACGTGCGCCGATCACGCCGTGATCAGATCCACGGCTCCCGCCAGCCGCCGTGGTCGGCGACGAGCGCGTCGGCCTCGGCCGGGCCCCACGTTCCCGGCGCGTACGGGTGGATCGGCGACGGGTGGTCGACCAGCGGCTGCATGACGCGCCACGCCGCCTCGATGGTGTCCTGCCGGCCGAAGCGGGCGCGGCCGCCCATGAGGGCGGCGAGCAGGAGGACCTCGTACGGGGTCGGCCCCTCGCCGCCCTCCGTCGCGAACTCCATGTCGAGCTCGACGAGGCCGGGCTTCGGGGCATCCGCCCGGTGCGCGTTGAGCATGATCCGCACGCCGGTCGACGGATCGAGTCGCATCACGAGCTGGTCGGGCTCGCTGGTCGTCGTCGCGCAGCCCGAAGCCGAGCTTCGGCGACCGCTTGAAGACCAGCCGCACCTCCGTCTGCGTCTCGGGCAGGAGCTTGCCGGTGCGGATGAAGAACGGAACCCCCGACCAGCGCCAGTTCTCGACCTCGAGCCGCAGGGCGCAGAAGGTCTCGGTGGTGGAGTCGGCCGCGACCCCGTCGACGTCGCGATAGCCGTCGAACTGGCCGCGCACGTAGTGGCCGGGGTCCGCGTCGACGCGTCGACGCGGAAGAGCGCGGTCTGCATGTCCTTGATCGTCTCGAGTGTCCCCGTGCGACGGCGCCTCCATCGCGACGGCGGCGAACACCTGCATGAGGTGGTTGACGACGACGTCGCGCAGCGCCCCGACCGGATCGTAGAAGTGGCCGCGGTCCGAGACGCCGAAGCTCTCGGCCATGGTGATCTGCACGCAGTCGACGTAGTTGCGGTTCCACACGGGCTCGAGCATCGTGTTGGCGAAGCGCAGGTAGAGGATCTCCTCGAGGCCCATCTTGCCGAGGTAGTGGTCGATCCTGAAGAACTGCGACTCGTCGACGTACTGGTGCAGCTCCGCGGCGAGCGCCCGCGCCGACGCCAGGTCGTGGCCGAACGGCTTCTCGATGACGACGCCGGCCATGCGCGGTGAGGCCGGCACCCGCCAGGCCCTTCACGACCGTCGCGAACAGGCTCGGCGGGATCTCGAGGTAGAACGCCGGCGTCTTCGCGCCGCCGATCGCCGCACCGACTCGCGCGTAGGTCGGCGTCGTCGGCGAAGTCGGCCTGCACGTAGCTGAGCCGCGCGGCGAGGCGCGCGAAGACCGCCTCGTCGAGCTGCTTCGCCGGTGGCGACGATCGACGTCCGAGCTCGATCGACGAGCTGGTCCATCGTCCAGTCGTCGAACGGCGACCCCGACGATCGGGCAGTCGAGCAATCCGCGCCGCTCCAGCCGATAGAGCGAGCGGAACGTCATCACCCGGGCCAGGTCGCCGGTGATCCCGAAGATCACCAGGACATCCGCGTTCGAGTCGCCGGCGGCGCTTCCGTTCTCCACCACGGTCCTGCTCCTTCGTTCTCGTGCTGTTCGGCGACCTGCGGTGTGCCGCGGTGCGGCGCCGTCCCGGTCAGGTCGCACTCCGGTCAGGTCGCGCGGCGCCCCTTGCTCGAGCACCGGGTCGACGACGCCCGACCCGTGGTCGAGCTGGTAGTCGAGGTTCATGGCGGCGTTGATGAGCGAGAGGTGGCTGAACGCCTGCGGGAAGTTGCCGAGCTGCTCGCCCGTGAGCCCGATCTCCTCGGCGTAGAGCCCGAGGTGGTTCGCGTAGGTCAGCATCTTCTCGAAGGTGAGCTGGGCCTCCTCGAGATAGCCCGAGCGGGCGAGCGCATCGACGTACCAGAACGTGCAGAGCGTGAACGTGCCCTCCGAGCCGCGGAGCCCGTCGGGCGATGCGCTCGGGTTGTAGCGGTAGACGAGGCTGTCCGAGACGAGCTCGGTGTCCATCGCGGCGAGCGTCGAGAGCCACATCGGGTCGCGCGGGGCGATGAAGCCCATCAGCGGCATCACGAGCAGTTCGACGCGTCGAGCACGTCGGTGCCCTGGTGCTGCACGAACGCGCCGCGCTCCTCGTTCCACCCGTCCCGCATGATCTCCTCGTAGATCGCGTCGCGCTGCTCCCGCCAGCGCAGGATCGGAGCCGGCCGGCCGTGCGATTGGGCGAGGCGGATGCCGCGGTCGAGCGCCACCCAGCACATGAAGCGGCCGTACGTGAAGTTCTGCTTGCCGCCGCGGGTCTCCCAGATGCCCTCGTCGGGCTGGTCCCAGTTGTCGCAGACCCAGTCGAGCATCTCGCTGATCTGGGTCCAGCCGACGTGCGGGAGCTGCAGGCCGTGGGTGTCGGCGAGGTAGATGGAGTCCATCGCCTCGCCGTAGATGTCGAGCTGGAGCTGGTCGGCGGCGCCGTTGCCGATGCGCACCGGCTTCGATCCGCGGTATCCCTCGAAGTCCTCGAGGCTCTCCTCGACGAGGTCGGAGGAGCCGTCGACGCGGTACATGATCTTCAACGGGCCGGAGCCCGTGCCGACGCTCTCGTGCACGCGGTCCATCAGCCACGCGACGAACGCCTCCGCCTCCTCGGTGTAGCCGAGCCCGAGCAGGGCGTAGACCGAGAAGGATGCGTCGCGGATCCACGTGTAGCGGTAGTCCCAGTTGCGCTCGCCGCCCACCTGCTCGGGCAGGCCCGCCGTCGGTGCGGCCACGAGCGCGCCGGTCGGCGCGTAGGTCATCAGCTTGAGGGTGATCGCGGAGCGGGCGACCATCTCGCGCCACCGCCCGCGGTAGGTGGAGCGGTTGTTCCAGTCCCGCCAGAAGCGAGTGGTCTCGAGCTGCATCGCGTTCATCTCGTCCAGCGGGATGCGCGTCGGCTCGGCGCCGCCGGTCTCGAGCATCACGCCCGCCATCTCGCCGGCGTTGAGGCTGCCCGTCACGCGGATGCCGTCGCCGACGAGTTCGATGTGACCGGCGCGCTCGGTGCCGTGGAGCACCGGGTCGCCGACGCGATGGAGGGTGAGCGTCAGGTCGTCGGAGACGAACTTCGCGCCCATGCCATCGCCGGGCACGATCCGGTGCGACGCCCGTCCGTAGTCGAACCTCGGCTGGACCTCCGCCACGAACGACATCGTGCCGCGCACCACCCGCAGCATCCGCACGAGCCGGTGGCGGTCGGTCGCCTCGCCCTCGGCGATCGGCATGAAGTCGATCAGCTCGCCCACGCCCTCCTCGGTCATGAAGCGGGTGACGAGGATGGCGGTGTTCGGCAGGTAGAGCTGGCGCGACACGTAGTCGTCGGTCGTCGGGCCGCACGCTGCAGTACCCGCCACGCTCGGCGTCGAGCAGCGACCCGAAGATGCTGGGCGAATCGAAGCGCGGCGCGCAGAACCAGTCGAGCGTGCCGTTCGTATCGATGAGCGCGGCGGTCTGCAGGTCGCCGATCAGTCCGTGATCCGCGATGTTCGGGTAGTCGTCAGCCATGAGCGTCCCCAATCCCCCGAACCATCGTGGCACGGTACGGGGCGCCCGCGTCATGACCAGTTCGGGGCGACCGCGACGACGCCGGCGAGCTCGGGCGATGCCGCGGCCGTAGGGGTGTCGACGTGGTGCGATCAGCTCGCGTAGTCGGAGACGTGCCGCCCCGCGGCATCCGTGTCGATGCCGAATGCCGCGGCCGCATCGAGGAGCGCCTGGGCACGGGCGATGCGCGGCAGGTCGCTGCCGTCGCGGATGCCGCAGCGATCGAGCGTGTCGAGCACCCCCACCGCCCATGCGAGCTCCGAGGCCGACGGGCTCAGGGCGTCGTTCACCACGGGGACCTGCTCCTCGCGCAGGCAGAGCCGACCGGTCATGCCGACGGATGCCGCGTGCCGCGAGGCCTCCGCGAGCACCGCTGCGTCGCGCGACACGGTCGGCCCGTCGATCGGTCCCGGAAGCGCCGCCGCCCGGCTCGCGGTGACGAGGCGCGAGCGGGCGAACAGCAGCGCGAGCGGGTCATCCGCCGCCCCGGTGTCGCGCCGGAAGTCGCCGCTGCCGAACGCGAGACGCACGACACCGGATGTCTCGGCGAGGTCGAGCGCGGCCTCCACGCCGCGGGCGCTCTCGACGAGCGCGACGATCGGAGAGCATGCCGTCGAGCGCGTCGGCGGTGCGACGCACGTGCTCGGGCGCCTCGACCTTCGCGAGCACGACGCCGGCGACGAGGTCGGCCCCGCGCAGCAGCGCGACATCCGTGCGCCACTCGTCGGAGGCCGCGTCGCCGATGCGCACCCACGGTCGCTCCCCCGCGTCGGCGAGCGCGACGAGCGCGCGACGTGCGGCGCCCTTGTCGTCGGGCGCGACCCCGTCCTCGAGGTCGACGACGACGACGTCGGCGACGGATGCCGCGACCCGCGCCGCGAGGTCGTCGGCCGATCCCGGCACGAGCAGCCACGACCGGGCGAGCCCGGCGGGCACCGCGGCTGCGGCACCCACCGGGTTCGACGGAACGGTCGACGGGGCGGTCGACGTCACGGCCGACTCAGCGGCCACGGCCCTGGCCCGCCTTCTCCTCGTCGAGGTCGCCCACGATCGCGGCGATGGCGGCGGTCGACGGCCGCTCCTCGCGCTCGACCTCGGCCTGCTCGTCGGGCGAGAGGTGGTCGTCGACGCTCATGGTGGTCTCGTCGAACGGCCGGTCGCCGGCGAGCACACTGCGCAGCTGCTCGCGGTCGAGCTCCTTCGTCCAGGTGCCGACGAGCAGGGTGGCGACGGCGTTGCCGGTGAAGTTGGTGAGCGCCCGCGCCTCGGACATGAACCGGTCGATGCCGACGATCACGCCGACGCCGTCGACCAGGTCGGGGCGGTGCGCCTGCAGGCCGCCGGCCAGGGTGGCGAGGCCGGCACCGGTGACGCCCGCGGCGCCCTTCGAGGCGACCATCATGAACACCAGCAGGCCGATCTGCTCGCCGAGCGAGAGCGGGGTGCCCATGGCGCTTGGCGATGAACAGCGAGGCCATGGTCAGGTAGATCGCGGTGCCGTCGAGGTTGAACGAGTATCCCGTGGGGATCGTGATGCCGGCGACCGGCTTCGAGACGCCCGCGTGCTCCATCTTCGCGATGAGGCGCGGCAGCACGACCTCGCTCGACGAGGTCGAGACGATCAGCAGGTACTCCCGGCCGAGGTACTTCATCATGCGGAAGATGTTGACGCGCGCGACCGCCTAGAGCAGCGACCCGAGCACCACCACGATGAAGAGGATGCAGGTGATGTAGAACGCGATCATCAGCGTGCCGAGCGCGAAGATCGCGCCGATGCCGGTGTTGCCGACGACCGCGGCGATCGCACCGAACGCGCCGATCGGGGCCACCCACATGATCATCGCGAGGATGCGGAACACGAGCGCCTGGATCGTGCGGACCGCGCCGAGGATCGGCGTGCCCTTCGCGCCCATCTTCTGCAGGGCGAAGCCGACGAGCAACGCCACGAACAGCACCTGCAGGATGTTGCCGTCGACGAGCGATGACAGCAGCGAGGTCGGGGATGATGCCGAGGAGGAACTCGCGTGGTCGTGTGCCGCCTCGGTCGTGCCGGCGTCGTAGGTCGAGCTGGCGATGTTCAGGCCCTCGCCCGGGTGGATCAGGTTGCCCACCACGAGGCCGATGCCGAGGGCGAACGTCGACATGACCATGAAGTACAGCAGTGCCAGGCCGCCGACCTTGCCGACGGTCGCCGCCTTGGCGATCGACCCGACGCCGAGCACGATCGTGCAGAAGATGATCGGGGCGATCATCATCTTGATGAGCAGCACGAACCCGTCGCCGATGGGCTTCAGGCCGACGGCGAACTCGGGGGCCACGAGGCCGACCGTGATGCCCGCCAGCACGGCGACGATCACCGCGATGTAGAGGTAGTGCGAGGAGTCGATCCTCCGCCGGGGCTTCGTGCCGGGGGTGCGAGACTGGAGCGCCATTGCCGTCCCTGCCTTCCTTCGTCGGTCATCGCCGGTCGGCGACGAATCGGTGGGTTCGGGCAAGCATGCGACGACGGATGCCGCGGCATCCGGTTGTGTTCATACTGTTCGCGGCACGCGGCGAAACGCCCGCCTAGGCTGAAGCCGAGCAGCGTTGCGAGGTGGGCATGAAGGCGTGGATCGGCGGCTGGAGCATCGCCACGAAGCTCTTCGTGCTGCAGCTCGTGATGATCGTCGTGCTCGCCGCCCTCGCGGTCGCATGGATCTGGGCCGACGCCCGCGCCGACGTCGAGCGGGACGCCGCGGCCAAGAGCCTCGCCGTGGCCGAGACGCTCGCCGCCGACCCCTACGTCGCGACCGCGCTCGGCACGCCCGACCCCACGGCGCGGCTGCAGCCCTACGCGGTCGGCGGTGATGGACGAGGCCGGCATCGACTTCATCACGATCATGGCGCCCGACCGCATCCGCTACACCCACCCCGACCCGACGCAGATCGGCCAGGAGTTCCTCGGCAACATCGACCGGGCGCTCGCGGGCGACTCGTTCACCGAGACGTACACGGGCACGCTCGGCCCATCGGTGCGCGCCGTCGTGCCGGTGTTCGGCGACGACGGCGAGGTGGTCGCGCTCGTGGCGGCCGGGGTCACCGTCTCGAACACGCAGGTGGCGCTCGGCGGCCGCATCGCCACGGTCATCCTCGCGGCGCTCGCGATGATCGCCATCGGCGCAGTCATCGCGTGGCTGCTCAGCCGCTATCTGCGCCGGGTCACCTGGGGCCGCGGCGCCGAGGAGATGAGCCGGATGTTCTCGTACTACGAGGGCGTGCTGCACTCCATCGGCGAGGGGCTCGTGCTGCAGGACCGCTCGAACGCCGTGGTGCTCTACAACGACCGCGCCGCCGAGCTGCTCGGACTGCCGCGACGACCCGCCACCGCCACCGCTGCCGTGCCGCTCGCGCAGCTCGATCTGCCGCGCGCGGTCGCCGACGTGCTCGCCCGCACGGACGCGGCCGTCGACGAGATCGCGATCACGCCGACGCACGTGCTCGTCATCGACCGCGACGTGATCGTGTCGCGCGAGCGCAGCCGTGGCGGCGGGCGCATCGGCACGGTCACGACCCTGCGCGACCACACCGAGCTGCAGGAGCTCACCGGTGAGCTCGAGACGATGACGACGCTCTCCGACGCGCTGCGGTCGCAGGCGCACGAGTTCGCGAACCGGCTGCACACGATCATCGCGCTCATCGAGCTCGACCGGCCGGCGGATGCCGCGGCGCTCGCGAGCTCGGAGCTCGCGCTCAGCCAGGCCCTCGCCGACCGGCTCCTCTCCGCGGTCGAGGAACCCGTGCTGCTCGCGCTGCTGCTCGGCAAGGCGGCGCAGGCGAGCGAGCGCGGCATCGCCTTCGAGATCGACCTGCCCGATCGACTCGAGCCGACCTCCGTGCCGCCGCGCGACCTCATCACGATCGTCGGCAACCTCATCGACAACGCCCTCGACGCGGCCTCCCGCACGTCAGCGCCCACCGTTCACGTCGCGGTCGAGGCGACGGATGCCGCGCTGCGCATCGCCGTGGGCGACAGCGGCGCAGGCCCGCGCGAGGGCGACCGTGTCTTCGACCTCGGCGTCACCACGAAGGAGGCGACCGGCCACGGCATCGGGCTCGCCCTCGTGCGGCAGACGGTGACCCGCCTCGGCGGCAGCGTCCGGGTGCTGGGCTCGACGTTCGAGGTGACCCTGCCGCTCATCGTTGCGAGCCCAGCCCCGAGCACCGCCGCAAGCGCCGCCGCGGCCGCCACCCTCGGCCGGAGACGCGAGCGAAGGCGCCCAGAATGGCTGAGGCGCTCCGCGTGCTCGTGGTCGAGGACGAGCCGGTCACGGCCGAGGCGCACGCCGCCTACGTCGGCCGGGTGGACGGCTTCGAGGTCGCGGGCATCGCCCATGCGGGGCACGAGGCGATCCGGATGCTGCGCGACGCCCGCGAGGGCCGCATCGCGCCGATCGACCTGATCCTGCTCGACGTGAACCTGCCCGACACCACCGGGATCGAGCTCTGCCGATCGCTGCGGGCGGCGGGCATCGAGATCGACGTGATCGCCGTGACCGCGGTGCGCGACGCGGCGGTCGTGCGCTCGGCCGTGTCGCTCGGCATCGTGCAGTACCTCATCAAGCCGTTCGGCTTCGCGGCCTTCGCCGAGAAGCTCAACGCCTACCGCGACTACCACGCCCGCGTCGGCACGGCGGCGATCACCGACCAGCAGGAGGTCGACGCCTCCTTCGCCGCGCTCCGCACCTCGTCGGGCGGCGACCTGCCGAAGGGCCTCACCCGCGAGACCCTCGATCGCGTGCGGACCGCCGTGCGCGAGGCGCCGCCGGGCGCGGTGTCGGCGACCGAGCTCGCCGCCGCGCTCGACCTCTCGCGCGTCACCGCCCGCCGCTACCTCGAGCACCTCGCCGACACGGGCGTGGTCGAGCGCGCAAGCCGGTACGGCACGCCGGGGCGGCCCGAGGTCGAGTACCGCCGGCGCTGACACAGGCAGGTACGGCATCGAGCCGGGTGCGCGACCGAATGGGCGCTACGCTCGCGGCGGCCCTGCGGCCACGCGCGCCCGCGCATACTCCGCGACCCGATCCGCGGGCACGTTCCAGTCGGACTCGAGCCACCAGGTGACGCCGGCCTCGGCCCATGGCCGGACGACCGCGGCATCCGCCGCCTGGTCGACGCCACCCGTCGTGCCCTCCTGCACGACGTCGAAGGGCCGGTCGGCGAAGCCGAGCCGCTCGCGCTCGGAGGTGATCCACGCGATCGCCTGGGCGGCGAGTTCGGGCGTGTACGTGCGCTGCTGTTCGAGCGGGTCCATTCCGGCGGCGCCCGGCGGCGCGTAGTTCGGGATCCATCCGTCGTAGCGCGCCACTCGGCGCATCGACTTCATGCGCGGCCAGACGCCCACGACCCACGTGTGGATGCGCGGCTGCTGGACGATGGCGGGCGGCAGCATGGTCTCGGTGGGCTCGGCGTGGAAGTGCGCACCCTCGTATGAGAACGGCCGCCCCTGCCAGAGGTGCTGCAGCATCTCGAGGCCCTCGTCGAGCAGCTCGGCGCGGACCTTCCGGCCGGGATCGTCCTCGAAGATCCAGAACCGCTGCTCGAAATCGGCCGCGACGCCGAGCCCGGCCGAGAGGATCACCCGCCCGTTCGAGAGCCGGTCGACGGTCATCGTCTGCCCGGCCAGCTCCCACGGACGCCGCCGGGGCACGGGGGTGAGCATCGTGCCGAGCCGGATGTGCTCGGTGACCATGGCGGCCGCGGCGAGGGTGGCCCACGGGTCGGTGGCCCAGATGCCCTCCCAGACGAAGAACGCGTCCCACCCGGATGCCTCGGCGAGCGGCGCCAGCTCGACGGCCAGGTTCGGATCGGAGCCGGTGAAGATGAACCCGTGCTGCATGCGGCCGACGCTATCTCCTGCCGCC
>CAVPVF010000018.1:0-29424 GCA_963709115.1 uncultured Actinomycetota bacterium
ACCCGAAGCCCCGGCGGCCGGCGGCGATCACGAGGCTCGCGTCGGAGCCCGGCCGGCCGCGCCGGCTCTCGCGCACGTGGCCGCCGATCGTGAAGGCGTGGCGCTGCGGCGAACGCTCGCGCAGGTGCCGCCCGGTGGTGTCGAGCAGCTCGTCGAGGTCGCCGGGCACCGGGAAGGTCGCGGCCAGCGAGCCGAGCGAGTACGGCTCGGGCGCGCGGTTCTCGAGCGAGAGGCGCTGGCGGAGCAGGCCGGCGTCGGTCACCTCGAGGGTGACGGTGGCCGCGAGGCCGGCCGCGGCATCCGTCGCGGTGACGGTGGCGGTGGTCGACGCGTCGTCGACGTCGATCGACTCGGCGACGAGCTTCGTCGAGAAGTGGCGACCGTCGCGGTGCCCGGCGAGGCCGGGGGTGCCGAGCCATCCGGTCGACTCCTGGGGGATGAGCGTGAGCGGCGCCGGCTGGTCGAGGCCGCCGGAGACGCGCTGGGGGAGCGACGCCGTGCCGAGCGCCGCGAGCTCGGTCTCGTCCAGGTCGCCGAGGTCGGCGCCCCAGTACACGATGACGGGGAGCGGGGCATGACGGGAGTCGAGGACGACGCTCGTGCCACCGTTGCGGAGGTGGAGGAGCCCGGGGCGGCGTTGCATGAGTTATTTCTACGACAGAAATAAATAGGTTGTCAACCCGGTGAATCCATGCGTCCGAGGTGCGTGAATGTGGGTCTGGTTCTCTCCGCTTCGTGTCAGAATGAAACAAACGTGGGAGGGTTCACCGATGGCGGAGCACCAGGCGGAGGTCAGCGCATCGGCGCGCGAGCTCGCACGCGAGGTGCTCATCCACGGTCCGATCTCGCGGGCGGAGCTCGGTCGGCGCCTCGGCCTCTCGCCGGCGAGCCTCACCCGGCTCAGCAAGCCGTTCCTCGACCGGGGATGGTTCATCGAGGCGCCCGAGAGCCTGCAGGGCGCGACCGGTCGACCCGCGAAGCCGCTCGACGTGCAGGTCGACTCGCGGCGCTTCGTCGGCGTGAAGATCACCGGTGAATCGGTCTTCGGCGTGATCACCGACCTGCGGGCCGGCGCGCTCGACCACGGGGAGCGGACCCTGCCCGGACACGACGTCGACGTCGTCGTCGAGTCCGTGGCCGACCTGGTCGAGCGGCTCCGTGCCGCCGACGGTGCGGAGGTGTCGGGGCTCGGCGTCAGCATCGGCGGCAACGTCGCCGGCCAGCGCGTCGTCACCCGCGCCCCGTTCCTCGGCTGGCGCGACGTCGCGCTCGCCGACCGGCTGGAGGAACGGCTCGGCGTCCCCGTCACGGTCGAGAACGACGTGACCGCGCTCACGACGGCCGAGCAGTGGTTCGGCGCCGTCCGCGGCCGGCCCGCGTTCGCGGTGGTCACGATCGGCGCGGGCGTCGGCTACGGGCTGGTCGTGCACGACCGCGTCATCACGACCCCCGACTCGGGCCTCGGCCTCGGCGGGCACCTGCCGCTCGATCCCAGCGGGCCGCTCTGCATCGAGGGGCATCGCGGATGCTCCAGCGCGATGCTGTCGATCCCGAGCATCACCGCGCAGGTCGGCATCGCGCTCGGCCATGAGGTGGACTACGACGAGGTCCTGCGACTGGCCGAGGAGGGGCATCCGATCGCCGTGTCGGTCACGGCGCGCGGCCGGACGCGCGCTCGGACGCATGATGGCGGGGATCGCCAACATCGCCATGGTCGACACCATCGTGCTGTCGGGCGAGGGCGTCGCCCTGTGGGACGTGGTCGGCGACGTCGCGCTCGCCGCGCTCGCCGAGGACCGCGATCCCGAGGCGTCACCCGTCGAGGTGGTCGTCGACGACGCCGGATTCGTGTCGTGGGCACGGGGCGCGGCCGCGGTGGCGATCCAGGCCGCGCTCGGGCGGCTGCGGCTCCGGCCTAGCGCCGCCGCCGGTCGAGTGGCGCCGCGGCGCGTCAGCGCTCGGTCGGACGCGCGGTCGAGGAGCGGACGCGCAGCTCGTACGGCAGCGGCGTGGCCGCGGCGTGCGTCGCGGCATCCGTCTCGGGCTCGAGCTGCTCGAGCAGGATCTCGACCGCCATCTCGCCCTGCAGCCGCGGGAACTGCGCGACCGTCGAGAGTCCGAAGAAGTCGGAGAGGTCGTGGTCGTCGATGCCGACGATCGAGACGTCGCGGGGCACGACGAGGCCCAGGTCGCGGGCGGCGAGGATCGATCCGATCGCCATCTCGTCGGATGCCGCGAAGATCGCGGTCGGGCGGTCGTGCGGCACGCCGAGCAGCTGCTTCGCCGCGTGGTAGCCGCCGCGGATCGTGAAGTCGGCCGGCGCGAAGAGGCGCTGGTCGAGCTCGATGCCCGCGTCGCGCAGCGCGCCCTCGTAGCCGATGCGGCGGTTGGTCGGCAGGTGGAAGTCGAGGTCGAACTCGAGGTCGCCGCCGATGTGGGCGATGCGGGTGTGCCCGAGCCCGATGAGGTGCTCGGTGGCGAGGCGCGCGACGGCGACGTCGTCGATGGTGAGCGTGCGCACGCCCGGGATCGGGCCGCCGACGCCGACGAGCGGCTTGCCGAGCTCGTGCAGTCGGGCGACCTCGGGCTCGGTGAGCTCGAGCGACACGGCGATGACGGCGTCGACGCGCTGGCGCAGCAGGAAGTGCTCGAACACGCTCGCGCGCTCGCGCCCGTCGCCCGACAGGTTGTAGAGGGTGAGGTCGTAGCCGCTGCGGAGGAGCTCCTGCTGGGCGCCCTCGAGCACCGACGAGAAGAACCACCGGTTCAGGAACGGGATCACCACGCCGATGTTGCGCGTGCGCCCCGATGCGAGGCTCGAGGCGTTCGACGACACGACGTACCCGAGGCGGGTCGCCGCCTCGACGACCTTCGCCTTCGAGGCGGGGGAGACGTGGCCGCGGCCGCTGAGCGCGCGCGAGACCGTCGCGGTGGAGACCCCCGCGAGTTTCGCCACCTCTTCGATGCCGGCCATGCGCTCCTCATCCCGGCTTCGCCAGGTCGATCCTCCGGTCGTCGCCGGGTCGGTTCCCGGCCGCGCCGAGTCAGGACGAATCCTATCGCCCGGGGCCCCGGCGGCCGTTCCGGCGCGGCGACGAGGTCGGCGCGGTCGGCGAGTCGGCGACGCGGTCGGCGGCGCGGTCGGCGATGCGTCGCAATCGCGCCGCGCCGCCCGAATCGTTGGCGCCGCTCGCCGTCGTGCGATAGTAAAGGACTGTCTGGGCTCGCCCACGGGGGCGGCTTGCCCACTGTCCGCCGTCTGAAGGGAACGCTCGCGTGAAGTGGGTCAAGCGAATCGTGATCGCATTGGTGGTGGTCTTCGCCTTCTTCTACATGATCACCCGCCCCGAGGATGCGGCGAACGCCGTCGAGGGCGCCGTCGGCGCCGTGTGGTCGGGAGTCGAGGCGGTCGGCCGGTTCTTCAGCTCGCTCGTGACGTGACGCCATGAGCGTGTTCACGCTCGATCCCAACGTCGAGCAGTTCCTCATCGCCGACCAGGGCGAGTTCATCGTCGACGAGGTGCGCAAGCACTGGGCCGCCGTCTTCGGGCCCATCCTCGAGCTGCTCGCGATCATCCCGGTGCTGCTGCTCATGCGCTTCCTGCCGTCGGGCGCCTACTGGGTGCCGCTGCTCGGCGCGCTGTTCCTGCTCCTGAACGCGCTCTGGCGCATGCTCGGCGTGCGCATGGACCGCTTCGTCGTCACGAACATGCGCGTGTTCCGCGTGCACGGCATCCTCTCGCAGCACGTCGCGACCATGCCGATCTCGCGCATCCTCGACATCTCGGTGCACACGCCGATCATCGGCCGCATCTTCAACTACGGGCACTTCGTGTTCGAGTCGGCCGCGCAGGAGCAGGGGCTCCGCGAGATCCGCTACGTCGGCTCGCCGACGCAAGCGCGGGCTCACGATCCAGCGCGTCATCCAGGCCTCGGGCCTCCGCGGCAGCGGCGCGATGCGCCCACGGTCGACCGAGGCGGCGATGAGCCAGCGTTCCACGCAGCCGGTGCAGCCGGTCCCGCCGACGCGAGCCGGGGGAGTCCACCGCAGACGGCCCCGATCGAGCTGCCCTGGTGGCGTTCGGACATGTGAACGGCGGCCCCGAACGGGGTCTTCCGAGCCGGCTCGCGAGCCGCGGCATCCGCTTGCCTGCGCTGATTTCACGACTCGCCCCTCCGCGGGTATCCTTGACAGGCCCCCGGTTGTGTGCAGAACGCGGTCGGGTGCGATTGGCGAGTTACCCAAGCGGCCAAAGGGATCTGACTGTAAATCAGCTGTCTACGACTTCGGGGGTTCGAATCCCTCACTCGCCACGTGTGGAAGCCCCGGTGATCCGGGGCTTTCGTCGTTTCTGGGGTCGGATGCTCGGCGTCCGGCGCGTCGAGGTCGCCGCGGGTCGCGGCGCGTCGGTGCCCCGGTCGTCGGATGCCGCGCCGGCGCGCCGCCGCAGCGCACCTCGCGTACGGTGGGAGGGTGACCGAGCACGAGGCATCCGCTGCCCACCCGTCCGCCAGCGAGCTGCTCGACGTCGCGCGCGGCATCGCCCTGCGTGCCGCGGAGTTCGCGCTCGCGGCGCGGCGGGCCGGGCGTGAGCGTCGCCGCCACGAAGTCGACGCCGACCGACGTGGTCACCGCGGCCGACCGCGACACCGAGGCGCTGATCCGCTCGCTCATCCTCGAGGCGCGCCCCGACGACGGGATCGTCGGCGAGGAGGACACGACGCGCGTCGGCACGAGCGGGCTCGACTGGGTCGTCGACCCGATCGACGGCACCGTGAACTTCCTCTACGACATCCCCGCGTGGGCCGTGAGCATCGCCGTGGTCGAGGGCGCGGGCGGCGGGGCCATCGGCGGCACCACGCTCGCCGGGCGTCGTCGTGAACCCGACCACCGGCGAGGTGTTCGAGGCGAGCCTCGGCGGCGGAGCACGCCTCGACGGGCGCGAGCTGGCCGTCAACGCCGACGTGCACCTCGCGTCCGCGCTCATCGGCACCGGGTTCGGATACGCCGCCGAGCGTCGCCGCGAGCAGGCGGCCGTGCTGCTCGAGCTGCTGCCGAAGGCGCGCGACATCCGCCGCATCGGCTCGGCCGCGCTCGACCTGTGCGCGGTCGCCGCCGGACGCCTCGACGCGTACTACGAGTGGGGCCTCAACGCGTGGGACCACTCCGCCGGAGCACTCGTCGCCCGGGAGGCCGGCGCGCGCGTCGGCGGACTCCATGGTGGCCGCGAGGGCACCGAGCTGCTCGTCGCCGCGCCGCCGGGACTCTACGAGGAACTCGCCGCCGCACTTCGCGAGGCGGGCGTCGACGCGTGAGCTCGGCGCGGCATCCGCGAGCTGGTGCGGATGTCGCGGTGGGTGCCGGTACCCACCCGGGTACGGATGTCGCGGTCTCCGGCCGCGTCGACGGATCGGAACCACCGAGTCGCGTGGCGAAGGCCGACGAGAACGGTTAGTCTTTACCAACCCGTTATCTCGACTTCGGTTCGGGATGCTCACCTCCCCAACGTCCCCCTTCCCGCCCCGATACGCCGAAGGTCCCCCTACGTGCTCGAGTCCCCCCTCGTGCCCGACGGTCCAACGCCAGGCACACAGGTCCCCCTGCGGCCTGAGCGACCCCTGACGCGACGGGAGATCCGGGACCGAGAGGCGGCCGAGGCGGCCCGGGCCCAGCGGCTCGAGGCGGCGCGGGGGCTGGCTGGCGGTGGAGCTGGTTCTGCTGGCTCTGGTGCTGCCGGTTGCTGGGATGACCTCGCCGTATCCGACGCAGCAACCGGCTCAGGTGGTTCCGGCGACGCTGTCGATCCCCGCGCAGCCGGTCCCGTCGCAGCTCACGCAGCCGAGCGCAGCGTCTCCCGCGCAGCCGTTCCAGGCGCCGACCGCGTACTCGGCGCCGCCGTTCCTGGCGCCCGCCACGTATCCGGCGCAGCAGCCTCCGATGCATCAGCCGCCGTCACAGCCGGCGCCGCAGCCGGTGCAGCAGGCGACGCTGCAGCCGGTGCAGCAGCCGCAGCCGGTGCAGCCCGCTCCCGCGTGGCAGCCCGCTCCCGCGCAGCCCGTCCGGCGCAGCCGGCGTCGCAGCGTCCCGCGCAGGCCAGCCCGACGCAGGCCTCGCGTCCGGTGCAGCAGCCGGTGCAGGCGCAGCCGACTCCGGCGCAGCCGCCTCGGCGCAGCAGCCGTGCAGGCGCAGTCGGCCCCGACGCAGCAGCCGACTCCGGCGCAGCCGATGTCCGCGACTCCGGCGCAGCCGACCTCCGCGTCTCCGGCGCAGCCCGCGGCTGGGCAGCCGGCTCAGCCGCACCCGACGCCCGAGTGGCAGCCCTCGGCGCCCGCGAGCGCCACGGCCCCGCAGCAGCCGGCTGAACGTCCCGCACCGATCCAGCAGCCCGTCGCCCCGCAGGCCCCGACCCGCGCGTCGGCCGACCGATCGGCACCCGCGAAGCCCGCGGAACGCCCCGCGTTCGACGCCATCTTCGGCATCTCGGATGCCGCCTCCCACGAGACCACCGAAACGACAGCGCTCCGGCGCCGGGTCGTCGACACGACCCCCACCTCCGAGGCCGAGCAGGCCGACCGCCCCGTCGGTCGCAGCTCGGCCTCCTCCGTTTCCGGTTCCGCTTCCGCTCCGCGACTGGCACGTCCCGCTCGTTCCGACGGCCGCACCGCTCGGCGCGAGGAGGCGCCCGGGTTCGACGCGCTCTTCGCCGGACTCGGCGACGACGATGCCGACGAGCTCGACGGGTCCGGCGAGCGCGCGGCACCGCGGCGGCCGCACCGCCAGGGCGGATCGCAAGGCGGCGAAGGCGTCGAAGGCCGAGAAGCCGGCCAAGCCCGCCAAGGCGCCGCGAAGGCGCCGCGAAGGCCGGAAAGCTCGGCCGCCGTTCGTCCGCCGCGTCCGCGGCCGGTCCTCGTCGCACCGGATCCGTCCCCGCTGCGCCCGCGCCCGTCGACGGCGACCTCGCGATGCTCGTCGCCGGCATGGGTTCCGCGGCGGCAACCGGCCTCGGCGCCGCGGCCGGCACGGCCTCCGCTGCCGGCGCTGCCCTCGTGTCCGGCGCGGCGGCGGCCACGGCTCCGGCCTCCGGTGCCGAGCGCGTGAGCTCAGCGGCATCCGGAATCGTGCCGCCCGTCGACGCGACGGCCGGATTCGCCGCGGCCATCGCCGCCGCTGCCGGCGCGCTGCCGAGCGTCGATTCGTCCACCCGTCCGCACCGCCCGCGCGCCCGCACCAGCGCCCCTGAACCTCGAGGCGTCGTCGCGTCGGGGCGATCGGTCCGCGCGCATCCCAGCCGGCGCCGACGGTCCCCGCCGACGTCACCGGCGTCGACGACCTGCTCGGCTTCGGTGCCGCTCCCGAGCCGTTCCCCAGCGGCGACGCCGCACCGAGCAGCAGTCCGCGCCGCGGCGCGAGACGACCGCACGGCGTCCGCGAGGCGCGAGGCTCCCCGCGGCGAGGCGCCGCGCCGCGCAGTCCCCGCGATCCGACGGCCCCCGCCGCGACGTCCCGCGCGCCGATGCCGCGAAGGCCGGCACCGCGACCCGCCGCTCCGCGTCCGTCGCCGTGGCCCGCCCGAGCGCGCGCCCCGCGGCATCCGCCCCTCGCCGCCGTCGCACCGGCGGCCGCGTGGTCAGCATGGTCGCGATGAGCTTCGCCGCGCTGCTCGCCGTGGCCACGACGATCCCGTCGCTCTCGCTGCTGACGCCCGCCGACGTGCAGGCGCTCGCCCTCTCGAACTACGGCACGGACTCGCTCGACGGGCAGCGCGTCGTGCTCAACGGCGACATCGTGGCGCAGAGCATGCAGCGCGAGGGCTACGAGAGCCAGACCATCCAGGAGTACGCGCAGGCCGCGGGCATCCGCGCCGAGTCGGACTTCACGAACAACCCCGCCGGCACGATCCAGTGGCCCTTCGCGGTCGGCGTGCACATCGGCGACCACTTCGGCTACCGCGACTGCGCCGGATGCTCGAGCGACCACGGCGGCCAGGACTTCAACCCGGGGTACGGCGCCGAGATCCAGGCGATCGCCGACGGCACGGTCGCCGTCTCGACCGACTCGGGCGGCTCGCTCGGCGTCGTCATGATGATCGACCACATGATCGACGGCGAGCTCATCACGAGCGTCTACGCGCACATGATCGAGGGGTCGCGCCGCTTCGAGGTCGGCGACACCGTGCACGTCGCGGACGTCATCGGCCAGACGGGCAACACGGGCATGTCGACCGGCCCCCACCTGCACTTCGAGATCCGGATCGGCGGCGTCGACGGCACCAAGGTCGACCCGCTCGAGTGGCTCTACGCCAACACGAACTAGCGGATGCCGCGGCGGGCTCCCGCTCGGCCGCCGCCGAGCGCCGACCCGCCTCTCGTCGACTCGCGCCCGCAGCGTCGCGTCGCGCGCCGCACGACGGCGTGACGCCGGCGACCGCGTTCTCGGACCAGGCGGCGATCCGCGTCCGCCAGGTGCGGCGTGATGCTCCGACTCCTGACTACGTCGATCGCCGGCTCATCACGGGCGCCACGTCCGCGAGCCTGCACAGTGCGTCGGCGATCGACCGCGAGTCAGCTCGAGCGCGCGCAGGCTGACGCCGCATGCCGATCCGTCGCCGCGATCGTCCGCCGCACGGCGGCGCGTTCCTACGCCGTGCTCGACCGTGCGGCCTCGATCGCGCGGTCGCGCGGACTCGCGCCGGTCGCATCGTCGAGTCCGCCGGGGCTGGTTCGCCATTCCGGATGCCCCGCCCGACGTCGTTCGGGCGGCTCGGGTCGGCGGCGCGCTCACCGGCGGCATCCGCGGCCCGGCTCGCATGGCCTGTGGCTGCTCGGACGACCCGCTGCTCCACGTTCGGGTGCCGCGCAACGCCGCACGGCTCGCGATCCCCGATGCGACCGACGATCCCGCTCGACCGCGCGGCGCACGGCGTCTGCGTGCACTACCGGACGGTCGAGCGGACCCGGCGACCTCCAGCGCGGGATGGCTGCCGCCGACGCGCTCGCGGAGATGTTCCGCTGCGCGCGCGCCGATGGCGGCGCATGATCGCGCTCGACTCGGCGTTGAACCTGCGGCGTGCTCACGATGCAGGCGATCGAGCCGACGTGCGCGCACTCGTGCCGGCGTCGCGGCGCAGCGTCACTCGACCTGGCCGATCGCTGCGCTGCGACTCCGGGCTCGAGACGATCGCGCGACTGCTGTCCGTAGGCCGGCGGCGTCCGGTAGCGGACCCAGGTGCGTCATCGCCGGCGTCGGTCGGGTCGACCTGCTCGTCGGCGATCGACTGGTCATCGAACTCGACGGCGCGGGCATTCCACACGGGCGCAGGACTTCGAGCGCGATCGCGTCGGGACCTCGAGCTCGTGCATGCGGGGGTACCTCGTCGTCCGACTCACCTATCGCATGGTGATGCACGACTGGGATCGCATGCACGGCAGTCCTCGAGCTCGTCGCGCGCGGCGAGCACCGTTGGGGAGCGCGCGCGCGCTGGGAGCGATGATCGCCCGCGTCGCGCCGTACTCGCGCTGACGCAGGGGATCGGGTCATGGTGCCCGACTCGGCATGCGGATCCCTGCAGTGGTAGCGCGACGCCACGCGCATGCACGTCGGCAGCGAGCTGCCGCGGGTGACGTCGCGACGGTCGCGAGCGTCGGCGCGATGGCGTCGGAAGGGTCGGCCGTCGGGCGCCAGCGGATGCCGCGGAGCGCGCGGCGCGAGGAGTGGAGCGCGCAGCGGGCGTGCGGGCGCGGCCATGCGCGCGGCCGCGGCGGCGCGGCTGGCGCAGGCCGGCGCGGGCGGCGGGCGCCCGCCTACGCGCGGAGCCAGGCCGTCGTGTCGGCGGGGAGGGTGCGGCCGTCGAGGGGCCCGCTCGCGAGCAGCAGCTCGCCCGCGGGCAGCTCGACGGGCGCGGTGCCCGTGTTCGCCACCACGACGACGTCGCCGTTGCGCAGCGCGACCGCGTCGACCGGGGAACCCGGGCAGCCACTCGAGCGATCCGGCGCCGAGGGCGTGCTCGCGCCGCAGGCGCAGGGCGTCGCGGTAGAGCGAGAGGGTCGAGCCGGGCGACGCCGCGCTGGCGGTCGCGGGCGAGCTCCGCCCACTGCGCGGGCTGCGGGAGCCACGGGTCGCCGGCGGGACCGAAGCCGTAGTTCGGCGCGTCGGCCTCCCACGGGATCGGCACGCGGCATCCGTCGCGGCCGTAGCGCTCGCCGTCGGTGCGGAACCACGTGGGGTCCTGGCGGGCGTCGTCGGGCAGGTCGATGACCTCGGGCAGGCCGAGCTCCTCGCCCTGGTAGAGGTACGACGAGCCGGGCAGCGCGAGCATGAGCGCGGTCGCGGCGCGGGCGCGGCGCAGGCCGGGCGCGTACTCGGGCAGGCCCTTCGAGCGCGGGCCGAGGCCGTGACCCTGCGGGTTCGCCTCGGTCACCGAGAGGCGCGTGGCGTGGCGCACGACGTCGTGGTTGGAGAGCACCCAGGTCGACGGCGCGCCGACCGCGCCGAACGCCGCGAGCGAGTCGTCGACGACCGTGCGCAGCGCCGCGGCGTTCCACGGCGTCTCGAGGTAGGCGAAGTTGAACGCCTGGTGCATCTCGTCGGGGCGCACCCACTTCGCGACGCGGGGGAGCGGGTCGACCCACGCCTCGGCGGCGAGGATGCGCTCGCCGGGGTACTCGTCGAGCAGCGCGCGCCAGTCGCGGTAGATCTCGTGCACGCCGTCCTGGCCCCAGTAGGGCGCGCCGTCGCCGTGCTCGTCGCTGATCGCGGGCTCGAGCGCGACGCCCGTGAGCCGACGTCGCGCGCGCCGACGCGCTGCCGACGCCGACCGAGCCGCCGCGCCGCCCGCGGGTCCGCCGACCGGACCACGACGCCGCCGGCGCCGCCCATGCTGCCGCCCTCGGCGGGCGGCGTGTAGTCGGGCAGCCCGTCGGCCTTGATCATGCCGTGGGCGACGTCGACGCGGAACCCGTCGACGCCGCGGTCGAGCCAGAAGCGCAGGATGCGGCGGAACTCCTCGCGCACCTCGTCGTTCGTCCAGTCGAAGTCGGGCTGCGAGCTGTCGAAGAGGTGCAGGTACCACTGGCCGGGCGTGCCGTCGGCCTCGAGCGACGCGCGTCCAGGCCGGGCCGCCGAAGACGGACTCCCAGTTGTTCGGCGGCTCGTCGCCGGCCGGGCCGCGGCCGTCGCGGAAGAGGTAGCGGGCGCGCTCGGCGCTGCCGGCCGGGGCGGCGAGCGCCGCCTGGAACCACTCGTGCTCGTCGGACGAGTGGTTCGGCACGAGGTCGATGATGACGCGGATGCCGCGGGCGTGCGCCTCGGCGAGCATGACGTCGAAGTCGGCGAGCGTGCCGAATCGCGGGTCGACGTCGCAGTAGTCGGCGACGTCGTAGCCGGCGTCGCGCTGCGGCGACGTGTAGAAGGGGGAGAGCCAGATCGCGTCGATCCCGAGCTCCTGCAGGTCGCCGAGGCGGCTGGTGATGCCGGCGAGGTCGCCCATGCCGTCGCCGTTCGCATCGGCGAAGGACCGGGGGTAGATCTGGTAGATCGCGGCGGTGCGCCACCACTCGGAAGTCATGACGGACACTGTACGTCATCTCGATACAGCATGGAAACGCTTGCAGCATCGGCGCGGTCACACCATGGTCACGAACCGGTATCGATGCTGGGCTTCCGGTTTGGTAATGAACGTCATGCAAGGTATACCTGTAATCGCTTGCACTATCGCGAGCACTCCACACGGAAGAACGGCCTTTCGGGCACGGTGCGCGGTTCCGGCTCACGGAACGGGGATCACAGCTCCCTCACCAGGCGAAGGCGCCGACTCCACGCACACTGAGAAGGGCACACCAATGAGGGTGAACACGAAGAGCCTCCTCGCTGCCGGGGCCGTCGCGGTCGTCGCGACGCTCGGCCTCGCGAGCTGCTCCGGCGGCGACAGCGGCTCCGAGGGCGAGGCTTCGGCGAGCAGCACGCTGACGGTCTGGGTCGACGCCGAGCGCGTCGACGCGCTGAAGGGCGCGGCCGAGGCCTACACCGAGAAGACCGGCGTCAAGGTCGAGCTCGTCGGCAAGGACAACGCCGACATCAAGGACGACTTCATCCAGCAGGTCCCGACCGGCAAGGGCCCCGACATCACCATGGGCGCGCACGACTGGCTGGGCGAGCTCTCGACCAACGGCGTCGTCGCGCCGATCGAGCTCGGCGACTCCGCCGGCGACTACCTGCCCGTCGCGATCGACGCGTCGACCTACGAGGGCACCGCCTACATGCTCCCCTACGCGGTCGAGAACATCGCGGTGCTCCGCAACGCCGACCTCATCCCCGAGGCCGGCCACGAGCTTCGACGACATGATCGCCAAGGGCCAGGCCGCCGGCCTCACGCAGCCCGTTCGTGGTCGAGCAGGGCGCCGAGGGCAACCCCTACCACCTCTACCCGTTCCAGACCGCGTTCGGCGCCCCGGTGTTCGGCAGCGGCGCCGAGGGCTACGACCCCACCGACCTGCAGCTCGGCAACGCGGGCGGCGAGCAGTTCGCCACGTGGCTCGGCAGCCAGGGCAAGAACGGCACCGGCGTCTTCAACACCGACATCGACGGTGACATCGCCAAGCAGGCGTTCCTCGACGGCACGGCCGCCTTCTGGCTGACCGGCCCGTGGAACGTGGGCGCCGCGATCGACGGCGGCATCAACGTCGCGATCGACACCGTTCCCAGCCCGACCGCCGAGGTCGCCTCGCCGTTCGCCGGCGTGAAGGGCTTCTTCGTCTCGGCCGAGTCGAAGAACAAGGTCGCCGCGAACGACTTCCTCGTCAACTACATCGGCACCGAGGACGTGCAGCTCGAGCTCTTCGAGGCCGGCAACGTCCTGCCCGCGCTCTCGGCCGCGGCCGAGACCGCGTCGAGCGACCCGATCATCGCGGGCTTCGCCGCCGTCGGTGCCGAGGCCGTCCCGATGCCGGCCATCCCGGCCATGGGTTCGGTCTGGCAGTACTGGGGCATCGCCGAGGCCGACGATCATCAACGGTGCCGACCCGGTCGCGACGTGGCAGAAGCTCGCCGACCGACGTGCAGGCCGCGATCAGCAGTAACCGACTGAATGACTCCGGGCCGGATGCCGCCGCGGCATCCGGCCCGGAGCACTCACGTTCGACGAGAAGAGCGAGCAGGATGAGCACCACGATCGACGACGACGTCACCGCGGAGACACCGCAGAAGCCGACGAGCAGGCAGCGACGAGCCGCGAGCATCGCCGACGCGGCATCCGGCGGCATGAAGATGCTGCTGGTCAAGATCGTGGCGCTCGGCATCCTCGACGCGATCGCGGTGTACGCGCTGTTCGTGCTCGTCATGGACGGCGAGTGGCTCATCGCGGCGGTCGTCGCGGTCGTCGCGGCCGTCGTCAACTGGATCTACTTCTCGCGCCGCAAGCTCCCGGCGAAGTACCTGACGCCGGGCATCATCTTCCTCGTGCTCTTCCAGGTGTTCGTGCTCGTCTACACGGGCTACATCGCCTTCACGAACTACGGCACCGGCCACAACGGCTCGCAAGGAGCAGGCGGTCTCGTCGCTCATGGCCTCGTCGCTGCAGCGCGTCGAGGACTCGCCGACCTACCCCGTGACGGTCGTCGACCGCGCTCGGCACGCTCGGCCTGCTCGTGACCGACCCCGACGGCGACGCCTTCGTCGGCACCAACGACGCAGCCGCTCGCACGCCGGTCGACGCCGAGTTCGACGGCGACAAGGCCGTCGCGGCCGACGGCTGGACGACGCTCCAGTTCGCCGACGTGATCGCCCGCACCGACGAGATCACCGAGCTCGCCGTGCCGTTCTCCGACGACCCGAACGACGGCGCGCTGCGCACGCCCGACGGCTCGAGCGCCTACCAGTACGTCTCGACGCTCGAGTACGACGAGGCCGCCGGCACGATGACGGATGTCACGACGGGCACGGTCTACTCCGACATCGGCACGGGCGCCTTCACCTCGGACGACGGCGAGGAGCTGCTGCCCGGCTGGCAGATCACCGTCGGCTTCGACAACTTCGTGCGCGCGGTCACCGACCCGCGCCTCGCGCAGCCGCTCATCTACGTCACGCTCTGGACCTTCGCGTTCGCGCTCATCTCGGTCGCCTCGACGTTCTTCCTCGGCCTGTTCCTCGCGATCGTGTTCAACGACATGCGCATGCGCGGCCGCAAGTACTACCGCGTGCTGATGATCCTGCCGTACGCGATCCCGTCGTTCCTGTCGGCCCTGATCTGGGCGGGCATGATGAACGAGAGCTTCGGGTTCATCAACCAGGTGCTGCTCGGCGGGCGCCGAGATCCCATGGCTCACGGATCCATGGCTGGCCAAGGTCTCGGTGCTGCTCGTGAACCTCTGGCTCGGCTTCCCCTACATGTTCCTCGTGTGCATGGGCGCGCTGCAGTCGATCCCCGACGAGCTGCAGGAGGCCGCGACCGTCGACGGCGCGAAGCCCTGGGCGGTGTTCCGGCTGATCAAGCTGCCGCTGCTGCTCGTCACGGTGGCGCCGCTGCTGATCGCCTCGTTCGCGTTCAACTTCAACAACTTCAACACTGATCTACATGCTCACCGACGGCGGGCCGCGCGACTCGAACGCGCCGATCCCGGTCGGGCTTCACGGACATCCTCATCACGATGGTCTACAAGGTGGCGTTCACCGGGCAGTCGCGTGACTACGGCCTCGCGAGCGCGTACTCGATCATCATCTTCATCATCGTCGCCGTGATCTCGATCATCGCCTTCCGTCGCACCAAGGCGCTCGAGGAGCTGAACTGATGGCCAGCACGACAGCCCATTCCCGGAACGCCGCACCGGCCTGCATCGCCGGCGAGATCGACGACGGTCACGGATGCCGCGACGCGGGCGCACGCGGCCGCGGGCGGCTCGGCGGCGCACCGTACGTGCCGCCGCGCAGGCCGTTCAACTTCGGCCGCTGGTTCCGCGCGACCGGATGGCGCCACGTCGTCGGCATCGTCATGGTGGTGTTCGCGCTCTTCCCGATCGTGTTCGTCGATCTCGTCGTCGCTGAACCCGCAGGGCACCCTCACCGGGTCGAACGCGCTGTTCTCCGCGATCGGCCTCGACAGCTACGTGCGCATCCTCACCGACCCGCAGGTGCCGTACCCGCAGTGGTTCGCGAACACGATCCTCATCGCCGGCGATCACGGCGATCGGCACGGTGTTCCTCGGCGGCGCTCGCCGCGTACTCGTTCTCGCGCATGCGGTTCACCGGCCGCCGGTTCGGGCTGATCTCGATCGTCGTCGTGCAGATGTTCCCGCAGATGCTCGCCGTCGTCGCGATCTTCCTGCTGATGAGCTCGATCTCCGACTGGTTCCCCGCGATCGGCCTCGAACACGCACATCGGCCTGATCATGGTGTACCTCGGCGGCGCGCTGGGCGTGAACACCTTCCTCATGTACGGCTTCTTCAACACGATCCCCGCGTCGATCGACGAGGCCGCGAAGATCGACGGCGCGGGCCACGCCCGCATCTTCTTCACGATCATCCTGCGGCTCGCGGCGCCCATCCTCGCGGTGGTGGCGCTGCTGTCGTTCATCTTCATCGGTGAACGAGTTCGTCGTGGCATCCGTGCTGCTCATCGACACCGAGAAGCAGACCCTCGCGGTGGGCCTCACGAAGCTCGTGTCGAACCCGCGGTACGCCGACTGGAGCGCGTTCTCGGCCGGCGCCGTGATGGCGGCGCTGCCCGGTCGTCGCGCTGTTCCTCTGGCTGCAGAAGTACATCGTCGGCGGGCTCACTGCGGGCGCCGTCAAGTAGTCGAGCGGATGCCGCGGGCCGCCTCCAGCGGCTCCGCGCCGGTTCGGCAGAGCCGCGGCGAGGTGATATCCTCGTACGGTTGCCGAGTTCGGCACACGCCCCGATAGCTCAGTGGTAGAGCACTTCCATGGTAAGGAAGGGGTCGTCAGTTCAATCCTGACTCGGGGCTCTGGTTCTCTTCGGTTCGACCGACGAGGCCTACCCGGCGGGGTAGCTCAGGTGGTTAGAGCACACGGCTCATAATCGTGGTGTCGCGGGTTCGAGTCCCGCCCTCGCTACAACAGCAGAATCTCGCGGATCTCAGGGCATCGCTCGACCCGCTCGGCACCGAGAACGTCACCGTCGCCGCCCTTCGACACGTGTGACGCACGATCCTCGATTCGCCCGTCTCAGCACTGGCGGGGCGCGGCCGACCGGAGTAGCCTGTGCGCGTTCACATGGGGGATCGGCGCTGCGGGGGATTGCAGGGCCGCCAGTGGGGGTTGTCGCTGTGACGCGCACATCGAAGGACCAGCCCGCCCCCGTGCCAGGCGAACCAGAGTCGCCTGGCGGGCGGGCGGCCGAACGACTCCGCGAGTTCGAACAGGCTCGAGGTCTCGGCGACGAGGAGACCCCGCCGAGCGACGGGCGCGAGGACGAGGATCACGAAGAGTCGACCTCGTCCGAGCACGACCGCGACGAGTCGATCGCGGCCGACGCCGACGGCGACGCACCGCCCCTCGTGGACGATGATGTGCTCCCGATCGATGACGACCGCGATCCGGCGCCGCCGCGAGGCGCCGACCCGGACGACCGCAACTCCGACTGACCGCACCGTTTTGCGAATGGGGGTCCGCACATGCGCACACCGATCGACCTCGACCTCGAAGACGCAGGCACGCCGACGGAGGATGCCGCGAGAGGCGCGGCGGATGGGACACCGCGGCCGCCTCTGGTCGGTCCGCCGAACGGCAAGGCCTGGGAACGTCTCCTGCTGTTCGAGCAGGAGCGCGGCCTCGTCGAACCCGACGCCGAACCGCCTGACACCCTCACGGAAGCGGTCCGTCGGCTCGACGACGACCCGATGCAGACCCGCTCGGATCGCACGGTCGACTACGCCGAGGCGCTCGAGGCCACGGAATTGGAGACCGACCGGGCCCGGGGTGCGGCGCCGCCGTCGTGGCGACCTCTGGGCCCGACGTTCATGCGGAACGGGCAGACCTACGGATCCGGCACGGGATCACGGGTCGACGTCTCCGGTCGGGTCTCTTCGATCGCGGTCGACCCGTCGAACTCCGCACACCTGCTTGCCGGCGCAGCCGGCGGTGGCGTGTGGGAGAGCCGGGACGGCGGCACCACGTGGATTCCTCGCGGAGACGCCCTCTCGACACTCACGGTGGGAGCGCTCGCCTTCGACCCGGTGACGCCCACCATCGCCTACCTCGGCAGCGGAGAAGGCGACTTCTACGCGGGGCTCGGGCAGGGCGTCTTCCGCTCGACCAACGGCGGGACGACATGGACGCTCGCCGCCGGCGCTCCGTTCATCGGGGCCGGCTTCCACACGCTCGTCGTCGACCCATCGGACCAGGCGACGCTCTATGCCGCCACGACGATCGGTGTCTACACCTCATCGGACGGCGGCACGACCTGGACGCTGACGTCAATCCGCGCTCGCGTGGAGCGTGTCAGTGCATCCCAGCGGCGGCGATACCGAGGTGCTGGCGACGACGCAGGCGGGCCTCGTCCGCTCGACCGACCGCGGGGTCACCTGGAACACGGTCGCCCTCACGGGCGTGCCGAACCCGCCGAACTACTCCCGCCTTTCGGTGAGCCACGCACCGTCCAACGGCGGCGTGGCGTGGGCTTGGGGAGCGTCCGACCCTCCGATGCCGCTCGGCATGGGGACCCAGCCGACGCCGCGCCTGTGGCGCCGAGCGACCGCGACTGGCGCGTTCACGTCGATCGCGACGGATGCCGCGGTGCGCACCGGGCAGTCCTGGTACGACTGGTACGTCCAGGGCGACCCCACCTCCGACGCATCCGTGTACGTCGGCGAGATCAATCTCTTCCGGGTCGATCGGCAGGGTCGTACGTGGGTGTGGACCAACCTCTCGAGCAAGACCAATGCCGACAGCATCCACCCCGACCAGCACTGCCTCACCTACGACCCCGCGAACGGCGAGGTGATCTACGCCGGATGCGACGGCGGCGTGTACCGCTCCCGGGATCGTGGCGCCACATGGGGCGACCTCAACGACGGCCTCGCGATCACGGAGATCGAGTACCTCGCGCACGATGTCGGCTCGTCGAGATGGCTGCTCGGCGGCACGCAGGACAACGGGAGCATCCGGTACGTCGCCAACCCGTCTGGGACCATGTCGCCGACGGCGACGGCGGGGACTGCGGCACCAGTTCGACCGACGCGAACCGCGTCTACCACTCCTTCTTCCGCATGGGGCTGAACGTTCGAGCGACAAGGGGAACACCTGGACGTGGACACCGACCGGCAATCGCGATCCATCCGTGTACGGCCAGCTCTTCTACCCGCCCCTCGAGGCCAACGCCATGACCGTCGCCCAAGCCGGCGCGAGCGTCTTCCTCTCGCGAGACGGCGGGGCATCCTTCACCGAGGTGGCCCTGCCGGGCGCACCGGTCGCGTCGGCGATGCACATGCCGTCAGCGGATGCCGTGTACGTCGGCACGACGGGCGGGCGCCTCTTCCGCATCTCGTGGAGCGGGACTGCGTGGGGGGCCCCGGTCGAACTGACCTCGCCGCGCGCCAGCCTGGATCAGCGACATCTGGGTCGACCCCGGCGCTGACCAGTCGGATCTGGGTCACCTCGTCTCGGCTCAACGGCGGGCGCGTGTTCCGCAGCGTCGACTCGGGCGTCGACGTGGACCGACCGTTCAGCGGGACTGCCCGCGCTCCCGATCAACGCGGTGGCGGTGCATCCGGGCAATGCGAACCGGGTCTGGGTGGCGGCCGACAAGGGCGTCTTCCAGTCCTTCGACGGCGGCGGCTCCTGGGCGAGCATGTCCACGGGCCTTCCGAACTGCATCATCGCCGACCTGCTCTACCACCCCGACGCCCACGTGCTCCGGGCCGGCACGCGGAACCGCGGCGTGTGGGAGTACGTCGTCGAGAATGTCACACGCCGATCTGCGGTCGGCAGTGGACGGGCACGATCCCCGGCGGCCAACGCAACGGTGGTTCACGTTCCGGTGGCCCGCGACCTGGCACGTGCTGTGGACCGTCATGCCCACGACGGTGAAGAACGGCGCACCCGAACTGGGCTTCGACGTGCAGATCGAACGCGCGGATGCCCGGTACGTGACCTACTGGATCACGGTGCGGAACCTGACGGCACAGCCCGTCGCCTTCGAGGGTCGATACGCGATCCTCAGCTACAAGTGACCGAGGAGGAGACGACCATGTACACGGAACGCAATGGACCGGGACACTCGGCCGCGAACCAGACCGCGAAATGGTTCACGTTGAACTGGCCGGCGGATCGTCACATCGTCTGGTACGTCGTGCCGACATCGCCAAACTCGGGGCCCCGCAGCTCGACTGGGACACCGAGGTGGAGCGGGCGGACGCGACCCACTGCACCTACTGGATCACCGTGAAGAACCTCACGAACACCGCGGTCACCTTCGAAGGCCGCTACGCCGTGCTGAACTGAGGAGTCGACATGCACATCACGATCGAGATCGACGACGGCAACGAGCAATCCCGGGTCACCGTGACGGGTGCCCCGACCGGAGCCGCGGCGGCGTCGGACGGATCCGAAGCGGCCACGGCCGCACCGCTCGATGCCGGACCTGCACCCGACATCTTCGCCGCGCAGACCGAAACGCCGCCAGGGGTGACGGACCTCTCGGGCGGGCCGGTCGTGTCTGACGGCTCGGTGGTGGACGCGGGCGCCGCGCCGGCGGAGCTGGCCTGAACCCGCGCCCATGAATGATCGAGCGATGAAAGGGAATCGGCGATGGTTCGAATCGTGATCGAGTACATCTTGGCTGCGGTGTTCGTCGTGCTGGCGGTGATCACGCTCACGACGCCCCAGTGGATCGAGATCGTCTTCGGTGTCGACCCTGATCGCGGCAGCGGCGCCCTCGAGTGGTTGATCGTGGCTGCCTTCGGTCTCCTGGCAGTGGTGGCGGTGGGTCTGGGAACCCGAGACGCGTTGGTGCGCCGTCGGTCGGGCACGCGTAGGACGCGAACGCCGGAGGTGGTGGCGTCGCCACTGCCGCCGGCCGCTTCGGCGTGCGACGATCGGGCTATGAAGCAACGGGAACGCCGTCAGGCACGCACGCGCTACGTGGTCATGGGCGTCGTCGGCGTGATCGTCGCCGCGATCGTCGTCGCGGTCGGGCCAGTACGGCATCGCCGCCGCGGCCGGGTGGTCGGCCGCCTGCATCGTCTACCTCATCTGGATCTGGGCGACCATCGGCCGCATGGATGCCCCGACGACGAAGGCCCACGCGTACCGGGAGGATCCCACCCGCACGATGAGCGACGTGCTGCTCGTGCTCGCGAGCCTCGCGAGCCTCGTGGTCACGGTGTTCGTGCTGGTGCTGACGTCGCGCGAGGGAGGCGCGGAGAGCGACATCCTCGGCGGCGTCGCCATCCTGAGCGTCGTGCTGTCGTGGTTCCTGATCCACACGCTCTACACCCTGCGCTACGCGGTGCTGTTCTACTCGGGGTCGCAGGGCGGGATCGAGCTTCAACCAGGTCGAACCGCCGGCCTACGGCGACTTCGCCTACCTGGCGTTCACCATCGGCATGACGTTCCAGGTGTCCGACACGAACATCTCGACGTCGGTCATCCGGATGGCGGCCATCCGGCACGCCCTGCTCTCGTACCTGTTCGGCGCGGTGATCCTCGCCACGCTCGTGAACCTGGTCGCCGGGTTCGCGTTCTGACGGTGCGAGCCCGGGAGCCGACGCGACCGGCCCGCCGCGGTTTGCCCATCGCGGTCCCGAGGCATAGTATCGCCATGCGCGATATGGGAATGGCGAATTCGATAATCGAACACGCACCGATCGCACACCACACGACGATGTGAGGAGAGCCCCCGTGCAGTTCCACCACCACGGATACGTCTCCGGCGATCCCCGGGTGCAGCCGGCCGCCGGCGTCGGCATCGACCGGCCCGACGGAGCTCCCCGACGAGGTCGACGTGCTGATCGTCGGCACCGGGCCCGGCGGGCATGATCGCCGCGGCGCAGCTGTCGCAGTTCCCGGACGTCACGACCCGCATCGTCGAGCGCCGCCCCGGCCGGCTCGAGATCGGCCAGGCCGACGGCATCCAGGCCCGCAGCGTCGAGACGTTCCAGGCCTTCGGGTTCGCCGAGCGCATCATCGCCGAGGCGTACTGGCATGACCGAGATGGCGTTCTGGAAGCCCGATCCCGCCGACCCGTCGCGCATCGTCCGCGTCGAAGCGCACCCCCGACGACCCGGCCGGCATCAGCGAGTTCCCGCACCTCCTCGTCAACCAGGCGCGCGTGCTCGACTACTTCGCCGAGTTCGTGGCGAACGCGCCGACGCGCATGACGCCCGACTACGGCTACGAGTTCGAGGGCCTCGAGGTCGCCGACGACGGCGAGTACCCGGTGACGGTGACGCTGGTGCGCACCGCGGGCGAGCGCGAGGGCGAGCGGCGCACCGTGCGCGCGAAGTACGTGATGGGCGCGGACGGCGCCCGCAGCAGGGTGCGCGCGGCGATCGGCTGCCACATGGCGGGCGACCAGGCCAACCACGCCTGGGGCGTGATGGACGTGCTGGCCGTCACCGACTTCCCCGACATCCGCACCAAGTGCGCGATCCAGTCCGGACGGCGGGCACCATCCTGCTGATCCCGCGCGAGGGCGGCTACCTGTTCCGCATGTACGTCGACCTCGGCGAGGTCGCCGCCGACGACCACGACGCACGTGCGCCAGACCACGATCGAGCAGGTCATCGCCAGGGCGAACGAGATCCTGCACCCCTACACGCTCGACGTGAAGCAACGTCGCGTGGCACAGCGTCTACGAGGTGGGCCACCGCCTCACCGACCGGTTCGACGACGTGCCGCACGGATGCCGCCGGCACGCGCACGCCGCGCGTGTTCATCGCCGGCGACGCCTGCCACACCCACAGCGCCAAGGCGGGCCAGGGCATGAACGTGTCGATGCAGGACGGCTGGAACATCGGCTGGAAGCTCGGCCACGTGCTCGAGGGCCGCAGCCCCGAGAGCCTGCTCGCCACCTACTCCGCCGAGCGGCAGGTGGTCGCGCAGAACCTCATCGACTTCGACAAGGAGTGGTCGACGATGATGGCGAAGAAGCCCGAGGAGTTCGCGATCGCCCTCGGAGCTCGAGGAGTTCTACGTGCAGACCGTTCGAGTTCCCCGCCGGCTTCATGACCCAGTACGCCCCGTCGATCATCGTCGCCGAGGCGACGCACCAGGACCTCGCGACCGGGTTCCCGATCGGCAAGCGCTTCAAGTCCGCGCCGGTCGTGCGGGTCGTGCGACGCCAACCCGCGTGCACCTCGGCCACCAGGCGACGGCCGACGGCCGGTGGCGCATCTACGTGTTCGCCGACGCCGCACGCGCCGGCGAGGCATCCGCCGTCGCCGAACTTCGCCGAGTGGCTCGCGAACTCGCCCGACTCGCCGATCGCCGCGACGCCGGCCGGCGCCGACCGCGACGCGTGGTTCGACGTGAAGGTGATCTACCAGCAGGACCACACGAGCGTCGACATCAGCGCGGTGCCCGACGCGTTCAAGCCGCGCGACCGGCCCGTTCGAGCTCATCGACCTCGAGAAGGTCTACGCCACCGACCCGGAGCGAGGACATCTTCGAGGCTGCGCGGCATCGACCGCGGCGGCGCCGTCGTGGTGGTGCGCCCCGACCAGTACGTCGCGAACGTGCTGCCGCTGACGGCGACGGACGAGCTCGCCGCGTTCTTCCGGCCGATCCTGTCGTCGAAGGCGACCCGCCACGGTGTGACGCCGGCGCCTCCGCCGCAGCGTGGACGCCGGGCGGTCAGGCCGCGCCGAGCGCGCTGCGGATCGAGCGCGAGGCGCTCGCGAGCCGCTCGGCGATCTGGCCGTCCGACCGGGCGCTCGAGACGTACACGACCGCGAGCGCGGCGGGCTGTCCGCTCGGCAGCTGCAGCGGCACGGCGGTCGACCGCAGCCCCGGGATGACCTCGTCGTGGCTCGTCGCGTAGCCGCGGCTGCGCGCCTCGTCGAGCTCGGCCCGATGCGCGGCATCCACGTCGCTCGGCCACTCGGACAGCCGGGAGGGCGGCGAGGATCGCCTTGCCTGGGGCGCCGACGCCGATCGCGTGTCGCGTGCCCGGGCGCTGGGCGACCGACGCGATCGCGTGGCGGGGCTCGATGCTCGTGAGCGTGACGATCTCGTCGCCGTCGAGCACGGCGAGGAAGCAGGTCATCCCGAGCTCGTTCGCCGCGCTCGTGAGCTCGGGCAGGGCCTCGGCCTGGAGGTCGTGCGCGACGCCCGCCGCCAACGCCGCGAGGCGGGCTCCGAGGATGATCCGCCCGCGCGCGTCGCGCACGGTGAGCCGGTGGTGCTCGAGCGTGCGGAGCAGCCGATACGCGACCGAGCGATGCACGCCCAGCCGCTGCGCGAGCTCGTCGATCGAGAGCGGCTCGCGCGCATCCGCCAGGATCTCGAGCACGCGGATGCCGCGTGAGAGCGTCTGCGAGTGCGGCGCGGGGGTCGTGCCCTCGGTCTCGGCGGGCATGGTCCCCCTGGGTTCGGATGCGGGCGAGTCGACGTCGATCGAGCACCGGCGGAAGCGGTGCGTTCGATTATAGAACAGCGCACGCTCACTGCTTGGGCGGCAGGGCCGGGGGCGCCTCCTCCGGGGCGAGGTAGGTGCCGATCATCCGGAACACCCGGTCGGCCGAGTTGTCTGTACCTCCCGTCGGGCTCGAAGGCGCCCGGCGCGTAGGTGGTGGCGACCGAGATCGCGATCTCGTCCGACGGCAGGTAGGCCTCGACGGCGCTGTAGCCGCTCAGCTGCGGGTTCTGCAGCATCCACGCCCCCGAGCGCACGACCCCGAGGCCGTAGTTGTAGGCGTCGATCTGCGTGAAGCACGACGGCTCGCACTCCGGAAGCCGCTCGCCGAAGCCGATCAGTTGCGAGTCGGTCATCTCGTGGAAGCTCTCGTCCGACAGCAGCTCGCCGGTTCCGATCGCGATCGCGGTCTTGGTCATGTCGGAGATCGTGGTCGTCTGCGCGCCGCCGACGGGCGTGCCCCAGACGGGGTTCCAGAACGTCGACTCCTCGTAGTACGGCGTCGAAGGATCGAGGTTCAGCGCCACTCGCCGCTCGGAGCTGAACGCGTGCAGCACCGGTTCGGGGATGAACGACGAGTTGTAGCCCTCGGTTTCGCTGAGGCCCATCGGCTCGAGCACCTGCTCCTTCAGGAGCACGTCGAGCGGCTCGCCGCCGATCTGGGAGAGGATGTGCCCGAGGATCATGAAGTTCGTGTGCGAGTAGCTCCAGTTCGTGCCGGGCTCGAACTGCAGCGGCCGGTTGAACGCGTACTCGATCCGCTCCTCGTAGGTGAACTCGTGGAACGGATCCTCGTTGTACGCGGCCGTCCACCCCGGATCCGTCTCGAAGTCGGGGTAGCCGGTGGTCTGGTTGGTGAGCATCCGGAGGGTCACCGTGTCCGACTCGGGCAGCTCCGGCGTCCACTCGTCGATGGTGTCGTCGAGGCTCACGGTCCCGTCGTCGACGTACTGCAGGAGCAGGTTGCTCACGTACGAGAACGCCACCGCGCCGTTGCGGAAGTGCATGTCGGTCGTCGCATCCACGCCCGTCATCGACTCGCCGAACGCCTCGGTCATCAGGATCTCGTCGCCGATCTGGACCTGCATGATCACCGCCTTCAGGTCGAGGGTCGCCATCGCGTCCTCCACGATCCGGGTGAGGTCGGCGACCTGCTCGGACTCGGCCTCGGACAGCTCGGGCGCCGACTGGTCGGGCGAGCCGGGCGAGCTCGGTGGACTGGACGGTCCGAGGGGCGTCGGTCCGGTGCAGGCGGCCGCGCCGGCGAGCAGGAGCGGCGCCAGGGCCGCGGTCGCGACGATCGTGCGAACGCGACGCCGTCGGCGAGCGGGTGAGCGGGGAGAGCTGGCGTCCATCTGGTCTCCTCTGCGCGTGCCCTCGGGCACGCATGGCCTCGTCGCCACCCCGGGTCACGCCGAACCGGGTGGGCCAAGGCTACCGCCGGGTCCGCCCGGTCACGGGGAATCGAGGCCGCAGGCCGCGAGGATCAGGCCCGCGATCTCCTCGCGGTGGGTCACGATCGCCAGGTGGCCGCCGTCGACCTCGATGGTCGTCGCGCCCATGCGCTGTGCGACGAATCGCTCGAGGTCGGGGGAGGTCGTGCGATCCTGCTTCGACACCGCGTACCAGCACGGCTTGTGCGCGCCAGGCGGCGACGGTGGTCCGCGACGCGAAGAGCGTGTCGGCGATCCGTCCCTGCACGGCGTACAGCACGCGTGCGCGCACGGGATCCACCCCTCCGGCGAAGTCCTCGAGGAACGCGCGCTCACCGAGCTGGGCGAAGCCGCCGGAATGGAAGATGCCGGCGCTCGCCGGCGGCGTCGGGAACCTCGCCGCCAGTGCGCCGTAGTCCTCCCCGGCATCGGGCGCCCGTGCCGCGACGTAGACCAGCGCCGAGACCCTCGGGTCGTCGCCCGCCTGGCTGATGACGGTTCCCGCCCACGAGTGACCCACCAGCACCGTCGGGCCGTCGTGCAGGTCGATCGCCCGACGCGTCGCCGCGACGTCGTCGTCGAGCGACGTGAGCGGGTTCTGCACCGAGGTCACCTCGAGTCCGGCCGCCTGCAGGATGGGGATGACCTCGGCCCAGGAGGAGCCGTCGGCGTAGGCGCCGTGCACGAGCACGACGTGCCGAGCCGTGACGGGTGAGGCGTCGGCACCCGTCGCGGCCGATTCCTCGGCTCGTGGCGGTGTGGGTGCGGGCGCTGGCGTGGCGTCGGCGTCGGTCATGGTGTCGTCCCTCCTGGTCCGGCCCGCGCGGATGCGCGGTTCCCGTCAGTGTCCTGCTCCGGGGTGGCGGCCGCAATCAGGGTTCGCGGGACGACGAGCAGCGCCCCCGCACGCCGGAGCATGCGGGGGCGCCGTGGCGCGGCATCCGGTCAGGGGTGCTGCGGCAGGATGTCGAACGCGACGCGGCCGTCCTCCGAGACCCGTGCGTCGAGGGTCTTGTCGTCGAGCGCCACGGCGGCGTCCTCACCGAGGAAGACGTGCGCGCCGGCCTGCTCGACCACGGCGTCGCGTTCCTCGGGCGTCGGCACGATCGCCACGGAGAACTCCGTGGCCTCGGGGCTCTCGACGTCGATGCGGAGGCCGGTGCCGTCGGGGGCGCCCCTGCGGGAGACGATCTCCTTCACGACGGTGCTGGCGGTGTCGGTCAGTGTGAGCATGTGCTCCTCCTCTGCGATCACGAAGTGTCCCACCCTTCCGAGATCCCGGCCGGCTCGCCACCCCTTGAAATCGACGAGCGGATGCCGCAGACTGGGCCACCCTCGGGCGGCCACAGGCCTCGCGCGGCATCGACGATGGGTCTGCGCCCGGTCCCGGCTCCACCAAAACCAAGCGTTGAATCGTTTCGAAACCCCTTGACACCTCGGAATCACGGGCATAGCGTCGTGATTGGAAAGCGTATTCCTCGTCATGTCGACGACGACATCCGACGCACCACGGTCGGCTCGTCGCGCGATCGGTCATGCCTCGAACACGCTGGGCACGGAAACCTCGTCACACTTTCAGCGAAGAAGGCAGGCATGGTCACGTCCACTTCACAACCCAGAACGCACCACCGATCACGGGTCGCCCGCTGGCTCGTCTCGGGCACGGCCACCGCGGCGCTCATCGCCGGCGGCCCGTGCCCTTCCCGTCGGAGTCGCCTCGGCAGAGGACGCTCCGCCGGGAGACCAGGTCCAGCGGCGCATGGAGCACCTCGACCGCGGCCTCGTCGCCGTCAAGGTCGAGACCGGCGTCTACCTCAGCTGGCGCTTCCTCGGCGACGAGGGCGACGACACGACGTTCCGGAGTCTCCGCGACGGCGTACAGGTCGCGGAGGTCTCCGACTCCACGAACTGGTCGGATGCCGCGGGCACGGCCGGTCCGCGTGCGCCGTCGCCCCCGTGGTCGGCGGGGTCGAGGGGGAGCGGTCCGACGAACTCGTGCCGAACGGAGCCAGTTCTTCGACATCCCGCTGCAGCGGCCGCCGCCGCGGTGGCCCCGCTCCTCGAGACGTTCTCGCGGACGGTCACCGGCAAGGTCTACGAGCCGGTCGACATGCAACTCCTCCGCGACGTCCGCGAGGCGCACGAGAACCCCGCCGGCATCACCCCGGCCGAGTACCAGGCCCTGCTGATCGCTTCGGCACGCACTTCGGCGACCTCGAGTGGACGCCGAAGGCCAAGTTCGCGAACAAGGCGAACCTCGTCACACCCGGGTACTTCCGGATCACCGACGAGCTCTTCGCCGAGCTCGAGCCGCGTTCACGCGGTACGTCGACGAGCCTCGACCGCGGACCGAGCCTGCAGTGGCTCAGGAACGCGGACGGATCGATCGCGACGCAGTCGGCGACCTACACGCCCGGCGACGCGACGGTCGGCGACCTCGACGGCGACGGCGACTACGAGCTGGTGCTCAAGTGGAACCCGTCCAACCAGAAGGACTCCTCGGTCTACGGCTCGACGGCACCGGCGCTCGTCGACGCCTACACGCTCGAGGGCGAGCTGCTCTGGCGCGTCAACGTCGGGTACAACATCCGTGCGGGTGCGCATGACACGCAGCTCGTCGTCGCGGACTTCGACGGTGACGGGAGGTCGGAGCTCATCATCAAGACCGCCGACGGCACGACCACCGGCGACGTCGTCGACGGGACCTATGTCGTCAACGACGTGATCGGACGAGCCGACGCGACGCCCGACCGGATCGCGCAGTACATCGCCGCGGGCAACGCGGCCTCGCTCGACGAGTACTACGACCAGGTCAACTCGTACGGGGTCAGCTGGATCCTGCCCGGTGGGAACACCCCGCCCGAGCAGAACGTCCGCCAGTGGGGCAAGGTCTACGTGCACGGCGTCATCGGCACGAGCAACGAGTACCTCACCGCCTTCGACGGCGAGACCGGCCGGGTCATCGACACGGTCGACTACGCGTACCCGTACGGCGAGCCGAACTGGGGCGCGGCGCCGTCGACCACCGAGGTGCGTCGTTCCTGAACCCGGTCCGCGACGGCGGACCCGGCGAGCCGCCCCAGGTGCCCGTGCCCCCGTCGGAGCTGCCCGACCCCTACTGGACGAACCCCGAGACCCGGTGGGGCTACTACCCCTGGGGCGACCACCAGGGCAACCGCGCCAACCGCTTCATCGCGGGGATCGCGTACCTCGACGGCGAGCGGCCGAGCGCCATCATGGGGCGCGGCTACTACGCACGGGCGACCGTCGCGGCGTACACCCTCGAAGACGGCGAGCTCGTGTTCGGGAACACGTTCGACTCGGAGACCTACCCCGATCCGGAGCTGTACCACCACAAGGGCGCGCAGACGATCACCATGTCGGACGTCGACCTCGACGGCAAGGACGAGATCGTGTTCGGTGCGCTGATCCTCGAGGACGACCTCACCCCGCGCGCCGTCGCGGGAACGTGGTTCCCGTTCCCGGCACCCGAGGTGAACGTCAACCTCACGGAGGCGATGCACAACCCCGATGCCGACGACCGGTTCAACTACCTGGAGCACGGCGACGCGTTCCACGTGGGCGACTTCAACCCGGGCATCCCGGGGCCGGAGGTGTTCCTCACCGCCGAGCAGCCGGCCGACTTCAAGTCGATCGGTCCCGACGGTGACAAGGGGCTCGGCACCGGCCGAGCGCCGCGGTCTACGACCCGCGGACGGGCGAGGTGCTCGTGGGCATGTACTCGCTCCGGGCGACCTCGAGCGCGGCGTCGCGGCGAACATCGATCCGAACCAGCCCGGCGCCGAGTACTGGACCAACGGGTTCGTGTGGAGCGCGGTACCGGTGAGCGCCTCTACGCGAACGCGAGCGGCACCGCGGGCCTGCCGTACAACTTCCTGCTCTACTGGGACGGCGACCTGCAGCGCGAGATCCTCGACGGCAACACCATCTCGAAGGCGAACACCGACTACGAGACGCTGCCGACGGTGGTGGGCGACACCAACCTCCTCGTCGCGGCCGGCGCAACCGGCACGAACGACGGTGGGCGGAACAGCCCGATCGTGTCGGCCGACCTGTTCGGGGACTGGCGCGAGGAGGTCGTTGGCGGGTCGGCACGACAGCGCTGAGGATCGCCACCACGACGATCCCGACCGAGCACCGCGTCCGTACGCTCATGCACGACCCGCAGTACCGCCTGAGCGTGGCCTCGAGGGCAGCGTCTACAACCAGCCGCCGCACCCGAGCTTCTTCCTCGACGACGACACGACGACGTACCCGCTGCCGATGAGGCGCACGGACATCGACGTGTCGCGTGTGACGGGAGGGTGATCGGATGACGCGTCTCCACCGGGTCGGCGTCGCCTGACCCGGCCGCGACGCGCGGCGGCCCGGACGGCTCGCCGCGCGTC
>CAVPVF010000019.1:0-174690 GCA_963709115.1 uncultured Actinomycetota bacterium
CCTCGGCGCACTTCATCTCCGTGCGCCACCTCCACGCGCTCTTCAGCACTCACAGCACGTCCGTCTCAACAACGATCCGCACCCGCCGTCTGGAGCGGACCTACGACGAGCTCGTCAACCGGCCTTATTCCGACCGGTCTGTGACGATGATCGCGCTCGCTAACGGGTTCGTCGATGGGGCGCACTTCAGTCGCACGTTCCGCTCGCACTACGGCGTACCGCCGTCAGCGCTGCTCCACCCACCACCGTGAAGGCGCTTCTCCCGCCTCTCCAGAGACGGCACCCGCTGAGGCGTGCGCCGAACGACAGATGCCGTGCACTCGGCGTCAAACTGGGCCACCGTGCTCCCTCCCAGACTGGTCTCAGACCTTTCATCGAGGAGGATGACATGAGCCAGACCACCACTACCGACCCTGCTGGACGACGATCACGGTGCCGGCGAGGAGGGGCGTGCAATTCCGGATGCCGCCACAGGCGAGACGATGGGTACGCGCCCGTGCACGGCGTCGAACACCTGAACCGCGCCGTCGCCGCCGCGCGGGCCGCCCAGCCGGCATGGGCAGCGCTCGGTCACGCCGAGCGCTCGGCGATCCTCCGCCGCACGGCCGACGAGGTCGAGGCTCACGCCGAGGAGCTCGCGCGCATCATCGCGCAGGAGCAGGGCAGCCGCTCAACGGCCCCGGCGCGCGGTTCGAGGCCGGGGGTGCGCGGCATGGATTCGGAACGCCGCCGACACCGCACTCGACCCCGAGGTGGTGTTCGAGGCGCCGGGCACACGGTCGGAGCTGCACTACGGCCCGCTGGGCGTCGTCGGAGCCATCGGGCCATGGAATTGGCCGGCGATGATCGCGATCTGGCAGATCGCCCCGCGCTGCGGATGGGCAACACCGTCGTCAGCAAGCCGTCGCGAGTACACAGCCCTCAGCGTGCTGGCCGTCGCCGAACTGATGAACCGCCACCTGCCAGAAGGAGTGCTCACCGTCGTCTCGGGAGGCCGCGACGTGGGTGAAGCGATCGCGGCCCACCCCGACATCGACAAGATCATGTTCACCGGATCGACCAAGACCGGGCGCGAGATCGTCAAGAGCTCGGCCGGCAACCTCGCACGCCTGACGCTCGAGATGGGCGGCAACGACCCGGGCATCATCCTGCCCGGTACGGACGTGAAGGTCATCGCCGAGAACCTCTTCTGGGGCGTGTTCATCAACACCGGGCAGACCTGCGCATCGCTCAAGCGGCTCTACGTGCATGACTCCCAGTACGAGGAAGTCGTCACGACGCTCGCCGACATGGCCGCAGGCATGCCGATGGGCCCCGGTCTCGACGAGACCAGCGTGCTTGGCCCCCTCTCCAACAAGCAGCAGTTCGATATCGTCTCCCGCCTCGTCGAAGACGCTCGGTCACGTGGTGCTCGCATCGTGACGGGCGGTGAGGCCGCCCCGAGCTCGGGCCCCACTTCTATCGCGCGACCGTGGTGGCGGACATCGACGACGGTGCACCGCTCGTCGACGAAGAGCAGTTCGGGCCGGCGATCCCGGTCATCCGCTATACCGATGTGGACGATGCGGTTGCTCGCGCGAATGCGTCGGACCAGGGGCTCGGGGCATCCGTCTGGGCAACGAGGGCCGAGGCCGTCGCTGTGGCACAGCGGATCGAGGCGGGCACGGTGTGGATCAACCAGCACGGCACGCTGAACCCCGACGTGCCGTTCGGCGGGGTCAAGGGCTCCGGTTACGGCATGGAATTCGGTCGCGAGGGCTTGAAGGCCGTCGCCGCACCCAAGGTCATCACGGTCTAGACGCCGCGAACCAACCACTCAGACATCCGACGAAGGAGATGCAATGACGGGTCACTACGACGCGATCGTGATCGGAGCGGGATCGGCGGGATCGGTCGTCACCCGACGCCTGGTGGATGCGGGACGACGTGTGCTGCTGCTCGAGGCCGGCGGCCCCGACATGAACCCCATGATCCACGACATGCTCGGCATGGGCTCGCCCTGGCACGGCCCCGAAGACTGGGACTACTACACCGTCCCCCAGGCACACGCCGCAGATCGCAGGCTGCACCTTCCGCGAGGAAAGGTGCTCGGCGGGTCGCACTCACTCAACGCGGCGATCTGGGTGCGAGGGCACGCCAAGGACTACGACGGCTGGGAAGCGGACGGCTGCACCGGATGGGGATGGAACAACGTCCTCCCCGTCTATCCAGGCGATCGAGAACTACGACGGTGGGCCCGGTGTGACTCGTGGCGTCGGCGGACCCCTCGATATCGTCGGGAAGTATCCGCTCGTCCCGATTCAGCAGTCGATCATCGACGCCGCCGTCGAGATCGGACTGCCGCACAACCCGGACTACAACAATGGCGTGCTCGACGGTGTCTCGCAGGAGCAGATCACCGTCCGGAACGGTCCGCGCCTGAACACCTACATCGCCTACGTCCGCCCGATCGAAGACCACCCGAACCTGGAGATCATGACGGGCGCCTGGGTGCACTGCGTGCTTCTGACGGGCGGCCGCGCCACAGGCGTCGAGGTCGAGGTCGATGGCGAGGTCCGCACGGTGACCGCCGACGACGTGGTGCTCGCCGCCGGCGCGCTGGACTCCCCGCGGATCCTGCTGCGTTCGGGAATCGGCCCGAAGGAGGAGTTGACGGAGATCGGCATCGAGCCGCTCGTCGACCTGCCGGGGGTGGGGAAGAACCTGCACGACCACCTGTTGTCGCCGGTCATCTTCACGACTGACGCACGCGACGTCGACCCCCCGCAGCCGGGAGTCTCGGTGACGCAGACGCATCTCTTCTGGCGCAGTGATCCTGGGCCCCCGGTGCCGAACACGCAGCCGATCAATTTCAGTGTTCCGATGTATCAGGATTGGATGTCGGGACCGGAGAGCGGGTTCTCCCTCATGGCGGGTCTGATCACTCCGTACAGCCGCGGCAGTGTGACGCTGACTGGCCCAGGGCCGCACGACCCGATCGCCATCGACCTGGCTGCACTCGAGGACGATCGGGATGCCGCGTCCCTCGTCGCATCCGTGGCCCAGTGCCGCGCGATCGGTCGCGCGCCCGCCCTCGCCGCGTGGGGCGCGCGCGAGCTCTACCCTGGCCCGGATGTAGGGGACGACGAGGATCTGGATGCCTACGTGCGGCAGAGTGCCATCACCTACCATCACCAGGTCGGGACGAGCCGGATGGGAGTCGGACCGGGACGCGGTGGTCGACCCGAAGCTGCGGGTTCGTGGGGTTGATGGACTCTGGGTCGCCGACGCTTCCGTCATGCCCACGATCATCTCCGGCAACACCAATGCGCCCGCCGTCCTGATCGGCGAGCGCGGGGCAGCCTTCCTCCTGGAGGACTGAGCGGGAAAAAACGAATGCCCCCTCCGCTTCGGCGGAGGGGGCATCTCTGCTCTTATCTCTAGCCCATGTACGCGGAGCGGAGCTTGTCCTCGTCCTGGAGCAGGGTCTTGGCCGGGCCGTGGTAGCTGACTCGCCCGCCGGTGATGACCATGGCGTCCGATGCGATGTTGAGCGCAAGATGCGCGAACTGCTCCACGAGGAGCACGCCGGCACCGTCCTTGGCGATCTGCTGGATGGTCGGGATCAGCCGGAGGAACACCACCGGCGCCAGGCCCAGCGACATCTCATCGAGGAGCAGGTACTTCGGCTTCGCCGCGAAGGCGCGCGCCAGCACCACCATCTGCTGTTCCCCGCCCGAAAGCAGACCGCTGACACTGGCTATCCGCTTCTCGAGCTCGGGGAAGAGCCCGAGCGCCTCATCGAGGTCGGCGCCGGTACGGGCCGTCAGCTGCAGGTTCTCCTTCACGGTGAGTGAGGGGAAGATCATGCGGCCCTGCTCGACGTGCGCCAGACCGGCGCGAGCGCGTCGGCGGCGTGACATCTTGGTGAGGTCTGCACCATCCATCTCCACCGAACCCCTGCTCACGCCGATCACCCCGGAGAGCGACTCGAGCAGGCTCGTCTTGCCGGCACCGTTCGGGCCGACGAGCGTGGTCACCTCCCCCGGGCACGATCTCCAGACTGACGCCGGAGATGACCGGGCCGATGCCGCGGCGCACGGTCACGTCGGTGAGTTTCAGGGTCATAGCATCTCCGTTTCTCCCATGTAGGCCTTGAGGACCTCGGGATCGGACAGCACTTCGTCCTGCTTGCCAGTGGCCAACACCTGACCGAAGTTGAGCACGGTGATGGTCGAGCAGACGCTCCGCACCAGGTCGAGGTCGTGCTCGATGATGATGATGGTCACCCCGTACTTACCGGGCACGAGACGCAGTCGTTGTCCGAACTCGATGTGTTCCTCGTGCGAGAGACCAGCGGCAGGCTCGTCCAAGACGAGCAGCTTCGGGCGGGCCGCGACGTTGGCAGCAACCTCGATGAGTCGGCGCGTTCCGACATCCACGACCGAGATGGGCGTCGACGCGGCCGGGCAGCCGAAGAAGTCCAGGACCTCATCGATCTCGGCTTCGCTGGCCTGGCCGTTCGTGACGAAGTCGACGAAGGCCCCCACGGTGAGGGTGGGCGGCACCCGGTCCTGCTGGTACGTGCGTCGCAGTCCGAGCTTGGCGCGCTGGTGCACGAGCTTGCCCTGCAGCGGCACTCCGTCCAGCACGAACTCGCCGGTGTGCTGTGGGAGGAACCCGGTGAGCGCGTCGACGAAGGTGGACTTGCCGGCGCCGTTCGGCCCGATGAGCCCGACGATGGACCCCTCGGTGACGTCCAGCGTGACGTGCTGCAGGGCCTTCACTGCGCCGAACTCGACCCCGACGTCCCTCACCTTCAGCAGGGTGCGGCCGGTGCCGGTGGGGATCGGGATCGTCTCACCCCCTTCGAGCGTATCGAGGCTCTTCTCGGCGATGCCCAGGCCGAGCCGCTTCCGCCGTCGTCGGAATATCGCGCTGCGGATGTCCTGACCGAGGTTCGAATTGGAAGTCAGCGCCTGTACGCCGAGGATGGCGAAGACGATGTTGCCCCACTCGAGCGGCACCCCGAACTGCTTGAGGATCTCAGGAACGAGCACGAACAGGATGCCGCCGAAGAGCGCCATGTCGATCAGGTGCGCCCCGGCGACGATCGCCAGCACGTAGAGCGCGAGCGAGTTGATCGGGAGGAAGGTCATGAAGTTGACCTTGCTGATCTGGGCGGCGAGCAGCACTCCGGAGATGCCTCCGATGAAGGCGCTCACCGAGAACGCGGTCAGCTTCGCCCAACGCACGCTCGTGCCGGTGGAGGCGGTGCCGCGTTCGGAGAAGGCGACCGATTTCCACGACGCACCCCATCGACTGCTCTGCAGGAAGTAGACGCCGAGACAGATCAGGATCGTCACCACCGCCGTGAAGAGGAAGTAGTACCTGTCGCCTGCGGGGTCGGCGGGGAAATCGAACGGACGTGGCATCCGCACGTTGGACCACGCATCCGGAAAGGAGATCTTCTGGAACGTCGCGTCGGCAGCCGCTGCAACGCCGAGCGTCAGCACCGCGAGGTTCACGCCGCGCAGGCGCAACGCGGGCAACCCGACGAGCAGTCCCAGAACCGCCGCGGCCAGGCCAGCTATGAGCATGATGACGATGAAGCTGAACCCGCCGAACATCGTTCCCAGCGGGGTGTTGATGGCGAGGAACTCGGCCACCCACGCGCCGACAGCCGCGAACGTCAGCTGCATGAGCGAGATCATGCCGGCGGTCCCCGTGACGACTCCGAGCCCCAGCAGGGCGATCATCGAGACGAGAACGGTCGTTGCGAGGAACACGATATAGGCGGGCAGTCCGAAGGCGAACCCGGCGGCGATCGCGAGGGCGATCGCCGCGATCACCAAGGGGCGACCCACCCGTCGACTACGAGTCGTGCGTTCAGCGAGCGACATCCCACACCTCCTTCCGCTGGCTCCAGAGCAGGAAGATCACGATGATGATGATCGGGATCCAATCGCGGAGCAGGTTGATAGACGGGATTGCGGTGAGCAGGCCCTGGAGACCGCCGAGAAGGATTCCGCCGATGATGGCGAGATCCATCCTCTTGAACGCACCGATGAGGGCGGCCGCGGCGCCGGGGATGATGAGGTTGACCATCACCCCCGCGTTGGCCGCCTGGCTGTTCCCGGCGAAGCTGATAGCGAGCGCCATGACGGCCCCAGTGAAGGCCCAGACGCCGATCTGGAGGACCTTGACATTGATGCCGATCAGCTCTGCGGCGGTCTGACGGTCGGAGATCGCGCGGAGTTGGACGCCGAGTGGGGTCTTGGTGAGAACGAGCTTGGAGACGACGGCCAGCGCGACCGCGAGCAGGATCAGCGCGAGCGAGAGCTTGGTGATCGTGACCACCCCGAAGCTGACGAGAGGTCCGGACACGAGCGGGACGAGTGCCTGCGGACGGGTACCGAACTGGAGGTACGAGACCGACAGGAAGAACAGGAGGCCGGCGACCGTGACCGCTGAGCGGGCGGTGCTCGTGGCTTCAGGAAGCCACGTCGCGATGATCCAGCCCAGAAGAGCCGACACGGCCGCCCCGACGATGAGCGCGATGAGCACGATGCCCCAGGGAGGAACGCCGAGCGGAACGAACCGGATTGCCAGGAACGCGGCGTAGACGCCGACGGCGACCTGGGAGAAGTTGATGACCCTGGTGAGGGTGGCCATGAGCACGAGACAGACGCCGATGACGGCGTACAGTCCTCCCGCTCCGAGGCCTGCGGCCAGGGCTCCGAAGATCGCCACAGGAACTCCTCGTCTGTTGATGGGTGGAACTACGGGATGAGGCGGTTGCGGGAACTAAACTGAATCCCCGCAACCGCCCGGTGCTGCGAGCTATGAGGCCGGGACTGCGAACGGCTTGAAGCCGATCTGGTCGCCGGTCAGCCACGGACCGACCGAGACCCAGGTCTGCGTGTTCGGCTCGATGATGAGCGGCCACGCACTCGAGTTCGCCTGGTGCGCGTCGCCGTCACCGAAGACCCATGGAGTACCGGTCATTTCGGAACCCACGCCGGTGTAGGGCTCGGTCGTCGCGCGTGCCGCCTCGGTGAACGAATCCCGCGTCACGTCGCCGTCGATCGTCTCGAGGATCGTGATGAAGTACTGAGCCGCGAGGAACCCTCCCTGGGCGAACGAGGTGGCCGGAACGTTGTGGGCGTCCATCACCGCGCGCCACTCGGTAGTGCTCGTGTCGTTCGCATCGGTGTACGGAGCGAATTCGGCGGGCAGGGAGATCGGTCCGGCGTAGTTCACCGAAGCGGCGAACTCGTCCGAGTAGGCAGAGGTCAACAGCAGGAAGGGCAGGCTGAGACCCTGGTTCGACGCCTCGGCGATCATGGCGGCATCCGCAACACCGACCTCGTTCGCGACGATCGCATCGCACTTCGCGCTCTTCAGATTCGAGATGTTCGCCGAGTACGACGCCTGACCACGAACGAGGGTGTCGTCGACGTAGGAGATCTTGTTCCCGGTCGCGTCCTCCCAATTCGCGATGACGTCGTAGTAGTTGGCCTTGCCGACCTCGTCGTCGATCACCAGCAGGGCGCAGATGTCCTTGTAGCCGAGGTTCTCCGAACCGTCGTACAGGGTGGCCGCCATGTCGAAGTAGGGGCCGGTATTCGCGGAAGCGATGTTGGGAGTGCCGAAGCAGAACGAGTCGACCCCAGTGCCCTGGAGCGACACGATGTTGTTGTCCTCCCAGGTGGTGTGATTGACGGCGCAGTCGAGGAGGGAGGACGACCCCACCAGGGCGACCGCGCCGGAGTCGAGGGCGTCCTTGGCCGCCGTCGCCGAGGCTGCGGGGTCGGTCTTGTCGTCGTAGACGGTGTACTCGAGCGGACGGCCGTTGAAGCCGCCGTCCGCGTTGTAGTCGTCGAACACCGCCTGCACCGCCTGGGGAGCCTCCGGGAAGAAGGTCAGGCCGCTCAGGCCGGCGACGACGATCGGCTCCCCCGTCGCCGGGCTCGCGCCGCCACCGTTGCTTCCGCTGTCCGTGGACGCGCAGCCCGACAGCAGCAGCGCGGATGCCGCGGCGATCCCGGCGACCGCTAGGAGTTTGTTGTTCATGGGTGTGCCTCTCGGGTAGTGGGGCAGCGCTGCCCCGCCTCGCTCGTGTGAAGACAGCCAGGCTGTCCGGTGCCGTGGCGGCGATCAGTCGTCTCCGCGGACCCTGATCGCCGCTTCCCCATCTCTGAGCTGCGCCGCTGCAGATGCCGCAAGGCCGACTGCTCGTGCCCCGCTCCGTTCAGCATGGAACGTGACCCTCGACCACGCTTGCCTCTGGGGGTATGGCCGTTGACTTTGAGTGAAGTAGACGACGATGCGGCGCGGGTGCGGGTTGATCCGCTCCATCGCACGCCACTGCCCGTAGTAGTACCCGAAGGGCTGGTGGATCGGGTACGGCTCCACATTGTCCATGCCCAGGTTCTGTCCTGGGGAGTCCTCGAACGCACGTCGCGTTCTGTTCCCGCGGTCCTGCACCCACAGCTTGGTCGTGAGGAACTGCTCTGCCCCCGGGGATGGCGCTCTTCGCGATCACGGCGCCGACGGCTGGCTTCTTCGTGCCTACTCGCTAATTGGTTCAGCCGAACTGGCCTCTTCGCAGTTCTCGCGACGCCATCGCGACAAAGCCGCCGCGCACGAGATCGAGCTATGGCCCCCGGATCGCACCCAAGAGCACCCGAGTTGACCGTGCCCCGATTCAACAGCACGCCTAGATTGGTCGCCACGACACCGACCACGAAAACAAAAGCCCAGATCAACAGGGTTTTTGTAGGGCGGACGGGACTTGAACCCGTGACCGATGGATTATGAGTCCACTGCTCTGACCGGCTGAGCTACCGCCCCTCGCGACCCGCCGCTGCACGGGTGTGGTCGCGATCCGGCGACCCGGGGGCCACCGCGTCTCCACGATACAGGCTCGCCCTCCGCGCCGCGACGCGCCCACGCGCGGCGTCGGGCGCTACCGGTCAGTGCCGACGGTCAGTCACCCGGCGATCAGGCGCGGATCACTCGGGCAGGGCCGCCGGCGCGACATCCATGACCGGGTCGCGTGACCTGCTTGCCGCGGTACAGGCTCTCGAACGTCGACAGCGTGCGCTGGATGTCGTGCGCGGCGATGAGCCGGATCGACCCCTCCTTGAGCGCGCGGTACTCCTCGGGCGACGCCTCGAGCACCTGCTGCAGCTTCGCCGCCAGGTCCTCGGGGCTCCCGGGATCGAAGAGGTAGCCGTTCTCGCCGTGGTGCACGAGGTGCGGCAGGGCCATCGCGTTGGCGGCGACGACCGGCAGCGCCGAGGCCATCGCCTCCATCGTCACGATGCTCTGCAGCTCGGCGATCGACGGCATCGCGAGCACCGAGGCGCGGTGGTAGGCCTCGCGCAGCTCGTCGTCGGTCACGTAGCCCGTGAAGGTGACGCGGTCGGCGATGCCGAGCTCGACCGCGAGGTGCTCGAGGTTGCGCTTCTGGTCGCCGCCGCCGACGATCTCGACCTTCGCGTCGAGCTCGGCCGGCAGCAGGGTGAGGGCGCGCAGCAGCACGTCGATCTGCTTCTCGCCGGTGACCCGGCCGACGAAGAGGATCCGGTTCTCGGTGCGCGGCGCCCAGTCGGGCGAGTACTTGTGCGCATCGATGCCGCAGGAGATCGCGTGCACGTCGGTGAGCTGGGTGTGCTTCTCGAGGAACTGCGCGGCCTTGCGGGTCGGCGTCGTCACCGCCTCGGCGCGCCCGAAGGTGCGGCCCGCCGCCTTCCAGGCGAGCCCGACCGCCCACTCCTGCCATGCCTTGGGCAGCAGGGTGAACTCGAGCATGTTCTCGGGCATGAAGTGGTTGGTGCCGACGATGCGGATGCCGCGCTTCTCGGCCTCGACCGAGAGGCCGCGACCCACGATGATGTGCGACTGGAAGTGCACGACGTCGGGCTTCACGGCGTCGAGGACCCGGGCGCTGTTCTGCTTGATCCGCCACGGCAGCGCGAATCGCAGCCAGTCGTGCGGGTACCAGCGCCAGCTGTACAGGCGGTGCGCGGTGATCTCCTGGCCCTCGTGCACCTCCTTCCACGTTCCGTGCTTGCGGCTCGCGGCGGGCGCCATGACGTGCACGTCGTGGCCGCGCTCGACGAGTCCGGCCGCGAGGCGCTCGGCGAAGCGCGCGGCGCCGTTGACGTCGGGGGCGAACGTATCGGCGCCGATCAGGATCGTGAGCGGCCGTTCCGTCTCTGCGCCGTCGGTGCCGGCGGGGGTAGTCGCACCGGGTGTGTCAGACACGTGGTGTTGTTCCTCACAGTTCGTCGGATCGGGGCCGATCGGCCCCGTCGAGTGCGCGGCCCGGGGTTCGGCGCGCGGACTGAATCCGACCATAGTCTACGCATCGTCGCCTGCGCAGTCGCCTGCGCGCATGTCGTCCGGGCTGCTCAGAGGCGCGTCTGGGGGTGGTTCCGCGCGAGCATGAACACGCCCCACACGGCGATCACGCCGGCGAGGATGAACACGCCGTTCGCCCAGAGCGGCGCCTGCGACGCCTCGCCGAGCACCACGATGCCGATCACGACGGCGACCATCGGGTCGACCACGGTGAGTCCGGCGATCACGAGGTCGGGCGGCCCGGTCGCGTAGGCGTTCTGCACGAAGTACGCGCCGAGCGCCGTCGCGAGGAGCAGTCCGAGCAGGCACGTCCAGGTGAGCCACTCGACCTCGCCCTGCTCGATGCGCCCGAGCACCACCTTCGCGAGGGTGGCCACGAAGCCGTACAGCACGCCCGCCATGATCACGTAGAAGATGGCCCGGATGCGGCGCCGGAAGAGCCCGAACGCGACCCCGGCCAGGGCGAGCACGACGGCGAGGATGACGAGGATGGTGACGAGCTGCGCGTCGGTCACGGGCTTGTCGACGGCGGTGAACGCGGCGACGCCGACGAAGAGGAACACGCCGCCGACGCACATGACGATCGCGATGATCGACTTGCGATTCAGCTTCACGTGGTTGAGCCGCGAGTTCAGGATCGACGTGATCACGAGGGCGATCGCGCCGAGCGGCTGCACCACGATGATCGGGCGCGAAGTAGAGGCTCGAGAGCTGGAACAGGATCGCGAGGCCGAGCATGACCGTGCCGATGACCCACGACGGCCGGGCGAGCAGCAGCGCCAGCTGGCGCCCGCTCAGGCCCTTGCCGAGCGTGTCGACCGTGCGCGCCTCGACCTTCACGACGCCCCGGTGCTGGAACTGCGCACCGAGCGAGAGGAACACCGCGCCGACGAGGGCGAGCGGGATTCCGATGAACGAGGTGGGGTCGAGTGCGATCTGCTCGGAGAGGTCGCTCAGGTCCGGATCCACGCAACGACCCTACCCGTTCGGCCGCCGGATATCCTTGGCGAATGGCCGTGCTCCCCATACGCATCACCGGCGATCCGGTGCTGCACTCCCCCGCCCTCCCGGTCGAGACCATCGACGACGATCTGCGCACCCTCGTGCGCGACCTGTTCGAGACGATGGATGCCGCGCCCGGCGTCGGCCTCGCCGCACCGCAGGTCGGCGTGCCGCTGCGGCTGTTCACCTACGGCTGGGTCGACGAGGCGGGCACGCGGTGGCGCGGCGTCGCGATCAACCCCGAGCTGTGGATCACGCCGCCGCCGGCCGGTGAACCCGACCTCGACGAGGAGTCCGAGGGCTGCCTCTCGTTCCCGGGCGAGCGGTTCGGCCTCCGACGGGCCGAGCGCGCCATCCTGCGCGCGACCGACCTCGACGGCCAGCCCTTCGAGATCGCCGCCGAGGGATGGCTCGCCCGCATCTTCCAGCACGAGTACGACCACCTCGACGGCACGCTCTACACCGACCGCCTCGGCGAGAAGGACCAGCGCATCGTCGCGAAGATCACGCGCAAGGTCGGGTGGGGCAAGCCGGGCGTCTCGTGGATGCCGGGCGTCGACCACCTCGAGGACTGATCGGCTCCGAGCGCGGCTCGCCGGCCGACCCCGGCCCGCGCGCGTCAGGTGAACGCGCGGATGCCCGCGGCGACCAGCGCCGCGACGATCACGACGACGAGGAACGGCACCCGCAGTGCGAAGAGCGCCGCGGCGACGACGAGCGCGGGAACGCGCGCGTCGAACACGATCGCCTGGCCCGCGCCGAGCGTCTGCACGGCGATGAGCGCCGCGAGCAGCGCGACGGTGAGCAGGTCGGCGATCCGCGCCGGACGCTCGCGCTCGAGGAGGCCGGCGGGCACGAGGTAGCCGCCGAGCTTGAGCGCCAGCGTGGCGGCGGAGGCGATGAGGATGACGTGCCACGTGGTCATGCCGCGCTCCGACGGGAGAACAGGTCGAACCAGCCGACCACCACGGCGACGAGGGCGGCCACGAGCACGGGCAGGCCGGGCATGAGCACGGGCGTCGTCACGGTCGCGACGAGTGCGGCCGCCACGGCGACCGCGCCGGCCTGGAACCTCTTCAGGCGCGGCCACAGGAGCCCGAGGAAGGCGGCCGCCGCCGCGGCATCCAGCCCCCAGGCTCGCGTGTCGCCGAGCGCGTCGCCGATGAGGGCGCCGGCCAGCGTGGTGAGGTTCCAGCCGACGAAGATGACCGCACCGGTCACCCAGAAGCCCACGCGCGCCGCGCGGTCCTCGGTCTGCGCGAGCGCGACGGCGGTCGACTCGTCGATGGTGATCCAGGCGGCCGCGATCCGCCGGAGGACGTCCGCCGCGGTCGACGACCGGCTTCATCCGCATGCCGTAGACGACGTTGCGGATGCCGAGCAGCGCCGCCGTGGCGATCGCCGAGCCGCCCGCGGCCACGCCCCCGGTCGCGAGCACGCCCACGAGGGCGAACTGCGAGCCGCCCGTGAACATCACGAGGCTGAGGAAGCACGTCTGCCAGACGTCGAGGCCCGCGGCCACGGCGAGGGCCCCGAAGGAGATGCCGTAGGCGGCGGTCGCGAGCCCCACGCCGAGGCTGTCGCGCAGCGACGCCGCCGTCGCCGCGGACGGACGACTCGCGCTCCTCCACGATTGCCTCCCGAGTCGACGAAGGGCCGCCCGGTTCGACCGGACGGCCCTCTGTTGCTCCCCCACTTGGACTCGAACCAAGAACCTATCGGTTAACAGCCGATTGCTCTGCCAATTGAGCTATGGAGGATCGCTTGTTCAGCAGAGACACTCTAGCAAAGGGACGCACGGAGTCCCAATCCGAGGCCGCCTCGGGAACGACGGCGCCGGTCAGTACCCCGCCGCCAGGTCGATCCGTCCCTCGAACGCCGCCGCCCGAGCCGAACGCCTGGACGTTCCGGGCGACCCGCTCGGCGAAGAGCGGCACCACCATGTCCTCCGTGTCGGCGACGTGCGGGGTGACGATGCAGTTCGGCGCCGTCCAGAGCGGATGCCCGTCGGGCAGCGGCTCGGGGTCGGTCACGTCGAGGCCCGCACCGCCGAGGTCGGCCCGACTCGAGCGCGGCGACGAGGGCGTCGGTGTCGACGAGCCCGCCGCGCGCGACGTTCACGAGCACGCCGCCGCGCGGCATCCGCTCGAGCTCTGCGGCGCCGATGAGACCGCGGGTGACGCGTCGGTGAGCGCCGCGGCGACGAAGACCACCTCGGCGCCAGCCAGCGCGTCGTCGAGCCCGTCGGCGGTCACCGTGCGCGCGGCGCCGGCGACCGGGTTCGTCGCGCCGCCGCACGACCGTGGCACGGACGCCGAACGGCTGCAGCAGGCGCAGGAGCTCCGTCGCGATGCCGCCCGCACCCGACGATGACCACGTCGGCGCCGTAGAGGCTGCGCCCGCGCTCGTCGACCTCCCAGCGACCGGCCCGCACCCGCCGCGGGACCTCGCGCAGGACCGCGAGGGCGAGCATGAGCGCGTGCTCGGCGACGGGCTGCGCGTAGGCGCCCTTCGCGCTCGTCCACACGCGGCCGTCGCCGGCGAACCGCCGCAGCACGCCCGGCGAACGCGTCGACGCCGGCCCAGGGCAGCTGCACCCAGCCCACGCGCGGGTGCGCGTCGAGCACGGCCTCGAGCTCGCCGGCGCCGGATGACGCGGTCCACACGATCCCGCGCGTCGCCTCGTCGAGCGGCGCGACGACGCCGCCCCGCGTCCGACCACCGCGGCCTCGACGCACGGCGTCGCCGTGCGGGAGCACGGCGATCGGTCCGGGCACGACCGCCGCGGCGTCGGCCGGCGCCGTCGACCGCGGATCCCGGGAGGGCGCGGTGCCGCCGGCGCGGCGCCGCGGCATCCGTCATGCCGTCGGGCCGTCCTCGAGGTCGTCGATGACCGCGTGCCCCGCGTCGAGCGCGCCGGCGAGGGCCATGACGTACGGATGCCGCGGGTCGTGGAACACCTCGTCGATCGTGCCGAGCGCCGCGAGCTCGCCGCGGTCGAGCACCGCGATGCGGTCGGCGGTGCTGACGCAGCACGGGCAGGTCGTGGCTGATGATGAGCGCCGAGAAGGAGTGGTGCTCGCGGTCGCGCAGCTCGCCGATCAGCTGGGCCACCGCGTCGCGCACGGTGAGGTCGATGCCGGCGGTGGGCTCGTCGGCGATGAGCAGCGACGGACCGAGCACCAGCGCACGCGCGAGCGCGACGCGCTGGCGCTGGCCGCCGCTCAGCTCGTACGGGAACTTGTCGAGCATGCTCGAGCGGCAGCCGCACCCCGTCGATCATCGTCGCGACCCGCGTCTGGAGCGCGCGGCGGTTGTACCGCCGGTCGCGCTCGAGGATCGGCTCGCCGACGATCTCGGCGACCGTGCGATCGGGCGGCAGGGTCGCCGCGGCATCCTGCGGCAGGTAGCCCACGTGGAAGCGGAACTCGGGCACCTTGCGCCGCGGCAGCGTGCGCAGCCGATGACCGAGCACGTTCGCCTCGCCGCCGGTGATGACCGGGCGCACCTCGCCGCCGACCGCGGCTCGAACGCGACGCCCGAGAGCACCTTGGCGAGCGTGCTCTTGCCGCTGCCCGCGCTGCCGAGGAGGCCGAGCACCTCCCCGGGCTGGATCGTCAGCGTGAGCCCGTGCAGGGCGACGTGCGCCGGGCTCGGCGCCGTGCGGCGGGTACTCGAGCGTCAGGTCGCTGAGGACGATCGGGAAGCCGTGCGCGGCGCCGCGCATCACTCGGCCTCCCGGAGCCGGCGGAGTTCCTCTCGACGTTCGGCCTGGGCGACCGGGTCGGGCACCGGCAGCGATGCCAGCAGCCGCTGGGTGTACGGGTCGGCGGGCGCGCCGAGCACCTCGATGCCGGTGCCCTCCTCGACGAGCTTGCCGCGGTAGAGCACCGCGATGCGGTCGGCGAGGATGTCGACGACGGCGAGGTCGTGGCTGATGAACAGCGAGGCGAAGCCGAACTCGCGCTGCAGCTCGCCGAACAGCTCGAGCACGCGCGCCTGCACCGAGACGTCGAGCGCCGAGGTCGGCTCGTCGGCGATCAGCAGCTCGGGCTCGAGCGCGAGCGCACGCGCGAGGCTCGCGCGCTGGCGCTGCCCGCCGGAGAGCTCGTGCGGGTAGCGGTCGCCGTAGGCGCGACGGCAGCTGCACGGCCTCGAGCAGCTCGTTCACCTTCGCCGCGTGCCGACGAGGCATCCTTCGCCCGACCGTGGATGACGAGCGGCTCGGCGACGCACTCCGCGATCGTGAGCAGCGGGTTGAAGCTCGACGCCGGGTCCTGGAAGACGAAGCCGATGCGGCTGCGCGAGCGGGCGGAACTCGCGCTCGCGGATGCCGTTCATCTCGGCGTCGAGCACCTTCAGCGAGCCGCCGGTGACCTTGGTGAGCCCGGCGATCGCGCGGCCGATGGTGGTCTTGCCCGAACCGGACTCGCCGACGAGGCCGAGCACCTCGCCGGGCCGGATCACGAAGTCGACGCCGTCGACCGCCCTGAACCCCGCGCGACCGAAGCGACCCGGATAGACGATCTCGAGGCCCTTGGCCTCGACGACCGGCGGCTGATCCGTCCAGTTCGTCGGCGCGGGCCGCCGCACGCTCGGCCGCCCGGGCGGTGCCGTGACCGACGTACGGCACGGCCGCCAGCAGCGCCTTGGTGTAGTCGGCCTGCGGCGCCGCGAACAGCGTCTGCACGTCGGCCTGCTCCACGACGTTGCCCTGGTACATGACGGCCACGCGGTCGGCGAGGTCGGCGACGACGCCCATGTTGTGCGTGATGAGCACGATCGCGGTGCCGAACTCGTCGCGGCATCGACGCAGCAGGTCGAGGATCTCGGCCTGCACGGTCACGTCGAGCGCGGTCGTCGGCTCGTCGGCGACGATGAGCCCGGGGTCGAGCACGAGCGCCATCGCGATGACGACGCGCTGCTTCTGCCCGCCCGAGAACTGGTGCGGGTAGTGGTCGACCCGCACCTCGGGGTCGGGGATGCCGACGCGTCCGAGGATCTCGATCGCCTTCGCCCGCGCCTCCTTCTTCGACAGGTCGCCGTGGGCCCGGAGGCCCTCCGCGATCTGCCAGCCGACCGTGTAGACCGGGTTCAGCGCCGTCGAGGGCTCCTGGAACACCATCGCGACGTCGGTGCCGCGGATGTCGCGCAGCTTCTGCTTCGAGACGCTGATGACGTCGCTCTCGCGGGTGCCCTCCCGGTTCGACAGGATCGACCGCGCCGCGTGGTCGTCGCGGTCTCGGGCAGCAGCCCGAGGATGGTCTTCGCCGTGACGGTCTTGCCGCTGCCGGACTCGCCGACGATGGCGAGCACCTCGCCGCGTTCGACCGAGAGCGAGACGTCGTCGACGGCCTTCACGGCTCCGGCGTCGGTCGCGAACGAGACCCCGAGGTTCCTGATGTCGACCACCGTGCTCATCGCTTGACCTCGATCCCGTGCTCGTCGAATGTCTCGCCGTCTTCGAGCCCGTCGATGCCGCCGGGGCCCGCGGTCAGCGTGCCGCCGGGGACGACCGAGGTCTCCGCGACCTGCCCCGCCGCCTGCGCGACGCGCCGGCGGGCGCGCAGGCGCGGGTCGGCGAGGTCGTTGAGGCTCTCGCCCACGAGCATGATGCCGAGCACGGCGATCACGATGGCGAGGCCGGGGTACAGCGCGGTCCACCAGATGCCGCTCGTGACGTCGGACTGGGCCTTGTTCAGGTCGTAGCCCCAGTCGGCCGCGGCCGTCGGCTCGATGCCGAAGCCGATGTAGCCGAGGCCCGCCAGCGTCAGGATCGCCTCCGCCGAGTTCAGCGTGATGATGAGCGGCAGGGTGCGCGTCGCGTTGCGGAACACGTGCTTGAACACGATCCGCGTGCTCGAGGCGCCGAGCACCTTCGCCGACTCGACGTACGGCTCGGCCTTGATGCGGACCGTCTCGGCGCGGATCACGCGGAAGTACTGCGGGATGAACACCACGATGATCGAGACCGCCGCGGCGAGGACGCCGCCCCACAGGCTCGACTGCCCGCCCGAGATGACGATCGCGAGGACGATCGCGAGCAGCAGGGAGGGGAACGCGTAGATCGCGTCGAACACGACGACCATCGTCTTGTCGAGCCATCCGCCGAAGTAGCCCGCCGTAGAGGCCGAGCGCGACGCCGATGAAGAGCGAGAGGGTGACGGCCACGATGATCACGAGGATCGCGGTCTGCGAGCCGTAGATGACGCGCGAGAGCACGTCGTAGCCGCCGACGGTCGTGCCGAACAGGTGCTCGGGCGACGGGGGCTGCTGGGTGCCGAACGAGCCCGACGCGTCCGCCCGCTGCGCGAAGCCGTACGGCGCGAGCAGCGGCGCGAAGATGGCGCAGAGGATGAAGACCGCGAGCATGACGAGCCCGGCCACGAGCATGCCGCGCTGGAGTCCCACGCTCTGGCGCAGCTGGTGCACGACCGGGAGCCGGTCGCGGAGCCGACGGCGCGGCGGGGCCTGGGTGACGGATGCAGCGGACATGTCAGTACCTCACCCTCGGGTCGATGAACGCCGCGATGATGTCGACGATGAAGTTCGTGATCGCGACGATGATCGCGAGGAGCACGACGATGCCCTGCACGGCGACGTAGTCACGGGACTCGATGAACTCCACGAGGATGAACCCGAGGCCCTTCCACTCGAACGTCGTCTCGGTGAGCACCGCGCCCGAGAGGAGCAGCGCGATCTGCAGGCCGATGACCGTGATGATCGGGATGAGCGCCGGGCGATAGGCGTGCTTGCGGAGCAGCCGGAACTCGTGGACGCCGCGAGAACGTGCCGCGTCGACGTAGTCGGTCGCGAGCGTGCCGATCACGTTCGTGCGGACGAGCCGGAGGAAGATGCCCGCCGTGAGCAGGCCGAGGGCGGTCGCGGGAAGCACGGCGTGGGCGAGCACGTCACCGAGGACCGCGGGGTCGCCGGTCATCAGCGCATCGATCGTGTAGAACCCGGTCTTGTTGGGCAGCGCCTGCATCTGCAGTTCGGCGCCGACGCTGGCCCGCCCCGCGACGGGAAGCCACTTCAGCCAGACGGAGAAGATCAGCTTCAGGATCAGGCCCGCGAAGAAGATCGGGACGGCGTACCAGTAGATCGCGAGCACGCGGAACACGGCGTCCTGCGGCTTGTCGCGGTAGTACGCGGCGAGCAGGCCGAGCGGGATGCCCACGACGAACGCGACGATGAGCGAGTAGAAGACGAGCTCGAACGTGGCGGGGCCGTAGGTGGCGAGGACCTCGACGACCGGCCGGTTCGTCGTGAGCGTCGTCGCCGAAGTTGAAGGTCACGATCTGGCCCAGGTACTCGAGGAACTGGACGATGATCGGGCGGTCGTACCCGGCGGCGGCGCGCAGCTCTGCGAGCGCCTCGGGTCCGAGTCGGCCGCCCTGGGCGGCGGTGATCGGGTCGCCGATCGTGCGCATCAGGAAGAACACGAGGGTGACGAGGATGAAGATGGTCGGGAAGATCAGGAGGAAGCGGATCAGCAGGTACCTGCCGAAGCCTCCGCCCGACGACTTCGGCTTCGGACGGCCCGCGGCGGGCAGATCCTCCGTCGTTGGAACGGTGTCAAATGTGCTCATGGATTCCTCAGGGGTACAGGGGAACGGGGGCGACCCGCGGTAGCAGGTCGCCCCCGTCGTCGAGCTTCAACGACTCTAGTCCGATCGTCAGCCCTTCGAGAGCGCGCCGTAGCGGAACTTGAACGACGCGTCGAGCGTGTCCTCCGCGCCCTCGACGTCGCGTACCGACGACCGCGACCTGCGCGCCCTGCATGTACGGGATCGTGGACAGGTCGGCCGCGACCTTGTCCTGGATCTCGCCGATGAGCGCCTCGCGGGCTGCCGGGTCCGTGCGTGACGGCCTGCTCGAGGATCAGGTCGTTCACCTCGGGGTTGTCGTAGTGGTTCGCGAGGAAGTTCTCCGTGAGGAAGAACGGCGTGAGGTAGTTGTCGGCGTCCGAGTAGTCGGGGAACCAGCCCAGCTGGTACGCCGGGTACAGGTCGGCGACGCGGTCCTCGGAGTACTGGACCCACTCGGTCGACTGCAGGTTCACCGTGAACAGGCCGCTCGACTCGAGGTTGTCCTTGATGATGCGCGTACTCGTCGCTCGACGACGGCCCGTAGCGCTCGGCGACGTACTGGATGTTGAGCTCGACCGGCGTGGTGATGCCGGCCGCCTCGAGCCGCTCGGCGGCCTTGTCGGGGTCGGGCGCGCCGCTGCCGTCGCCGTAGAGGCCCTTGAGCGCCTCGTTCGCGCCGGCGAGGCCCTCGGGCACGTAGGAGTACAGCGGCGTGAACGTGCCCTTGTAGACGTCCTCGGAGATCGCGTCGCGGTCGATGAGGTCCGCGATCGCCTGACGGACGGCGAGCGCCTTGGCCGGGTCGGCCTCGGCGGTCGTGGCGCCGAACGGCATCGTGTCGAAGTTGAACACGAGGTAGCGGATCTCGCCGCCGGGGCCGTCGACGACCTTGACGTTGTCGTTGCCGCGGAGGTCCTCGATGTCGGTCGCACTGAGGGTGCGGTTCGCGACGTCGATGTTGCCCTCCTGCACGTCGAGCTTGAGGTTCGACGCGTCGGTGTAGTACTTGACGTTGACGGTCTCGGTCTTCGCCGCGGCCAGCAGACCCTTGTAGTCGGGGTTCGCCTTGTACGAGATCAGGTTGTTGAAGTCGTAGCTCGTGATCGTGTACGGGCCGGCGAACGCGTTCGCCGTCGACGATCTCATCGTCGGGGGTGAGCTCATCGGCCGAGAAGACCTCGTCGTCGACGATCGGCGCCGGGGAAGCTCGTGAGGATCTGCGGGAAGACCTGGTCGTTCTCCGCCTTCAGGTTGAAGACGACGGTCGTGTCGTCGGGCGCCTCGACGCTGTCGAGGTTGTAGAGCAGCGCGGACGGGCCGTTCGGGTCGGCGATCGCGAGCTGGCGGTCGAACGAGAACTTCACGTCGGACGACGTGAGGTCGTTGCCGTTCGCCAACTTCAGGCCCTCGGGCTGAGCGTCACCGTGTACTCGCTCGGCGAGGTGAACTCGGCGGACTCGGCGAGGTCGGGCTCGCACCTCGGTGCTCTGGTAGTCGGTGTTCAGCAGGTAGGGGAAGACCTGCGTCGTGCACCGCGAGGGAGCCGTTGTCGTACGAACCCGCCGGGTCGAGCGCCGTGATCTGCTCGGTCGTGCCGATCGTGATCGTGTCGCCGGCCGCCTCGGTGCTGCCGCCGCCGCCCGCCGTGCAACCGGCGAGTGTGAGGGCGGCCACCGAGGCACCGGCCACCGCGATGAGGGCGCGACGCCGGTTCGTGGATGCGGATGTCATATCCGTCTACCTCTTCCTGTCAGGACTGAAACGCGCAGCAATGGATCGCGGCGCGTTGTCGTATCCCCCAGACCTAGCACACGGCGCTGCGGATGTTGCACGGTCGGCCGGGCGGACGGCGGAATGTTTATTGATCTGCAACCTTCCACGCAACCGATGCGCGTGCGGGGGCGGGTACGACGACGGATGCCGCTCAGTCGCCCCTGAGCGCACGGCGCTCGGTCTCGAGCTCGACGAGGGCGCGCTGCAGCGTCGCGTACGTCGTCACGTCGTCGCGATCGGTGCGCTGCAGCCGCCCGAGCAGCTCGGACTTCTGGCGCAGCAGCTCCCGGTCGACGAGCGCGCTCACCACGCCCGTGACGTAGGCGGCGAGCTCGGCCTCGCTGCGCTGCGGCACCGGGGCGACGGCGAGCTGGTGCACGACGCCGGCGAACGGCGCGGGCACCTCGGCGACGATGCGGTCGACCCGGATCGACGGGTCGGGCGAGGCGAGCACCGAGGCGATGCCGTCGCGCACGACGGCGAGCGAGGCGTTGCCGAAGCGGCTGTCGACCGCGTGCCGCAGGAGGTCGGCGCCGACCGCGTCGGGGTACTGCAGCATCGACCTGCAGCGCGTCGCGCTCGAGCCGGGTCGAGGGGTCGTTGGGCAGGTCGGCGATCGAGAACGGCCGCGCCGGGGCATCCGCTGCCGCCGGGCCGCCCCTGCGCCACGCCGCATCGGTCGACTGCGGACGTCGACGCCGCCGCTCCCCCGTGCCCGCCTTCGGGCGGCCGCCGCGGACCGCGCACCGCGCGGGTGACCTCGCCGAGCTCCATGCCGAGCATGCGGGCGAGCTCGCGCGTGTAGCCGGGGCGCAGCGCGGGATCGCGGATCTCGGCGACGACCGGCGCGGCCGCCCGCAGCGCGGCGACGCGCCCCTCGACGGTCTCGAGGTCGTAGCGCGCGAGCGTGTGGCGGATCACGAACTCGAACATCGGCGTGCGCGCGTCGACGAGCGACCGCACCGCGGCGTCGCCGCGCGCGATCCGCAGGTCGCACGGGTCGAGGCCGTCGGGCGCGACCGCCACGAAGGTCTGCGCCGCGAACCGCTGCTCCTCGCCGAAGGCGCGCATCGCCGCCTGCTGGCCGGCCGCGTCGCCGTCGAACGTGAAGACGACCTCGCCGACGCCCGAGTCGTCGCCGAGCACGCGGCGCAGCACCTTGATGTGGTCGACGCCGAACGACGTGCCGCACGTGGCGATCGCGGTGGTGACGCCGGCGAGGTGGCACGCCATGACGTCGGTGTACCCCTCGACCACGACGACGCGATGGGTCTTGGCGATGTCGCGCTTGGCGAGGTCGAGCCCGTAGAGCACCTGCGCCTTGTGGTAGACCGCCGTCTCGGGGGTGTTGAGGTACTTCGGGCCCTGGTCGTCGTCGAGGAGCCGGCGCGCGCCGAATCCGACGGTCTGCCCGGTGACGTCGCGGATGGGCCAGACGAGGCGGCCGCGGAACCGGTCGTACACGCCGCGATCGCCCTGCGAGACGAGACCGGATGCCGCGAGCTCCTCGGTCGTGAACCCGCGGGCCTTGAGGTGGTCGGTGAGCGCGTCCCAGCTCTTCGGCGCGAAGCCGACGCCGAACCGGCGCGGCGGCCTCGGCGTCGAAGCCGCGCTCGCCGAGGAAGCGCCGGCCCACGTCGGCGTCGGGCGCGCCGAGGCGCTCGACGAAGAACTCGGCGGCGGCCTGGTTGGCGGCGAGCAGCCGCGCGCGGTTGCCGTGGTCGGACGGCCTGCCCGCCGTCTTCGTAGTGCAGCTCGAAGCCGATGCGGCCGGCGAGCCGCTCGACCGCCTCGGTGAACGAGACGTGGTCCATGCGCTGCAGGAACGTGTAGACGTCGCCGGACTCGCCGCAGCCGAAGCAGTGGTAGTAGCCGAGCTGCGGCCGCACGTGGAAGCTCGGGCTGCGCTCGTCGTGGAACGGGCAGAGGCCCTTGAGCGAGCCGACGCCGGCGGACTTCAGGCTCACGTGCTCGCCGACGATGTCGGCGATGTTGGTGCGGGCCTTCACCTCATCGACATCGCTCTGTCGAATTCGGCCCGCCATGGCTCTCATCCTAGTTCGCCCGGATGGCCCGACGGCCGCTCGCCGCGGGTCGCGGCCGCGGCGCGCGCCGGTCACCGCTGCACGAGTCGCTCGTACCAGGCGAGCGCCGACTGGTCGGTGAGGCTCGCGACCTGGTCGACGACGACGCGCTTGCGCGCGGCGTCGTCGGCGCGCGGCGTTCCAGTCGGCCGCGAAGCCCGGGTCGAGGTGCTCGTCGCCCGTCGCGAACAGCACGTCGGCGAGCGAGGTGAGCACCTGGCGCTGCTGCGCGTAGATCGGCTGCCGGGTGTTCCGCGACATCACGAAGGCCGCGACGATGCCCTTGAGCACGGCGATCTCGGCCTGGATCTCGCGCGGCACGACCACGTCGGCGTCGAACCGGATGAGGCTCGCGAGCGGGAACGCCGATCGCGTCGCCTCGGTGGCGGCGTGCGCGAAGCGGCCGATGAGCTGGCTCGTGAGGTTCTTCAGCCGCCCCTGCTCGAGCCGGCTGCCGCTCCACGTCTCGAGCCAGCCGTCGAGCGAGTCGAGCCGGTCGAACGCGGCGATGAGCTCGTCGTGCGAGATGGCCCCGCCGATCCACTCGTACATCGACGTGACGAGCGCGTCGTGGTCGACGCGGGCGCCGAGCGCCTCCACGTCGACGTAGCCGTTGACGATCGCGTCCTCGAAGTCGTGCACCGAGTAGGCGATGTCGTCGGAGAGGTCCATCACCTGCGCCTCGATGCAGAGCCGCCGCTCGGGCGCCCCGGCGCGCATCCACTCGAACACGGCGAGGTCGTCGCGGTAGAAGCCGAACTTCGCGCGGCCGCTCGGGTCGGCGACGCGACGTCGCCTCGGGCCACGGGTACTTGCAGCTCGCGTCGAGGCTCGCCCGGGTGAGGTTGAGCCCGTAGCTGCGACCGTCGTCGCCGAACACCTTGGGCTCGAGCCGCGTGAGCAGGCGCAGCGTCTGCGCGTTGCCCTCGAACCCGCCGATGTCGGCGGCCCAGGTGTTGAGCGCGCGCTCGCCGTTGTGCCCGAACGGCGGGTGGCCGAGGTCGTGCGCGAGGCACGCGGTGTCGACGACGTCGGGATCGAGGCCGAGGCTCGTCGCGAGCTCGCGGCCGACCTGCGCGACCTCGAGCGAGTGGGTGAGCCGGTTGCGGGCGAAGTCGAGGCCGGCGGTGGGGCTCAGCACCTGCGTCTTCGCGGCGAGCCGGCGCAGCGCGCTCGAGTGGAGCAGCCGCGCCCGGTCGCGCGCGAAGTCGCTGCGGCGCGACGTGTGCTCCTCGGGCAGCCAGCGTTCGGCGTCGGCGTCGCTCGTAGCCGCCGAAGAGTCGCTCGCGCATCTCAGCCGCCGCTCGTGTCGAGCTCGGCGTCGACGAGCGTGGTGCGGTCGTGGCCCGACGAGCTCCTGCGAGTCGAGCCAGCCGTCGGGCAGCGCCGGGTTCTTGGGCGTGCCCGCACGGCCGCGCGGACCCTCGGCGCCCTCGCCGGGGTACGGCATCGACCAGTCGAGCGTGCCGAGCAGGTCGTCGAGCTGCGCGAGCGACTCGACGGTGGCGAGCCTCGCCCGCAGCTCGCCGCCCACCGGGTAGCCCTTGAAGTACCAGGCGACGTGCTTGCGGATGTCGCGGCAGCCCGCGCTCCTCGCTGTCGAAGAACTCGGTGAGCAGTTCGGCGTGCCGCCGGAACGTCTGCGCGACCTCGCCGAGCGACGGATGCGCGGTGGCCGACTCGCCGCGGAACGCCGCGGCGAGGTCGCCGAACAGCCACGGCCGGCCGAGGCATCCGCGGCCGACGACGACGCCGTCGCAGCCGGTCTCGGCGACCATGCGCAGCGCGTCGTCGGCCGACCAGATGTCGCCGTTGCCGAGCACCGGAACGCGTCGTGACGGCCTGCTTGAGCTTCGCGATGGCCGACCAGTCGGCCTCGCCGGAGTAGAACTCGGCCGCGGTGCGCGCGTGCAGCGCGACCGCGGCGACGCCGGCGCCCTCGGCGATGCGCCCGGCCTCGAGGTAGGTGAGGTGGTCGGCGTCGATGCCCTTGCGCATCTTGACGGTGAGCGGGATGTCGCCCGCGGCGCTGCACGGCGCCCTCGACGATGTCGCGGAACAGGCCGCTCTTCCACGGCAGCGCCGCTCCCCCGCCCTTGCGCGTGACCTTGGGCACGGGGCATCCGAAGTTCAGGTCGATGTGGTCGGCGCGGTCTTCGGCGACGAGCATCGTGACGGCCTCGGCGACCGTCTTCGGGTCGACGCCGTAGAGCTGGATCGAGCGCGGCGTCTCGGACTCGTGGTGCGTGATGAGCCGCATCGACTCGGGCGTGCGCTCGACGAGCGCGCGCGACGTGATCATCTCGCTGACGTAGAGGCCCGGCGCCGAACTCGCGGCAGAGCCGGCGGAACGCCGTGTTCGTGATGCCGGCCATGGGCGCGAGCACGACGGGCACGTCGAGATCGAGGTCGCCGATCGTGAGCGGAGCGGCCGGAAGCGTGGTGGAAGCGGACATCACCCTCGATTCTCCCAGAGATCCCGGGGTCGTCGCCCGCCGCGGGGTCGCGCGCCTAGGATTCCGAGGAGGACGAGGGTGTGGAGGGCGAGATGGCCGACGACGGGCTGACGGGCGCCGACCGGGTGCGAGCGGATGCCGCGGCGCGCGGCCTCGAGGTCGAGATCATCACGCGCCCGCCCGCCCGGAGCCTCGAGGAGGCCGCCGAGCTGCTCGGCATCACGCCGGGCGACATCGTGAAGTCGCTCGTCGTGAAGCGCAGCGACGACACGCTACGTGTTCGCGCTCGTGCCCGGCGGCCGCAAGATCTCGTGGCCGAAGCTGCGCGGCCTGCTCGGCGTGAACAAGCTGCAGCTGCCGGATGCCTCGCTCGCCCTCGCCGCGACGGGCTACGAGCGCGGCACCATCACGCCGCTGGGCTCGACGACGGCGTGGCCCGTCGTGGTCGACGCGACGATCCCCGGACGCCGGGTGTCGATGGGCGCGGGCGAGCACGGCCGCAGCCTCTGGGTCGACGCCGACGCGCTCATCGCGCGCCTTCGACGCGACGGTCGCGGACATCACCGATCCCGAGTAGCGCGGGCGCCGCGCGCGCGACGCGGCCGTACGCGGCGCTACGCCCGCTCGCCCCGCCGGCTGCAGCCGGGACGTAGCAGACGTCGCCCTCGCACACCATCGCCGACGGCGTCGCCGGTCGAGCATCGTGAACGGCGCCGTCGGCGCGGAGCGATCCGTCGCCGCGGCATCCGTCGTGCGCGTGCTCGGTCATGCCGCGGCCTCGTCGCGCTCGCCGGCGACCTGCGTGAGCACCTGCGAGAACACCTCGGCGGGCTGCGCGCCCGAGACGCCGTACTTGCCGTCGATGACGAAGAACGGCACGCCGTTGATGCCGTAGGCGCCGGCCTGGGCGATGTCGGCCTGCACGGCGGCGGCGTACCGGCCGGACTCGAGGGCCTCGCGCGCGGCATCCGCGTCGAGGCCGACCTCGGCGGCGAGCTCGACGAGCTCGTCGACGCGGCCGACGTGGCGGCCCTCGGTGAAGTACGCGCGGAAGAGGCGCTCGGAGAGCTCGAGCTGCAGGCCCTGCTCCTTCGCGAAGTGCAGCAGCTCGTGCGCCTTCAGCGTCTTGGTGTGCTGCAGCGCGTCGAAGTCGTAGTCGAGGCCCGCGTTCGCGGCGACGCCGGTGACGTGCTGGAGCATCTGGTGCACCCGCTCGGCGGGGAGGCCCTTGTGCCGCGCGAGGAAGTCGACCTCCGAGCCCTCGAAGTCGACGGGGGTGTCGGGAGCGAGCTCGAACGAGTGGTACTCGATCTCGACCTCGGGTGCGTCGTCGCCGAGCGCGGCGATGCCGCCCTCGAGGTGCCGCTTGCCGATGTAGCACCACGGGCACGCGATGTCGGACCAGATGTCGATCTTGATGGGGTACTCACGATGAAGGCGAACGGATGCCGCGGCAGGCGTATTCCCGGCGGATGCCGCGTCGAGCCGTCAGGCGCGTCGGCGCGTCGATCGCGCCGCCGAAGCGGCGGTTGCGGCGCCGCGTAGAGCGTCGATCGCCTGCCACAGGTCGACGCGCGAGAAGTCGGGCCAGAGCGTGTCGAGGAACACCATCTCGGCGTAGGCCGACTGCCACAGCATGAAGTTCGACGTGCGCTGCTCCCCCGAGCTGCGCACGAACAGGTCGACGTCGGGCAGCTCGGGCACGTAGAGCCGCTTCGCGATGAGCTTCTCCGATGACCGCCGAGGGCTTGATGCGACCGGATGCCACGTCGTCGGCGATCGAGCGCACCGCATCCGTGATCTCGTTGCGGCCGCCGTAGTTCACGCACATCGTGAGGGTCAGCGTGTCGTTGCCGGCGGTGAGCCGCTCGGCGAACTGCAGCTCGTTGATGACCGACGCCCAGAGCCGCGGCCGGCGCCCGGCCCAGCGGATGCGCACGCCCCACTCGTTGAGCTGGTCGCGGCGGCGGTGCAGCACGTCGCGGTTGTAGCCCATGAGGAAGCGCACCTCCTCGGGCGACCGCTTCCAGTTCTCGGTCGAGAACGCGTAGACCGAGAGGTGCTTCACGCCCGCCTGGATCGCGCCGGCGACGACGTCGAGCAGCGCCGCCTCGCCCGCCTTGTGCCCCTCGATGCGCGTGAGGCCGCGGCGGTTCGCCCAGCGGCCGTTGCCGTCCATGACGATGGCGACGTGGTTCGGCACGGCGCCCTTCGGGAAGTCGGGCGGGTAGCAGGCCCGTCCAGTCGAGCGGCCGGTAGGGCACGGCGTCGCGATGCGTGTAGGGCTTGGGGCTCACGTGGTGGTCGTTTCTCTGGAGACGTGCGGCAGCGAGCGCAGCCCGCGCTCGAGGTGCCACTGGGTGTAGGCGGCGACGATGCCGCTCGCCTGGTTGCGGTCGGACGTGCCCGCCGCCTCGGCGTAGGTCCAGTCGCCCGAGAGCAGCGCGCCGAGCAGCGCGACGGTCGAGCGCGGCGATGCGGGGCGTGCCGGGCGGGGCGCAGTCGTCGCAGACCACGCCGCCGAGCTGCACGACCACGGCGGTGTGCTCGCCGGCGCTTGCCGCAGCGCGCGCAGTCCTGGAAGCTCGGCGCCCAGCCGGCGAGGGCGAGCGCCCGCAGCAGGTAGGAGTCGAGCGTGAGGCTCGCGCCGTGCTCGCGCTTGGCGAGCGAGCGGAGCGCGCCGACGAGCAGCAGGTACTGCTGCAGCGACCCCTCGGCCTCGGTGAGCTTGTCGGCGGCCTCGACCATGGCGTTCGCCGCCGTGTACGACGCGTAGTCCTGCGTGATCTCGGCGCCGTACGAGCCGAGCGACTCGGCCTGCGTCACGACGTCGAGCGTGCGGCCCTCGTAGAGCTGCAGGTCGGCGACCATGAACGGCTCGAGCCGCGCGCCGAACTTCGAGCCCGTGCGCCGCACGCCCTTGGCGACCGCGCGCACCTTGCCGTGCTGCCGCGTGAGCAGCGTGAGGATGCGGTCGGCCTCGCCCAGCTTGTGGGTGCGCAGCACGACGGCTTCATCTCGGTAGACGGGCACCTGTCGATTCTCCCATCCCCCGCCGACCCGACGGCCGGATGCGTCACGCGGATGTCGCGCCCGCAACCGTCGTGGTTCACTTGGTGCCGTGGCATCCGCGCTCTTCGTCATCCCCCTGTGGCTCGACCTCACCGCCGTCGCGATCGGCGCCATCCAGGGCGCCATGTTCGCGGCGCGGCTGACCGAGCGGCGCATCGACCTGCTCGGCGTCGCGCTCATCGGCGTGATCGTCGGGCTCGGCGGCGGCCTCATGCGCGACATCCTGCTCAACCAGCTGCCCGGCGGCGATCTCCGACAACTGGTACATCCCGATCGCGACGGCCGCGGCGCTGCTCGGGATGCTCCTGCTGCGGGTCTTCACGCGGCTGAACGGGCTCATCATCGCGCTCGACGCGGTCACCATCGGGCTCTTCGGCGCGATCGGCACCTCGAAGGCGCTCGCCTACGGCGTGCCCGTGGTGCCCGCGATCTTCGTCGGCGTGCTCTCGGCGGTCGGCGGCTCGATCCTGCGCGACGTGGCGCTCAACCTGCCGATCGCGCTCATGCACGTCGGCTCGCTCTACGCCGTCGCCGCGACCGCCGGCACGACGCTGCTCGTCGTGCTCGTCGCGTTCGACGTGAACATCGTCGTCGCCGGGCACCGCGTGCGTCATCGTCACGACGCTCATCCGCCTCGGCTCGGTGCGCTTCGGCTGGAGCCTGCCCGAGCAGCGGGCGCTCGGCAGCTGGCGGGTGTGGCGGCGCGCCTGACGCGCGCCCGACGAGCGGCGGATGCCGCGGCGCGATCGAGACCTCGGTGCGACGGATGCTCGATCGCGCCGGCGTCGCGGCGCGCGGCATCCGGCGGATCGGTCAGACCGCGACGACCTCGCGCGCCTTCTCGGCGGCGACCGTGCCCCGCAGCGCCCGGTTGACCGCGGACACGACGGCCTTGAGCGACGCGGTCGAGATGTCGGCGTCGATGCCGACGCCCCACAGCACGCGGCCCGTCGACCTCGAGCTCGACGTAGGCCGCCGCCTGCGAGTCGCCGCTCGCCGACGAGCGTGTGCTCGACGTAGTCGCGCAGCTTCACGTCGACGCCCTCGGCGCCGAGCACCGCGAGGAACGCGGAGATCGGGCCGTTGCCGCTCGCGTCGGCCTCGATGCGCTCGTCGCCGTCGCGCAGTCCGACGCGCACGTTGCACGACGCCGTCGAGGGCGCTCTCGGTGCGCAGCGACAGCAGCTCGAACCGGCCCCACTTCTCCTCGGGGCGATCGGCCGGCGCCGGCAGGTACTCGTCGTTGAAGACGCGCCAGATCTCGTCGCTCGAGACCTCGCCGCCCTCGGCGTCGGTCTTCGCCTGCACGACGCCCGAGAACTCGATCTGCAGCCGGCGCGGCAGGTCGAGCGCGTGGTCGGTCTTCAGCAGGTAGGCGACGCCGCCCTTGCCCGACTGCGAGTTGACGCGGATGACGGCCTCGTAGCTGCGGCCCGAGGTCCTTCGGGTCGACCGGCAGGTACGGCACCGCCCACTCGAGCTCGTCGACCGTGACGCCGCGGCGCTCGGCGTCGGCCTCCATGGCCTCGAAGCCCTTCTTGATCGCGTCCTGGTGCGAGCCCGCTGAACGCCGTGTAGACGAGGTCGCCGGCCCACGGGCTGCGCTCGTGCACGGCGCAGCTGGTTGCAGTACTCGGCGGTGCGCTTGACCTCGTCGACGTCGGAGAAGTCGATCTGCGGGTCGATGCCCTGCGTGAACAGGTTGATGCCGAGCGCGACGAGGTCGACGTTGCCGGTGCGCTCGCCGTTGCCGAACAGGCAGCCCTCGATGCGGTCGGCGCCGGCCATGTAGCCGAGCTCGGCCGCGGCGATCGCGGTGCCGCGGTCGTTGTGCGGGTGCAGCGACAGGATGACGTTCTCGCGGTGGGCGAGGTGGCGGCTCATCCACTCGATCGAGTCGGCGTAGACGTTCGGCGTGGCCATCTCGACGGTGGCCGGCAGGTTGATGATGACCTTGCGCTCGGGCGTCGGCTCGAAGACCTCGAGCACCTGGTTGCAGACGTCGACCGCGAACTCGAGCTCGGTGCCGGTGTAGCTCTCGGGCGAGTACTCGTAGTAGACGGTGGTGCCGGGCACCGATCGCCTCCATCGCGCGGCAGGTGCGCGCGCCGTGCAGGGCGATGTCGATGATGCCCTGCCGGTCGGTGCGGAACACGACCTCGCGCTGCAGCACGCTCGTGGAGTTGTAGAGGTGCACGATCGCCTGCTTCGCGCCCGCGATCGACTCGTAGGTGCGCTCGATGAGGTGGTCGCGCGCCTGCGTCAGCACCTGGATCGTGACGTCGTCGGGGATCGCGCCCTCCTCGATGAGGCTGCGCACGAAGTCGAAGTCGGTCTGGCTCGCGCTCGGGAACCCGACCTCGATCTCCTTGTAGCCCATGCGCACGAGCAGGTCGAACATGATGCGCTTGCGCTCGGGGCTCATCGGGTCGATGAGGGCCTGGTTGCCGTCGCGCAGGTCGACGGCGCACCAGCGCGGTGCGGTCGTGATGCGCTGGGACGGCCACGTGCGGTCGGGCAGGTCGACGCGGATCTGCTCGTGGAACGGGCGGTACCGATGCACGGGCATCGGCGACGGCTTCTGGGTGTTCTGCATGGGGTGCTCTTCTCGCTTGTTCGGATGGATTCAGCCGACGACGAACTCCGCAGCGAGGGAGGCCTGGATTAGGACTCGCTGCGGCAGCTAAGGAGAAGCAGGCCGTGAAGCACGAGCCAAGGCTAACACCCGGGGCGCGCTCGGGGCGCAACCATGACGGACGAGCGGATGCCGCAGCCGCGCGGCATCCGCTCGTCGACAGCTGTCGCGCGCGGCGGCCTACTCGACCGCGAGCGCGACCACCGGCGCGACCCGCATCGCGCGCCGTGCCGGGGCGATCGAGGCGACGAGCGTGAGCACGCCCGCGGCGACGAGCAGCACGCCGAACATCGACCCACGGGATGCCCGGGCAGCACGAGCACGGGCTCGCCCTGCGCGCCGCCGAGCAGCGACTGCGCGCCCGCCCAGCCGTAGCCGAATCCGAGCACGATGCCCGTGAGCGGTCGCCGCGAGCGTGAGGGCGGCGCTCTCGGCGACGATCATGCGGCGCAGCTGGCGCCGCTCGAAGCCGAGCGCCCGCAGCAGGCCGAGCTCGCGGGTGCGCTGCATGACGCTGAGCGACAGCGTGTTCACCATGCCGATCGCCGCGATGAGGGCGCTGAAGCCGATGAGCACCGTGAAGACGTCGACCGTGACGTTCAGCATCTCGTCGATGCCGGCGTACACCTCGGGCTGGGCGCGCTGCGCCGCGAGGATCATCGCGCGATACGACTCCATCGTCACGGCGAACGTCGTCACGAGGGTCACGCCGATGACGAGGCCGATCGTCATCCGCGAGCTCCGCTCGGGGTGGCGCACCGCGTTCTCGGCCGCGAGGCGGGCGGCGGGCGAGCTGCCGAGCGCGCGGCCGACGAGCCGCAGCACGGGCGGCATCACGACGTGGGCGCCGAGCACGATGCCGGTGAACGACACGATCCCGCCGACCATGCCGACGAGCACGCCGTAGGGCTCGGTGAGGCCCCAGACCACGCCGAGCGACGAGCAGCGCGATGCCGACGACGAACAGCACGAGCGCGATGACGTTGCGCGCGCGACGGCGCCCGAGCTCCTCGCGGTCCTGCTCGTGCGAGTTGCCGATCGCCTGGATCGGTCGCACCCGGAGCACGCGGCGCGAGCCGACCCACGAGGCCAGCCACGTCGTGAGCGACGACGGCGACCGCGGGCAGCACGACCGCCGGGTTCAGGTAGTCGTAGGCGGTCGGCGGGCATGAGGTCGTTCGCCACCGCGACCGCGCTCGAGCGCGAACGCCGCGACCCGTGCCGACGACGACGCCGATCGACCGCGCCGACGAGCCCGACGAGCAGGCCCTCCCTGGCGATCTGCGCGCGCTGCGCACGGGCGCTCGACCCGATGAGGCGCAGCAGGGCGATGAGCCGCGTGCGGCCGGCGACCACCGTCGAGACGGTGTTCGCGGTGACGATCGCGCTCACGTAGACGGCGATGACGATGAACACCGTCGCGACGATGCCGAGCATGAGCGCGACGGTGGCGCTCCCGCCGGTCACGTCGTCCGCGGCGATCGCGGCGGCGAGCAGGCCCGTCACGTGCAGCAGCGCGACGCCGAACGTGCCCGCGAGCGCCGCGACGAGGAGCGTCGGCCACTGGTCCGTGCAGGCGGGTGCGCATCAGGCCGCGACCTCCATCGACGAGCATGTACGCCGAGATCTCCTCGGCCGACGACCGCGCCGCGTCGCGCACGATGCGCCCGTCGGCGAGGAACAGGATGCGGTCGGCGTGGCTCGCGGCGACGGGGTCGTGCGTCACCATCGCGATCGACTGGCCGTAGCGCGCGCTCGCGGTGGCGAGGAGCGCCGAGCACCTCGCGGCCGGTGCGCGAGTCGAGGTTGCCGGTGGGCTCGTCGGCGAACACGAGGTCGGGGCGGGTGGCGAGCGCGCGCGCGATGGCGACGCGCTGCTGCTGGCCGCCCGAGAGCTCGTGCGGCCGGTGGCGCGAGGCGCGCGCCGAGTCCGAGCGCGTCGACGAGCTCGTCGATCCATGCCTGCTCGTCGCGGCTCGGCCGGCGGCCGTCGAGCTCGAACGGCAGCAGCACGTTGCCGCGCACGTCGAGCGTCGGCACGAGGTTGAACGACTGGAACACGAACCCGACCGGCGACGGCGCAGCACCGTGAGCGCCGAGTCGGAGAGCTCGGTGATCTCGGTGTCGCCGAGCCACGCGCGGCCCGGCGGTCGGCGAGTCGAGGCCGGCCATGATGTGCATGAGCGTCGACTTGCCCGAGCCCGACGGGCCCATGATGGCGGTGAACTCGCCGCGGCGGAGGCCGAGCGAGACGTCGTCGAGTGCGGTGACCGTGCCGGCGCCGTGTCCGTAGCGCTTGCCGAGGCCCGTGACGCGGGCGATGAGACCGAGGTCGGAGGGTTGGATCTGCATGTCGTCGACGCTACGGACGGCGGCGCGCGGCGGGACATCCGGCCGCCGGATGGTTCGGCGTCATCCTGCAGGATGACGTCGACGCGTCAGTCGGCCGAGGTCGTGCTCGTAGCGCGAAGACCACGAGCTGCACGCGGTCGCGCAGCGCGAGCTTCGCGAGGATGCGGCTCACGTGGGTCTTCACGGTGGCCTCGGAGAGGAACTCGGACGCCGCGATCTCGCGAGTTCGACAGGCCGCGCGCCGCGAGCCCGAAGATCTCGCGCTCGCGCGGCGTGAGCTCCGACCACGCCGCCGGCGCCGGGCGCCGTCCGCTGCCGCGGCCGACGTGCGCGAACAGCTCGCGCGTCGCGGTCGCCGCGATCACCTGGTTGCCCTGGTGCACGGTGCGGATCGCCGCGAGCAGGAACTCGGGGTCGGCGTCCTTCAGCACGAAGCCGCTCGCGCCGGCCCGGATCGCCCGCGCGGCGTTCTCGTCGAGGTCGAACGTGGTGAGCACGAGGATGCGCGGCGGCGTGCGGCCGTCGCGGTCGGCGTCGGCGATGATGCGCTCGGTCGCGGCGATGCCGTCCTGCAGCGGCATCCGCACGTCCATGAGCATGACGTCGGGCCGTGCGCGCGCGGCGAGGTCGACCGCCGCCACCCCGTCGCCCGCCTCGCCCGCGACCTCGAGGTCGGCCTGCGACTCGACGAGCATGCGGACGCCGGCGCGGAACAGGGCCTGGTCGTCGACGAGCGCGACGCGGATGCCGCTCATGCCGGCCGCTTCCCGGCTGGGCCGGGATGCGCGCGCGCACCCGGAACATCCCGTCGTCGCCGGCGTCGGCGCTGAGGCGTGCCGCCGGCGAGCTGGGCGCGCTCGCGCATGCCCGGGATGCCGTGCCGGATGCCGTGCGACTCGGCCGTCGCGGCATCCGCCCGCATCGCGTTGACGACCTCGAGGTCGACGCCGCCGTCGTCCCAGGCGCAGCCGCAGGTCGACCGGCGCCGACACGTCGCCGTGGCGCAGGGCGTTCGTGAGGCCCTCCTGCGCGATGCGGTAGACCGCGATCTGGTGGCCGGTGCCGAGCGCGAGGCGCTCGCCCGTCTCGGCGAAGCGCACGTCGAGGCCGGCCGCGCGCACGCGCTCGAGCAGCCCGTCGAGGTCGTCGAGCACCGGCTGCGGCGCGTCGGTCTCGTCGTGGCGGAGCTCGGCGAGCAGCACGCGCACGTCGCCGAGTGCGCCGCGGGCGACGCCCGCGATCGTGTCGAGCGCGCCGGCCGCCGCCTCGGGACGGGTGCGCGCGGCGAACCGGGCGCCGTCGGCCTGCGCGATCACGACCGCGAGCGAGTGGGCGACGACGTCGTGCATGTCGCGGGCGATGCGGTTGCGTTCCTGCTCGACGGCGTAGCGGTACTCGACGAGGGCGCGCTCGCGGTTCGCGACGTCCTCGCGGCGCCGCACCTCGCGGCGAGTCGCGGACGAGCGGACGAGCAGGCCCGCGGTCCACGCGAGCACGAGCACGGCGATCGACGCGACGAAGAGGAACCCGCAGCGAAGAACGTCAGGCCGAACGCGTCGCCCGGCGACCGGCGATGACGCCGTGCCGCCGAAGAGCGGCTTGAGCGACGCCGAGGTACACGGTCGCCACGACGCGCGCCGACGCCGGCGCGACGCGAGCCCAGCCACTTCACGACCCGGCCGCCGTGCGCCGCGGTGGAGTACAGCACGCCGAGCACGGCCGTGTCGTAGAGCTGGAGGTCGCGCAGCGCGACCATCTGCAGGATCGCGGCGCGCCCACGCGACGCCGAGCGACCAGGCCGGCGAGAGGCGTCGGACCGCGAGGGCACCGGCGAACACGACGAGCACCACGAGGTCGACGGCGTGCCGAGCAACGCGAACGGCAGGCAGCACGAGCGCGAACACGACGGCGAGCACGATGTCGGTCGTCGAGCTTGCCGCGGCTCAGGGAGGTGTGCACCGAACCACCGTACGCGCTGCCGCGCCGCCGGGCATCCGGCCGACGCGGCGGCGGAATCATCCTCGTGGTCGTACGCCTCAGAACCCGAGCCGGCCGAGCTGCTTCGGGTCGCGCTGCCAGTCCTTCGCGACCTTCACGTGCAGGGCGAGGTAGACCTTGCGGCCGAGGAGCTGCTCGATCTGCGCGCGCGCCGTGGCGCCGACCTCGCGCAGGCGCGACCCGCCCTTGCCGATGATGATGCCCTTCTGGCTGTCGCGCTCGACGAAGAGGTTCGCGTACACCTCGACGAGGTCCTTGTCGTCGCGCTCGATCATGTCGTCGACGGTCACCGCGATCGAGTGCGGCAGCTCGTCGGAGACGCCCTCGAGCGCGGCCTCGCGCACGAACTCGGCGATGCGGTCGGCGACGTCCTCGTCGGTGAGCGTCTCGGCCGGGTAGAGCGCGTGCTCCGCGACCGGCATGAGCGCGAGCAGCTCGTCGACGAGCACGTCGAGCTGCTCGCCCCTCGGCGCCGAGACCGGGATGATCGCCGCCCACTCGCGCAGCTCGGACACCGCGAGCAGCTGCTCGGCGACCTTGGCCTTCGACGTGGCATCCGTCTTCGTGACGATCGCGACCTTCTTCGCGTTCGGGTACTGGTCGAGCTGCTCGTTGATGTAACCGGTCGCCCGGGCCGATCGCCTCGTTCGCCGGCACGCAGAACGCGATGACGTCGACGTCGCCGAGCGTGGACTGCACGAGCGAGTTGAGGCGCTCGCCGAGGAGCGTGCGCGGGCGGTGCAGGCCCGGCGTGTCGACGAGGATGAGCTGCCCGTGCTCGCGGTGCACGATGCCGCGGATGGCGCGTCGCGTGGTCTGCGGCTTCGAGCTCGTGATCGCCACCTTCTCGCCGACGAGCGCGTTCGTGAGCGTCGACTTGCCGACGTTCGGGCGCCCGACGATCGAGACGAATCCGGCTCGGTACTCAGCCACGGTGGTTCCTTCCTTCGAGCTCGCCCGTGTCGAAGGCCGACTGGGCGTCGATGAGCGCCTGGTCGCGTTCGACGAGGATCGTGGCGATGCGCTTGCGCCGGCCCTCGGTGCGCTCGGCCTCGAGGATCAGCCCCGACACGGTCACGCGCTCCCCCGGCTGCGGCAGCCGGCCGAGCTCCTTCGCGAGCAGCCCGCCCGCCGAGTCGACGTCCTCGTCCTCGAGGTCGAGGCCGAACAGCTCGCCGAGCTCGTCGACGGGCAGCCGCGCGTTCACGCGGTAGCGCCCGCCGCCGAGGTCCTCGACCTGGGCCGCCTCGCGGTCGTACTCGTCGGAGATGTCGCCGACGAGCTCCTCGATCAGGTCCTCGAGGGTCACGAGCCCGGCGATGCCGCCGTACTCGTCGACGACCATCGCGAGGTGGTTGGACTCGAGCTGCATCTGGCGCAGCAGCGCGTCGGCCTTCATCGAGTCGGGCACGAACACCGCCGGGCGCACGAGCTCGCCGACGGTGAGCCCCTCGGCGTCGAGCGGGCGCTCGAAGCCGAGCCGGGCGAGGTCGCGCAGGTAGAGGATGCCGGTGACGTCGTCGGCGTCGCGCTCGATCACGGGGATGCGCGAGTAGCCGGCCTTGAGGAACAGCGCCATCGCCTGCGGCAGGTGCGCCGACGCGTCGATCGTGACCATGTCGGTGCGCGGCACCATCACCTCGCGCACGACGGTGTCGTTGAACTCGAAGATCGAGTGGATGAGCTCGCGGTCGCCCTCCTCGAGCACGTCGAGCTCGGTGGCCTCGTCGACCATGCTCAGCAGCTGCTCCTCGCTCGAGACGCCGGCGAAGCGGATGCGGCCGGGCGTCACCCGGTTGCCGAGCGACGACGAGCGCGTTCGCGAGCGGGCCGAGCAGCACGCGCAGGAAGTGCACGAGCGGCGCCGTGAGCCGCAGCACCGTCGCGGCGTGCGCGCGGCCGACGCTGCGCGGGCTCGCGCCCGACGAGCACGAACGAGACGCGCGGTCATGATGAGCGCCGAGTAGAGCAGCACGAGCCACACGTTGTCGAGGAACGACGTGAACGCGAGCGTCACGAGCACCGCGGCGGTCGTCTCGGCGATGATGCGCATGAAGTTGACGGCGTTCACGTGCGCGCCGGTGTCGTCGGCGATGGCGAGCAGCGAGCGCCGGGCCCGGGAGCCGAGCGCGAGGTCGGTGACATCCGCTCGGCTCGAGACGCCGAGGGCGGCGTCGACCGCGGCCATGCAGGCCGCCGAAGGCGACGAGCACGAACGCGGCGCCGAGGAAGAGCCAGGGCTGCATGGTCAGCGGCGTCGCTCCTGCATCGCGAAGCCGACGAGGATGTCGCGCTGGACGCCGAACATCTCCTTCTCCTCGGCCGGCTCGGCGTGGTCGAAGCCGAGCAGGTGCAGGATGCCGTGCGTCGTGAGCAGCAGCAGCTCGTCGATGAGCGGATGCCCCGCGGTGCTGCGCCTGCGCCTCGGCGACCTGCGGGCACAGCACGACGTCGCCGAGCAGTCCGGGCGGGGCCGGCTGGTCCTCGGTGCCGGGGCGCAGCTCGTCCATCGGGAAGCTCAGCACGTCGGTGGGGCCGGGCTCGTCCATCCACTGCACGTGCAGCTGCTCCATCGCGCCCTCGTCGACGAGCACGATCGCGAGCTCGGCGTCGGGGTGCACGTGCATCGCGTCGAGCGCGTACACCGCGAGCCGCTGCAGCGCGGCCTCGTCGACCTCGATGGCCGACTCGTTGTTGACCTCGATGCTCACGCCTTGCCGCCCTTCCTCGGCAGGTGGTCGCGCGGCGCGGCGTGCCGCGGCGCTCGGCGCGGTTCGCGAACTCGCGCGCCTGGTCGCGCTCGAACCGCTGCGCCTGCGTGCGCTGGTCGAACTCGGTGTAGGCGTCGACGATGCGGCCGACGAGGCTGTGCCGCACGACGTCGTCGCTCGTGAGGCGGACGAAGTGGATGTCGTCGACGTGGTCGAGGATGCGGGTCACGAGCCGCAGGCCGCTCGCGCCGCCCGGCAGGTCGATCTGCGTGATGTCGCCGGTCACGACCATCTTCGAGCCGAATCCGAGGCGCGTGAGGAACATCTTCATCTGCTCGGGCGTGGTGTTCTGCGCCTCGTCGAGCACGACGAACGAGTCGTTGAGCGTGCGCCCGCGCATGTACGCGAGCGGCGCGACCTCGACGGTGCCCGCCGCGAGGAGCTTCGGCACCATCTCGGGGTCCATCATCTCGTTGAGCGCGTCGTAGAGCGGCCGCAGGTACGGGTCGATCTTGTCGGTGAGCGTGCCGGGCAGGAACCCGAGCCGCTCGCCCGCCTCGACCGCCGGGCGGGTCAGGATGATGCGGCTGACCTCCTTGCGCTGCAGCGCCTGCACGGCCTTCGCCATGGCGAGGTAGGTCTTGCCGGTGCCGGCGGGGCCGATGCCGAACACGATCGTGTTCTCGTCGATCGCGTCGACGTACTGCGCGCTGGCCCTCGGTCTTCGGCCGGATCGTCCTGCCGCGGCGCGGAGACGATGACCTGTCCGAGCAGTTCGGACGGCTTGGCGTTGGGATCGGCATCGAGCATTCGGGCCGAGCTCCTCACTTCGGTGGGTGTCGGGTCCTGGCCGGCTCGCACGAGCTCCAGGAGTTCTTCGATGAGACGGCGCACGCGGGTGCGCTCGTCGGCGTCGCCGCGGATCGCGATCTCGTTGCCGCGCACGTGCACCTCGACGCCGGGGTACTCGCGCTGGATCGACGTGAGCAGGCGGTCCTGCGGGCCGAGGAGCCGCACCATGGCGATGCCGTCGATGCGGAGTCGCTCCTCGTCGTCGCGGACGGGCTGCGGGCGCAGCCGCGTCGGGGCCCTGCGGATCAGCCGGCAAGCGATGCCCTCCTCGAGGCCGCCCGCGAGGACGTGGGCGTGCACGTGGAAGATCGGTCTGGCCGGCGCCGCCGCCGGTGTTGAAGACGAGCCGGAAGTCGCCGTCGGCGAGGTCGTCGGCGACGCCGCGCGCGACCGCGACGAGCTCGGCGAGCAGCGCCGGGTCGCCCTCGGCGAGCTCGACGACGTCGCGGTAGTCGCCGCTGCTTCGGCGTCACGACGACGTGCACGGGCGCCTTCGGCGCGATGTCGTGGAACGCGATGACCCGGTCGGTCTCCGCCACGATCTGCGCGGGGATCTCACGCGCGGCGATCCGCTCGAAGAGGGTCGGCTCGGCAGCGGACTCGGTCATCCTCCCATCGTAGCGACGGATGACTCACCACCGCCCGAGCGTCGCGTTCAGCACCGCGATCGCGGCGGGCCCCGCCGTGGAGGTGCGCAGCACGGATGCCCCGAGCCGCACGGGTTCCGCGCCGGCGGCGACGAGGCGCTCCAGCTCGGCGGGCGCGATGCCGCCCTCGGGCCCGACGACGAGCGCGAGGTCGCGCCCGTCGGGCTCGAGCGTCGGTGAGCGCCGTCGTCGGCGGTCGGCTCGAGCAGCAGCATCCGGCTGCCCTCGAGCGCCGCGGCGAGGCCGGCGGTCGCCGTCACGGGCGCGACGGGCGGCAGCCACGACCGGATCGACTGCTTCACGGCCTCGCGCACGATCGTCGCCCAGCGCTGGCGGCCCTTCTCGGCCTTCGGCCCCTCCCAGCGCGAGACCGAGCGCGCGGCCGCCCACGGCACGATCGCGTCGACGCCGAGCTCGGTCGCCGCCTGCACCGCGAGCTCGTCGCGGTCGCCCTTCGCGAGCGCCTGCACGAGCGTGATGCGCGGTCGCCGGCGGCTCCTCGACGACGATGTCGTCGGCCTCGAGCGCGAGCTCGCGCGGCCCGGTCGACGGCGACCACGCCGTGCACGACGATGCCGCGGCCGTCGCCGATCGCGATCCGCTCGCCCGGCGCGCACCCGCGACGACCGTCACGGCGTGCCGCGCCTCGTCGCCCGAGAGCTCGCACGACGGCGCCGGGCGCGAGGTCGGCGAGGTCGAGCGACTCGTCGAGGTAGAGGTGGCTCATCGCGGCATCCGTCAGCCGAGGAACCGGTCGCGCAGGCGGGCGAAGAGGCCCTGCTGGAAGTGCGTGAGCTCGGGCGCGGGCGCCTTCTTCGACGCCGCGAACTGCTGCATCAGGTCGCGCTCCTTCGACGAGAGCTTGGTCGGCGTCACCACCTGCACGCCGATCTTGAGGTCGCCGCGGCCGGCGCCGCGGAGCCTGGTGACGCCGCGGTCCTTGACGGTGAGGATCTCGCCGCTCTGCAGGCCCGGGCTCGCAGCTCCACGTCGACGTCGCCGTCGAGCGCGGGGACCGTCGTGTGCGCGCCGAGGATCGCGTCGGTCATCGGCCACCTCGAGCGTGCAGAGCAGGTCGTCGCCGTTGCGGCTGAAGACGTCGTGGTTCCTGACCTTGATCTCGAGGTAGAGGTCGCCGTTCGGGCCGCCGGCGGGGCCCGCCTCGCCCGAGCCCGGCATCTGCAGGCGCACGCCGGTGTCGACGCCGGCGGGGATGTCGACCGGCACGGTGCGCGCGCGCGCGCACGCGGCCCTGGCCCTGGCAGGTGACGCACGGCGTCGCGATGACGGTGCCGTAGCCGCGGCAGGTGCCGCACGGGCTCGACGTCATGACGTTGCCGAGGAGCGAGCGCACCGAGCGCTGGATCGACCCGGTGCCGTGGCAGATGTCGCAGGTCACCGGCGAGGTGCCGGGCTGGCAGCAGGAGCCGTGGCAGGTCTCGCACGTCACGGCCGTGTCGACCTCGATGTCGCGGTGGGTGCCGAAGATCACCTCGTCGAGGCCGACCTCGACGCGGATGAGCGCGTCCTGGCCGCGCTCGCGGCGCGACCGCGGCCCGCGGGTCTGCTGGCCGGCGCCGAAGAACGTCTCGAAGATGTCGCCGAACCCGCCGAAGCCCTGGCCGCCGAAGCCGCCCTGGCCGCCGCCGAGGTCGTACTGCTGGCGCTGCTTCGGGATCGGAGAGCACGTCGTAGGCGTGCGTGACCGCCTTGAACCGCTCGGATGCCTCGGCGCCCGGGTTCACGTCGGGGTGGAGTTCGCGCGCCAGGCGGCGGTACGCCTTCTTGATCTCGTCGGGGGTGGCGTCGCGCGAGACGCCGAGGACCTCGTAGTGGTCTGCCACGGAGGGCGTGTCCTTTCGATTGCCGGATGCCGGTCGGGTTCGTCGGCGGCGGGAGTCAGCTCTCGCCGAGGGTGCGGGAGAGGTAGCGGGCGACGGCGCGTACGGCCGCCATGCTGTTGGAGTAGTCCATGCGGGTGGGGCCCACGATGCCGAGGCGCGAGATGTCGCGCCCGGGGATCGCGAACGCGCTCGAGACGATCGAGGTCTCGCCGAGGCCGAACGACGGCGTTCTCGCGGCCGATGCGCACCGCCACGCGCGTGCTCGTCGCCCGCCATCTCGCCGAAGAGCTTCAGCAGCACGACCTGCTCCTCGATCGCCTCGATGACGCCGAGGATCGAGCCCGGCGAAGTCCTGCTCGGTGCGCACGAGGTTCGCGGCGCCGGCCACGACGAGGCGGTCCTGCCGCTGCGCGCGCGCCTGCTCGGCGAGCGTCGCGGCGAGCGTGTGCAGCACGGCCGCGTGCCGGCGGTCGGTGCTGACGGCCTCGGCGCGACAGCGCCTCGGCGGCCTCGGCCATCGTGCGAGCCGCCCGCGATGTCGTTGAGCCGCACGCGCAGCGCCGACGAGGGTCTCGTCGTCGACGGGCTGCTCGAGCTCGGCGAGCCGCTGCTCGACCTGGCCGGAGTCGGCGATGAGGATGCAGAGCACGCGAGTCGGTGCGAGCGAGACGAGCTCGACGTGGCGCACGCGCGCGCTGCCGAAGCTCGGGTACTGCACGACGGCGAGCTGCTTGGTGAGCTGGGCGATGAGGCGCACGGTGCGGGCGAGCAGCTCGTCGAGGTCGCTCGACTCGCCGAGGAACGTCTCGATGGCCTGGCGCTGCGCCTGGGTGAGCGGGCGGACGTCGGTGAGCTGGTCGACGAAGACGCGGTAGCCCTTGTCGGTGGGGATGCGGCCCGACGAGGTGTGCGGCGCCGCGATGAGCTCCTCCTCCTCGAGGAGCGCCATGTCGTTGCGGATCGTCGCGGCGGAGACGCCGAACGCGTGGCGCTCGACGATCGTCTTCGAGCCCACCGGCTCGCGGGACGCGACGTAGTCCTGCACGATGGCGCGGAGCACCGCGAGACTGCGTTCGGAGACCATGGTCCCTCGCTTCCCTCACCGCTTAGCACTCGTTCTGACTGAGTGCCAATCCTATCGCGACATCCCGTGACCCGGCCGTTGCCACCCGTCGAGCGGCGGCGATACCGTATGGGTAATCCGCGAGTCACCCCTGGCTGCGATCCCCCCGTCCACGCAGTCGCGGTTCACCCCCTGAACCCCCGAAAGGCACGCACATGACCGACCCCAACGCCCAGTCCCGACCCGAACGTCCCGCCGACCCGCCCAGCAGCCGCGCTCCCGCGGCCACCAGCGCGCGCTCTCGCCCGAACAGGACGTCCAGTGGGGCTCGTTCGCCCACCTCGGCGGCGTCCTCGGCTTCCTGCCGTCGCTCATCATCTGGCTCGTCTTCAAGGACCGCGGCTCGTTCACCAACACCGAGGCGAAGGAGGCGCTGAACTTCCAGATCACGCTGATCTTCGGCTACATCATCTCGTGCGATCCTGCTGGTCGTCTTCATCGGCTGCGATCCTCATCGTGGGCCGTCTGGATCGTGGGCGTCGTGTTCTCGATCATCGCCTTCCTCCAGGCGAAGGACGGCAAGCACTACCGCTACCCGTTCGCCATCCGCCTCATCAAGTAGCACCGGGCACGCGGTTTCGCCCGCCGACGGAGCGTCCTACTCCCGCGGCGGGCGTTGCTGTGCCAGCATGAAGCCACCGAGTCTCGCCGAAGGACGAGCCCGAACAAGGAGTCCGCATGTCCGACCAGACCCCGCCTCCCCCGCCGCCGCAGGGTCCGCCGCCGCCGCCGCAGGGTCCGCCGCCGCCTCCAGGCCTCCGCACCCGCAGAACCCGTACGAGCAGACGCCGCAGCTGAGCCCGAGCGACGAGAAGCTCTGGGCGACGCTCATCCACATCGGCGGCATCTTCTTCAGCTTCATCCCCGCGCTGATCGGCTACCTGGTCCTGAAGGACCGGGGACCGTTCATCCGCGAGCACACCGCGACCGCGCTGAACTTCCAGATCACCATGGCGATCGCCTACGTGGTCAGCTACGTCCTGTGGCTCGTCGTCATCGGCATCTTCCTCACGATCGCGGTCGGCGTGCGTCGTGATCGTGTTCAGCATCATCGCCGCGGTCAAGGCCAACCAGGGCCAGCTCGTACACGTACCCGCTCTCGATCAAGTTCGTGAGCTGATCGGGCTCAGTCCTCGAGCAGGCGCCTGACGACGGCGTCCGCGAGCAGCCGCCCTCGCCTGGTGAGCGTCAGCACACCGGCGAGGGCGGCTTTCGCGTCCACGAGCTCGTCGGCGATGAGGCCCGCGACCGCGTGCCGGCCGCCCGCGTGCAGCGACGGGATGTCGATGCCCCTCGCGGATGCGCGTGAGGAGCAGCACCCGCTCGGTCTCGCGGGTCGGGCGCGTCGAGCAGCTCGCGGCCGACCGCGGGCGAGACGCCCGCGGTCACGCGCTCGGCGTAGGCGGCCGGATGCTTCGCGTTCCACCAGCGCACGCCGCCGACGTGGCTGTGCGCGCCGGGGCCGACGCCCCACCAGTCGTCGCCCCGCCAGTAGCCGAGGTTGTGCCGGGATCGGTGCGCGGCATCCGTCGCCCAGTTGCTCACCTCGTACCAGTCGTAGCCCGCGCCGCCGAGCAGCTCGTCGGCCAGCTCGTACATGTCGGCCTCGAGGTCGTCGGAGGGCTCGGCGAGCTCGCCGCGGCGGATCTGCCGGGCGAGCTTCGTGCCGTCCTCGACGATGAGCGCGTAGGCGCTCACGTGGTCGGGCCGCTGCGCGATCGACCGCGCTCGACGCTGCGCCGCCAGTCGGCGAGCGACTCCCCCGGCGTGCCGTAGATGAGGTCGAGGCTGACGTCGAGGCCGGCGTCGCGCGCCCAGCCGACGACGAGCGGGATGCGCTCGGGATCGTGCGTGCGGTCGAGGGCGGCGAGCACGTGCGGCACCGCCGACTGCATGCCGAACGAGACCCGCGTGAATCCGCCGTCGGCGAGGCGTCGCAGGTCGTCGGGGCCGACCGAGTCGGGGTTCGCCTCGGTCGTGACCTCGGCGCCGGCGGCGAGGCCGAACTCGTCGCGCACGGCGCCGAGCATCGCGCACGAGGTCGGCGGCCGGCAGCAGCGTGGGCGTGCCGCCGCCGAAGAAGACCGTCTGCGGCCGGTCGGGTCGGGCACGCCGGATGCCTCGAGCACGCGCCGCGACATCCGGATCTCGCCGATCGCGTGGTCGGCGTAGTCGGCCTGGCGCGCGCCGCGCAGCTCGTCGGCGGTGTAGGTGTTGAAGTCGCAGTACCCGCAGCGCACGCGGCAGAACGGCACGTGCACGTACACGCCGAACGCGCGGTCGTCGCGCGCCGTCGGCGGCCGATGCGGGCAGCAGCCCGTCGAGCGGGCGCGGGCTCGCCGAGCGGCAGGGCGGATGCCACCGGCTACACGCCGCCCGCGGGGTGCAGCGCGCGCAGTTCGACGCGGGTGAGCTCGCGGCGCTTGCGTGCGCTGCCGCGGCGCGCTGAGGCGGTGCATACCGCCGCGCGTGCCGAGGAGCGAACGGATCGTGAGCCACACGGTGTCGTCGTCGCGGTGCTCGAGGATGAACGACTCCTCGCCGCTCTCGGGGCCCTCGGCCGTCGTGCCGTAGGCGAAGCCGATGCGGTCGGGCTCGTCGATGACGTAGACGACGAGCACCGGGGTGTCGTGCGGCGCGGAAGCGGCCCTTGCGCCGCAGCGTCGCGGTCATGCCGGCCGTGAGGTACGGCGTGCCGTCGGCGCCGAAGCGCTCCTCGGTGCGCGGCGCCGGCTGCTCGGCGAGCGGCGCGCCCTCGGCGTCGTAGACGATGCCCGGGTACTGCGCGCCCGTGCCCTCGGAGACGTCGACGACCTCGAAGCCGCGCCGCGCTGGATGCCCCAGGTCATGAGCGACTCGGCGGCGCGCTCGAACCGTTCGGCGCCCGCTGCCGAGGCGCACCGAGTCCTCGGCGGGCCGGTACCCGCGGCGGGTAGCGCAGGAGGTCGGGCGCGAGCGTCGCGCCGATCGCCCCGTAGGTGACCGACTGGTCGGTGAAGGTGCTTCGACGGGTCATCCGGAACCTACTTCTTCTTCGCGTCCTTCTTCTCGGTGTCGCCCGAGAGCGCGGCGATGAACGCCTCTTGGGGGACCTCGACGCGGCCGACCATCTTCATGCGCTTCTTGCCCTCCTTCTGCTTCTCGAGCAGCTTGCGCTTGCGGGTGATGTCACCGCCGTAGCACTTGGCGAGCACGTCCTTGCGCATGGCGCGGATCGACTCGCGCGCGATGATGCGGGCGCCGATCGCGGCCTGGATCGGCACCTCGAACTGCTGGCGCGGGATGAGCTCGCGCAGGCGCCCGGTCATGAGCACGCCGTAGGCGTAGGCCTTGTCGCGGTGCACGATCGCGCTGAACGCGTCGACCTGCTCGCCCTGCAGCAGGATGTCGACCTTCACGAGGTCGGCCGCCTGGTCGCCCGTCGGCTCGTAGTCGAGCGAGGCGTAGCCGGCGGTCTTCGACTTCAGCTGGTCGAAGAAGTCGAACACGATCTCGCCGAGCGGCATGTTGTAGCGGATCTCGACGCGGTCCTCGCCGAGGTACTCCATGCCGAGCAGGGTGCCGCGGCGGGACTGGCAGAGCTCCATGATCGTGCCGACGTAGTCCTTCGGCGCGAGGATCGCGGCGCGCACCATGGGCTCGCGCACCTCGGCGATCTTCGCCGCCCGTCGGGAACTCGCTCGGGTTCGTGACCGTGACGGTCTTCTTGTCTTCGGTCGTGACCTCGTAGACCACCGACGGCGCGGTGTTGATGATGTCGAGCCCGAACTCGCGGCGCGAGGCGCTCGGTGACGATCTCGAGGTGCAGCAGGCCGAGGAAGCCGGCGCGGAAGCCGAAGCCGAGGGCGACCGAGGTCTCGGGCTCGTAGACGAGCGCGGCATCCGAGAGCTTCAGCTTGTCGAGCGCCTCGCGCAGCTCGGGGTAGTCGCTGCCGTCGATCGGGTAGAGGCCCGAGAACACCATCGGCAGCGGCTCGGTGTAGCCCGGGCAGCGCCTCGGTGGCGGACTTCGCCGCGGTGGTGACCGTGTCGCCGACCTTCGACTGGCGCACGTCCTTCACGCCGGTGATGAGGTAGCCGACCTCGCCGACGCCGAGGCCCTTGGTGGGCGTGGGCTCGGGGGCGCTCACGCCGATCTCGAGGATCTCGTGCGTCGCCCTGCGTCGACATCATCTGGATGCGCTCGCGCGGGTTCAGGTGTCCGTCGACCATGCGCACGTAGGTGACCACGCCGCGGTAGCTGTCGTACACGGAGTCGAAGATCATGGCCCGCGCCGGGGCATCCGCTCGGCCGACCGGGAGCCGGGATGCGCTCGACGACCCGGTCGAGCAGCTCCTCGACGCCGATGCCCGTCTTGCCCGAGACCTTCATCACGTCGTCGGGCGAGCCGCCGATGAGGTCGGCGAGCTCCTTCGCGTACTTCTCGGGCTCGGCCGCCGGCAGGTCGATCTTGTTGAGCACCGGGATGATCTCGAGGTCGTTCTCGAGGGCGAGGTAGAGGTTCGCGAGGGTCTGCGCCTCGATGCCCTGCGCGGCGTCGACGAGCAGGATCGCGCCCTCGCACGCGGCGAGCGAGCGGGAGACCTCGTAGCTGAAGTCGACGTGGCCCGGGGTGTCGATCATGTTCAGCGCGTACGACGTGTCGCCGACCTGCCACGGCATGCGCACGGCCTGGCTCTTGATGGTGATGCCGCGCTCGCGCTCGATGTCCATGCGGTCGAGGTACTGCGCGCGCATGTCGCGGTCGCTGACGACGCCCGTGATGCCGAGCATGCGGTCGGCGAGGGTCGACTTGCCGTGGTCGATGTGCGCGATGATGCAGAAGTTGCGGATCAGCGCGGGGTCGGTGGCAGCGGGCACCGGAGGGTTGGCGGCTCGAGGGGACATCCCGACGATTCTCCCATGACTTTCGGTTCCCACTTTCGACGGATGCCGCGCCGCGGGCGCCGGCGGCTACGCTGAAAGCACCATGACCGTGATCGAGCGAGCACCGACGCGCGCGTGGCGCCGTCGGCCCTGCGCCCGGTCTTCCTGACGCTGCGGCTCGGACTGCACCTGCTCGTCGTCGGGCTCACGCTCTTCGTCGTCGTTCGCGCGCTGCTCGCCGACGCGCCGACCGAGGTGCCGGTCACGATCCTCGCGGTCGCGTTCCTCGCCTGGTACGGCGCGGGCGTGGCCGCCGCGCACCGGCACTTCCCCACCTGGGCGCGCGTGGTGTGGCTGGTCGCGCTGCTCGGCCTGTGGGTGGCGATGTCGTTCCTGACCCCGGATGCCGCGTTCCTCGCGTTCCCCCTGTTCTTCCTCGAGCTGCACGTGCTCGCGGCGCCCATCGCGGTGCCGCTCGTCGTGATCACGTTCGGGCTGTCGGTGTGGGGCACGGCGACGCCACCTCGGGTTCGAGGTCGGCACGATCCTCGGTCCGCTCATCAGCGCCGGCGTCGCGATCGTCATCGGGCTCGGCTATCGGGCCATGTCGCAGGAGACCAGCGACCGGCAGGCCCTCATCCTCGACCTGCTCGCCACGCGCGAGGAGCTCGCCGCCGCGAGCCGCGAGGCCGGGACGCTCGCCGAGCGCGAGCGCCTCGCACGCGAGATCCACGACACGGTGGCGCAGGGGCTCTCGAGCATCCAGATGCTGCTGCACGCCGCCGAGCGCGACGTCGACGACGAGCGCACCCGCGAGAAGCTGCGCCTCGCGCGCGAGACGGCCGCCGAGAACCTCGGCGAGACGCGCCGGTTCATCCGCGAGCTCACTCCCCCGTCGCTCGACGAGCAGACCCTGCCCGCCGCGCTGCGGCGGCTCGCCGACGCGGTCAACGAGCAGGCGCGAGCAGTCCGGGTCGCCGACCCGGGTCGTGTTCCGCACCAGCGGCGACCCCGTGATGCTGCCGATGGCGGTCGACGCGACCCTGCTGCGCATCGCCCAGGGTTCGCTCGCGAACGTGCTGCGCCACGCGGATGCCGCCAGGGGCGAGCTGACGCTCAGCTACCTCGGCGACGAGGTCGCGCTCGACGTGGTCGACGACGGGGTCGGGTTCGACCCGCGGGCGGCGCAGCGCGAGGAGGTCGACGGGATCGCGTTCGGCCTGCGCGCGATGCGGCAGCGGGCCGAGCGCCAGGGCGGGTCGATCGAGATCGAGTCCGCGCCGGGCGAGGGCACCGCGGTGTCCGTGCGCATCCCGCTGGAGGCACCGTGATCCGGCTGCTGCTCAGCGACGACCACCCGGTGGTGCGGGCGGGCATCCGCGCGCTCCTCGAGTCCGAGGCCGACCTCGAGGTCGTCGCCGAGGCCGCGACGGCCGAGGACGCGGTGCGCCTCGCCGCGGCATCCGACGTCGACCTCGTGCTCATGGACCTGCAGTTCCCCGGCGCGATGCAGGGCGCCGAGGCGACCCGCCGGATCCGCTCGCACGACGCGCGCACCGCGGGTGCTCGTGCTCACGAACTACGACACCGACGCCGACATCCTCGGCGCGATCGAGGCCGGTGCGAGCGGGTACCTGCTGAAGGATGCCCCGCCCGCCGAGCTCGTCGCCGCGGTGCGCGCCGCCGCGGTCGGCGAGTCGGCGCTCGCGCCGGCCGTCTCGTCGCGGCTCGACGCCTCGCTCGCGGGCGGCGAGCGGCTCACCGTCCGCGAGGCGGAGGTGCTCACGCTCGTCGCCGAGGGCCGCTCGAACCGCGACATCGGCCGCGCGCTGTTCCTCAGCGAGGCGACCGTGAAGTCGCACCTCGTGCACATCTTCACGAAGCTCGGGGTCGGGTCGCGCACCGCGGCGGTGGCGCGGGCCCGCGAGCTCGGGGCGATCAGGGCGGGCTGACGGATGCCGCGCGCCCGCGTCGTGCTCGTGCACGGCCTCCGCACCTCGGCGACGATGTGGCGGCGCCAGCTCGCCGCGCTCGCCCGGCACGACGTCGACGCGGTCGCGTCGACCTGCCCGGGCACGGCACGCGCATGGACGAGCCGTTCACGCTCGACGCGGCGATGCGAGGTCATCGACGAGGCGATGCCGCGCGGCGCGGCGGCGCCGCCGACGGCGCCGGTCGTGCCGCGCGTGCGCCCCGGCTGCTCGTCGGGCTGAGCCTCGGCGGCTACCTGGCGATCGAGTACGCGTCGACGCATCCGGGGCGCATCGACGGGCTCGTGGCCGCGTCGTGCGGCACGCGGCCGCGCGGGGCCGGCCTCGCCGGGTACCGGCGGCTCGCCGCCGCCATCGGGCGGCTGCCCGATCGCGGGCGCGCGCTCAACGACCTGATGGCGCAGGCCGTTCCTCTCCGCCGAGGGCGGTCGACGACGTGCTCGCCGGCGGCGTCGCACTCGACGTGATGGCGCCCGTGCTCGGCGCGGTCGGCGACCTCGACCCCGAGGCGGCGCTGCGTCGCATCGACGTGCCCGTGTGGTTCGTCAACGGTCGGTTCGACCACTTCCGCTTCGAGGAGCGACGGATGCTGCGCGCCGCACCCGAGGGTCGGCTCGTCGTCGTGCCCGGCGCCACGCACCTCGTGAGCCTCGCGCGGCCCGACGACTTCACGGCCGTCGTGCTCGGCGTCGTCGCCGAGCTCGAGGCACGCGCCGCGCGCGAGCGCCGCCGCGCGGCCGTCGCCGGACGAGCGCGGCTCGCCGCCGGATAGCGCGCCGCGGTCCGGCGCGCCACCCCTTGCGTCGCACCGCGCGGATCGGACGAGCGTCGAGTCACGAGGAAGGGGACGGCGATGGACGAGACCAGGACGTACCCCGAGGGCGTGCCCTCGTGGATCGACATCGAGCAGGCGGACCTCGACGCCGCGCAGGAGTTCTACGGCGGGCTGTTCGGCTGGACCTTCGAGCCGGCGACGGCCCCGATGCCCCGCGCGCCGTACGTGATCGCCCGGCTCGACGGGCGCGAGGCCGCCGGGCTCGGCGAGGCGCCGCGACCGGCTCGGCGACCGCGGGCCGCGCCGACGGTGGAACACCTACGTGGCCGTGGCCGACGCCGACGCCGTCGGCTCGCCGGATCGTCGAGGCCGGCGGGCGGGTCGACCGACGGCGCCCGCCGACGTCGGCGACGCCGGTCGTGCCGCCGCGGCCGTCGACCCGGCCGGTGCCGCGTTCCGGCTCTGGCAGGCCGGCGCCGCGCCCGGCGTGCAGGTCGGTCAACGTGCCCGGCGGCATGGAACTTCGCCGACCTGCACAGCGTCGGACGCCGCGAGCCGCGGGCTTCTACGTCGCGGTGTTCGGGTGGGAGTTCGCCGACCTGGGCTTCGGGACCCTCATCCGCTGCCCCGGGTACGGCGACCACCTGGCGGCGACGGTCGATCCCGACATCCGGGAACGGCAGGCGAGCGACGTCACCCCGCCCCGCTTCGAGGACGCGATCGGCTGGCTCGCGCCCGCTCACGACGACGAGCCGCCGCACTGGCACGTGAGCTTCACCGTCGCCGACCGCGACGACAGCGCCGCGGCGGTCGAGCGGCTCGGCGGCACCGTGATCGCGACGCACCGACACGGACTGGACGCGTGAGGCGCTCGTCCGCGACCCGCAGGGCGGCGTGTTCACGGCGAGCCAGTTCATCCCGCCCGAGCGCTGAACCGCCGAGTCGGCCGATCGCACTGCGACGGCTGCGCGATGCGCGCACGGCGGCGTCGCCCGCTTTGGTGACCTCGGCACCCTACTGGTATCGTTGTCTGTTGGCTTGCGTGTGGGTCCCACCCCGCACGATTCGCCGGCGAGGCCCCTCTACCTTCGCTCGGCACATCCGGTACCCACACACGAACGAAAGACGAACCACGTGGCAAACATCAAGTCGCAGATCAAGCGCATCCGCACCAACCTGAAGGCGCAGGAGCGCAACAAGGCCGTCAAGAGCGAGGTCAAGAGCGCCGTCCGCGCGACCCGCGAGGCGATCGCCGTCGGGCGACAAGGAGAAGGCGACCGACCGCCCTCCGCGCCGCGACCCGCAAGCTCGACAAGGCCGCCAGCAAGGGCGTCATCCACAAGAACCAGGCCGCGAACAGCAAGTCGGCGATCGCGAAGCAGGTCGCCGCGCTCTGACGCGCGACATCCGTTCGAAGGCCCCGCACGATGTGCGGGGCCTTCGTCGTTCCCGGGCGCGAGCTCGTCGGCGGCCGAGCGGTGGCGCGTCGACGCGTCACGGACCCGACGCTGCGGTGCGGCGCTCGCGCGCTCAGGCGAGGCGTCGGCCGCGTGCGGCGATGACGCCGATCAGCCGCTCGAGCGCGAACACCGGGTCGCGCTCGGCGCCCTTGACGGCCGCATCGGTCGCGGCGAGCGACTCGATCGCCCGCTGCAGGCCCTCGTCGGTCCAGCCGGCGAGGTCGCGACGGGCGCGGTCGACCTGCCAGGGCGCCAGCCCGAGCGACGACGCCACCTGCGGGCCGCCGCCCCGTGACGCCCGAGACCTTCGCCATCGTGCGCACCTTCATGGCGAACGCCGCGACCATCGGCACCGGATCGGCGCCGCTGTCGAGCGCGTGCCGGAGGGCGATGAGCGCCTCGCCGTGACGGCCGGCGATCGCCGCATCCGCGACGGCGAAGGCGTTGGTCTCGACCGCCCGCCGTAGTAGCGCGCCACGACGGCCTCGGTGATCTCGCCCGGGGCGTCGGCGATCAGCTGCCGGCACGCGGCCGAGAGCTCGGCGAGGTCGTCGGCGAACGCGGCGACGAGCGCGCGGAGGCGCCCGGGCTTGATCGCTGCGCCCGGCCGCGCGGAACTCGGCCGCCGCGAAGTCCTGCTTCTCGACGTCCTTCTTCAGTTCGGCGCAGACGATCTCGATGCCGCCGCCGACGCCGGCGCGGATCGGCGTCGAGCAGCTTCTTGCCGCGCTGGCCGCCGCGCGTGACGCAGCACGAGCGTGGTGGACTCGGCGGTCTGCTCGAGGTACTCGAGCGCGTCGACGAGGAAGTCGTCGCTCGCACTTCTCGACGGCGCCGACGCGGATGAGCCGCGGCTCGCCGAACAGCGACGGGCTCGCGAGGGTGAGGAGCTCGCCGCGCCGGTAGCCGTCGGCCTCGAGGTCGCTCACCTCGAGCGCGGGATCCTCGGACGCGGAGGAAGTCGCGCAGCATGCCGCTGGCACGCTCGGCCAGCACGTTCTCGGGGCCGGTGACGAGCACGACGGGCGCCGGACGCACCTGCGTTCCACGCCAACTGCGGGATCGCCGGGGCCTTCGCACGCGAGGTCGCGCCCGAGCGCGACGCCCCGGATCGCGTCGCTCCTGATCGTGCTGCCACCGCACCTCCCCGTTCCGCGTCAAGTCTACGGGCGGGCGCCGACGTCGCCCCGCTCCGACCAGAGCCGGAACCCGCCCTCGCCGTCGGCCGTGAGCGTCGCCGTTCCCGAGCGGTCGGTGCGCACCGCCGTGGTGCCCGCCTCGCGCGAGGAGGTCGAGCAGGCGGTCGGTCGGATGCCCGTAGCCGTTCTCGGCGCCGACGCCGATGACGCCCACCGTGGCGTCGAGCTCGGCGTAGAGCCGCTCGCTCTGGTCGGCCGACCCGTGGTGCGCCACCTTCACGAGGTCGACGGTGCCGAGTCGGTCGACGGCGAGCATCCGCTGCTGGGCGCCCTCGCCGAGATCGCCCAGGAACACGCGCGCGATACTCGGGCGTCTCGAGGTCGATCACGACGCTGGCGTCGTTGCCCGGCGCGCGCCCGGGCCTCGGGCCAGACCACCCGCCAGCGGGCGTCGCCCAGGCGCCCTGCCGATCCCGGCGACCACCTCGACGGCCTCCGCGCCCCCGCGCGACGAGCGGGCCGAGCACCCGGTCGAGCGACTCGCCGTCGAGCGGACCGTGGATGACCGTGTCGACCCGTCCGACCGACGGCCGCGACTCCGCCGGCGTGGTCGGCGTCCCAGTGGGTGAGCACGAGCAGGTCGATCCGGCCGATCCCGAGGAAGTCGAGGCACCGCTCGAGCGCCGCCGGATCGGGGCCGGTGTCGATGAGCGCCGTCGCGCCGCCGGAGCGGACGAGGACCGCATCGCCCTGCCCGATGTCGCAGGCCGCGACGTCCCACGTGCCGGGTCGCAGTCGCTCCGGCCGAGCGGCCGGGGCGCCGACGCCGATGCCGACCGGCACGGCGAGGCGACCGCGAGCAGCGCCGCGACCGCGGCGCGCGACGCCGTGCGCTCGGCGAGCGGTCGAGCACGAGGCCAGAGCGCGAGCGCGGTGCACGCGACGAGCAGCACCGCGCCCGGCGGCATCCGGAAGCCACGGGCAGTCGACCGACCGGGAGCGCGGCCGCGGCGTGCGCGACGAGCGCGATCCAGCACGCGGGCACCCACGCGACCTGGAGGAACGCGAACCCGACCGAGGGCAGCACCGGCAGGAGCGAGGCACCCGATCAGTCCGACGATCGTGCCGACGGGCGCCGCGGGAGCCGCGAGCAGGTTCGCGGGCACGCCGTAGAGCGCGATCGCGGGGTCGAGCAGGATGAGGATCGGCTGGCAGGCGAGCTGCGCGGCGAGCGGCACGGCGAGCACGCACCGCGAGCGGCGTCGGCATCACGCGGCCGAGGCGCGTCGGCGAGCGGGCCGGCGAGGAGCAGCAGCCCGGCCGTGGCGCAGACCGAGAGCGCGAAGCCGTAGTCGCGAGCGAGCCACGGGTCGAAGGCGAGCAGCCCGATGACGGCGACCGACGAGGGCGGCGACGCCGCCGCCCGGACGGCCCGACGCGATGGCGACGAGCACCACGACGGCCATCGCCCCGGCGCGCACGACGCTCGGCTGCGGGCGTCACGAGCACGATGAACCCGACGCAGTGCGAGGAGGGCGACCGACGACGCGGGCGCCGCGGCCGAGGCCGCAGAGCGCGGCGAGGGCGAACGCCGCCGCCGTGACGATCGCGCAGTTCGCCCCCGAGACCGCGGTGAGGTGGCTGAGCGAACTCGCCTGCATCGCCGTCGTCGAGCTCGGCGCCGACGCGCGCTCGTGTCGCCGATCGCGAGCCCGGGCACGAGCGCGCCGCCGTCGCCGCCGAGCGCCGCCGCGGCGTCGCGCGAGACCCGTGCGCAGGCCGACCGCCCATGCCAGCCACGCGGGCGGCGGCGCGGCGAGTGCGACGTCGCCGTCGACGGCGCAGCCGGAACGCCGCTCTGCTCGGCCGCGGGCAGCGGTGACACGCGGGCGCGTCGAATCGCGAGTCGACGTGCCGATCGGCGAGCTGCTCGGCCGGCAGGTCGACCGTGTCGTGACGGGCACCGGCGCGCGCCGGCGCGCCGTCGACGGCGACGACGCTGCGCGTCGACGCGGAACGACGGCGCCGTGCGCCCGCGATCGCCCCACGCCGGCGCCGACATCGGCCGGGGTGCCGACACCACGCTCGACGACGACGTCGACGGTGGACCCGCTGCGAGGCCGCCGCGCCGGCGAGCGGCGACGCGCGCGCGCTCTCGAGGCCGAGCGCCGGCGGATGTCGCCACGAGGCCCGCCGCGGCCGCCAGCGACGACGAGCACCGACCGCGACCGCGCGCATCCGCGACGTGCCGGCCGGCGTCGACGCACGCCGTCGCGGCCGCTGCGCGACGAGGAGCGCGCCGAGCAGCGCCGCCGCCGCGCACACCCAGATCGCCCATGCCACGGCCGACGCGGGCGATCCCGGCATCGGGCGCCGCGACCACGCACCATGCCGTCGCCCACGCCGCATCGCGGCGGGCGCGAGCAGCCGCAGGTCGCGCACTCAGGGCGCGACCTTGTCGGCGAGCCCCGAGAACACCGCGTCGCCGATGCCCGCGACCTCGAGCAGCTGGTCGATGCTCGTGAACGGCCCGTTGGCCTCGCGCCAGTCGATGATGCGCTGGGCGAGCGCCGGTCCGATGCGCGGCAGCGTGTCGAGCGCGGCGACATCGGCCGTGTTCAGGTGCACCGTGCCGTCGGCGGCCGGTCCCGTCGCGCCCCCGCCGGCCGCCGATGGCGGGCGGCGGAACCTGCCCGACGGCGAGCACCACGAGCTGCTCGCCGTCGACCACCGGTCGCGCGAGGTTCACCCCCGCCGGATCGGCCTCGGCGGTGAATCCGCCGGCCGCGGCGACCGCGTCGACCACCCGGGCGCCCGCCGCGAGCTCGACGAGGCCCGGCCGCGCGACCGCGCCGAGCACGTGCACGAGCAGCGGCGCGCTCGCGATGCCGGCCGGCGCGTCGCGCGCGTCGTCGGCGCCGGCCTCGCCGCCGAGTCGCCGGCGCCGCCGGTCGGCGGCGACGATCGTGCCCTGCGCGCCGCCGCCGCTCGCCGCGAACGAGAGCACGGCGGCGACGGCGACCGCGGCGATGAACAGCACCACGGCCGCCCCGACCGCGACGCGCACGCCGCGGCGCGGCCCGGCGGGCGACGGGGTCGAGCGCGTCGAACGGGTCGGGGTCGGGGCTCGCGGGCATGCCCGCACGCTATGGCGCGCGCTCGCGATCGCCGACCGGGCGGTCAGCGAGCCGACGACCGTGCGCGGCGGTCAGCGCGTCGAGCGCCGACTGTCGAGCGAGCGAGTCAGCCCGTCGGGCTCAGCCCCGCGTGGCGATGTTCACGATCCGCGGCGCGCGGACGATCACGTTCACGATCTCGCGCTCGCCGATCGCCCGTGCGACACCGGCCGACGCCCGCGCGAGCGCCTCGAGCTCCTCGCCCGAGATCTTCGGCGACACCTCGAGCCGGTCGCGCACCTTGCCGTCGACCTGCACGATCGCGGTGACCGACTCCTCGACGAGGAGCGCGGGTCGGCCTTGCGCCACGGCACGAGCGCGACGCTCGGCTCGTAGCCGAGCCGCTGCCACATGTCCTCTGCGGTGTACGGCGCGAAGAGGTCGAGGATCATGGCGGTGACCTCCGACGCCTCGCGCACCGCGGCATCCGCGGGCGCCGGCGCCGGAGTCGATCGCCTTGCGCGTCGCGTTCACGAGCTCCATGAGGCGCGCGACCACCACGTTGAACTTGAACGCCTCGACGAGCGACGGCGCGTCGGCGAGCAGGCGGTGCGTGATGCGGCGCAGCGCCGGCGTCGCCCGTCTTCCACTCGACGTCGGGGCTCGACGTCACCTCGCCCGAGATGCGCCACGCGCGGGCGAGGAACTTCGACGACGCCGACCGGCGAGACATCCGCCCAGTCGATGTCGTCCTCGGGCGGGCCGGCGAACGCGAGCGTCACGCGCAGCGCGTCGGCGCCGTGCGCGCCGAGCTCGCTCGCGAACTCGACGAGGTTGCCCTTCGACTTCGACATCTTCGTGCCGTCCATGATCACCATGCCCTGGTTCAGCAGGGACGTGAACGGCTCGGTGAAGCTCAGGTAGCCGAGGTCGAACAGCACCTTGGTGATGAAGCGCGAGTAGAGCAGGTGCAGGATGGCGTGCTCGACGCCGCCCACGTACTGGTCGACCGGCATCCACTTCTCGGCCTCGGCCATGTCGAACGCCTTGGTGTCGTCGTTCGGGTTGAGGTAGCGCAGGTAGTACCAGGAGCTGTCGACGAACGTGTCCATCGTGTCGGAGTCGCGCCGGGCGGCGCCGCCGCAGTTCGGGCAGGCGACGTTCACCCAGTCCTCGGCCGCGCCGAGCGGGCTCGAGCCCTTGGGCTTCAGGTCGAGGCCCGCGGCATCCGGCAGGCGCACCGGGAGGTCGCTCTCGGGCACCGGCACCTCGCCGCACTCGGCGCAGTGGATGATCGGGATCGGCGTGCCCCAGTAGCGCTGGCGCGAGATGAGCCAGTCGCGCAGGCGGAAGTTCTTGGCGGCGCGGCCCGTGCCGCGCTGCTCGAGCAGCTCGATGACGCGGCGGATCGCGTTCGACTTCGAGAGCCCGTCGAGCGGCCCGGAGTTGACGAGGCGCCCTTCGCCGGCCAGGGCGATGCCCGTGGACGCCGGGTCGAGCGAGCGGCAGGTCGTCGGGCAGGATCGGGTCGCCCTGCTCGTCGAGCCTGGATCACCGGGATCACGCCGGTGACCGGCGCGTTCGTGTCGACGACGACGCGCACGGGCAGCTCGAACGCGCGCGCGAAGTCGAGGTCGCGCTGGTCGTGCGCGGGCACGGCCATGATCGCGCCGTGGCCGTAGTCGGCGAGCACGTAGTCGGCGGCCCAGATCGGCAGGCGCTCGCCGTTCACGGGGTTCACCGCGTAGCGCTCGAGGAACACGCCGGTCTTCGGGCGCTCGGTCGACAGCCGATCGATGTCGCTCTCGGCGCGCACCGAGTCGAGGTAGTCCTGGAACCGGGTGCGGACCTCGGCGGATGCCCCGGCCGCGAGCTCGGCGGCGAGCTCGGAGTCGGGCGCGACGACCATGAAGGTCGCGCCGTAGAGCGTGTCGGGGCGCGTCGTGAACACGCGTGACGCGCTCGTCGCGGCCCTCGATCTCGAACTCGACGTCGGCGCCGGACGAGCGGCCGATCCAGTTGCGCTGCATCGTGACGACCTTCGACGGCCACGAGCCCTCGAGCTGGTTCAGGTCGTCGAGGAGGCGGTCGGCGTAGTCGGTGACGCGGAAGTACCACTGCGTCAGCGCCTTCTTCGTGACGACGTAGCCGCAGCGCTCGCAGTGCCCGTCGACGACCTGCTCGTTGGCGAGCACGGTCTGGTCGTTGGGGCACCAGTTCACCAGGCCGGCCTTGCGGTACGCGATGCCCTTCTCGTAGAGCTTCAGGAACAGCCACTGGTTCCACTTGTAGTACTCGGGGTCGCTCGTGTGCAGCTCGCGCGACCAGTCGAACGACGGGCGCGTACTGGCGGAACGAGCGCTTCTGCTGCTCGATGTTCTCGTAGGTCCAGCCGCGCGGGTCGATGCCGCGCTTGATCGCCGCGTTCTCGGCGGGCAGCCCGAACGAGTCCCAGCCGACCGGGTGCAGCACGTCGAAGCCCTGGTGGCGCCAGTAGCGCGCGACGGTGTCGCCGTAGCCGAACGCCTCGGCGTGGCCCATGTGCAGGTCGCCCGACGGGTAGGGGAACATGTCGAGGATGTACTTGCGGGGCTTCGTGTCGCCCGGGCGACCGGCGCGGAAGGGCTCGAGTTCGTCCCACACGGGAAGCCACTTCGCCTGCAGCGCTGCGAAGTCGTACGCGCCGGCGTCGGCGTGGGCCTGGTCGTGATCGTGTGCCACGTGACTCTCAATCGTGTGTCGCTGCGGGGGCTCGCTCCGCACATCTTCCGGGCGCGCCGGAACGCGGCGCACTCGGACATCCAGCCTACTCACTCCGCGGTGCGGATGCCGCGCCGAGCACCGCGAGCAGGGCCCGGGCCTTCACCCGCGTCTCCTCGATCTCCTCCGTCGGCGACCGAGAGCGCGGTGATGCCGCCGCCCGTGCCGATGCTCGCGCCGTCGGGCGTCAGCACGATCGAGCGGATGACCATCGCGAGGTCGGCGCTGCCGTCGACGCCCAGGTACCCGAACGCGCCCGAGTAGACGCCGCGCGGGCCCTCCTCGAGCTCGTGCAGGATCGTCATCGCGCTGCGCTTGGGTGCGCCGGTCATCGACCCGGCCGGGAACGCCGACTGCACCACGTCGAGCACGGTCAGCGGATGCCGGATCCGGGCGCGCACGGTCGAGACGAGCTGGTGCACGTGGGCGTACTCCTCGACGTCGAGCAGGCTCGGCACGCTCACCGTGCCGAGCTCGGCGATGCGCCCGAGGTCGTTGCGCATCAGGTCGACGATCATGAGGTTCTCGGCGCGCTCCTTCTCGCTCTCGAGGAGCTCGCGCCGCAGCTCGGCGTCGCGCGCCGGGTCGGCGCCGCGCGGCCGCGTGCCCTTCATCGGCTTGGTCGAGACGATGCCGTCGGGGTCGACGTGCAGGAACTGCTCGGGCGACGCGCTGAGCAGGGCGACGTCGCCGAACCGCACGTAGCCGCCGTGGTGGCTCGGGCTCGACCCGCGCAGCGCGAGGTAGGTCGAGCGCCGGATCGGGGTGCACGTCGACGTCGATGCGGTTGGTGAGGCACAGCTGGTAGGCGTCGCCGCGCACGATCGCGGCCTGGCAGGCGGCGATGAGCTCGGCGTACCGCTCGGGGTCGTGCCGCCAGCGTGACGCGGCGCCGCGGCGGCGGGCGTCGTCGCGGCTCGCGACGGGCGTCGCGGGTCGGCTGCGGATGCCGCGGGCTCGCCCTCGAGCGCCGACGGCGAGCTCCTCGGCCCACCGCTCCCCTGCGTCGCGTCGCGCGTCGGCCTCGTCGGGCTCGAGCCACGCGAGCCGCACCGTGCGCGCGCCGTGGTCGAACACGACGGCTCGGTCGACGAACAGGAACGCGGCATCCGGGGTCTCGGCCGGGCGAGGTCGGCGACGTCGTTGAGCCGGGCGCCGAGCTCGTAGCCGAACCAGCCGAACCAGCCGAGGGGGCCGACGCCGCCGCCGTCCGGCGTCGTCCGCCGCGGCGTCCGCCTGCCGCCGATGCGTCGACTCGGCCGCGCGGGAGCCGCTCGGCCAGCACGTCGAACACGGATCCCGCGACCGTCGACGCGACGGCGCCGTCGGCGAGCGGCGCCGACCGGGTGACGGTTCCGCGCGCGACATCGGCCGTGACGAGCTCGCTCGCCGGCGTGCGCGGCCGCCGATGATGCTGACGCCGGACGTGGCATCCGCGCCGCCGTCGAGCCAGACGGCGTACGGCGCATCCGCGAACCGGGCCGTGAAGACGGCCTCGGGGTCGCGCCACGCCGGCGAGCAGGCGTGATCGGATGCGGCGTGGCATCCTCTCAGCCTAGAGCCGCGGCTCGCGCCCGTCCCGGCGCGCGAGCGACGGCACGACGCGAGGAGGGGCGGTGCGGTCGCCCGCACCACCCCTCCCGGTTCACGCTGCGATCAGCGCAGCGCGCGGTTGCCCTTGAACTGCCAGTCGATCTGGCCGACCGCCTTGCCCTTGCCGGTGCCGTTGACCGCGGAGGTCGTCTCGGCGAACATCAGCGTGGAGTGCGCGACCGCGTCGGCCATCAGGTCGAGGGTGTCGCTCGTCGAGGTTGGTCGATGTCGTCGCACGCGGCGTGGTAGCAGGGGTCGTACGGCTCGCCGGCGGTGCCGCCGAAGATCGCGGCCTGCTCCGCCGACTTGATGCCCTCGGCGCCCGTGAACAGGCCGCCCGCCGGGATGCCCGCCTCGATGAAGCCGAAGTAGTCGCTCCGGCCGTCGAAGTCGGTCGGCTCGGTCGGCTCGCCCTGCGACGGCGAAGAAGTCGGTGAAGACGCCCTCGATCATGCCCGAGCCGTTCGGGCCGGAGACGCCGAGCGCGTCGCCGTCGCCGTCGTAGACGAAGTTCACCGCGTTCGGCGAGCCCACCATGTCGAAGTTGAGGTTCAGCGCGGTGCCCTTGATGTCCTTCTTCGAGAGCTGCGAGACGTAGTAGCTCGACCCGATCAGGCCGTCCTCCTCGCCGCTCCAGAACGCGAACCGCACGCGGTTCTCGGGCTCGATGCCGAGCTCGGCCATCTGCAGCGCCGTCTCGAGGATCGTCGCGGTGCCCGAGCCGTTGTCGTTGATGCCGGGGCCCTCGGCGACCGAGTCGAGGTGGCCGCCGACGACGACCGTGCGGTCGGTGCGACCGGTCGGGGTGTCGGCGAGCAGGTTCTCGGTGGTCACCTCGACGATCTCGGCCTCGAGGTTGAGCCGCAGCGTCGAGGCCCGCCGTGGTCGCCCACTCGGCGCCGAGCGCGTACGGCGCGCTGACGACCGGGATCGTCGCGCACGGGCTCGCCGAGCGTGCCGCCGAAGAGGCCGAGCCGGTCGTCGCCGGGCACCACGTTGCCCTGGTTGAAGACGATCACGCCGGCCGCGCCGGCCGCGGCGGCGTTGTCGGCCTTCACCGCGAAGTCGCACGAGCCGCGCTGGATGAGCGCGATGTTGCCGGCGGGGAACCGGCGAAGTCGGCCGCCTCGCAGCCGCTCGTCGAGGCGCGGTCGCCGGCGAGGTTCACGTCGACGGCGCGTGACCGGCGCGCCGTCGACGTCGCCCTCACCCGAGAAGTCCATCGGGAAGTAGTCGACGCCGAGCACGTACGCACGTCGGGGTCGGCGTGAGCTGCTGCAGCGTGGAGTCGCCGAAGTCGGTGCGCTCGTAGTTGAACGGCTGGCGCCACGGTGTGTGTAGCCCGCGCGTCCTGGAGCATGCCCTCGACGTAGTCGACCGAGGCGTCGTGGCCCGCCGTGCCGGCGGCGCGATTGTCGCCGTTCGCGTCGGCGATGGCCTGGAACGCCGTCGAGGTGGCTCATCACCCCCTCGACGGTGACGGCCGTCCCGCAGCGCCGACGTGTCGGTGACGACCGCGGCCTGGGCCGGGCCGGCGATCGCGAGCGTCGCACAGACGGCGGCGGAGGCCGCGATGGCCCCCGCTCGCAAGGTGGTTCGGGTTCGGTGGTTCACAGTGGCTCCTTCGTGGAGGGATGTGATTCGGCACACGCCGGGCAGCGGTGCCGTTGACGGCGACCGTATCGCACCCTCGCATGGCGAGGAAGGCTTCGCCCGCCGAGGCGCAACACCTGTGCGCGGAACGCTCGATTCGGACCGTCTGCGAGGATCCGGAGGTCAGGCTCCGCTTCGCGCGGGGTCGCCCTCGGCCACGCGCCCCGACGTCGAGCGTCGACCGTGCGGTCGACGAGCCGCGGGTCGACGCGCCGTGTGCGAGATGAGCACGACCGTGCGACCCGAGCGGCTCGCGGCATCCGTGAGGTCGCGGAGCAGCGCATCGGCGCGCGCGGGGTCGACGCTCGCGGTCGGCTCGTCGAGCACGAGCACCGGGAAGTCGGCGAGCATGGCGCGCGCGAGCGCGATGCGCTGCGCCTGCCCGCCCGACACGAGCGCGCCGCGCTCGCCCACCCTCGCGTCGAGCCCGCCGCGCTCGTCGAGCCAGTCGCGCAGGCCGACGCGGTCGAGCACGTCGAGCAGGTCGTCGTCGGTCGCGGTGTCGCGTGCGAACAGCAGGTTCTGGCGCACGTCCTCGTCGAACAGCCATGGCCGCTGCTCGACGAGGCCGACGAGGCGGCGCACGGCCGTCGGTTCGAGGTCGGATGCCTCGACGCCGCCGATCCGGTAGGACCCCTCGTAGTCGAGGAACCGCACGAGGACGTGCGCGAGCGTGGTCTTGCCGGCACCGGACCCGCCGCGCACGAGGAGTCGCTCGCCCGGCGCGATCGTGAGGTCGACGTCGACGAGGGCCGCGGGCCGGGCGTCTGCGCGGCGGCCGCCGTCGGCGCTCGACCGCCGTCCCGGCCAGTGCGCCCGGACGCCCCGCAGCACGATGCGCCGGCGCACCGGATGCCGGACGGCCGGCGGCGTCGGCCGGGTCGGCCGGCGGCACGGGGATGCTCGCACGGCACGTCGGCGGGCACCGCGTCGCGACCCGCTCGGCGCTCGCCCGCGCGAGGCGCAGGGCGCTCGTCGCGAGCGGGATCGCCGCGGCGACCTCCGCGATCGCGAGCGGCACGAGGCAGAGCACGGCGAAGGTCGGACCGTCGATCCGGCCCGCCTCGAGCAGCGGCGCGGCGGCCGCCAGGCTCGCGGCCACGGCGAAGCCGCCGACCGCGGACATCGACGGCGGATGCCGCGCCCGTCGCCGCGGCGCTCGCGCGCGTCGCGCGCGCGAGCCGCGCGCCGATCTCGTCGATCCGCCGCCGCCCCGCCTCCGCCGCATCGAACGCGACGAGCACGTCGAGCGCCTGCACGTGCTCGACGACCGCCGCCTGCAGCTCGCCGCGGAGCGGCGCCAGCGTCCGCTCCGCGCGCGCCGCCGCCCGCCGCTGCACGAGCAGGGTCGCGCCGATGCCGAGCACGAGGCAGGCGAGCACCGCCGCAGCGGACTGCCGGCGCGAGCAGCGCGATCGCCGACGACCGCGAGCACGAGCACGATCGCCGCGCTCACGAGCGGCTGCACGACGCGCAGCGGCACGTTCTGCAGCTCGTCGACGTCGCCGACGAACCGCGCGAGCAGGTCGCCGCGACGGCTCGAGGCGAGGCCGTCGGGCGCGAGCGGCAGCATCCGCTCGAAGACGCCCGCACGGATCGTCGCGAGCTGGCGGAACGACGCATCATGGCCCGTGAGCCGCTCGAGGTAGCGGAACGCCGCCCGCCCGAGCGCGAACGCTCGCACGCCGACGATCCCGAGCGAGAGGTAGAGCACGGGCGGCTGCTCGGCCGCGCGGGCGATCAGCCAGGCCGAGCACGCGAGCAGCGCCACGCTCGAGGCGGCCGACGCGATGCCGAGCAGGATCGACGGCGCGAGCCGCGAGAACCGCGGCACCGCGCTGCGCAGCATCGCGCGCGTCGGATCAGGCATGCGCCGCCTCCAGCTCGATCGAGCGGTCGCGGCGGCGGCGAGGCCCGAGCGGTGCGTCGTCACGAGCACGACCCGCCCGTCGGCCGCGAGCTCGCGGAGCCGCTCGCCCAGCACCGCCTCGCGGTCCGCGTCCTGCGCCGACGCCGGGCTCGTCGAGGAGGAGCAGCCGGGCGTCCCTGGCGAGCAGTCGGTGGATCGCGCGAGCGGTCGCGACGCGCTGCGCCTGCCCGCCCGAGAGGCCGCCGCCGGCCGGCCCGAGCGATGCGCTCGGGGTCGAGCTCGACGCCCGGCGAGGTGCGAGCGCGCGGGCGAGCACGGTCGGGTGCGGCGTCCTCGTCGCCGAGGCGCACGTTCGACGCGATCGTGCCGGCGAGCAGCGACGGCGCCTGCCCCGCCCACGCGATCGACGACCGATCTCCCGGCGCCAGGTGCGCGACCGTCGAGCGTCACCGCTCCCGTCGGACGTCGGCGAACCCGAGCAGCGCGGCGAGCAGGCTCGACTTGCCCGAGCCGCTCTCGCCCGTCACGGCGACGACCTCGCCCGGCCGCGCGTCGAGGTCGAACCCGTCGAGCACGACGCGGGTGCCCCGTCGCACGTCGAGGTCGCGCGATGACGAGTCCGTCGACGCGCATCGGATGCCGCGGTCGGCGCGATCGCCGCACGGCGCGCGGTCGCCGCCCGCGTCATCGCGTCGCGTCGCGCCCGCGCTCGATCGCGACGGCCGCCGGCCTCCGCGGCCGTCGAGCAGGTCGAACGCGTCGGCCGACGCCGTGACCCCCGCGGCCGATGCGTGGAAGGCGGCGCCGACGTTGCGGAGCGGCAGGAACACCTCGGGCGCGAGCACGAGCACGAAGAGCCCCGGCGCGAGCGTCATGTCGCCGGCCACCAGCCGCAGCCCGATCGACACGGCGACGAGGGCCACCGAGAGGCTCGCCGCGAACTCGAGCGTGAACCCCGAGAGGAAGGTGATCCGCAGCACCTTCATCGTGCCCGCGCGGTAGTCGTCGGTGACGGCGCGGATGCGCGCGGTCTGGCGCTCGGCGCGGCCGAACACCACGAGCGTCGACAGGCCGCCGACGACCTCGAGGAAGCCGCGGGACAGCGCGGCGAGGCTGTCCCACTGCCGGCGCTGCACCGCCGCGGTGGCCATGCCGATGAGCGCCATGAAGATCGGGATGAGCGGCAGCACGATCACGAGCACGAGGCCCGACAGCGGGTCGGCGATCCACGCGGCGACGACGAGCATCGGGCGTCGCCACGACCGTGAGCACGAGCTGCGGGAGGTAGCGCGCCGAAGTACTCGTCGAGCGCGTCGAGGCCGGGCCCGAGCAGCGTCGCGACGCGGGCCGTCGGGAAGCCGGGCACGCCGCCCGGGCGCCGTCTCGAGCGCGGCGAGCAGCTCCGATCGCAGCTCGGCCTTCACGCGCATCGCGCCCGGCCGAGCCGACCAGGTCCCACAGCCACGCCGCGAGGGCGCGAGCGGATGCCGCGACGACGAGCAGTCACGAGCAGCGGCCAGGCCTGCGGCATCCGCATGCCGTCGATGAGCCCGGCGACGAGCGCCGCGAGCGCCCACGCGAACGCGATGATCGGCCGCGGCCTGGGCGACCGCGAGCGCGCCGCCCGCGATGAGGAACCCGCGGGCGGAGCGCGAGCGGCGGACGAGCCTCGGATCGAGCGGCTTCACGTGATCAGTGCGCGGACGCCTCGATGGAGGCGCGCGTCACCCGCTTGCGGAACACCCAGTACGTCCAGCCCTGGTAGAGCGAGCACGAGCGGGAGGGCGACGAGCGCGAGCCAGCTCATGACCGTGAGCGTGTACGTGCGTGCTCGACGCGTTGGCGACCGTGAGGCTGTTCGCCGGGTCGTTCGACGCCGGCATCACGTCGGGGAACAGCGACGCGAACAGGGCGAACACGGCCGCCGCGACGGTGACGGCGAGGAGCGTGAACGCGGTGCCCTCTGCGCCGCGCGCGTTCGCGAGCCAGCCGCCGATGAGCGCGAGCGCCGCGATCGCGGCGAGGATCCAGAACCACAGCGTGCCGAACGCCAGCCCGGTCCAGACCAGGAACGCGGCGGCGACGACGATCGTGATGAGCCCCGCCCGTGCGGCGAGCCGCCGCGCGCGCTCGCGCAGGTCGCCCTCGGTCTTCAGCGAGACGAACACCACGCCGTGCGTGAAGAACAGGAGCAGCGTGGTGAGTCCGCCGAGCAGCGCGTACGGGTTCAGCAGGTCGAAGAGCGTGCCCGTGTAGTTGTGGTCCGCGTCGAGCGGCACGCCCTGCACGATGTTCGCGAACGCGACGCCCCAGAGCAGCGCGGGCACCGCCGATCCGACGACGATCATGCCGTCGAACCACGGCCTTCCACCTCGACTCGGGCCGCTGGTGGCGGTACTCGAACGAGACGCCCCGGGCGATCAGGGCGAGCAGGATCAGCAGGAGGGCGAGGTAGAACCCCGAGAAGAGCGTGGCGTACCACTCGGGGAACGCCGCGAACAGCGACGCGCCCGCGACGATGACCCACGTCTCGTTGAGGTCCCACACCGGGCCGATCGTGTTGATGAGCACGCGACGGTCGGTGTCGTCCGTGCCGAGGAACGGCAGCGACATGCCGACGCCGAAGTCGAAGCCGTCGAGCACGAAGTAGCCCACGAAGAGGAACGCGACGATCCAGAACCAGAGCACCGAGAGATCCATGTCCGCTTCCTCCTAGTACACCGTCGTGGCGGGTTCGACGCGCCCGGTCTCGGGATGGGGTTCGCCGACCTCGGGCGGGCCCTTCTTGATGGCGCGGATGACGAGCCGGAACTCGACCACGGCCAGCGCCCCGTACACGAGGGTGAACGCGACGAGCGAGATCAGCACCTCGAGGCCGGTGACGTTCGGCGAGACCGCCGACTCGGTCCAGAGCAGGCTGAACACGATCCACGGCTGCCGGCCCATCTCCGTGAAGATCCAGCCCACGATCATCGCCGCGAGCGAGAGCGGGAAGCTCCAGATCGCGACCTTCCAGATCCACGCCTGCTTCGGCATCCGCCCCTTGCGGGTGAGCCAGAGGCCGACGACCGCGACGAGCACGTGCAGCAGGCCGAGCCCGATCATCCAGCGGAACGACCAGTAGGTGATCCAGATGATGGGCGCGTAGTCGCCGGGACCGTAGAGCGCCTGGTACTGCGCCTGCAGGTCGTTGATGCCCTCCACGCAGCCGTCGAACGTATGCGTCGAGAGGAATGAGAGCAGGTACGGCACGCGGATGGAGAAGAGCTCGCGTCGTGCCGTCGGGCGTGCCGAGCGTGAACAGCGAGAACGAGGCATCCGCACCGCAGACCGTGTCGTACGTCGCCTCGGCGGCGGCCATCTTCATCGGCTGCGTCGCGACCATCGCGAGGCTCAGCTGGTCGCCGAAGAGGGTCGTGAGGATGCCGGCGCCGACCATCGTCCACAGGCCGAACTTCAGGGCGGGCCGCATGGTGTCGAGGTGCTGGTTGCGGGCGAGGTGCCAGGCCGACGCGCTGATGATCAGGCCGGCCGCGACCATGAAGCTCGCCGCGATCGTGTGCGGGAACGCCGCCAGCGCCACCGGATTCGAGAGCAGGGCCCAGATGTCGACGAGCTCGGCGCGGCCCTTGTCGGCGTTCATCTCGTAGCCGACCGGGTTCTGCATGAACGCGTTGGCCGCGATGATGAAGTACGCCGAGGCGATGCTGCCGATGGCGACCGCCCAGATGGTGGCGAGGTGGAGGCCGCGCGGGAGCTTGTCCCAGCCGAAGATCCAGAGCCCGATGAACGTGGCCTCGAAGAAGAAGGCGAGCAGGCCCTCCATCGCGAGCGGCGCGCCGAACACGTCGCCGACGAACCGCGAGTACTCCGACCAGTTCATGCCGAACTGGAACTCCTGCACGATGCCCGTGACCACGCCCATGGCGAAGTTGATGAGGAAGATCGTGCCGAAGAAGCGCGTGATGCGCAGGTACTCGGTCTTGCCGGTGCGGTACCACGCGGTCTGGAAGACCGCCGCGGTGGTGGCGAGGCCGATCGTGATCGGGACGAACAGGAAGTGGTAGATCGTGGTGAGGCCGAACTGCCACCTGGCGAGGAGCAGCGGGTCGAGCAGGTCGTTCACGGATGCCCCTTTCGCACGCGGCGACGTCCCGGATCGTTCTTCTACACAGCGTAGAACATTCAGGCGGCTGGCGGTAATCTTGTTGCATGGCGAGTCTCGGCGAACTGGAACGCTCCGTGATGGAGGTCCTCTGGACGAGCGACGCCGAGCTCACGGCGAACGAGCTGCGCGACGCGCTCGTCGCTGCGCGACGAGCCGGGCCGAGCCATCGCCACCACCACCGTGCTCACCGTGCTCTCCCGGCTCGAGCGCAAGGGCTTCGTCACGCGCACCCGCGAGGTGCGCCCCCACCGCTACCGCGCGCTGCTGAGCCGCGAGGAGCACACCGCCGAGCTCATGCACGAGGTGCTCGACCGCGCCAGCGACCGCGACGCCGCGCTCGCCCGGTTCGTCGGCACGGCCACCGCGGGCGAGGCGGCCACCCTGCGCCGCCTCCTCGACGAGCTCGCGCGCCGCTGACGATGCTCGCCGTCTCGGCGGTGCTCGGGATCCTCGCGCTCGCCCTCGCCTGGCCCGTGCCCGTCGCGCTCTCCCGCGCCGCCTGGCCCTCGCGCGCGCCCGCCGCGGCGCTCGCGCTCTGGCAGGCGATCGCGCTCGCGGGCGGCCTGTCGATGATCGGATGCCTCCTCGCCTTCGGTTCGGCGCCCGCGGGCTCCCTGCCCGCGGCCGTCGCCGCCCTCGCACCGCACGTGCTCGCCGGCCCGCTGCCGGCCGGATTCGGGGTCGCGCAGGTCGCGGCGCTCACGCTCGCCGCGGCCGTCGCGCTGCTGCTCATGCTGAACCTCGCCCTCACCGCCGTGCGGGCCGAGCGCGAGCGCCGCCGCCAGCACCAGCTCATCGACCTCCTCAGCGATCCGATGCCCGGCGAGCCGCGCACCCGCGTGCTCGCGCACCCGGTGCCGCTGGCCTACTGCGTGCCCGGCATCCGCACCGCGACCGTGCTCACCGACGGCCTCATCGAGGCGCTCTGCGCCGACGAGCTCGCCGCGGTGATCGCCCACGAGCGCACCCACCTCGACCAGCTGCACCACCTCGTGCGCCTCGCGTTCCGCGCCTGGCACAGCGCGATCCCGTGGTTCCCGATCGCGAACCGCGCCGAGCGGTCGGTCGTCACGCTCACCGAGATGCTCGCCGACGACGGCGCCCGTCGCGCCGTCGGCAGCGGACGCGCTCCGCCGCGCGCTCGAGCGGGTCGGCGATGCCGGCGAGTCCGGGGCCTATCCCGAGTCGGCGTCGGGGGCGAATCCCGACGCGGCGATGCTCGTGGCGCGGCTCGACCGCCTCGACGTCGACCCGGCGACGAGGCGTGGCGCGACGACGGGCAGGCGGCGGCGGCTCCGCCGAGTGTCCGCCGTGCGCACGGCCGCGGTCGTGGCATCCGTCGCGCTCGTCGCCGTGCCGGTGGTGGCGATGGCCGCGATACTCGGAATCGTCCCCTAGTGTGACGCGCCGCTCGTGGCCGCGTCGATACGCTCGAATCGTGAACGAGCTCCTCGACTGGGTCCTCGACACGGTGCAGGCCGTGGATCCGGTCGCGCGCACGCTCCTCGCGGGGCTCGGCATCATGCTCGAGACCTCGGTGCTGATCGGCCTGGTCGTGCCCGGCGACACGATCGTGCTCGTCGCCTCGACCGCCGTCGACGGCGTCGGCGAGTACTTCGCGCTGATCGCGGCGGTGATCTCGGGCGCGCTCATCGGCGAGAGCATCGGCTTCGCGCCTCGGACGGTGGTTCGGGCCGCACATCGAGCGCTCGCGACTCGGACAGCAGGATCGGCGAGGACAACTGGGAGCGGGCGCAGCGCTACCTCGACCGCCGCGGCGGGCCCGCCGTGTTCATCTCGCGGTTCCTGCCGGTGCTGCACTCCCTCATCCCGCTGACGGTGGGGATGAGCACCATGCGATACCGCAAGTTCATGGCGTGGACGGTGCCGGCCTGCGTGATCTGGGCCTTCGCCTACGTGACGGTCGGCTGGCTCGCCGCGGGCAGCTACCGGGAGCTGAGCCGCGAGCTGCACTGGGCCGGCTACCTGTTCGTGGCCGTCATCGCGGCGTTCCTGCTCGTCGTCTGGGGCGTGAAGAAGCTCATCGTCCGCGCCGAGGCGAAGCACATGGAGGCGGACTTCGACGAGGAGCCGCCGGACGAGGCCGAGGACGCCGACCTGCGCGACGCCGTCGGCTCGGTCGCCCTCGGCGGCGACGACGAGGGGCCGGACGCCGAAGCATCCGACCCCTCGAACCGCGATCCGAACCGCTAGAAGAGCGACTTCTCGGCGAGCCAGTCGCCGGCGATCTGCTCGGCCGACTCCTGGTCGTTCACGCTCAGCGAGTTCAGCGCCACGAGGTCCTCGGCCGTGAGCGCGGCGCTCACGGTGTTGAGGATCTCGGCGATCTCGTCGGTGACCTTCTCGCTGACGACCGGCACCACGTTCGAGGCGAGGAAGAGCCCCTCGGGGTCTTCGAGGGTGACGAGGTCGTTCGCCGCGATGTTCGGGTCGGCGCTGTAGATGTTGACCATCTGCACCTGGTTGTCGACGAGCGCCTTGAGGGTGAGCGGGCCGCCGCTGTCCTCGATCGGCGTGAACGCGACGTCGACGCCGTAGACGGACTTCAGCCCGTCGGGCCCGTAGGGCCGCGTCGCGAGCTCGGAGTTGCCGCCGAGGGTGATCGGCGTCGTGACGTCCTTGAGGTCGGCGAGGCTCGTGACGCCGTTCTCGTCGGAGAACGCCTTCGTCACGTTGTACGAGTCCTGGTCGGTCGCGGGCGACTGGTCGAGCACCCGGAGCCCGTCGGGCAGCGACGGTCTCGAGCTCGGCGTAGACGTCGTCGCTCGTCGTGGCCGTGGTGTCGGGCACGTAGTACTGGAGGAGGTTGCCCGTGTACTCGGGGAAGACGTCGATGGCGCCGCTCTCGATCTCGGGGATGTAGACCTCGCGCTGGCCGATCCGGAACTGGCGATCGACGGTGTAGCCGTTCTCCTCGAGCGCCTGGGCGTACAGCTCGGCGATGATCTCGTTGGAGTAGTAGTCCTGCGAACCGATGACGATCGTCTCGGATGAGGCGCCGTCGCTCGTGGATCCGCTGTCGAGCGGATCACCCGACGCGCACCCTGCCAGGGCCACTGTCGCCCCGACCGCGACCGCTGCGAATGCAACGAGCCGGCCTTTTCCTGCTGTGATCATTCTGGATTCCCTTCATTGATGGGTCGCCCCACGGCCGCTCGCGGCCGGGTCGGCCCGGAGCGGAGTTCCCCGGTCCTCGACGACCCGCACGCCGGCGGGCACCACGAGGCGCTGGGTGAGCGCGAAGCATCCGTCGACGACGAGCGCGAGGATGATCACGAGGATGGATCCGCCGAGCATCTCGGCGTAGTCGCGGGTCTTCAGGCCCGCGAAGATGAACCGGCCGAGGCCGAAGTCGGCGACGTACGCGGCGAGCGTCGCCGTCGCGATGATCTGCAGCGTCGCCGACCGGATGCCGCCGACGACGATCGGCATGCCGAGCGGGAGCTCGACCTTGCCGACGATCTGGCCCTCGCGCATGCCCATCGCCCGCGCGGCGTCGACGGTGCGCCGGTCGACGGACTCCAGCCCCGCGTAGGCGCCGGCGAGCAGCGGCGGGATGGCGAGGATGACGAGCGCGATGATCGGCGCCTGCAGGCCGATGCCGAGCCAGAGCGCGAACAGCGTGAGCACGCCGAGGGTGGGCAGCGCCCGGAGCCCCCCGGAGACCATCACCGAGAGCGTCCTTGCCGCGGCCCGTGTGGCCGACCAGCCCGCCGACGGGAAGGGCGATGACCGAGGCGATCACGAGCACGATCGCCGAGATCACGAGGTGCTGGCCGATGCGCTCGGGGATGCTGCCCACGCCCGGTCCAGTTGGCGGGGTCGAGGATCCAGGCGATGCCGTCGAGGAAGAGGTTCATGCGGCATCCACCCGCTCGACCCGTGCGACGGAGCGGCGGCGCGCCCTCGCGACTCGGCCGCGACCACGGCATGAGCAGCCGGCCGATCAGCACGCTCGCCCAGTCGAGGGCGAGCGCGAGCAGGATCGTCGCCACGATGCCGGTGAAGATCTCGGCCTGGATGCCGCGCTGGAACCCGTCGGTGAAGAGGCTGCCGAGGCTCGGGACGCCGATCACCGCCCCGACCGTCGCGAGGCTGACCGTGCTCACGATCACCACGCGGAGCCCGAGAGCAGCACCGGACCGGCGAGCGGCAGCTCGACGCCCCAGAACCGGCCCGACCGTGGAGTACCCGACCGCGGTGGCCGACTGGCGCACGTCGGGTTCGACCGAGTCGAACGCGTCGGCGGCGGTGCGCACGATGACCGCGATGCCGTAGAGCGTGAGGGCGATCACGAGGTTCAGCGGCGACCGCAGGCTGAGCCCGGTGATCGGCGGGCAGCGCGACGAACAGCGCGAGCGACGGGACGGCGTAGAGCAGCGCGCAGAGCGAGAGCAGCACGCCCCGCGACCACCGGTAGCGGTGCGCGAGCCATCCGATCGGGACCGAGATCACGAAGCTCAGTATGATCGCGGGCACCGACAATGCCAGGTGCACGAGCATGAGCTCGCCGACCAGGTCGAGGTTCGACCAGAGCCAGTTCACGGGATCAGGACCCCGGCCGGTCGGCCGTCGGCGTCCACCACCACGCTCCTGCCGTCGACGTCGGTCAGGTGCAGGGCGCGCTTGCCGCGGTCGGCCCCGACGAAGTCGGCCACGAACTCGTCGGCCGGGTGCGCGAGGATCTCGGCCGGCGACGCGGCCTGCGAGATCTTGCCGCCGCCCTGCATGATCACGACCTGGTCGCCGAGCAGGAACGCCTCGTCGATGTCGTGCGTCACGAACACGATGGTCTTGCCGAGCTCGTCCTGCAGCGCGCAGCAGCTCCTGCTGCAGCTCGGCGCGGACGATCGGGTCGACGGCGCCGAAGGGCTCGTCCATCAGCAGGATGTTCGGGTCGACCGCGAGTCCCCGAGCGACGCCGACGCGCTGCTGCTGGCCGCCCGAGAGCTGGCTGGGGTACCGGTCGGCGAGCGAGCGGTCGAGTCCGACCGTGTCGAGCAGCTCGAGCGCGTGCTCGTACGCCTCGCGCTTGGGCGTGCCGCGGAGGAGCGGCACGGTGGCGATGTTGTCGATCACCCGGCGGTGCGGCAGCAGGCCGGAGTTCTGCATGACGTAGCCGATGCCGCGGCGCAGCTGCACCGGGTCGCGCGTCGCGACATCCGTGCCGTCGATGAGCACCTGGCCGCCCGTCGGGTCGACCATGCGGTTGATCATGCGGAGCAGGGTGGTCTTGCCCGAGCCGGACGAGCCGACGAGCACCGTCGTCTTGTGCGGCGGCATGACGATGTCGACGTCCTCGACCGCGACCGTGCCGTCGGGGAACTGCTTGGTGACACGGCGGAACTCGATCATGCGCTGCCTCACTCCCCGCCTCGGACGGCGTGCCCGGGTGCGGACAACAAGCCAAACACCAATCAGGGCTCAGGGCAAACGACGCGACACGGCGAGTCGCGCACGACGGATGCCGCCGGCCGTCAGGCGGCGGAGGTGGCGACCCGCGCCTTGCCGAGGTGCTCGGCGAGGTAGTCGTGCACGAGGCGCTTGGCCTCGGCGAGGTAGCGCTCGTCGCCGGCCGGGTCGCGCTCGAACGCGCGACTGATGAGCGCGTCGCCGAGCTCGATCGCCACGCCGAGGCGGAAGCGGAGCTCGGCCGCATCGACCTCGTCGCCGCTGAGGTCGAACTCGGCCTCGATGAGCTTCGCCATGCGGTGCGCGAACTCGGGCTCGACGTCGCCGTCGGCGGTCTCGCGTCGACCGGCGTGCACGACGGTGAAGCCGGGCTCGTCGCGGTACAGCGCCGTGAGCGCGTCGAGCGCGACGTCGACGACGTCCCACCAGGTCGCGAGCTCGGAGCGCTCGCAGGTCGTCGGCGACAGCGCTCCCGGAACCGGCGGATGGAGCGCTCGCGGAGCGCGTGCAGCACCGCGACGCGGTCGGGGAAGTAGCGGTACACCGTGCCGATCGACGCGCCCGGCGCGCTCCGCCACCATCTGGGTGGTCAGGCGCTCGAAGCCGGTCTCATCGACGATCTCGGCGGCAGCATCGAGCAGCGCGTCGAGCCGCTGCGTGCTTCGTCGCTGCGTCGGCTCGGTGCGGACCGAGCGCTTCCGGCCTGGATCGGCCCCCAGGATCAGGTCGACATTCGGCACGGAACCTCCCTCACTTGCGGCCTCCACTCTACCGGGCCGCGTCGCGATCGTCCGACCAACGCGGGCGGTGCGTTTTCCGACCCGGCGCGGGCGCATGACAGACTGAGTGGATGCCGGCGAGCCCCCCACCCCGGCCGGGTCCCGTGAGCGCGAGGTCCGGCATCGTGCCGCGCGCATCGAGGACTGGATCCACGACGTCCGCGAGCGCTGGGCGCGCCGGCGCGGTCACGTGCCCACCATCGTGCCCGTACACGGGCTACGGATCGACGGAATGGGTCCGCGTGCTCTGCCGGGTGCTGCTCAGCCGGCCCATCGCGCCCGACGAGCCGTCGAAGCGCCGGCGCAAGCGCGGCGAGCAGGGCATCCGCGGCTGGCGCAGCTTCACGAGCGTGCCCGTCGGCGACGTGCCCGTGATCATCGAGGTCGGGGGCGAGCGCCTCGAGGTGCTCGCCGACCGCGGCGGCGTGGTCGACACGCGCGTCCCCGTCGCGCTGGCTCCCGGCTGGCACCAGGCGACGCTGCACACCGAGGGGGCGGAGCCGGTCGAGGCGCCGATCTGGATCGTCGGCACCGACGTCGACTTCGGCATCATCTCCGACGTCGACGACACCGTGATGGTGACCGCGCTCCCCCGGCCGTTCGTCGCGTTCTGGAACACGTTCGTGCTCGACGAGCACGCGCGCATCCCCACCCCCGGCATGGCCGTGCTCTACGAGCGCCTCGTCCGCGCCCACCCCGGCTCGCCCGTGATCTACCTCTCCACCGGCGCGTGGAACGTCGCACCGACGCTCACGCGCTTCCTCTCGCGCAACCTCTACCCCGCGGGTCCGCTGCTCCTCACCGACTGGGGGCCCACGCACGATCGCTGGTTCCGCAGCGGGCGCGCGCACAAGGAGGAGAACCTGCGCCGGCTCGCCGACGAGTTCCCGCACGTGCGCTGGCTCCTGATCGGCGACGACGGGCAGCACGACGAGGAGCTCTACGCCCGATTCGCGGCCGAGCACCCCGATCGCGTCGCGGCCGTCGCGATCCGTCGCCTCTCGACCGGCGAGGCCGTGCTCGCGGGTGGTCGCACGAAGGCCGAGCAGCACGGCGCCGAGGTGCCGTGGGTGTCGGCGAGCGACGGCTCGACCATCGCCGATCGCCTCGGCGACCTCGGCCTGCTCTGAGCCCCGCGCCCGGCCGCGCGGGACGGCGGGAGCTGCGGTCAGGCCGTGGCGGCCACGACGCCGGCGCGTTCCGCGCGCGCCCGCCGGATGCCGGCGAGCCCGCGGTTGACCTGTCGCGCCCAGAGCGGGCCGCGGTAGATGAACGCGGAGTAGCCCTGCACGAGCGTGGCCCCCGCGTCGAGGCGGTCCTGCACGTCGGCGGCCGTCTCGACCCCGCCGACCGAGATCACGCAGAGCCCGGCAGGCACGTTCGCCCGCACGAGGCGCAGCACCTCGAGCGCGCGGGCCGCGAGCGGCGCGCCCGAGAGGCCGCCGGCCCCGATGCGCTCGACCACGGATGCCGGCGTTCGGAGTCCCTCGCGCGAGATCGTGGTGTTCGTGGCGATGATGCCGTCGAGGCCGAGCCGCGTGACGAGCTCGCAGATGCGCACGACCTCCTCGTCGGCGAGGTCGGGCGCGATCTTCACGAGGAGCGGCGTCGCCTCGCCCGCCGCGGCGCGCACCGCCTCGAGGAGGGGCGCGAGGGCGTCGAGCTCCTGCAGGCCGCGCAGGCCGGGCGTGTTCGGCGAGCTCACGTTCACGACGAGGTAGTCGGCGTACGGCGCGAGCACCCTGGCGCTGCGCTCGTAGTCGCCGACCGCGTCCTCGACGGGCGTCACCCGGCTCTTGCCGATGTTCACGCCGAGCACCGGGCGGTGCCTGCGGCGTGCGAGCCGCGAGAGGCGGCCGACCGCGGCATCCGCCCCGCCGTTGTTGAAGCCCATGCGGTTCACGAGCGCGCGGTCGTCGATGAGCCGGAACAGGCGCGGGCGCTCGTTGCCGGGCTGGGCGACGGCGGTGATGGTGCCGACCTCGACGTGCCCGAAGCCGAGCTGGCCGAGCCCCTGCACGGCGAGGGCGTCCTTGTCGAAGCCCGCCGCGACGCCGAACGGCGACGGGAAGGTGAGGCCCGAGCGCCTCGACCGCGAGCGACGGGTCGGGACGCGTGAACGAGCTCGACGAGGCGGCCGAACCCGAGCGTCGGCAGCATCCGGATCACCCGGAACGCGAGGTGATGGGCGTCCTCGGGGTCCATGCGGGAGAAGACGAGGGAGAAGAGGAGTCGATACATGCCGGGACTCAGGCTATCGGAGGCGCCGTGCGGCCGATGACGGCGCCGGCGATCGCCGTCATGCCGTCACTCGACGGGACGCGCGGGGAGGCGACCGTGCTCGGCCCGGAGCTGCCCGATGGCGGCCTCGAAGTCGTCGAGCGACTCGAACGCCTGGTAGACGCTCGCGAAGCGGAGGTAGGCGACCTCGTCGAGCTCGCGGAGCGGCGGCAGGATCGCCAGGCCGATGTCGTTCGCCTCGATCTGCGAGGCGCCCGTCGAGCGGATCGTCTCCTCGACCTTCTGCGCGAGCACCGCGAGGTCGGAGTCGGTGACCGGGCGGCCCTGGCACGCCTTCTTCACGCCGAGCACGACCTTCTCGCGGCTGAACGGCTCGATGACGCCGCTGCGCTTGATCACCGCGAGGCTCGCGGTCTCGGTGGTGGAGAAGCGCCGGCCGCACTCGGGGCACTGCCTGCGACGCCGGATCGAGAGTCCGTCATCACTCGTGCGCGAGTCGATGACGCGGGAATCCGGGTGACGGCAGAACGGACAGTACATGGTGCTCCCAGCCTAGCGGGGGCGGGTCGGCGTCCGGCCGCGTTCGCCGTGGGCGACGCGACCGCGCGACCGCGCGACGGCGCGACGTCGGCGACGCACGACGGATGCCGCCGGCGCGCCCGTCAGCGCTCGAAGCGCGCCGCGACGGCCTCGCCGTGCGCCGGCAGGTCCTCCTCGGCCGAGAGCGCGGCGATCACCGGCGCGACCTCGCGCAGGGCGCCCTCGTCGTAGCGCACGACCTGCTGCGGGCGCAGGAACGTCGCCGCGGAGAGGCCCGCCGCCGACCGGGCCTGGCCGCCGGTGGGCAGCACGTGGTTCGAGCCCGCCGCGTAGTCGCCGAGGCTCACGGGCGAGTACGGACCGATGAAGATCGCGCCCGCGTTCTCGATGCGCGCGAGCACGGCGTCGGCGTCGCGCACCTGGATCTCGAGGTGCTCGGGCCCGAACGCGTTCGAGAAGTCGGCGGCCTGCTCGAGGTCGTCGACGAGCACCACGGCCGACTGCCGCCCCGACGACGGCGCTGCGGATCCGCTCCGTGTGCTTCGTCGCCGCGACGCGGGCTCGGCGAGGCGTTCGCGCACCCGGTCGGCGAACTCGGCCGAGTCGGTGACGAGCACGGATGCCGCGAGCTCGTCGTGCTCGGCCTGGCTCACGAGGTCGGCCGCCACGAAGTCGGCGTCGGCCGAGTCGTCGGCGATCACGAGGATGTCGGTGGGACCCGCCTCGGCGTCGATGCCCGTGACGCCCTGCACGAGGCGCTTCGCCGCCGCGACGTACACGTTGCCGGGACCGGTCACGCGCTGCACGGGCTCGAGCCCGAGGCCCGGCACGCCGTAGGCGAAGGCGCCGATCGCGCCCGCTCCGCCCATCGCGTAGACCTCCTCGATGCCGAGCAGGGCCGCGGCGGCGGCGATCGTGGGGTGGATCCGCCCGCCGAACGCGGCCTGCGCCGGCGACGCGAGCGCGATCGAGCGCACGCCGGCGACCTGTGCCGGCACGACGTTCATGACGACGCTCGACGGGTACACGGCCTTGCCGCCGGGCACGTAGAGGCCGACGCGGCCGACCGGCTGCCAGCGCTGCTCGACGACCGCGCCGTCGTCGAGCACGGTGCGCTCGGGGGCCGGCACCTGCGCGGCGCTCGCCGTGCGGACGCGGGCGATGGTCGACTCGAGCGCGCCGCGCATCTCGGGCGCGAGCGCGTCGAGCGCCTCGTCGAGCTCGGCGGCGGGCACGCGGACGGCCGCGGGGCGCACGCCGTCGAAGCGCTCGGCCTGGTCGAGGAGCGCCGCCTCGCCGCGCTCGCGCACGTCGTCGATGAGGGCCGCGCGCGGCGTCGAGCGCGGCCGTGACGTCGGTCGCGGCGCGCGGGACGAGGGCGAGCAGCTCGTTCGCGGTCGGACGGGTTCCGCGGAGGTCGATCGTTCGCAGCATGACCCGACCAGCCTACCGAGCCGGCCGCGCGGCGACCGCGGCGGGCGTCACACGAGGCAGTTCGGCCCGAGCAGGCTCTTCAGCTCGCCGTACAGGTCGGCGGTGACCTGCACCGGGTACGGCAGCTCGAACACGCGCGCGGTGCGCCCGCGCACGAGCCGGAGCCGCACCTCGGTGTCGCCGCGGTGCCGGATCAGCACGTCGCCGAGCGCGGTGATGGTGTCGGTCGTCGCGCGGATGTCGGGCAGCGAGATGACGACCGGTCCCGACTCGTCGCCCTGGCCGAGCTCGGGCGTGAACACGCTGTAGGCGTGCAGGTTCATGCCGTCGTCGCGCATGCTGACCCGGCCGCGGACGACCGCGATCGAGTCGGCCTGCAGGCCGGGCGCGAACTCCTGGTACGCCTTGCCCATGAACATCACGGTGATCTCGCCCGAGAAGTCCTCGACCTGGATCATGCCGTACTGGTTGCCGCTCTGGCGGGCGACGCGGTGCTGCACGCTCGTGACGAGCCCGGCGATGGTGACGGTGTCGCCGTCCTGCGTGGCATCCGACGACATCAGCTCGGTGATGGTGGTGGACGCGTGCTTCGCGAGCGGCACCTCGAGCCCGGCGAGCGGGTGGTCGGAGACGTACAGCCCGAGCATCTCGCGCTCGAACGCGAGCTTGTCGCGCTTGGCCCACTCGGGCCGGTCGGGCACGAGCGACGGCGCCGCTTCGCGCTCGTGGTCCTCGAAGAGGCTGTCGAAGTCGAACCCGATGTCGCCGACCTCCTCGGCGCGCTTCTCCTTCACGGCGCGACTCGACGGCGCCCTCGTGGATCTCGACGAGCGCCCGGCGCGTGTGCCCGAGCGAGTCGAACGCGCCCGCCTTGACCAGCGACTCGACGGTGCGCTTGTTGGCGACCTGGATCGGGACCTTCTTGAGGAAGTCGTGGAACGACTCGAAGCGGCCCTTCTCCTCGCGCGCCGCGCGGATGGCGTCGACGACGTTGAAGCCGACGTTGCGCACCGCGCCGAGCCCGAAGCGGATGTCGTCGCCGACGGCCGCGAAGTAGCCGATCGACTCGTTGACGTCGGGCGGGAGCACCTTGATGCCCATGCGGCGGCACTCGTTGAGGTAGAGCGCGAGCTTGTCGCGCGCGTCGCCGACGCTCGTCAGCAGGGCCGCCATGTACTCGGCCGGGTAGTGCGCCTTGAGGTACGCGGTCCAGTAGCTGAGCACGCCGTAGGCGGCCGAGTGCGCCTTGTTGAACGCGTAGTCGGAGAACGGCAGCAGGATGTCCCAGAGCGTCTTGACCGCGGCATCCGAGAAGCCGTTGGCCTTCATGCCGCCCGAGAAGCCCTCGTACTGCTTGTCGAGCTCGGACTTCTTCTTCTTGCCCATCGCGCGGCGCAGGATGTCGGCCTGGCCGAGCGAGAAGCCCGCCACCCGCTGCGCGATCGCCATGACCTGCTCCTGGTAGATGATCAGGCCGTAGCTCGTGTCGAGGATGTCCTTCAGCGGTTCCTCGAGCTCGGGGTGGATCGGCGTGATCGGCTGCAGGCCGTTCTTGCGCAGGGCGTAGTTGATGTGCGAGTTCGCGCCCATCGGCCCCGGGCGGTACAGCGCGATGACGGCCGAGATGTCCTCGAAGTTGTCGGGCTTCATCTGCCGCAGCAGCGAGCGCATCGGCCCGCCGTCGAGCTGGAACACGCCGAGCGTGTCGCCCTTGGCGAGCAGCTCGTAGGCGCCCGCGTCGTCGAGGGCGAGGTCTTCGAGCACCGGGCGGAAGCCGCGGTTCGCCTCGATGTTGTCGAGCGCGTCGTCGATGATCGTGAGGTTGCGCAGCCCCAGGAAGTCCATCTTGATGAGGCCGAGCGACTCGCACGCCGGGTAGTCGAACTGCGTGACGATCTGGCCGTCCTGCTCCCGCTTCATGATCGGGATGATGTCGATGAGCGGGTCGCTCGACATGATGACGCCGGCGGCGTGCACGCCCCACTGGCGCTTCAGGTTCTCGAGGCCGAGCGCCGTCTCGAAGACCGTCTTCGCCTCGGCGTCGGTCTCGATGAGGGCGCGGATGTCGCCGGCCTCCTTGTAGCGCGGGTGGGCCGTGTCGAGGATGCCCGACAGCGGGATGTCCTTGCCCATGATCGGCCGGCGGCATCGCCTTGGTGAGCTTCTCGCCCATGCCGAACGGGAAGCCGAGCACGCGGCGCGAGTCCTTCAGCGCCTGCTTGGCCTTGATGGTGCCGTAGGTCACGATCTGGGCGACGCGCTCGTCGCCGTACTTCTCGGTGACGTACCGGATGACCTCGCCGCGACGACGCTCGTCGAAGTCGACGTCGAAGTCGGGCATCGAGACGCGGTCGGGGTTCAGGAAGCGCTCGAAGATCAGCCCGTGCCGCAGCGGGTCGAGGTCGGTGATGCGCATCGCGTAGGCGGCCATCGAGCCGGCACCGGAGCCGCGGCCCGGGCCCGACCCGGATGCCGTTGTTCTTCGACCAGTTGATGAAGTCGGCGACGACGAGGAAGTAGCCGGGGAACCCCATCTGCAGTGATGACGCCGACCTCGTAGTCGGCCTGCTTGCGCACCTCGTCGGGGATGCCGTTCGGGGTAGCGCACGTGCGAGGCCGCGCTCGACCTCCTTGACGAACCAGCTCTCCTCGCTCTCGCCCTCGGGGACCGGGAAGCGCGGCATGTAGTTGGCGCTCGTGTTGAACTGCACGTCGCAGCGCTCGGCGATGAGCAGCGTGTTGTCGCACGCCTCGGGGTGGTCGCGGAAGAGGTGCCGCATCTCGGCCGCGGTCTTCAGGTAGAACTCGTCGGCGTCGAACTTGAAGCGGTTCGGGTCGTCGAGCGTCGAGCCCGACTGCACGCAGAGCAGCGCCGCGTGGCTCTTGGCGTCGTGCGCGTGCGTGTAGTGCAGGTCGTTGGTGGCGACGAGCGGCAGGTCGAGCTCCTTCGCGAGGCGGAGCAGGTCGCCCATGATGCGCCGCTCGATGCCGAGCCCGTGGTCCATGATCTCGGCGAAGTAGTTCTCGCGGCCGAAGATGTCGCGGTAGTCGGATGCCGCCTGCACGGCCTCGTCGTACTGCCCGAGCCGCAGGCGCGTCTGCACCTCGCCCGACGGGCATCCGGTCGTGGCGATGAGCCCGTTCGGAGTACGTCTGCAGCAGCTCGCGGTCCATGCGCGGCTTGAAGTAGTAGCCCTCGATCGAGGCGCGGCTCGAGAGGCGGAACAGGTTGTGCATGCCCTCGGTCGTCTCGGACAGGAGCGTCATGTGCGTGTACGCACCGGAGCCGGACACGTCGTCGCCGCCGCCGCTCCCCCAGCGCACGCGGGTCTTGTCGCCGCGGTGCGTGCCCGGCGTGATGTACGCCTCGGTGCCGATGATCGGCTTGATGCCGGCGTCGGTCGCCTGCTTCCAGAAGTCGTAGGCGCCGAACACGTTGCCGTGGTCGGTGACCGCGACGGCGGGCATGCCCTGCGCCTTCGCGGCCTGGATGAGCTCCCCGACCCGGGCTGCGCCGTCGAGCATCGAGTACTCGCTGTGCACGTGCAGGTGGACGAAGGAATCGGCGGCCACTGGGCTCCTCATCGGGGTGCTGCGAGGTGGGTGTTCGGTGGGGTGTTCAGAGTCTACGGCGACCGACCCACGTCATGGCGGGTCGGCGCGCGCGCGTCGCGTTCAGTCGCCGCGCAGCAGCTCGAGGGCGTGCGCGAGGTCGGCCGGGTACTCCGATTCGAACGTCGTCCACTCCCCGGTCCCGGGGTGCGTGAGCGAGAGCTCCTTGGCGTGCAGCCACTGCCGCGTCGAGGCCGAGCCGCGCCGACAGCGTCGGGTCGGCGCCGTACATCGCGTCGCCGGCGCACGGATGCCGCTGCGCCGCCATGTGCACGCGGATCTGGTGCGTGCGGCCGGTCTCGAGGTGCACCTCGAGCAGCGACGCGTACGGGAACGCCTCGATGCGTCTCGTAGTGCGTCACGGCGTGCTTGCCGTCGGCGACCACGGCGAACTTCCACTCGGAGCGCGGGTGCCGCCCGACGGGCGCGTCGATGGTGCCGGCGAGCGGATCGGGATGCCCCTGCACGACCGTGTGGTAGATCTTCTCGACCTCGCGGTCGTGGAACTGGCGCTTGAGCTCGGTGTACGCGCGCTCGGACTTGGCGACGACCATGAGGCCGCTCGTGCCGGCGTCGAGCCGGTGCACGACGCCCTGGCGCTCGGGGGCGCCCGACGTCGAGATGCGGAACCCGGCGGCGGCGAGGGCGCCGACGACCGTCGGCCCGTCCCAGCCGAGCGAGGGGTGCGCGGCGACGCCGGCCGGCTTGTCGACGACGACGAGGTCGTCGTCGTCGTGCACGATCCCGAGGTCGGGCACGGCGATCGGCCTCGACCTCGAGCGTGCGCGGCGGCTGCCAGCTCACCTCGAGCCAGCCGCCCGCGCGCAGGCGGTCGGACTTGTCGACGGATGCCCCGTCGAGCACGCGCCCCGCCGGCCGCGGCGATCTCGGCCGCCTGGGTGCGCGAGAAGCCCAGGAGCTTCGCGAGGCCCTGCGTCGACGCGCACGCCGTCGAGCCCGTCGGGCACGGGGAACGAGCGGTGCTCCATGCTCAGGACTCGGCGGCGAGCTGCGAGCCCGCGAGCGGCGCGTGCCCGTCGCCGGCGGCGCGGCGTCGGGACCGTCGGTCGTCGCCGGGCCGGTGCGCCGCGCGTCGGCGACGGGCTCCGCCTCGGCCGCGGCATCCGTGCGCTTGGACTCGCGCGTGCCGTCGAGGCCGACGCCGCGGATCGTCAGGATCATGAAGAGCACCATGCTCGACACGATCGCGATGTCGGCGACGTTGTAGATCGCCGGGATCAGCCACGGCGTCGAGATGAAGTCGACCACGTGGCCCGAGGCCGAAGCTCGGCTCGCGGAGGAGCCGGTCGGTGAGGTTGCCGAGCACGCCGCCGAGCAGCAGCCCGAAGACGAGCGCCCACGCGATCGAGCGGATGCGCCGGGCGAACCAGACGATGAACGTGATCACGCCGGCGGCGAGGATCGTGAAGATCCACGTCATGCCGCTCGCGAGCGAGAAGGCCGCGCCGGGGTTCCGCACGAACTGCCACTGCAGCACCGTGCCGAGCACCGGCACGACCTCACCCTCGGTGAGGTTCGTGACGACGAGGAACTTGCTCAGCTGGTCGAGGCCGTACACCGCGAGGGCGCCGCCGACCAGGACGAGGAGTGCAGTGGTGGTGCCGACCTTCGCGGCCCGCTCAGCCGCCAAAGCCCTGGAAGGTCGGTGCGGGTGCCTGCTCGCTCGCGCTCACGGGCGAGGAGAAGCCCTGGCCGCCCGAGACCTGCACCGGCGCGGCGGTGTCGAGCTCGCGCAGCTGGCCCTCGATGTAGCTCTTCAGCTTCAGGCGGTAGTCGCGCTCGAAGACGCGCAGCTCGTCGACGCGCTTCTCGAGTGCGACGCGCTCCTGGTCGAGGATGCCCATCTGCGCGCGCTGCTTGGCCTCGGCCTCGGCGACGACGCGCGCGGCGGTGGCGTGGCCCTCGGCGATCAGCGCGTCGCGCTTCTCGATGCCCTCGCGCACGTGCTCCTCGTGGAGGCGGCGGGCGAGCTGCAGCAGGTTCGTCGTCGACGTCTGCTCGTCGAGCTCGGACTGCGGCGCGGCGGGCGCCTGCGTCGGCACGGCGACGGTGGGCGGCGGTGCGGCCGGCTCGGTGTAGACCGCGGCAGGGGCCGGCGCAGCGGCGGCGCCCTTCGCGGCGTCCGCGGCGCGGGCCTCGGCCGCGGACGAGGCGCTGGCGCAGCTCGTCGTTCTCCTGGTTCAGCCGGCGCAGCTCGACGACCACCTCGTCGAGGAAGTCGTCGACCTCGTCCTGGTCGTAGCCCTCCCGGAACTTCGTCGCCTGGAAGCGCTTGTTGACCACATCTTCCGGAGTTAGCGCCATGGCTTCCCACCCTCAAATCTGTCGAACTGATCGATCACGTTCTGCTAACGGTAGCAAAGACCTCATCGAGGGCGCAGTGCCGAACGTCACGGCCTGCCACGCTCGCAGGAGATCGTCAGCCGGATGCCGCGGCTCCGGCCGCCAACCACGACACCACGGTCATGGCGACGATGACGAGCAGCATGGCCAGGCTCCACCCGAGATCGAGTGCGACCTGGCCGATGCGTATCGGCGGCACGAGCCGCCGGAAGAAGCGCACGGGCGGATCCGTCACGCTGTAGACGGCCTCCACGACGACGAGCCAGAAGCCGCGCGGACGCCACGACCGGTTGAACGTGCGCACGAGATCGAGCACGAACCGCGCCCACATCACGAAGAAGTAGATGAGGAGCAGCGTGTAGAGGATGTTCCAGACGACGGCCAGTGCGCCCACGGCGGCTACGCGTGCGTGAAGAACGACGCGTCGACGTCGCCCTCGGCTTCGCCGGCCTCGCCCGAGACCACGACGTGCGCGGGCGAGAGCAGGAAGACCTTGCTCGTGACGCGCTCGATCTTGCCGTAGAGGCCCTGCGAGAGGCCGCTCGCGAAGTCGATGAGCCGCCGGGCGTCGCCGTCGGACATCTGCGAGAGGTTGATGATGACCGGGACTCCCTCGCGGAAGGACTCGGCGATCACCTGGGCGTCACGGTACTGACGCGGGTGCACGGTGAGGATCTCGTTCATCTCCGCCTGCGGTGTGCTCGGTTGGACATGGTGCTTGCCGGAGCGGCGTGACGGCCGCTCCGGTCTTCGGGGCCGGGGCGGCGTGCACGACCGGTGCAGCGGGCGCCGGAGCCTGCGGGGCCTCGTGCTCGAGCTCCTCATCGGCGAGGCCGAGGTAGACCATGGTCTTCTTGAGCGGGTTCGACATCGCTGCCTCCGTCTGTGTTCCGTCTCTTCGAGGCTAACCGGCGTCCGGCCGATTCCCGGTGATTGCGGTGCCGATCCGCAGGTGTGTCGCGCCCTCCAGGATCGCCTCGCGGAAATCGTGCGACATCCCGATGGACAGCGCCGCGGCATCCGGGCGCGGTCCGCTGCACGCGCTCGGACAGCAGGCGCACGCGCGCGAACGCCGGCCGGGCCGGCTCCCCGAGCGGCGCGACCGCCATCAGGCCGCGCAGCCGGAGCCCCGGCGTGCCGAGCACGTGCTCGACGAGCTCGTCGAGCCCGTCGGGTGCGACGCCCGCCGCGGCCGGGGTCCTCGGTGAGGTTGACCTGCACGAAGCAGTCGATCGTGTGCCTCGTCGGAGCGCAGCGCGTCGACGAGCGCGGGCCGGTCGACCGAGTGGATGGCGCTGGCGTACGCGCGCACCTGCTTCGCCTTCTTGCTCTGCAGCTGCCCGACGAAGTGCCAGCGCAGGCCGAGCGACGCGAGCTCCGCGGCCTTCGCCTGCGCCTCCTGGTGCCGGTTCTCGCCGACGTCCTGCACGCCGAGCGCCGGCGAGTTCGGCGACGAGCGATGCCGGCTGGAACTTCGTCACGACGATCGTCGTGATCTCGCGTCGGATGGCGCCCGGCGTCGCGCGCGGCATCCGCGATGCTCGCCCTGGACCGAGGCGAGTCGGTCGGCGAGGGCGCTCACGTGCGCCCCCGCTCGACCGACCGGCTCGCGATCACTTCAGGAAGTCGGGGATGTCGAGGTCGTCGCCGTCGTCGTCGAACGCGGGGTCCGACACGATCTGGTCGGCGGCAGCCGTCGGCGCCTCGCCCCAGTTCGCGGTCTCGACGAGCTCGTCGATGTCGATCTCGCCGATCACCTCCGCGGCGGAGTCGCCGCCCGAGCCGAGCGACGACGCCGCCGACCGCCGCGCCGACGGCCGCCGGGACGAAGCTCGTGCGCCTCGCCTCGACGGGCTGCGGCTTCGCGTTCGGCTCGCCGCCGTCGAAGCCCGCCGCGATGACGGTGACGCGCACCTCGTCGCCGAGGGTGTCGTCGATGACGGCGCCGAAGATGATGTTGGCCTCGGGGTGCACGGCCTCCTGCACGAGGCGGGCCGCGTCGTTGATCTCGAAGATGCCGAGGTTCGACCCGCCCTGGATCGAGAGCAGCACGCCGTGCGCGCCGTCGATCGACGCCTCGAGCAGCGGGCTCGCGACCGCGAGCTCGGCCGCCTTGATCGCGCGGTCGGCGCCGCGCGACGAGCCGATGCCCATGAGCGCCGAGCCGGCGCCCTGCATGACCGACTTGACGTCGGCGAAGTCGAGGTTGATGAGGCCGGGCGTCGTGATGAGGTCGGTGATGCCCTGCACACCGGCGAGCAGCACCTGGTCGGCGGTGGCGAACGCCTCGAGCATCGAGATGCCGCGGTCGCTGATCTCGAGCAGCCGGTCGTTCGGCACGACGATGAGGGTGTCGACCTCCTCCTTCAGGCGCGCGACGCCCTGCTCGGCCTGCGTCTGGCGGCGCTTGCCCTCGAATCCGAACGGCTTGGTGACGACACCGATCGTGAGCGCGCCGATCGACTTCGCGATGCGCGCCACGACGGGTGCGCCGCCGGTGCCGGTGCCGCCGCCCTCGCCCGCGGTCACGAAGACCATGTCGGCGCCCGCGAGCGCCTCCTCGATCTCCTCGGCGTGGTCCTCGGCGGCGCGACGGCCGACCTCGGGGTCGGCGCCCGCGCCGAGTCCGCGCGTGAGGTCGCGGCCGACGTCGAGCTTGACGTCGGCGTCGCTCATCAGCAGCGCCTGGGCGTCGGTGTTGATCGCGATGAACTCGACCCCGCGCAGGCCGAGCTCGATCATGCGGTTGACGGCGTTGACGCCGCCGCCGCCGATGCCGACGACCTTGATGACGGCGAGGTAGTTCTGGTTAGACGACATGTCCGGCCCTCCGTGCGAACTCTGAACCCTGAACCTCAAGTCGAAGGTTAAAGTTTTGCTGAGTATGCAATTCCTGATTCGAAGGTAGGTGTCCCCCGGCCGCCCTCGCGGCAAGGCGCGCCCGCGTGTCGCGAACCGCCCGGCCGGACCCGGTGCCTCGACGGCGGTCGGAGCGCCGCGGCTCACTCGGTCACGGGGCTCGACGGCGCCGACACGTCGTACTGCGACACCGTGTCGGGCGGCGCCGCGCGCATGAGCGCGGCGAGCACCGTGGCCTTCAGCGCGGAGTCCTCCGCGCTCCCCCACACGACGCTCGCACCGCCGGCGAGCTCGAGCCGCACGTCATCGGCGGTCGCCGCCGTCGCCCGCGTCAGCTGGCCGCGCACGTCGGCCGGCAGGCTGCGCACGACCGCGGCGACCGCGCGGAAGCCCTCGTCGGCGATGCCGCCGTCGACCTCGATCAGCGGCTGGCCCTCGGGCACGCGCGTCGGGTCGGTCGATCACGACGCCCGCGGCATCCACGAGCTCGAGGCCCGACCCGGTGTCGATGACGCCGACCGGCGTGCGCTCGACGATGCGCACGACGAGCGTGCCCGGCGGGATGGTCTCGGTCGAGTAGGTCTCGATGAGCGGGAACTCGCGCGAGCGCCGCGTGCACCTCGGCCGAGTCGATGAGCGGCAGCGGCGTGCCGAGCACGCCGTCGAACGCGGCCTGCACGTCGGCGGCCGGGATGCGCTGCGCGCCCTCGACGCGCACGTCGCGCAGCGCCATGAGCGGCGAGTACGCGCCGACCCCGACCACGGCGACGAGCGCCACGAGCGATCCGACGACGACCGCCCACGTGATGCGGCGCCGGCGCGAGCGCTTCGTGAAGCGGCGCACCTCCTGGCGCTCGTAGCGTCGGCGCTCGCGTGCGGCCGCGGCGAGGGCCCGCTTGGCCGCCCGGGCGTCGCCCGGCGTCGGCGGCGCGGCATCCGCGTCGGCGTCGAGGCCGACGGGGCCGCGGCGGCGCATCGGCTCCGTGAGGACGGCGACGCCCGACCGGTCGGTCGTGACGGCGTCGCGCATCGGGTCGGCGACCGCGTGCCCGATCGGAGCGATCGCGCCGTCGGCCCGCGCACCCGCCGGTGCGGCGACGTCGCCGAGCCGGCACGACGGCGATCGGCTCGGTCGTGACCCGGTCGGCGTCCGTGCCGGCTCCCGCGGCTCCGGTCGGCCCGCGATCGCTCCGCCGGGCGCGGCGCCGGGCGCGCGGCCGCTCGGCCGCGGCACGATCGACCGCCCGCGGTGCGGGAGGACGGTCGAAGCCCTGCGGCCGCTTCACGCGCGGCGCGTCCTCATCCGCGCTCCCGCTCGAGCGAGCCGAGCAGCTGCGGCACGATGCGGTAGACGTCGCCGCAGCCGAGCGTGATCACGAAGTCGCCGTCGCGGGCGATGCGGGCCGTGTGGTCGGCGGCCTCCTGCCAGTCGGGCACGAACGCGACGCGGGCCGGGTCCTCGAACCGCTCGCTCACGAGCGCGCCCGGTGACGCCGGGCACCGGGTCCTCGCGCGCGCCGTACACGTCGAGCACGACCGTCTCGTCGGCGTACTGCTCGAGCACCTCGGCGAACTCCTTGCGCGAACGTCTGCGTGCGGCTGTACGTGTGCGGCTGGTGCACCGCGATGATCCGCCCCGCGCCGACGACGGTGCGCGCCGCCGCGAGCGCCGCGGCGACCTCGGTCGGGTGGTGCGCGTAGTCGTCGTACACGCTCACGCCGCCGACCGTGCCGTGCAGCTCGAAGCGGCGGCCGGTGCCGGCGAAGCGCGCGATGCCGGCGAGGGATGCCGCGGGGTCGAACCCGAGTCCGACGAGCACGGCGAACGCGCCGGCGGCGTTGATGGCGTTGTGGCGACCGGGGATGCGGAGCGTCGCCCGGTAGCGTGACGCCCTCGTGGTCGATCGCGAACGACACGGGACCGTCGGTCTCGATGGAGTGCACGCGCACCGTGGCATCCGCGGCCTCGCCGAAGCTGACGACGCGCTCGTGCGAGAGGCGCGCGGCGACGCGCGTGGCGCCGGCGTCGTCGGAGGAGATGACGACGAGCTCGCGCGCCCGGTCGGCGAAGTCGACGAAGGCCTGCTCGAACGCGTCGCGCGAGCCGTAGTGGTCGAGGTGGTCGGGGTCGACGTTCGTGATGAGCGCGACGGAGGTGTCGTAGAGCAGGAACGACCCGTCGGACTCGTCGGCCTCGACGACGAAGAGCTCGCCCTCGCCGGATGCCGCGCTGACGCCGAGCTCCTCGATGACGCCGCCGTTGACGAAGCTCGGGTCCTCGCCGAGCTCGAGCAGGCCGGTGATGATCATGCCGGTCGACGTGGTCTTGCCGTGCGCGCCGGCGACCGACACGAGGCGCTGGCCCGCGATGAGCCAGGCGAGCGCCTGCGAACGGTGCAGCACGGGCAGCCCGCGCTCGAGGGCGAGCTGGTACTCGGGGTTGTCCTGCCAGAGCGCGCCGGTCACGACGACCGCGTCGGCGTCGCCGACGTTGGCGGCGTCGTGCCCGATCGCGATCTCGGCGCCGAGGTCGCGCAGCGCGGCGATGTTCGCCGAGTCGCGCACGTCGGAGCCGGTGACGCGGTGCCCCGCGCCGAGGAACAGGCGCGCGATGCCGCTCATGCCCGAGCCGCCGATGCCGACGAAGTGCACGGCGCCGAGCTCGGCGGGGATCTGGGCGGTGAGGTCGGGCTTGATGGTCACGTGCGGCGGTTCTTCCTCGGTGCGTCGGTGTGCGGTCGGGTCGCTCGTGCGGCGGATGCCGCGGCATCCGCTCACTCCACGTTACGCGCCTTGCGCGGGTCGCCGGCACCCCCGCCGAGCGCGGCGTCGACGAGGGCGACCATGCGGTCGGTGCCGTCGCGATGGCCGACGGATGCCGCGGCGGCGGCCATGCGCGCGACGCGGTCGCCGATCGCCGAGCAGCGGGCACGAGCTCGCGCCGCACCCAGTCGGGCAGTGAAGTCGGCGTCGTCGACGAGGATGCCGCCGCCGGCGCCGACCACGTCGGCCGCGTTGAAGCGCTGCTCGCCGTTGCCCACCGGGTACGGCACGTAGACGGCCGGGATGCCGAGCGCGGCGAGCTCGCTCACGGTGGCGGCGCCGGCGCGCGACACGGCGGCGTCGGCGACCGCGAGCGCGAGGTCCATGCGGTCGGCGTACTCGACCATGCGGTAGTCGGGGAGGCCGGGGTCGTCGACGTCGGACGCGGCGCCGGTGATGTGCAGCACCTGCCAGCCCGCGCCGGTGAGCGTCGCCGGCGCTCTCGACCATCGTGCGGTTGATGCGGCGGGCGCCGAGCGAGCCGCCCGTCGCGAGCAGCACCGGGCGCGCCGGGTCGAGTCCGAAGAAGCGCGGCCGCCTCGTCGCGGAGCGCGGCGCGGTCGAGCGTGCTCGATCTCGCGGCGCAGCGGCATGCCCACGACCTCGGCGTGCGCGCAGCGGCGTGCCGCCGAAGGCGACGCCGACGGCGCGCGGCCCACCGGGCGCCGAGCCGGTTCGCGAGGCCCGGCTTGGCGTTGGCCTCGTGGATCGCGACCGGGCACGCGCGCCCGACGCGCGGCGAGGTAGGCCGGCGTCGCGACGTAGCCGCCGAAGCCGACGACGACGTCGACGCCGCGCTCGGCGATGATCGCGCGGCACGTCGGCGATCGACCGCGCGGAACCGCGACGGGGAACGCGAGCGGCCGCCCGGTTCGGGCGCCGCGGGAACGGCACCTTCGCGATCGTGAGGAGCTCGTAGCCGCGGGCGGGCACGAGTCGGGACTCGAGGCCCTCGGCGGTGCCGAGCACGAGCACCTCGTCGTCGGGCCGCCGCTCGCGCAGCCGGTCGGCGACGGCGAGCAGGGGGTTCACGTGGCCGGCGGTTCCTCCGCCGGCCAGCAGGTAGACGGTCATCGCGCCGGCGTCCCGCCGCTCGTGCCGCCGCGCGTGCCTCGGCGCGCGCGGCCGCGCGCGTCGCCGCCTCGGGATCGCGCGCGACCGAGAGCACGACGCCGATCGCGAAGAGCGTCGTGAGCAGGGCGGTGCCGCCCGCGGAGACGAGGGGCAGCGGAACGCCGAGGACGGGGAAGACTCCGAGCACGACACCGATATTGACACATGCCTGGCCGACGACCCACACGAGCACGGCCGCGGTGACGGCCTTCGCGAACGGGCGTGCGCGCCGAGCGCAGCACGCGCGCGAACGCGACCGCGAGCACGCACGAACAGCCCGATCACGACGACCGCGCCGATGAGGCCGAGCTCCTCGCCGATGATCGCGAAGATGAAGTCGTTGTCGGCCGCGGGCAGCCACGACCACTTCGCCGTCGAGTTGCCGAGCCCGACGCCGAAGATGCCGCCGTTCGCGAGGGCGAACCGGCCGTGCTGGATCTGCCAGCAGTCGTCGTTGTCGAACTGCGGTGCAGTTCTCCTGCAGGAACGCGCGTGATGCGCCGCATCCGGCTGTCGCTCGAGACCGCGACGATCACGAACGACGGCCGCGCCGAGCAGCACGGGCGGCAGCAGCAGCCGGAACCGCACCCCGATGAGGAAGAGCGCGCCGAGCAGCATCGCGCCCATGATCATGACGGTGCCGAGGTCGCCGCCGAGGAGCACGAGGCCGATCGCCCCGCCGCCGACGAGGAGGATCGGCAGGATGCCGCGCGTGAAGTCGCCGAGCAGCGCCTGCTTCTTCGTGACGATGAGCCCGAGCCAGATCACGAGCGCGACCTTGATGAGCTCCGACGGCTGGAACTGCACCGGACCGATCGCGAGCCAGTTCGTGTTGCCGCCGACCGTGATGCCGAGCGGCGTCGCCACGACGAGCAGCTGGAGCGCGCACGCGACGATGAGCAGCGGCCACGCGACCGCGCATCCAGAACCGCTCGGGCATCCGGCTCGCGATGAGCATGATCGGCACGCCGAAGAGCGCGTACAGGCCCTGCCGGGTGGCCTGCACGAAGAAGCCGCCGTCCTCGAGGTTCGACTCGACCGACGACGACGAGAGCACCATGACGAGCCCGAAGACCACGAGGAAGAGCGTCGTGCCGAGCAGCAGGAAGTAGTCCTTCGACTCGACGCGGAAGACGCGGCCGAGCCGGATGCGGGCGGCGGAGACGCCCGCGTCGTCAGCCTTCGGAGGTCGGGTCGTGCGGGGCGGAGTCGCCATCCGCCTCACCTCCCAGCCTCGCTCTGACCGCCTCGTGGAATCGCCGGCCCCGATCGGCGTAGTCGGCGAACTGGTCCATCGACGCCGCCGCCGGCGCGAGGAGCACCGTGTCCCCCGCCTCGGCGACGGACGCGGCCAGCGCGACCGCCTCGGGCATCACCGTCTCAGTGTCGTCGGTCGACCACCTCGAACAGGGGCAGTTCGGGCGCGTGTCGCCGGAACGCCGCGACGAGCGCGGCGCGGTCGACGCCGATCACGACCGCGGCGCGCAGGCGTGCGGCGTGGGCCGCGACGAGCGCGTCGGCGTCGACGCCCTTGAGCAGCCCGCCGACGATCCACACCACCTGCCCGAACGCCGCGCAGCGACGCCTCGGCGGCGTGCGGGTTCGTGGCCTTCGAGTCGTCGATCCAGCGGATGCCGCCGGCCACCGCCACGGTCTCGATGCGGTGCGCGTCGAGGCGGAAGTCGCCGAGCGCGTCGTGGATGACCCCGACCGGGACGCCGTACGGACCGCGCGAGCGCCGACGCCGCGAGGATGTTCTGCACGACGTGCGGCGCGGCGAGGCCGCGCGGCTCGAGCTCGTCGACGCGTGGTGATCTCGAGCGCGGCGGTGCGGCGCTCGTCGAGGAAGGCGCGGTCGCAGAGGATGCCCTCGACGACGCCGAAGTCGCTCGGGCCCGGCACGTCGAGCCCGAAGCCGATCGCGCGGGCGCCCTCCTCGACCTCGGCGTCCTCGACCATGTGCATGCGTCGCCTCGTCGGCGCGGTTGTAGACGCACGCGACCTTGGTGTTCGCGTACACGGTGGCCTTCGCCGCGCGGTACGCCTCGGGCGAGCCGTGCCAGTCGAGGTGGTCGTCGGCGACGTTCAGCACGACGCTCGCCCACGGGTGCAGCGCCCCGGGCCCGGTCGTCGGCAGGTGGTGCAGCTGGTAGCTCGAGAGCTCGACGACGAGCACGTCGAAGCCGCCCGGGTCGCGCACGGCGTCGAGCACCGGCACGCCGATGTTGCCGCACGGCGCCGCGCGCAGCCCGTTGGCGGCGAGGAACGTCGCCGCGAGCTGCACGGTCGTGGTCTTGCCGTTCGTGCCGGTGACGAGGATCCACTCGGCGGCGTTCACCTTGTCGCGCACGCGCCAGGCGAGCTCGATGTCGCCCCACACGGCGACGCCCGCGTCGCCGGCCCACTCGAGCACGGGGTGGTCGGGGTGGAAGCCGGGCGACGCGACGATCAGCTCGGGCGCGAACGCGACGAGCTCGTCGGGCACGGCGTCGAGCGGATGCCGCAGCAGCCGCGCGCCGATCACCTCGAGGATGCGCGCCCGGTCGTCGTCGACCGCGGGCGCGAGCACGAGCACGTCGGCGCCGAGCTCGGTGAGCGTGTCGGCGACGGCGAACCCGGTGACCCCGAGCCCGAGCACCGCGACGCGGAGTCCGCGCCAGTCGGCGTTCCAGCTCGTGAGGGTCTCGAGGCGGGCGGCGACGGCCGCGGCATCCGGCTCGGTCAACTCTGCAGCCATTCGAAGTAGAAGGTGCCGACGCCCGCGGCGACGAACAGGCCGCCGATGATCCAGAAGCGCACGACGATCGTGACCTCGGCCCAGCCCTTCAGCTCGAAGTGGTGGTGGATCGGGCTCATCAGGAAGATGCGCTTGCCGCCGCGTGAGCTTGAAGTACGCCCGCTGCACGATGACCGAGCCGGTCTCGATGACGAAGAGGCCGCCGATGAGGAGCAGGAGCAGCTCGGTGTGGCTGACGATCGCGAGCGCGGCGAGGGCGCCGCCGAGCGCGAGCGAGCCGGTGTCGCCCATGTAGATCTGCGCGGGGTTCGTGTTCCACCAGAGGAATCCGATGAGGCCGCCGACGATCGCGGTCGCGACGATCGCGATGTCGAGCGGGTCGCGCACGTCGTAGCAGCGGTAGGCGTCGCTCGGGTTGAGGTTCGTCGCTGAAGCAGGACTGGTTGAACTGCCAGAAGCCGATGATGACGAACGAGCCGATCGCGAGGATCGACGCGCCGCCGGCGAGCCCGTCGAGGCCGTCGGTGACGTTCACGCCGTTCGAGGCGCCCACCGTGATGAGGCAGATCCAGATCACGTAGAGGATGATGCCGAAGACCGTGCCGAACACCATGAAGTCGAGCGGGAGGTCGCGGATGAACGAGATGCTCGTGTTCGGCCGGCGTCACGTTCTCGTCGTTCGGGAACTGCAGCGCGAGCAGCGCGAACGCCGTGGCGACGACGACCTGCCCGGCGACCTTCGCCCAGCCGCCGAGGCCGAGGCTCTGCTGCTTGCGGGTCTTCAGGAAGTCGTCGAGGAAGCCGACGAGCGCCGAGGCCGACCATCATGCCGAGCACGAGCATGCGCCGACGCGGTCGGCGGCTCGCTCGAGACGAGCAGCGTCGACGTGAAGTAGCCGAAGAGGCTGCCGAGGATGAAGATGATGCCGCCCATGGTGGGCGTGCCGCGCTTGACGTGGTGGCTCTGCGGCCCGTCGTCGCGGATGAACTGCCCCCAGCCGAGCCGGGTGAACAGCCGGATGAAGAGCGGGGTCAGGAACAGCGTGAAGGCGAGCGACAACGCCCCGGCGGTCAGCAGTGCTCTCACGCGAACCATTCTCCCAGTCGGTCGCCGAGGAGGCGGAGACCCGCCGAGTTCGACGATTTCACGAGCACCGTGTCGCCGGGGCGCGCCGAGGACACGACGAGGTCGTACGCCTCGTCGGCGGTCTCGACGTAGGCGGACTCGCCGTCCCACGATCCCTCGTTGATGGCGGTGATGTGCAGGCGGCGCGCGCCCTGGCCCACGACGACGAGCTGCGAGATGCCGAGCCGCACCGCGAGCAGCCCGATGCGGTCGTGCTCCTCGCCCGAGAACTCGCCGAGCTCGCTCATCTCGCCGAGCACGGCGATCGTGCGCGTGCCCGGCGCCTGCACCTGCGCGAGCGTCTTGAGCGCCGCGGCCATCGAGTCGGGGCTCGCGTTGTAGGCGTCGTTGATGACGGTGATGCCGTCGCGCCCGCCCATGAGCTGCATGCGCCAGCGCTCGGCGAGGGTGACCGTGCTCGAGCGCCTCGACGACGGCCGCGCAGCGGCACGCCGAGCTCGAGCGCGATGCCGCGATGGCCGCGAGCGCGTTCATGACGTGGTGCTCGCCGAGGACGCCGAAGCGCACGCGGCGCGGACTCGCCCGTCGGGAGCTGCACGGTGAAGTCGGTGCCGCGCGCGTGCGCGACGATGTCGTCGCGCGCACGTCGGCGTCGGCGCCGAGCCCGAACCACACGACGCGTGCGGCGGTGAGGCCGGCCATCGGCACGACCCGCGGGTCGTCGGCGTTGAGCACCGCGACGTCCGTGGCGAGCAGGTCGGTGACCATCTCGGACTTGGCGCGCACGGTCTGCTCGATGCCGCCGAACTCGCCGGCGTGCGCGAGGCCGACCTTCAGCACGATGCCGACGTCGGGGCGGGCCATCCGCACGAGCCGCGCGATCTCGCCGACCGCCGACGCGCCCATCTCGGCGACGAGGAACTCGCGTGTCGTCGGTGAGCTCGAGCATCGTGATCGGGCGCGCCGACCTCGTTGTTGAACGACGCGCGCGCCGCGACCGTCGGGCCGACGCGCTCGAGCACGGCGCGCAGCAGGTTCTTGGTCGTGGTCTTGCCGTTCGATCCGGTGACGCCGACGATGCGCAGGTCGCCGGCCGCCCGCACCCGCGCCACGACCTCGGTCGCGAGCGCGCCGAGCGCGTCGACCGTGTCGGCGACGACGATCTGCGGCACGGCGAGCTCGAGCGCGTGCTCGACGACGAGCAGGGCGGCGCCCTGCTCCGCGGCCGTCGGGGCGAACCGGTGGCCGTCGTCGAACTCGCCGCGCTTGGCGAAGAAGACGTCGCCGCGGGTGATCTCGCGCGAGTCGGTCGTGACGGTGCCGGCCACGACCGTGCTCGGCCGCGGCATCCGTGCCGTCGAGGTGCAGCGTGCCGCCGACCGCCGAGGCGATCTCGGCGAGGGTGAGCGCGATCATGCGACCCAGCCCGCCTCGCGCAGTGCCTGCTTCGCGTCGTCTCGCGCTGAGTACGGGATCTTCACGCCCTTCACCTCGTGGTAGTCCTCATGGCCGGGTCCGGCGTAGAGGATCGCGTCGCCCTCGTCCGCGAGCGCGAGCGCCGCCCGGAACGCCTCGCGCGGGTCGGCGATCTCGTGGATCTCGCGGTCGGGGACGGCCGCGCGCGCGCCCTCGATCAGGGCGGCGCGGATCGCGGCCGGGTCCTCGAACCGCGGGTGGAAGTCGGTGATGACGACGACGTCGGCCCCGCGGGCGGCGATCGCGCCCATCTCGGCGCGCTTCGTCGTGTCGCGGTCGCCGTCGGCGCCGAACAGCATGATCAGCCGGCCGGTGGTGAACCGGCGGATCGCGCCGAGCGTCTGCAGGAACGCGTCGGGGCTGTGCCCGTAGTCGATGTAGACGAGCGGGCCGCGGTCGCCGGAGATCCGCTCGGCGCGGCCCGGGATGTAGCGCGTCGACGCCGCCGTCGCGCTCGAGCACGTCGGCGATCTGGTCGAGGTCGTAGCCCGCCTCGACGAGCATGACGATCGCGAGCGCCGCGTTCGCGGCCATGTACCAGCCGAGCAGCGGCACGCGCGTCTCGAGGCGGCGCCCGCCCGTGCCCTCGAGCACGAACGACGTGTACGTCGCGGTCTCCTCGAGCACCGTGAGCCGCCAGTCGGCGTCGACCTCGGGGTCGGTCGACGAGCGTCGTCACCGGGATGCGGGACTCGGCCACGAGACGCCGGCCCCACGCCGGAGTCGATCGTCACGACGCCGCGGCGCGAGCGCTCGGGCTGGAAGAGCTCGCGCTTCGCCTCGAAGTAGTCCTCCATCGACGCGTAGTCGTCGAGGTGGTCGTGGCTGAGGTTGGTGAAGCCCGACGACGTCGAACACGAGCCCGTCGACGCGGTGCCGGGAGAGCGCCTGGGCCGACACCTCGACGCCGACGGCGCGCACGTCGACCTCGCGCATGCGGGCGAGCAGCGCGTGCAGCTCGCTCGCCTCGGGGGTGGTCGAGCGAGCTCGTGACGGCCTCGTCGCCGATGCGGCGCTCGGCGGTCGAGGTGAGCCCCGCGACGACGCCGAGCTGGCGCAGGATGCCGTAGAGCAGGTACACGACGCTGGTCTTGCCGTTCGTGCCGGTGACCGCGAACAGGGTGGCCGGGTTGTCGGCCGTGCGGTGGATCCACGCGGCGACCTCGCCGAGCGCCGCGCGCGCGTCGGGCGTCACGAGGATCGGCAGGCCGGACGTCGGCCGCGAGCTCGGCGCCCGCCGGCGTCGGTCAGCACGGCCACCGCGCCGGCGTCGCGGGCGGCCGCGGCGAACGACGCGCCGTGCGCGTTGCGGCCGGGCACGCCGACGTAGAGGTCGCCGGGTGCGGACCGCCGACGAGGCGAGCACCGACGCCGGTCACCTCGAGGTCGTCGACGTCGCCGCGCACCTCGAGGTCGAACGTCTCGGCCAGGCCGTGGAGCGATCGGGGGCTCGGATGCTGCGGCCGGAGTGCCGCGGGAGGCGATCCGGTCACGAACCCAACTTTCTCACCAGGTGGCTGGCAGCTCGGGCGCCGGGGCGCCGGATGGAACGGTCCGATACTTCTTCAGCACCTGGCTCATCACCTGTTGGAAGACGGGAGCGGATGCGGCGGACGAGTTCATCTTAACGGGATTCATGATGCTCACCGAAACGACGAACTGCGGGATCGTCCGCCGGCGCGAACCCCGAGACCGACACCAGGTAGCCGCTCGAGGTAGCCGCCGTTGCCGTCGGGAACCTGCGCCGTTCCGGTCTTCGCGGCCACGCGGTAGCCCGGGATCTCCCACTTGTCGGCGAGCCAGCCCTCCAGGTACACGCGCTCCAGCATCTGGCTGGTCTGGTCGGCCGCGTCCTCGGAGACGACGCGCGTGCCCGTCGGACTGCGGCACCGTCTGCTCGCCGTCGGCGTCGGTGCAGCCGTCGACGAGCCGCACCGGCATCCGCACGCCGCCGTTCGCGAGCGTCTGGTACACGCTCGCGATCTGCACGGCGGTCGTCGTCAGGCCCTGGCCGAACATCGTCGCGTACTTGGTCTGGTTGTCCCACGCCTCGGGGCCGCCGTGCAGGTCGCCGGGCTCCTCGCCCGGGAAGCCGACCTCGGTGCGCTGGCCGAGCCCGAACTTCGAGCATGTCGTCGTAGCGCTCCTGGTCGCTGAGCCGCTCGCCGAACTGCGACATGCCCGTGTTGGACGAGTCGATGAGCACGCCGGTCAGGGTCAGCGGCTCGTCCTCGTGGTAGCCAGCTGTCGTTGACGTCCGCGCCGTTCGGCGGCAGGTACCGGTAGGGCGCGATGATCTGGCTCAGCGGGTCGGCCTTGCCGGCGTCGATGACGGATGCCGCGGTGATCGCCTTGAACGTCGAGCCCGGCTCGAACGGCGCGGTGAACGAGCGCGACCCGCGGTTCGCCCTCCGGCGTCGCCCGCCGGGTCGTTCGGGTCGACCGTCGGCACGTCGGCCACGGCGAGGAGGCGGCCGGTCTTCGCCTCCATGACCGTGACCGTGGCCCAGTCGGCGCCGACGGCCTGCACCTGCGCCTCGGCGATGCGCTGCACGAACCACTGCAGGTCGGAGTCGATCGTGAGCTGGAGCGTGCCGCCGTCGCGCGCCTGCTTGTGGATCACCTCGCTGCCCGGGATCTGCACCCAGTCCTCGAGGCTGTGCAGGTAGCTGAGCTCGCCGTCCTCGCCCGCGAGGCACTCGTCCTGCGGAGAGCTCGAGGCCCGGCGAGCGCGTCGCCGTCGTCGCCGACGAAGCCGAGCAGGTTGCCGGCGACCGCGCCGTTCGGGTACCGGCGGCTCGGGTGCTCCCACGGCACGACCCACGGGATGTCGAGCGCCTTCACCCGCTCGTAGGTCGCCGTGTCGACGAGCTTCGCCACGTAGGCGAAGTCGGACTCGGGGTTCTCGGCGAGCTTGGCGTCGATGATGCCCTGCACCTGCTCGCCGGTGAGGCCGAGGACCGCGCCGAGCTCGGCCGCGGACTGCTCGAGCGGCACGTCGACGCGCACGGTCTTGTCGGGGTCGTCGGGATCGGGCTGCTCGCGCACGACGGGACCCGCGCTCGCGTTCTTCGGCGAGACGGCGATGTCGTACCGCATCACGCTGTCGGCGAGCACGTTGCCGTTCGCGTCGACGATGTCGCCGCGCGCGCCGTAGACCGTCACGTCGGTCGAGCGCCGGCCCTCCGCCTCCTCGTTCAGCTCCGCGGCGCGCACCACCTGGATGTCGACCAGTCGCACGACGAACACGCCGACGAGGGCGACCAGCACGACGGCCGCGAGGAGGATCCGCCGCATCGGGTGTCGGCTCGTGCGGTTCATTCCGGCCTTCCTCGTCGGGTCAGTGCGTGGCGGGCGTCGGCAGGCCGTCGCTGGGCGGCGGCGGAGCGACCGGCGGCGCGTCGGGCGCTGCGGCCGACGCCTCCCCCGGTGTCCCCCCGCTCGGAGTCTGCACCGGCTGCTGCTCGGTCACGAGCGGCACGCCGCTGATCAGCGCATTCGGCACGAGCGGTGCGGATGCCGCTGCGCCGCCGGCCGCCGCGGTCGGCTCGCCGAGCACCGCGCCGTCGGAGAGCCGCAGGTACACGGGGTTGCGCGTTCGGCACCATGCCGAGCGCCTCGGCGTTCGCCGCGAGGTACTGCGGCGACTGGACGCGGTCGAGGTCCTCGGACAGCTTCTGCTCCTCGCGGGCGAGCGACGCCTGCTGCACCTGGTACGAGTCGATCTCGTAGGCGCCCTGCGGCGACGGCGATCGAGAGGAGCAGCTGCGCCACGACGATCACCGCGATGCCGCCGATCGCGATGATCGCGTAGGCGAGGCGGGGCTTGGCGCGGCGTCCGGCCTCGGTCACCGGGCGGAGCCGGCGCTCGGGCTCGGTGCGGGGCTCCTCCGGGGTGCGGGGGCGGACTGGGCCGGCAGCGCGGTCATGACGGCCTCCTCACGCGCTCGGCGGCGCGCAGCCGCACCGGCTTCGCACGCGGGTTCTCCGCCTGCTCGGCCTCGCTCGCCAGCTCGGCGCCCCGCACGAGGAGCCGGAACTGCGGGCCGGTGCTCGGGCAGCTCCATCGGGAGTCCGGCGGGAGCCGTGGAGCTCGCCGCCGCCTGGAGCACGCGCTTGACGATGCGGTCCTCGAGCGACTGGTAGGCCAGCACGACGATCCGGCCGCCGACGGCGACCGTGTCGAGCGCGGCGGGCATCGCCTCGCTGCAGCACCGACAGCTCCTCGTTGACCTCGATGCGCAGCGCCTGGAACACGCGCTTCGCCGGATGTCCCTGACGCTGCACCGCGACCGGCGTCGCCGCCGTGATGATCGCGACGAGCTCGGCCGGACCGCGTGATCGGCGCCTCGGCCCGCGCTCGCACGATCGCTCGGGCGTAGCGCGGCCGCGAGCTTCTCCTCGCCGTAGTCCTGGAAGATGCGGCGCAGTTCGTCCTCGCTCGACTCGGCGATCACGTCCGCCGCCGTGCGGCCGCGTCGTGACGTCCATGCGCATGTCGAGCGGCGCGTCCTTGGAGTAGGCGAATCCGCGCTCGGCACGATCGAGCTGCAGCGACGAGACGCCGAGGTCGAACAGCACGCCCTGCACCTCGTGGAACCCCTCGGCTCGCACGGCCTCGCCGATGCCGTCGTACACGGTGTGCACGAAGCGGGCCCGGTCGCCGAACGGCGCGAGTCGCTCGCGGGCGATGCGCGAGCGCGTCGGTGTCGCGGTCGAGGCCGATGACGGTGAGCTTCGGGAACCGCTCGAGGAATGCGCGGCTGTGGCCGCCCATGCCGAGCGTGGCGTCGACGAGGACGGCGCCGTCGGCCTCGATGGCCGGCGCGAGCAGCTCGATCGTGCGTTCGAGCATGACCGGGGTGTGGATGCGATCGATGTCCATGATTCCGCCCTGTCTTCGTGGCCTCGGGTCCCGATCCCCATCCGTTCGTCCTGATGCGGGGAAGTGCACCAGGCGCGGCCGGCTGGGAGTCGGGGCCAGAGGACTAGAAGAGTCCGGGGATCACCTCCTCCGCCGTTTCCGCGAAGGCCGCCTCCTGCTCGGCGAGGTATGTCTGCCACGCCGTCGCATCCCAGATCTCCACCCGGCTGCCTGCGCCGATGACCGTGAGGTCCCGGTCGAGCCCCGCGTAATCGCGGAGCGTGGCGGGATGGTCACCCGATGCTGCTTGTCGGGGGTCTCCGCGGACGCCCCCGAGAGGAAGACGCGCATGTAGTCGCGCGCCTGCTTGCTCGTCACCGGGGCTTGGCGGATCTTGTCGCTCATGCTCTCGAACTCGCGTGCGCTGAACACGTAGATGCAGCGCTCCTGCCCGCGCGTGAGCACGAGCCCGCTCGACAGCTCCTCCCGGAACTTCGCCGGAAGGATGACGCGGCCCTTCTCGTCGAGCTTCGGCTCGTAGGTCCCGAGGAACACCGCACCACCCCCTTTCCTCCGGCCAGGATCCAGGTGACCCCACTTTACTCCACTCTCATCCACCGATCAACGACATTCGCTCGATTTCGGGGCCGATCGCATGGGAGATCCCTGTGAATCCAAGGCGATCAGGCCGTGGAGCGGAGTGGAGGGAATTCGTGCACGAATGGAGCCCGATCGGGCGCGGCGGCGCCGTTCGAGGGGCGGATGCCGCCTGCTCAGGTCAGCCGGATGCCGCGGAATCGCGACGGAGCACTCCCCCGGACGACGAAAACGGGCCGATCCGAAGATCGACCCGTCGAGGTGGTGGGAAGTGGAGGACTAGTCGCGGCCCTCCTGGCGGCGGTCCCAGCGGTCGTTGAGCGATCCATGAATCCGCCACCGGAGCGCTTGGCCTTCGCCGTCGCGCCGACGGCTCGGCGGGAGCGGCCGCGGCGGCGCCGCGCTTGCTGGGCGTGATGGCGATGAGCACGCCGGCGAACATGAGCGCGAAGCCGAGGATGCCGACGATGAGCAGCTGCAGGGCGACGCCGGCGATCAGCGCGCCGACGCCGGCGACGGCGAGCAGCACGCCGAGCACGATCGCCCGGTAGTTGGGTCGTCGACCACGGACGCCACCGACCGCGTGGACGAAGTCCGCGTCGTTGCGGTAGAGGTTCCGCTCCATCTCCTCGAGAAGACGTTGCTCCTGCTCTGAAAGCGGCATCTCATTCCCCTCAGGCTCGGGATCGACGCATCCGAGGCCATTCTAGCGCCGCCCCGCCTCGCTAGGCTAGGCGGGTGGCTCACGGTTCCCGGCTGGTCGATCTGGTGCATGCGCGCATCGAGGAGTTCCTCTCAGAACGCTCTTCCATTCTCCGCTCGATCAGTCCCGACCTGGAGCCGCTCGACGCGTTCTCAAGGCGGTTTCTCAGCGGCGGCAAGCGCTTCCGGGCGCTGTTCTGCTACTGGGGCTGGGAGGCGGTCGGCGGACGGGGCTTCGACCCGTTCGAGACGGAGGCGCCGAGCGCGACCGCTTCCCCGTCGTCTCGGCGGCATCCGCGCTCGAGCTCTTCCACGCCGCGGCGCTCGTGCACGACGACATCATCGACAACTCCGACACCCGCAGGGGCGCGCCGTCGGCGCACCGGCTGTTCGAGGGACTGCACGCCGGATCGGGCTGGGCCGGCAGCGCGGGCGACTTCGGTCGAGCGGCCGCCATCCTGCTCGGCGACCTGCTGCTCGGCTGGAGCGACGAGCTGCTCGACGAGGGCCTCGCAGCGCTGCCCGACCGCGACGCGGCGCGCGCCGCGCGCGCGGAGTTCGTCCGGATGCGCACCGAGGTGACCGCCGGGCAGTACCTCGACATCCTCGAGGAGCGCGCCTGGCTCGACCCAGCCCGACGCCGAGCAGCGCGCTCCGCGCCGAGCGCGTCATCGTCTACAAGTCGGCGAAGTACACGGTCGAGTCGCCCCTCGCGATCGGCGGCGCCATCGCGGGCGCGACCGCCGCGCAGCTCGACGCGCTGCGCGGGTTCGGGCTGCCCCTCGGCATCGCCTACCAGCTGCGCGACGACCTGCTCGGCGTGTTCGGCGATCCCGAGGTCACCGGCAAGCCGAGCGGCGACGACCTGCGCGAGGGCAAGCGCACGATGCTCATCGCGATCGCGCGCGAACGCCTCGCCGCCGGACAGCGCCGCCTGCTCGACGAGCTGCTCGGCGATCCCGACCTCGGCGCCGAGCAGGTGCGGATGCTGCAGCGCACGATCAGCGAGAGCGGCGCCGTCGACGAGGTCGAGCGCCTCATCGCCGACAACGTCGCGCGCGCCACCGCGGCGCTCGCCGACGCGCCGCTCAGTCGCGAGGCGCGCGGCGAGCTCGGCGCGCTCGCGGAGACGGTCACCCGCCGGTCGAGCTGACCCGGCTCAGGCGAGCGCCTGGGCGACCCGGCGCACCTCGGCCTTGCGGCCGGCGCGCAGCGCCGCGATCGGCGTGGTGCCGAGGCTGTCCTCCTCGTCGAGCAGCCAGTCGAGCGCCTCGGCGTCGCTGAAGCCCGCGTCGGAGAGCACGATGGCCGTGCCGTGGAGCTCGGGCAGCGGGGCGCCGTCGCGCAGGAACAGCGACGGGCACCTTGAGCACGCCGTCGACGCGCCTCGCCGAGCAGGTGGCGGTCGTCGATGAGTCGACGGATGCGGCTCGGGGTCTGCCCGAGCAGCTCGACGAGGTCGGGAACGGTCAGCCAGTCGGTCTGGTCGGCGTCGGTCACGTGAACAGCCTGCCAGACGCACGGGCGACTCGGGAAGCGGCGTGCCGCATGCCGCGTGCGACGGGTTTTCGACCGGAGTCGGCGGACTCGCGGCGAGGTCGTTGACTCGCCTCACCCCCTGTGCGACGGTGTCCGCGAACGCCGAGGTTCGACGCCGGCGTGAGGGGGAACGATGGCGATGGAGCCGGATGGGGCCCGGCCGCAGCAGTCGACGCGTGTCGGCGGGTGCCACCGCCGGTCGGACCCGACGAGGCATCCGCGCCGTGATGGCACTGCCGGTCGCGATCGTGAGCACCGTCGCCGTGACCCTCGGCATCGCCCAGCCCGCCGAGGCGGCGCCGCAGCCGCCCAAGCGCCAGGCCGAAGCCGAAGGCGCTCGGGTCCGGCCGCGCAGCACGCCGGCCGCCGGCGGCGCCGACCGCAGCGGCGCCGGCCGAGTACGTCGTCGCGGACGGCGACACCGTCAGCGGCGTCGCCGAGCGCTTCGGGCTCGCGACGGCCGAGGTGCTCGCCTGCAACGGGCTGGGCTGGTCGAGCCTCATCTTCCCCGGCCAGCGGCTCGCCCTGCCGGTGCACGCGCCCGCGCCCGACGCGACGCCCGCGCCGGTCCCGTCGCGCCCGAGATCGCGCGGCACGTCGTCGTCGACGGGGACACCGTGAGCGGGATCGCCGCCGCCTACGGCCTCGACGTCGCGAGCGTGCTGAGCGCCAACGGCCTCGGGCCGTCGAGCCTCATCTTCCCCGGCGAGTCGATCGTGCTGCCGATCGCCGGCGACCTGCCGGCGGCCGCCGCCGAGCCCCGCCGGCCGTACGCTCCGGCCGACGCCGCGACGCAGCCGGCGCCGGAGCAGGCTCGGCGACACGTACGTCGTGGCCGACGGCGACACGCTGATCGCGATCGCCGACGCCCACGGCGTGACCATCGCCGACCTCGACGCGTCAACGGCCTCGGCGGCTCGACGCTCATCTACCCGGCCAGGTGCTCGTCGTCGCCGCCCGTGCCCGTCGTGGCCGTCGCCTCGGTGAGCATGCCCCTCACCGACGAGAGCCGAGCGAACGCCCGCACGATCATCGAGGTCGGCCGCTCGCTCGGCGTGCCCGACCAGGGCATCGTCGATCGCGCTGGCCGCGGCGGCCCAGGAGTCGGGCCTGCGGAACCTGCACGACGGCGACCTCGACTCCCTCGGCCTCTTCCAGCAGCGACCGAGCCAGGGCTGGGGCACGCCGGAGGAGGTGCTCGACCCCGTGCGCGCGGCCACCGCGTTCTTCGGCGGCGCAGCCAACCCGAACGCGGGGCGCACGCCGGGCCTGCTGGACATCACGGGCTGGGAGTCGATGACGGTCACGCAGGCCGCGCAGGCGGTGCAGCACTCCGCGCATCCCGATCACTACGCGAAGTGGGAGGCGCAGGCACGCGCCTGGCTGTCGGAGCTCGGCTGAGCGAGCCCGTGCGCGGCCGGCAGCCGCGGCATCCGTCGATCACGAAGGCATTGCGATCTGGGCGTTCCCCGGCGTTTAGTCGGTTCCCGGCATGTACCTCTTCGTAGACTCGAAGCGTGACCACCGCGCCCGCCGATCCGATGATCGGCCGTCTCGTCGACGGCCGGTATCAGGTGCGCTCGCGGATCGCCCGCGGCGGCATGGCCACGGTCTACCTCGCGACCGACCTGCGCCTCGAGCGGCGCGTCGCGATCAAGATCATGCACGGCCACCTCGCCGACGACAACACGTTCAAGACGCGGTTCGTGCAGGAGGCCCGCTCGGCCGCCCGCCTCGCGCACCCGAACGTGGTCAACGTCTTCGACCAGGGCCAGGACTCCGACATGGCGTACCTCGTCATGGAGTACCTGCCCGGGCATCACGCTGCGCGAGCTGCTGAAGGACTACAAGAAGCTCACGCCCGAGCAGACCGTCGACATCATGGACGCCGTGCTGTCGGGCCTCGCCGCCGCGCACTCGGCCGGCATCGTGCACCGCGACCTCAAGCCCGAGAACGTGCTGCTCGCCGACGACGGCCGCATCAAGCTCGGCGACTTCGGCCTCGCGCGCGCCGCCAGCGCGAACACCGCCACCGGCCAGGCGCTGCTCGGCACGATCGCGTACCTCTCCCCCGAGCTCGTCACCCGCGGGGTGGCCGACGCGCGCAGCGACATCTACGCGGTCGGCATCATGATGTACGAGATGCTCACCGGCGAGCAGCCCTACGTCGGCGAGGCGCCGATGGCGATCGCCTACCAGCACGCGAACGACACCGTGCCGACGCCGAGCTCCAAGAACCCGTCCGTGCCCGCCGAGCTCGACGAGCTCGTGCTGTGGGCCACCGCGCGCGACCCCGAGGAGCGCCCGCACGACGCCCGCGCGATGCTCGAGCGGCTGCGCGAGGTCGAGCCCGACATCCGGTCCCCCCGTCCAGATGACGCGCACGCAGGCCACGATGGTGATCGGCGGCGCGCGCGATGGCGGCCGGCACGGCCACCGCGGAGACCACCGTGCTCGGAGCCCGCGGCGTCGCCGCGCCGGCACCCGCGGCGCCCACCGCGACGGCCGTGGCATCCGTCGACGACGGCGGCGAGGACACGACGGCGCTGCGCGCGACCGCCGACCGCCGCAAGCGGCGCGGCTACTGGATCTTCGCGCTCGTGCTGCTGCTCACCGGCCTCGCCGCCGGCACCGGCTGGTACTTCGGCGCCGGCCCCGGCGCGCTCGCGACCGTGCCCGAGACCGCGACCCTGCTGCCCGACAACGCCAGGCAGGTGCTCGAGACCGAGGGCTTCGTGGTCGTCGACGCCGAGCGGAACGACCCGGTGGTGCCGCCGGGCCAGGTCTCCGGCACCGACCCCGCGGCCGGCGAGCAGGCGCGACGCGGCTCCGAGATCACGATGTTCGTCTCGCTCGGCCCGCAGATGCTGCCCGTGCCCGACGTCATCGGCCAGCCCGAGGCCGACGCGCGCACGGCCCTCGCCGACTTCACGGTGGCCGATCCGAGCCTCCAGCAGTTCTCGGCCGACGTCGCCGCCGGGTCGGTCATCGCCGTGCTCGGCGCCGACGGCGCCCCGCTCGGCACCGAGTACGCCGAGCTCGGCGCCGTCACGCTGGTCGTGTCCGTCGGCGCGGTGCCCGGATGTCACCGGCATGCCGGTCGGCGACGCCGAGGGGGCGCTCACGGGCGTCGGACTCGCGGTCGACCGGGCCGAGCCCGAGTTCAGCGACGACGTGCCGATCGACCACGTGATCGTGGCGACGCCCGCCACCGATCCCGTGCGACCCGGCGACACGATCGTGCTCACGCTCTCGAAGGGCCCCGACCTCGTCGAGCTGCCGAACGTCATCACCGGCCAGACGGTCGGGCAGGCGCGCGAGCAGCTCGAGGCGCTCGGGTTCACGGTGTCGTCGAACGTGCCCGCCTTCCTCGAGGGCGCCGTCGTGGCGTCCGTGCAGAGTCCCGCGGCCGGCGAGATGCTGAAGCGCGGCTCCGAGGTCACCGTCAACTTCGGCTGAGGCCGGGCACGCCGACGCGACGGCGGGCGGCCGCAGCGCACGCTCGTCACCGTACGCGACGGGCGGCGCAGGGGCATCCGTCACCGGACACCCCGCGTCGGCTCAGAAGGCGGTGAGCTCCTCGGCCACGAGGAACGCGAGCTCGAGCGACTGCATGTGGTTCAGGCGCGGGTCGCAGAGCGACTCGTAGCGCGTGGCCAGCGTCTCCTCGTCGATGTGCTCGGACCCGCCGAGGCACTCGGTGACGTCGTCGCCGGTGAGCTCGACGTGGATGCCGCCCGGGTAGGTGCCCGCGGCGCGGTGCGCCTCGAAGAAGCCCCGGACCTCGTCGACGACGTCGTCGAAGCGGCGCGTCTTGTAGCCGTTCGGCGTGGTGATGCCGTTGCCGTGCATCGGGTCGGTGACCCAGAGCGGGTTCGCGTCGCTGCGCTTGATCGCCTCGAGCAGGGGCGGCAGCGCGTCGCGGATCTTGCCGGCGCCCATGCGCGTGATGAAGGTGAGGCGGCCGGGCTCGCGGTTCGGGTCGAGCTTGTCGATCAGCTCGAGCATCGTCTCGGCCGTCGTGGTCGGGCCGAGCTTCACGCCGATCGGGTTGCGCACGCGCGAGAGGAAGTCGACGTGCGCGCCGTCGAGGTCGCGGGTGCGCTCGCCGATCCAGAGGAAGTGCGCCGACGTGTCGTAGGGCGTGCCCGTGCGCGAGTCGATGCGCGTCATCGGCCGCTCGTAGTCCATGAGCAGGCCCTCGTGGCCGGTGTAGAACTCGGTGCGCTTGAGCGCCTCGAAGTCGGCGCCGCAGGCCTCCATGAACTTGATGGCGCGGTCGATCTCGCGGGCGAGCGACTCGTAGCGGGCGTTGGCGGGGTTCGCGGAGAAGCCCTTGTTCCACGAGTGCACCTGGCGCAGGTCGGCGAAGCCGCCCTGCGTGAACGCGCGGATGAGGTTCAGGGTGGACGCGGCCATGTGGTAGCCGCGCACCAGGCGCGCCGGATCGGCCTGGCGCGACTCGGGCGTGAAGTCGTAGCCGTTGACGATGTCGCCGCGGTAGGCGGGCAGCGTGACGCCGCCGCGGGTCTCGGTGTCGCTCGAGCGCGGCTTGGCGAACTGGCCCGGCCATGCGGCCCATCTTCACGACGGGCATGGAGGCGCCGTAGGTGAGGACGACCGCCATCTGCAGCATGGTCTTCACGCGGTTGCGGATCTGGTCGGCCGTGGCGCCGGCGAAGGTCTCGGCGCAGTCGCCGCCCTGCAGCAGGAACGCCTCACCCCGCGCGGCGGCCGCGAGTCGCGTGCGCAGCATGTCGACCTCGCCCGCGAACACGAGCGGCGGCAGCGTCGCGAGCTCAGCGGATGCCGCGTGCGCGGCCTCGGCGTCGGGCCACTGCGGCTGCTGCTTGATCGGCAGGGTGCGCCAATAGTCGAGGCCGTCGATCACGGAGGGATCTGCGTTGACGACTGGCTCGACGAGCTGTACCACGGGACTGTCCTGAGGGTTCGGGCGCGGTGCGCCGGGAATGGGAACGCGGCGCCGCACGTCGCGCCGCCGCTGCGTTCGAGCCTACCGCGATTGGACGGCGCGCTGCTCCCGCACCGAACTGGCGTAGACGTCGACGTACTGCTGGCCGCTGAGGGCGCGGAGCTCGTACACGAGCTCGTCCGTCACGGAGCGCAACACGAAGCGATCGCCCTCGAGGCCCTGGAACCGGGTGAAGTCGAGCGGCTCGCCGATGATGATGCCGATGCGACGCACCTTGGGCAGCCGCGTGCCGATCGGCATGACCTTCTCGGTGCCGATCATGGCCACCGGGATGACCGGGACGCCCGCCTCGAGCACCATGCGCGCGACGCCCGTGCGGCCCCGGTAGAGCCGCGCGTCGGGGCTGCGGGTGCCCTCGGGGTAGATGCCGAGGATGCCGCCCTCGCCGAGCACGCGCAGCCCGGTCTCGAGCGACGCCTCCGAGGCCTTGCCGCCCGAGCGGTCGATGGGCAGCTGGCCCGCCGCCTGGAAGAAGACGCGCGTCGCCCAGCCCTTCAGGCCCTTGCCCGTGAAGTACTCGCTCTTGGCGAGGAAGACGACCGGCCGGTCGACGATCAGCGGCAGGAAGATCGAGTCGATGAAGGAGAGGTGGTTCGAGGCCAGCACGACCGCGCCGTCCTTCGGCACGTTCTCGAGCCCCACGACCCACGGCCGGAAGATCGCCAGCAGGATCGGGCCGACGACGATGTGCTTCATGATCCAGTAGAACACCGACGAGCCTCCCCGCTCCGGGCGAACGAACGATTCAGCCTAGCGCCGACCGGCGCCGAGCGACTCAGGCGTGGTCCGCCACCCAGACGCGGGCGAGATCGGCCGCGCCGACGACCCCGGCGTCGTTCACGAGCTCGGCGATCACGAAGTCGGGCTCGGGGTGGTAGCCGCGCGCCGGCAGGTGCTCGAGGTACGCCTCGCGGATGGGGCCGAGCAGCAGCTCGCCGGCCACGGCGACGCCGCCGCCGAACACGAAGCGCTGCGGGTCGAGGACGGCCGACAGCGAGGCCGAGGCCTCGCCGAGCCAGTGGCCGAGCTGGCGCAGTGCGGCGACCGCTCCCGGATCCTCCTGCTCGATGAGGGCGCCGACGAGGCGGCCGTCGAGTGCGCCGTGCTCCTCGCGGGCGCGCGCGAGCTCCCGGCCGATCCCGCCGGCGTCGGCGATCTCGTTCGCCATGCGGAGCAGGGCGCGACCCGAGCCGTACTGCTCGAGGCATCCGTGCTGGCCGCAGCCGCACGCGATGCCGTTCGGCACGACGCGGAGGTGGCCGAGCTCGGCGCCCGCGCCGAACCCGCCGCGGAACAGCCGGTCTCCGGCGACGATGGCGCCGCCGACGCCGGTGCCGATCGTCAGCATGACCATGTCGCTCACCAGCCGACCTGCGCCGAAGCGGAACTCCGCCCAGCCGGCGGCGTTCGCGTCGTTGTCGACGACGACCGTCGTGCCGACGCGGGCCTCGAGCTTCTCGCGGAAGGGCTCGTTGCGCCAGTGGATGTTGGGCGCGTAGTAGACGGTCGACTGCGCGGCGTCGATGAAGCCGGCCGCGGCGACGCCCACGGCCGCGGTGGGCCCGTCGGCGGACAGCGACTCGATCATCGCGACGACCGCGTCCTCGAGGAGCTGCGGATCCCCCGCGGGGGTCGGCACGCGTTCGCTGCGCACGATCGTGCCGAACTCGTCGACGACCGCACCGGCGATCTTCGTTCCGCCGATGTCGATACCGATCGCGTGCACCGGGAAGCCGCCTTTCGAACGGGGGTGAGGGCGAGTGATCTCGGGGCCTCGAGGCCGCACGAGCACCGACTAGAGTGTAATCGACCCCAATGCCGAGGTCCGCGCGCGTCGCGCTGCGCGGCCTCCCCCGGTGCCGAAGGAGCTACCGTGATCCAGTTCGATACCCCCGCTGTCGTCCCGGCCGACCCCGACGCGAACGCGACCGACCTCCTCGTCGACCGCGTCGCCGCGACGCCCGACTCGGTCCTGTTCTCCCTTCCCACCGCCGACGGCGGCTGGTCGCCCGTCACGACCCGCGAGTTCTACGACCAGGTCATCGCCCTCGCGAAGGGCCTCGTCGCCGCGGGCATCCAGCCCGGCGACAAGATCGGCCTCATGTGCAAGACGCGCTACGAGTGGACGCTCATCGACTTCGCGACGTGGTTCGCCGGTGCGGTGCTCGTGCCGGTCTACGAGACCAGCTCCCCCGCGCAGGTCCAGTGGAACCTCGTCGACTCCGGCGCCATCGCGATCATCCTCGAGACGCCCGACCACTTCGCGCGCTTCGACGAGGTGCACCCCGAGCTCCCCGCGATCCGCAACGTCTGGCAGATCGACCTCGGCGACCTCGACAAGCTCGCCGCCGCGGGCGCCGACGTCACCGACGACGAGATCGAGCGCCGCCGCAACCTCGCGGTCGGCTCCGACATCGCGACGCTGATCTACACGTCGGGATCGACCGGCAAGCCCAAGGGCTGCGTGCTCACGCACTCGAACTTCGTCGAGCTCTGCCGCAACTCCGCCGTGGCGCTCAAGGAGGTCGTGTCCGAGCCCGGCGCGTCGACCCTGCTGTTCATCACGACCGCGCACATCTTCGCGCGGTTCATCGCCGTGCTCGCGGTGCACGCCGGCGTGCGGGTCGGCCACCAGCCCGACACGAAGCAGCTGCTGCCGAGCCTCGGCAGCTTCAAGCCCACCTTCCTGCTCGCGGTCCCCCGCGTGTTCGAGAAGGTCTACAACGTCTCCGAGCAGAAGGCCGAGGCCGGCGGCAAGGGCAAGATCTTCCGCGCCGCCGCCGAGACCGCCGTCGCCTACTCGACCGCCAAGGAGGCCGGCAAGGTCCCGCTTCGGCCTCAAGGTCAAGTTCGCGCTGTTCGACCGGCTCGTCTACGGCAAGCTCCGTCACGCCATGGGCGGCAACGTGAAGTACGCCGTCTCGGGCTCGGCGCCGCTCGGCCCGCGCCTCGGCCACTTCTACCACGCGCTCGGCATCACGATCCTCGAGGGCTACGGCCTCACCGAGACCACGGCGCCCGCCACCGTGAACCTCGCGACGAAGTCCAAGATCGGCACCGTCGGCCCCGCGCTTCCCGGCGTGTCCGTGCGCATCGCCGACGACGGCGAGATCGAGGTCAAGGGCATCAACGTCTTCAAGGAGTACTGGAAGAACCCCGCCGCGACCGCCGAGACCTTCGACGGCGACTGGTTCAAGACCGGCGACCTCGGCTCGTTCGACGGCGACGGGTTCCTCACGATCACCGGACGCAAGAAGGAGATCATCGTCACCGCCGGCGGCAAGAACGTCGCCCCGGCCGCGCTCGAGGACCCGATCCGCGCCAACCCGCTGGTCGGCCAGGTCGTCGTCGTCGGCGACAAGAAGCCGTTCATCTCGGCGCTCATCACGCTCGACCCCGAGATGCTGCCCGTGTGGCTCAACAACAACGACGAGGACGCCGGCATGACGCGTCGAGGAGGCGACGCGTCAACGCCGCGGTGCTCGCCGAGGTGCAGCGCGCGATCGACGCCGCCAACGAGAACGTCTCGCGCGCCGAGTCGATCCGCAAGTTCACGATCCTCTCGACGCGAGCTCACCGAGGCGAGCGGGCACCTGACGCCGAAGCTCAGCATCAAGCGCAACGTCATCCTCGAGGACTTCTCGGGCGAGATCGAGGCGATGTACTCGGGCGCGCCCGGCCACCGAGGGCCACTCGATCGTGCACTGAGCATCGAGGCACGCGAAGGGCCCCGCGGCATCCGCGGGGCCCTTCGTCGTCTCGGCCGGCGGCGTCGACCGCCGCGAGGTGCGCGAGAGTCAGAACCAGTCCGACTCGCGCACCTCCTTCATCGCCGCCCGTCGCTCGTCCTTCTCGAGCCGGTCGAGGTAGAGGATGCCGTCGAGGTGGTCGGTCTCGTGCTGCAGCGCCTGCGCCATGAGGCCGCTGCCCGACGAGCTCGATCTCGTTGCCGTCGAGGTCGATGCCGCGGACCCGGGCGAACGGATGCCGCGGCGTCTTGTGCCACAGCCCGGGCACCGAGAGGCATCCCTCGTCGATGAGCTCGACCTCGCCCGAGACCTCGACGATCTCGGGGTTGAGGATGTATCCGACCTCGCCGTCGACGTTGTAGCTGAACGCGCGCAGGTTGACGCCGATCTGCGACGCCGCGACGCCGGCGCGGCCCGGGAGCCTGACGCTGTCGACGAGGTCGGCGACGAGCGCGCGCACGCCATCGTCGATCTGTTCGACGGGGGCGGAGACGGTCTTCAGGACGGGGTCGCCGAACAGGCGAATGGGACGTTCCGGCAATTGCGCTCCGATCAGTGCCCGCGGTCCACGGGCAGGCCTTCCACCACGAGGGCGGCGAGTTCGCGTGCCGCGTGCTGCGTCACGGGACGGAGTTCGTCCCAGTGGACGACCGATCCGGCGGCGAGCTGCGGGTCGTACGGGATCCGCACGATCTCGCGCACGCGGGACTGGAAGTGCGCCTCGATCTCGTCGACCTTGACGAGGTGGGTGCCCTGCGTCGCGAGGTTGATCGCGACGACGGCGTTGCGCACGAGCTCGCCGTAGCCGTTCGCCTCGAGCCAGGTGAGCGTCTCGGACGCGAGCCGCGCCTCGTCGACGCTGCCGCCCGACACGATGACGATCGAGTCGGCCCGCTGCAGCGTGGCGCGCATCACCGAGTGCACGATGCCGGTGCCGCAGTCGGTGAGGACGAGCGAGTAGTACCGCGCGGCGAGCCCCGCGACGACGTTGTAGTCGTTGTCGTCGAACGCCTCGGAGAGCGTGGGGTCGGTGTCGGAGGCCAGGATGTCGAGCCGCGTCTCGTCGCGGGAGACGAAGCCCGAGAAGTCGGTGTAGCCGCCGATCGACGACGCCTTGTTCACCACGTCGCGCACGGTCTCGCGGGTCTGCCGATCGACCCGCTCGGCGAGCGTGCCGCGGTCGGGGTTCGCGTCGATCGCGATGATGCGGTCGTCGCGCGCGTCGGCCAGCGCCATGCCGAGGAGGGCGGTGATCGTCGTCTTGCCCACGCCGCCCTTGCGGGTGAGCACCGGCACGAAGCGCGCGCCGCCCTCGAACCGTCGCTGGATGCGGGCGCTCAGCGCCTTGTGCGCGCGCACCTTGGCGGAGTCGCCGAGGTTCACGAGGTGCAGCGACGCCTCGTAGAGGAAGCGGTTGAAGCCGCCGTGCGGTGCGGGACGGGTCGTGCGGTTGAGGTCGATGAGGCGATCCGCCGTGAGCGACTCCGACGGCTCGGGCATCTCGGCGGGCGCCAGCTCGTCGTCGGGCACGTCGACCACGGCCACGTGGCTCCCGGTGTCGGTGCTGACCCGCTCGCGCCGGAGCTTGGAGGCGTCGCTGGCGAGCAGCGCGCTGTACGGCGAGGGGTCGCGCCGATAGGAGCTGCGGTAGCCGCTCGACAGGGCGGGCGTGATGACCTCGACGGAGGTGGTGGTCGGGCCGCCGCCGGCGACGGTTCCCGGGTTCACGGCGACGTCGTCGATCGCGACCGCCACCTCGTCTTCGGGCATCTCGGGCCGCGGTGCGGGTGGGAGGTCGACCCGGATGTTCAGGCTGTCGGGAAGCGCCTGCGCGGCGTGCGCACCCGGTCGACGGCTCGAGCCGTCCGCGATCCATCGACGACGTGCGGCCCGCCGCCGCACGGCGCGTCGTGACCTCGTCATCTCCGTTGTCGTCAGACACCGATACCCCTCCCGATCAGTGCGAGCACGCGAAACAGCCTATCGCGGCCGAACCACGACGAGGAGATCACCGGCCTCCACCTGCTGCGTCTTCGGGATGGCCACGCGCTCGACGACGCCCGCGACGGGCGACGTGATCGCCGCCTCCATCTTCATGGCCTCGATCGAGGCGACGCTCTGTCCGGCGCTGATCTCGGCACCCGGCTCGACCTGGAGCGTGACCACGCCGGAGAACGGCGCGGCCACGTGGCCGGGCTGCGAGGCATCGGCCTTCTCGGCCGCCCTGGACTCGACGACGATGCTGCGGTCGCGCACGAACACGGGACGCAACTGGCCGTTGAGGATGGTCATGACGGTGCGCATGCCCTTGTCGTCGGCCTCGCCGATCGCCTCGAGGCCGGCGTACAGGCGCACGCCCTTGTCGATCTCGACGACGTGCTCCGAGCCCTGGCGGAGTCCGTACAGGTAGTCGGCGGTGTCGATGGCCGACAGGTCGCCGAAGAGCTCGCGGATCTGCTCGAACTGGCGGGTCGGCGCGGGGAACAGCAGCGCGTTCAGGGTCGACGCGGCGGGTGCGGCTGTCGGCCTGGAGCGCGGCACGCTGCTCGTCGGTCAGCTCGGTGACCCCGATGCGCACGTCCTTGCCCGCGAGCACCTTGGTGCGGAACGGCTCGGGCCATCCGCCGGGCAGGTCGCCGAGCTCGCCGGCCATGAAGCCGATCACCGAGTCGGGCACGTCGTACTTCTCGGGGTTGGCCGCGAAGTCGGCGGGGTCGGCCTTCACCGCCGCGAGGTGCAGGGCGAGGTCGCCGACCACCTTCGACGAGGGCGTGACCTTCGGCACGCGGCCGAGGATCTGGTTGGCCGCGGCGTACATGTCCTCGATCAGCTCGAAGTCGTCGGCCAGGCCGAGCGCGATGGCCTGCTGGCGCAGGTTCGAGAGCTGGCCGCCCGGGATCTCGTGGTGGTACACGCGGCCGGTGGGGCCCGGCAGGCCCGACTCGAACGGCTTGTAGATGCGGCGCACGGCCTCCCAGTAGGGCTCGAGGTCGGCGACGGCCTGCAGCGAGATGCCCGTGTCGCGCTCGGTGTGCGCGAGCGCGGCGACCAGCGAGGAGGCCGAGGGCTGGCTCGTGGTGCCCGCCATGGGGGCGCTCGCGACGTCGACCGCGTCGACGCCCGCGCGGCTCGCGGCGAGCAGCGTCGCGAGCTGGCCGCCCGCGGTGTCGTGGGTGTGCAGGTGCACCGGCAGGTCGAAGCGCTCGCGCAGGGCACCCACGAGCTTCTCGGCCGCCGTGGGCCGGAGCAGCCCGGCCATGTCCTTGATGGCGAGGATGTGGGCGCCTGCGGCGACGATCTCGTCGGCCAGGCCGAGGTAGTAGTCGAGCGTGTAGAGGTCCTCAGCGGGGTCGAGGAGGTCGCCCGTGTAGCAGAGCGCCACCTCGGCGACGGCGTGGCCGGTGGCGAGCACCGCGTCGATCGCCGGGCGCATCTGGTCGACGTCGTTCAGGGCGTCGAAGATGCGGAAGATGTCGACCCCGGTGGCCGCCGCCTCGCGGATGAACGCATCCGTGACCTCGGTCGGGTACGGCGTGTAGCCGACCGTGTTGCGGCCGCGGAGCAGCATCTGGATGTTCACGTTCGGCAGCGCCTCGCGCAGGGCGGCGAGCCGCTCCCACGGGTCCTCGCCGAGGAAGCGGAGCGCGACGTCGTAGGTCGCGCCGCCCCACGCCTCGACCGAGAGGAGCTCGGGCGTCATCCGCGCGACGTACGGCGCGACCGCGACGAGGTCCTTCGTGCGCACGCGGGTGGCGAGCAGCGACTGGTGCGCGTCGCGGAAGGTGGTCTCCGTGACCGCGAGCGGCGTCTGCGCGCGCAGCGCCGCGGCGAACCCGGTCGGTCCGAGCTCCAGCAGCCGCTGGCGCGAGCCGTCGGGGGCCGGCGCGGTCAGGTCGATCTCGGGCAGCTTGTCGACCGGGTTGACGGAGGTCGGCGCCGGTCCGTTCGGCTGGTTGACCGTGACATCCGCCAGCCAGTTGAGGATCTTGGTGCCGCGGTCCTTCGAGACGCGTCCGCGCACGAGCTGCGGCCGCTCGTCGATGAACGAGGTGCTCAGGTCGCCCGCGATGAACGCCGGGTCCTCGAGCACGGCCTGGAGGAACGAGATGTTCGTGGAGACGCCGCGGATGCGGAACTCGGCGAGGGCGCGCTTGGCGCGGGCGACCGCGGCCGGGTAGTCGCGCCCGCGGCAGGTGAGCTTCGCGAGCATGGAGTCGAAGTGGGGGCTGATCTGCGCCCCGGGGTTCACGGTGCCGCCGTCGAGCCGGATGCCGGCGCCGCCGGGCGAGCGGTACGTCGTGATCTTGCCCGTGTCGGGGCGGAACCCCGCCGTCGGGTCCTCGGTGGTGATGCGGCACTGCAGGGCCGCCCCGCGGAGTCGGATGGCGTCCTGCTCGAGGCCGAGGTCGGCGAGGGTCTCCCCCGCCGCGATGCGGATCTGCGACACCACGAGGTCGACGTCCGTGACCTCCTCGGTGACGGTGTGCTCGACCTGGATGCGCGGGTTCATCTCGATGAAGACGTGCTGGCCCGCACGCTCGCCCGCGGTGTCGAGCAGGAACTCGACCGTGCCCGCGTTGACGTAGCCGATCGACTTCGCGAACGCGATGGCGTCGCGGTAGAGCGACGTGGCGCACGTCGTCGGAGAGGTTCGGGCGCGGGCGCGATCTCGATGACCTTCTGGTGGCGACGCTGCACCGAGCAGTCGCGCTCGAAGAGGTGCACGGTCTCGCCCGTGGCATCCGCCAGCACCTGCACCTCGATGTGGCGGGGCCGCAGCACCGCCTGCTCGAGGAACATCGTGGGGTCGCCGAACGCGCTGTCGGCCTCGCGCATGGCCTCCTCGAGGGCGCCGCGGAGGTCGTCCTTCGTGTTGACGCGGCGCATGCCGCGACCGCCGCCGCCGGCGACCGCCTTCGCGAAGATCGGGAACCCGACCTCGTCGGACTGGGCGACGAGCTCCTCGATGTCGCGCGAGGGCGGGGTCGACTTGAGGACCGGAACGCCTGCGGCGATCGCGTGCTCCTTGGCCGTGACCTTGTTGCCGGCCATCTCGAGCACCTGCTTGGGCGGGCCGATGAAGGTGATGCCGGCCTCGGCGGCCGCCTGCGCGAGCTCGGGGTTCTCGGAGAGGAACCCGTAGCCCGGGTAGATCGCGTCGGCGCCGGACTCGCGGGCGACGCGGATGATCTCGGACACGTCGAGGTAGGCGCGCACCGGATGCCCCGGCCGTCCGATCTGGTAGGCCTCGTCCGCCTTCAGGCGATGCAGCGAGTTGCGGTCCTCGAACGGGTACACGGCGACGGTCTTCGCGCCGAGTTCGACGGCCGCGCGGAACGCCCGGATGGCGATCTCCCCGCGGTTGGCTACCAGGATCTTCGTGAACATGCAGGCCTTTCGACGCGGTTTCCGCACAGCGAACATTTAGGTATCGCCCGAGGTCTAAAGGTAACGTATCTGTTCGTGCACGTACTCAGCGTCAGTTCCCTCAAAGGCGGTGTCGGCAAGACCACCGTCACGCTCGGACTGGCCTCCGCGGCCTTCGCGCGCGGCGTGCGGACCCTCGTCGTCGACCTCGACCCGCAATCCGATGTGTCCACCGGTATGGACATCCAGATGGCGGGCCATCTCAACGTCGCCGATGTCCTCGCCTCGCCGAAGGAGAAGATCGTCCGCTCGGCGATCGCCCCCAGCGGATGGGCCCGTTCGAACCCGAGCTCCACGATCGACGTCATGATCGGGAGCCCGTCGGCCATCAACTACGACGGCCCGCATCCATCGATCCGCGACATCTGGAAACTCGAGGAGGCCCTCGCGAACGTCGAGGCCGACTACGAGCTCGTGCTCATCGACTGCGCCCCGTCGCTCAACGCCCTGACCCGCACGGCCTGGGCCGCGAGCGACCGCGTCGCCGTGGTCACCGAGCCCGGCCTGTTCTCGGTGGCCGCCGCCGACCGTGCGCTCCGCGCGATCGAGGAGATCCGCCGCGGCCTGTCCCCCCGGCTCCAGCCGCTCGGCATCATCGTGAACCGCGCCCGCGTGCAGTCGCTCGAGCACCAGTTCCGCATCAAGGAGCTGCGCGACATGTTCGGACCGCTCGTGCTCTCGCCGCAGCTGCCCGAGCGCACGTCGCTCCAGCAGGCGCAGGGCGCCGCGAAGCCGCTCCACATGTGGCCGGGCGAGAGCGCCGAGGAGATGTCCCGGCACTTCGACCAGCTCCTCGAACGCGTGCTGCGCACCGCCCGCATCGCCGAGTTCGCGGGCACGCCGCTCGAGCTCGAGTCGCCCGTCATCTGACGTCATGAAGCCGCTGCGGCGGCTTCGGACGTGGTGCTCGCGCGAGTCAGGAGATGCGGCGCGAGCGGGATCCGCGACGCGCGGCCAGCTCGTCCATCGGGTCGGCCGGATGCGTGTCGAGCTCGACCAGCGTCGACTCGACCTCGCGGAGCACCTTGCCGACGGCGATGCCGAAGACGCCCTGCCCGCGGTTCACGAGGTCGATGACCTCGTCGTCGGACGTGCAGAGGTAGACGCTCGCCCCGTCGCTCATGAGCGTGGTCTGCGCCAGGTCCTCGATGCCGGCCTCGCGCAGCTGCGTGACGGCCGTGCGGATCTGCTGGAGCGAGATGCCGGTGTCGAGGAGTCGCTTCACGAGCTTCAGCACGAGGATGTCGCGGAAGCCGTAGAGGCGCTGCGATCCCGAGCCGGCCGCTCCGCGGACGGTGGGCTCGACGAGCTGCGTGCGTGCCCAGTAGTCGAGCTGGCGATAGCTGATGCCGGCCGCACGCGCCGCGACCGCGCCGCGATATCCGGCGGTGTCGTCGTGCTCGGGCATGCCGTCGGTGAAGAGCAGGCCGAGGTCGTAGCGATCGCGCTCACTCCGGTCGAGCTCACTCATCCGATCGCCCCTCACTCTCACGCCCGCACCCCATCGGCGCGACTCCCACGCTACCCACGAGGGGTGCCTCCGCCAAACACATCGGGCCGAACGTCACGGCGTGTCGCGGATCAGCGGGCGAGGCGTGCGAGCGCGCTCCTGACGACCGCCGAGCGCACCGTCTCGAGCTGCTCGGCGAGCTCGAGCGCGCGCTCGGCGGCACGTGCCTTGTCTGCGGCATCCGACCGCCTCGACGGCGCGATCGCCCGTTCGACGAGGGCGGCCTCGCGCTCTGCGGCAGCGCGCAGCCCGCGCAGGTGGCGGGCCTCGATGCCGACCCCGCGCAGCGCGACGAGCGCGGCGAGCACCCCCAGCGCGTCGTCGCCGTACAGCTCGGCGGCCGGCAGCAACGACGCGGAGATCGCCTCGTCGAGCAGGGCGCGCGTGGCCCCTGCGGCCTCGATGAGCTCGTCGCGGCGGTAGCGACGCGCGCCCGCGAGGAACGACGAGGCGCTGGCCGCGCCGGGGAGCGCCGGCGTCTCGCCCGCGTCGATCGCCTCGAGGTGGGCGCGGATGACCTTGAGCGGCAGGTACTGGTCGCGCTGCATCGACAGCACGACCGTGATCCGCTCGACGTCGCCCTCGGAGAACTTGCGGTAGCCCGCCGCGGTTCGCGCCGGAGACACGAGCCGCTGCTCCTCGAGGAACCGCAGCTTCGAGGGGGTCAGCTCGGGGAACTCGGGCTGAAGCCGAGCGAGGACCTGACCGATGCCGAGCAGTTGGCCCTGGCCGCTCGCGTGGACGGAGGCGGCGGTGCCCGGCACTAGCCGCTCGCCAGCGGCGCCAGGTCGCGTCGGGAGGCGTAGAAGGTGAGCCGGTACTTGCCGATCTGCACCTCGGCGCCGTCGCTGAGGAGCGCGGTCTCGATGCGCACCCCGTCGAAGTACGTGCCGTTCAGCGAGGAGAGGTCCTTCACCTCGAAGGCCGTGCGGTGGCGGAGGAACTCCGCGTGCCGGCGCGACACCGTGACGTCGTCGAGGAAGATGTCGGCGTCGGGATGACGCCCCACCGTCGTCACGTCGGTGTCGAGGAGGAAGCGCGCGCCGCTGTTCGGACCGCGTCGCACGATCAGCAGCGCCGAGCCGGACGGCAGGGCGGCGATCGCCTCCTGCTCCTCTGCGGTGATGTCGGCGTCGACCGCGGTCAACTGCGCCGCGGCCTCACGGCTGAAGCCGATCGTGGTGTCGGCCGTGCCGTCGCCCACGATGTTGTTCGCACTCGTCTCCGGAGACGTGCCGTCGGCCTCGCCCGCTCCGCCAGCCTGAGAAATGTCGGTATCCGCCACGGCTAACCTCCCTGTTCCAGCGTATCCGATCGGGGCTCGTCCGCCACACGGGGAATGCGGATGACGCGGCCCGTCTCGATCGCGTAGATGATGCCCGCCCACCAGTACAGGAAGGCGCCCCAGACGGTGATCGCCCACCCCACCGGTTCGCTCACCGGCTCGACCGCCGGGAAGGCGAGGCCGAGCATGATGACGGGCAGCCCGAAGAAGAGCGCGAAGGTCGCGACCTTGCCGAGCTGGTGCACCGGCAGGGGCCCGTAGCCGTGGTTCGCGAGCACCACGCCGAGGACGAGGAGGAACACGTCGCGGGCGACGATCACCACCACGATCCACCACGGCACGAGCTGGTTGGCGGCGAGCCCGACGAGGGCCGCGAAGATGTACAGGCGGTCGGCGGCGGGATCGAGGAGCTGGCCGAGGCGGGTCACCTGGCCGAGCCGCCGCGCCAGGTAGCCGTCGAGCAGGTCGGTGAGGCTCGCGACGATGAGGAGGATGAGCGCCGCGACGTAGTCGCCGAGCACGATGAGCACGAGGAACGGCGGCACCAGGGCCAGCCGGAGCATGCTGAGCACGTTCGGGATCGTCCAGATCCTCGTGCCCACCGCCCCCGCGCCGTCACCCACGCTGCGATCCTACCGAGCCATAGAATGCGGCCATGGGTCCCCTCGTCGTGTGTCTCGTCATCTGCGCGGCCGTGATCGCCGCCACCTGGATCGCGTCCCTGCTGACGCGCGAGTACTCATGGGTGGACCGCATCTGGTCGATCGTGCCGGTCGCCTACGTCTGGGTGTTCGCCGGGTGGAGCGGATTCGACGCCCGGCTCGTGCTCATGGCGGTGCTGGTGACCCTGTGGGGCATCCGGCTGACCTTCAACTTCGCCAGGAAGGGCGGGTACCGGCCCGGCGGCGAGGACTACCGCTGGGCGGTGCTGCGCGGCCGGATGGCGCCGTGGCAGTACCAGCTGTTCAACCTGTTCTTCATCTCGATCTACCAGAACGTGCTGATCCTGCTGTTCTGCCTGCCGGCGTTCACCGTGTACGAGGCCGGTCCGTCGCCGCTGGGCGCCTGGGACGTCGTGCTCGCGATCGCGTTCATCGGGTTCCTCGTGGGCGAGGCGGCGGCCGACCAGCAGCAGTGGGTGTTCCACCGCTGGAAGACGGCCGAGCGCGCTGCCGGGCGCACGCCCGAGCCGGGGTTCCTGCAGACGGGCCTGTTCCGCGTCTCGCGGCATCCGAACTTCTTCTTCGAGCAGGCGCAGTGGTGGGTGTTCTACGGGTTCGCGGTGGCCGCGACGGGGATCTGGCTGCACTGGACCGTCGCCGGCGCCGTGCTGCTCTCGCTGCTGTTCATCGGCTCGACCGTGTTCACCGAGTCGATCTCGCGTTCGAAGTACCCCGACTACGACGCCTACCGGGCCCGGACGTCGGCGATCGTGCCCTGGTTCCCGCGCGGGCACGTGGCCGCCGGGGAGCGCACGGCCTGACCACGCGTCCGGCCGGCCTGCGACCGGCTGCGACCTGCGCTGCGGGCGGCACGCGCTCACAGCCGGTCGCGCAGGTCGGGCCACGACTCGGCGAATCGCGGATGCAGCGGCAGCGCGTCGACCCCGTCGACGGCCACCCAGCGCAGCTCGATGCTCTCGGGGTCGCTGACCACCGGGGCGAACCGCTCGGACGCGTCGGAGACGACGGTCGTGTACGACCAGTAGCCGAGATCGAGCACCGAGGTGAACCGCACGGTGAGGGCGCCGACCGGGACGCCGGCCTCCTCCCCCGCCTCGCGGACGGCGGCGTCGACCGCGCTCTCACCCTCGTGCCGGGCGCCGCCCGGGATGCCCCAGGTGCCGCCGAAATGGCTCCACTCGGCGCGATGCTGCAGCAGGACCTCGAATCCCGGGCTCACGACGAGCAGCCCCGCGGCGCCGAAACGGCCCCAGTAGCGCGACCCGTCGGGCCCCTCGACCCATGCATCCCCGCTCGACCTCATGGGTCCAGCATGGCGCACGTCGATTCAGCGCGCCGACGTCGGGGCGCCCTCGCCGTTCGGCGCCGCCTCGACGATCTCGGCCAGGCGGTCGAGGAACTCCACCACCACGACGCGTTCGTGCCGGATCGAGCGACGACGCGAGTTCGAGCATCCGCTCGTGCATGGGCCCGAGCGCCGCGCGGAGCCGCTCGTGCGCGCCGGGCAGGGTGCCGAGCAGCAGCGCCCTGCGGTCGGACGGATGCCGCGAGCGCTCGATGTACCCGCCCTTCACGAGCCGGCCCACCACCTTGACCGTCGCCGCCGTGGAGACGCCGAGGGCGCGCGCGAGCCCGGCGCTCGTGGGCGGCGTGCCCGCGCGTTCCTGGCGGATGATCCACCGCAGCGCCGCGAGGTCGGTCTCGCCCATGTCCATGTCGTCACGGGTGCGGCGTCGCATCGCCGCCTCGGCGTCGCGGTGCCGTCGCACTGCTTCGAGCACCTCGATCGCGGAGGGGTCGACGCGTTCGTACCAGTAGTGGTCGCCATTCGAACTTTCGGTTGTTCCCCTCGGCATAGAGCGATGCTATCGTCACATCACTAACTTAGTTAGCGAATTCGACGAAACCGGGAGGGACCATGTCGCAGACCATCGATGCGATCGAAGACGAGGTCGTACTCCTCGACGAATCGGGGACGCCCATCGGCCGTGCCCCGAAGAGCGCCGCGCACGGACCCGACACCGCGCTGCACCTCGCCTTCTCGTGCCACGTCCTCAATGCGCTCGGCGAGGTGCTCGTCACCCGCCGCGCGCTCACCAAGCAGGCCTGGCCCGGCGTCTGGTCGAACTCCTTCTGCGGGCATCCGAAGCCCGCGGAGTCGCTCGCCTCGGCCGTGCGCCGCCGTGCCGAGTTCGAGCTCGGCATCGAGCTGGCCGAGGTGGAGCTCGCGCTCCCCCTGTTCCGGTACCGCGCCACCGACGCGAACGGCACGGTCGAGAACGAGGTGTGCCCGGTGTACATCGCGACCACCGCCGACGAGCCCGACCCCAACCCGCGCGAGGTCGCCGAGTTCGCCTGGGTCGCCCCCGAGGAGCTCGGGCGCGCCGTCGAGGCGGCACCGTGGGCGTTCAGCCCGTGGCTCGTGCTGCAGGCACGCGAGCTGGAGCTGTTCCGTGACTGACGTCCTCGACTCCGCGATCGACGACGAGCTGCGCGCCGTTCTTCGCCGACGCTCGCGTGCGTGCGGGCGAGTTCGGCGCGCACTACGCCGCGCTGTGGGAGTCGCTCGAGCAGCAGAGCTCCGGCGGAAAGCGGATCCGGCCCCGACTCGTGAACGCCGCGCTACACGGGTCTCGGCGGCACCGACCGGGCGCTCGCACGGCGGGTGGCGGTCGCCTTCGAGCTGCTGCACACCGCGTTCCTCATCCACGACGACGTGATCGACCGCGACACGGTCCGGCGCGGCGCGCCGAACATCGCGGCGCGCTTCGCCGGCCGCGCCCGCGCGCACGGCGCCGACGATCGGGCCAGCGAGGTGTGGGGCGAGACGGCCGCCGTGCTCGCCGGCGACCTCGCCCTGAGTCGTGCGCACCGCGAGATCGCGACCCTCCCGGTCGCGGCCGAGTGCCGCGCCGAGCTCCTCGACATCCTCGACCGCGCCGTGTTCGTCTCGGCGGCGGGCGAGCTCGCCGACGTCGTCCACGCCGGCTCGGCCGAGCCGCCCGAGGTCGGCCGGGTGCTGGCGACGCTCGAGCAGAAGACCGCCGTGTACTCGTTCGAGTGTCCGCTCACCGCGGGCGCGGTCCTCGCCGGCGCGAGCCGGGGGGCGGTCGACGCGCTCGCGCGGTACGGTCGACTCGTGGGCGTCGCCTTCCAGATCACCGATGACATCCTGGGCGTGTTCGGCAATGCCGAGGTCACGGGCAAGTCCACGGCCTCCGACCTTCGCGAGGGCAAGCAGACCGCGCTCACCGCGCACGCCGCGACGACCGATGCCTGGCCCGCGATCTCGGCCCGGCTCGGCGACCCCGAGCTCGACGACGCGGGCGCCGACGTGCTCCGCGTCGCGCTGCTCGACTGCGGCGCGCTCGCGGCCGCGCAGGGGCTCGCCCAGGAGTACGTGACCCTCGCGCGATTCGAGCTCGACACGACCGAACTGCCCGACGCGCTGCGCGTCGAGCTCGGCGACCTGGCGCAACGCGCCGCGGAGCGGGCCGGATGAGCGAGGACCCGACGCCGCTCGGCCGCTACGACGCGGCCGCAGAGGCGAGCGCGGCGCGTGGTGATCGGGCGGTACTCGACGTCGTTCGGCGCGGCGGCACGCCTCCTCGACGCGGCGTCGCGGCGCAGCATCCGCTCGATCTACGCCCTGGTGCGCGTGGCGGACGAGGTCGTCGACGGCACGGCACGCGAGGCGGGACTCGGCGACGCCGACCTGCTCGCCGTGCTCGACGACCTCGAGGCCGAGACCGAGGCCGCGCTGCGGCGCGGGTACTCGGCGAACCTCGTCGTGCACGCCTTCGCGAAGACCGCGCGCGAGGCGGGCATCGACGAACGGCTGACACGTCCGTTCTTCGCGTCGATGCGGCGCGACCTCGACCCGTCGCCGTTCGCCGCCGACGAGATCGCCCCCTACATCCACGGTTCCGCCGAGGTCGTCGGCCTCATGTGCCTCGCGGTGTTCCTGGTCGACGAGCCGGCGGATGCCGCGCGCGCGGGCGCGGCTCGAGGAGGGCGCCGTGCACCTGGGCGCCGCCTTCCAGAAGATCAACTTCCTCCGCGACCTCGCGGTCGACTGGCACCAGCTCGGGCGCAACTACTTCCCGTGGGTCGACCCCGACGCGTTCACCGAGGCCGACAAGGCGCGGATCCTCGACGACATCGACCACGACCTCGAGCTCGCCGGGCGCACGATCCGCGAGCTCCCGCGGCGCGCGCGGGCCGCCGTGGCGGCGGCGCACGGCCTGTTCGCCAAGCTGGCCGCACGATGCAGGCAGACCCCCGCCGAACTGCTGATCGCCACGCGCATCCGCGTGCCCGACGGCGAGAAGCTCGCGATCGCGGTGCGCTCGGCGATCTCGGCGGGAGGACTCGGGCGATGAACGCGGCATCCGAGCGCATCGTCGTGATCGGCGGCGGCATCGCCGGTCTCGCGTCCGCGGCGCTCCTCGCGCGCGACGGGCACCGCGTGACCCTCCTCGAGGCGCGCGACGAGCTCGGCGGGCGGGCGGGCACGTGGGAGCGTCGCGGCTTCCGGTTCGACACCGGCCCGTCGTGGTACCTCATGCCCGAGGTCTTCGACCACTTCTTCCGCCTGTTCGGCACGAGCGCGGCCGAGCAGCTGGACCTCGTCGCGGCTCGACCCCGGCTACCGCGTGTACTCCGACGGCTACGAGGCGCCGATCGACGTGCGGGCGTCGCGCGCCGAGAACGTCGCCCTCTTCGAGTCGGTCGAGCCGGGCGCCGGCGCGGCGCTCGAGCGCTACCTCGACTCCGCCGCCTCGACGTACGACATCGCGCGACGACGGTTCCTCTACACGAACTTCGACGACCTGCGGACGTTCGCCGCGCCCGAGGTGCTCGGGGGCGCGCGGACGCCTCGCGCGACTGCTCGCCACGCCGCTCGACCGCTTCGCGGCGCGCTCCGTGCACGATCGGCGGCTGCGGCAGGTGCTCGGCTACCCGGCGGTGTTCCTCGGCTCGTCGCCGTCGGCCACCCCGGCGATGTACCACCTGATGAGCCACATGGACCTCGAGCAGGGCGTGCTGTACCCGCGAGGCGGGTTCGGCGTCCTCATCGCGCGCATCGCCGCGATCGCCCGGAGGGCGGGCGTCGACGTGATCACGAACGCCCGGGTCGAGGCGATCGACCTGACCGCCGACGCGACCCCGTCGGTCACCGGCGTGCGCTACCGGGACGCGCGCGGCGCCACCCATCGCGTGGCCGCGCACCGCGTGGTGTCGGCCGCCGACCTCCACCACACCGAGACCGAGCTGCTGCCGCGCCGGGCCCAGACGTATCCCGAGTCGTGGTGGCAGCGGCGCACCTCGGGGCCCGGAGCCGTGCTCGCCATGCTCGGGGTCCGCGGCGAGGTGCCGGGGCTCGCGCACCACACGCTGTTCTTCACCGAGGACTGGTCGACGAACTTCGAGGACATCTTCGGCGACGACCCGCGGATCCCCGACCCCGCGTCGTTCTACGTCTGCATGCCGAGCGCGAGCGACCCGACCGTCGCTCCCCCGGGCGACACGAACCTGTTCGTGCTGATTCCCGTGCCCGCCGACGTCTCGATCGGACGGGGCGGCGAGGACGGCGCCGGCGACCGGCTCGTCGAGGAGGCCGCCGACCGGGCGATCGCGCGGATCGCGGCGGCATCCGGATCGACCGACCTTCAGCGGCGCATCGTGGTGCGCCGGACCGTGGGCCCGGCCGACTTCGCCGAGGACCTGCACTCGTGGCAGGGCGGCGCCCTCGGCCTCGCGCACACCCTTCGGCAGAGCGCGTTCCTGCGCGGCACCAACCGATCGCGCCGCGTGCACGGACTGCTGCTACGCCGGCGGGTCGAGCGTGCCGGGCATCGGCCTCCCGATGTGCCTGATCAGCGCCGAGAACGTGCTCAAGCGCGTGCGCGGCGACCGTTCGAGCGGGCCGCTCGACGAGCCGGCCGTCGTCGCCCGGCCCGCCGAGTTCGACCGGAACCTGGGATGACGGGACTCGCCTACCTCGCCGGCCTGCTCCTCTCGCATCGGCGCGATGGCCCTGATCGACGCGCGCTGGCGCCTCGCCTTCTGGCGCGCGCCCGGCGCGTCGGCCGCGGCGGTCGGCACCGGCGCGGCCCTGCTGCTCGCCTGGGACCTCGCGGGGATCGGCTTCGGCGTGTTCTTCCGCGGCGACTCGCCGTGGGCGACCGGGCTGCTCCTGGCGCCCGAACTGCCCGTCGAGGAGCCCGTCTTCCTGGTGTTCCTGTGCTACCTCGCGCTCGTGGCGGTGCTCGGCGCCGAGCGCATCCTGCAGCGCCGAGCACGCACCGGACCGGCACGACCGCCGATGCGACGGATGCCGGCGAGCCGGGCGAGCGGCGGCCGCGATGACCTACGCGCTGCTCTGCCTGCCGCTTCCTCGCGCGTCGCCGCGGCGGTCGCGTTCGCCGCCGCCCGCACCTGCCTCCGCGCCGAACGGCGCCGCAGGTGGATCGCCACGGGCGTCGTCCGCGGTCGTGCTGCTGGTGCTGACGGCGGTCTTCGACTCCGTCATGATCGCCGCCGGGCTCTTCGGCTACGCCGACGGCACGCGCCTCGGGCCTGCGATCGGGCTCGCGCCGATCGAGGACTTCGCCTACCCCGTCGCCGCGGTGCTCCTCGTGCCCGCGGTGTGGACGCTCGCGCGTCGGCCGGCGCGCGAGGGACCGGCATGATGAAGACTGAGGTCGTGCGACCCCTCCACACCGTTCGGCAGGTGGTGCTGTCGTCGCGCCCGATCAGCTGGATCAACACGGCGTTCCCGTTCGCGGCCGCCTACCTGCTCACGACCGGCGCGGTCGACGCGCTCTTCGTCGTCGGCACCCTCTTCTTCCTCATCCCGTACAACCTGCTGATGTACGGCATGAACGACGTCTTCGACTACGAGTCCGACCTGCGCAATCCGCGCAAGGGCGGCACGGAGGGCGCGCTGCTCGAACCCGGCCTGCACCGCATCGTCGTGTGGAGCGGGATCGCCACCGCCGCGCCGCTCCTCGTGGCGATGCTCTGGCTCGGCGGCACGGGGCATCCGTGGTCGTGGGTCGTGCTCGCCGTGAGCCTGTTCGCGGTGTTCGCGTACTCGGTGCCCGGGCTGCGGTTCAAGGAGCGGCCGGTGCTCGACTCGATCACCTCGAGCACGCACTTCGTGAGCCCCGCGGTCTACGGGCTCGGCCGTGGCCGGCGCCGTGCCGACGCCGCAGCTGATCGCGCTGCTCGCGGCGTTCTTCTGCTGGGGCATGGCGAGCCACGCGTTCGGGGCCGTGCAGGACATCGTGCCCGACCGCGAGGGCGGCATCGCCTCGATCGCGACCGCGTTCGGCGCCCGCGCCACCGTGCGCCTGGCGCTCGGCCTCTGGATCCTCGCCGGCCTGCTCATGCTCGCGACCGAGTGGCCCGGCCCGCTCGCCGCGCTGCTCGTCGTGCCGTACCTCGCGGCCGCGTGGCCGTACCGGTCGGTGACCGATGCCGACTCCGGTGCCGCGAACCGCGGCTGGCGTCGCTTCATCGCGCTGAACTACGCGGTCGGGATTCCTCGTCACGATGCTGCTCATCTGGTGGGCGCTCGTGCGGTCGTAGGCTGGCTGCATGTCCGACTCCCCCGTGCGCATCGACGCGTGGCTGTGGGCGGTGCGCCAGTACAAGACCCGCTCCGCGGCGACCGCCGCATGCCGGGCCGGACACGTGCGCGTCAACGGCGAGCGGGCGAAGGCCGCGCAGTCCGTGCGCCCCGGCGACGAGGTGCGGGTGCGCATCGACGGCTTCGACCGGATGCTGGTGGTGCGCCAGACGCTCGTGAAGCGCGTCTCGGCGGCGGTCGCGGCGACGGCGGTCGAGGATCGCACGCCACCCCGCCCGCCCCGCGAGGCGTCGCCGATCGTGCCGGTCCGGGACCGCGGGGCCGGGCGGCCGACCAAGCGGGAGCGGCGCGACCTCGAACGCCTGCGCGGCCGCTGAGCGACGCACCGCCCCGAGGCTGCGCGCCGCCTCCGGCGGCCGGGCGTAGCCTGAAGCGGTGCACAAGGAACTGACCCACGAACCCGACGCCCGCCGCTACGTGCTGCGACTCGACGGCGACGTCGCGAGCGTGCTCGACTACCGGGTGCTCGGCGACTCGGTCGCGTTCACCCGCGCGTTCACCAACCCGCAGTACCGGGGCAGCGGGCTCGCGGGCGAGCTCGTCGCGTTCGCCGTCGACGACGTCGAGGCGACCTCCGATCGCCGGATCGTGCCGAGTTGCTGGTACGTCGGCGAGTGGTTCGACCGGCACCCCGACCGGGCGGGCCTCCTCGACCCGCGCACGGCCTGACCATGGCGCTCGGCTACTCCGCCGCCCAGGTGCGCGCCGCAGAGGCGCCGCACCTCGCGGCCGGCGAGCCGTTGATGCGGCGGGCGGCGGCCGCGCTCGCGGCGGTGCTGCGCCGGGTCCTCTCCGAATCGGGCGCGCCGACCGGCCCGGTGGTGCTCCTCGTCGGCCCGGGCGACAACGGCGGCGACGCGTTGTTCGCGGGCGCCGAGCTCGCAGCCGACGGCGTGGTGGTGATCGCGATCCCGACGTCCGATCGCATGCACGCGGACGGCGCGGCGACCGCCCGCGCCGTCGGGGTGCGCATGGTCGAGCACGCGGCGGCGACGGACGTGGCCGCCGCGGTGCACTCGGCGGCGGTGCTCGTGGACGGCATCCTCGGCACCGGCACGAGTGCGTCGCCCGCGTTGCGGGGTCCTGCCCGGGAGCTGGTCGCGGCGGCCATCCCGGTCGTCGCGGCGCGCGGCGTTCCGGTCGTCGCCGTCGACCTGCCGAGCGGCATCCACCCCGATGACGGCACGGTGCCGGATCCGACCGTGCTGCACGCCACGGTCACCGTCACGTTCGGTGCGGTCAAGGCGGGCCTGCTCCTCGAGCCCGCGGCGGGGTATGCCGGCCGCGTCGAACTCGTCGACCTCGGGCTGGGGCCCGAGCTCGCGACGATGACGCCCCTGGTCACGATCGGATGACCACGGTCAGGTGCCGTCGTCGACCTCCTCGTCGGTGATCACGCCGGTCTCCTCGCTCTCGACCACGACGTGCCGGGAACCGAGCTGCAGGGCGAGCTCGCGACCCGCGTCCTCCGCCTCCTCGCGGCTGCGGAAGCTCTGCGAGAGCTCCTCCCCGCCCACCACGCGGTTCACCCACTGCCCGCGCTTCGACATCGTGATCACGTCACCGTCGTCCATGCGACCTCCTCGGTCGTGCGGATCGCCGCGCAGCCGGCATCCGCGCGTCCAGTCAATCGCAGGGCGATGCGGAACGGAACCCGGTTGACGACGAGGCGGGCCGGGGTCACGACCCCGGCCCGCCTCACCGTCGATTCGGCGTGCTCGCGCCGATCAGTACCAGTTCATGGACTGCGAGTGCGACCACGCGCTGCACGGGGTCCCGTAGGAGCCGTTGATGTAGCCGAGGCCCCAGATGATCTGGGTCGTGGCGTTGGTCTCCCAGTCGGAGCCGGCGCTCGCCATCTTGCTGCCGGGCAGCGACTGCGGGATGCCGGTGGCACCGCTCGACGCGTTGTAGGCGGAGTACGACCAGCCGGACTCCTTCTGCCACAGCTTGTCGAGGCACTGGAACTGGTCGTCGCCCCATCCGTACGTCGACGCGGCGAGGTTGCGGGCGGTCGCGCGGGCGCCGTCGGGGGTGTTGGCCGCGGCGAGCGATTCGGCGGCGGCCGCGGCCGCGGCTGCGGCGGCGTCCGCCTGCGCCTGGTCGAACGCGGCGGCGGCCGCGGCCGTCTTCGCCGCCTCCGCGCGCGTGGTCTTGGTGAGGTCCAGGATCTTGTCCGTGGGGATGCGCTTGTAGTCGCTCAGCGACGCGACGGACGCGGCGAGACCCGACGCGTCGACCTTCCCGTCGGCGGCCGCGAGCGTGGCGTTCGCGGCGGTGATGGTGTCCTTCGCGGTGTCGATGGCCTTCGCGGCGGCGATCGCGCTGTACGCGCCCAACTGCTCCGAGCGGAGGCCGCTCGTGGCGTTGAGGGTCGCCGTGGCCTCGGCGCGGGCCTGCGCGGTCACCGCGTTCTGCACGGTGAAGCCCGTGCCCACCAGGAGGCCGGCCGCCGCGATCGCGCCGGCGATGATGAGTCGCTTGCGACCCGTGCGACGGCGGCGGAGGCCGCGACGCGTGGCCGGTTCGGCCGCGGTGGCGATGGAGTCGGTCTGGGCGTGCGTGGAGGAGGTGTCGTTTCGCATAGGTTGAGAGCTGCTCGGATGGGATCGGGGGCGCCTCCGAGCGAAGGCACAAGTCAGACACTCTGCCCTGTCAATCTGGACGGTTCCTCAGTTTCTCCTGTGCAGACCATGACCGGACGTGCTCCCGCCCCCGCGATACTGGGATGATGCCCACCCCTCCCGCGTTCCCGCAGCCCGACGCGACGGCGCGCTGCCCGTGCCTCAGCGGGGCCGCGTACGGGGACTGCTGCGGCCCGTTCATCGCGGGCGCGCTCGACGCGCCGACCGCAGTGCAGCTCATGCGATCGCGGTACACCGCGTTCGTCGTGGGTGCACGCGAGTACCTGCTCGCCACGTGGCATCCGTCGACCCGGCCCGCGCAGCTCGAACTTGACCCGACGATGCGGTGGTACCGCCTCGACATCGAGCGTCGCGAACGGGGCGGACCGCTCGACCGCGACGGGATCGTCGAGTTCCGGGCGTTCTACCGGCACGACGGCGGTCGCGGCGAGCAGCACGAGACCAGCCGCTTCCTGCGCGATGCCGGGCGGTGGCGGTACGTCGCAGCGGTGGGGTGACCGCCGGCCTCGACGCCGTCAGTCGCCGTCGCGCTCCGCGTCGGTCGCGAACCCGTCGAGCACGGCGCGTTCGCCCGACTCGAGCAGCTCCTGGAAGAGCGTGATCTGCACGCCGGCCGGCGCGTCGAGCCGCGAGTTGAGCGACTGCCACGGCGTGACGACGGGTTCGGCGACCACCGTGCCGCCCGCGCCCTCGAGGCGGCGCGTCGCGCCCTCGGTGTCGGTGACCTCGAAGGCGAGGCGGATGTGCGGGCTCTCGGCGCCGCCGGCCTCGACGCGATCGATCGCGCGCGTGTGCGCCGGATTCCCGATCTCGAGCGTGGCGCGGCCGGCGTCGAGGATGACCACGCGCTCGTCGCCGCCCTCGGCGAACGCGAGGTACTCGGGCAGGCCGAGGGTGTCGCGGTAGAACGCGACCGCGGCGTCGTAGTCGGCGGCCTCGACGACCACGCGGAGTTGCAGGACCTGGGGCGTTGCGGCATCCGTCATGCCCGCCATCCTCGCAGCGGCCGCGGACATCTGCGACGCGCGTCGCCGCGACGCGACGGGTGCACGCCGTGCCCGGCTCACGCGGCGGCGCGATGCACCGGCCGGCAGCGCGTCGTCGCGCCGACCATGTTCCAGACGGGTCGCTCAGGCGTCGTCGATGCTGCCCTCGTCGAGGGCGAGGCCGTCGAGTGCGGCGTACGCCCGCTCCACGGCGCCGACGAGTCCCTCGACGGGCACCGGCCAGTCGTCGTGCGCGGCGAGCGCCGCCGCCGCTCCAGTCCCGCATCGTGCGACGCCACGAACCGGTCGGCGATCATCCGGAGCTCGCGCGCCTGCCGAGCCACGAAGTCGCGATCGACCACCGCGCCGTGGCCGGGCACGACCAGGTCGCCCGGCAGCATCTCGTCCACCAGCGCCTCGAGCACGCCGGGCCAGTCGAGCGGGTAGCTGCCCGAGCCGTACATGGGCGGACCCGACTCCTCCACGAGGTCGCCGACGATCCAGACCCGCTCCGCCGGCACGAGGAGCACGAGGTCGGTGTCGGTGTGCGCCGGCGGCTGGGGCCGCAGCTCCACGTCGCGACCGCCGAGGTCGAGTCGCGTCATCCGCTCGACCGGATGCGACGGCGGAACGAGACGCAGGTCGTCCCACCGCCGGTCGGGCTCGCGGGTCGGATCGGCGCGCCACGCCGCCAGCCGCGGGCCCTCGTAGCGCTCGAAGTGCCGGGCGATGCCCGCGTGGCCGAGGATCGCGGCATCCGTCGTCGACCCGGGGCCGAAGACCTGGTTGCCGAACGTGTGGTCGAAATGCGCGTGCGTGTTCACCACCCGGCGCACCGGCCGGTCGAATCGCGACGCGAGGTCGGCGAGGATCTCGTGGGCCTCTGCGGGCTCGGCGCCCGTGTCGACGACGAGCAGCCCGTCATCGCCCTCGATCACGACGACCGAGAGGTCGAACGGCCCGCCCCTGCGCTGGTGGATGCCGTGCGCGACCCTGGTCCAGGTGGCCATCCCCCGAGCCTAGCGATGCGACGCCGGGCCGGTCGGTGCCGGCCGGTCCGATCGGTCCGGCCGGTCTGACGGCTGCTCGGCCGGTCAAAGGGAATCCCGAGGTTGCGCCCGTAGCGTGGCAGTCGTGACCCCGCTCGACGGCATCCCTCCCACGCGGCGCGACGACGCCGATCACATGCTCACGGACCGCGCGCAGCGCACGCTCGAGGCGATCGACGGGCGAACGCTCGACGAGATGCGCGCCCTGCGCGACGAGACCGAGCGCTTCATGCTCCGCTACAAGTTCGGCATGGACGAGGTGATCACGAAGCTCTCGATCCTGCGCGAGGAGTTCAACCAGACGCACGACTACAACCCGATCGAGCACATCTCCAGCCGGCTCAAGAGCCTCGACAGCGTCATCGCGAAGATGCAGCGCAAGGGCATCGAGCCGACGTTCGACTCGATCCGCGACACCGTCACCGACATCGCCGGCGTGCGCGTCACCTGCAGCTTCGTGTCCGACGCCTACCGGCTCGCCGAGCTCCTCACGGCGCAGCCCGACATCCGCGTGCTCAAGGTCAAGGACTACATCGCGGAGCCCAAGGACAACGGCTACCAGAGCCTGCACCTCATCGTCGAGGTGCCCGTGTTCCTGTCGACGGGCGCCCACCCGGTGCCCGTCGAGGTGCAGATCCGCACGATCGCGATGGACTTCTGGGCGAGCCTCGAGCACAAGATCTACTACAAGTACGACCGGCAGGTGCCGCAGGAGCTGCTCGACGGCCTCACGGATGCCGCGCACACGGCCGCCGAGCTCGACGCCCGCATGGAGCGGCTGCACCGCGAGCTGCACGGCGCCCCCGCGCACGAGCGGCGCGGCGTCGCGATCTGAGCCCCGGATGCCGCGGCCGACGTCGCGGCAGAGGCCGGCCGCCGGGCTCACGCCGAGCGCGGCGAGGGCGGCTCGACCGCTCTCGGTGACGCGCAGCGAGCGGTCGCCGGGGACGCGCGACACCCAGCCCTCGTCGAGCACGGCGTGGAGCAGGTGCGCGCCGAGGCGACCCGCGACGTGCGGACGGCGCTCGGTCCAGTCGAGGCAGCCGCGCACGGCGGGGCGCCGGCCGCCGGGGTCCACCTCGCCGACCCGCAGGCGCGCGGCGAGCGGGCCCGCGTCGGCGGCGCCGGGCAGGATGCGCCCGTTCGCGCCGGCCTCGAGCGGCGCGATCGCGCCCTCCGCGACGAGCGCGTCTGCGAGCCGCAGGGCGAGCCGGCCTGCCAGGTGGTCGTAGCAGGAGCGCGCCTCGGCGAGCCGCTCGGCCGTCGCCGATTGCCGGTACGAGCTGACCGGGCGTCGAGGCGCGATGCGCTGCAGGGCCTCGACCGCGTCGGCCACGTCGGGGCCCGCGAGCGCGAAGTAGCGGTGCCGGCCGAGTCGGCGGTCGACCACGAGTCCCCCGTCGACGAGCTGCGCGAGGTGCGCGCTCGCCGTCGGCGGCTTCACGCCGGCGATCGCGGCGAGCTCGCGTCGCGGGCAGCGATCGGCCGTCGAGCAGCGCCACGAGCATGGCGGCGCGGGCCGGCTCTCCCATGAGCCGGGCGGGGGTCGCGAGGTCGGCGTCGCCGTGCATGGTCTCCACGATACGTCGGGCATGATTCGTCCGTCGACGAACCGTGTGCGACCTACCGTGGAGGCATGACGGAACTCATCGACCGCGCCGACGTCGAGCGCGTGCTCCGCGATCCCCGATACCTCGTTCCCGAAGCGGATGCCGCGGCGGCACGACCGATGGCGCGCTTCCGCTCCCGGGCCTCGCGGTTCGTGAACGGGCCGACGCACGATCGGCGTCGAGCACGGCTCGTGGAGCTGCTCGGACTCCTCGATCCCGATGAGCTGGCCGCGGCGGCCGCCGCGCGGACGCGGGCACTGATCGCGGCCGCCACGCCCGCCGATGGCGACTCCGACGCCGCCGAGCCGGCGAGGCCGCACCCGACGTGGCCGCGATCGCGCGCCGCGTGCCGGTCGCATCCCTCGCCGAACGGCTCGGGTTCGACCGACCCGACGACGCTGCCGCCGCTCGTGGCCGTCGTCGCGGCGCCGTACGCGAGCGGCGCCGATTCGGACGCCGCCGACGCCGCGATCGCGCGGCTGCTCGCGGCCGCGCCTCGGCGGCCCGCCGCCGCGACGCGGGCGGCCGAGCGGCCTCGACGACGGAGCCGACGACGAGCTCGACGACGCCGCGCTGCGCGTCCAGCTCCTCGTGCAGGCGTTCGCGGCCACCGCCGCGCTCGTGGAGGGCGCCGTGCTGCGGGCGGCCACGACGCCCGCCGCGGCGACCGACGAGCTGCTCGCCGTGACGCTCCGCGACGATCCGCCCGTGCGCCTCACGCGGCGAGTCGGCCCCGACGGCGACCTGGTCACGGTGCGACTCGACGGCCCGGATCGGGACGCACGAACGGGCGACGCCGCACGGACGCTGGCGTTCGGCGCCGGCCGGCGGGCCTGCCCCGCCGAGCGCCTGGCCATGGCCATGGCGGGCGCCATCGTCGAGGAGCTGCGCGCATGCTGACGGCCGTCGAGTTCCGCGCCATGCACCGGCCGGGCGACCCGTTCGTCCTCCCGAACGCCTGGGACCTCGCCTCGGCCCGCTGGTTGCACGCGGCGGGACATCCGGTGCTCGGCACGACGAGCCTGGGCGTGGCCGTCGCCGCGGGGCTTCCCGACGGCGCCGGCGTCGCCGCGGCGGAGACCCTCGACCTCGCGACCCGGCTCACCGCGGCCGCCATCCCCGTGACGGTCGACCTCGAGGCCGGCTTCTCCGACGATCCCGAGGAGGTCGGCTCGTTCGCCGCAGCGACTCGCCCGCCTCGGCGTGGTGGGCGTGAACATCGAGGACTCGGGGCCCGACGGGCGGCTCGTGGATCCCGAGCTCGCCGCGGCGAAGGTCGCCGCGATCGCGGCGGCCGCGCCCGGGCTCTACCTCAATGCCCGCACCGATCCGTTCTGGGTGGGCGCCGGCGACGGACTGCCCGAGCGCCACGCCGAGTCGGTCCGGCGGGCCCGCCGGTACCTGGCCGCCGGCGCGAGCGGCGTCTTCGTGCCCGGCACGATCCCGCTCGACGCGATCGCCGCCCTCACCCGGGACATCCCGGCTCCCGTGAACGTGCTGGTGCAGCCGGGCGTGCCGGTGCGGGAGCTCGCCGACGCCGGAGTCGCCCGGATCAGCACCGGGTCGCTGCTGTTCCGGGTCGCGCTCGGCGCGATCGAGGCGGCGGCGCGCGGCGTGCTCGACGGCTCGTTCAGGCCCGACCCGGCGACGCCGGACTACGAGACGGTCGCCGCGTTGCCCTGACGAGCGGCCGCGCCGCGACGACCGCGCACGACCGGGAGCGCGACCCGGCACGCGCGTCGCGGCATCCGCTCACTCGGGGTTGCGTGCGCGGCTGGGCTGCACGCGCATCGGCTCCCCGGGCATCTTCGGGAAGTCGGGCGGGAACGGCAGCTCGCCGAGGCCGGCGTCGAGGTCGCGCTGCCACCAGTCGAGGAGCATGCCGATGCGGCCCGGCCGGGACTGCATGCCCGCCCAGGGGTCGCCGCGCTCGCGCAGGCGATCGGGCACCGTGCGGATCGTGAACGTCGCCGGGTCGGCGCCCTCGAGCTCGTCCCACTCGAGCGGACACGAGACCGACGCGTGCGGCAGCGGCCGGGGGCTGTAGGCCCCCGCCATCGTGCGGTCGCGGTTGGCCTGGTTGTAGTCGATGAAGATGCGGTCGCCGCGTTCCTCCTTCCACCATGCGGTGGTGAGCTCATCGGGCATGCGCCGCTCCAGCTCGCGCGCGAGGGCGATCACCGCGTGCCGCACGTCGAGGAACTCGTGCTCGGGCTCGATGGGCGCGAACACGTGGATGCCGCGGTTGCCCGACGTCTTCACGAACGCCGTGAGCCCGACCTCGCCCATGAGCTCGCGCAGCGCGAGCGCCGCGGGCACCGCCTCGGCGAAGCCCGTGCCCGGCTGCGGGTCGAGGTCGATGCGCAGCTGGTCGGGGTTGTCGGTGTTGCCCGCGCTCGAGGCCCACGGGTGGAACACGATCGTGTTCATCTGCGCCGCCCAGACCGCGGCGGCGGGCTCATCGAGGACGAGCTGCGGATGCCGCCGCCCGCTCGGGTACGTGACCGTGACCGATCGCACCCACTCGGGTGCGCCCTTCGGCGGGTTCTTCGAGAAGAACTGCTCGCCGTCGATGCCGCCCGGGAACCGCTGCAGCGAGACCGGCCGGTCGCCGTTCGCCTCGATGAAGGCGTCGCCCACGGTGACGAGGTACTCGGCGAGCTCGAGCTTCGTGATGCCGGGCTCGGGCCAGATCACCCGCGTCGGACTCGAGATGCGCACCTCGCGATCGCCATGGGGACCCGGAACGGACAGGGTGACAGCATCGCCGGCCATGCTGCGACGCTACTCCCCCCGTGCGACACGACGAGTCGGGGCACCAGCGCGGCGTGCCGCGCCGGCATCCGCTCGTCCGTGCAGGTCGCCGATCAGGCGGCGGTGGTCGGCGTAGCGGTTCGGCGCTGCGCGCCCTCGCCTTCGCCGCCTCCTCCTCGCGGTTCTTGGGCGGCGCGGCCGTGACGAGATCGTCGAGGAGGTGCCGCGTGATGTGCGCGATCTCGGCGACCGCGCGGTCGAACGCCTCGGCGTTCGCCTTCGACGGCTTCGTGGAGCCGCTGACCTTTCGCACGAACTGCAGCGCCGCAGCGTGGACCTCGTCGTTGGTCGCGGCGGGCTCGAAGTTGTGGAGGGTGTGGATGTTCCTGCACATGCTCCGAGCCTAACCCCGCGATGCCGCGATCGCCTCGGGTCCGGTCAGGCGGAACGACGGGAGCCCGCGTCGCCGGATCAGCCACTCCGCGACGACGAGGTTCGGCAGCCAGGCGAGGAACGGCACCACGGCGTAGGCGTTCGCGAACGCCGCCTCGAAGTCGAAGTCCCCGCCCGGCAGCGCCTGCACGGTGATGAGGACGCCGAGCCAGAGGCGCAGCGTGACCGCCGCGTACGTGAGCGCGAAGTTGCGCATCATCCACGCGCGGTGGCTCGCGACATCCCGCCGCCGGATCGCACGGTAGGCCTGCCACCCGGTCGCCAGCCACAGGACGGCGAGCGTGCCGAAGCCGAAGAACCCGGCGAACCCCGCCTCGCTGAACGGCGCCATCACGAGCCCCGAGACGCCCGCGATCGCCACCGCGGCGAGGTACGTGCGACCGATCCAGCGGTGCACGGAACGGTGCCGGTCGCGCAGCCCGCGCCAGAACTGGAACGGGCCGGCGACGAGCGCGAGGCCGCCCGCGACGATGTGGGCGTAGAACGCGGCCTGCACGACCGCCGGTCGCCCGTCGTAGTTGTCGGCGAGGCCGACGCCCGCGTCCGACAGGTCGGCGAGCGACGCCGTGAGGTAGGGCACGATCGCGAAGACCGCGATCGCGAGCGACGAGAGCGCGACCCAGGTCCACGCGATGCGGGTGGTCACGAGTCGCCGTCGTGGGGCCGACGGCACGGCGTCGGCCGGACGGGGCGTCTGATCGGTTCCGGTGGTCATGCGACCGAAGCTACGGCCGGCCCGCCGCGACCGTTATCGGGTCAACCCCCGAATCGGGCGGTCGGCGAGCCGCCGCGGTCGGATGCCGCAGCCGGAGCGCCGTGGCGCGACGCGACTCATGTCGATTCGGCGCGCGCGCGATCCCGCGCGGCATCCGCGGCCGCCGCCTCCTCGGGCGTCGGGGCCGTCCCGCCGAGGCTCCTGGGCTGCCACCAGGCGCCGGTGCCGTCGACCGGGTACTCGCGCTGGAGGCGGTCGACGAGGCCCTGCAGCGACGCGCGGAGCCGCTCGGTCGCGACGTGGGGGTCCTCGTCGCTCCGCACGTCGAACGGCCGTCCGAAGGAGAAGCTCACGGGCACGCCGAACCGCTCGAAGAACCCCACGCGGTGGCGCTTGGTGAGCAGGCGCTGCCCGCCCCACACGGCCACCGGGATGACCGGGACCCCGGCCTCGGCGGCGAGTCGCACGGCCCCGGTCTTGAGCGCGCGCACGGTGAACGAGGCGCTCACTCCCGCCTCGGGGAACACGCCGAGCAGCTCGCCCTGGCGCAGCGCGTCGACCGCCTTGGCGTAGGCGGCCGCCCCCGCCGTCATGTCGACCGCGATGTGCCGCATCCCCCGGAGGAGCCGGCCCACGACCGGCTTGTCGAAGGCGCCCTGCTTGGCCATGAACCGGATGCGGCGGCGGTTCGCCAGCCACGTCACCCACTCGACCAGCGCGAAGTCGAGGTAGCCGAAGTGGGTCATGGCCAGCACCGCGCCTCCGGTGGCGGGGAGGTGCTCCGCGCCGCGGACACGCGGTTTCAGGCCCCAGAAGCCGAAGAGGCCGCGCCCCGCGACGATGGCGGTGCTGTAGATGGGCTCGCTCGTCCGTCGACGCGTCATGCCCCGAGCGTAGAGGCGCGCGCTGGGCGGCGCCTGTACCGACGCGGCGGCGGTGCGACGGTCGACCCGCTCCGCCGACGGAGCTGCCCGACGGCGACCCCGCCGACGAGGACCGCGCTGCCGACGAGCTCGAGCGTGTTCGGCACCTGGCCGAGCAGGAGCGCTGCCGCGGCGAGCCCGATCGGCGGCGTGAGCAGGGCGAAGGGCGCGACGAGCGCGGCGGGATAGCGGCCGAGCAGCATGTTCCAGATCGTGTAGCCGACCAGCGAGGCGAGCCCCGCGGTGTACGCGACGCTCGCGAGCGTCGGCCAGCCGATCGTGGCGAACGCGTCGCCGACGGCGGCCGGCCCGTCGAGCAGCAGGCTGAGGGCGAGCACCGGGACGGGGACGACGAGCGCCGACCAGACGACGATGCCGAAGCCGTTCGCTCCCGCCGCTGAGCGCGAGATCACGTTGCCGATGCCCCAGCTGAGCCCGGCGGCGACGCAGATGAGCATCGGGAGGATCGCGGCGAGGCCGGGTGCGGCCTCGAACCGCCCGATCGCGACGACGCCCAGGCCGGCCAGGGCGACGGCCGCGCCCACGAGCTGCATGCGCGTCGGACGCTCCCGCAGCGCCACGGCGCCGATGGCGAGGGTGAAGATCATCTGGCACTGCAGCACGACGGCGGCGAGCCCGGCCGGCAGGCCGAGGTGCATCGCGGTGAACAGCAGTCCGAACTGGCCGGCGCTCATGAACAGCCCGATGCCGGCGATCACCCGCCACGGGGCATCCGGCCTCGGCACGAGGAAGACCAGCGGCACGGCGACGAGCGCGAATCGGAGCGCGACGAGCACGAGCGGGAGCGTGTCGCGGAGGCCGAGGTCGATCACCACGAAGTTCACGCCCCAGATGACGGCCACGAGCAGGCCGAGCGCGAGATGCCGGGGAGTCACGGTCCCAGACTCGCACCCGAATGGATGCAGCACCAGTTCCGAATCCTTGCCCTGACCACGTACGATTGCTTCATGATCGATCTCCAGGGACTTCGTGCGCTCGTCGCCGTCGACCGCGACGGCTCGGTCGTGGCGGCGGCCGATCGACTCGGCTACACGCCGTCCGCGGTGTCGCAGCAGGTCAAGAAGCTCGAGCGCGATCTCGACGCGGTGCTCCTGGAACGCCGCGGACGCGGCGTGCTGCTCACCGACCGCGGTCGTGCCCTCGCCAGCGAGGGTCGCGAGCTGCTCGACGGCCTCGAGCGGCTCGAGGCGCTCGCGGCGAGCGGTTCGAGAGCGTCGGCGCCGCTGCGGATCGCCTCGTTCTCCACGGCGACGCGCGGCCTCGTCGGACCGGTGCTGCGCGAGCTCGGCGACGGCGATGCCCCGGTGTTCGCCACGGTGACGAGCGTCGACCCCGTCCGACGCGATGGAGATGGTCGCCACGGGCGTCGTCGACCTCGCGGTCGTGCACAACTGGAACTCCGTGCCGCTCGTCGCCCCGGTGCACGTGGCGACCGAGCACGTCTGCCACGACGAGGCCGACATCGTGCTCGCGGCCTCGCATCCGCTCGCCCGCCACGACGAGCTCGACCGAGCCGACCTCGTCGACGAGCCGTGGGCGAGCACTCCGGCCGGCGCGATCTGCCACGAGGCGCTCATGCGCATCTTCGCCGATCTCGGCACCGTGCCGCGGGTGGTCGTCGAGGATCCCGACTTCGCGTCGCTCGTCGAGCTCGCCCGCGAGGGCGTCGCCATCGCGCTGGTCCCGCGCCTCGGGCGTACGCCGCTCCCCGACGGCGCGGTCGCCCGACCGCTCCGGGACCACAGCCAGGTGCGCGAGGTGCGCGTCGCCTACCGCAGGTCGATGGCCGAGGCACCCGGGATCCGCCGCGCGGTGCGCCTGCTCGCCGACGCCGGCGCCCGGGTCGGGCACGCGGCGGCCTGACCCCGCTCCGTGCGCGGCGCGCGCCGACGCGCCGAGCCGGCGCCGTCGCTACATCGGCGCGTGGTGCGCGTCGGCCACCGGCTGGAGCCGGAAGAGCCGCACGACGCGTCCCGAATCGCGCTCGTAGCCCCGATAGCCCGGCCACTGCGCCTCGATGCGGGCCCACGCCGCGTCGCGCTCCCCGCCGCCGATCAGGCTCGCGTGCACCGGCATCCGACGGCCGCGCACCGTGATCGACGCGTCGGGGTGCGCGAGCAGGTTGTAGGTCCAGCCCGGATGCCGCTCCTGCGCGAACGTGGTGCCGGCGACGATGGCGCGGCCACGACCGTCGGGCGTGTACATGAGGTAGGTGTCGCGCGGTTCGCCGGACTTCGCCCCGATCGTGTGCAGCACGAGCGACGGCACGAGGAGGCCGCTGAGCTGGACGCGGCCACCGGTCAGCCGCGCCAGCAGTCGTTCGACGGGCGGCAGCAGCACCGGCCCGAGCGCCCGGAACAGGCGCGTGCGGGTGAGGGGCGCGACGGCGGAGCGGACGATCTGCAGCACGGTGGCCATCCGCCCATTCTCGTCGGCGACCGCACCTCGCCGGAAGGGCGCGCGGGCGGCACCCCGACCCCCCGGCGGGACGCGAGCCGCTACTCCCGCGCGCCGCCCGCGTCAATCCCTGTCGGTGTCCGATCGGCCGACCTACCGTGGAGATCGGCCGCCGCACCTCGCGGGAATCGGCCCGAACGAAATCGGAGGAGCCCATGTCCGACGCACTGCGCCCGGGAGCACCCGCCGAGGGCGAGTACACCGACTCCGAACTGCCGCTCGACGCCGAGCTCTCCAAGGACGAGTACGAGGCCGTCGAGGAGGTCGTCGAGGCGGAGGACGCCGACGACGACGGCATCGGGGACACCGAGGAGGTCGACGTCGAGGTCATCGAGATCGTCGACGACGACTCGGTGCCGCCGGGGCGCGACAGCGCCTTCTGAGAGCTGGTGCCGGCGCGTCGCTGCAGGGGTGGCGTGCCGGCACCGTCTGCGGCGCGCGTACTGAAGCGCCGTGACGTCGTCAGGCGCCCCCGCGCGCGGCCTCGCGCTCCTGGTCGACCGCCTTCCGTGCGTCGGCGAGCTCGGCCGCGGCATCCGTCGCCCGCCGCTCGGCCCGCTGCAGTCGACGCAGGGCCAGCGTCGGCGCCCCGTGACGGGCGTGCACCCGATCGTGCTCCTCGTCGACGCCGGCCACGATGAGGGCACCCGCGATGAGGATGACCTGGCTCGAGAGGTTGAACCACAGCAGCAGGGCGATCAGCGCGCCGAACGACGCGAGCAGCGGGTTGCTGGTCGCGCCCGCGACGAACAGGCTGGAGAGCAGCTGCAGCACGGTGAGGCCGACGCCGCCGAGGAGCGAGCCGCCCCACAGCGTGCGCGCACTCGGCCGCAGGCCGGACAGCAGCCGGAACATCGTCGCGATCACGAGGGTGTCGATCGCGAAGATCACGAGGATCGAGATGACGCGGGTGACGACCTCGGAGACCGCGTCGCTCTCCGAGACGCCGAACCAGCCGAGGATCGTGGCGACCGCGGTCGTGCTGAAGAACGTGACGAACGCCGCGGCGGTCAGCGCGGCGCCGAATCCGATGGCGAGCAGGAGGTCGCGCGCCAGCACCCAGACGAAGAACGTCTGGTCGTCGGGCTGGTCGGCGAGGCTGCGGAACGCGATGCGCAGCGAGCCGACGGCGCCCATCGCCGCGCCGATGAGGCCGACGAGGGCGAGGATGCCGGCGATGCTGAGCGTGAGCGGCTGGATCAGGTCGTCGGGGTCGATGAGCCCGTCCTCGCCGATGAGGCCGGGGATGGCGGCGCCGATCGTCGCGACGAGGGCGTCCATCGCCTCGGGACGCCCGGAGAGCCAGATGCCGCCGATCGCGAACCCGAGGAACACGCCCGCGAAGACCGAGAAGAGCGTGCGGTAGGTGATGCTGTCGGCGAGCATCGGTCCGTGGTGCTCGAGGTAGATGAACCAGGCGCGCACGGGCCGCAGGGCGAGCGCCCACGCGGTGACCCGCCGCACCCACGCCATCAGGCCCGCGAACGGCCCGCCCTTGTCCGCTTGCGCCTGCTGCTCGCCCATCCCGTCAGGCTATCGAGGCAGGATGCCGCGCGCAGGCGCTTGACAGATCGGGCTCGGCCGGACGGCAGCTGCGCGCTACATTTGCGTGCACGTTCGACGGAGGGGTGCAGATGGACGGCCTGATCCTCGTCGTGGTGCTCGGTGCCACGATCCTCGGCGGCGGCATGCTCGCGCAGCGGATCCCCGTGCCGGCACCGCTCATCCTGCTCCTGGCCGGGGCGGCGCTCGGCTTCGTGCCCGCGCTCGACGTGGAGCTCCCGCCCGAGCTCGTGCTGCTGCTCTTCCTGCCGGCGCTGCTCTACTGGGAGTCGCTGAACACGTCCCTCCGTGAGATCCGCGACAACCTCCGCATCATCCTGCTGCTCGCCGTGGGCCTCGTGTTCGTCACGGCGTTCGCGGTCGCCTGGCTCGCCACGTCGTTCGGTCTGCCGTGGCCGATGGCGCTCGCGCTCGGCGCCATCCTGTCGCCGACGGATGCGACGGCCGTCGCCGCCGTCGTGCGGCGGCTCCCCCGCCGTCAGGGCACCATCCTGCGCGCCGAGAGCCTCCTGAACGACGGCACTGCCCTGGTGCTGTACTCCGTCGCGGTCGGCGCGGCGACGGCCGGCGCCTCGATCACGGCCGTGAGCCTGTCCGCGCAGTTCGTGTACGCCTACGCAGTCGGCATCCTCATCGGCCTCGTGATCGGGTTCGCCGCGTACCAGGTGCGCAAGCTGTTCCACGGCGATCGCCTCCTCAGCGGCACGCTGAGCATGCTGACGCCGTTCGTCGCCTACCTGCCCGCCGAGCTCCTCGGGGCATCCGGCGTCGTGGCCGTCGTGGTCTGCGGGCTCGTGATCAGCCAGGTGGGTCCGCGCATCATCACCGCGGCGACGCGTGCGCAGACGTTCGGCTTCTGGCAACTGGCGAGCTACGTGCTCAACGGGGCGCTCTTCGTGCTGATCGGACTCGAGCTGCGGCCGGTGCTCGAGAGCCTCGGCGACGCATGGCCCTCGGCGCTGCTCTTCGGGCTGGCGTGCGCCGTGGGGGTCATGGGTGTACGACTCCTCTGGGGCGTCACGACGCCGTACCTGATCCGCCTCGTCGACCGGAGGCCGGTCCAGCGCACGCGGCGGGTCGGGTTCCGGCAGCGATTCCCGATCAGCTGGGCCGGATTCCGCGGGGCGGTGTCATTGGCGGCCGCGCTCGCGCTGCCGCAGGAGACGGCGAGCGGCGAACCCCTGCCGGGGCGCGACCTGGTGATCGCCGTGACGTTCGTCGTCATCCTGTTCACCCTCGTCGTGCAGGGCCTCACGCTGCCGGCCGTCGTCCGCTGGTCGGGGCTCGCCCGGGATCCACGCGAGTTCGACGAGGAGCTGCTCGGCGAGCAGGCGATGCTGCGCGCGGCGATCGACGAGCTGCCCGTCGTGGGCCGCTCCCTCGGCACGAGCGAGCCGGTCATCGAGGGACTGCGCGCGTCCTACGAGGACCGCCTGCAGCTCATCCACCGCGAGGAGGGGCGTCCCGAGGCGGCGGTGCGCGACGGGAGCCGGCGTGACGAGGAGGACGCGCTCCACCTCGCGATCCTTCCCGCGAAGCGCGCCGCCCTGCTCGCGCTCAGGCACGAGCGGCGCATCGACGACGTCATCCTGCGGCGGCTCCAGGCCCGGATCGACCTCGAGGAACTCCGCCTGTCCGCGCCGCCCGACGACGACTGAACGCGGAACGCCCCCGACGGCAGGCGTCGGGGGCGTTCGCGATGGCGACGAGGTCGCGGCGGATCAGTACCAGCCCTGCGCGTTGAACGCATCCCACGCACCGCACGGGGTGCCGTAGCGGCCGGTGATGTAGCCGAGGCCCCACGAGATCTGCGTGGCCGGGTTGGTCTCCCAGTCGGCACCGGCCGTGGCCATCTTGCTGCCGGGCAGCGCCTGCGGGATGCCGTAGGCACCGCTCGGGTTGGAGGCGTAGACGTTCCACCCGGACTCGTGGTTCCAGAGCTCGACGAGGCAGCCGAACTGGTCGTCGCCCCAGCCCCGGGCCAGGAGCATGTCGCGGGCGATGGCCTGCGCCGCAGTCGGGTTCGCCGGTGCGCCTGGGCGCGAGCCCGACGACGACGACGACGACTCGGCCTCGGCGGCGGCGGCTTCGGCGGCGGCCTTCGCGGCAGCGGCGGCGGCAGCGGCCGCAGCGGCCTGCTCGGCGGCGACGCGGTCGGCCTCGGCAACGGCGCCACGCACCGTCTCGGCGTGCACCTGCGTCGAGTCGACCAGGTCGAACACGCGCTCGGGCGCCAGGAGCTTGTAGTGGTCGAGGGCGGCGACGGAGGCGGCGAGCGCGCTCGCGTCGGCCTTGCCCTGCGCGGCGGCGATCGTGTCGGTCGCCCCGGCGAGGGTGTCCTCGGCCTGCTTCACGGCGCGCGCCTCGAGGATGCCGCCATGGGCGTCGAGCTGCTGCACGTCGCTGTTCGCGGCCTCGGTGAGCGCCCGGGTCTCGGCGATGCGGTCGTTCTGCGCGGCGACCGCGCCCTGCACGACGAAGCCGGTGCCGACCATGGCGCCGATGGCCGCCACGGCGCCGGCGACGATGATGGGTCCGCGTCGCCAGCCCTTCTGGCTGGTACGCCTCGCTCGGCGGGAGGTCGCCTCGGGTGCGGGCGATGCGATGGTGGTGTCGGTGTTGGAGGAAGACTGGTTCTGCATGACTTTCACGGTGCGGACCTCGCGGCGGGGGCTGCTCGATCCTGTGCTCGACGTTCCTCAGACGCGGGGGCGCCCGGGCGAAGGGGCCAGTCTGACGACCTGTTCTGTACGAACCCGCACATGTTCCTGTGAATGTCATCAAAGGTATTGACGATCGCTCGATTATCACGTTTCGGTTACGACGCCGTGATCCGGCGGGCGGCGAGGCACGTCGACGGCGTCATCGGGCCCGCCGACGCCGTTCACCACCGCCATCGGCGCAGTACGGCCGGCGGATGCGGCGGCTCACGCCTCGTCGCGGTGCTGCCCCCGGAGCTCCATGCTGATCTGGTCGGCGTCGAGCGTCTCGAGGGCGCCGGTCAGCACGGAGGCGCTGAACGTGCCGTCGTCTCGCGCGGCCAGCAGCGCCTCGCGCTGGGCCTCGATGATCTCGAGGCGAAGCGCGCGGTACAGCTCGCGATCGGCGTCGGCATCCCGATCGCCGTGCTGACGACCTCCTCCGCGGCTCGCGCCTCCCGCTGCTCGCGCGCCAGGTCGTCGGCGACGCCGCGGAGCATCCCGAGCAGCTCGGTGCGCTCGGTCATCGCCGCCTCGTGATCGATGCCGGCCGGCTTCACGAGCCGGACGATCCATGGCAGCGTGCCGCCCTGGATGATCAGCGAGCCCGCCGCGACGAGGAAGGCGACGAAGATGACGAGCGAGCGATCGGGAGTTCCCTGCGGCAAGCGTCTGCGCCGCGGCGAGCGTGATCGCCCCGCGCATCCCGGCCCACACGATGACGGTGCCCTCGCGCCATCCGAGCGGCTCGCTCATGAAGTAGTCGATGTCGGCGACCTTGCGCCTGATGCGGGTCTGGAAGCGGCGCAGCGACTCGGCCGAGAGCGCGCGTCCCGGTCGCCCCTTCCCCGGCCCGCCCTGGCGCTCCGGCGTGATGGGCTCGCCGGGGTCCGCGTCTGTCGAGGCGCTCCTGGAACGCCGTGAGCCGGGGTTTCATGCTGGCGCCGCGACGGTAGCTGCGACGCTGCAGGCCGAGCATCGGGAACACGAACAGCGCGCGCACCACGAGCACGGCGAGCAGGGTGATCCCGGCGACGCGCGCGCCGAGCTCGATGCCGCGGGTCTCGTTCGTGAGGTCGTCGAGGATCGTCGAGAGCTCGAGACCCATCACGAGGAACACGGCCCCCTCGAGGATGAGCTCGATCGTGCGCCAGTTCTGCACGTCCGACGAGCGGTGCTGCGGCGAGAGGCTGCGGGTCGCGCCGCGCCCGGTCACGAGTCCGGCGACGACGGCGGCGACGAGGCCGGATGCCCCGAGCGCCTCGCTCGGGACGGAGGCGAGGAACGGCACCGTGAACGAGATGACCGTGTTGACCGTGGCGTCCGTCGCCCGCGAACGACCCGAGGTTGGCCTTGCCGACCAGGTAGCCGATGACGACGGCCACCGCGACCGCGAAGGCGAAGTCGCCGACGATCCCCCAGAAGACTGATGGTCGCGGCCGTCGCGGCGATCGCCGAGCGCAGCAGCACCAGCGCCGTCGCGTCGTTCAGCAGGCTCTCGCCCTCGAGCACCGTGACGATGCGCGGCGTGACGCCCACGCGCTTCACGATCGACGTCGCGACGGCGTCGGTCGGGCTCACGATCGCCCCGAGCGCGATGCCGGCGCGAGGCTGATACCCGGGACGATCCACGTGAACAGGAGGCCGAGCGCGATGGAGCTCACCACCACGAGCGCGATCGACAGCCCGCTGATCGCACCGAACTCACGGCGGAACTCCATCGACGGCATCGACACCGACGCCGAGTAGAGCAGGGGCGGCAGCACCCCGGCGATGATCCACTCGGGGTCGATCTCGATGTCGGGCACGAACGGCAGGAAGCTCACGAGGATGCCGACGATGACGAGCAGCAGCGGCGCCGAGAATCCCAGCTTCGGGCCGATGGCGGTGGCCGCCGCGATCCCGAGGAGGCCGAGCACGGCGACGATCAGCAGCTCCACGGACGCACACCTCCCCGACGCACCTGCCGCAAGTCTGGCGCACGATGCGGGCGCCGCGCGACGACGGCTCGCGTCAGCGGCCGTGGAAGTCGGGGTATCCCGGCCACTCGCCGGCCCGTGCGAACGCACGAACGCCTGGTGCACCCGCTCGCACGCGCCGCGCAGCGTCGTGCCCCAGCCCAGCAGCCGTCCGCCGAACTCGGCGCGGTAGCGCACCTCGCCGTCGACGCGCACGATCGTGACGGTGCCGTACTCGCGTCCCGTGCTGTCGACGAGCCGCCAACGGCCCGGCTCGGGCTCGGCCGCGGCGAGGATCGGGTGCCAGGTGGTGGCCAGTGCTGCTCCTTCCAGAGCGCCCCGGCCGACGTGCCTCCATGGTACGTCGGCGAGCCGACGCCGGCGCTCACAGGGAAGTCACAGCGGGGAGGCGTGAGATGCGGAACAGTCCGGCGTCCCCAGTCGTTTTCCCCTATGACGCCGTGAGAGAGCCCGAGGGGTGTGCCCGGCGTCCGAGGCGCCGCAGCCAGCGTCGCCCACGAAGGAGGAACGAAGTGCCACAGGACTACCGCAAGACTCCCGAGGCGGTCGCCCGCCTGAGCCCCCAGCAGTACCACGTCACCCAGGAGGAGGGGACGGAGCCCGCGTTCCGCAACCAGTACTGGAACAACCACGAGCCCGGCATCTACGTCGACGTCGTCTCCGGCCAGCCGCTGTTCGCGTCGACCGACAAGTACGACAGCCGTTCGGGCTGGCCGAGCTTCACCCGGCCCATCGAGCCCGACGCCGTCACCGAGAAGGTCGACCGGACGCTGTGGATGAAGCGCACCGAGGTGCGCTCGTCCGGCGCCGACAGCCACCTCGGCCACGTCTTCGACGACGGCCCGCATCGAGGCGGGCGGCCTGCGCTACTGCATGAACTCCGCCGCGATGCGGTTCGTGCCGGCCTCGCAGCTCGAGGCGGAGGGCTACGGGCAGTACCGCTCGCTGTTCCCGACCACGACACCACGACCACGGATGCCGCGTCCGCGGCATCCGAGAAGGAGGACGCATCATGACCACCCTCGGAACCGTCACGCACGTTCCCGGAACCGAGACCGCGGTGCTCGCGGGCGGCTGCTTCTGGGGCATGGAGGACCTGATCCGCAAGCGCCCCGGCGTCATCGACACGCGCGTCGGCTACACCGGCGGCGACGTGCCGAACGCGACGTACCGCAACCACGGCACGCACGCGGAGGCGATCGAGATCGTGTTCGACCCGTCGAAGGAGTCGTTCCGCGACCTGCTGGAGTTCTTCTTCCAGATCCACGACCCGTCGACGCGGAACCGTCAGGGCAACGACGTCGGCATGAGCTATCGCTCGGCGATCTTCCCGACGACCCCCGAGCAGGAGGTCACGGCGTACGAGACCATCGCCGACGTCGACGCGTCGGGCCTGTGGCCGGGACCGGCGACCACCGAGGTCTCCCCCGCCGGCCAGTTCTGGGAGGCGGAGCCCGAGCACCAGGACTACCTGGAGCGCATGCCGTGGGGCTACACGTGCCACTTCGTGCGCCCGGGCTGGAAGCTGCCCAAGCGCGACGCGGAGACCGTGGCCTAGGCCTCGGCACCACGCACACGACGGCCCCGGCGGACACCAGTCCGCCGGGGCCGTTCGCGTGCCTAGTGGCTCACGACGCCGCGCACCGTCCACGCACGCGCGACGAGGTCGATCGACCCGTCGGGCCCGGTCGGCACGAGCTCGCGCAGCCGTTCGCGGAGGCGGTCGCGCGCCGGCGCCTCGAGCGACATGGCGTACGCGGGGGCGACCCCCTGGCCGCCGAGGAACGGGGCCCAGTAGTCGTCGAAGTCGGCGAACCGCGTCGGCACCTCGACCGAGGCCGCCTCGGCGTCGACCAGGCCCGCGCTGGCGAACCGCCAGGTGAGGCCCTCTGGCGTGAACCGGTCGAACCTCGCTCCCTCGTCGAGCGCGGCGGCCGTCGGGTCGAGTTCGACGGCGGCCAGCCAGAACCAGCGCATGAGCTCCATGCCGACTCGCGTAGTCCCAGACGTAGGCGCCGACCACGCCGCCGGCGACGGTCACGCGCGACATCTCGGCGAGCGCCGTGTCGAGGTCGGGCACGAAGTTGAGCACGAGCCCCGACACCACGACGTCGACGGACGCGTCGTCGAGCGGCAGCGCCGAGGCATCCGCCCGGTGGAACGTGACCCGGTTGCCGAGCTCGGCGACGGCGACCTCGAGGAAGCCCTCCGACGGCTCGACCCCGTCGACGGTGGCGGGCGCGCACGTGTCGAGGATCGCCGCGCTCAGCGCTCCCGTGCCGCAGCCGACGTCGAGCCAGCGCAGTCCCTGCGGCATGCGCAGCCACTCCAGGAACCGGGGTGCGACCTGCCGGCTCCATCGCCCGACGTAGCGCTCGTACGCGGGGCCCTGCTCCCACGTGTCGGGGTCCGGACCATGAGCCATGCTCAACGGTACCGCGCCGGCTCTCGGCGGTCAGGCCGGGATGCCGAGGCCGTCGAGCGCGTCCTGCACGATCGTGAGCCCGTCGAGGCCCGGCATGCCGCTGATGCTGTCGTCGACCTTGCGCGCGGCGCGGCGCCCTTCGGGGCCGCTCATGAGGTGCGTCATCACGTGGCGCACGTCGTCGGTCGAATTGATGCTCGAGCCGACCGGGCGCCCAGAACCTGCTGAGCGCGAACCGCGTGACCTTCTGGGCCTTCGTGCTCGCCGCGAGCCGGTCGCGGGCCTGCGACGTGTAGAACGCGACGTGCCGCGCCTCCTGCTTGGCGATGCGGCGCAGCAGCTCGGCGAGCACCGGATGCTCCTCGAGCTCGGCCATCCGCTGGTACGCCGTGATCGCCGACCACTCGTTCGCCGCGCCCCACGACATGTGCACGGCGACGAAGTCGGCGCCGACGAGCGAGCCGAGCACGGACTGCTTGATGGGGTCGAGGCGGTCCTTCCAGCCGAGCTTCAGGCGGTTCGCCTTGAGCACGTCGTAGTCGACCGTGACGTCGTGCATCGCGAGCACCGCGGCGAGCGCCTCGCCGTGCCAGAACTCCTCGCGGTTCCACATCGTCATGAATGCGCTGACGTCGGCCTCGCGGTGCGACGGGGTCGTCAGCAGGTCGCGCGTGTAGCAGACGGTGTGGTACTCGACGTCGGCCATGTAGCGCAGCGTGCGGAGCGACGCCTCGGGCAGCGGATGCTCGCGGAAGTCCTCGAGGTCGAGGTCGTCCCAGTGCACGCTCGACCGAGGTCGCGGTGTACCTGTCGATGTCGAACGCCACGCGAGCCCCTTCCCGCCGTGATCCATGTAATCAGGCCGCGCGTCGGCCCGCGAGGCCCTCGGAGCACGATCGCCGCCGTGCGCGCGTCGATGCCGGGCAGCGCCGCGATGGCGCGCTCGAGGTCCGACGCGAGCGCGCTCCCCTCCGCGCCGCCGAACGTGAAGCGCGCGAACGCCGCCCGCTCGCCGCGGTCGAGCGCGGCGGAGCCGAGCGGCCAGGTCGTGCGTCGGAGCTCGCGGCGCGCCAGTCGCGCGGTCCTGCCCGACGTCGGCAGGCGCCGGCGCACCTCCTCGTCGAAGAAGCGCGTGTGCCGGCGCTTCACGGCGACGATCCGGTCGACGGCGGCGTGCAGCGCGGCATCCGCGGAGCACTCGGCCACCCGGGCGTAGGCGGCGCCGAGCACCAGGTCGTCGACGAGGCCGAGCGGCCATGTGCGCCCCGACGACCGCCCAGCCCTGCGTGAAGCCGGCGAACGCGCGCCGCACCGGGCCGCGGCCGCCGGATGCCGCGCGCTGCGGTTCGGCGTCGGCGTGCGGCATCGCCGGCCGGCGGCGTCCGGCGCTGCGCGATCGCCGAGCCGCCGCTCGACGACCTGCGCTCGCGTCGACGATCGCACGGAGCGCATCCGCGATCCAGAACTTCTCGAACGCCCACGTCACGAGGAACGCCGTGACCCGCGCGTCCTTGTGCGTGTGCGTGACGAGCACGTTGCGCAGGTGCGCCATCGTGGCGCCCTCGAGCACGGCGAGCGCCGCGAGCTCGGCGCGGACATCGGGCGGCAGCGGCGCCTCGGCGAACGACGCGAGGTCGAGGTCGTCGCGCAGGCTGCCGTGCGCGGTCCTCGCGAACTCCCGCACGTCGAAGCCGGCCGGTTCGGCCGACTCGGTCGACGGGGAGCGCGCCATGAGCCGAGGCTACGTGGTCGGGCAGCGGGGTGCCAGCGCCGCCGGGTCGGCGCGCTCGGGTCTGGCGTGCCGCCGGCGGATCAGCGTATCCTGCGCCATGGCGGCGCCGGTCTCGTCGTCGCCCAGTCGAGGGAGGGCGAACGATGACGGATGCGACGACGAAGCCGACGATCGTGCTGGTGCACGGCGCGTGGGCCGACGGTTCCAGCTGGGACGCGGTGACGAGGGCGCTGCAGGCGCAGGGATACACGGTGCTCGTCCCACCGAACCTCCTGCGGGGACTCACGGATGACGCCGCGTACGTCACGTCGTTCCTCGCGCAGCGCACGAGCGGGCCGGTCGTGCTCGTCGGGCACTCGTACGGCGGCGCGGTGATCACCAACGCCGGTGCCGCCGCGGGCGACGTCCGCGCACTCGTCTACGTCAACGCCTTCATGCCCGACGAGGGCGAGACGGTGCTGCAGATCCTCGACGGGTCGGGCTCCGCGCTCGCGGTGGCCGACCCGACGACCGTGTTCGACATCGCGGGATACCCGGGCGCGCCCGAGGGCGCGGCCGAGGTGTTCCTGAAGGCCGACGTCGTGCACGGCTCGTTCGCGCAGGACCTCCCCGAGGCCGACCGGTGGACGATCGTCGCCAGCCAGCGTCCTGCGTCGCTCGTGGCGAACGTCACGCCGTCGGGCGCGCCCGCGTGGAAGACGATCCCGAGCTGGGCGGTCATCGGCACCGACGACCGCGTCATCCCGGTCGCCGTGCTGCGTCGCATGGCCGAGCGGGCCGGGTCGACGGTCAGCGAGGTCGACGGGGCGTCGCACGTGTCGATGGTCTCGCACCCCGATGCCGCGGTGTCCGCGATCCTGGCGGCCGCGGGCACCGTCTGAGCACTCCGGTCCGGCGGGCGTCACTGCTCGCCCGCCGGACCGCTCGGCGCGCGCGGGTCCGCACCGAGCCGCCGCCGCCGGCGGCGGGGCGGACGCGTCGGCCTCAGAACTTGTTGCCGAGCGCCTTCGCCTTCAGCGCCTCGAACTCGCCGTCGCTGATGACCCCCTGGTCGCGCAGCGCCTGCGCCTTCGCGATCTCGTCGCTCGGGCTCGCGAACGACACCGAGCGGACCTCCTCGTCGGAGTACTCGACGACCTGGGGCCGGCGCGCCCGCGAGCGCTCCGCCATGCCCTTGCCACGGGCGATGAGGTACACGAGCGCCGTGATCCACGGCACGAACACGAGGAACAGGATCCACACGGCCTTGAGCCAGCCGTTCAGCGTGTGGTCGCGGAAGACGTCGATGATGATGTACACGAGCACGAACAGGTACGCGATGTACGCGAAGATCCAGAAGTAGAACCAGAACACGTCCCAGATGCTGGTCACGAAGGTCACCGGTCGCCCCTTTCGAGCTCGGATGCCGCGGCCGTGCGCGGCGGCGTCGTGACGCTCAACCTACTCCTCGGCTCCCGGGGTGTGGTGATGCTGCGCGTCGTGTCCGACGTGACCACTTCGGGGCGCGCCGCGACGAAAGGCCTATCGACGCAGCCCCATGCAGATCAATAGGCTTCGAGCGTGTTCGAAGATGCTCCGACGCCGGTCACGTCGGAGGTCGAGCTGGATCGCCTCCTGCTCGACGCGAAGCTACTGGTCCCGGAGCCCCCAGCCCGAGGCTCCGTCAGTCGCGCCGACATCTTCGAGTCCGCGCGGTCGAGCGGGCGTCGCGTCGTGGGCATCACGGCGCCCGCCGGATACGGCAAGTCCACGCTGATGGCCGAGTGGGCGCACGCCGAGGAGCGACCCGTCGCGTGGGTGTCGCTCGACCGATTCGACGACGATCCCGCGGCGCTCCTCACCCTGCTGGCGTCCGCGTACGCGCAGGTGGCGCCCGGCATGGACCGCCTGGCGGCCGACGTCGGCGGGCACGGCGTCTCGGCGCTCGGTCGGGCCGCACCGCTGCTCGCCTCGGCGATGCGCAACGGCACCGACGTCGTTCGTGCTGATGCTCGACGACCTCCACGAGATCCGCTCGCCCGCCTGCCACGACGTGCTGAGCGTCGTGCTCGCCGGGATCCCGCGCGGATCCCAGGTGGTGGCGGCGAGCCGGGCGGAGCAGCCGCACCTCCCACGCCTGCGGGCCTCGGGAGACGCGCTCGAGATCACGGCGGCCGACCTCGCCCTCGACGCCGCGGGCGCCACGCAGATCTTCTCCGAGGCGCAGGTGCCGCTGAGCCCCGACGACGCCGCCGAGCTCGTCGAACGCACCGAGGGATGGCCCGTCGGCCTGTTCCTCGCCGCGGCCATCGCGCGCGACGGCGGCGATCGACCGCTCGGCGGTGTCCGGCGACGACCGGTACGTGGCCGACTACCTCTATCGCGAGTCGCTCGCCACGCTCACGGAGCACCAGCAGCGATTCCTGCGCCGCACCTCCGTGCTCGAGACCTTCTCCGCCCCGCTCTGCGATGCCGTGCTCGACACGGTCGACGCGCAGGAGCGTGCTGCGCGAGCTCGAGGCGTCCAGCGCGTTCCTGGTGCCGCTCGATCGGCATCGGGGGTGGTTCCGCTACCACGCGCTGTTCCGCGAGTTCCTGCTCGGCGAGCTCCGCCGCGCCGAGCCCGACGTGATCACCGACCTGCACCTCGCGGCCGCGGCGTGGTTCGAGGAGCACGGGTCGCCCGCCATGGCGATCGAGCACCTGCTCGACAACTCGACCGAGCGCATGCGGGCGACGCAGGCTCGTCGCCGCCCTGACGCTCCCGACCTACCAGGCCGGACAGCTGACGACCGTGCAGCGGTGGTTCACGGCGCTCGGCACGCCCGCCATCGAGGCGTATCCGCCGCTCGCCGTGCTCGCGGGCTGGATGACGGCGCTCACGGGCCAGGCCCGCGAGGCGGACCGGTGGGCGGCCCTCGCTCGAGACCGCCGTCTACGACGGACAGCCCGACGACGGCTCGGCGTCCTTCGACTCCGCCCGCGCGATGCTCCGCGCCATGCATGTGCGCCGGCGGGCCGGAGCGCGCGCTGGCCGATGCCGGCATGGCGGTCGCGTCCGAGCCGACCTGGAGCCCGTGGCGCGACCAGGCGCTCGCGCTGCTCGGTGAGGCCCACCTGCTCGTCGGCGAGCCGGAACAGGCCGAGCTCGCCTTCCTGGAGTGCTCCGCGACGGCGGGTGCCAGGGACAACACCGACGTGCTGATCGTCAGCGAGTCGGAGCTCGCCGTGCTCGCCATGGACCATGGGCGCTGGGCGGACGCCGAGGAGCACGTCGAGGCGGCGCTCGCCGCGATCGACCGCCGCCGCATGCACGACTACGCCACCGCAGTGCTGGCGTTCGCGAACGCCGCCCGGCTCGCCGTGCATCGCGGCGACGTGGCCGAGGCCCGCTCCCAGCTCACCCGCGCGATGCGCGCGCGGCCGACGTGCACCTATGCGATCCCCTTCATCGCCGTGCGCGTGCGCCTCCAGCTCGCGAAGGTGTTCTGGGCGCTGGCCGACCATGCCACCGCGCGGCACCTCCTGCGCGAGATCGACGACATCCTGCTGCATCGGCCCGCGCTCGGTCGCCTCGTCGACGAGGTGGACGACTTCCGCAGCTTCGTGTCGTCCGCCGAGCAGCCCGGGCCGACGAGCGGCCCGCCGCTCACGCCCGCGGAGCTGCGCCTGCTCCCCTACCTGCAGACGCACCTCTCGATCCGCGAGATCGGCGAGCGGCTCTACATCTCACGCAACACCGTGAGCTCCGAGGTCGGCTCGATCTACCGCAAGCTGGGGGTCTCGGCACGCAGCGACGCGGTCGAGCGCGCGATGGCGATGGGCCTGCTCGGCGCCTAGTCCGATCGGACACCCGGCGAGCCCGTCGAGCGCCTCCTCGATGTCGTACCCGAGCGCCATCGCGACCTTGGGTGCCGCGGCGACGACGCGCGGGAGCCCCACGACCGGGATGATGCCGACCAGCACGTCGACGATCTCGCCGGGCGTCGCGCCGGCGCTCACCGCGGCATCCGCCTGCGAGCCGAAGGACGGTTCTGCGCCCCCGACGGCGACGAGCGCGGCGATTCGCGCGAGTGCGAGTGACTTGGAGTCGAGCCCGTCGATGCCGACGCCGAGGTCGCCGAGGTCGTCCTCCCCGAGCCGCTCATCGTTGATGGCCAGGCGTCGAAGCCGATCGGTGTAGTCCACGGTGACCTCCCCCCTGCACAACGGTCGGATGCTACGTCCAAGTGGACGCGTTCCGGCGGTCGCGCGCATCATGCAGATGGGATGATTCGGCCCGGCGCGGCGGCATCCCGGGCTCTGCGGCGGGCGGGCGGCGGGCGGCATCCGGTTGCGGCTTCATCCCATCTGCGTGATGCGACGCCGGATGCCGCGGCATAGCGTTCCGAGAGATACCGGCGTGACCGGTCAAACGGAGCGAAAGGCCGTTGGTATGAACAGCTTCTGGGACTTCCTGGTGTGGCTCTTCTGGTTCTACGTGATCATCGCGTGCATCTGGATCTTCATCACGGTGTTCGTCGACATCTTCAGGGACAACACGCTGAACGGCTGGGGCAAGGCGCTGTGGGTCCTGTTCCTCGTGTTCCTGCCCTTCCTCGCCGCGTTCATCTACCTGATCGCACGCGGCCGCGGGATGGCCGAGCGCAACGCCGCGAGGGCGGCCGAGGCGCAGGCGGCGAACGCCGACTACATCCGCACGCGTGGCCGGCTCGTCCGTGATCGTCGACGGCGGCCGAGATCGAGAAGGGCAAGCAACTCCTCGATTCGGGTGCGATCACGCAGGCGGAGTTCGACGCGCTGAAGGCCAAGGCGCTGCAGAGCGCCTAGGCCGCTGACGACAGGGAAGGCGAACCATGACCGACCTGGAATTCGGACCCGTCGAGCTCGTGCTCGCCACGTTCGAGGGCGACCGGCCCAAGGCCGGAGTGCTCGATGCGATCCTCGACCTCGCGGATGCCGGGACCGTGCGTCTGCTCGACCTCGTCTACGTCACGCGCTCCGACGAGGGCGAGATCGACTGGATCGAGATCGACGAGGCGGGCATCGAGATCGGCGAGATCGAGCTCGCCGCCACGGGGATCGCGTCGCACGAGGATCTCCACGAGGTCAGCTCCCGGCTGCCGCTCGGCTCCTCGGCGCTGCTCCTCGTGGTCGAGTTCACGTGGGCCAGGGAACTCGCCTCGCGGCTCTTCGATGCCGGCGGCTCCGTCGTCGACTCCGTGCGGATCCCGGCCCCGGTCGTGAACGCCGTGGTCGAGGAAGCCCGCGCGGCGAGCGCGCTCACCGACTGAACACGGAAGGAACAGAGCGATGCCAGGGATGAGAAGGATGGGCCGACCCGGACTGGTCGGCATGGCCGCGCGCACCGCGGTGGTCGCCGGCACGGCGACCGCCGTCAGCGGTGCGGTGTCCGGCAAGCAGCAGGCCGCCGCCCAGCAGCAGGCCGAGGCGCAGCAGTACGAGGCGCAGCAGCAGCAGGCCGCGATGCAGCAGGCGGCGGCGGACGCCGTCGCGGCGCAGCAGGCGGCCGCGGCCCGGCCGCTGCACCGCCTGCCGCGGCATCCGGTGCAGGGTCGAGCGATGTCATCGCACAGCTGCAGCAGCTCGCCGACCTCAAGGCGCAGGGCGTGCTCAGCGACGAGGAGTTCGCGAACGCGAAGGCCAAGCTGCTGGGCTGAGTCGGTTTCTCCGGCGAGGGAGGCCGGTCGCGCATCGGGGGACGCGCGGCCGGCCTTCCGTTCTGCCCCAGCGGCGCTGCGCGTGCCGCGCGCCACGAGAGCACGGCGGATGCCGCGGCATCCGTGACACCGCGGCATCCGACGTGCGACGCCTACTGCCGTGCCATCGCGACCCGCAGGCGCTCCTCGGGGTCGATGAAGTGGTCGTGGTCGTCGGTGCCGACGTCGATCTGGACCCAGTTGATCTTGCCGGTGAACCGGCTCGACCGCGGCGTGTAGTCGGGGCTGACCGCGGTGCCCGACTCGTAGCCGACGTCGGTGGTCTCGTCGGCCGAGAAGATCAGGGGCTGGGTGGCCCCGACGCGTCCGCTGCCGACCGCCTCGCCGTCGTAGTACAGCGTGACGTCGCCGCCCTTCGCGAGACCGCCGCCGTCGTACGCGAACTCCATGCGTACCTGGTGGGTCCCCGCCGGGATCGGCCGGTCGGCGGCGATCGTGAAGTGCTGGATGCCGAGCACGTTGTAGACGAATGTCGCCGTGCCGCCGTCGAGCGTAGAGGCTCCATCCGCCGAAGCGGCCGCCTTGCGCGATGATCACGCCGTTCGCGCCGCCGTCGGGCACCTGGATCTCGGCGGTGACGGAGAACGACTTGTTCTTGATGCTCACGACGCTCGACTCGGAGAGTCGGCCCATTCCGGCGAAGAACAGCTGGCTGTTGCCGCGGATGAGCGTCGGCCGGCCCGCGATGTTCGGGGTTGAGCCGTTCCGCGGTGCGGTCGTCGATGGGCAGCACGTTGTACTTCACGGCTTCGATGAGCCAGAGCCGCTGCAGTTCATGCAGCCGATCAGGCTGCTCGGCCGCGAGGTTCCGGGCCTGGCTGTAGTCGACGTTGCCGTCGTAGAGCTCCCAGACGTCGTCGTCGAACGCCGGCACGACGCCGCCGACCATCACCCACGGCGTGCGGTGCTTGGTGACGGCGCTCCAGCCCTTGAAGTAGATGCCACGGTTGCCGAACATCTCGAAGTACTGCAGGTCGTGACGCTCGGGGGCCTCGGGTTCGCGGAACGAGTACAGCATGCTCGTGCCCTCCATCGGGGACTGCTGTACGCCGTTCACCATGGTCGGCTCGGGCAGGCCGGCGGCCTCGAGGATCGTCGGTGCGACGTCGATGCAGTGCGTGAACTGCGTGCGCAGCCCGCCCCGCTCGTCGATCCCGTTCGGCCAGTGCACGATCGTGCCGTTGCGGGTGCCGCCCCAGTGCGAGGCGACCTGCTTCGTCCACTGGAAGGGCGTGTCCATGGCCCAGGCCCAGCCGACCGCGTAGTGGTTGTACGAGCTCGGCGACCCGAGCTCGTCGAGCTTGGACGCCATGAACTCGGGCGTCTCGAGCGCGGCCATCCCGTTGAAGTTCGCCATCTCGTTGAACGCGCCGTTCAGCGTGCCCTCGGCGGATGCCCCGTTGTCGCCGATGATGTAGTAGATCAGCGTGTTCTCGAGCACGCCGAGGTCCTCGATGGCATCGAGGACGCGGCCGACATGATGGTCGGTGTGCTCGAGGAACCCCGCGTAGACCTCCATCTCGCGCTCGAGCACCGGCTTGAGCTCGGCGGGCATGTCGTCCCAGGCCGGGATCTCGTCGTGCCGCGGCGTGAGCTCGGCGTCGGCCGGGATGACGCCGAGTTCCTTCTGCCGGGCGAACGTGCGCTCACGCTGCACATCCCAGCCGTCGGCGAACTTCCCGGCGTACTTGTCGGCCCACTCCTTGGGCACGTGGTGCGGGCGCGTGGGTGGCGCCGGGCGCGAAGTACACGAAGAACGGCCGGTCGGGCATCAGCGCCTTCTGCGACCGGATCCAGCCGATCGCATGATCGGCGAGGTCCTCGGTGAGGTGGTAGCCCTCCTCGGGGGTCGCCGGCGGCTCCACCGGGGTCGTGCCCTCGTAGAGGGCGGGGTCCCACTGGTTGTTCTCGCCGCCGATGAACCCGTAGAACGTCTCGAACCCGCCACCGCCCGACGGCCACGCATCGAACGGACCCATCGGCGAGGACTGCCACACCGGCACCTCATGGCACTTGCCGAACTGCGCGGTCGAGTAGCCGTTCAGCTTCAGCGTCATGGCGAGCGGCGCCTTCGTGTTCGGCCGCAGCGAGCTGTTCCCGGGCGCCGAGGTCGCCGTCTCGGTGATGCTGCCCATGCCGACCGAGTGGTGGTTGCGACCGGTGAGCAGCGCCTGCCGGGTCGGCGCGCAGAGCGCCGTGGTGTGGAACCGGTTGAACTTCAGGCCGCCGGCCGCGAGACGTTCGGCGTTCGGCGTCGCGCACGGGCCGCCGAACGCGCTCGATGCGCCGAAGCCGACGTCGTCGATGAGGATGACGAGGACGTTCGGCGCGCCCTCAGGCGGCAGCAGCGGTTGGATCGGCGGATACGAGGTGTCCGGATCCTTCGCGTCGTACGTCGTGAGGCCCGGTGCCGGTCGATCCGGGAATCGGGAGCATCGAGCGGGCGTGTCGATCAGCGGTCATGACGAGTTCCCCCAGGTTGGTCGGTGCTCGCCAGCCTCATCGCCCCGCCGGGTGGCCGCATCACACAGACCGGGTGAATGTCCGGGGCGCCATGCATCAAGGCCGACCGGGTCGCATCCCAGCGCCTCGTCGCGGCCGGGATGCCACAGCGCTAGGGTGGCACCGAATCGGCGCGATCACTCGACGCCGTCGATGGAGGAGACGACCATGGCGACCAAGAAGCCCCAGAAATGGAGTGACCTCAGCAGTCGCAGGCAGACGGGGATGGTCATCGGCGGAGTCATCCAGCTCGCGCTCGCCGCAACCGCGTGGACCGACCTCGCCCGCCGCCCGGCCGACAAGGTGAACGGGCCGAAGTGGCTCTGGGCGGTGCTGATCGCGGTGAACTTCGTCGGGCCGCTGTCGTACTTCGTGTTCGGGCGTACGCGGGGCGCAGAGCTCATCGAGCACTGAAGGCGTCGAGGAATCGATCGCGGAACGCGCTCATCGGCCAGACGGGCGCGTCGGGCGCCGGGCGCATCCCGTCGTGCCAGTGCCATCCCTCGATCGACTCGAAGACGGTCGTGTCCTTCGAGATGATGCTGATCGGCACGTCGTGGCCGGCGCCCTGCCCGCTCACGATCGTCGCCGGCTGGTGGTCGCCGAGCACCACGAGCACGAGGTTCGGGTCGTCGGACTCGTGCAGGAACGCGAACATCGCACCGAGCGAATACCGGATGGACTGGGCGTACGCCTGCCGCACCCGCTTCGGGTCCTGCCAGACGGTGGTCGCCGACTCCCCCTGCGCGGGCTGGGGCTCGAACACGGAACCGTCGCCGACCTGGGACCAGGGCACGAGCTCCGGGAGCGGCGCCCAGGGCGTGTGCGAGGAGACGAGGTCGATCTCGGCCATGACCGGCTGGTGGCCGGCGGCGAGCTCGTGGTCGGCGAAGTGCTTCCAGGTGTACTGGTCCGGGATCCGCGCATACCCGAAGGACGGCCCCCGATAGCCGACGTTGTTCGCGTCGAGCAGGGTGTCGAAGTGGTAGAACGACGTGCCGAACGACCACGGCTCCGTGTTCGAGGGCACGACGCTGACCGTGCGCCATCCGGCTCTTCCGAATGCCTCGCTCAGCGTGAATCGATCGCTTCGGATCACCTCGCTGTAGAGCGGCTGCCGGTCGACCCACAGCCCGGTCTGGAAGGTCGAGTGCGCGAGCCAGCTGAGCCCGCCGAACGTCGGAGAGGTGAGGAAGGCGCTCTGGGATGCGTAGCCGTCGGCGCGGAGCTGGGCCTCGCCGTCGCGCAGCACCTGGTCCACACCCCCCGAGAAGCTGGATCCCTGCACGGCCACCCTGCCGTAGCTCTCGATGAAGGCGAAGACGACGTCCTTGCCTTTCAGCGAGGTCAGCAGGTCGGAGCCGGGTGTGTCACGGTAGGGGTCCGTCGCGATCTGCTGCGGCAGGTCGGCCAGCGCCGCGAGCCCTGCGGCGGCGTAGGAGGCCGACGCGGTGATCGCGTGGAGCGAAGCGGCCGCCGCGGCCGGCTGACCCGCCACCGGCTGCGAGCCCGTCAGGGCGGCGATGAGTCCATGCCGCAGTGACCGCCGAGATCACGATCGTTCCGTGCACGCGATCGGGCCCGACGGCGGCGCCCACGCGAAGCGCGGCCCACGAGAGCGCGACGATCAACCCGGCGGCGGCGAGCGCGAGGAGCACGACCAGCCTGCTCGCGGCGGCACCGCCGATGGAGCCCTGGACGACCCCGAACGCGTCGCCCAGCTGCTGCCAGTCGAGCGGATCGAAGGGGATGTCGAGCACGGAGCGGTAGCCGGCGTCGATCCCGGCGAGCACGAGCCCGATGACGATGACGACGCCGAACCCGACCGCGACGACGACCCGTGCGGGACGCCACGGAAGCAGGCAGAGCAGGAGCAGCACCACGATCGACTCCACGGGAAGCCCGATGAGCGGTGCCGGAGAGCCATCGGCGAGCGCTCCGGGCACGAGCGGCACCACGACGAGGAGCAGGATCGCGACCACGAGCGAGACCCTCCCGCGCGCTCGGAGCCTCCCGCCCGAGTGAACCCTTTCCTCCGCTGTCTCGTGTCCCTACTAGCGTCTCCGCCGGAGGCTTCGATCGGAATCGGGTACGAAGATGACTGGAAACAACCGGGCCGTATGACCGGAAACAACCGGGCCGTGCTGATGGTCATGCGAATCCTCAGCGCGATCGTCCTGCTCGCGTCGGCGGGATCCATCTCTTCCTCGTCTTCGATGGCGTCGGCGGGCATGCTCGGTGTGCTCTTCGTCCTGAACGCCATCGCGGGCCTCGTGCTGGCGATCGGGATGCTCGTCCTGCACGGGCGGCTCCTGACCATCACCACCGTCCTGAGTCTGCTGTTCGTCATCGCGACCCTCGTGGCCCTCCTGCTCGCCCTGACCGTCGGGCTGTTCGGCATCACCGAGACGTGGGACTTCACCCTCGTCCCGGAGACGGTCGTCGTCGAGTCGATCGGCATCGTGGTGCTCGCCATCGCCACGTGGGTCGTGGTCCGCACCCAGCGGGCGGCGTGATCGCGCGTCCTCCCCACGCCGGCCGTCGGGTGCGTCGATCACGATGCACCCACCTCGACTCGCCGAGCGCGGCTTCGGAGCGCCAGCCACACCACGTCCCGACCGAAGGATTCGACGAGCAGCAGCAGTGCGACGCCGACGAGCACGCCGGCGAGTTCCGGGACCAGGCCGGATGCCGCCAGGGTCAAGGCGATCCCCTGCACGGCCGTCACGACCTTGCGCCAGTAGCGGGGCGGGAGCTGCAGGCGAAGCCACGGAAGCATCCATCCTGCGGCGACGAAGACGTAGCGCATCAGGCCGATCGCCAGCACCCAGAGCCCGAGGATCGGTGCCACGAACGCGCTGAGCACGAGGAGGAGGAACGCATCCACTTCCATGTCGAAACGACCGCCGAGCTCCGTCGTGGTACCGGTACGACGCGCGACCCACCCGTCCACGGCGTCGAGGGCGAGCGCCGGCACGACCAGGCCGATCAGGAGCGGCACCGGGATCGGCGCGACGAAGGACGCGGCGACCAATCCGGTGATGATGGCGACCAACGCCGATCTCGTCGCCGTGACGACATTCGCCCAGCCGAGACGCGGTGTACGCCGGCGTCGCAGCGCCGTGATCAGGAGCGCGGTGCTCGTCGCCAGGTACGCCAGCGCGGCCGTCCAGCCGATCGCCGGCAGCCCGTCGACGGCCCAGATCGCCGCCACGACCCGCCGCACCGAGTACGGCCAACCCGATCGGTGCGAGGTGAACCTCCTTGATCGCCATCACGTGTCCTTGTTAGGGAGCATCTCACGGAGCATATTTCATGTACACGTAGGGCATCGCCGGATGGTTCACCGAAGGAGAAGTACCGTTGCTTGAGGCCGTGGCGTTCTGGATCGACGAGCCGGGCGTCGGGGCCCTGCGCCGGCAGCCGATCGCCCGTGCAGGCGACGGCGAGGTGCTCGTGCGCACCAGCTACACGGGCATCAGCCGCGGCACCGAGGCGTCGGTCTTCCTGGGTCGCGTGCCGATCAGCGAGCACGAGCGGATGCGCGCGCCGTTCCAGGAGGGCGACTTCCCGGGCCCGGTGAAGTACGGCTACCTCAACGTCGGAGTCGTCGAGCACGGGCCGGAGGCGCTCCGCGGCCGCACCGTCTTCACGCTGTTCCCCCACCAATCCGTCTTCGTCGTTCCCGCTGATGCCGTGATCCCCGTCCCCCGCGGCGTGCCCGCCCGCCGTGCGGTGCTCGCCGGAGCGGTCGAGACCGCGGTGAACGTGCTGTGGGATGCCGCCCCCCTGATCGGAGACCGGGTCACGATCGTGGGCGCCGGCATGATCGGATGCTGCATCGCACGACTGATCCGCGGCATCCCCGGACTCGACGTGGTGCTCGTCGACGTGGACACGTCGCGTCGCGAGGTCGCCGATCGACTCGGCGTCCGATTCGCCGAACCGGGCGACGCGCCGCGGAGACCGCGATCTCGTCATCAACACGAGCGGGTCGGAGGCGGGGCTGCAGCTCGCACTCGAGTCCGTCGTGACCGACGGGGAGGTGATCGAGGCCAGCTGGTACGGCGACCGGCCGGTGACGCTCGCGCTGGGCGCCGACTTCCACTCGCGTCGCCTGACCATCCGGTCGAGCCAGGTGGGTGCCGTGGCCCGACGCCGACGAGGCACGCGCACGACGCGCGACCGGCTGACGCTCGCGCTCGACCTCCTGCAGGACCCGGCCTTCGACACGCTGCTCACGGGCGACTCCCCCTGGAGTGAACTTCCCGCGGTGATGGCGGGGCTCGCAACCGGCCGGAGCGCCGAGCTCTGCCACACGATCGATTGGAAGGACGCCGCGTGACCTTCACCCTGACCGTTCGAGACCACATGATGGTCGCCCACAGCTTCTCGGGAGAGACCTTCGGCCCCGCGCAGCGCCTGCACGGTGCGACCTTCGTCGTCGACGCGTCGTTCCGTGCGAGCGACCTGGACGCCGATGGCGTGGTCGTCGACATCGGACGCGCGGCCGAGGCGCTCAGCCAGATCACGGGTTCGCTGACCTATCGCAACCTCGACGACGAACCCGAGTTCGCGGGCATGAACACCACGACCGAACGACTCTGCCAGGTGATCGCCGACCGCCTCGCCGAGCGTGTCCGCAGATGGACGGCTCGGATCGGCCGACGGGCGGCTGTCGTCGATCGAGGTCACCCTGCACGAGTCCCACATCGCCTGGGCGAGTTACGAGCGGACGTTGTGAATCGGATGACGGACGCGGCCGTGCACTTCCTCGTGCCCGACGGCATCGACGATGACGAGCGCGTCAGCGGCGGCAACGTCTACGACCGGCGCATCGGCGAGGCGCTGCGAGCACGGGGCCTCGACGTCCGGATGGTGCGCGTCTCAGCAGGCGGCGGGCAGGATGTCGCGAGCGCGATGTCCGCGCTCCCGCGCGACGCGCTCGTGCTGATCGACGGACTGCTCGCCGTCGCGGCATCGCAGGTGCTCGACGCGCAGTCGACGCGTCTTCGGATCGTCGTGCTGGCGCACATGGTCGCGAGCGCCCTGCCCGGGATCCGGGACCGCGCGCGAACGGCCGAACGAGAGCGCGAGGCCCTGAACGCCGCCCGGCGTGTGATCGCGACCAGCGAGTGGACCCGCTCCGAACTCATCGCCCGCGCGCTCGCAGAGCCCGATCGCATCATCGTCGCTCGTCCGGGCACGGACGCCGCGCCGGCGGCGACCGGATCCGCATCGGGGGGCCACCTGCTCTGCGTCGGCGCGGTCGCGCCCCACAAGGGACAGGACGTGCTCGTCCACGCGCTGGCGGGCATGGCCGATCTGCCCGGATGGAGCTGCTCGATCGTCGGCTCGCTGAACGCCGACCCCGATTTCGCGATCCGGACCGCCGCCGCGATCCGATCCGCCGGGCTCACGGAGCGCATCGAGCTCATGGGGGTGCTCACCGGTCGGCGACTCGCCGACGCGTACCACGCCGCGGACCTCGTCGTCGCGCCGTCGCGCGCCGAGAGCTACGGCATGGTCGTCGCCGAGGCGGTGGCTCGGGGCATCCCGGTCGTGGCGGCACGCGTCGGCGGAGTACCGGAGGCGATCGCAGGGAGCACGGCCGCCATCCTCACCCCGCCGAACGATCCGGTGGCGTTGCGTGCGGTCCTGCGGCAGTGGTGGGAGGAACCCCCTCGGCGTGCGGTGCTCAAGGCGGAGGCAGTGCGCTCGCGTGCCGCGACGCGAACGTGGGCCGAATCCGCGGCGGATCGCCGCCGCGGTGCTGAGCGATGTCCGCCCGGCGATGGACGCCGTCGGATCCGAGCGGCGGCGTGCCGGATGAGCGAGATCATCGAGGTCAGCAGCGATTGGCTCGCGCTTCGCGAACCGGAGGATGCGCGCGCCCGGTCCCGCGAACTCGCCCTCGCAGCAGCCGAGCGGCTCGCACCGGGTCCGATCGTGATCCACGACCTGGGAAGCGGGACGGGCTCGATGATGCGATGGCTGGCGCCGCTGCTGCCCGGCCCGCAGACCTGGGTCCTGCACGACTGGAACGCGGACCTCGTCGAACGCGCGACGAACGGCGTCGTCCCGCTCGATCGTGACGGACGACCGGTCTCGGTCCGCACGCGCAGCGGGGAGCTCGCGCACCTCGATCCCGACGCTCTCGACGGCGCCTCGCTCGTGACCGCTTCCGCGTTGCTCGATGTGCTGACGTCGGAGGAGGTGCGCGCCGTCATCGATGCCTGCGTCGCCGTCGGATGCCCCGTGCTGCTGAGCCTGAGCGTGACCGGCGAGGTCCGCCTCGACCCCCGGGATCCTCGCGACGACGTCTTCGGGGCCTCGTTCAACGCGCACCAGCAACGTCGCGTGGGCGGGCGCCGGCTGGTGGGGCCCACCGGCGTCGCCCTCGCGCAACGACTGTTCCTCGAGGCCGGCTGGAACATTCGACCTGCCGCCACCTTCTGGCGGCTCGGCGATCACGATCCCCTCCTCCTCGAGCAGTGGTTCGACGGATGGTGCGATGCGGCGCTCGAGCAGCGCGCCGACCTCGAGCTCGACGGTGCGGACTACCGCGCCCTGCGTTCGTCGCAATCGCGCCGCGGTGCGCTCTCGGCCGTCGTCGTGCACACCGATCTCCTGGCGTGGCCGTGATGTCCGCGTCGACGAGCGCACCACGGGTCCGCGCGGTCCTGTCATCGAGGTGGCTCCGCCTCACCGCACGCGTGCTCGTGGGCGTCGGCGTGCTGATCGCGGTCGTCGCCCAGGTCGGCTCCGGACCGTTCCTGCACGGGCCTGCTCAGCATCGACCTCCGCGTGATCGCCGCCACGTTCGTGCTGTCCGCCGCCGCCACCGCCGCGGCGGCCTGGCGCTGGAGCATCATCGCGGGGCGACTCGGCGTCGGCCTCCGCTTCCCCGAGGCCGTCGGAATGTACTACCGGTCGCAGTTCCTCAACACCGTGCTTCCCGGCGGTGTGGTCGGTGACGTCCAGCGAGCCGTCGCGCAGGGGCGCAACGCGGGAAACGTCGCGCAGGCCGCTCGCGCCGTCGTCATCGAGCGCACCGTGGGGCAGGTGGTGCAGATCGCGCTCGCGGTCATCGTCCTCGCGTGGTTCGGCCTGGAGTTCGAGGGATACCTGCTCCCGGCGCTCGGCATCGGCCTCACGGTGCTCGCGCGTCGCCGCGCTCGCAACGGCCGCAGCGAGCGTCCGAGCGAGAGCGCGCGCTGCGACGCGAGCTCGACGAGCTCTCGGCCGGGGTGGGATCCCCCGGCGCGTTCGTGCGGGTCGTCGTCGCCTCGATCGTGGTGGTGGCCTGCCACGTCGTGACCTTCGGCGTCGCGGTCGGCGCGGTCGGAGCAAGCGTGCCGCCGCTCCGCCTCGCCGCCATCGCGCTCGTCGTCCTGCTCGCCGGATCCATCCCGCTGAACATCGGCGGGTGGGGTCCGCGCGAGGGGATCGCCGGCTGGGCGTTCGCCGTCGCCGGCCTCGGCGCCTCCACGGGCGTCGCGGCATCCGCCCTCTTCGGCGTCGTCGCGATGATCGCCGTCGCCCCGGGCCTCGTCCTCGCCGTGGTGTCCGCTGTTCGTCGCATTCGAACGCCCGCACCGGCGCGTGCGGTCGTTCTCGCCGGCGCTCGACCGAGAGGGGGGATCGTGATCGACCGGCCGTACGTGATTCTCAGCGCCGCCATGTCCCTCGACGGGTATCTCGACACCGCCTCCCCACCGCGCCTCGCCCTCTCGAACGCGGCGGACTTCGATCGGGTCGACGAGGTACGGGCGCACTGCGACGCCATCCTGGTCGGAGCACGCACCGTGCGCGCCGACAATCCGAGACTGCTGGTGCGCAGCGAGGAGCGACGGAGTCGGCGCGAAGCCCAAGGCCTGCCGCCGTCGCCCTGGAAGGTGACCGTGACGACGACCGGTGACCTCGATCCGCAGTCGAAGTTCTTCACCTTCGGAGACACGAAGAAGTTGGTCTATTGCCCCAGATCCGCGGTCCGGGGCATCCGCGACCGGCTCGGTGATCGTGCGACCGTCGTCGGGTTGGGCGACGAGGTCTCCGTGGCCGATCTCGTCAGCGAGCTGAACGACCGGGGCGTGCGCACGCTCCTGGTCGAAGGCGGCGGAACCGTGTTCACGCAGTTCCTGGCGGCCGACCTCGTCGATGAACTCCAGTTGGCGATCGCCCCGTTCTTCGTCGGCGACCGGCGAGCTCCTCGGTTGATCGGCGACGGCACGTTCCCGTGGAATTCCGACCGCCGCGCGCCCCTCGTCGAGAGCCGTCGAGTCGGCGACATGGTGCTCCTGAGGTATGCACTGTCCGAGCGCTGCCCGTCATACCCGGTCGTTCGTCTCCCGGCGAATCGGGCTAGCCTGACGGGCATGGCCCAGGCAGCCTCGACCGCACGCGCGTGGATCGGGACGATCGTCTTCCTCTTCCTCGCGCCCGGCATCGTCGCGGGCCTCATCCCATGGCTCATCTCCGGCTGGCAGTGGTACGACTGGGGCGGCGCGGCCTGGGTCGTCGTGCCGATCGCGTGGATCGCGATCGGCGTCGGGGTGGCCTTCCTCCTGCATGCCTTCGCGCTGTTCGCCGTGCACCGCGGGACGCCCGCTCCGGTCGCTCCGACCGAGACGCTCGTCGTGACGGGGGTCTACCGCTTCGTGCGCAATCCGATGTACCTCTCGGTGCTCGCGATCATCCTCGGCCAGGCGCTGCTGTTCGGCAGCTGGTGGCTCGTGCTCTACGCCGGGATCGTCCTCGCCGCGGTCGTCGCGTTCGTGAAGGGCTACGAGGAGCCGACCCTCACTGACACCTACGGCGAGCAGTACCTCGACTACCGGCGCAACGTCCCGGGGTGGTGGCCGCGGCTCACGCCGTGGCGGGGGTGACCGCGCCTCCCCCGCCTGCGACTGCGAGTCCCCGACCACGTCGCCACGACACCGTCGACCCGCGGGCCGTCCGAACTCAGGGCGCGGACCGGCTGGACACCATAGCCGCGGTACGAAAAGCTGGAGATCCTCGAGCCGGTACGGTCGAGAGCGACGGGTGGCGGGGTGCCCGACATAACCTGGCGAGGCTCGGTTGCCCGCTCATCCAGGGAAGGGGAGCGGCATGGATATCCAAGAATTGGCCGCCGCCGAGCAGCGATGGCTCGACCTGTGGGCCAGAGGACCGCAGCGTCTGCGCTGGGACCGCATCCCGCTTCAAGTCGGCGACGCCGCGCCCGATCTCGAATTGCTCGACCACACCGGCGCCTCGATCCGACTGTCGTCGCTGTGGACTGACCAGACGGCGGTCATCTTGTTCTGGAGGCACTTCGGGTGCAGCTGCGGGCGGGACCGCGCGAGCAGGCTGCGGGACGAGTACATCGAGCTCACCGAGCTCGGTTGCACCGTGACGATCATCGGTCAGGCCGCGCCTGAGCGCTCGGATCGATACCGTGACCGGAACCAGATTCCCTGCGCGATTCTGAGCGACACCGAGGAGGCCGCCTACCGCGCGTTCGACGTTCTCGAGGGAACCACCGCCCAAGTGCTGTTCGACGCATCCGACGCCTTGCTCGCGCGCGAATTGTCGGCTGGTGTCGAGTTGGCGGCCTCGAGGCACGGAACGGAACGGGCATCCGTCGACAATCCGTTCCTCCTGCCGGCGGAGTTCGTGATCACCGACGGTATCGTGCAGCTCGCGTACCGGTATCAATACTGTGAAGACTTCCCCGACCCTCGAGTGCTCACCGCTGCCGTTCGCTTCGGAGGAGCGCACTCCACGGGCGTGTCCTGACATCAGGGGGCGACGCGATGCACTCAGCGCCGGTCACTGCTGCATCCTCGGATCCTGCGTGGGGTCGGCATACGTGACCGGGCACCCCTGAACGGCCGCATCCGGGCGCAGCTCGAAGTGCCACGGCTCGTTGTCGTAGATCGGGCACAGTCCGTACTGGGCGCCGTGCTCGCTCAGCCACGCGGCGGCGTCGGAAGTATCCGATGTCGACCGCGTCGCCCGAGACATGAGCGGACGTGTCGGCGGTGGCGACCCACCGGGCAGCTTCCGCTTCGGACCCGTACGTGGCGACCGCCTCGTCGAGGAGCTGATCCTGGTACTCCGCGGAACGCCAGCCGCTGTTGACGATGAACTCGATTCCGTCCTGCCGCGGCATCCGTCGCCGATGCACGCAGGGCGTGCAGCAGATCGGGGTCGAGGTTGACGACGCCGGGATACTGCTCATCGAAGACGGTCACGCCATCCGGCATCACGCCGTCGGCCTCGGTGGCGGCGCCATCCGCCATGGCCATCGCCGTACCGGGCTCGTCCGCGAGGCCGCTCGCCGAACGAGTCCGCGGATGACGATGCCGACGGTCGGATGAGCGTTCCGAGCATGATCGTCGCAGCGACGACGACGAGGATGCCGACGGCTGCCGCCCGGAGCATCCGGCGAGACCGCGTTCGAGATGGTGCCGTGTGAGTCATGCTGCCAGTCAACGCAGCGCGGTGTTGCCGGCCCGTATCCGGTTTCGGATACGCCGACGATATGCGGCGGCTCCTAGCATTGCGAGCATGCGCGTGCTGGTGGTGGAGGACGAACCGTACATGGCGGAGGCCATTCGCGATGGGCTGCGCCTGGAAGCGATCGCGGCCGACATCGCCGGCGACGGAGACACCGCCCTGGAGCTGCTGAGCATCAACGCCTACGACATCGCCGTCCTGGACCGCGACATTCCCGGCCCGTCCGGTGACGAGATCGCCGAGAGCATCGTCGCCTCCGGCAGCGGCATGCCGATCCTGATGCTCACCGCCGCCGACCGGCTCGACGACAAGGCCTCCGGGTTCGGGCTCGGCGCCGACGACTACCTCACCAAGCCGTTCGAGCTCCAGGAGCTCGTGCTCCGGCTTCGGGCGCTCGACCGCAGGCGGGCGCACAGCAGGCCGCCCGTGCAGGAGATCGCCGGGCTGCGGCTGGACCCGTTCCGCCGCGAGGTCTACCGCGACGGACGCTACGTCGCACTGACGAGGAAGCAGTTCGCCGTGCTCGAAGTCCTCGTCGCCGCAGAGGGCGGTGTGATCAGCGCCGAGGAGCTGCTGGAGCGGGCGTGGGACGAGAACGCCGACCCGTTCACGAACGCCGTGCGCATCACGGTCTCGGCCCTGCGCAAGCGGCTCGGCGAACCCTGGCTGATCGCCACGGTGCCCGGCGTCGGCTATCGCATCGACACGGGCGCCGTCCGCCGGCCCCGAGGGGGTCGGAACGTGAAGCGGGCTCCCGGGATGAGCGTCCGGCTCAAGCTCACCCTCAGCTATGCGGGGTTCCTGATGGTCGCGAGTTTCCTGTTGCTCGCGGCCGTCTGGCTCTTCCTCCTGCGCTACGTGCCCGCTCGTGCGATCGAGACCATCGGCGGGTTCGTCCCCGGGCGCGACGACCTCATCCGCGCGTTCGGCCCGGTGGTGACCTGGGTCCTGCTGTTCCTGCTGGCGTTCGGCCTGCTGGGCGGATGGTTCCTCGCCGGCCGCATGCTCGTGCCCCTGGCCCGGATCACGGATGCCACGCGCAGGGCTGCGAACGGGTCGCTCTCGTACCGCATCGAATTGGAGGGCCGGAACGACGAGTTCCGCGAGCTCGCCGACAGCTTCGACGCGATGCTCGCGCGGCTCGAGGCGCAGGTCGCCGAACAGCGGAGGTTCGCCGCCAACGCGTCGCACGAGCTGCGGACGCCGCTCGCGATCACGCAGACCCTGCTCGAGGTCGCGCGCGAGGACCCGAACCGAGACGACGGCGAACTCATCGAACGCCTCCGCGTGGTCAACGCCCGCGCGATCGACCTCACCGAGGCGCTGCTCCTGCTCAGCCGCGCCGACCAGCGATCCTTCGCCCGAGAGGACGTCGACCTGTCCCTCCTCGCGGAACAGGCCGCCGAGACCCTCCTGCCGCTCGCCGAGCAGCGCGGCGTCACGATCGAGACATCCGGGGACGTCGCCCGCACCCTCGGTTCGCACGCGCTCCTGCTGCAGATGACCACGAACCTGCTGCACAACGCCATCGTCCACAACCTCCCCGAAGACGGCACCGTGCAGGTGCGGACCGCCGCCGGCCCGGAGTCCGTCACGCTCACGGTCGAGAACACCGGCGAGAAGCTCAGCCCGCAGACGGTCGCCACGCTCACCGAGCCGTTCCAGCGCGGCAGCGAACGCATCCGCGGCGACCACGGCGGGGTCGGCCTCGGCCTGGCGATCGTCAAGAGCATCACCCAAGCCCACGACGGAACGCTCACGATCGTCGGCCTCCCGGAGGGTGGGATCCGCGTGACGGCGCAGTTCCCCGCCGTGCCGTCGCACACGGCCCGATGACGACGGACGAACTGCCGCGTTCGCCGAAGGCGGACGGCGGGAGCGAGCCGACTCGACGAGGCCGGGGCATCCTGCTGTGGGTGCTGTTCGCCCTGTACGTCGCGATGCTCGTCTGGGTCGTGGTGTGGAAGCTCGAGGTCCCGCACATCGGTCGGGGCGGCATCCGCGAGGTCAAGCTCGTCCCGTTCGCCCCGGATGCCTGCGACGGTGCCAGCGCTCCCTCCGAGGTCCTCGCGAACGTGCTGCTCTTCATCCCGTTCGGCGTCTACCTCGGTCTCCTCGCGCCGACGTGGCCGTGGTGGAGGATCGCGCGGCACGATCGTGGCGGCGAGCCTGTCGCTGGAGGTCGCCCAGTACGCCCTGGCGGTCGGGAGCTCCGACACCACCGACCTCATCACCAACACCGCCGGAGGCCTCGCCGGGCTCGGCCTGCTCGCCCTCGCGCGGCGCCGGCTCGAGGCGAGGACCGTCCCGGCCGTGACGACGGGTCTGCGCGGTCCTGACCGTGCTCGCACTGCTCGCGATCGCGGTCTTCGTCGCCTCTCCCCTGCGCTTCACGCCGCGTGACGTCGTGGTCGCGCCACCCGGCGTCTCTGGCGATGGGCCGGGTCCGGTCGCGGGCGAGCGCGTCCGTCTGGATCAGGATGCGCGCGGGCAGCAGTGCAGCGAGAATCCATTCTGAGTCGCAACGCCGGTCCGGTACGCATCGCATGCCCGACCCCGGGGGCAGG
>CAVPVF010000020.1:0-18258 GCA_963709115.1 uncultured Actinomycetota bacterium
CGGCCGAGGCCGCGAACGGACCCCACGGCGCGACGCCGATCGCGATGTTCGCGACCGTGTCGACGCGCACGACGGTGCCGACGGGCCCGGATGCCGCGAGGCGTTCGCGTGCGGCATCCGTCACCTCGAACGCGGCGGCGATGCGCGCGAGCTCGTCGGCCGAGTGCGTCGGCTCGATGGCGGGCGCGGCGCCCGCGGCGGACGGGATCGCCGGCGCAGCGGCGCCGAGCGCCCGCACCCGTGCGGCCGCCTCGCGCACCCGAGCGGCGGGAAGGCGACCGGACTCGACGGCGTCGCCGATCGCGGCGACGATCGCGTCGAGCTGGGCGTCGGTGTTGTCGCTGCCGATGCAGAGCAGGTCGCAACCGGCGGCGAGGGCGCGCACGGCCGCCTCGGGGATGCCGTGCACGCCGCTCGCCCCCTGCATGTCGAGCGCGTCGGTGACGATGACGCCCTCGAACCCCAGCTCCCCGCGGAGCAGGCCGTGCACGATGCGCGGGGAGAGGGTGGCGGGCTGCTCCGCGTCGAGGCGGGGCAGGAGGATGTGCGAGGTCATGATGGTGCGCGTGCCCGCCGCGATGGCGGCGCGGAACGGCACGAGCTCGCGGTCGCGGAGCGTCTCGAGCGGCAGGTCGACGACCGGCAGCGCGAGGTGGGAGTCGGTCGACGTGTCGCCGTGGCCGGGGAAGTGCTTCGCGCTCGCGGCGACGCCCGTCGACTGGAGCCCGCGCACCCACGCGGCCGAGTGCCGCGCGGCGAGCTCGGGGTCGGCGCCGAAGCTGCGGACGCCGATGACCGGGTTGTCGGGATCGGAGTTCACGTCGACGTCGGGCGCGAAGGCCACGGTGCAGCCGGTCGCGGCGAGCGCCTCGCCGACCGCGCGGGCGACCCGCTCGGTCAGGCCGGGGTCGTCGATGCGGCCGAGGAGCGCGTTGCCCGGGTAGGGCGCGCCGCGGTCGTAGAAGAGGCGGGTGACATCGCCGCCCTCCTCGTCGATCGCGATGACCGCGAGCGGGTTCGCGGTGCGCAGCGTCGCGTTGAGCGCGCGCACCTGCGCGGCATCCGCGATGTTCTGGCCGAACAGGCACACGCCGCCGAGGCCCTGCTCGAGGCGGTCGAGCACCCAGGCGGGCGCCTCGGTGCCGTCGAAGCCCGGGAGCAGTGTCGTGAGGATGTCCCGGTGCAGGTCGGTTCCCGCACCGGTCTCGTGGCGCGCGGTCATCCCTTGACGGCCCCGCTCACGAGACCGCTCGTCATCCGCCCCTGCACGAGGAGGAAGAACACGATGACCGGGATGGCCATGAGGGTCGAGCCGGCCATGATCGCCGCCCAGTTCGTCGTGCCGTTCGCGACGAGGTAGGTGCGCAGCCACACCGGCAGGGTCATCATCTCGGGACGCGCGTTCAGCACGAGCGCCATGATGAACTCGTTCCACGCCTGGATGAACCCGAACACGCCCGTGGCGATGAGGCCGGGCGCGAGCAGCGGGAACGTGACCCGCCAGAAGGCGCCGGCGCGGGAGCATCCGTCGATCATCGCCGCCTCCTCGAGCTCGGCGGGCACGCCGTTGACGAAGCCGCGGAGGGTCCAGATCGTGAAGGGCAGCACGGTCGCGATGTAGACGACCGTCAGGCCGATGATCGTGTTCAGCAGGTGCCAGCCGTCGATCACGCGGAAGACCGAGACGATCATCGCCTCGCCCGGGATCATCTGGATGACGAGGATCGCGATGATGAAGGTGCGCCGGCTCTTGAACCGGAACCGCGTGACCGCGATCGCGGCGAGGAACGCGAAGACGAGCGAGATGATCACCGTGAGGATCGTGATGACGATCGAGTTGCCCGCGGCGGGCAGGAACGGCGTGCGACCCGGGTCGAACAGCACCGTCGCGTAGTTGCGCAGCGTGAAGTTCTCGGGCCAGAAGTTGACGTCGGCGCCGCGGATCTCGTTGTTCGGCTGGAGCGACGTGTTCACCATCCAGTAGACGGGGAACACGAAGAACAGGAAGAGCAGGACCGACACGGCGCTGAGCACCCACGTCGTGACCCGGCGACGGCCGCCGCCGGTGCGACGGACCTCGCGGGTCCCGGTCTCGGCGACGAGGCCGCCGACCTGCTGGCCGGGGGCGACGGTGACGCTCACAGCTCCTCCTCCTTGGTGACCTGGCGGACGTAGTAGATCGAGATGGACATGAGCAGGATCGCGGTGATCACGGCGATCGCGCCGCCCTGGCCGAAGTCGCCGCCCGCGATCGAGGTCTGGTAGATGTACACGCCGAGCGTGTTCGTGAGGGCGCGGATGCCGCCGATGTCCTGCAGCGCGAAGATCTGCGTGAAGACGCGGAGGTCCCAGATGATCTGCAGGATCGTGACGATGAGGAAGATCGGCTTGAGGTACGGGAAGATGATCAGCCGGAACCGCTTGAACCCGCCCGCGCCGTCGAGCTGCGCGGCCTCGAGCACCTCGTCGGGCACCTGGGTGAGGCCCGCGTAGAGCGTGAAGGCGACGAACGGCACCGCGCCCCAGACGATGATGATGCCGGCGACGAGGAAGAAGCTCAGCGGGTCGATGAGCCAGGAGTGCTGGAAGTACTCCTCCATGCCGAACCAGTTGACGAGGACGTAGTTGACGACGCCGTAGGCGGTGTCGAACATCCAGCCCCAGACCACCGTGGCGGTGAGGGCGGGCATGGCCCAGGCGAGCAGCATGCCCACCGAGAGCAGGATGCGGAAGCCCTTCGGGAGCCGCATCATCATGAGCGCGATGAGGGTGCCGACGAACATCGTGATCACGACGCACGCGGCGGAGAAGACGAGCGTGCGCACGAGCACGGCCCAGAACACGGGGTCGGTGAGGACGTTCGCGTAGTTCTCGAACCAGACCCATTCGGGCGCGGCGCCGAAGACCTGGGCGCGGCCGAACTCCTGGAACGACGTGATGATGAGCTGGACGAGCGGCCACCCGGTGATGAGGGCCAGCACGATGATCGCGGGGGTGAGCAGCGAGTAGGGGGTGAAGCCGCCCCGGATCCGCCGGGTGCGGCGGCCGGCCGGCTTCGGCTGGGGTGCCATGAGGCGTTCGCCCTCGAACGCGCTGGGCGCCGGGTCGAGGCCGTTGTCGACCGTGGTCATGGTGGTGCTCCTGGGAAGTCGAGGGGTTCGGGGCGGGCGGCGGAACCGCTCCCCGATCCGGACGGGCGACGTGTGTGGTCGTCGCCCGTCCGGGCCTGGGGTGCGGTGCGGCGGCGGTAGGGGCCGCCGCACCGCGCAGTCGGACGGGTCCGACTAGCTGTTGAGGATCGCCTCGATCTCCTCGTCGGCGGCCTCGGCGAGCGCCTTGACGTCGCCGCCCTGCGCGATGTTGACGAACAGGTCGGTCAGGATGCCCGCGGCCTCGACGTCGGCCCAGTTCGGCGATGCCGGGGTGAGCTTGGCGTTGCCGGCGGCCGCCGCGATCGCCTGCGCGACCTCGTCGGTGCCGAGGGTGTCGGCGAGCGAGAGCTTCGCCGGCACGAGGCCGTTCTCACCGTAGATCGTCTGGAACTCGTCGGAGAGGATGATCTCCAGCGCGCTCAGGGCGAGCTCGGGGTGAGCCGACTTCGCCGAGATGCCGATGTTCGAGCCGCCGGCGAAGACCTGTGCAGCACCGCCGTCCATGCCGGGAAGGGCGTAGACGCCGAGGTTCTCCTCCTGGTCGGGGCAGCCGGGCGCCTCGGCGTCGGCCGGGGCGAGGATCGACCACTTGACCCAGCTCGGGGCCGAGAGCTGCAGCGTGGTGCCGTCGCAGAAGCCGACCTCGGGGCTGGTCTCGTTGCCGTCCTTGGGGGCGGACGAGGCGGTCGTCATGACCTCCTGGACCTGCGCGAGACCGGCGAGCGACTCGGGGCTCGAGAGCTGCGCGTCCCACTCCTCACCGTCGGCGACGGCGATCTCGCCGCCGTTCTCCCAGATGTACGGAAGGGCGTTGTACCAGTCCTGGCCGGGCCACCAGATGCCCGACTTGCCGGGGTTCGCTGCCGCGAGCGCCTGGCCGTTCGAGATGTACTCGTCGAGCGTCGTCGGCACCGTCAGTCCGGCCGCCGCGAGGGCGTCCTTCTTGTAGTAGACGAGGCGCGCGCCCGAGTAGAGCGGGCGCGGCGTAGAACTTGCCGTCGTACGAGCCGGCCTCGACGAAGCCCGGAAGCAGGTCGTCGCCGCCGAGCGTCTCGTAGTCCTCGGTCAGGTCGAGGAACGCGCCGGCCGAGGTGAAGGCCGAGGCCTGGGTGTTGCCCACCTCGACGACGTCGGGGCTGTCGGAGCCGGAGAGGCTCGTGGTCAGGCGGTCGACGAGGCCGTCCCACGACTGCTCCTCGATGACGAGGGTCGAGCCCGGGTTCTCCTTCTCGAAGGTGTCCACCAGGTACTCGCGCGCCTCGTCGGGCGTGTCGGTGCCGACGAGCCACACGCGGATCTCCGCGCCCTCCTCCGAGGCACCGCTGCCTCCGGAGGCACAACCGGCGAGGGTGAGCGCAGCAGCGGCGCCGAGCGCCACGATGCCGAGTTTCCTCATTTGTCGTTTCCTTTCATGGGGTGTGGGAAACAGCGGGGGTTCGCTGCGCCCTTGGTGCGTGGAGTCCCTCACGAGACTCCGAGTTGTCCGGACAGGACCATGACGGCCGCGCCGCGGAGGACGACGTCCTCCGCCTGCTCGGTCATCCGGAGCCTCAGATCACGGTTGTGTTCCGCCATCGTCCGCGTCCGGAGCGTGTCGACGGTCGCGTCGTGGAGCGCGCCGTCAAGCAGTTCGGCGGGGCCGCTGAGCACGACCTCCGACAGGTTGAGCGCGCCGACCACGGGCGCGAGCACGATGCCGAGCCGGCGGCCGGCCTCGGCGAGGATCTCCTCGCGAGCGGATGCCGCGTCGGGCGCGTCGGCGTCGAGCGCGTCGAGCTGCGCGGTGAGCCGCGGCACGGCGAGCCAGGCCTCGAGGCATCCGTGCTTGCCGCACGCGCAGCGGGGGCCGCCGTCGGTGCCGACCACGACGTGGCCGATCTCGCCCGCGGCGAAGCCGCCGCCGATCACGGGCCGCCCGCCGATGATGAGCCCGGCGCCGACGCCGTGCCCGATCTTGACGAGCAGCAGGTCGTCCTGGTGCGTGGAGCCGTGCTCGGCGAGCACGGCGACGTTGGCGTCGTTGGCGACGTGCACGGGCAGGTCGAACTCGGCGTGCAGGCGGGACTGCAGCTCGACGTCGGTCCAGCCGAGGTTGGGCGCGGAGCGCACGACGCCGAGCGGGTCGACGACACCGGGCGAGCCGACGCCGATGCCGAGCACCGGGGTGTCGGTGCTCGTCGAGGAGGCGGCGCACGAGGTCGGTGACGAGCGCCACGGCCGCCTCGCCGGTGGCGCCGTCGAGGGCGACCTCGGCGCGGGCGACGATGCCGCCGTCGAGGTCGACGACGGCGCCGAGGAAGCGCTGGTGCTCCGAGAGGTCGACGCCCACGATGTGGAACGCGGCACGGTCGACGTCGATGAGCGTGGCCGGCTTGCCCGGCCGGGCGTCCTCGCGCTGGCCGAGCTCGACGACGAGTCCCTCGGCGATGAGGCCGGCGACGAGGTCGGAGACGGTGACCCGGGTGAGGCCGGTCTCGCGGGCGACATCCGCCCGGCTCTGCGCGCCCGCCGTGTAGAGCGTCTGCAGGACGAGCGAGCGGTTGTGGCTGCGCGCGTGCTCGGGCAGCACCTTGCCGGTGGGCCGCAGGGCGCGGGCCCGCGTGAAGATCGGAGCACCGCCGAACGGCACCGTGAGCACGTCGGCACCCGCGGTGGGGGTGCCGGCCTCACCGACCTGGCCTCGCTGCGCGTCCGTCGTCACGTTTGTTAGTAAAGCTTACGAACAAACCTGATGCAAGCTTTCGACGCCGCTCGGCGCGGGTGTTACCGAGTTGTGATCTGGTGCCGTCGCGGCGGTCAGCGAGCGGATGCCGCGGCGACGCGCGGCGCGGGAGCCGCGGCCTTCGCGTCGAGCCGGCCGCCGATCGCGCGCAGCGCCGCGAGGATCGTGGCGAGGTCGACGACCTCCTGCAGCAGCGCGCCGACGGTGGCCGGGATGAGACCGAAGGCGGCCACGATCATGAGCCCGACGCTCACGATGATGCCGAGCCAGATGCTCTGCAGCGCGATGCGCACGGTGTCGCGTCCGATGCGCACCGCCGTCGCCGTGCGCGAGATGTCGTCGACGAGGATCACGGCGTCGGCCGACTCGCTCGCGGCCGTGGCGCCCTTCGCGCCCATCGCGATGCCGACGTCGGCCGCCGCGAGCACGGGCGCGTCGTTGACGCCGTCGCCGACCATGATCACCGGGCGCTCGGCGATCGCCGGCGACCTCCTGCACCTTGTCGGCCGGCAGGCAGTCCGCGCGCACCCGGGTGATGCCGAGCTCGGCGGCGATGTGGTCGGCGGTCGCCTGCGCGTCCCCCGTCAGCATCATCGTGCGGTGCACGCCGAGCCGGTCCGAGCTCGCTGCGAGCATCGACCGCGCGTCGTCGCGCAGGCGATCGCTCGCGAGCAGCGCGCCGGCGAAGCGGCCGTCGATGGCCACGTACACGGCCAGCTCTCCCGGCGCGATGGCCGTGCGCGCGGCATCCGGTGCATGCTCGGCGACGAACGCGAACTTGCCGACCACGACGTCTCGCCCGTCGACCTCGCCTCGACGCCGTTCGTGGCCGCCTCGCGCGCCCACTCGGCCTCGGACGAGCGGCAGCCGCCGCTCGCGGGCCGCGGCGATCAGGGAGGTCGCGAGCACGTGCGACGAGTACTGCTCGGCCGAGGCCACCGCCGCGAGGAGCTCGTCCTCGCCGAAGCCGCGCTCGGGGCGGATCGCCACGAGCGTCGGCGCGCCGTAGGTGAGGGTGCCCGTCTTGTCGAAGACGGCGGTGCGGGCCGACGCGAGCTGCTCGAGCACTCCCCCGCCCTTCACGATCACGCCGTTGCGGGCCGCCCGGCTCATGCCGCCGATGAACGCCACCGGCGCCGCGATCAGCAACGGGCACGGCGTCGCGAGCACGAGCACCTCGGCGAAGCGCACCGGGTCGCCCGAGAGCCACCAGGCGACCCCGGCGAGCGCGAGCGAGAACAGCGTGAACGGCACGGCGTAGCGGTCGGCGAGCCGCACGACCGGCGCCCTGCTCGCGGCCGCCTCGGCGACGAGCGCGACGATCTGCTGGTACTGGCTGTCGCCGGCCGTGGCCGTCGCGACCACCTCGACGGCCGTCTGCCCGTTCACCGATCCGCTCAGCACCGCGTCGCCGACCTGCTTCTCGACGGGCACGCTCTCGCCGGTGATCGACGACTCGTCGAACGCGGCCTCCGCCGAGCGCAGCGTCGCGTCCACCGGCACGATCTCGCTCGGGCGCACGAGCAGCACGTCGCCGGGGCGCACCTCGTCGGCGCGCACGTCGACGATCTCGTCGCCGTCCATGCGGTGCGCGAGCTGCGGCGCACGGGTGAGCAGGGCGTCGAGCTCGCGCTTCGCGCGACGGTTCGCGTAGTCCTCGAGCGCCTCGCCGCCGGTGAGCATGAGCACCACGAGCAGCGCGGCCACGTACTCGCCCACGAGCACGGTGGCCACGATCGCCGTGACCGCGAGGATGTCGAGCCCCCAGTGCCCGCGCAGGATGTCGCGCACCATGCCGACGGCCTGCCACGCCGCGATCGCGAGCGCGTACGCGCTGAAGATCCACGGCACGGCCGCGCCCGCGCCCGACAGGGCGAGCACGATGCCGAGGAGCCCGATCGCGATCGTGAGCGTCACGATCCAGTAGCGGCGGGCGATCCGGAGCAGGCGGGGCATGCCTCCATCCTGCCGCGCCGGCATCGGCCCGGTACGACGTAGGTCCCGCAGTCTCGGCACGCCGGGGACGACGAAGGGGCCGGATGCCGCGGCATCCGACCCCTTCCGAGCGCGCGGGTTACGCGGCCAGTCGCGCCGCGAGGTTGTCGGAGAGGGTCTGCAGGAACTCCTCCGTGGTCTGGTACGGCTGCTCGGGGCCGACGAGGAGCGCGAGGTCCTTCGTCATGGCGCCGGACTCGACGGTCTTGATCACGACGTCCTCGAGCGTGTGCGAGAAGTCGATGAGGTCCTGGTTGCCGTCGAGCTTGCCGCGGTGCGCGAGGCCGCGCGTCCACGCGTAGATCGAGGCGATCGGGTTCGTCGAGGTGGGCTTGCCCTGCTGGTGCTGGCGGTAGTGGCGCGTGACGGTGCCGTGCGCCGCCTCGGCCTCGACGACCTTGCCGTCGGGCGTGGCGAGCACGCTCGTCATGAGGCCGAGCGAGCCGAAGCCCTGCGCGACCGTGTCGGACTGCACGTCGCCGTCGTAGTTCTTGCAGGCCCAGACGTAGCCGCCCTCCCACTTGAGCGAGGCGGCGACCATGTCGTCGATGAGGCGGTGCTCGTAGGTGAGGCCGGCCGCGTCGAACTGCTCCTTGAACTCGCTGTCGAAGACCTCCTGGAACAGGTCCTTGAAGCGGCCGTCGTAGGCCTTGAGGATCGTGTTCTTCGTCGAGAGGTACACCGGGTAGTTGCGGTCGAGGCCGTAGTTCAGCGAGGCGCGCGCGAAGTCCCTGATGGACGCGTCGAGGTTGTACATGCCCATCGCGACGCCCGAGCCCGGCGACTGGAAGACCTCGAACTGCTGCGGCTCCGAGCCGTCCTTCGGGGTGAAGGTCATCGTGAGGGTGCCCTCGCCCTCGAAGCGGAAGTCGGTGGCGCGGTACTGGTCGCCGAACGCGTGGCGGCCGACGATGATCGGCTTGTTCCAGCCGGGCACGAGGCGCGGGATGTTCGAGATGATGATCGGCTCGCGGAAGATCACGCCGCCGAGGATGTTGCGGATCGTGCCGTTCGGCGAGCGCCACATCTTCTTCAGGCCGAACTCCTCGACGCGCGCCTCGTCGGGCGTGATCGTGGCGCACTTGACGCCGACGCCGTGCTTCTGGATGGCGTGCGCCGCGTCGACCGTGATCTGGTCGTCGGTCTCGTCGCGCTTCTGGATCGAGAGGTCGTAGTACTCGAGGTCGATGTCGAGGTACGGGTGGATCAGCTGGTCCTTGATGGCCTGCCAGATGATGCGGGTCATCTCGTCGCCGTCGAGCTCGACGACGGTGCCTTCAACCTTGATCTTGGACAAGTGAGTGCTCCTTGGATCTCTCGTGGGGAATGGGGAAGTCTCGTGGGCGGACACGCCGCCTGCCAGCTTACCGCGTCGGCGGGATATCTCGACATCGAGACAGTTCCGGGCCGATCCGCGGCCCTCGGCGGCAACTGGACGACGTCCCGGCTACCTGCCGCGGGGCGCCACAGGTTAGCCTTGGCGGCATGGCTGATCTGCGACTCGAAGAACTGAACGCGACGAACATCGTGGCCGCGAACAACCTGTCGCTCAAGCCGGGTCAGGAGCGTTCATCGCCCCGGTCACCTACGCCGCCGAGGCGTCGGTCGTGAACCCCGAGACCGCGTGGCAGCGCGTCGCGCTCCTCAAGGCGAAGGTCGTCGGGTTCATCCACGGCAACTTCGACCCCGAGAACCCGCACGAGGAGTTCCGGGCCTGCATCTGGCGCATCAACGTCGACGCCGAGGTGCAGGGCAAGGGCGTCGGCCGCTTCCTCGCGCAGGCGCTCGCGGAGGAGGCGAAGCGCCGCGGCTTCGACCGCATCACCGTGCTGTGGGAGCCCGGCGAGGAGGGGCCCGAGGCCTTCTTCCACCGCATCGGCTTCGTCGACGTCGGCGAGACCGCCTACGGCGACGTGATCGGCGCGCTCGAGCTCTGAGCGAGCGGATGCCGCAGCACCCGGCCGGGTTCGTCGAGGCCGTGCTCGTCGTGGTCGCCGACATCCCGCCGGGCTGCGTGGCGACCTACGGCGACGTCGCCGCGATCCTCGGTTCGCGGGGCGCGCGGGCCGTCGGCCAGGTGATGGCCAGGTACGGCTCGGATGTCCCGTGGTGGCGCGTCGTCCGCGCGGGCGGCCGGCCGCCGAGCGGGCACGCGGCGGCGGCCCGGCCGCACTACGAGCGCGAGGGGACGCCGCTCGTCGCCACGACCGACGACGACGGCTACCGCATCGCGATCGCCCGCTGCCGCTGGCGCCCCTGAGGCGCCGCCGCGGCATCCGTCAGGCGGAGAGCGGGCCGCCGAGCGGGATCCGCGCGGTGAGGGTGGTGCCCGCCCCGGGCGGGCTCTCCAGCTCGAGCGTGCCGCCGACGGCGTCGACGCGGTCGGCGATGCCGAGCATGCCGGTGCCGGCGTCGAGCGACGCCCCGCCCGTGCCGTTGTCGCGCACCACGAGGAGGAGCTCCTCGTCGACCACGTGCGCCCGCACCCACGCGCGGGTCGCACCCGAGTGCTTCGCGACGTTGGCGAGCGCCTCGGCGAGCACGAAGTAGGCCGTCGACTCGATGAGCTCGGGCAGGCGCCCCTCGGCCTGCACGTCGACGACGACCGGGACCGGGCAGCGTCCGGCGAGCTCGGGCACCGCGAGCGCCAGGCCGCCCGACGAGAGCAGGCTCGGGTGGATGCCGTGCGCCAGCTCGCGGAGCTCGCGCAGCGCCTGGTTCAGCATCGTGATGGTGCTCTCGAGCTCGGTGGCGAGCTGCAGCTCGTCGGTGTCGCGCGCGGCGTTGGCGGCGAGCCGCAGCCGCATGCCGAGCGAGACGAGGTGCTGCTGGGCGCCGTCGTGCAGGTCGCGCTCGATGCGCCGCCGCGCCTCGACGCCCGCCTCGACGATGCGCTGGCGCGACTGGCGCACCTGCTCGAGCGTGCGCTCGATCTCGGAGCGCAGCCGGCCGTTGTCGACCGAGAGGCGGAGGGCGCTCGAGACGCCGTCGAGGAGGCGCATGTTGTCGGTGAGCACCCGGTCGTGCCGGATGAGGGCGATCGGGGCGCCGAGGCGGCGACGCGACCGGCAGGATGCTGTGGCTGCCCCGCGGATTCGGCATCGGCCGCGTCGATGGGCTCGCCCGCGGCATCCGCGTACCGGCCCCGCTCCTCGTCCCACCAGTAGACGCGCACCGAGGCGTCGCGCAGGGTGCGGGCGAGCGACTCGGCCCACAGGCCGCGGTCGGCGCCCTCGCGGGTGATGCGCATGAGGTCGGCGACGCGTGCGCGCATGTTCCTGGCGTGCGCGACGCCCGCGTCGAAGCTGACCGGGATCGACGCGATCGCGATGAGCGAGACGGTGTTGAGCACGGTGTCGGCGGTGGTCGCGGCCGCGTAGGTCACGGCCTGCGCGGCGAGGGTGATGGCCCACGCGAACAGGGCGAGCGGCATCAGGAACGCCACGGTGCGCGCGGGCACGCTCGCGCGCACCCAGCGCACGAGCAGCCGGCCGGCGATGACGAGCGCGAGGATGGCGCCGACCAGGCGGATACCCGACGTCGATGGCGGCGAACACGGCCGGCGCATCCGCGACCTGGTACGGGTTCGGCGACAGGCAGTCGCACGGCACCGCGTCGGGCGACGCGAGCAGGAGGACTCCGAGCAGGTTCACGACCGAGGCGACGAGCGCGATCCCGGCGATCCACCGGTCGAAGCGATCGCTGAGGAACCCCTTCGGGTACACGAGCACGAGGATGCCCGCGATCACCGCCCACCAGAGGTCGACGCCGCGCACGATCGGCCAGAGCCAGTCGATGCCGCCGATGACGTAGTAGATCGACTGCGGGATCCACAGCACCACGAACGCGATCATGAGCCGGGCCGGCACGCGCGTCGGGCCGATCCGCCAGGCGATGCCGGCGCAGGCGGCGAACACGAGCGGCACGATCGCGTGGAGCGTCGTGTACGACACCTCGGGCGCGCTCCGTCGCGGGCGTGGCGAGCGTAGCCCGCGACCTCCATCCAGAGGCTCAGCGCGACGACGGCGACGATGACGGCGGTGCGCCTGGCGATCCGGCCTTTGCGGCCGGGGGCCATCACCGCTCGCCGAGGAGCGTGAGCACGGCGAGCACCCGCCGGTGGTGCTCGGGCGACTCCTCGAGGTCGAGCTTCTGCAGGATGCTCCGCACGTGCGTCTCGACGGTCTTCAGGCCGAGGAACAGCGTCTGGGCGATGCCGCCGTTCGAGTATCCCTGCGCCATGAGCTCGAGCACCGAGCGCTCCCGCTCCGTGAGCCGGGAGAGCGGGTCGTCGGCGCGGGTGCGCTTGACGAGCTGCTCGACGACCTCGGGGTCGACGACCGATCCGCCCGACGCGACCGTCTCGATCGCGCGCACGAGCGTCTGCGGCTCGGACACGCGCTCCTTGAGCAGGTAGCCCGTGCCGCTGCCCGCGCCCATGACGCGCAGCGCGTACTCGGGGGTCGCGTACATCGACAGCAGGAGCACGCCGATCGTCGGAGCCCTCCGCGCGCATCGCCTCGAGCGCGACGATGCCCTCGTCGCGGTAGCGTCGGCGGCATCCGGATGTCGAGGACGGCCGCGTCGATGCCGCCGCGGCGCACGACCTCGAGCAGCTCGTCGCCCGTTCCGACCGAGGCGACGACGTCGATGCCACCGCCTTCGAGGACCTTGGCGATGCCCTCGCGCAGGAGCAGCGCGTCATCGGCGATCGCGACGCGCAGGGGGCGGGCGTCGTTCATCGGGCCTCCGTTTCACAGGCAGGCCAGACCGTTCGGGGGTCAGCACCCGCCTCTGCCGAGCGTATCGCGTCGGCCGCCGCGCCCGTCGGTCCCAGTTCAGGGGGTATCCGACCCGCGTTCGGGATTCAGTGACAGCACCCACCGGTTCGGGGTGGGGGCCCGGATCCGGCGGTCGCGGCATCCGGCGAGGATCACGGCATGTCCAGCATCGATCGGCCCCGTGTGCGCGGCTGGGTCGTGCGCTACCTCCCCCTCGAGGTGCTCGGCACGCTCGCCGCCCTCGGCAGCGCGTGGATCGCCTACCGGGCGAGCCGGATCGCTGGCGGTCGCCGCGATCGCCGGCGCCCTCGGCGAGAGCGTCGGGTACTACGCCCTGGTGGTCGTGCGCGGGGCGCGCGGACACCTCGCGTCGATGCGCGTGCGTCGGCTCACCGGTCGCGGGCGCCGCGCCTGGGCCGCGACCTGGCTCACGGCGCGGTCGGTCGCCGCGGAGTTCGGCCCCGCCGAGGTCGTCGACTCGTTCCTCGTGCGTCCGGGGCTGCTGTGGGCGGCGTCGCTCGCCTGGGGCGGCAACCTCGTCGCCTGGCTCGTCGGCAAGCTCGCCGCCGACGCCGTGTTCTACCTCGTCGCCATCGTCTCGTTCGAGACGGGCCGGCGCATCATCCTCCCCGACGGCGGACTCGCCGAGGCATCCGCCGACGACGTCGTCTCCGAATCCCTCCCGGAAGGGGCACTCCGATGACCACCACCATCGCGGAACGATCCCGCCGCCTCGCGACACGGGTCACCCGCATCACGCCCGCCCTCGACGAGGGACCGGCGCCCGAGCAGCCGCCGCACCGCGAGCTCGTCCGACGCGAGCTCGCCGCCTACGCCGCGCGCATCCGCCTCACGGACCTCGTGCGCGAGCACGGCAGCCCGCTCTTCGTGCTCGACGTCGATCGCGTCACCACCCAGCTGCTGGCGCTGCGCCGCGAGCTGCCCGACGCGCAGATCCACTTCGCGACCAAGTCGCTCCCCCACCCCGCCGTGATCCGCGCGGTCGACGCGTTCGGCGCGAGCTTCGAGGTCGCCTCGCGCGGCGAGGTGGACCTGCTCGAGCGCGAGGGCGTCGCGATCGACCGCTGCCTGCACACCCATCCCGTGAAGACGGTCGCCGACATCACCGGCGCGTACCTGCGCGGCATCCGCACCTTCGTCGTGGACAACCCCGACGAGGTCGGCAAGTTCCGCGGCCTGCCGTCGGACTTCTCGGTGCTCGTGCGGCTCTCGTTCCCGAACCCCGGCGCGAAGTCCGACCTCTCGTCGAAGTTCGGCGTCGCCCCGAGGATGCGGACGCCCTCGTCGGGCACTGCCTGCGCGCCGGGCTGCGCGTCGCGGGGTTCACGTTCCACGTCGGCAGCCAGACGACGTCGGCCGCGCCGTGGGTGCATGCGATCCGCCGCACGCTCGCCCTGATGCGCCGGCTCGAGCACGCGCACGGCATCCGCTTCGACACGCTCGACCTCGGCGGCGGCTTCCCCGTCGGCTACGACGAGCCCGCACCCTCGCTCGCGGAGCTCGGCCGCGGCATCCGCGCGGCGCTCTCGGCGGCGCCCGATCGGTACCGGATCATCATCGAGCCCGGGCGCTTCGTGTCGGCGCCGGCGATGACGCTCGTCACGCGCGTGGTGGGCACCGCCGACCGCATCGACGGCCGCTGGGCCTACCTCGACGAGGGCGCTGTACGGCGCCTACTCGAACATCCCCGCCGAGGACGTGCACGCCCTCGTCTTCGCCGGCGTCGGAGCTCGACGCGCAGCCGCAGTCCGACGACACGGGCGACCGCGCGACCCGGCGGCTCCGCGACCACCGACGCGAACCGGTGACGCTCGCGGGCCCGACGTGCGACAGCGTCGACGTCGTCGCCCGGCGCCTCCCGCTGCCGCCCCTCGCCGCGGGCGACCTGCTGCTCAGCCCCATGATGGGCGCGTACACGGCCGCGACCGCCACGGGCTTCAACGGCATCGCGCCGACGCCGATCGTGGTGATCCCGGCCTGAGACCGGCCGCACGCGGCGGCCGCGGCATGCGTCGATCGCCGGCATGCCGGCCCGGCGTCACCGGATGCCGCGCCGCGGCGTCACACGAGCGAGTCGCGCCAGGCCGCGTGCAGCGCGGCGAACCGGCCGGATCCGCCGATGAGGTCGGACGGCGAGCCGTCCTCGACGATGCGGCCGTGCTCCATGACGAGCACGCGATCGGCGATCGCGACCGTCGACAGCCGGTGCGCGATGATGATCGCCGTGCGGTCGGCGAGCAGGGACTGCAGGCCCTCCTGCACGAGCCGCTCGCTCGGGATGTCGAGCGAGGAGGTCGCCTCGTCGAGGATCAGCACCGCCGGGTCGGCGAGGAACGCGCGCGCGAACGAGATCAGCTGGCGCTGCCCCGCGCTCACGCGGCCGCCGCGCTTGTTCACGTCGGTGTCGTAGCCGTTCGGCAGCCCCTCGATGAACTCGTGCGCGCCCACCGCCTTCGCGGCGGCGACGATGTCGTCGAACGACGCGTCGGGCCTGCCGAGCGCGATGTTGTCGGCGACCGAGCCCGAGAACAGGTACGCCTCCTGCGTGACCATGACGATCGCGCGGCGCAGGTCCTTCGGGTGCAGCGACCGCAGGTCCACCCCGTCGAGCTCGACCACGCCGTCGCTCGGGTCGTAGAAGCGCGCGATGAGCTTCGCGAGCGTCGACTTGCCCGCGCCCGTCGACCCGACGAGCGCGATCGTCTGCCCCGCGGGGATGTCGAGGTCGAAGCGCGGCAGGATGACGCGGTCGGGCGTGTACGCGAACTCGACGCCCTCGAACCGCACGTTGCCGTGCGCCTTCCAGAGGTCGACCGGGTGCAGCGGGTCGGGCACGCTCGGCTCCTCCTCGAGCACGCCCGAGATCTTCTCGAGCGCGGATGCCGCGGACTGGTACCCGTTGTAGAACATCGCCATGTCCTCCATCGGGTCGAAGAACCGCTTCGTGTAGAGCAGCGCCGCGAGCAGCACGCCGACCTCCATGCCGCCGTCGACGACGCGGAAGCCGCCGACGACGAGCACGGCCGCGACGCACGCGTTGCCGATGAGCAGCAGGCCCGGGTCGTAGATGCCGAACAGCTGGATCACCTTGGCGTTCACGTCGCGGTAGTCCTCGACGAGGTCGCCGAACTCCTTCTCGTTGCGGCGCTCCTTGCGGAACGCCTGCACGGCGCGGATGCCGGTCATGGACTCGACGAAGTGCACGATGAGCTTCGCGCTGACGCCACCCGCGACCGCCGGAACAGCCGCTGCGAGCGCACCTGGAACCACCGCGTGAGCACGCGCGAGCGGCACGAGCGCGCACGAGCAGCACGAGCGCCGACGTCCAGTCGAGCAGGGCGAGGGCGACCGCCGTGAACGACATGTAGAGCACGCCGCGCACGAGCTGGTTGATGCCCTCGTCGAGCAGCTCGCGGATCGCGTCGAGGTCGCTCGTCTGCCGCGAGATGATGCGGCCCGACGTGTACGACTCGTGGAACTCGAGCGAGAGCTTCTGCGTGTGCAGGAACACCCGGGTGCGCAGGTCGAGCAGCACCGCCTGGCTGATCCTGGCCGACAGCCGGATGTACCACGCGATGAGGAACGCGCCGACGGCGCCCGTGAGCAGGTAGGCGACGCCGGCGAAGCCGACCGGCATCCAGTCGCCCTCGAGCAGCGCCGGCAGGCCCTGGTCGATGCCGTACGCGATGAGCGCCGGCCCGGCCACCTGCGCGCCCGTCGAGACGACGACGATCGCCATCGTCATCCAGAGCCGGGCCCGCACCGGGCGCAGCAGCGATCCGAGCAGCCGCAGCGAGCGCTGCCGGATCTGCTTGGACTCCGCCTTCGTGAAGTCGTTGCGCTCCTCGCCCTCGACGCCGATGACGCTCATCGGGTCGCCTCCTCTCGCTGGATGGGTTCGATTCCCGTGGTGACGGATGCCGCGGCATCCGTCAGCTCGGCCTCGGCGTCGGCCGCCGACGCCGACGCCGCGTCGCGCTCGATGCGGTCGGATGCCTCGGCGGCCTCGCGTCGCACCTCGTCCTCGAGGCTCGAGATGACGAAGCGTAGTGCTCGCTCTCGCGCAGGAGCTCGGAGTGCGTGCCGACCGCGGTGATGCGCCCCTCCTCGAGGAGCGCGACGCGGTCGGCGAGCATGACCGTCGACGGGCGGTGCGCGACGATGAGCGCGGTCGTCGACGCGAGCACGCTGCGCAGCTCGGCCTCGACCTTCGCCTCGGTCGCGACGTCGAGCGCCGAGAGCGGGTCGTCGAGCACGAGCACCGACGGGGATGCCGCGACCGCGCGCGCGAGCGCGAGGCGCTGGCGCTGGCCGCCCGAGAGGCTCATGCCCTCCTCGCCGACCTTCGTGTCGACGCCGTCGGGCAGGTCGTACGCGAAGCCCGCCTGCGCGATGCGCAGCGCCTCGGTCGAGCACCCGCTCGGCCTCGGCGCGCACCGCGGGCTCGTCGCCCGCGAGCTCGGGCCGGCCGAGCAGCACGTTGTCGCGCACCGAGGCGCTGAACAGCGTCGCGTCCTCGAACGCCATCGCGATGTGCGTGCGCAGCTCCTCGCGGGAGAGCGCGCGGACGTCGACGCCGTCGAGCGTGATCGAGCCCGCCGGTCACGTCGTAGAGGCGCGTCGTGAGCGCCGTCATCGTGGTCTTGCCGCTGCCGGTGAGGCCGACGAGCGCCATGGTCTCGCCCGGCTCGAGCGACGAGGTCGACGCCGTCGAGCAGGTCGCCGAACGCGGTCGGGCGAGTCCTGGTAGCGGAAGCGCACGTCGCTGAAGACGAGCTCGCCGCTCGGGCGCTCGATCGCGACCGGGCTGCTCGGGGTCGGTGATCGTGTTCTCGCTGTCGAGGATGTCGAAGAACCGGTCGGTCGCGGTGCGCGCGTCGACCGAGAAGGCGAGCAGGAACCCGATCGACTCGATCGGCCACGCCAGCACCGTCGCCGTGGCGAAGAACGCGACGAGCTCGCCGACGGTGAGCGCGCCCTGCGAGGCGAGCCAGACGCCGAGCACGAGGCAGACGGCCAGCGCGACGGTCGGGCACGACGAGGATCCAGGTCCAGATGCCGGCGTCGAGCCGCGCCTTCTCGATCTCGGTGCTGCGCAGCGACTCGGCCTGCGCGCGGAAGGTCGACAGCGCGTGCTTGCCGCGGCCGAACGCCTTGAGCACGCGGATGCCGTGCACCGACTCCTCGACCGCGGTGGCGAGGTCGCCCGCCTGGTCCTGGCTGCGTCGGGACACCTCGGAGTAGCGGCCCTCGAACCGGTAGCCGACGATCCACAGCGGGATCGAGCAGACGAGGAACACGAGCCCGAGCATCCAGTTCATCGAGACGAGGATGCCGAGGCCGACGAGGATCGACGATGAGGTTCACGACGAGCAGCACGAGCCCGAACGAGAGCCAGCGGCGGATGAGCCCGAGGTCGCTGACCGCGCGCGAGAGCAGCTGCCCGCTCGGCCAGCGGTCGTGGAAGCTCACGGGCAGGTCCTGCAGCTTGGCGTACAGCGCGTTGCGCATGCGCGCCTCGACGCGCGTGCCCGGCGTGAGCACGAACCAGCGGCGCAGCGCGATCATGCCGGCCTCGAGCACGCCG
>CAVPVF010000021.1:0-153360 GCA_963709115.1 uncultured Actinomycetota bacterium
CGTGCACCGGGCGAGGTGGTCGCCCTGGTCGGCGAGTCCGGCTCGGGCAAGTCGACGACCGCCCACGCCGTCGCCGGCCTGCTTCGCGGGCGGCCGCGTCACGCCGGGCAGATCCGGCTTCGACGGCGCCGACCTCGCCCGGCTCGGCGAGCGCGGCTGCGGGCGGTGCGCGGCGTCCGCATCGGCTCATCCCGCAGGACCCGCGTTGTCGCTCAACCCGGTGCGCGCGATCGGCGACCAGATCGCCGAGGTGTTCCGATCCACGGCAGCGCGACCGGCGCGAGCCGCGAGCGCGTCGCTCGCTGGTCGCGCGCCGGGCTCGACGACCGGCTCGCGCCGCCAGTACCCGCACGAGCTCTCCGGCGGCATGCGCCAGCGGGTGCTCATCGCCATCGCCGTCGCCGCGCGTCCGCGGCTGGTCGATCGCCGACGAGCCGACCAGCGCCCTCGACGTCACCGTGCAGCGGCGGATCCTCGACCACATCGACGACCTCACCGCGAGCGGCACGGCCGTCCTGCTCGTCACCCACGACCTCGGCGTCGCCGCCGAGCGCGCCGAGCGCATCGTCGTGATGCAGGACGGCCTCGTCGTCGAGCACGGCCCGACCGCGCAGCTCCTCGACGCGCCCGGCCGACGCGTACACCCGGCACTGCTCGCCGATGCGCCCGCCTCGCCGCGCCGGCCGCGTCCCCGCCCGCGCCGCCGCTACCGCGGGACGCGCGGCGCGGCCGCGGCCGAGAACCCGACGCATCGTCGCGACGGCCTCGCCAAGGACGTTCGCACTCGCGGCGCGGCCGCGAGCCGTTCCGCGCCGTCGACGACGTGTCGTTCGCGGTGCGCCGCGGCACGACGCACGCGCTGGTCGGCGAGTCCGGGCTCGGGCAAGACGACCACGGCCCGGCTGGTGCTGCGGCTTCGTCGAGCCGACGCCGGGCGCGATCGTTCGACGGCAAGGACGTCACCCGCTCGCGCGGCGCGGCGCTGCGCGGCGCTCCGCCGCCGCGTCCAGCTCGTCTACCAGAACCCGTACGCGTCGCTCGACCCCCGGCTGACGGTCGAGCAGATCATCACCGAGCCGCTGCGCAACTTCGGCGTCGGCGACCGCGCCGCACCCGCCGCGCGCGCGCCGCCGAGCTCGCTCGACCGGGTGGCGCTGCCGCGTCGGCGCTGACGCGCAAGCCGGCCGAGCTGTCCGGCGGACAGCGCCAGCGCGTCGCCATCGCCCGGGCGCTGGCGGTCGAACCCGAGCTGGTCGTCTCGACGAGCCGGTGTCGGCGCTCGACGTGTCCGTGCAGGCCCAGATCCTCGAACTGCTCGAGTCAGCTGCAGCGGGAGCTCGGCCTCAGCTACCTGTTCATCTCCCACGACCTCGCGGTCGTGCGCCGGATCAGCCACACGGTGTCGGTGATGCGCGCGGCCGCGTCGTCGAGAGCGGGCCGACCGAGCAGGTCTTCACCCGCCCCGAACACCCCTACACGCGCGAGCTGCTCGCCGCCGTGCCCCGACGAACGGAGGCGCTCGCATGACCGCACCCACCCTTGCCTTCTTCACGCGACTGCTCGACGACGCGCCGGCCGGGGAGCGCTATCGCCTCGCGATCGAGCAGATCCGCCACGCCGAGCGGTTCGGCGTCGGTCGCGCCTGGGTGGCGCAGCACCACTTCCGCGCCGCGGAGGGCGGGCTGCCGTCGCCGTTCGTGTTCCTCGCCCACGCGGCGGCGCGCACGTAGCGAGATCCGGCTCGGCACCGGCGTCGTCACGCTGCCGCTCGAGGACCCGGTGCGGGTGGCCGAGGACGCGGTCGTCGCCGATCTGCTCTCGGGGGGCCGGATCGACCTCGGGCTCGGCAGCGGCGGCACGCCGTCGTCGTTCCTCGCGTTCGGCCAGCACGTCGGACGCAAGGCGCAGGTCTACGACGAGAAGCTCGACGCCTGCTCGCGCGCCCTCGCGGCGGCGACCTCGGCGGCGGGAACACCCTCTATCCCGATGCCGGCACCTCGCTCGATCGCGTCTGGCAGGCGACGTTCTCGGCGTTCGGCGGCACCCGCGCCGGCGAGCACGGTCACGGCCTCCTGCTGTCGCGCACCCAGCCGCGGCCCGCCGACGACGGCCGGACGGCCGGACGCTCGCGCGATCCAGCAGCCCGATCGTCGACGCCTACCTCGAGGCGCTGCCCGCCCGCGGCCGCCGCGGATCACGGCATCCCGCACCCTGTTCGTCGCGGACACCGCGCGCGAGGCGCTCCGCTTCGCCGAGGTCGGACTGCGGCGCGCGGCCGAGGGCTTCCGGCGGCCGGCCAGCCGATCCGGCGACACCTTGGACGAGCTCATCGCGGCGCTCGACACGCACCTCGGCACGCTCGAGGAGGTCGTGGCGTCGCTCGCCGCCGATCGGCCGCTCGGCGAGCGACCGAGGTCGCATTCCAGGTCCACTCGGTCGACGCGCCCCACGACTTCGTGCTGCGGTCCATCGAGCTGTTCGCGACCGAGGTCGCGCCGGCCCTCGGCTGGGACGGCGCGCCGGCGACCACGCGACGCCCTCCGCCACCACCGCCTCGGAAAGGACGATCGCCTCAACGGCCGACACGCCGAATCCAGCCTCTCGACCGACCATCACGGAACGAAGGGAACCCATCCACATGACCGATCTCATCGACCGGCTGGCCGGCATGCGCCCGGGGGGACGTCGACGACCTGCGCCGGCACCGCCCGGCCACGCGCGACAACGCGCAGGCGAGCTACGACGCCCTGTTCACCGACGTCGACGACGACGCAGCGACCCGTGCCGAGCGGCGGCCGTCGCCGCGTTCGCGCGCTGCTGCACGCGACGAGGTGGCCGCCGCCCACTACGCCGGCCCTCGCCGCGACGCCGGCGGCGACGCGCTCGCGGACGCGATCGCCGACGGCCGACGCCACGCACGCGCCACGCGGGCCCGTACGGGCGATACCCCGAGGAGGACCGCTCGCCGGCGAGAGCGTCGACGGCCCGCGCTCGTGCTCGACGACGACCGGGGCGCTCGCTCGGCGCGCGACTCGCCGCCGCGCTCGAGCACGCGCACCTGCTCGTCTTCCGTCCGCGCGAGTCGTCGCCCGCGGCGCTCGTCGCGCTCGCCGACGCCGGCTGGTCGACCGACGGCATCGTCACCCTGTCCCAGCTCGTGTCGTTCCTCGCGTTCCAGCTGCGCGTCGCCGCCGGGCTCCGAGTGCTCACCCGGAGGCGGCCGCATGACCGGCTCGACCACGCACCTCGGCACCAGCGCGCGCATCCTGACGCACGACCTGGCGCATCCCTACCCGCACGCCTTCACCCGGGCCGAGCTCGGCTGGCTGCCGTGGCTCGAGCCCGCCGCCGAGGCGACGCTGACCGAGCGCCACTACGACGGGACTCGTCGACCGGCCGCGCGCGAAGAGCGACTACTTCCGGCTGCTCGTGCGCGACCCGGACATCCTCCGCGCGCGCACGCTCGCCGACAAGGACATCTTCTACAACACCGCCGACGGACTGCCGGGCCGAGCGGGAGCTCGCCGCCGCCGCGGCATCCCGGTACAACGGGTGCGTCTTCTGCGCGTCGGTGCACGCGCGCTTCGCCGCTCACCACTCGCGGCGCCCCGACCTCGTCGATCGGCTGCTCGACGACGGCATCGCTGCCGACTCGGGACGCGCGCGTGGAACGCCATCACCGATGCCGCGGCCGCCCTCACCGACACCCCGTCGCTTTCGGCCCGTCAGCACCTCGACGCCCTGCGCGGCCGCGGGCTCGACGACCCAGATCGTCCGACGTCATCCACTCGCGCGGCGTTCTTCAACTGGGCGAACCGGCTCATGCTCTCGCTCGGCGAGCCCGAGGAGACCGCCGGCGCCTGAGCCCGGCGCCTGAGGCCGCTGTACGGCTCATCGATCGGACAGGAATCAGCAGTGCGGGCGCGCGGCCGTCCGCCGAATCCCGTCGGCGCTTGTGTCGTGACGGCGGCGCACGGGGTCGGTTCGTGACCGAATGTGTCGCGGCGTGACACCGTGCGACCTCCGGTGGTTGAGGCCGCCACGCGGCCGCCGTAGGTTCGACGCCAACCCACCCGAGGAGCACCCGTGATCGCGACCGACGAGCGCACGACGGGCACGCCCGTGCCCGCCGCGGTCGAGGTGCGTTCGGATGCCGCGACCGTCGCACCGGCGGGACGCCGGGGCGCCGGGCGCGCCGAGCGCCCTGGCCGCGCTCGCGGACGCCGGCCTCGAGGTGCCCGTGCTCGGCGGCGGCACGGTGCGGCACGTGAACCTCGACGTGGCGGCATCCGCCCCGGCGTTCGATGCGGTCGTGCGGCACGTCGGCCGCGTCGTGCCCTACTACGCGAGCGTGCACCGGGGGAGCGGCTACGCGTCGCAGGCCTCGACCGCGCTCGTCGAGGACGCCCGCGCGACCGTCGCCCGCCACGTCGGCGCCCGCGACGACGACCTCGTGGTGTTCACCCGCAACACCACCGACGCGCTGAACCTGCTCGCCTCGGCCGTGCCGGGCGAGACCGTGGTGCTCGACATCGAGCATCACGCCAACCTGCTGCCCTGGCGCGACCGCCGCGTGGTGGTCGGCGCACGCAGCATCGCCGAGACGCTCGGGGCGCTCGAGGCCGAGCTCGCCGCCCGTCCGGCCGCGCTCCTGTCGGTCACGGGCGCCTCGAACGTCACGGGCGAGGTGCTCCCGATCGCGGCGATCGCGCGGATCGCGCACGCGCACGGCGCACGCCTGGCGGTGGACGCGGCGCAACTGCTGCCGCACCGCAGGGTCGACCTCGCGGCATCCGGCATCGACTACCTCGCGTTCTCGGGCCACAAGGCGTACGCGCCGTTCGGTGCAGGGGCGCTCGTCGGCCGCGGCGACTGGCTCGACGCCGCCCCCGCCCACCTGGCCGGCGGCGGCGCGGTGGATTCGGTGGGCATCGACCACGTGGACTGGAAGCAGGGCGTCGACCGCCACGAGGCCGGCACGCCCAACGTCATCGGCATCGCCGCCCTCGCCAGGGCGCTCGTCGAGCTCGAGCGGCTCGGCGATGCGTCCCGTCGCGAGCACGAGGCGGCGCTCACCGTGCGCCTGCACGCCGGACTCGCGGCCATCGCCGGCGTGCGGGTCATCCGCGGGTTCGATGACGCCGACGATCGCCTGGGCATCGCCACCATCGAGCTCGTGCACGGATCGGTCGGACTCGTCGCGGCCGCGCTCGCCGCAGAGCACGGCATCTCGGTGCGCGCCGGACGCTTCTGCGCGCACCCCTTCTTCGACCGCGTCGCCACCCGGGCGAACGGGTTGCGCGCGAGCCTGGGCGCCGGCACCTCGGCCGACGACGTCGACCGCTTCCTCGCGGCGCTCGCGCGGCTCGTCGCCGACGGTCCCGCCCACGAGTACGCGCGCACGCCCGCCGGCTGGTGTCCGGCCGTCGACGATCGGCCGCGGCCCGTCATCGACTGAGCGGCGCGTCGCGGCGGGCCCCGTCATCGACTGAGCGGCCCGCGCGCGAGCGCCCCGTTCAGGGCCATTCCCACGCGGCGCGCGATGCGCCACACTGAGCGCATGGGATCAGCGTTGACCACCATCGGATTGCCCGTCGCCCTCGGCATCATCATGTTCGGCCTGGGGCTCTCGCTCACGCCGCGCGACTTCGCGCGCGTCGGAAGCATCCGAAGGCGGTGATCATCGCCCTCGTCTGCCAGCTCCTCGTGCTGCCCGCGATCTGCTTCGGCCTGGTGCTGCTGTTCCAGCTGCCGCCGGTCCTCGCCGTCGGCATGATGCTGCTCGCCGCCTCGCCCGGCGGCACGACCGCGAACCTCTACAGTCACCTGTTCCGCGGCGACGTCGCCCTCAACATCTCGCTCACCGCCATCAACTCGGTGCTCGCCGTGTTCACGCTGCCGCTCATCACGAACCTCGCGATCGCCTACTTCCTGCCCGGCGACGAGCGCTCGGCCTGCAGCCGGCGAAGGTCCTGGAGGTGTTCGCGATCGTGCTCATCCCGGTCGTGCTCGGCATGCTCGTGCGCTGGTGGAGGTCCGGCTTCGCCGACCGCATGGACGGCCCGTGCGCATCGCCTCGGTCGTGATCCTCGTCGTCGTCATCGCCGGCGCGATCGTCTCGAACCTCGAACTCCTCCTCGAGAACGCGGGCCGTCTCGCCGGCATCACCGTGGTCTTCTGCGTGCTGAGCCTCACGATCGGCTTCCTCGTGCCCCGGCTGCTCCGGGTCGACCGCCCGCAGTCGATCGCGAGCTCGTTCGAGATCGGCATCCACAACGCGACGCTCGCCATCGTGATCGCCCAGACGGTCGTCGGCAGCGTCGAGATGAGCCTTCCGGCTGCCGTCTACGGCGTGCTGATGTTCTTCGTGGCGCTCGCGTTCGGGTTCCTGATCCGCGGGCGCGTCCGCGTGCGGACGCGAACGCCGTCGCCGACGCCGACGCGGCGGCGAATCGGCGATCCAGGCGGCGGGTCGAGGCCGAGCGACGGATGCCGCGGAGGCGACGCGCGCCGAACCGTGACGCGACTCGGCGGCGGGCTCCCTGTCCGCCGCCAACCGGCCGAGAGGCCCGGACGACAGGATGGGAACCGACGAGGACGAGCAGCTGGAACGCCGCAGGGACGAACTGCGGCGGATCGTCTACGGCCAGCCCGGCGAGCCGTCGCCGGAGGTCGCGGCGGAGCTCGCCGCGCTCGAGGAGCAGCTCGCCGTCGCCGAACCGGCGACGCGGGACGGATGAGGCGGCGCGGAGGCCGCAGCGCGGGCGCAGGCGGAACGAGGGAGCGACGAGGTCCCGGCGACGCGAGCGGCCGGTCGTCGCCCGACTTCCCCGTGCCGCTCGACGGACCGGGGCCGCACGACGGGCCGGAGCCGGCCCCGCGCCGGCGCCGCATGACCTGGCTGCTCGGCGGGACGCTGGCCGTGCTCGTGGTGATCGCGATCGCCGTCGCCGTGCTCGCCCCGGCCCGCGACGCCCTGTCGCCGCCGCGTGGCCTCGGCGTCTTCGAGCGCGAGCAGACCGAGGAGGAACTGGACCGCGTGAACCAGGTCGCCACCGGGGTGGGGATGGAGTCCGAGGAGGACGTCGCGACGCTCCGCTCGCTCGGGCGGGCGTTCGGCTACGACTTCTGGGCCTGGCGGAACGACGAACGCGTCTGCCTGCTGTCGCAGCGGCAGTACTTCTTCGAGTGGGTCGAGACGTGCGCGTCGCTCGAGGTGTTCGGCAGGTACGGCCTCACCCGGCTGATCGCGGCCGACGACATCCGCAACGGGGCCCGTCCGAAGCGGATCGGCCCGGGCGACGTCGTCGTGATCACGTGGGGGCCGGACTCGACCGACGTGGAGTGGGTCGTCGAGCCCTGACGGAGCCGCCGGCCGTTCGTAGACTGGGAGGCACGCGCACGGGAGGGGACGCATGCAGGCGCTGGTCGAGAGCGACATCCGCGAGTCGTTCGGCAACGCGAGCGACGCGGAGCTCGCCCAGTTGTCGCTGCCGCACGACTTCCTGCTCATCGAGTGGGCGCACCTCGACGCGTTCGCGTGGCGCGACCCGCGCATCACCGCGCGCGGCTACCTCGTGACCGAGCTCGACGGGTCGGCGGTCGGCGTGGTGCTGCGGGCCGCGACCGCGAACGGCTCGCACCACCGGGCCGCGATCTGCAACCTCTGCCACACCCAGCAGCCCGCCGACCAGGTCGTCATGTTCTCCGCGCGCCGTGCGGGGCCCGCCGGGGAGCGGGGCGACAGCGTCGGCACCTACATGTGCAGCGACCTCGCGTGCCAGGAGACCGTGCGGCTCGGCCGCCCCGCGGCGCCGTCGGAGGTGCTGCCGAGCGTGCACGAGCTCGAGCGCATCGAGGGACTGGCCCGGCGCACGCGGGCGTTCGTCGCCGACGTGCTCGGCTCAGCCTGAGCGAGCGGATGCCGCGGGCGCGGCGCGTGCGGTGGTTCGTGGCGCGCGTCAGCGCGCGGCATCCGGAGCCAGCGGCTCGAGGGTCGGGCGCTTCGCCGCGCGACCGTCGCCCGAGGACCGTCCGGTGAGGCGGCGCCCGATCCACGGCAGCACGAACTCGCGGTAGTACGCCGCGGTGTTGCGGCTGCGCGGCCCGGGCGGCGCGGCGGCCACCTCGGCGACGCCCCACTCGTCGGGCACCGCGACGCCGAGCGCCGGTGAGCACGTTGCTCGCCACGCGGGCGTGGCCGAGCGAGTTGAGGTGCAGCTTGTCGGGCGACCAGTAGCGGATGTCGCGCAGGCCGCGGTCGTTGAAGTTGTCGACGAACGTGACTCCGTCGAGCTCGGCGAGGTCGCCGAGCGCGGCGGTGAGCCGCACCCCGCGCGCGTCGAAGACCTTGCCGAGCGGCAGGTGCTCGGTGGGGTTCGCGCCGCTCAGCATCAGCACGTGGATGCCCTCGCCGCGGATGCGGTGCACGGCCTGGCGGAACTGGTCGGCGACGCGCTCCTCGGGCATCCGCGGGCGCAGCATGTCGTTGCCGCCGCCGTTGAAGCTGATCACCTCGGGCCGGAGCGAGATCGCCGTCTCGAGCTGCTCGTCGATGATCGGGCCGAGCTTGCGTCCGCGGATCGCGAGGTTGGCGTACCGGATGGGCTCATGCGCCGCCGCCGCGAGGCCGAGGGCCACGAAGTCGGCCCATCCGCGCACCGTGCCGTCGGGGAGCTCGTCGCCGACCCCCTCGGTGAAGCTGTCGCCGATCGCCGCGTACGAGTGGAACATGGGTCCAACGCTAGCGCGACGGATGCCGCGGCATCCGCTCGGGCGCCGTCGAGGCGCGCGCACGCCGTCGGCGCCCGCGCCCGTCGATCGGCAGTGCGCCGGCTCAGTGCGCCGGCTCAGTGGGCCTCGTGCTCGTGCTCGTGTTCGCAGTCGGCGCCGGGGTAGAGCAGGGTCTCGTGCCCGTCGTCGAAGCGCACGAGATAGGGCGGACCGCCGTCGGCCCCACGCACCTCGAGGACCTCGCCGTGCCGGTCGGCCTGGCCGACCTGCTTGCCGTGGATGACCAGACGATCGCCGATGACCGCTTGCATGGTTGCTCCTCCCGATCGTTCCAGCGTACGCCGGGGCCCGGTGCGGCGGAAGGGATTGCGGCGCGGCTCAGTCGGAGCCGGGGTCGGCGAGCCGGTTGATCGCCATGAACAGCCGCTGCTTCCGCGTGTTCTGGAAGGCGGCGCACCGCCACTCGGCGCGGTCGCGCATCATCACGAAGGTCTCGGGGGAGGCGATCATCCCGAGGGGAGGACGCCACCGCGCCGCCGGTCCTCCCGTCGGGATCTTCTCCTCCCGTCGGGGCGTTCTCCTCCCGGAGGGGCGACCAACGCCGGAACGGAGTGCCGACCAACGCCGGAACGGAGTGCCGACCAACGCCGGAACGGAGTGCCGGCCGGACGCCGACAGCGCGCTCACTCGACGGCGAGCAGCGCCGCCCACAGGTCGGCGCGGGCGTGGAAGCCCGAGAGATCGCGGCCGAGCAGCCGCTCGGCGAGCGCGACCCGGCTGCGCACGGTGTGCCGGTGCACGCCGAGCGCCTGCGCCGTCGCGTCGAACTGCCCGCCGTGCTCGAGCCACGCGCGCATGGTCGCGACGAGCGCCGTGCCGTTCGCCGCGTCGTGCTCGGCGAGCGGGGCGAGCGTCGCGAGCGCGACCGCCCGGGCGTCGGTGCGGGCGAGGAACGCGAGCACGCCCTGTCGGCTGATCTCGTCGAAGGCGACGACGCCCGAGCCGGTCTCGCGGGCGCGTTCGAGGGCGCGCAGCGCCTGCTCGTGGGCGAGCGCCGCGGCTCCGTCGGCGGGCACCGCGTCGGACACGCCGACCGGCAGCTCGAACTCGGCCGCGAGCTCGTCGGCGAGGGCGGCGTCGGCCTCCTCGAGCACGAGCACCACCGTGCCCGTCGTCGCGGCCGAAGAACAGCCGCCCGCCGCGCTCCTCGACGCGCAGCTCGAGCAGCTCGGTGAGGCGGTCGACGTGCGCAGTCGGGGCATCCGTCACCGCGACCCGGAGCGGCGCGGCGGGCAGCGGACCCCACATCTCGGCGGCGACCCGCTCGGCCAGCTCGGTGTCGCCCGCGAGGATGCCGCGAAGCAGGCCCGCGCGCAGGTGCCCGCGGGCCCGGTCGAGGTCGCGGTTCTGCTCGAGCGCGAGCCCGGCGAGCGCGATGACCGAGGTGACGACCTCGCGGCCGGCCTGGTCGAGCTGCGGCGGAGTCGCCGATCGCGAGCACGCCGCGCAGGGCGCCGCCGCCGCCGAGGGTCTGCAGGGTGACGCGCTGCGGCGCTGCCGACGGACTCGCCGGCGACGAGCGTGCGGCTCGCGCGCTGGCCGCGCCGCAGCATCGACCGCGCCTCGCCGACGACCTCGCCGAGTGCGGGCTGGTCGAGGCCGCCGTCGGGCGCCTCGCGGTCGAGCGACCCCGCCGCGTCGATGAGCCCGACCCACGCGCCGAGGCGATTCGAGAGCTCGGCGAGCGTCGCCGAGAGGCCGTCGGGGCGCAGCGCGGCGAGCGAGATCGCGCGCTGCGCGGCGAGCGCCCAGGCCTGGCGGGCGTAGGCGTCCTCGGCGAGCAGGTCGGCGACGAGCCGGGCGATCGCGATGAACGGCACCCGGTAGGGCACCTCGAAGAGCGGCAGCCCCTGCCGCGCGCACGCCTCGACGAGCGCGTCGGGGGTGCCGGCCCGGATCACCTCGGTGCCGAAGCCGAGCGCGGCGACGCCCGCGTCGCGCAGGCGGCGCACGTAGTCGTCGGCGAACTCGGCCTCGGAGTCGCGGGCCTCGGCAGTCGGCCTCGAACTGGGTGCCGGTCGTGAGCAGCACGTGGCCGGCGTCGAGGAACGGCGTCGGGTCGGCGAGGTCGGAGCTGTGCGCCCACACGACCGGCGGCGTCGAGCGCGCCCGGCGGGAGGTCGGGCGCAGGGGTGAGCAGCGCGAGGGCGAGCTCGGGGCGGTCGAGCAGGGTCTGCACGGTCGGCTGCACTGGTGCTCCTCCTCGTCGTCGGTCGAGTAGCCGCGAAGCGGCGTATCGAGACCCTGGCGCGATCTCGATACGGCCTTGGCGTGGCACTCGATCGGCGACTGTACGCGATGTCCAACAGGATGCACCTGAGTGTACACGCGGGCGCTGGGGCATCCGTCGCGTCCGACCTAGCATCGGCGGCATCCGCCACCGTCGTCACCTTGCATCGGAGCAGCCATGACCCTCGTCGACACCCCGGCCACCGTCGCCGGAGGACCGGCCCTCGCCCAGGAGCGCCGCCTCGTCACCGCCATCCCCGGCCCGCGCTCGCAGGAGCTCATGGCGCGCAAGGCCGAGGCCGTCGCCGCGGGCGTCGGCACCACCATCCCCGTCTCGGTGGTCGCCGCGGGCGGCGGCGTCGTCGTCGACGCCGACGGCAACTCGCTCATCGACCTCGGCTCGGGCATCGCCGTCACCGGCGTCGGCAACGCGAACCCCCGCGTCGTCGACGGCGGTCACCGCGCAGCTCAACGCCTTCACCCACACCTGCTTCACCGTCGCGCCCTACGAGGGCTACGTCGACGTCGCCGAGAAGCTCAACGAGCTCACCCCCGGCGACCACGTCAAGCGCTCCGCCCTCTTCAACTCGGGCGCCGAGGCCGTCGAGAACGCGGTGAAGATCGCCCGCCACTACACGAAGAAGCAGGCCGTCGTCGCGTTCGACCACGCCTACCACGGCCGCACGAACCTCACCATGGGCCTCACCGCGAAGAACATCCCCTACAAGAGCGGCTTCGGCCCGTTCGCGTCCGAGGTGTACCGCGCGCCGCTCAGCTACCCGTTCCGCGACGGCGGCCTGCTCGGGCGCCGAGGCCGCGGCCCGCGCCATCACGCAGATCGAGAAGCAGGTCGGCGCCGAGAACCTCGCCGCGATCATCATCGAGCCCATCCAGGGCGAGGGCGGCTTCATCGTGCCCGCGCAGGGCTTCCTGCCGGCGCTCGTCGAGTGGGCGCGCGCGAACGACGTCGTCTTCATCGCCGACGAGGTGCAGACCGGCTTCGGCCGCACCGGCGCCTGGTTCGCGAGCGACCACGAGGGCATCGTGCCCGACCTCGTCGTCACGGCGAAGGGCATCGCCGGCGGCCTGCCGCTCTCGGCGGTCACCGGCCGCGCCGAGATCATGGACTCCGCCATGGCCGGCGGCCTCGGCGGCACCTACGGCGGCAACCCGCTCGCCTGCGCCGCGGCGCTCGCCACGATCGAGGCCTACGAGCAGGACGGCCTCATCGAGCGCGCCCGCGAGATCGGCGCCGTGCTGCTCGGCCGCCTGAACGCGCTGCGCACCGCCGACGCCCGCATCGGCGACGTCCGCGGCCGCGGCGCGATGGTCGCGATCGAACTCGTCGACCCCGCCACCGGCGCCCCCGACGCGGCGCTCACCGAACGCGGTCGCGAAGCACGCCCACGCCGAACGGCGTCGATCGTGCTCACCTGCGGCACCTACGGCAACGTCATCCGCTTCCTCCCCCCGCTCACCATCTCCGACGAACTGCTCATCGACGGCCTCTCGGTCGTCGCGGAAGGACTCAAGAACGCATGACCGACCTGCTCGCGGCGACGACGATGTCGACCGCAACGGATGCCGCGCCGGGCTCGGCGAACACCGTCGACGCCCACATCGCCACCCCGCTGACCGACGCGCGCGCCCAGCTCGCCGAGGCGATCGGGCTGCTCGGCTACGACGACGGCCTGCACCAGATGCTCGCGACCCCGCGCCGCGAGCTCACGGTCGCCGTGCCGCTGCGGCTCGACTCGGGTGAGAGCCGGCTCTACATCGGCCACCGCGTGCAGCACAACTTCTCGCGCGGCCCCGCCAAGGGCGGCCTGCGCTACGCGCCGAACGTCAACCTCGACGAGGTGCGGGCGCTCGCGATGTGGATGACCTGGAAGTGCGCCCTGCTCGACGTGCCGTACGGCGGCGCGAAGGGCGGCGTCGCGATCGACCCCCGCGAGCACTCCATGGCCGAGCTCGAGCGCGTGACCCGCCGCTACACGAGCGAGATCCTGCCGATCATCGGCCCGGAGCGCGACATCCCCGCGCCCGACATCGGCACCGACGAGCAGACGATGGCCTGGATCATGGACACCTACTCCGTGAACTCCGGCTACACGGTGCCCGGCATCGTGACCGGCAAGCCCATCTCGCTCGGCGGCTCGCAGGGGCGGGCGAGCGCGACCAGCCGCGGCGTCACGCACATCGCGCTCGCCGCGCTCCGGCACGCGGGCCTCGAGCCCGGCCCGCTCCACCGCCGCCGTGCAGGGCTTCGGCAAGGTCGGTGCGGATGCCGCGCGCTTCCTCTCCGAGGCGGGCGTCGCGCGTCACCGCCGTGAGCGACCAGTACGGCGCCGTGGTCAACACCGGCGGGCCTCGACATCGACGCGCTCACCGACCACGTGCGCGCCACCGGCACGGTCGTCGGCTTCGCGGGCGCCGAGGCGCTCGACGGCGCCGACCTGCTCACCCAGGACGTCGACCTGCTCGTGCCCGCCGCCGTCGAGGGCGTGCTGCACGACGGCAACGCCGGCGACGTGCTGCGCCACGCGTGATCGTCGAGGGCGCGAACGGCCCGACCACGCCCGCCGCCGACCGCATCCTGCGCGAGCGCGGCATCCTCGTGGTGCCCGACATCCTCGCGAACGCCGGCGGCGTGATCGTCTCGTACTTCGAGTGGGTGCAGGCGAACCAGGCCTACTGGTGGCGCGCCGACGAGGTGGAGTCCAGACTGGAGGAGCGGATGCTGAGCGCCTGGCAGCACGTGCTCGGCTACGCCGAGGCCCGCGACCTCTCGCTCCGCACCGCGGCGACCGCGCTCGCGGTCGAACGCGTCGCCGAGGCGCACCGCCTCCGCGGCCTCTACCCCTGATCGGGAACCCCACCCACCGGCCGGCACACACGAAACGGAACACGCACGACATGACCGACACCCTGCAGGACACCACGGAATCCACGCTCCTCGCCGGCGTCGCCGACGGGCTCTTCATCGGCGGCGAATGGGTCGCCGCCGAGGGCGGCAAGACCCTCGCGGTCAGCCGACCCGTCGACCGGCGCGCACGATCAAGGAGATCGCGGATGCCTCCGTCGCCGACGGCATCCGTGCGCTCGACGCCGCCGTGGCCGCGCAGGACGCGTGGGCCGCGACCGCGCCGCGCGAGCGGGGCGAGCTGCTCCGCCGCGCGTTCGACCTGCTCCAGGAGCGCAAGGAGGACTTCGCCCTCCTCATGACGCTCGAGATGGGCAAGCCGCTCGCCGAGGCGCGCGGCGAGGTCGCCTACGGCGGCGAGTTCCTCCGCTGGTTCAGCGAGGAGGCCGTGCGCATCTCCGGCCGCTACGGGCTCAACCCCGAGGGCACCGGCCGCATGATCGTGTCGCAGCGCCCGGTCGGCCCGTCGTTCTTCATCACGCCGTGGAACTTCCCGCTCGCGATGGCGACGCGCAAGATCGCGCCCGCGCTCGCCGCCGGGCTGCACCGTGGTGATCAAGCCGCCGGCCCTCACGCCGCTGACGACGATCGCGTTCGTGCAGCTGCTCGAGGAGGTCGGCCTGCCCGCCGGCGTCGTCAACGTCATCCCGACGTAGCACCTCGTCGAAGGTGTCGGGCCCGATCATCGCCGACCCGCGCCTGCGCAAGCTGCTCGTTCACCGGCTCGACCGAGGTCGGCCGCGCCCTCATGCAGCAGGCGGCGCAGGGCATCCTCCGCACGAGCATGGAGCTCGGCGGCAACGCGCCGTTCGTCATCTTCGAGGACGCCGACCTCGACAAGGCGGTCGACGGCGCGATGATCGCGAAGTTCCGCAACATCGGCCAGGCGTGCACCGCGGCGAACCGCTTCATCGTGCACGAGTCGGTCGCCGACGAGTTCGCGACGCGCGTCGCCGACCGCGTGCGCGGCGATGAAGGTCGGCCGCGGCACCGAGGACGGCGTCGAACATCGGCCCGCTGATCGACGAGAAGGCGGTCGACGTCGACCGACGCGCTCGTGCAGGACGCGGTCGACCGCGGCGCCACCGTGCTCACCGGCGGCACCCGCATCGACGGCGACGGCACGTTCTACGCGCCCACCGTGCTCGCGGGCGTCGCTGCGGGCAGCCGCCTGCTGTCCGAGGAGATCTTCGGCCCGGTGCTCGGCATCACGCACGTTCGCCGACGAGGACGAGGCCGTGCGCCTCGCGAACAACACCGAGTACGGCCTCGTCTCCTACGTGTTCACGCAGGACCTGGCCCGCGGCCACCGCATGATCGACCGCCTCGCCACCGGGATGATGGGCCTGAACACGGGCCTCGTCTCGAACGCGGCCGCGCCGTTCGGCGGCGTGAAGCAGTCGGGCATCGGCCGCGAGGGCGGCCTCGAGGGCATCCACGAGTACCTCGACACGAAGTACACGCTCATCCCCGTGAACTGAGCAGCCGTCGGTCGAGTAGCCGCGAAGCGGCGTATCGAGACCGGAACCAGGTCTCGATACGCGCCTTCGGCCCTACTCGACCGACGTGTGCCGACGGACGACAGGAAGCAAGGGAACATGGAACGCATCGACTGCGACGTCGTGATCGTCGGCGCCGGGGCATCCGGCCTCACCGCAGCCACCCGCCTGAAGCGACGCCGGCCGCTCGGTCGTCGTGCTCGAGGCCCGCGACCGCGTCGGCGGCCGCCTCTGGACCGACGACGATCGACGGGCGCCATGCTCGAGATCGGCGGCCAGTGGGTGTCGCCCGACCAGGACGCGCTCATCGAGACGCTCGACGACCTCGGCCTCGAGACCTACTCGCGCTACCGCGAGGGCGTGAACATCTACATCGGCCCCGACGGCGAGCGAAGCGGTTCGAGGGCGAGATCTTCCCGGTGCCGCCGGCGACCGAGCAGCGAGATCGTCGCGCCTCATCGACAAGCTCGACGCGCTCGTCGCCGAGATCGACCCCGACCAGCCGTGGGACGCACCCGAAGGCCGAAGGAGCTCGACGAGATCTCGTTCGCGCACTGGCTCGAGACGCAGACCGACGACGAGGAGGCGCGCGAGAACATCGGCATGTTCATCGCCGGCGCCATGCTCACCAAGCCCGCGCACGCGTTCTCGGCGCTGCAGGCGCTGCTCATGGCGGCATCCGCGGGCTCGTTCTCGAACCTCGTCGACGCCGACTTCATCCTCGACCGGCGCGTCGTCGGCGGCCTGCAGCAGGTGCCGCTGCTGCTCGCCGAGCGGCTCGGCGGCGCGGTGCGCCTCGGCCAGGCGGTGCGCACGCTGCGCTGGGCCGGACCCCGACGGCAGGGGATGCCCCGGGCGGGGCGTCGTGGCCGTGACCGACGACCTCGAGGTGCACGCCGCGCACGTCGTGCTCGCCGTCCCGCCGATCCTGATCAGCCGCATCTCGTACGAGCCGCCGCTGCCGCGCCGCCAGCAGCAGCTGCACCAGCACCTCTCGATGGGCTTCGTCATCAAGGTGCACGCCGTGTACGAGACGCCGTTCTGGCGCGAGCAGGGCCTGTCGGGCACCGCGTTCAGCCCGTACGAGCTCGTGCACGAGGCCTACGACAACACCAACCACGAGGACCCCCGCGGCACGCTCGTGGGCTTCGTCTCCGACGAGGAGGCCGACGGCGTCTTCTCGCTCAGCGCCGACGAGCGCAAGGCGCGCATCCTGGAGTCGCTCTCGCACTACTACGGCGAGCAGGCGCAGCACCCGGTCGTCTACTACGAGAGCGACTGGGGCTCCGAGGAGTGGACGCGCGGCGCCTACGCCGCGAGCTTCGACATGGGCGGCCTCGCCCGCTACGGCGCCGACCTGCGCACGCCCGTCGGCCCGATCCACTTCTCGTGCAGCGACATGGCCGGCAAGGGCTACCAGCACGTCGACGGCGCCATCCGCGTCGGACGCGAGGTGGCCGACGAGATCCTCGCGGCCTCATGAGCGACCTGGCGGATGACCCGGTCCGGCGCATCGTCGTCGGGTACACGGCGAACGACTCGGGCGCCGACGCGCTGGCACTCGCCACCCGGCTCGCCCGCGCGAGCGAGGCGCTGCTCGACGTCGTGATGGTGCTGCCGAGCGAGGCGCACGCCAGCACGGTCCCCACCGACACCGGGTACGAGCGCTACCTCAAGGAGCAGTCGCGCGGGTGGCTCGCCGAGGCATCCGAGTCGCTGGACGACGACGACGTCGACGTGGCCCAGTTGCTGCACATCCGCTACGCGGAGTCGTTCGCCGAGGGCCTCATCGCCGCGGCGCACGAGTTCGGCGCGGCGCTCATCGTCGTGGGCGCCGCGCGCGGCGGGCTGCTCGGCCGATCGCGCATCGGCTCGGTCGCGAACGAGCTGCTGCACTCGTCCGACGTGCCGGTCGCGCTCGCGCCGGCGGGCTCCCGCGACGTGCCCGTCGCGCAGGGCGTCACCCGCGTGACGGCCGCGATCGGCACGCGCCCCGGCGCGGACGCGCTGCTCGAGGCATCCGTGCGCTTCGCCGTGGCGGCGCACGTGCCGCTGCGCCTCGTCTCGCTCGTCTCGGTCGACCTGCCGGCCGGCCTCGACGAGGGCCTCGCCGCCCTCACGAGCACCGTGCACGCCGACGAGGTGCTCCTCGCCGCGCGACGCGACCTGCCCGACTACCTCGAGGCGACCTCCGTGGCCGCCAGGGGCGCCACCATCGAGGAGGCCGTGCGGGCCCTCGACTGGCACGACGGCGAGATCGTGCTCGTCGGCTCGAGCCGGCTCGCGACGCCCCACCACCTGTTCCTCGGTTCGACCGCGGCGAAGATGCTGCGCGAACTGCCGGTGCCCATGATCGTGGTACCGCGCACCACCAGCTGAAAGAGACCGCCATGACGCACCACGAACCCCAGGCCCCGCTGACGGAGGCGACCGTCGCCGTCGACGGCTCGGAGCACGGCATCTCGAAGAAGGGCCTCTCGGCCGGATCGGTCGGCCTCATCGGGGCGATCGTCATCGGCATCTCGTGCATCGCCCCCGCCTACACGCTCACGGCCGCACTCGGGCCGACCGTGTCCGAGGTCGGCGTGCAGGTGCCCGCGATCATCCTCGTCGGGTTCATCCCGATGCTGCTCGTGGCCTTCGGCTACCGCGAGCTCAACAAGCGGATGCCGGATTCGGGCACCTCGTTCACCTGGGCGACGCGCGCGTTCGGCCCCTGGATCGGCTGGCTCGCCGGCTGGGGGCTGGTCGCGGCCACGATCCTGGTGCTCTCGAACCTCGCGGGCATCGCGGTGGACTTCCTGTTCCTCCTGATCTCGCAGATCTCGGGCAACCCCGAGATCGCCGACCTGGCGACGAACCCGTTCATCAACGTCGCGGTCTGCCTGCTGTTCGTGCTCGGCGCCACCTGGGTGTCGTACCGCGACATGCAGACGACGCAGAAGCTCCAGTACTGGCTCGTCGGCTTCCAGGTGGTCGTGCTCGTGCTGTTCGCGGTCGCCGCGCTCGTCGAGGTCGCGAACGGCAACGCGTTCGACGCCACCGCCGATCGAGCTGTCGTGGTTCAACCCGTTCGCGGTCGAGTCGTTCTCGGCGTTCGCGGCGGGCCTCTCGCTCTCGATCTTCATCTTCTGGGGCTGGGACGTCACCCTCACGATGAACGAGGAGACGCGGGGCTCGGAGAAGACGCCCGGTCGCGCGGCGACGATCACGGTCGTCACGATCGTCGTGCTCTACCTGCTCATCGCGGTCTCGCTCATCGCCTACGCGGGCGTCGGCACCGGCGAGTTCGGACTCGGGAACCCCGACATCCAGGACAACGTGTTCTTCCACCTCGCCGGCCCGATCCTCGGCCCGCTCGCCGTGCTCGTCTCGCTCGCGGTGCTCACGAGCTCCGCGTCGAGCCTGCAGTCGACGTTCGTGTCGCCCGCCCGCACGCTGCTCGCCATGGGCCACTACGGCGCGCTGCCCGAGAAGTTCGCGAAGGTCAGCCCGCGGTTCTTCACGCCCGGCTACGCGACGATCGTGTCGGCCATCGTGGCGTCGGTGTTCTACGCCGTCATGCGCTTCCTCAGCGAGGACGTGCTGTGGGACACCATCACCGCGCTCGGCATGATGATCTGCTTCTACTACGGCATCACGGCGTTCGCCTGCGTGTGGTTCTTCCGCCGGATCTGGTGGCGCTCGGTGCGGAACTTCTTCTTCACCCTGCTGTTCCCGCTCGTGGGCGGCGTGATCCTCGGCGTGCTGTTCTTCACGACCCTCATCGACAGCATGAACCCCGACTACGGCAGCGGCTCGAACATCTTCGGCGTCGGCCTCGTGTTCGTGCTCGGCATGGTCGTGCTGCTCTCGGGCGTCGTGATCATGCTGTGGCAGGCGTGGAAGCGGCCGGCGTTCTTCCGCGGCGAGACGCTCTCGCGGGCGGCCGCCGAGGACTGAGCTCGCGGGCGGATGCCGCGGGCGGTCAGGGTGCCCTGCGGTCGCCCCGCCGGGCCAGACCCGAGAGTCCCGCGATGAGCAGGAGGCCGCCGAGCACGAGCAGGACGGTGAGCAGCAGGCCGGCGGGCGTGAGCGTCGCCCACCAGTCCGCGACGAGCTCCATGCGGGCGGGCTCGAGCACGATCCACAGCACGGTTGCGGCGATCACCGCGAAGACCAGGCCCCAGATGATCCCGGCCCAGCGGATCCGCGGCCGGAGCTCGGCGGGCTCGCGCATGCCCGGTGGAACGGATGCCTCCGGCCGCAGCGCCTCGTCGAAGCCGTGCACCTCGGTCGTGTCGTCGTTCATGGTCGGTTCCCCTCGGGCTCGAACTCGGTCACGGAGACCTCGGTGGTGATGGCCTGGATGCGGATCACGGCGTCGACCTCGCCGGCCTGCAGGCCGGGGCCGATCTCGTCGCTCCATCGGGCGGCCGACCGGCCGGCCCCGAGATCGACCTCGTCGACGACCGACCAGTCGCCGTCCGCGTCGAATCGGGCGTGCGTGACCGTGCACTCGGCGCACCTGACCACCAGCGCAACCCGCGCGCCGTCGCGGAGGTCGATCGAGACCGATCCGACGCCCTGGGCGAGCGTCCACTCGACCGGTGCGGCCGCGGCGGCCACGCCCTCGTCGACCGTGAGGCTGACCGCGCCGACCGGCTGCACGATGCTCGTCGTGCGTGCCGACTCGGCGACGCCGCCGAGCACGAGCCGTGGAGCCGGAGGCACGACGGCGGTGACGAGCGTCGCGAGCAGCAGCACCACCGTCACGAAGGCGAGGAAGCCGCTGCGGCGCCGCAGGGATCCGGCGAGCACCATCGCGAGCGCGGTCACGATCGTTCCGACGGCGAGCCCGATCGTCACGGCCAGCGGCGCCGGCTGGGCCGAGCCGAGCGCGGCCATCGACGCGATCGCCCCGGCGACCAGCGCCGCGCCGAGCGTGGCGACGACGAACGCGAAGCTCGTTCGCGGGCGGGTGAGCCGGCGGATGCGTCGGGCCTCCTCGGCCTGCGCCTGGAACTCGAGCGCGCGGGCCTGGTTCTCCGCGGCGAGCTGTGCGCGGGCCGCGCGGTTCGCCTCGTCCTGGCTGCGCCTCCACGCGTCGTGCTCCGCACGCCAGGCGTCGTGCTGCACCTTCCACGCGGCGTAGTCGTCGGTGCCGTACGACGCGGCTCGCCGGCTGCGGAGGTGCGACGGGCTCGGCGGCCAGGGCGGCGCTCGGCAGAGGGATGGTCGCCGCGGTCGTGGTGGCCGCGGAGGCACCCGTCGCGGCGGTGCCCGCCGCCGATGCGGACGGCGCCGTGGCCGAGGCATCCGACGGGACGGCCGCCGCGGGCGAGGCGCGCCGCGCGAGCCAGACGATGAGCGTGACGACGCCGGCGAGCACGAGCATGAGCCAGAGCACGCCGAACCACCGGAACGGCCCGAACCATTCGTCGGCGTCCCAACTCCAGCCGCCGAACCACCACGGTCCGCCGAGGCCGAGCAGGCCGACGAGCACGAAGCCCGCGATGCCGACGAGCGCGCTGTCGAACACGCCGCGCAGCATCGACTCGAGATGGATCCGGCCGGTCGTGTCGGGCAGGAGCAGCCACGCGGCGCCGTAGGCCAGGAACGCCACCGGGAGGAACAGCGCGACGACGACGAGGACGCCCCGCACGATGATCGGGTCGATGCCGATCCGGGCGGCGATCCCGGCGGCGACGCCGCCGATCCATCCGGGTCGCCGCGGCACGCCGAGCGAGCGCAGCCAGGCGAAGAAGCGGTCGTCGGAGGGCGGTGGGGCGGTGGCGCCCGCGGGTGGGCCCCCGGGTTCGCCGGTGGCGGGCGGGGTCGAGGTCGAGGTCATGGGTCGATCGTCCCGCGCGGGCATCCGGCGGGCCATCCGGAACCTCCCTGATGCGACCCTGATTCCCGGGCTCGGCCGTGTCGGGGCATCCGCGGGTCTGCTTGGATCGGAGCATGACCACGGCACCGGCGGCCCCAGCGCTCGCGCGTCGTCGCGACTGCCTCGTCGCGGGCGTCGCGGGCGGGCTCTCCGACCACCTCGGATGGCCGGTGCAGGCCGTGCGGGTGGCGTTCGCGGTGACCGCGCTCCTCGCCGGCGCGGGCGCGCTGCTCTACGCGTGGCTGTGGGCGTTCACGCCGTGGGCGGAGGCCGAGGGCCCGACGACCGCGTCGTGCGGCGCGCGCCCGTGGCGATCGTGGCCACGGCCGGCGCGCTCGGCGCCGCGGTCCTCGCCATCCTGCTCGCGATCATCGACGACGGCCCGGCCGACGGCAACGCGCCCGACTGGCTCGTGCCCGCTGCGCTCGCCGTGCTGCTCGCCGCGGGCGCGGGAGCGTGGGTGAGCTTCATCGACCGGCCGGACCCCGCCCGCGGGAGGCGCCTCGAGGTCTGGGTCCGCACGGCCCTGACCGCCGCGCTCGCGCTGCTGGCGGTCGTGCTCGTGCTGGGACCCGCGGCGCGGGCGTGGCCCGTCATCGCGGTGCTGGCCGCGTTCGGCGCGCTGCTCGGCATCGGGCTGGTGTACCTTCCCGCGCTCGTCAAGCTCTGGCGCGACCTCGAGGGCGAACGCGTGCGGCGCATCCGCGACGAGCAGCGCAGCGCCATGGCCGCGCACCTGCACGACTCCGTCCTGCAGACGCTCGCGCTGATCCAGAACCGCGCGGGCGCGTCGAGCGAGGCCGGGCGGCTCGCGCGCGCCCAGGAGCGCGAGTTGCGCAGCTGGCTGCACGACGGGGATGCCCCCGCCGACAGCGACCTCGCGACCGACCTGCGCGACTTCGCGGCCGCGCTCGAGCTCGACTACCCGGTGCGGATCGACGTCGTCGCGGTCGGCATGTCGGACGAGCGGGCGAGCGGCGAGCTGGCTGCGGCCGCGCGCGAGGCGATGCTCAATGCGGCGCAGCACGCGGGCGGCGAGGTGTCGGTGTACCTCGAGGGCTCGGCCCACGCGGTCGACGTGTACGTCCGCGACCGCGGCCCCGGATTCGACCCGGCGCAGGTGGCGCCGGGTCGCCTCGGCGTGCGCGAGTCGATCATCGGGCGGATGCGCCGCGCGGGCGGCAGCGCGACCGTACGTCCCGGCGCGGGCGGCGAGGGCACCGAGGTGCACCTGCGATTCGAGACGAGGGCGGAGCATGGCTGACACGCTCACCGTGGTCGTGGTCGATGACCACTCGATCTTCCGGTCGGGCCTGCGCGCCGACCTCGACGACTCGATCGAGGTCGTCGGCGAGGCGGCGGATGTCCCGTCGGCGGTCGCCGTGATCGCCGCGACGCGCCCCGACGTCGTGCTGCTCGACGTGCACCTGCCGGGCGGCTCGGATGCCTCGGTCTCGGGCGGTGCCGAGGTGCTGCGACGCGTGGCATCCGAGGTGCCGTCGACGCGGTTCCTCGCGCTGAGCGTGTCGGACAAGGCCGAGGACGTCGTCGGGGTCATCCGCGCAGGCGCCCGGGGGTACATCACCAAGGGCGCGTCGGGCGACGAGGTGAGTCGCGCGGTGCAGGCCGTCGCCGGCGGCGACGCGGTGTTCTCGCCCCGGCTCGCCGGGTTCGTGCTCGACGCGTTCGGCGCCGCCGTGGGGGAGACGGCCGCGGCCGACGACGAGCTCGACCGGCTCTCGGCGCGCGAGCAGGAGGTCATGCGGCTCATCGCGCGCGGCTACGCGTACAAGGAGGTCGCGGCGACGTTGTTCATCTCGGCGAAGACGGTCGAGTCGCACGTGTCGAGCGTGCTGCGAAAGCTGCAACTCTCGTCGCGGCATGAGCTCACCGCCTGGGCGACGGCCCGCCGCCTGCTCTGATCGGCGCTCAGTCCATCTGGGCCGGCGCCGCGCCCGTGTACGCCGCGAACGTGGTGTCGGCCGCGGCGCGGGCGACGTCGGGATCGGCCCCCATCGCGACGTGCGCGGCCGCCCACCGGTCGGCGCTGCCGCGCATGAAGCCGATGCCCTCCTCGCCGGCGAGCCACTCCTGCGCGTTCTCGGGCTTCACCTCGCCGCGTCGTGAGGTGCTGCGCGAGCCCGAGCAGGGTCTGGTCCCAGCCGATGCCCGTCGCGGACGGGCCGAACTGCTCCCACATCTCGGCGCCGACGTCGGCGCTCGGGGCGACGTGCTCGAGCTCGAGGCGGGTGCGCCCCGCGCTCGACATCGGCGAGGCGCACGGTGACCCAGGTGACGCCGCCGCCGTACTCCCAGGTCACGCCGAAGGAGTTCGGGCGCGTCGCAGGACTCGACCGTGCCGCTCGCGTTCCCCTCGATCGCGTAGCGGCCCCCGAGGCGGAGGTCGCCGCTGACCGGCAGGAACCAGCGGGGCAGGCGCTCGGCCGAGGTGAGGGCATCCCACACGTCGTCGATCGGGGCGGGGTACGTCTGCGCGACGGTCTGCACGTAGGTGTCGGCTCCCTCGCGGGTGCCGGTCGCGATGCCGCGGTCCACGGCATCGAGCTGGGCGTCGATGTCCATCTCAGGTCTCCTCGTTCGGTTCGGATCGGGCGGCGGCGATGCGTCGTGCACGCGCGGAGCGGGCGAGCTCGGTGCCGAGGGCGTCGAGCCGCGGGCGCCAGAAGCGCTCGAACGGCGTGAACCACTCGGCGGCCTCGGCGATCGGCTCGGGCTCGAGCGCGTAGAGGCGCCGCGTGCCCTCCGACCGCACCGACGCGAACCCCGCCTCTCGCAGCACCTTCAGGTGCTGGGAGACCGCGGGCTGCGTGATGCCGAACTCCTGCTGCACGGCGCGCCCGACCTCGCCGGCGGCGAGTTCGCCGTCGACGAGCAGTTCCACGATCCGCCGCCGGACGGGATCGCCGAGGATGTCGAGCGCGTGCATGGCATCCATTATTCATCTGTGACTTATATAAGTCAACTCTGAATGTTGGCGGCTGTCCGCCGGACCGCGCCTCAGGAGCGCCGGCCGCGCAACTCAGGAGAACAGGCCTCATCCTCACCCTCAGAAGGGGACGGGCCGATTCTCCTGCGCCGGTGCGGCGCTTCTCGTGCGAGGGCGAGCGGATGCCGCGGGGCGGGCGTCAGGCGGACGGATGCCACGGATGCCTCCACGGCCTCGTACACCGGACGCCCCGCCACCACCGTGCGCACCACGCGCGCCTCGAGCAGCACGTCGGCGCCCTCGGTGAACGGGTCCCGGTCGAGCACCGCGAAGTCGGCGGCGAGGCCCGGCGCGATGCGGCCGCGCTCGTGCTCCTCGAGGCAGCTCGCGGCGGCGTCGCGCGTGGCGTGGGCGACCGCGTCGGCCAGCGGCACCGCGAACTCGGGGTGGTTCGCCGGGTACGACCCGTCGAGCGCCGACCGGCGGGTCGCCGCGATGTACAGGTTCGGCAGCGCCTCGTGCGGTGCGGTCGGGGCATCCGTCGAGAACGCCAGGAGTGCGCCCGCCTCGCGGAACTCGGTCCACGCGAAGCCGCGGTCGGCGCGCTCGTCGCCGAGCATCGCCGCCCAGTTCGCCCAGATCGCCGGGTCGGCGTGCACGGGCTGCATCGACGCCGTGACGCCGAGCGCGGCCATGCGACCGGCGGTCTCGGGCGCGGCGTACTCGAGGTGCTCGATGCGGTGGCGGCGCGGCCGCTCGCCGTTCACGGCGTGCGCGTGCTCGAGCGCGTCGAGCGCGACGTCGCTCGCGAGGTCGCCGATCGCGTGCATCGCGACCTGCAGTCCGGCGGCGTCGGCGGCGGCCACCACGGGCCGCAGCCGCTCGAGGGGCCAGATCGGCTCGGCGTTCGAGCCGTCGGCGTACGGATGCCGCATCGCGGCCGTGCACGCGTCGATCACGCCGTCGAGCACGAGCTTGATGCCGGCCACCTTGAGCCACGGCCGGTGCTCGCCGGCGAGCTCCACGGCGCGGGCGACCTGGGCGAGGTTCTGCTCGTCGTCGCCGGTGTTCGCGACGAACCAGTGCGCGAGCACCCGGATCGGCAGCGTGCCGCCGCGGCGCTCGGCGGCGCGGTCGAACGCCGCGAGGCCGAGCTCGTCGAACGCCATGTCGACCACGCCCGTGACGCCCGTCGCGAGGTAGGCCGCGATCGTGCGCTCGACGGCCGCGTCGCGATCGGCGTCGGTGGCGACCTCGGCGAGCAGCGTCCACACGTGCTGCTGCGCGGCGGTCTCGTAGAGCATGCCGTCGGGCTCGCCGTCGGCGTCGCGTCCGATGCGCCCGCCGATGGGATCGGGGGTGTCCCGGTCGATGCCGAGCTCGCGCAACGCGGCCGTGTTGACCCAGACCGAGTGGTAGTCGTTCGCGTCGAGGTACACGGGCACGTCGGCGACGACGGCGTCGAGCATCGCCGCGGTCGGGCGCGCCGCCGGGCACGGAGTCGAACAGCCACCCGCGCCCGAGCAGGCGCGGCGCGTCGGGGTCGGCGTCACGCGCCGCGCGCAGTCGATCCTGGATCTCGGGCAGGGTGCGCGCGTCGGTGAGGCCGACCTTGCCGAGCGCCTCGCCCATCATCACGAGGTGGGTGTGCGCGTCGATGAAGCCGGGCACCACGACCCGGCCGCCGAGGTCGACGACCGCGGCATCCGGCCCGGCCACCGCGGCGGCCTCGGCGTCGGAGCCGACGAAGGCGATGCGCCCGTCGTCGGTGACGATCGCCTCGGCCCAGGCCGGCTCGTCGGCGGTGAAGACGCGGCCGTTCGCGTAGACGGTGCGGGTCATGCGGCCACCTCCTCGGCGACGGCGGGCGCCGCTTCCTCGGTGCGCTGCAGCCGGCTCGAGATGCGGGCGACGAGGAAGGCGGGAACGGCCAGGACGAAGCTCGCGATGCCGAGCACCACGACGAAGCCCTGGTAGCCGAGGGCCTCGACGAGCGCCGCGCCGATGACGGGCGTGAGGCTCGAGCCGACGAGGTAGACGGCGAGGAGCGGGCCCGACCAGCGGCCGTCGGCGTCGAGGGCGGCCGACGTCGCGACGAAGTAGAAGAACGCGATCGCGTAGAGGGTGTTCCACACGATGAAGACCACGATGAACACGGTCGGGTCGGTCACGAAGCCCTCGACGATCTTCAGCGCGCCGCCGGCGACGAGCAGGACGGCGAGCGGCACGGCGCGGCCGAGGCGGTCGCCGACGATCATGAGCAGGATCGCGCCGACGATGCCGCCCGCGGTCGCGCCGCTCAGCGCGATGCCGAGGCCCTCGGGCGTGAGCCCCGCCTGGTCGGCGCCCATGACGCCGGCCATGGCCCACAGCGAGTCCTCGCTCACGGCCCAGAGGGCGAAGGTGACGAGGAGCACGAAGCCCGCGATCGTCTCGGCGCGGTGGGGGCGGCGAGCGACGAGGCCGGATGCCGCGGCATCCGCTGCCGGTGCGGCGGCGTGGTCGACGACCGGCGCCGACGGCAGCCACGCCGACGTGAACAGCACGGCCAGCGAGAACAGCGCCAGCGTGCCGAACACGCTGATCGGCACGAGCGGCAGCAGCGGGACCAGCGCCAGGATCACGGTGACGACGGCGCGATTCGCCAGGCCGCTGAACCCCGACACCCGGTCGGGGTTGATGAAGGCCGCGAGCGCGGCGCCCGACGACGAGACGGCGCCGCCGGCGCCGATGCCGCCGAGGAGCAGGCCGGCCACGACGACCCCCGGCGCGGGAACGAGGGCTGCGGCGCCGAAGCCCGCGGCGGCGACGACGAGGCCGACGCGCGCCACGAGCAGCCGGTGCGGACCCGCGCTGAGCTTCGCGGTGGCGAGGCCGGTCACGGCCGTGAGGAGCAGCGCGCCGGTGATGAGCCAGCTCGCGGTGAGCACGTCGACCCCGAGCGCGGACTGCGCCGCCGCGATCATGTACGGCGAGAGGTTCACGCCGAGGTAGCCGGCGATGCCGATCCCGAACGTGGCGACGGCGCTGGGCAGCCGCAGCGGGATGCGGACGGACGGGAGGGAGTGGGACACGGGGGACCTCCGGGGGTTCGGCACGACGGTGTGCGCGAGGTAAACGAATAGTATTCGTTTATTATGCATACGTGAGGCGGATTCGGGAAGAGGGAATTTCGCGACCCGTAGGCTGACGTGGACGAAGGAGGCGCCGATGCCGAGGCCGAGGACCCCGCTGCTGTCGACCGATCGCATCGCGGATGCCGCGATGGCGCTCGTCGACGAGGGCGCCCCGTTCGGCGTCAACGCGATCGCGCGACGGCTCGGCGTGACCCCCTCGTCGCTCTACAACCACGTCGCCGGACGCGACGAGATCATCGAGCTCATGCGCGGCCGGCTCGGCGAGCAGTACATGTCGAAGTCGTTCGCCGGGACCTGGGACGAGGTCGTCGGCGCCATGCTGCGCGCCGAGCGGCGGATGTACGCGGAGCATCCGTTCCTCATCCCGCTCATCGTGGGCAAGACCATCACCGACCCGACGGTCATCGCGAGCTACGACCGGCTCGCCAGCGCGCTCGCCGAGGCGGGGTTCCCCGACGACGACGTGCTCGAGGTCGTCGCCATCATCGACGCGTTCTCGATCGGCTTCGGCCTCGACCTCGCATCGCCCGACGAGATCTGGCGGCCCGAGACCCCGACCCGGGCGCTCGGCCGGCTCGTCGAGGGGCGCCGCGCGGCGCCGCGCGCAGCGACCGGGCGTTCGAGGCGGGCCTCGAGATGCTGCTCGACGGCCTGCGCCTCCGCCTCGCCCGCTACGAGCTCGACTGAGCCGGCGTCGCAGGCACCGCTTGCGGCCCTCTGCATGATGAGCGGCGCGCGGCGGCCCCGATCGGGCCGTCGCGACCCGCTCATCATGCATTCGCCGGGCGGTGGCGACGGGGCGGAGGCGGGTGGACGGCCCGGCAGTCGATGCTCCGCGGTGCCCGCCCCGCGCAGCCCTTCCGCGCACGGCGTCGCTGCGGCTAGCGTGAACGGGGGCGTCCGACGGCGGGCGCGGGAATGGGGAATCCGCAATGGCTGCAATCGACGAGATCAGTCGCCGACCTCCCGATCGGCGACATCGCCGCGAAGCTCGGCGTCGACGAGGCGACCGCGAGGAAGGCCGTCGACGACGCGCTGCCCGCACTGCTCGCCGGCATGGGCGCGAACGCCACCGACCCGGCGGGCGCCGCGTCGCTCGAGCGCGCGGTCAAGTCGCACGACCCGTCGCTCGTCGAGGGCGGCGTGAACCTCGCCGACGTCGACGAGGAGGACGGCCGCAAGATCGTGAAGAACGTGTTCGGCGACAACACCGACCAGGTCGTCACCGCCCTCGACAAGAAGGAGGGCGGCGGCGCGGCGACCTCATCGGCAAGCTCCTGCCGATCCTCGCGCCGATCGTGCTCGCGTTCCTCGCGAAGCAGTTCACGAAGAAGCAGGAGGGCTCGGAGCCCGCGGCGGAGTCGTCGCGGCGGCGGCATCGGCGACGTGCTCGGCGGCCTGCTCGGCGGCGGGTCGCGGCGGCTCGGGCGGCTCGGGCGGCGGTCGGGCGGCGGCCTCGGCGACGTGCTCGGCGGGCTGCTCGGCGGCGGCGGCTCCGGCGGCTCCGGCGGCGGCGGTGGCCTCGGCGACCTGCTCGGCGGCCTGCTCGGCGGCGGCAAGCGCTGACCGACCGGCCACGATGACGGCACGACGGATGCCGCGGCCCCGAGCCGCGGCATCCGTCGCCGTCGTCACCGGCCCGGCCACCGGCCGAGGCCCCCGCATAGACTGTCGGGGTGCCAGTGAACCCCGAGCTGCAGGGGCGGGTCTTCCCGTCGACCGAGCCCTACCTCGTCGGCCGCGAGAAGGTGCGCGAGTTCGCCCGCGCCGTCTTCGCGACGAACCCGATCAACCTCGACCCCGAGGCGGCGAAGGCCGCCGGGTACGACGACGTCGTCGCACCGCCCACCTTCGCGGTCATCATGCAGGAGCACACGCTCGCGCAGCTGCTCGCCGAGCCCGACGCCGGCATCGACTTCTCGCGCGTGGTGCACGGCGACCAGCGGTTCACCTCGAGCCGGCCGATCGTCGCGGGCGACCTGCTCACCGCGACCCTCACGGTGGCGAGCGTGAAGACGCTCGGCGGCCACTCGATCGTCACGGCCGAGTCCGCGATCACGGATGCCGCCGGCGACCACGTCGTGACCGCCATCTCCGCGCTCGTCGTGCGAGGGGAGGACTGATGCCCGGCACGCCGGCCTTCGACGGCCTCACCGTCGGCGACATCGTCGCCGAGCGAGTCGTTCCCGCTCACCCGCGACTCGCTCGTGCGCTACGCGGGCGCCTCGGGCGACTTCAACGCCATCCACTACCGCGACGACATCGCGCGCGTCGGTCGGGCTTCCCGGCGTGCTCGCCCACGGCATGCTCACCATGGGCTTCGCCGTGCAGCCGGTCGTCGACTGGGTCGGCGACCCCGGCCGCGTCGTCGACTACCAGGTGCGCTTCACCCGCCCCGTCGTGGTCGACCCCGAGATCGGCGCGGTCGTCTCGGTCGTCGCCAAGGTCGGCCAGCTCGACGCCGAGGCGCGCGCGGCCCGCATCGACCTCACCGTGAAGCTCGGCGAGGAGACCGTGCTCGGCAAGGCGCAGGCGCGGGTCTCGCTCGACTGATGGCGCCGGCGATCCCGTTCTCCGAACTCACGACGCTGCAGGTCGGCGGTCCGGCCCGACGGCTCGTGACGGCGACGACCCAGCGCGACCTCGTCGACCTCGCCGGTGAGGCGTGGCAGGAGGGCGAGCCGTGGCTCGCCCTCGGCGGCGGCTCCAACCTGCTCGTCGGCGACGAGGGCTTCGACGGCACGGTCATCCGGGTCGCGACGAAGGGCATCGAGGTGCTCGGGCGCGACGTCGCCGACGGCGCCGGCGCCGACGCCGCGCGCCGACGCCGACGCCGCGACGACGGCGACGGCGCGGCATCCGTTCGCCTGCGCGTGCAGGCCGGCGAGACGTGGGACGACCTCGTCGCGTGGACGGTCGAGCGCGGGTACTCGGGCTTCGAGGCGCTCTCGGGCATCCCCGGATCGGTGGGGGCCGCGCCCGTGCAGAACATCGGCGCCTACGGGCAGGAGCTGGAGTCGACGCTCGTCGCGATCGAGTTCCTCGACGAGGGAGCCGATGCCCCGCGCCGGATGTCGGCCGACGAGCTCGAGCTCGGCTACCGCACCTCGGTCCTGAAGCGCGGGCTGCGCGGCATCGTCGTCTCGGTCGAGTTCGAGCTGCACGACACCGAGCTCGAGCGCGCGGTGCTCGGCGAGGCGCTCGGCCAGCCCATCGCCTACGCGCAGCTCGCCGACGCGCTGCACGTCAACCTCGGCGACCGCGTGCCGATCGCGCGGGTGCGCGAGAGCGTGCTCGGCCTGCGCGCCTCGAAGGGCATGGTGCTCGATCCGGCGGATCCCGACTCGGTGAGTGCGGGCTCGTTCTTCACGAACCCGATCGTGACCGAGCGCGTCGCGCGCACGCTGCCGGGCGACGCCCCGCGGTGGTACCTCGCCGAGGAGGCCCCCGACGAGGTCGTCCCGCTCGGGGCGAACGTCGACGACTCGCCGCTCGACCAGTTCCTCGCGCACCAGGCCTCGCTCGAGGTCGTCGGCACGGCGACGGATGCCCCGCCGGCCGAGCCGCTCGTGAAGCTCTCGGCCGCGTGGCTCATCGAGCGGTCCGGCATCCGCCGCGGGTTCGCGCTGGCGGGATCGCGCGCCGCCGTCTCGTCGAAGCACACGCTGGCCCTGACGAACCGGGGCGGTGCGTCGGCCGAGGAGATCGCCCAGCTCGCCCGCTTCGTGCAGAGCCGCGTGCAGGCGGAGTTCGGCATCGTGCTGCACCCCGAGCCGGTGCTGGTGGGCATCGAGCTCTGACCCGCGGGGTCGCCGCAGGCGGGCGACCTCAGCGCGGCGGCAGGTCCGAGACCGTGCTGCCGGCCGTTCGACTGCCGCGGCACGCGCCGCGGGCCGGTACACGTCGAGGGCCGCGGGCACGATGCGCACGGTCGTGCGGTAGCCGGGTGCCGGATACGCCGCGGCGGCCTCGGCGGGCGCGTCGATCGCGACCTCGCCGTCGTGGGCGAATCCGGGCGGCTGCCCTTCGCGGGGCCGCACGACGACGTCGAGCGACTCCGCCGTGAACGACTCGATGCGGCGGGGGAGCAGCCGCAGGCCGCGCAGCACCGCGCTGGCCCGCCGCCCGAACGCGAGCGATGCGGCGGCGCGGACGCGCGACCCCGCGTGCAGGATCCGCACGTCGAGCACGCCGCCGTCGAGCCGCCGCCGCTGCAGGGGCGCGACGGTGCCGGGATCGTTGACGCCGACGCCGACGAACAGCGTCCACACGCGGGCACGCCGTCCGTTCACCACGACCGTGACCGGCTCCGACCGCCGCAGCACGCGGCTCGCGGCCATGACGGCGGCGATCCACTTGCCCCAGCGCTGCTCGAGCTGCTCGCGAACGGCGACGAAGTCGGGGTAGATGCCCACCGACGCCGTGTTGAGCACCGTGATCGGGTCGTCGTCGCCGAAGGCGAGCTCCGCGACATCCGCTCGAACGCCCTCGCCACGCTGCAGGGCGTCGATCGCGAGGTCCACGGATGCCGCGCCGGCCGTCCTGGCGAAGTGGTTGAACGTGCCGCCGGGCACGACGAGCAGCGGCAGGCCGGCCGCGACCGCCTCGTGCGCGACCGCGGCGACCGACCCGTCGCCGCCGCAGACCCCGAGGATGCGCGGCGGACGGCGCCGCGCGAGCGCCTCGTGCACGACCTCGCGCGGATCGTCGCCGTCGAGCACGACGACCTCGGCGGCGGGGAGCCGCTCGGCGATGACGGGCAGCGGGTCCGCGCGCACCACGCTCGTGCCCGACGACCGGTTCACGACGATGAACAGCCCGGCGCCGTCGGGCGAGGCGGGCAGCGCGCGATCGGTGCCGCTGCGCGGCGGCAGCTCGGGCTCGCCGGGCTTCGGCGGCACGACGAGCGCGCCCAGCCCGGCGACCGCGGCGCCGAGCGCCAGGCCGCCCACGACGTCGGACATCCAGTGCGCCCCGTGTGCAGGCGGGAGTAGCCGACCCCCAGCGCGACCGGGGCGAGCGCCGCGCCGATGCGCGGCCGCTCGAGCGCGACGCCGGCCGCGAAGGCCGCGGCGCTCGCCGAGTGGCCCGACGGGAACGACGGGGTGACGGGGTGCTTGGGCAGGCGCCGGCCGATCGGCACGTCGGCGAGCAGCGGCCGGTCGCCGCCGAAGACCTGCTTCGCGATGAGGTTGGTGAGCCCGCTCGCGGCGACCAGCGAGAGCAGTCCGCGTGCGGCGGCGCGTCGGCGACCCGTCACCGCCAGCACGCCGGCGAGCGTCCACCAGAGCACGCCGCGGTCGGCGAAGCCCGAGAGCCCCGACCAGAACCGGTCGACCGCCGGATGGGTGTGCCGCGGGTTCACCGCGCGGCCGGCCGCGGCATCCGCTCGCCTGAGCCAGCGCGGCAGGATCCGGGTTCGCCGCACCGCGACGCGAACGCTCGTGAATGCCACGTCGCCAGCGTAGGCGCGCGCCCGGCCCGTGTCAGGCCGTTGCGCTGCACCGCCCGGCCCGGTACGCGTGGTGCGTCAGAGCAGGCCGAGCTCCATCGCGCGGGTGACCGCGCGGGTGCGGTCGTTCACGCCGAGCTTCTCGAACGCGTGCAGCAGGTGCGTCTTCACCGTGGCCTCGCCGATGTAGAGGTCGCGCGCGATCTCGGGGTTCGAGCGGCCGGCGGCGACGAGGGCGAGCACCTCGCGCTCGCGCGGCGAGAGGGCGGGCGGTGCCACGGATGCCGCGTCGGCTCGCACGCGCGACACGAGCTTCGCCGCGATCGACGGCGCCAGCACGGTCTCGCCCGCGGCGACGGCCCGGATGCCGGCGAGGATCTCCGCCTGCGGCGCCGCCTTCAGCAGGTAGCCGCTCGCGCCGGCCTCGATCGCCGCGAGGATGTGGTCGTCGGTCTCGTACGTGGTGAGCACGAGCACGCGGGTGCCCTGCCCGGCGGCCACGATGCTCGCCGTGGCGCTCGCGCCGTCGACGCCGGGCATGCGCAGGTCCATGAGCACGAGGTCGGGGCGCTCGGATGCCGCGAGCTCCACGGCCTCCGCGCCGTCGGACGCCTCGCCGACGACCTCGATGCCGGGCGCCTGGTCGAGCAGGCCCACGATGCCGGCTCGCACGATGGGGTGGTCGTCGGCGACGACGATGCGGATGGTCTCGGTCATCCCGCCTCCCGTCCGTGTCGGCTCGCTCGCGCGGCACGACGACCCGCAGCCGCGCGCCGCCGTCGGTGCCGGGGCCGAACTCGAACGAACCGCCGACGAGGGCGGCGCGGTCGCGGATGCCGGCGAGGCCGAACCCCTGCTCGCCGGGCGCCGCGTCGCCGGGCCCGACGCCGTCGTCGGCGACGGTGAGCACGACCTCGTCGCCCGCGGCGGTCTCCGCGACGTCGATCGTCGCCGTGCGCGCCTTCGCGTGCTTGCGCACGTTCGCGAGCGCCTCCTGGGCGGAGCGGAGCAGCACGACCTCGAGCTCGCGGTCGAGCCCCGCGGCATCCGCCGTCACCGTGACCGCCACCCCCGTCTCGCGCTCGAACGACGTCGCGAGCCGTCGCAGCGCCTCGGCGAGCCCGGCGTCGGCCTCGACCGGCGTGAGCGACGCGACGAGCCCGCGCGCCTCGGTGAGCGCCTCGCGTCCCATCTGCTCCATGAGCTCGATGTCGCCGCGCACGGATGCCGCGGCCTCGCCGTCGACCCCGTCGAGCCGGTTGCCCGCCCGCTGCGCCACCATCACGAGGCCCGTGAGGCTCTGCGCGATGGTGTCGTGGATCTCGCGGGCGAGTCGCCCCCGCTCGTCGGTCATTCCGGCCTCGCGATGCATCGCCGCGAGCTGGCCCTGCGCGGCCTGCAGCTCGTCGAGGAGCCGGGCCCGCTCCTCGCCGTATGCGGCGATCCGGGTGATCCACAGGCCGAGCGCGATGCTGAAGCCCACCGACAGCACGGCGATGCCGACGCCCGTGAGGATGCCGGCGGGGCCGAACCGTGCCGCGTAGCCGACCACGATGGCGACCGCGATCGCGATGTTCGCGACGAGGGCGCTCCTGAGGTTCGGTGCGGTCGTCCAGACGAACGGGTAGAGGAACGCCTGCAGGATGGCGAACGCCGGCTCGAACGCGGTGCCGACCGCGAGCGACGGCGGCGAAGAGCGACGCGATGACGAGGTGGTGCTGCACGGTCGCGCCGTGGACGTACCGGCGGCCGTAGGCGAAGTAGACGACGAGGAACGCGCCCGCCGCGGCCCAGGCGCCGAACTCGTCGGCGCCGTAGGGCGGGTCGATGAGGGTGAGCACGACGATGACGCTCGCGACGACGATCGCCGCGAGGTCCCACCATCTGCACGCTCAGCATGAGGTCACCTTCTCACGAGCGGGTCGGCGCCGGCAGCAGGGAATCCGACGCCGACGCCGACCACGATCGACGCCGGTCAGGCGTCGCGCCGGATCCACCGGAACGTGAGCCGGCTCACGACGAGGCCGATGACCAGCCAGGCGAGGAGGGCGACCGCGACCCACCCGAGGTCCCATTCGCCGTGCTGCTCGAGCACCTTGAAGTCGTCGGGCAGGAACACCGCGCGCATGCCCTGCGCCATCCACTTCAGCGGGAAGATGCTCGCGAGGTTCTGCATCCACTCGGGCAGCTGCGAGAACTGCAGGTAGACGCCCGAGATGAACTGCAGCACGAGCACGATGGGGATCACGACCGCGGTGGCGCTCTTGCTGCTGCGGGGCACCGCCGACAGGGCGATGCCGAGCAGCGCCGACGTGGTGATGCCGAGCACGAACACCCACGCGAAGGTCATCCAGGCCTCGGCGGTGGTGGGCAGCGCGATGCCGAGCACCGTCGCGGCGACGAGGAGCAGGAGCGCCGCCTGGAGCACGCCGGTCACGAAGACCTGTCCGATCTTGCCGATGAAGTACGACACGGGGGACAGCGGCGTGCCGCCGAGGCGCTTGAGCGTGCCGTCGCCCTTCTCCCCGGCGATGTCGACCGCGAGGTTCTGCACGCCCGACAGGAGCATGCCGGCCGCGAGCATGCCCGGCAGGTAGTACGCCCCGACCGAGACGCCCTCGGCGCCCGGGCCCGGCTGGATGTCGCCGGCCGAGCTGAAGGCGGCGGTGAAGATGCCGAGCATGATGAGCGGGAAGAGGAACGTGAAGAACACGGCATCCGGCGACCGGAAGTAGCCCTTCGTCTCGTAGCCGATGCGGGAGACGCCGACCCGCAGCATGCCGGGGCGCGAAGCGCCGCGAGGGCCCGGGATGGCGCGGGCCCGCGCGGTGGCTCCGGCCGTGCTCGCGGGCGAGCTCGCGCCGGTCGTGGTGGTCGTCGTGTCGCTCATGCGAGCGCCTCCTCGTCGTCACGTGCCTCGGCTCCGACCGAGTGCACCAGTTGCAGGTAGATGTCCTCGAGGCTGGGCCGGATGACCTCCAGCCCCTCCGGCTCGCGACCGCCCTGGGCCGCGACGACGGATGCCACGAGCTCGGCGGGTCGCTCGGTCCGCTCCGCTCGCAGGGCGCCGTCGGGCTCGCGCCAGCGCACGATCGGCACGCGCGCCTCGGGCCCGCCGAGTTCGCCGACGCGTCCGACGTCGATGAGTCGGCCGCCGAGGATGACGCCGGCGCGATCGCCGAGCTGCGCGGCCTCGTCGAGGTAGTGCGTGGTCAGCAGGATCGTGGTGCCCTCGGCCTTGAGCGCTCGGATGAGCTTCCAGAACTCCCGCCGCGCCTCGGGGTCGAAGCCCGTGGTGGGCTCGTCGAGGAACAGCAGCTCGGGCCGCCCGATGATGCCGAGGGCCACGTCGACGCGGCGGCGCTGGCCGCCCGAGAGCTTCGACACGCGCGTGCGCGCCTTCTGCTCGAGGCCGACGGCGGCGATCACCTCGTCGACGTCGCGGGGGTCGGGGAAGAACCCGGCGAAGTGGGTGAGCTGCTCGCGCACCGTGTAGTTGCCCGGCTCCGTCGACGACTGCAGCACGATGCCGAGCCGCGCCTTCCAGTCGAGGCCGCCGTGCGCCGGGTCGACGCCGAGCACGCTGACCTCGCCCGCGGTGCGCAGCCGATAGCCCTCGAGGATCTCGACGGTGGTCGACTTGCCGGCGCCGTTCGGGCCGAGCAGGGCGAAGGTCTCTCCGCGGGCGATGTCGAGGTCGATGCCGTCGACGGCGGCGACCCCGCCGTACGCCTTGCGGAGGCCTCGGATGCGGATCGCGGCATCGGTGCCGGCGGGAAGGCCGCCGGAGTTCGTGCCCGAGTCGGGCGCTGTCATGTCCATGCTCCAGAGCCTGCCGGTCCGCGGCGGCCGCCGGCAGCCCCCGTGCGGTCGATTCCGCCCTCCACCGATCGGTGGATGCCGGGGTGTCGCGCGTCGGCGTCAGTCCCCGGCGACGTCCGCGAGCCGGCGCTCGAGGAAGCGGCGTTCGGGGCCGGTGGGCGCCAGCCGGATCGCCGCGCGGTAGCGCTCGGCCGCGTCGGCGGCCCTGCCGGTTCGCCGCAGCAGGTCGGCCTGCGCGGCGGCGAGCAGGTGGTAGTCGCCGAGCCGGTCGGATGCCGCGAGCCGGTCGAGCTCGGCGAGCGCGAGCTCGGGCTCGCCGCCGAGGCCGAGCGCGACCGCCCGGTTCAGCTCCACCACCGGCGACGGGGTCGCGGCGAGCAGGGCGTCGTACCACGCGACGATCGCCGGCCAGTCGGTCGCCTCGGCCGTGCCCGCCCGCGCATGGACGGCCTGGATCTCCGCCTGCACGCGGTACGGGCCGATCGTGCCCGTCGGGGGCGTGGCCAGCAGCGCAAGGCCCTGCGCGACCTCGTCGGCGTTCCACCGCGATCGGTCCTGCTCGTCGAGCGGCACGAGCTCGCCGTCGACGTCGACGCGCGCCGCCGATCGTGCGTGCTGCAGCAGCAGCAGCGCGAGCACGGCGCGCGCCTCGTCGGCGTCGGGGAGCAGCTCCACGACGAGCCGGGCGAGCCGGATGGCCTCCTCCTGCAGGTCGAGCCGCAGCAGCCGGTCGCCCGACGATGCGAGGTAGCCCTCGTTGTGCACGAGCATGAGCACGGCGAGGACCCCGCCGAGGCGTTCGGGCAGCTCCGCGGCCTCGGGCACCCGGTAGGGGATCGCCGCGTGGCGGATCTTGCGCTTCGCGCGCACGAGCCGCTGCGCCATGGTCGCCTCGGGCACGAAGAACGCCCGCGCGATCTCGGCGGTGTCGAGGCCGCCGACCGTGCGGAGGGTGAGCGCGACCCGCGCCTCGACCGGCAGCGCCGGGTGGGCGCAGGTGAAGACGAGCCGCAGCCGGTCGTCCCACTCGGGCTCGGCCGCCGCCAGCTCGGCGGGGTCGTCCGACGTGCCGCCGCCCGTGAGCTCGTCCATCGTCATCCACTCCCTGACCTTGCCGACCTCGACGCCGCGACGGCGCAGCACGTCGAGCGCGCGGCGCTTCGCGACCGTCGTGAGCCACGGCGCCGGGCGTGCGCGGCACGCCCTCGGTCGGCCAGTGGCGCGCCGCGCGCTCGAACGCGTCGGCGGTGGCGTCCTCGGCCACGTCCCAGTCGCCGGTCGCGCGGATGAGGGTCGCGACGATGCGCGTCCACTCCTCGCGGTACGCGGCGGCGACGGCCTCGGTGGCCGCGCGCGCGTGCGCCTCGCGGCCGGTCCTCCGCCGCGCCCGTCGCGTCGCTCCCGTCGGTCATCCGGTGCCGACCGCGCTCATGCGCCGACCGCCGGCTCGGGGCGCCGGGCACCGTCGGCCGTCTCGCGTTCCTCGCGGGCCGTCAGGTCCTCGTCGACGTCGAACGGCCACATCGGACGCAGCTCGATGCGCCCGAACCGCGCCATCGGATGCCGGCTCGCGACCTCGATCGCCTCGTCGAGGTCGCGGCAGTCGAGCACGTCGAAGCCGGCGATCCACTCCTTCGACTCCGTGAACGGGCCGTCGGTGACGAGGAGCTCTCCGCCGCGCACGCGCACGAGCGTGGCATCCTCGACCGGACGAAGCCGCTCGCCGATCACGCGGAGCCCGCGGGCCTCGACGTCGGCGACCCACTCGCCGATGTTGTCCTCCTCGGGCACGAACGGCTCGGCCTCGGGGTCGGTCGCCACGAACATCATGTATCGCATCAGGTCTCCCTCGCATCGCTGTCTCACACGGTATGCATGCACGACGAACAGGGGAAGGCCGTATCGACACCCGACCGACGAGTTTCCGCAACTCCCCCGACGGGTTTCCGATCGGAGGCGGTGTCGGCGGCGCGTGCCCGGACGCGGCCGGGCGGCCTCCGGCTCAGTGCGGCAGCACGAGCGAGACGCCGAGCCCGATCATCACGACCGCGATCACGCCGTCGAGCACGCGCCACGCGCGAGGACTCGCGAGGACGCCGCCGAGCAGCCTGGCGCCGTAGGCGAGGCCGAAGAACCAGGCGATGCTGGCGAGGCCGGCACCCGCCGCGAACGCCCAGCGACCGTCGCCGTGGGTGTTCGCGACCGATCCGAGCAGGAACACCGTGTCGAGGTACACGTGCGGGTTGAGCCACGTGAGGGCGAGGCACGTGAGCACCGCCGCGAGGAGCGTGGTGCGCGGCGCCACGCGGGTCGCGGTCGCGACGCCGGATGCCGCTGCGCAGCGCGCCGGATGCCGCAGGGCCGCCGGACGCCGCGGGTGTCCCGGCCCCGGCATCCGACCGCCTCGCGGCATCCGCCCCGCCGTCGCCCGACCCGGCATCGCCGGCGTCGAGCGCCTCGCCGCTCGGGCGGATCGCACGTCGCGCGGCCAGGAGCCCGTACACGACGAGGAACGCCGCGCCCGCCCAGCGGATGACCTCGACGAGCCACGGCACCGCCTGCAGCACGGCGCCGACGCCCGAGACGCCCACGATGATGAGCGCCAGGTCGCTGAGCGCGCAGATCGCGGCGACCGCGAACACGTGCTCGCGCCGGATGCCCTGCCGCAGCACGAAGAGGTTCTGGGCGCCGATGGCGATGATCAGCGAGAGGCCGAGGCCGAGTCCGGCGAGCAGGGAGGAGAGTGGCACGCCTTCGACGGTAGGCGGCGTCCTCACAACAATCCAGCTCATGATTCTTCATCAGCATTAGCATTGCTTCAGATGGAGATCCCGCTCGACCTCGCCCGAACCCTCGCCGTCGTCATCGACGAGGGCACGTTCGACGCGGCCGCCCGCAGGCTGCGCGTCACGCCGTCGGCCGTCTCGCAGCGGGTCAAGGCCCTCGAGCAGCAGCTCGGGCGCGTGCTCGTCGTGCGATCCAAGCCCGCGCGGGCGACCGGGGCCGGGGCCGCCGTCGTGCGCCTCGCCCGCCAGCTCGCCCTGCTCGAGCACGAGGCGCTCGCGGAATTCGGGGTCGACGCGGCATCCGACCGACCGGCCTCGGTCGCGCTCGCCGTGAACGCCGACTCGCTCGGCACCTGGTTCCTCCCCGCGCTCGCTCGCGTGACGCTGCGGCATCCGGTCGTCTTCGACCTGCACCGCGACGACCAGGACTTCACGGCGGGCCTGCTCGAGTCGGGCACGGTGATGGGCGCGGTCACGTCGCAGGCGACGCCCGTGGCCGGATGCCTCGTGCGCCCGCTCGGCGTCATGCGATACACGGCCGTGGCGACGCCGGCGTTCGCGGCGCGCTGGTCGCTGGCGCTCGCGGGCGACGCACGGGGCGCGGATGCCGCGGCGCTCGAGCCCGCGGCGCTCGCCGCCCTCGCGTGGCGCCGCTCGTCGACTTCGACCGCCGCGACGACCTGCAGCGCGACCACCTCTCGGCGAGCGGCGTCGACCCCGACGCGCCGCCGCGTCACTACGTGCCGGCGTCGAACGACTTCGCGGTGGCGATCAAGCTCGGGCTGGGCTGGGGCATGCTGCCCGGCGTTCCAGTCCGACGCCGAGCTCGAGCGCGGCGAGCTCGTGCGGCTCGCGGGTGCGCCGATCGACGTGCCGCTGTACTGGCAGCAGTGGAACCTGCGATCGCCGCTCCTCGATGCGATCGCCGACGAGCTCGCCGTGGAGGCGCGCACGGCGCTCGCGCTCTGAGGGCTCCGACGCGGTCGGGCATCTCGGCTCGGGATGTCGATTCCGCTCCCGTCCGTTCGTCGCCCTGGCATACCGTGTGCAACGAGAGGAGCGTTCGATGGAGATCATGATGTTCGTGGTCGCCGACCCCGAGATCGACGGCAGTGAGGTCGATCAGGAGGCGGTGGCCGAGTGGGACCGGGTGATGGCCGAGCGCGGCGTGCTGAAGCGGGCCATGCGCCTGCGGCCCGCCGACGAGGCGAAGACGGTGCGCGTGCGCGGTGGCGAGGTGATCGTCACCGACGGGCCCTTCACCGAGTCGAAGGAGTGGATCGCCGGCTACGACCTGCTCGAGGTCGCCGATCTCGCCGAGGCCGAGGCCATCGCGGCGGGCGACCAGCTCGCCCGCTTCGGCGCGCTCGAGCTCCGGCCGGTCTGGCCGCTCGGATCGGAGGACTGACCGTGGAGTTCATGTTCTTCGTCGCCACCGATCCCGAGGCCGATCCCGACGCCGAGCCCGGCGGGCTCTCCATCGAGGAGTGGGTGGACGAGATGACCCGTCGCAGGGTCTCGATCGTCGGCGATCGCCTGCGTCCGCCCGAGTACGCGCGCACCGTGCGGGTGCGCGGCGGCGACGCGATCGTGACCGACGGGCCGTTCACCGAGTCCAAGGAGTGGATCGCGGGCTACGACGTGATCGAGTGCGCCGACTTCGACGAGGCGATCGAGATCGCGTCGAAGCATCCGATGGCCAGGGCGGGCCGCATCGAGGTGCGCCGAGCGTGGCCGCTGGGTGCGCCCGACGAGTAGGCGCGCGTGCGTGTAGCGCTCCGGATGCCGCGAGGGCAAGCCCCTGCCGCAACCGGCTCGCGCGACGTTGACTGGTTCCAAGAGCGCGGCAGACCGCCAGCTCGGGAAGGAGTTCGACGATGGGTGTCGACGACCGCATGGAGAACACTGCCGAAGACCTGAAGGGCAAGGCCAAGGAGGCCACCGGCAAGGTCACGGACAACGAGCGTCTCGAGGCCGAGGGCAAGATGGACCAGGCCAAGGCGGACATGAAGAACGCCGCCGAGGACGTCAAGGACGCCTTCAAGCACTGACGCACGCGTCGCGGATCGCCGCATGCATGAACGCCCGCGCCGGATCGATCGGATCCCGGCGCGGGCGTCGCCGTGCGGAGGCCCGGACAGCGGCTCCCGACGCGCACGCGCGGCGCGTGCCGCGGCGATCGCGGGCGCGGCCCCGGCCGCCGCGTCAGCCGAACAGGCGCTGCAGGCGCTGGATGCCCTCGAGCAGCGGGCCGTCGCCGAGCGCGTAGCTCAGGCGCAGGTAGCCGCTGGGGCCGAACGCCTCGCCGGGCACGGCGGCGACGTCGGCCTGCTCGAGCATGAGGTCGGCGAGCTCGAGCGACGTGGTGGGGGTGACCCCGCCCCACTCGCGGCCGAGCAGCCCCGAGACGTCGGGGTAGACGTAGAACGCGCCCTGCGGCACCGGCACCGTGACGCCCTCGATCTTCGAGAGCTCGGCCACGATCGTGCGGCGGCGGCGGTCGAAGGCGCGGCGCATCTCCTCGACGGCGTCCTGCGGGCCGGTGAGGGCGGCGATCGCGGCGCGCTGCGAGATGTTCGACACGTTCGACGTGAGGTGCGACTGCAGGTTGGCGGCGCCCTTGATCACGTCGGACGGGCCGACCATCCAGCCGAGGCGCCAGCCGGTCATCGCGTAGGTCTTCGCGACGCCGTTGACGAGGATCGTCTGGTTCGCGAGCTCGGGCACGGCCTCGACGACCGACACCGCGCGCGGCGGCACCCCGTCGACGTCGTCGGCGTAGGTGAGGTTCTGGTAGATCTCGTCGGAGACGATCCAGATGCCGTGCTCGAGGGCCCACTCGCCGATGGCCTTCACCTGCTCGGGCGCGTACACCGCACCCGTCGGGTTCGACGGCGACACGAAGAGCAGCACCTTGGTGCGGTCGGTGCGGGCCGCCTCGAGCTGGTCGACGGTGACGAGGTAGCCCTGGTCGGCGCCCGCGAAGACGTCGACCTGGCGGCCGCCGGCGAGCTTGATGGCCTCGGGGTACGTGGTCCAGTACGGCGTCGGCACGAGCACCTCGTCGCCGTCGTCGAGCAGCACCTGGAACGCCTGGTACACGGCCTGCTTGCCGCCGTTGGTGACGACCACCTGGCCGGCGCCGACCTCGAGGCCGGAGTCGCGCAGGGTCTTCGCCGCGATCGCCTCGCGCAGCTCGGGGAGGCCCGCCGCGGGCGTGTAGCGGTAGTTCCTCGGGTCGCGCGTCGCCACGAGCGCCGCCTCGACGATGGAGTCGGGCGTCGCGAAGTCGGGCTCGCCGGCCGCGTACGAGATGACCGGGCGTCCCTCGGCCTGCAGGGCCTTCGCCTTGGCGTCGACCTTGAGGGTCGCGGACTCGGCGATGGCGGCGATTCGGGAGGAGAGGCGGGCGTGTTCGGTCACCCGACCAGCCTACGGCGCGCGGCACCGTCACGGGAGGCATCCGTGGCCATCCGGATGCCTCGGTCGGCACCCCGCGCGACCCGGGCACGCCGTGCCCCGAACGGGGTCGAGCTTTAACTGGGACGATCGTCCCACTTCTTGCTACGCTGCTCGACGTGATGGCGCGAACCCGACGGGGTGTACTCGCCGGCGTCGCGCTCACGGTGCTCGTGGCGCTGGGCGCCGGCGTCGCGCGTCGTGCTCGGCGACGAGCTCGGCATCCGCAGCGAGCCCGCCGACATCCCCGCCGAGACGCTCGTCGCCGCCCCCGAGACCCCGGCCGTCGCGCCGCCCGCCTTCACGCGGGTGACCGCGCCGCCGTCGCTGCGCATGGACCTCGCCGTCGAGGAGCTGCGACGGCGCCGTCGCGGATGCGGGGGCCACGGCCGGCACGACGACCCTCGACGTGGTCGTCGGCGACGGCGCCGCGAGGCGACGAGTCGTACCGGCTCGAGGGCACCGCCGACGCGCTCCGCGTCGTCGCGGCATCCGAGGCCGGCGGCGATGCTCGGGGTCTACGACCTCGCCGCGGCGGTGCGCGACGGTCGCGCCGTGACCGAGCACCTCGGCGAGACGGTCGAGTCGCGTCTCGGGTTCCGCATGGTCGACCTCGGCGCCGTCGGCGTCGCCGTCGACGAGCCCGCGTGGGCGGCCGGCGACGACTACTCGCACAACTCCAAGGCGTTCGCCGACGTCATCCTCGCCGACGCGCCCTACATCGACGAGGCGGCCCTCGAGGTCGCCCGCGACGACTTCGAGGCGTACGTGCGCCACGCGCTCGCCGAGGGCTACAACGCGATCGCCATCCCCGGCTTCATCGAGTACCTCACGTTCTCGGGCGTCGGCGACGGCACCGAGGTGTACGACGCCGACGACACGCACGTCGCCCGCGCGCACGCCATGCGCGACGCGTTCGGGCCGATGTGGGAGTGGGCGCACGACGCCGGCCTCGACGTGCTACTTCCGCACCGACATGCTCACGCTCACGACGCCGCTCGAGGAGTACCTCGTCGACCGGTTCGGCAGCCTCGCCACCGAGGACCCCGCGTTCTGGGACGTCTACGCGGCGGGCCTCGACGAGCTCTACGCCGCGATGCCGTACCTCGACGGCGTGCTCATCCGCATCGGCGAGGCCGGCCGGGTCTACGACCTGCCCGGGCTGGGACTACTACTCCGAGCTCGCCGTCACGAGCGTCGAGTCGGTGCGCGCGATGCTCACGGCGCTCACCGAGCAGGCCGAGCGCGTCGACCGCGAGGTGATCTTCCGCACGTGGAGCGTGGGCGTCGGCGCCGTCGGCGACATGCACACGAACGACGCAATCGTACGAGGCGGTGCTCGGCGGGATCGACTCCGACGCGCTCATCGTCTCGACGAAGTACACGCTCGGCGACTTCTACAGCCACCTGCCGCTGCAACCACACCCTCGAGATCGGCGACCAGCGCCGCATCGTCGAGTTCCAGAGCCGCCGCGAGTTCGAGAACTTCGGCGCGTTCCCGAACGACCTCGGCGTGCTCTACCAGGAGGCGCTGCAGCGCTTCATCGCCGCGAACCCGCACGTCGAGGGCATCTGGACGTGGACGCAGGACGGCGGTCCGTGGCGCGCCGGGCCGCTCTCGCTCGAGCTGAAGGCCGGGTTCTGGCAGCTCTACGAGCTCAACACCGAGCTCGCCGGTGCGCCTCGCCCGCGACCCCGATGCCGACCCGGCAGCGATCACCGCCGACTGGGCGCGACGCTGGTTCTCCGACGACCCGGCGACCGTGCCGGCGATCGGCGAGGCGATGGCCGCAAGTCGCGGGCGGCGATCACCGACGGGCTCTACATCGGCCCGTTCGCCGACCGCCGCGTCTTCGCCATCGGCCTCGAGCCGCCGCCCATGATGTGGATCTTCGAGTGGGACATCGTCACCGGCGACAGCGCCGTGCTCGACGTCATCTACGAGATCAGCCGCGACGAGCTCGACGAGGCGATCGCGGGCGGCGACCGGGCGATCGCCGCGGTCGAGCGCATGCGCGGCGCGATCGAGGCGACGGATGCCGCGAGCTGGCGCGACCCGGCGCTGCGGACCACGTTCCTCGACACCCTCGACTACCAGGCGAGCACGTACGCCATGCTCGGCGACGACCGCGAGATGTTCCTCCGCCAGGCGCGAGTGGCACGACACCGGCGACCCCGCCGCGTACGAGCGGTGGGATGCCGCGCGGCGCGCGTTCGAGGCATCCGCCGCCGCGCACGAGGCCGCCTACGCCGGCGACCCGTACTACCCCGCCTACAACCTGACCGCGGCCGAGCTCGGCGTCGAGCGCGCCGAGCGCGACCTGCCGATGGCGTGGGCCGCGCGCGTCCTGCTCGTCCTGCTCGCCGCGTGGCTCGGCTACGGCATCGCGTCGCGGCTCCGCGCCGCGTGCGCTGGCCCGGTGCGCGCGCCGCCCGCGCGCTCTGGGTGGCGGCCACGCGGCCGTGGCGCGCCGCCGAGGTCGACCGAGGGGCTCGGGCGCGCCGACCGGGTGCTCGTCGTGGCGCGTGCCCGCCGTCGCGCTCGTCGCTGAGCCGCGGCATCCAGACCTGGTTCCTCGCCCGTCGCACCTGCTCGTCACGCTCGGCGCGTGGCTGGTCTTCGTGCTCGTGCTGCTGCTCGTGCTCCGGCGCCGGTCGGCGTGGCCGGTGCTGGCCGCCGTCGGCGGTGCGGCGATCCTCCGGGTCGTGCTGCTGCTCGTCGTGCTCGCGCCGACCGGGCCCGGCGGGTACTGGTTCGGCTTCTGGACCGACCCGCTCGCGCGGTCGGCCTACATCGCCGTCGCCTTCGCCGCGTTCGGCTGGGTGCTCGTCGCCGGCGCGTGGGCGCTCGCCACGCAGGTCGGCGCGCTCGCGCGCCCTTGGCGCCGTGCGTCGCGGCGGTCGGAGCCGTGCTCGCGGTGTTCGGCGGCCTCATCGGCCTGATCGGCCTCGAGGCGGCGCTGACGGCGTGGAACGACGAGATGGGCCTGCTGCCGTGGGGCCTGTCCCGCATCCTCGGCATCAGCGTCTACCTCGACATCCCCGCCGACACGGCGTGGTGGGCGGCGATCGCCGGGCTGGTGTTCGTCGTCGTCGGCGCGATCCTGGTCGTCGTCGGCGGGCTCGGCCGGCGCAGCCGCTCGCGGGCCGCAGGGTCGCCCGCCTGAGTCTGAGCGGCCGACGAACCGTCAGAGGTTCTGCCCGATGTCCCAGAGCCGGTCGGGTCGGCCGTCGATCGCCTCGGAGACGGCGAGGGCCTGGTCGTCGGAGAGCGAGGCGACGTAGTCGATCACGCCGCGGCCGACGCCGAACCGCAGGACATCGCCGGCGTCGGGGATCAGCACGCCGTCGGGCCGCGCCGCGCGGACGCGCGCGTAGCCGTCGGTCGCGATCTCGACGAGCTCCTTGAGCCGCTGGGGCACGCGTTCGCGGTCGACCTCGTCGGTGACCCAGGCGGTGAGGCCCTTCACCGCGCGGGTCAGCACGCGGCTCAGCCCGCGCTGGTACATCACGACGTCGGCCCGGTCGAGGATGAAGTGGCGGTGCACGAACTTCAGCACCTCGACCTCGTGCCAGGCGAGCCGGTCGAGGGTCACCGGGCCGGTGCGCGCCTCGTCGGGCGGCGCAGGGACCACGGAGGTCTGCAGGTGGCTGATCCAGCGGTTCGTGAACGACGAGAGGGCCCGCTCCGAGGCGATCGACCCGTCGAACGGGATCGCGAGGAGGCCGTCGACGAGATCCTCGGCGACGACGTCGACGGCCTCGGCGAAGGCGTCGTCGTCGGCGATCCAGGCGTCGCCGCGGTGGAGCTTGCGCCGCAGCGCCTCCAGCGCCGAACCCGGCGGGGCCGAGCGGAGCGCGAGCGCCTCGTCGTCGAGGCTCGCGGAGCTCGCCGGATCCCTCGATCCAGCCCCGGAACTCCCGCGCCACCGCGCCCTGGCTGAGCAGTCCCGCCCGGTAGAAGTCGTCGACGTCGTGGATCGAGTACGCGATGTCGTCGGCGATGTCCATGACCGAGCACTCGAGCGACTGCACCAGCGGCGGGAGCCCGCGGCGGGCCTCGGCGAGGTCGACCGCCTCGAGGTCGTACGCCGAGAACTTCGCCACGTCGACGCCGCCGTCGACGCGGCGCATCCCGCGGGGGAGCGGACCGTGCACGTCGCCGACGTCGACGAAGCGGGTCCACGGGTACTTCGCGATCGCGGCCCGCACGGCGGCGGTGAGGTTGAGCCCGTGCGGGGCGGCGCCGGTCACGTCGAGCGTGGCGATGATCCGGTAGGTCTGCGCGTTGCCCTCGAACCCGTCGGCGATGCCGAGCGTCTCGCGGGCGAGCCGGTCGAGCACGCGCTCGCCGACATGGCCGAACGGCGGATGGCCGAGGTCGTGCGCGCTCGCCGCGGCCTGCACGACGACGGCGTCGCAGCCGTGCTCGACGGCGAGCGCGTACGCCGGCGACGCGGCATCCGTCAGCCCGACCGCGATCGCGCGCGCGACCGCGGTGACCTTGATGGAGTGGGTGAGCCGGTTGTGGATCAGCGGACCCGCGCCCGGCTGCGCGATCACCTGGGTGACCGCGGACAGGCGCGAGAAGTACGGCGAGAACCGGATCCGCTCGAGGTCGAGCCGGAACTGCGAGTGCTCGCCCGTGACCTCGACGCTGCTCCGCGGCTCGGCGACGCGCCGCGCGGCGCGCTCTGCTGTCATGCCCCCAATCTATGCCGAGTCCCGCTGCTCCGTCCCCGAACAGCGGCGAGGCGCGGCATCCGCTCGTCGAACGGATGCCGCGCCTCGCGCGTCGACTCAGCGCGCGCTGGTCTTCAGCTCGCGGCCGTGCACCGTGAGCGCGTAGATGACGAGGACGTCGAGCGTGAGCACGATGAGCGACCACCACGGCGCGCGTGGCGATCGTGAACAGCTGCCCGACGGCGTTGATGGCGACGAGGATCACCGCCACGACCCGCGCCCAGGTCGCGCCCGAGAAGAGCGCGCCGGCCGACGAGGATCAGGGCGATGCCCGATGATCAGGTGCCACCACCCCCAGCCCTGGACGTCGAGCACGACGAGTCCGCCCTCGACGACGAGGAAGTACGCGCTCGACGGCGCGAGGACGCGCGTGAAGCCGTGCAATCCACTGAACACTCCCGCGATGAGCAGGACGATGCCGGCGAACCAGCCCCACCCGACCCAGCCGGTCACCTCGTTGTCAGCCATGGGAACCACACCCTTCGATCGGATGATGCGCCGGGCGGTCGCGCCGGCGCCGGTGCTGCTGGCCTCACGGTAGGACCCGGCGGATGCCGCGGCATCATGCCGATCGCGTGAAACCCGACGTCGCGCGGACCGCGGCGCCGCGCGGCATCCGCTCGGTTTTACTCTGCCTCTGGCGTCGCATACACTTGGTGAGGTTGTTGAAGTCAGCCAAGCTTTTCTGCGCCTGTTTTCCGGCTGAACCCCAGAAGCACGTGGTGAGCTTGTGCTGTCCAAGACACCTGTGGAACGCTCCCCGGCGGAGCTCCATAGGGCGGTGGCTCAATTGGTAGAGCAGCGGTCTCCAAAACCGCAGGTTGCAGGTTCGAGTCCTGTCCGCCCTGCGAGCCGGCAGTGAATGCCGGCCCACGAAAGGTGTACGAGGTGGCACGCAAGATCATCGACGAACCCAGCGAGGATGTCGTCGCCAACGCGAAGCGCGACCGCGCCGCGCGTCGGAACCCCTTCGCGCGGATCGCCCTGTTCATCCGGCAGGTGATCGCCGAACTGAAGAAGGTCGTCACCCCGACCCGCAAGGAGCTCGTCAGCTTCACGGTCGTGGTGCTCGTGTTCGTCATCATCATGATGGCGCTCGTGTGGGGCCTCGACCAGATCTTCGGCTGGCTCGTGCTGTACGTCTTCGGAACGCCGGGGGCCTGATCGGGCCGCTCGGCCCGAACATCCGGCCGCCCGAGGGCGGAACGAAGAAAAGGAATGCAAGAAGTGTCGAAGACTGAGCGCGACGACGTCGACTGGGCCACCGCTGCCGAGCAGTCCGCCGATGACGACGAGGCCCAGGAGGGCAACTCGCTCGAGCACGACGAGCTGTCGGTCGAGCCGGCCGAGCACCGCGCGGTGCACATCGTCGACGACGAGGGCAACGACATCGACCTCGACGCCGTCCTGGACGCGATGGCCGAGGCCGCCGATCCCGAGGCCGACGCCGTGATCGACGACGCCCTCGACATCGACTCCGAGGACGAGGTGCTCGCCGCCGCCGAGGCCACCCAGGAGGAGGCCGAGGAGGTCGCCGACCCCTACGAGGAGTTCCGCGCCGAGCTGCGCTTCCTCCCGGGCAAGTGGTACGTCATCCACTCCTACGCGGGCTTCGAGCGCCGCGTGAAGGCGAACATCGAGCAGCGCCGCGAGTCGATGGCCATGGCCGACTACATCTTCCAGGTCGAGGTGCCGATGGAAGACGTCGTCGAGATCAAGAACGGCCAGCGCAAGATGGTCACCCGCGTGCGCATCCCCGGCTACGTGCTGGTGCGCATGGACCTCAACGAGGAGAGCTGGTCGGTCATCCGCCACACTCCCGGCGTCACGGGCTTCGTCGGCAACGCGCACAACCCCACGCCCCTCCGCTTCGAGGAGGCCTTCGGCATGCTGAAGAGCCTCGTCGAGATCAAGGACGTCGCGCCCGTCAAGGGTGCGAAGGCCGGTGCGGCCGCGGGTGCGGCGCGCGCCATCCCCGCCGAGGTCGACTTCGAGGTCGGCGAGACCATCACGATCAAGGACGGCTCGTTCGCGGGCCTGCCCGGCACGATCAGCGAGATCAAGCCCGAGAGCGGCAAGCTCACGGTGCTCGTCTCGCTCTTCGAGCGCGAGACCCCGGTCGAGCTCAGCTTCGACCAGGTCACCAAGCTCTAGACCCCTCCCAGCACGCGCGCAGCGACCCTCCGGTATACTCGGGGGGTTGTGCTGCGTCAGCGAGCGACTCAGCAGTGCTGATTCAACACACCGACCACCGCGACCCGGATCCGCCGGGCCCGCGGGAGAGTGCCCCGAAGCGGGGCGTTCGATCAGAAAGAGAGAAATCATGGCACCGAAGAAGAAGGTCACTGGTCTGATCAAGCTTCAGATCAAGGCCGGCGCCGCGAACCCGGCCCCGCCCATCGGCCCGGCCCTGGGTCAGCACGGCGTGAACATCATGGAGTTCTGCAAGGCGTACAACGCGCAGACCGAGTCGCAGCGCGGCAACGTGATCCCCGTCGAGATCACCGTCTACGAGGACCGCTCGTTCACCTTCATCCTGAAGACCCCGCCCGCCGCCGAGCTCATCAAGAAGGCCGCCGGCGTCGCCAAGGGCTCGGGCGTCCCGCACACCACCAAGGTCGGCAAGCTGACCCAGGCGCAGGTGCGCGAGATCGCCGAGGCGAAGATGGTCGACCTCAACGCGAACGACCTCGACGCCGCGTCGAAGATCATCGCGGGCACCGCTCGCTCGATGGGCATCACGGTCGAATAAGCCGCCGCGGCGTCGATCGAGTCGCGCGACGCGCGTATCGAGATCCTCGAGACCCGAACGGATGCCCGCGGCATCCGCTCACCAGAACTCAGTCATTCCGTGGCAGCGCCCGCCAGGCGCAGATGACCACACTCTCTCAAGGAGAAGCAACATGGCACAGAAGTCCAAGGCCTACCGGGCCGCGGTCGAGAAGATCGAGGCCGGCAAGTACTACACCCCGACCGACGCGGTCGCCCTCGCGAGGGAGACCGGCTCGGCGAAGTTCGACTCCACCGTCGAGGTCGCGCTGAAGCTCGGCGTCGACCCCCGCAAGGCCGACCAGATGGTGCGCGGCACCGTCATCCTCCCGCACGGCACCGGCAAGACCGCCCGCGTCATCGTGTTCGCGACCGGCCCCGCGGCCGAGGCCGCGATCGCAGCCGGCGCCGACGAGGTCGGCGGCGCCGAGCTCATCGAGAAGGTCGCCGGCGGCTACACCGTCGTTCGACGCGGCCGTCGCCACGCCCGAGCTCATGGGCCAGGTCGGTCGTCTCGGCAAGGTGCTCGGCCCCCGCGGCCTCATGCCGAACCCCAAGACCGGCACCGTGACCCCGAACCCCGCCAAGGCGGTCGAGGAGATCAAGGGCGGCAAGATCGAGTTCCGCGTCGACAAGCACGCCAACGTGCACTTCGTCGTCGGCAAGGCCTCGTTCTCGCAGGAGCAGCTCGACGACAACCTGAAGACCGCCCTCGAAGAGGTCGTGCGTCTCAAGCCGTCGAGCGCCAAGGGCCGCTACATCCAGAAGGGCGCCGTGTCGACCACGTTCGGCCCCGGCATCCCGCTGGACGTCAACGCCATCTGAGCCGTCTGAGTCGCACGACTCATGCGAAGGGCCCGCCGGTTCGCCGGCGGGCCCTTCGTCGCGTCGCACGCTGGACGGTCCCGTGTCGGTGGGCCGTCATAGCCTCACGACATGAGCGAACGAACGAATGCGGTCATCGCCTCGGTCGGCACGATCGGCGTGGCCGTGTGCGGCCGCGATGTGGATGTCCTCGATCGGCGCGTGGGGCCCTGCGGTGTACGCGCTCGTCCTCGCGGCGGTCGTCGTGTGGCTGCTCGTGTCCGCCGAACTCCACCGCGGTCCCGAGCGCACCCGCGAGGAATCGCCACCGCACGGCAACGAGGTCTATTGGTTCTGACGCGCCCGCTCCACGTGGGATCACGAAGGGCCCGCCGGTTCGCCGGCGGGCCCTTCGCCGTCGCGGATCACGCGAGCGCCGAGGCCCCCAACCCGGCGCAGATCAGCTCCGCGAGCGCTGGAAGGTCGGACGCCGTGTCGTCGCCGGCCGCATCCCTGTGGTCATCCTTGTGATCGGCCAGCGGCCGGATCGTCAGGATCGCGACCCAGGCCACGGCGGCCGCGTGGAGGGTGCGCGCGGCGATGGGCCTGAGCACGCTCCCGCGGAGGACGTGCTCCACGACGGCCTGCACCTGACCGCGGTGCTCGTGCAGCCGTGCCCTCACCTCGGGGTGCGTGCGTTGCTCGCGCCAGATGATCACCCGCAGCACGGCCGAGTCCTCCTGGAGCTCGGAGAGCCTTCCAGCCAGGTTCAGGAGCGCGCGAGCGGGGTCGCCGGGCTCGATGAGCGCGCTCGCGTCGATGGGCCCGGGGTCGAGTCGTTCGGCCACGAGCGCGCAGAGCAGGTCGGACTTCGTGGGGAAGTAGTAGAACAGCAGACCCTTGGGCACCGCTGCGAGCTTCGCGATGCTCGAGGTCGGCGTGGCATCGAAGCCGCGCTGGGCGAACAGCAGCTCGGCCGCGTCGAGGATGCGCACGCGAGCCCCGGAGGTCTCCGTCATGAAGAGCTCCGCTCGGTGGAAGAGGACGGCAGTGGTGCCTGCCGTCCTCGGATCGGCACGGTCAATGCGTGATCGCGTCGTGGTGTGCGCGCATGCTCGGCCTGATGGCGAGCGCGGCGACGACGACGACGATCGCCCCGCAGATCCAGGACATCCACGCGGCCCCAAAGGTCATCGTGTCCGCGTATCCGCCGAACCACGGGAGATGATCAGCAGCAGGCCGAGGGCGCCCTGCACGTACTCCATCGCGACCAGGCCCGGGAAGGCGAGGTTCACGACGCCGGAGATGACGAGCAGCACGCCGAGCGTGAGCATGATCGCGACGGACGCACCCATCGGGGCCACGAACATCGTCGACAATGCCACTGCGAGACCTGCGGCGATGGCCACCCAGTCTTCCCATCGCGTCCACTTCTTCATAGAAACCAGCCTCCTCGGGGTCGGTGGCTCCCAGAGCGGGGGTCACATTCAACGGTAGAACTGATTGACCGCCCGGTCAAGATGCGGATCAGGGACCGCACCGGTCGTGGCGGGGGCGGAGGCGGGTAGCGTCCGGCTGAGGCCACGCGACCGCCGTGGCCTGCCGAAGGAGCACAGGCGGTGAACGGGCCGGACGCCGGAACCCTCCCGATCCTCCTCGTGATCGAGGGAGGACGCTCGGGCGAGCGCATCGCGATCCCCGAGGGCACCTGGAGCATCGGCCGCGATCCCGCGTCGGACATCGTCCTCGAGGATGCCGGGGTGAGCCGCCGTCACGCGACGCTCACGAGCGACGGCGCTGGGCCTCACGATCGAGGACGCCGGCTCGACGAACGGCACCCGCGTCAACGGCGCGCCGCTCTCGTCGGACTCGTCGGCTCGCCGCCGGCGACGAGGTCCGGCTGGGCGCCATGGCGTTCCGGTCGAGGGGCAGGATGTCGCCGCCGCGAGCGGCGCCCGCTCGCCGCCGCCGGCCGTCGCCGTCGCCCGCCGGTCGCCGCCCGCCTCCGCACCCGCTCCGCCGGCCTCTGCCCCACCGGTCGCGGCCCCGCAGGCTCCACCCCGGCCGTCGCCGCGGCGCCCCGTCGCGGCCGGGTCCGGCTCGGACGCGTCGTGCTCGTGGGGGCGCTCGCGAACCTCGTGCTGCTCGTCGCGGCCGTCGTGATCGAGTTCGCGACCGACTGGACCGGCATCGGCCCGTGGCTCGCCGCACCGCTCCTCGGCATGGTGGCCGCGCTCGTCGACGTGGCGCAGGCAGGCCGCGACCCGTGAGCCCGAACCGGTCGTGCAGGCCCCGTCGTCCGCTCCCGGGACGCCGCGCCGGGTGCCGACGGGCGCCCGGCCCCGGCCGCTCCCGCCGGCCCGGTCCCGCGCCGGAAGCGCCGCGTTCCCGTGCGTCGTCGCCGTGGTGGTGAGCGTGCTCCTCATCGGCGGCGGCGGCATCGCCATCGCGTACGGCGTCGCGACGGCGACCGCGTTCATCACCGGCAACCAGACCGGCACCGACCGCCTCGTCGGCGAGGTGACGGTCGAGGACCAGGGCGTGAGCACCACGGTGCACCGCGTCGAGCACACGCAGGACTTCACTCGGGTCGAGCTCACGGTGGTCAACGGGCTGGCCAACACGATCACGCTCCCCGTCTTCGGCAACGCCACGCTGTCGGCGGCCGACGGCACCTCGCTCGGCGGCGACCCTTCCGCAGCTCCTGGAACCAGACCATCGCCCCCGGCCAGACGCGCCGCGGCACGCTCGTGTTCCCCGGTCACCTCGATCCGGCCGGGACGACCGCGACCCTGTCGTTCGCGACGGTCTTCGAGCAGGGCTTCGACGGTCCGTCGTCGATCGTGGTCGGGGACTCGGTGCTCGCGCCCGTCGAATGACGCGGGCGCGCGGCATCCGGCAGGACGCGGCATCCGCTCAGAACGCGATGCGGAAGCCCCGCTCGCCGGTGGGCTCGACCTCCGAGACCTCGGTGCTGCGCACGACGGCACCGGGCGGTCCCTGGGCGAGCCAGTCGAGCATCGCGCTGCACGGATGCCTCGTCGCCCTCGATCTCCGCCTCGACCGAGCCGTCGCGCGCGGTTCGTCACCCAGCCCGAGACGCCGATCCGCTGCGCCTCGAGTCGCGCGGTGTACCGGAAGCCCACGCCCTGGACCTCGCCGTGCACGATCACCCGCCTGCGGATCACCCTTCCAGCGTACGGGGGGGGCCGATCGCCGCGAGGGCTGCGCGCCGTCGCCGCGCGCCCTTGCGGAGCCCGTCGCTTCGGCGGTACCGTTCCCGCACGATGACGGGCGCCGGCGCCGGCTCCGAGGGGGCGCGACCGGCGTGGGAGCCACATGACCTCGTCCAGCGCACTCGATGCGGGCCGCGCGGCCGCCGCGGAGCGGCGCTGGGCGGACGCCTACGAGCGCCTCGCGAGGGTCGACGCGACCGAGGGGCTCGCGGCATCCGACCTCGAGCTGCTCGCGACCGTCGCGATCCTGCGCGGGGAACCGCCGGCCTCGTCGACGCCTGGACGCGGGCGTACGAGGCGCATCTCACGGGCGAGGACACCGCTGGCGCCGCTCGCTCCGCCGGGTGGCTCTCGCTCCAGCTCATCGAACTGGGGGACTTCACCAACAGCGTCCTCTGGGCGGCGCGCGCGATGCGGATCGTCGACGCGATGGACGAGCCGGGCGCGCTGGCCGGGTTCGTGCGGCTGGCGCCGGCGGTCGCACAGCTCGGCAGCGGGAATCCCGCCGAGGCGGTGCATCGGTTCGAGGAGGTCCTCGCGATCGCCGAGCGCCACGGCGACCGCGAACTCGCGGCGTTCACGATGATCGGACTCGGCAAGTCGCTGATCGAGGTCGGCGCCATCGCGCAGGGGTTCGAGTGCTTCGACCGATGCATGGCGGCGGTCGCCGCCGGCGAGGTCCCACCGATTCCGGCGGGGGTCATCGCCTGCTCCGCGATCTCCGACGCGTTCATGGCGTTCGACCTGGAACGCGCCGCCGCATGGACGACGCGTGCTCGATCGGTGGTGCCGCGAGCAGCCCGAGCTCATCACCTTCAGCGGGCAGTGCCGTGCGCTCGAGGCCATGCTGCTCATGATCCACGGCGCATGGGCGGAGGCGTCGACCGCCGTGGAGCTCGCGCTGTCGCGCTTCCGCGCGGGCGACTATCGGGCCGTGTGGGGCGCCCCCTACCAGCTCGCCGAGCTCGGACGGCTGCGCGGCGCCTTCCACTCCGCCGAGGAGTCCTACCGGCGGGCGGGCGAGTCGGGATGGGAACCGCAGCCGGGCCTCGCGCTGCTCCACCTCGCCGTCGGTCGCACGCAGCGCGCCCAGGACGAGATCCGACGGAGCGTCGCGGGCGCCGATCCGTTCACCCGCCGGTACCTGCTGCCCGCCGTCGTGGAGATCGAGGTCGCCGCCGGTGATCTCGATGCGGCCCGCCGTGCCGTCGACGAGCTCCGCGAGGCGGGCCGGTCGACGCCCACCCCGATGCTCGCCGCGACCGTCGCCGCTGCGGAGGCGCGGGTGCTGCTGGCCGAGGGAGACGCGAGGGCGGCGCTCGAGCCGCGCGCACCGCCGTGGAGTCGCGGTGGCGGCCTCGGTGCGTCGTACGAAGCGGCGCGCAGCAGGGTGCTGGCCGGGCGCGCGCTCGATCGATCGGCGAGCGCGACGCGCGCAGGCCGAGTTCGATGCCGCACGCGACGGTGTTCCTCGCGCTGCGCGCGGATCCCGCCGTCGCGGAGCTCGCCGGCCTGACGGGGGATCGACCCGCGGGGGCGCTCACGGCCCGCGAGGTCGAGGTGCTCCGACTGGTGTCGACCGGGCTCACCAATCGCGCGATCGGCGCGCGGCTCTCGCTCAGCGAGAAGACCGTGGCGCGGCACCTCAGCAACATCTTCGGCAAGCTCGGGCTCTCGACACGGGCCGCGGCGACCGCCTACGCCTACGAGAACGGGCTCGTCTGATCGCGCCGTCGCCGGCCGGCGAGGACCGCGTACTACACAGAATGACCCATACGCACCGGCCGGCGAAGATGGGCGCTTCGGTCGACGCGGGCGAGCGGATGCCGCGCCTACCGTTGCGGCCATGGACATCCCGATGATCGCCGGCACGGCCTCGACCGTCGTGTTCGCGGTCAGCAACCTGCCGATGCTGCGCAAGGCGCTGCGCACGCGGGATGTCTCGTCGTACAGCCTCTCGAGCATCGCGATGATCAACGCCGCCAACGCCGTGTACTCGCTCTACGTGTTCAGCCTGCCGCCCGGGCCCATCTGGGCGCTGCACACGTTCTACCTCGTCTCGTGCGCGATCATGCTCGTGCTCTGCCTCGGCCGGCGGCGGCCGCCGCGCGGCGCCGACCGTGCTGCCGACCGGGGTCGACGAGCGCCTCGCCTGCGGGGCATCCGTCGGCGTACGATGTGACGTCATGGGGGAGATGAGCGACTACATCGCGGGCCTCGAGGCGCCCGATCGCGACCTGATCGAGCGGATCCGGGCGCGGGCGGTCTCGCTCGTGCCCGACGCGGTCGAGGGACGGAGCTACGGCATGCCGGCACTCCGGTACCGGGATTCGCCGCTGCTCGCCGTCATGTCGACGAAGGACCACATCGGCCTCTACCCGTTCAGTCCCGAGGTCGTGTCGGCCGTCGAGGGCGAGCTCGACGGCTACTCGTGGTCGAAGGGCACGATCCGCTTCACGGCGACGCACCCGCTGCCCGACTCGGTCGTCGACCGGATCATCCTGATGCGCCGCGACCAGATCGACGCCGCGAAGAAGCGCTAGCGACGTTCCCGCGCGCGACGCGCCACGAACGCGCTGCGGTGGGTGAGAGGTTGTGCGCAGCACTCGGGCGTAGCACCATGAACCCATGGGCGACCGCGAGGACTTCCTGGCATGGGTGGACGGCACGCTCGTCGCCGCTGAACGTGCCCTGATGGACGGCGACGCTGCCCCACGCAAGGCCGCGTGGTCGCGGCGTGAGCCGGTGGGCGTGCTCGGGCCTGGCGCAATGCCAGGGGCGGGAGGACTGGTCGAGGCGTTCGACGTGCTCGCGATGAGCTTCTCGCAATGCACGTCCTACGATATGGAGCTGATCGCGGTCGACGTCGTCGGCGACGCCGCCTACACGGCCGGCTATGAGCGTGTCTCGACCTCGATCGACGGCGAGCCGCGCACGTTCACGATCCGCGCGACCCAGGTGTACCGGCGTGAAGACGGCCAGTGGTACGTCGCCCACCGCTCACGCGGACATCACGCTAACGCAGCGACGCGAGGCGCCCCGGAACCGGTCGGTCCCGAGGCGCCTGCGTGGTGAGCGGGCCGCTAGCGCGCGATGGTCGGGTCCACCGCTCGCTCGCCGCTGTGCGCCCGCAGGCGCTCGGCGACCTCGACCGCGTCGCCCGCGGGGGCGTCGGACTTGCGATCGGGCCGTGCGAGGAGCAGGTACGCGAGGCCGGTGACGAGCACGACCGCGAGGCCGATCAGCACGATCCAGTCGGCGAGGACATCGCCCGAGGCGCCGGGCGTGGCGAGCAGGACCATCGCGAACACGCCGTACACGAGGGCCGCGACGTTCACGACGATGCCCCAGCGACCGAGCGAGAACGGACCGGCGGGCTTCCAGCCGCGGAAACGCTGGCGCAGCGACGCGAGCACGACCATCTGGAACGCGACGTAGATGCCGAGGACCGCGAAGGCGGTGACCGGGTAGAGCAGGTCGGCGTTCAGCCAGACGAGCACGGCGATCAGGGCCGGCACGGTGCAGGCGACGATCAGCGCGTTGGTCGGCACCTTGCTCGTGGCCGAGACCTTCGACAGCCAGCGGTGGCCGGGGATCATGCCGTCGCGGGCGAACGAGAACAGCAGGCGGCTCGCGGCGGCCTGCAGGCTCAGCACGCAGGACAGGAACGCGGTGATCGCGACCACGAGGAACAGCTTCGCGCCCACCGGGCCGAGCGTCGATTCGAGGATGGCGGGGATCGGGTCGGCGTCCTCGCCGGAGACGATCGCCTGGAGGTCGGGCGCTGCGAGCACGTAGCCGCCGAACGAGAACAGCGCCGAGACGCCGCCGACCAGGATCGTGAGGATCATGGCCTTCGGGATGCGCCGCGCCGGGTTCTCGACCTCCTCGGCGACGTCGCCGCAGGCCTCGAAGCCGTAGAAGAGGAACAGGCCGGCGAGGGCCGCGCCGATGAACGCGGTGAGGTAGCTCCCGTCGCCCTGGACGCCCATCGTGTCGAAGAAGATCCCGAAGTCCTGCTTGCGCTGGAAGATCAGCAGGTAGAGGCCGAGGCCGATGACGCCGATGAGCTCGGCGGCGAGGCCGATGCGCGCGACGCGGGCGAGCCACTTCGTGCCGGTGAGGTTGATGCCGAGGGCGACACCAGCAGGCCGAGGGTGAGCCACAGGGTCGTGTCGGCCGTGTGCTCGACGCCGAACAGGCTCGCGGCGAAGCCCGAGCCGTACTCGGCGACGGCGGTGATCGTGACGATCATCGCCCAGATGTAGACCCAGGCCGCCATCCAGGCGTAGCGGCGGCCCCAGAGGCGCCGCGCCCACGGGTAGATGCCGCCGTGGATCGGGTACTGCGACACGACCTCGCCGAACACGAGCGAGACGAGCAGCTGGCCGGCGCCGACGATGACGATCCACCAGATCGAGGGCGGACCGCCGACCGTGAGCGGCGAGCGCGAACAGCGAGTAGACGCCGACGAGCGGCGAGAGGTAGGTGAAGCCGAGGGCGAAGTTCGCCCAGAGGCTCATGGAGCGGTTGAACGAGTCCTCGTAGCCGAGGACCTGGAGGTGCTCGCCATCGCCGAGTTCGGCGGGCTTCGCGGGTTCTGACATCGTGACCTTTCGGATCGTCATTGATCGCGTCCGCCCACCCCGGACGCCAGTCGGTTGCGCCAGCTTGCCATACCTTCGGCTCCAAAGCTATAGCACCGGATGATTTGATTGGTCGATGGATGCGTCGAGCAGCGGATGCCGCGACGACGACGCACGTTGCCGCCTACGGAGCGCGGGGCTAGCCTGATGCCACGCATCGGTCGGCGTCGACGTCCACCGCCGTCGCGACCGGCGCCGACAGCTCTTGGAGGCGTCATGACCACGCCGACCGCCCTCGATCGGGGCCGAACCGCATATCGGGAGCACCGCTTCGCCGACGCCGTCGCCGGGCTCGACGAGGCCGATCGCGAGCACGCCGTCGCGGCATCCGACCTCGAGCACCTCGCCATCGCGGCCATCCTGCTCGGACGCTTCGAGGAGGGCATCGACACGCTGACGCGCGCCCACGAGGCCTACCTCGCCGAGGAGGACGTCGACGCCGCCACGCGGTGCGCCGCCTGGCTGGGGATGGAGCTGATGGGACTCGGGGACCGCGCACGCGCCGGAGGGTGGTTCGCGCGCGCGCAACGACTGGTGGAGCAGGACCCCGACGGCCGACCGGACCACGGGTTCCTGTTCATCCCGGAGGGCCTCGCCGCGTTCTACGCCGGCGACGGGGAACGCGCCGCGGCGGCATTCGAACGCGCGGCGGAGTTCGCCCGCGCCTTCCGCGACGCCGACCTCATCGCGCTCGCCGGGCTCGGGCTCGGCCAGGTCGAAGATCATGCTCGGTGAACCGGATGCGGGCCTGGCGCAGCTCGACGAGGTCATGGTGGCCGTGACGGCCGGCGAGGTCTCGCCGATCCCGTCGGGCATCGTCTACTGCGCGATGCTGCAGTCGTGCCGGCTGGCGTTCGACGTCCGGCCGCGCCCGGGAGTGGACGCGCGTCCTCGACCACTGGTGCGCGGAGCGGCCCGACATGGTGGGCTTCACCGGGCAGTGCCACGCGCATCGGGCGGCGCTGTTCCTGCTGCACGGCGCATGGGACGATGCGCTCGCCGCGGCGGAGGAGGCGCAGGAACGCGCGGCGCGCGGCGACCCCCAAGGGCTCTGGGGCGCCTGGTACCAGCACGGCGAGGTCCATCGGCTGCGGGGCGAATGGGCCGCGGCGGAGTCGTCGTACGAACACGCGGAGGCGTCGGGGTACGAACCGGAGCCCGGTCTGGCGCTGCTCCGCCTGGCGCAGGGGAACGGCGCGCTCGCACGGTCGCTGATCCTCGGCGCCGTCGAGCACCTCGATCCGGGGGAGCGCCGGGGGCTCCTCGCGGCCGTGGTGGAGATCCAACTCGGCGTCGGCGACGTCCCGGCCGCTCGTGCGGCCGCCGACGAGCTCGCCGCGTTGAGTCGATCGAGCCCGATGCCGATGCTGCAGGCCATCGCCGAGCAGGCCGAGTCGGCGGTGCTGCTCGCCGAGGGCGATGCCCGCGGCGCGCTCACGACGTCCCGGCGCGCCTGGGCCCGATGGCGGGACCTGGACGTCCCGTACGAGGCGGCGCGTTGCCGCGTGATCGCGACCCGCGCCTGCCGGGCGCTCGGCGACGAGGCATCCGCGGCCATGGAGCTCGACGCGGCACGCGTGGTGTTCGTCGAACTCGGCGCCCGACAGGCGCTCGCGGCGGCGGAGGCCGAGTCGTCCGCCGCACGGCATGGGCGGGACGACGGGCTGTCGGCTCGTGAGGTCGAGGTGCTGCGGCTCGTGGCGGCGGGCGACACGAACCGCGAGATCGCGCGGGAGCTCTACCTGAGCGAGAAGACGGTCGAGCGTCACCTCAGCAACATCTTCGGCAAGCTCGGCGTCTCGTCGAGGTCGGCGGCGACCGCGTACGCCTTCCGGCACGGACTGGCCGACTGACCGGCGCCTGGGTGGAATCCCCCAGCGCCCTCCCCGCGCGAATGGGGGGTCCTCTCGACGCGGGCCACGTGGCGTCGCCGTAGCGTCCGGTCCATGAACGAGACACCCATGACATCCCGAGCGAGTCCGGCCGCGTGCTCGACACCGTCGTCATCGGCGGCGGGCAGGCCGGACTGGCGATCGCCTACCACCTGGCGCAGCAGCACCGCGACCTCGTGATCCTCGACGCGCACGAGCGCGTCGGCGATGCGTGGCGCCTGCGCTGGGACTCCCTGCACCTGTTCACGCCCGCCAAGTACGACGGCCTCCCGGGCATGCCGTTCCCCGGCGACCGGCTCGGGTTCCCGACCAAGGACGAGCAGGCCGACTACCTGGAGGCGTACGCGGCGCACTTCGGGCTGCCCGTGCCACGGGCGTCCACGTGGATCGGGTTCGCCGGGTCGGCGACCGGTTCGTCGTCGAAGCCGGTGCACGCCGCTGGGAGGCCGAGAACGTGGTGCTCGCCACGGGCGGCCACCAGGCGCCCGGGTCCCGAGTTCGCCGGCCGGCTCGGGGCATCCGTGCTGCAGCTCCACTCGAGCGACTACCGGAACCCGGCGCAGCTGCGGCCGGGCCCCGTGCTCGTCGTCGGGATGGGCAACTCGGGCGCCGAGATCGCGCTCGACGTGAGCGGCACGCACGCGACGACCATCGCCGGCACGCCGGCCGGCGAGCTGCCGGTGCGCCACGGCCGTGCGGCGGCGCGGTTCGTGCTGCCCGTCGTGCGATTCGCGGGACTGCACGTGCTCACGCTCGGGACGCCGATCGGACGGCGCGTGCTGCCGAAGCTCGCCGGCCGCGCCGCGCCGCTGATCCGCACGAAGCGCGCCGACCTCGACGCGGCCGGCGTCGCCCGGGTCGGGCGGGTGGTCGACGTCCGCGACGGGTCGCCGGTCACGGCGGACGGCGACGTGCTCGACGTGGCGAACGTCATCTGGTGCACGGGGTACCGGGACGACCTGACGTGGGTCGACCTCCCGGCGTTCGACGAGGACGGGACGTGGTGCAGCACCGGGGCGTGGTGGACGCCGTCCCGGCCTCTACGTGATCGGGCGCGACTTCATGTACGCCGTGACCTCCGCGACCCTGCCCGGGGTGACCCGAGACGCGGCGCACCTGGCCCGGCGGATGCGCGCCCGGCGCACCGCGTCGTCGACGGCGAGCACTCCTCGACGGTCGCCGCCGCGAAGTCCCGTGACTCGACGACGCGATGAGCCCCCGACCGATCGGCCGGGGGCTCATCGGGCTCATCGAGCGCGACGCGGGGCGTCAGCCGATGCGGATCATCTTCTTGTTGACGAACTCGTCGGCGCCGAAGCGACCGAGCTCGCGACCCGAGCCCGAGCGCTTGACGCCGCCGAAGGGCAGCTCGGCGCCGTCGGCGAGCACGACGTTGACGAAGACCATGCCGGCCTCGATGCCGTCGGCGACCCGGAGCGCCTGCTGCTCGTCGGTCGTGTAGACGTAGGAGCCGAGCCCGAACGGGATGTCGTTGGCGATGCGCATCGCGTCGGCCTCGTCCTTCGCGCGGTACACCTGCGCCACCGGGCCGAAGAACTCCTCCTTCGAGGCGGGGTTCTCGGGCGTGACCTCCGTCAGCACCGTGGTCTGGAAGAACGCGCCCTCGCGGGTGCCGCCGTGCACGAGCGTCGCGCCGTGCTCGACCGCGCGCTTGACCTGCTCGTCGAGGCCCTCCGCCGCCTTCAGCGACGAGAGCGGCCCGAGCGCGGTCTCGGCCGAGGTCGGGTCGCCCGTCTCGACCTCGGCGAGCTTGGCCGTGAACTTCTCGAGGAAGGGCTCGTAGAGCTCGTCGGCGACGATGAAGCGCTTGGCCGCGTTGCAGGACTGGCCGTTGTTGTCGAGGCGCGCGTCGACGGCGTTCTGCACGGTGCGCATCGAGGTCGTCGGTCGACAGCAGGATGAAGGGGTCGGAGCCGCCGAGCTCGAGCACGACCTTCTTCAGGTGACGGCCGGCGATCTCGGCGACCGCGGCGCCGGCCCGCTCGGAGCCGGTGAGCGAGACGCCCTGCACCCGCGGGTCGGCGATGACCTGCTCGATCTGGTCGTGCGACGCGTAGATGTTCACGTACGCGCCCGCCGGGAAGCCCGCGTCGAGGAAGATCTGCTCGATCGCCGCGGCCGACTCGGGGCACTGCTCGGCGTGCTTGAGCAGGATCGTGTTGCCGATGATGAGGTTCGGGCCGGCGAAGCGGGCGACCTGGTAGTACGGGAAGTTCCACGGCATGACGCCGAGGAGCACGCCCAGCGACGAGCGGCGGATCACCGCCGAGCCCTCACCCGCGAGCAGCCGGATCGGCTCGTCCGCGAGGAACTCGGACGCGTGGTCGGCGTAGTACTCGTAGATCGCCGCGGCGAAGTCGGCCTCGCCGAGGGCCTGCTCGATCGGCTTGCCCATCTCGCGCACGATGATCTCGCGCCAGCTCCTGGCGGCGCTCGAGGTGCAGCTCGCCGACGCGGCGGATGAGCGCGGCGCGCTCCTCGACGGTGGTGGACTCGACCAGCCGCGGTGCGCCTCGTCGGCGGCGGCGATGGCGGCGTCGAGCTCGGCGTCGGTGATCGTCGGGTACGTCTTGACCGTCTCGCCGGTGGCGGGGTTGGTCACGGCATAGCTCATCGGAGTCTTCCTTCTCAGGTGCACCACACGCCAGAGCCCGTCTGCCGCGGTGCAGTCGCTCGTCCGTCAAAGATATAACACTATATCTTTGATTTCGAACCGGATGCCGCGGGGTCGACGCGCACCGAGAACGGGGTACCCGGGCAGGCCACGTTCGCCGATCCCGGGCCGGCCAGCCGGCCACCTGCAGCGACGGATCGGTGGGACAGGCCACGACCCTACCCTGCTCGTTCACGAGCACCACCGGCGACTCGACGTCGAGGAACTTGCGGAGCAGTGCGCCCTCGAGGTGCCGCACGGCGATGTCGGCCCCGACGACGCCGACCATTCGCTCGCCGTCGCGTGCGTGCACGGGCATCGTCAGGGTCAGGATGTAGTCGCAGGTGCAGAGGTGGTCGACGTACGGCCCCGTGACATGCGCCTGCCGGGTCGTGGCCGGGATTCGGTACCACTCCAGCGCCCGGAAGTCGCGCAGGTATTCGGCGTAGCCGCGCGTCGAGAGGTCGAGCCGGGTCGGCCCATCGGTCGAGCCGAGCACCGGGTTGTCCTCCAGCGGGCCCAGCCACCACGCGAAGTGCACACCGCCGCCCCGCACGACCGCGCCGTCGGCGATGAAGCCGGCGCCGACGAGCATCGGCTCGGGCTCCTCGAGGCGGAGCAGCCCGAGCTCGGCGACGGCGCCGTCGAGTGCGGCGGCTCGGAGGTCGGGGCCGGCGGCAGGAGCGACTCGATCGGCTCGCGCCACGCGGCGAGCTGGTCGAACACGCGCCGGAACACCTCGGCGACCGCGTCGGCGACCTCAGTCGGCGTGCGGCTCATCGAGGGCACCCCCTCGCTCGACGCGGGCCTTCGCGGCGAGCAGTCGGCGGGCGAGCGTCTCGACGAGCTCGCCGGCCGCCTCGCGGGCGCGGGCGCCGCGCTGGCGTGCCACCGCGCGCACGATCCGCTGGTTCAGGGCGGTGATCTCGATGCGCGCCGACTCGTCGGCGAGGCCGAGCAGCAGCAGCGGGCCGAACTCGGCCTGCAGGCGGATCTGCTCGCGCACGAGGCGAGCCGACTGGCTGAGCACCGCGAGCTCGAGGAGGAATCCACCCTGGTTGGTGCGGGCCGCCGCCGCCGTCGAGAAGTCGGCGCTCCCGAGCCAGCCGGCGAGGTTGGCCGCGTCGTCGGGCGAGGCGCGCTCGGCGGCGCGCTCGGCCGCGCCCGCGAGGATCGCGCCGAAGTAGACCGCCATGTCGCTGAGCTCCACTTGGGCGAGTCCGCGCAGGCGGGCGGTCAGGATGCCGCGGTGCTCGATGTCGTCGCGCACGACGAAGCTGCCGCCCTCGCGTCCGCGGCGGGTCTCGACGAGGCCGGCGACGCGGAGGATGCCGAGCCCCTCGCGCACGGTGATCAGCGCGACGCCGAACCGTCGGGCGAGCTCGGGTTCGCTGGGGAGCCGCTCGCCCGGGTCGAGGACCCCGAGGACGATGCCATCGGTGAGGCGCTGGGCGACCTGCTCGGCGCGGCCGGCGTCGGCGAGCTGGGCGAACACGGCTTCGCGCGCACCGGGACCCACCCTCGTCTCCATGCGTCCACGTTAGTCGAGCGGATTCCGGTCGAGTGGCTCTGCCGCCCAAAAAGATCCGCTATAGGATGAATCACGTGCGGCCCCTCCGGGCCGTTTCATGCGAAGGCGGATGATCCATGCACGAGCCAACCCAGGCGGCGCCGTTCGGCGTGCTCGCGGGCGTTCGCGTCGCGGACTTCTCACGCGTGCTCGCGGGGCCGTACGCCACCATGACCCTCGCCGACTTCGGCGCCGACGTCATCAAGGTCGAGCCGCCCACGGGCGACGACACCCGCCACTGGAAGCCGCCCGTGGATGCGGCCGGAGAAGCCACGTACTTCGGCAGCGTCAACCGCAACAAGCGCTCGGTCGCACTCGACCTCACGACCGAGGCGGGCCTCGCCGAGGCGCGACGGCTCGCGGCATCCGCCGACGTCATGGTCGAGAACTTCAGGCCCGGCGTGATGGATCGGTTCGGGCTGTCCGACGCCGACCTGCGTGCGGTGAATCCCGGCCTCGTCTACTGCTCGATCACCGGGTTCGGCCCGGATGCGACGCTCGCCGGATACGACCTGCTCGTGCAGGCGGTCGGCGGCCTCATGTCGATCACGGGCGAGCCCGACGGCGAACCGTCCAAGGCGGGGGTGGCCCTCGTCGACGTGCTCTGCGGGCAGAACGCCGTCGTCGGGATCCTGCTCGCCCTGCGCGAGCGCGACCGCACGGGCCTGGGCCGGCGCGTCGAGGTGAACCTGCTCCAGAGCCTGCTCTCCGCGCTCACGAACCAGGCGGCCTCGACGCTCGCGACCGGCCGTGCGCCCCGGCGCCTCGGCAACCAGCATCCGAGCATCGCGCCGTATGCCGTGTTCCCGGCCGCCGACCGCGACCTCGTCATCGCGGTCGGCAACGACCGGCAGTTCCGCGCGCTCACGTGGGTCCTCGGCATCCCGGGCATCGCCGACGATCCTCGCTACGCGACGAACGAGACCCGCGTCGAGCACCGCGACCACCTGCGCGCCGAACTCGAGGCGGCCCTCGCCGCCCACGGTGCCGAGCACTGGGTGGGGGCGCTCTCCGAAGCCGGCGTGCCCGCGGGCCTCGTGAACGACGTGGCCGAGGCGCTCGCCTTCGCGGAGTCGCTCGGCCTCGATCCGGTGGTCGAGCTCGGTGCGAGCCGCACCGTCGCCAACCCGATCGCCCTCTCGGGCGCCGCCCCCGACTACCGCACCCCGCCGCCGCGCCTCGACGAGCACGCCGGCGCCGACTGGCTTCCCACTTCCGAGAAAGGACCCGCCGCATGACCACGGCTCCCCGCGTCGACCAGGTCTTCGACCTCGACGGCCTCCTCAGCGACGAGGAGCGCGCCTGGCAGCAGCGCGCCCGCGCCTTCGCGCAGGAGCGCATCCTCCCGATCATCGAGGACGACTTCGAGCAGCGGCACTTCCGCCGGGAGCTGGTCCGCGAGCTCGGCGAGCAGGGCTTCCTCGGCATGCACCTCGAGGGCTACGGCTGCGCGGGCGCCGGCGCGGTGAGCTACGGGCTGGTCTGCCTCGAGCTCGAGGCCGCCGACTCGGGCTGGCGCACGTTCGTGTCGGTGCAGGGCTCCCTCGCGATGAGCGCCATCCGCCGGTACGGCTCCGAGGAGCAGAAGCAGCGCTGGCTGCCGGGCATGGCGAAGGGCGAGCTGATCGGATGCTTCGCCCTCACCGAGCCGCAGGGCGGCTCCGACCCCGCCGCGATGACCACCACCGCGCGCCGCGAGGGCGACGGCTGGGTCCTCGACGGCGCGAAGCGGTGGATCGGGCTCGCGTCCGTCGCCGACGTCGCCGTCGTCTGGGCGCGGGTCGACGACCCGACGGGCCCCGGCGGGGAGAACGCAGCCGGCGAGGGCGGCGGCGCGGTGCGCGGGTTCCTCGTTCCGACGACGACGCCCGGGTTCGCGGCGACCCCGATCGAGGGCAAGCTGTCGATGCGCGCCTCGGTGCAGTGCGACGTCGTCTTCGACGGGGTCCGTCTTCCCGCCGACGCCATGCTGCCCGAGGCATCCGGCCTCTCGGGGCCCTTCGGCTGCCTCAACGAGGCCCGGTACGGCATCGTCTGGGGTGCGATGGGCGCGGCCCGCTCGTGCCTCGAGGCCGCACTCGAGCGGTCGCGCGAGCGCGAGGTGTTCGGCAAGCCGATCGGCGCGAACCAGCTCACCCAGGCGAAGCTCGCCGACATGCTGCTCGAGCTCGAGAAGGGCATCCTGCTCGCCCTGCACCTCGGCCGCCTCAAGGAGCGCGGGCAGCTCACGCCCGCCCAGATCTCGGTCGGCAAGCTCAACAGCGTGCGCGAGGCCCTCGAGATCGCGCACCAGGCCCGCACGATCCTCGGCGGCGACGGCATCACGAGCGCCTACCCGGTGATGCGGCACGCCGCGAACCTCGAGTCCGTCCGCACCTACGAGGGCACCGACGAGATCCACCAGCTCATCCTCGGCCGCGCCCTCACCGGCCTGAACGCGTTCTGACCCCGACCATGTCCCGACCCCAACCAGAAGGAGAAGTGATGAAGGCAACGGAGCCTCGTCTCACCCGAGCCGTCGTCGAGTGGACCGGATGGGGCCGCACGGCCCGGCCGGCGCGCGACGACGCCAGGCTCATCGCGCGGTTCGGCCGCGAGGCCGGTCCGGCGCTCGCCAAGGCCGCCCGTCGGCTCGAGGCGGACTACTCGGCGGGCTCGGCCGAGTTCCGCGTGCGGCATCCCGAGCTCGGCGGCGACGCGGTCGACGCGCTCGCGTGGAGCACGGCGAACGAGGGCGGCCGCGGCTAGCCGCGCACGAACCCGACGCAGCGAGGCGGCCGCCCACGGGGACGGCCGCCTCGCTGCGTGTCGACGGTCAGTTGAGGCCGGGGATGACCAGCCAGCGGTTGACGAGCACGATCCAGGCGGCGACGACCACGAGTCCGGCGATCGTCACGCCGCGCCCGGTGCGTCCGCCGAGGAACAGTGCCACGGCGAGCACGATGAGCGTCGCGACGCCGAGCACCAGCGAGCCCCAGGGCACCGGGACGAAGAACGACAGGATGAACAGCGCGGCGACGATGATCTCGATGACGCCGACGATCGTGTTGCCGCCGCGTGCGCGGAGGCGCCAGATCCCGTCGACGAGGGCGAGGACGCCGCCGACGATGCCGATGAGGACGAGCAGGTTGAACGTGACCATTGGGGTCCCTTCGAGTGGTGTGGGGGGCACCGCGACGCGGGAGGGGACTCCCGCGACGCCGCAACTCTATCGACGGCGGCGAGACGGCGGGAGGGGTTGCGCGCGAACGCCGTCGCCTGTATGCCGCGCGGCGCATGCGTTCCGGCGCGGCCATCCGTCCCGATCTGCGACGACATGGAATGCAACGCGGAGTCATCCGGTTTCACCGCGGCGTTGCCCGCGTGCTGGACTCGTCTGGCCGGGGCGACCGACCGAAGCATCCGGCCTCACACGCCAACGTCACGAACGTCACGAACGGAGCACCACCGCATGTCACGCACCCGAACCCTGCTCGGCCTCGTCGCCGCATCCGCCGCCGCCCTCGCCCTCGCCGCCTGCTCGTCCGGCGCGCCCGCGGCGAGCGACGACGCATCCGGCGACGAGTACGGGCTCGTGAAGGCGGGCACGCTGACCGTCGCGACCGAGGGCACCTACCGTCCGTTCAGCTACCACGAGGACGGCAGCGGCGACCTGACCGGCTACGACGTGGAGGTCGCCGAGGCGGTGGCCGACAAGCTCGGCCTCGAGGTCGAGTTCCAGGAGACCCAGTGGGACGCGATCTTCGCGGGCCTCGACGCCGGCCGGTTCGACGTGATCGCCAACCAGGTCTCGATCAACCCCGAGCGCGAGGAGCAGTACCTCTTCAGCGAGCCGTACACCGTCTCGCCGGGCGTGATCGTGGTGAAGGAGGGCGACTCGTCGATCTCGAGCTTCGACGACCTCGCCGGCAAGACCACCGCGCAGTCGCTCACGAGCAACTGGTACGAGCTCGCCCAGGAGTCGGGCGCGAACGTCGAGGCCGTCGAGGGCTGGGCCCAGGCCGTCGCACTGCTCGAGCAGGGGCGCGTCGACGCGACCATCAACGACGAGCTGACCTACCTCGACTACGTGAAGACCAACGGCCAGTCGGGCCTCGAGGTCGCGGCCGAGACCGACGACCCGTCGCTCAGCGCGCTCGCGTTCACGAAGGACAAGGCCGACCTCGTCGCCGCGATCGACGCCGCACTCGCGGAGCTCCGCGAGGAGGGCGTGCTCGCCGAGCTCGGCGACAAGTACTTCGGGGCCGACGTCTCGCAGTAGTAGGCTCACGCCCGTCTTCACGAAGGGGGTGTCGCCGTGGCATCCGGCTGGCAACTGTTCCTGGAATCGTTCTGGCCGATCGTCTGGGGCGGGCTGAGCGGCACCATCCCGCTCGCCCTGGCCTCGTTCGCGATCGGGCTCGTGATCGCGCTCGCCGTCGCGCTCGCCCGGATCTCGAAGAACCGCGTGCTCTCGGGCATCGGGCGGTTCTACGTCTCGGTGATCCGCGGCACGCCGCTGCTCGTGCAGCTGTTCGTGATCTTCTACGGACTGCCCGCGGTCGGCATCGTGATCGACCCGTGGCCGAGCGCGATCATGGCGTTCTCGCTCAACGTCGGCGGGTACGCGGCCGAGATCATCCGCGCCGCGATCCTGTCGGTGCCCAAGGGCCAGTGGGAGGCCGGGTACACGATCGGCATGTCGCACGCGACCGCGCTGCGCCGCATCATCCTGCCGCAGGCCGCGCGGGTCTCGGTGCCGCCGCTGTCGAACACGTTCATCTCGCTCGTGAAGGACACGTCGCTCGCCTCGCTGATCCTCGTGACCGAGCTGTTCCGCGTCGCGCAGGAGATCGCCGCGTTCACGCAGGACTTCATGCTGCTCTACCTCGAGGCGGCGCTGATCTACTGGCTGTTCTGCCTCGTGCTGTCGAGCGGGCAGAACGGCTCGAGAGGAGGCTCGATCGCTATGTCGCCCACTGACGACGGCGTGCAGCCGCAGGGGCCGGATGCCGCGGGCGGCGACCCGCTCGCCCCGCAGGCCGCGCCCGACGACTCCGTGCTGCTGACCGCACGGGGCATCCGCAAGTCGTTCGGCGACAACGAGGTGCTGCGCTCGATCGACCTCGAGGTGCGGCGCGGCGAGGTCGTCGTGCTCATCGGGCCGAGCGGGTCGGGCAAGACCACCGTGCTGCGCTCGCTCAACGGGCTCGAGACGCCCGACGGCGGCACGATCGCGTTCGCCGGCGGGCCGGAGCTCGACTTCTCGGGGCCGATCCCGAAGGCCGGGCGCTTCGCGCTGCGCGACCGGTCGGCGATGGTCTTCCAGCAGCACAACCTGTTCCCGCACATGACCGTGCTGCAGAACGTGGTCGAGGGCCCGATCCGGGTGCAGCGGGTGCCGAAGGCGCAGGCCCTCGCCGAGGCATCCGCGCTGCTCGAGCGGGTCGGGCTGGCCGAGAAGCGCGACGCGTACCCGTTCGAGCTGTCGGGAGGGCAGCAGCAGCGCGTCGGCATCGTGCGCGCGCTCGCCCTGAAGCCCGACCTGCTGCTCTTCGACGAGCCGACGAGCGCGCTCGACCCCGAACTCGTCGGGGAGGTGCTGTCGGTGATCAAGGAGCTCGCCGACGAGGGCTGGACCATGGTCGTGGTCACCCACGAGCTGAGCTTCGCCCGCCAGGCGGCCGACGAGGTGCTGTTCATGGACGGCGGCGTCGTGGTGGAGCGCGGTGCGCCGGGCGACATCTTCACGAAGCCGACCGAGGAGCGGACGCGCCGGTTCCTCGACCGGATCCTGCGGCCGCTCGATGAAGGCGGCGATCCGGGTCCGCCGGTGGAGTAGCACCGCGCGCAGGTGCGAGCGCATCGAGACCTCACCTGGCCGCAAGAGGCCTCGATACGCGGCTTGGGCCTCCTCGACCGCGAAGGCGCTGGGACGTGGACGCAGGGACATCCGGGGAGCATCATTGGGGGAGTGACGACGAACGTCATGATCCTCGGCGCCGGCTTCGGCGGGCTGGAGTTGGCGAGCGTGCTGTCGGAGCGCCTCGCGGGCGACGTCGAGGTGACGCTCGTCGACCGACGCGATGCGTTCGTCTTCGGGTACTCGAAGCTCGACATCCTCTTCGGGCGTCGGACCACTGAGCAGGTGCGCATTCCGTACCGCGGGATCAGCAGGCCCGGCGTGGAGTTCCGGCAGGAACGCGTGCTGAGGATCGAACCGGCGACGCGACACGTCATCACCGACGTCGCGGCGTACGACCCGACGTGATCGTCGTGGCCCTCGGCGCCGACTACGATCTGGCCGCCACGCCGGGGTTCGTCGACGGGGGCTTCGAGTACTATTCGGTCGCCGGCGCCGAGCGGCTTCGAGACGAGTTGGAGGTGTTCGGCGGTGGCAGGGTGCTGCCACCGTCCTCTCCATCCCGTTCAAGTGCCCGCCCGCGCCGTACGAGGGCATGCTGCTCCTCCACGACCGGCTGGTCGCTCGAGGACTCCGCGACGCCAGCGAACTCCACGTGGTCACCCGCAGCCGTCGCCGATCCCGGTCTCACCCGGTGCGTCGGCAGCGCTCGAGCGGGCGATGGCGGAACGCGGGATCGCGTACACGAAACGACACCGTGTCTACGGGATCGACCCCGGCGCACGGGTCGCACACTTCAAGGACCACGACGAGCCGTATGACCTGTTCATCGGCATTCCGGTGCACAAGGTCCCCGACGTGCTCGTCGAGGCGGGCCTGACGGACGACGGCTGGGTCAAGGTGGACCGGCGCACGCTGCAGACGCCGTTCCCCGGGGTGTACGCCCTCGGCGACTGCGCAGAGACCGGCATCCCAAGGCAGGGACGTTCGCGGAGAGCGACGCCCACGTCGTCGCCGATGGGATCGGAGCGGCATCCAGGGCGGCGGTGACCGCGCATCGGGGGGAACCGGGCTCTGCTTGCCTGGAGTTCGGCAACGGCGAGGTCGGCCGCGTCGACGTGGACTTCCATGCAGAAGGCGGACCGAGCGCCCCATTCCTCGGGCCTTCCACGGCATACGTGGCCGAGAAGGCCGAGTTCGGCGTGGTGCGACGGGCGCGCTGGTTCGGAGACTGAGCCGGGGCGTACCGTTGGGGCATGCCTCGCAGCCCCGGAGTCACGGTCCGGGCTAGCGGGCCAGGCGCAGCCTCGGGGTGTTCCGGCTGCTCGTCGCCGTGCTCGAGGTGATCGCCCTCATCGGCAACTTCCAGTACGTGCTCGGGTTCCGCTTCTTCGCCACCACGAACTTCTTCAGCTACTTCACCGTGCAGTCGGCGATGCTGGCCGTCGTCACGCTCGCATCGCCGGCCGCTTCGCGCTGCGAAGGCCCCGCGACCCGGCATGGCTCGGCATCCTCCGCACGATGGTGACCGTCTACCTGCTCGTCTCGGGCATCGTCTTCGCGCTCATCGTGGCGCAGGCGTCGACGCGCGACTACCGCGTCGACGTGCCGTGGTCGGACACGCTGCTGCACTTCGTGGTGCCGGCGCTCGCCGTCGTCGCGTGGACGACCGACAGCATCATCGCCGTGAACCCGCGGGTGCCGTGGTCGACGGTCGGCTGGGTGCTCGTGTACCCGTCGATGTGGCTCGCCTACACCCTGCTGCGCGGCGCCGACGTCGGGTGGTACCCGTACTTCTTCCTCGACGAGGCGCAGGTCGGCGGCGCGCTCGGCGTCGTGGCCTACTGCGCGCTCGTGCTCGTGATCTTCGTGGCGCATCACCGCGGTGCTCGTCGCGGTCAACCGGGCGCTGTGGCGTAGGGCGCGAGATCGGCCAGCACCGCAGGCTGGAACTCCGGATCGTCGAGCGCCTCCAGCCGAGTCGCCTGCGCGCCGCGATGACCCCGACGAGCACGGGTTCGCCGGTCGGCGCGCCGACGTCGAGCCACGCTGCGACCGTCGCGGGTCGCCGACCACGGTCAGCACGTCGGGAGTGGCGGAGGGCCGTATGGGACATCCGCTCGCCAGAACGCCTCCTCGAACCGCAGCCAGACGACGTCGACGACGCCCATGCCGAGCAGCGAGATCGCGCGCTGGTGCAGCAACGGCAGGGCCGGCGAGAACGGAGCGTGTCGGACTTCAGCACGCCGAGCGGCACCGTGACGATCGCCCGGTCGACCGTGAGCGACTCGCCCGAGTCGAGGCGCAGGCTCACCCGCCGGTCGTCGTAGGCGATGCGGGTCACGACGCTCGAGACGGCGATGTCGACGGTCGGCGAGGGCGTCGAGTAGTCGGAGAGGCGGCCCGTGACGAGTCGCCCGGCTCGCCGGGCTGGGCAGAGGTCGATGCCATGCGCCGAGAGCTGACTGGTCGTCGCGCCCGTCGCCGGCGCGACGCCGCTCGCGATCGTGTGCGCGAGCCAGTCCGCGGGGCTGACGCCGTCGGCGTCGGGCGTCCTCGGCATCGGGAGCACGCCCGAGCCGACGAGCGCGGCCGCGAGCGAGACGTCGGGCTGCTGCGTCGCCGCCCACGCCTGCGCCGCGGCGATCGCGTCGGGGCCGGTCGGCGGGATCGGCACCGCGACGCCGTCGGGCGTGCGCGCCTCGACGACGGCGGCGAACGGTCGGGTGTCGACGGATGCCGCGCCGAGTCCGTCGAGGAGCGCGTCGTCGTCACCGACGAACACGGCGCCGAGTTCGACCGGCTGGTCGAAGCCGCGTCGTCGACCGAGTCGACGCGGCCGCCGACGCGATCGCGGGCCTCGAGCACGACGACCTCGAAGCCGGCGTCGACGAGTGCGCGCGCGGCGGTGAGCCCGGCGAGGCCGGCGCCGATGACGGCGACCCGCTCGCCCGGTTCGGCGACAGCGGACGGCGGCTGCTCGGCGCGAGCCCGAGTCGCGGCGCGCCGGCGAGCGTGCCGGGGGCATCCGGATCGCAGGCCTCGCCGGCGATGAACAGGCGATCGCCGACGGGCTCGGCGAGCGACTCGCGCAGCTCGGGCGTGGTGCCGACGGCGTCGTACGAGAACGCGCCGCGCGCGAACGGGTCGGAGCCCCAGCTCGAGCGGCGCATGGCCGTCGGCAGCGGCACGCCGTCGGTGCGGTCGGGGTGGGAGTCGGCGTGCGGCTGGCCGTGGGCGAGGGCGTCGGCGGGGACGTCGGCTCGGCTGGGGCCACGTGCAGCTCGAGAGCGCGACGGCGGCGATCCCGGAGAGCGACGCGGCGAGGAAGGTTCGCCGGGCCATGCCGCCGGACGCCGCCCGAGAGTCCATGTGACTCAGGCTAGCCGACCGCCCCGACGAGCGGGCTGGAGGGCGGGCGAGCGGGGCTGAGGCGTTCGGCCGCTGCCCCGACGGAACGGAACGCGGCGCTACGACCCGACGTACCCGTCGGCCACGTCGAGCGCCTCGTCGATGATGTCGAGGCCGCGCACGAGCTCGTCCTCGGTGATCACGAGCGGCGGCGCGACGTGCAGGCGGTTGAAGTGCACGAACGGCCAGAGGCCCGCCCGCTTGCAGGCGGCGGCCACGGCGGCCATCGGCGCGGCATCCGCCCCGCTCGCGTTGAACGGCACCAGCGGCTCGCGGGTCGCGGCGTCCTGCACGAGCTCGATCGCCCAGAACAGGCCGAGCCCGCGCACCTCGCCGACCGACGGATGCCTCGCCGCCATCTCGCGCAGGCGCGGCTCGACGACGCGCGCGCCGAGGTCGCGCACGCGCTCGAGGATGCCGTCGCGCTCGAACACCTCGAACGTGGCGACGCCCGCGGCGCAGGCGAGCGGATGCCCCGAGTACGTGAGGCCGCCCTGGAACGCGACGGTGTCGAAGTGCGACGGCGATCCGCTGCGAGATCACGACGCCGCCGAGCGGCACGTAGCCCGAGTTCACGCCCTTCGCGAAGGTGATGAGGTCGGGCACGACGCCGAAGTGGTTCACCGCGAACCACTCGCCGACGCGGCCGAAGCCCACCATGACCTCGTCGGCGATGTAGACGATGCCGTACCGGTCGCAGAGCTCGCGGACGCCCTGCAGGTAGCCCGGCGGCGGCACGAGCACGCCGTTGGTGCCGACGACCGTCTCGAGGATGATCGCCGCGATCGTGCCGGCGCCCTCGAGCGTGATGACCTGCTCGAGGTGGGCGAGCGCGCGCTCGGCCTCCTGCTCGGGCGAGTCCGCGTGGAACGACGAGCGGTACGGGTACGGCCCGATGAAGTGCGCGACCGATCCGTCGGACGGCTCGTTCGCCCAGCGGCGCGGGTCGCCCGTGAGCGAGATCGCCGTGGCGGTGCCGCCGTGGTAGCTGCGGTACATCGACAGCACCTTGCGCCGGCCGGTCACGGCGCGCGCCATGCGCACCGCGTACTCGTTGGCGTCGGCGCCGCCGTTGGTGAAGAACACCTTGTCGAGGTCGCCGGGCGCCACCTCGGCGATGCGCCGGGCGAGCTCGCCGCGCACGTCGTTCGCCATCGACGGCTGGATCGTCGCGAGGCGACCCGCCTGCTCCTGGATCGCCGCGACGAGGTCGGGGTGCTGGTGCCCGAGGTTGAGGTTCACGAGCTGCGACGAGAAGTCGAGGTAGGCGTTGCCCGCGTAGTCCCAGAACGTCGAGCCCTCGCCCGCCGCGATCGGCAGCGGGTCGATGAGCGCCTGCGCGCTCCACGAGTGGAACACGTGCGCGCGGTCGTCGGCGCGCACCTGCGCGTCGGCGTCGAGGTCGGGCAGCGGATGCCGCGTGCCGGATCGGTCGGCGTACGTCGCCGTCGCGGTCGTCGGCATCGGTCGTCGCGGTCTCGGATGAGCGTGTCGGTCATGGCGTGATGCTCCGGATCAGTGGTTGCGACGGGAAGCCGAGGTTGATCTGGGACTCGGACGGGTTCGGCCAGCGCGTGGTCACGACCTTGGAGCGGGTGTAGAAGTGCACCGACTCGGGGCCGTAGATGTGCGAGTCGCCGAAGAGCGAGTTCTTCCAGCCGCCGAACGAGTACGCGCCGATCGGCACGGGGATCGGCACGTTGACGCCGACCATGCCGACCTCGATGTCGAACTCGAACTGGCGGGCGGTGCCGCCGTCGCGGGTGAAGATCGCGGTGCCGTTCGCGAAGCGGTTGGCGTTGATGAGCGCGACCGCCTCCTCGTAGGACTCGACGCGCACGACCGAGAGCACCGGGCCGAAGATCTCGTCGTCGTACACCTTCATGCCGGGCTTCACGTGGTCGACGAGCGAGACGCCGACGAAGAACCCGTCGCCGTCGAACTGCTGCGTCGTGCCGTCGACGACGACCGTCGCGCCCTCGGCCGTCGGCGCCGGTGACGTACGAGGCGACCTTGTCGCGGTGCTCGCGGGTGATGAGCGGACCCATCTCGCTCGCGGCATCCGTGCCGTCGCCGATGACGCAGCGCGCCCATGCGCGCTGCGCACCGCCTCGACGAGCTCGTCGGCGACGTCGCCGACCGCGACGAGCACCGACACGGCCATGCAGCGCTCGCCGGCCGAGCCGTACGCGGCCGAGACCGCGGCATCCGCTGCGCCCTCGAGGTCGGCGTCGGGCATGACGACCATGTGGTTCTTCGCGCCGCCGAGGGCCTGCACGCGCTTGCCGTTCGCGGAGGCGCGCTCGTAGATCGACTTCGCGATCGGCGTCGAGCCGACGAACGAGACGGCGCGCACCTCGGGGGAGTCGAGGATCGTGTCGACCGCGACCTTGTCGCCGTGCACGACGTTGAGCACGCCGTCGGGCAGGCCGGCCTCCTGGAACAGCTTCGCGAGGAAGATCGCCGCGCTCGGGTCCTTCTCGGAGGGCTTCAGCACCACGGTGTTGCCGCACGCGATCGCCGAGGCGACCATCCACAGCGGCACCATGACCGGGAAGTTGAAGGGCGTGATCGCGCCGACCACGCCGACGGGCTGCTTCAGCGAGTGCACGTCGACGCCGCGCGCGACCTGCTCGGAGTGCTCGCCCTTCAGCAGGTGCACGAGCCCGGCGGCGAACTCGACGTTCTCGATGCCGCGCGAGATCTCGCCCGCGGCATCCGAGAGCACCTTGCCGTGCTCGCTCGTGAGGATCGCGGCGAGCTCGCCCTGGCGCTCGACGAGCAGGTGGCGCAGCTTGAAGAACACGTCGGCGCGCCTGATGAGGCCGGTCGCGCGCCAGCCCGGCAGTGCGGCGGATGCCGCGGCGATCGCCTGCTCCACCTCGCCGACCGACGCGAACGCCACCTCGTGCTGCTGCACGCCGGTGGCCGGGTTGAAGACCGGGCCGGTGCGCTCGGCGTCGGCGACCTCGCGGCCGTTGATGAAGTGTCGGATGAGGCTCATGTAGGGTCCTTCTGGTGCTCTCCGGACAGATTGCCCGGGTGTCGTCTAGGCTGGCATTCCCCAGTGTGACAGAGGCAGAGAGGCCCGACCGATGGCAGATCGTCGCGAAGACGAGCCGATCCGAACGGATCGTCCGGGCGGCGGTCGGTCGCCGACGACGGGCTCCCGACCGTGCGCGAGATCCTCACGCTCGACGCGGTCGCGCACGGCGTGCCCGAGGTGCTCTCGGGCGACGACGCGCTCGACGCGCGCGTGCGCTGGGTGCACGTCTCCGACAGCGCGGGCGTGGCCCGGCTGCTGAACGGCGGCGAGCTGCTGCTCTCCACCGGGTCGGGGTGGCCGACCGAGCCGACGCGAGCTCGAGGCGTTCATCGCGGAGCTCGTCGACGCCGGGCATCGCCGGGCTCGTGCTCGAGCTCGGCGTGCACTACCGCTACGTGCCCGCGGTCGTCGAGGCGGCCGCCCGCGAGCACGGCCTCGCCCTCGTCGCGCTGCACCGCGAGGTGAAGTTCGTGGCGCTCACCGAGGCGGTGCACAGCCGCATCATCTCCGAGCAGACCGCCGCCCTGCGCGCCCGCGACGAGGTGCGCGAGCGGTTCACCGCGCTCAGCCTGCGCGGCTCGCCCGCCGACTTCATCGTGCACCAGCTCGCGCAGACGCTCGGCGCCGCCGTCGTGCTCGAGAACCTCGCCCACGAGGTGGTCGCCGCCGAGGTGCCGCCCGCCGCCGAGGAGGAGCTCTTCGCGACGTGGGAGGCGCGCTCGCGCCGCGCGCACCGGCTGCGACGAGCAGCGCCTCGGCGCGGGGCGGCGCGGCGGGGCCCGACGAGTGGCTCATCGTGCCCGTCGAGGCCCGCGGCATCCGGTGGGGGCACCTCATCGCGCTGCCCGGCCCGGCGCACCCCGCCGGCCGCGCGAGCGTGCTCGAGCAGGGCGCCATCGCGCTGGCGCTCGGCCGGCTCGCCGACGGCGACGCCGACGAGTGGGTGCGCATCGGCCGGCAGCGCCTCGTCGACGGGCTGCTCGCCGGGCGGTTCGCCGGGCTCGGCGGTGCGGCCGCGCGGCTCGAGGCGGCCGGGCTCCCCGTCGACGGCGCGCACCTCTACGGCGTCGTCGCGACGGGTGCGCCGGTCGCCGCGCGGGGCGGCGGATGCCGCGGCGCGCGCCCTCGGCGGCCGCGCGATCGACGGCGCGGCGCCCGACTCCGCCGGGGCGGTCTCCGCGTCCGGCGCCGCCCGCATCGTGCTGCTGTCGGTGCCGGCCGAGCTGCTCGGATGCCGCGGCGCGCGCGTTCGCGTCGCGCGCTCGTGGGCGGCGATGCGGCATCCGTCGACCGGCTCGTGCTCTCGGTCGGGCGGCGTCGCCGACGGGCTCGACGGGCTGCTCGGCTCGGTGCAGGAGGCGATCGACCTCGCGCGGGCGCCCGCGCCGCGGGGCGCCCGCGGCGTCGTCGCTGCGACGTGCCGACGACCGCCCGCTCATGCGGCTCGTCACCTCGCTGCGCGACGACCACCGGCTGCTGCGGCACAGCGAGCGGATGCTCGCGCCGCTCATCGAGTACGACCTCGCGCGCGGCGGCGACCTGCTCGACGTGCTCGGCGCGATGCTCGCGCATCCCGGCGAATCGCACGGCCGCGGCATCCGCGAGCCATCTCTCGCGGTCGGTGTTCTACCAGCGGCTCGCGCTCATCGGCGACCTGCTCGGCGTCGACCTCGACGACGGCGAGGCGCTCACCGCGCTGCACCTGGCGCTGCTCGTGCGTCGCAGCGCCGCGCGCTGAGCCGTTCGGCGGATTCCTGTTTACTTGCTATTGACAAGTTCACTTGCAAAGAGCAAGCTAAGTCGCGCAACCCGGAACACACACGACCGAACAGGATCCACCGGAGGACATCATGACCACCAGCATCTTCGTGAACATCACCACGACCGACCTCGACCGCTCGAAGGCGTTCTACGAGGCGCTCGGCTTCAGCATCAACCCCGCCTTCACCGACGAGAACGCGGCGTGCGTCGTGCTCGACGAGAACATCTACTTCATGGTGCTCACCCGCGAGTACTTCAGCACCTTCACCGACAAGCAGGTGGTCGACCCCAAGACCCAGGCGCAGGTGTCCATCGCGCTCAGCCGCGACTCGCGCGAGGCCGTCGACGAGATCCTCGAGAAGGGCCTCGCCGCGGGCGGCAGCGAGCCGCGTCCCGTGCAGGACTACGGCTTCATGTACTCGCGCGACCTCGACGACCCCGACGGCAACAACCTCTCGTTCCTGTTCATGGAGCCCGCCGCCGCCGAGATGGGCCCCGAGGCGTACATGGCCGAGCAGGGCGCCGGCGCCTCGTCGACTCGGCCTGATCGCCTCATGGCGACACGCGCCGCACGCGGCCTCGGCCAGTACAGCGGCGTGGCACGAGCCATCGAGCGGGTCGGGGAGCGATGGGCACTGCTCATCATCCGCGACCTGCTCGTCGGCGCGCGCCGGTACAGCGACCTGAAGGCGGGGCTCCCGCGCATCCCGACGAACATCCTGAGCGACCGCCTGAAGGAGCTGCAGGAGGCGGGCGTCATCCGTCGCGTGCCCACCGTGCGCGGCGGATACGAGCTGACCGAGCTCGGCCGTGCGCTCGAGCCCGTGATCGTCGCCCTCGAGCGCTGGGGGTGGTCGACGCTCGGCGAACCGGCCGAGGGCGAGATCGTGACGGCCGACGCGCTCGCCCTCTCGTTGCGCGCCGCGTTCCAGCGCGGAGTCGGCGGCCGACCGCACCGCCGACCGAGTACGTGCTGCACGTGGGCGGCATCTCGGTCTCGGCGATGGTCGTCGGCGATGCGCTCGACGTCATGCCCGATCGGGCCCGGCGCCCTGCCGCAGCCGATGCGGCGCACGGCGCCCGAGGTCGCTCCGAGCGACGTGCTCGAGCTCGAGCGTCGAGCCGGCGGGCCTCCGCGACCTCCTCGCCGGTGCGCCCGGGGCGGTCGCGGTGAAGGGGCCGCCGGCCGGGGTCAGCATCCTCGTCGGGGGGAGCGCCCTGCTCGCGCGGTTCCGGCGGACGTTCCGCATCGATCCGGTGGGGCCGCCGACGCGCGCGGCGCGGGAGCCGGGGGCGGCGCGGCCATCCGTCGCCTGAGCCGCGTCGGTCCGGGCGGTCCGTCAGACCACGGGCAGCGCCTCGTGCGGCTCCGCGGGCAGCATCGACCGTGACGGGTCGCCGGCCGCACGACGCCGCCCTCGACGACGATCGCCATCACCCCGGCGCGCCGGTGCGTCGCGCCCGCCCCGTCGCGTCGGATGAGCGCTTCATGAGGCCGGGCTGGAACCGCTCGATCTGCACGCACGGGTTGCGGAGCCCGGTGAGCTCGACCTCCGCGGCGTCGCCGAGGCGGATCCGCGTGCCGAGCGGCAGGTCGAGCAGGTCGACGCCCGACGGTGGTCACGTTCTCGCCGAGCTCGCCGGGCGCGACCTCGTGCCCCTCGACGGCGAGCTCGTCGAAGAGCTCGCGCTGGAGCAGGTGCACCTGCCGCACGGTTCGGCTCCGTCCACGTGCCCCGGAAGCGCGAGCGGCGCCGCACGGTCGCGCCGGCGTGGGCGTCGCCGTCGATGCCGTGGCCCGCGACGAGGCGCGATCTCGTCGCGCAGCGGCTTCGAGAATCGGTGCCCGTCGTCGCGCGCGACGGCGACGACCGTCGGCGACGGAGTCCCGGCGCTCACGGCGCGACGTACACCTTGCGCAGCGTCTGCCGCACCGTCCAGATCGTGCGCATGCCCGACTCCAGCCGCACGACCGATCCGGGCGCGAGCACGATCGGCGACAGCGTGCGGGTGCTCGAACTCCACGGTCGCCGCGCCCGCGAGCACGATGAACACCTCGTCGGCCTCGACGTCGCGCATCGCGCCGACCGACATCTCCCACACGCCGATCATGCGACCGCCGTCGTCGTCGAGCACGAGGTGACCCGTGGTCGGCGCGCCGGCGACGACCTGGTCGGGCTCCACCGGCACGTGCTCGAGCACGACCGATGCGGCATCCGCGATCACCGCCGGATGCAGGCGGGCCTCGCCGGTCATGAGTCGAACCCCAGGCCGAGGGCGTCGAGGGTCTTCAGGAGCATGTTGCGCTTCCCTCCTGTGTGGTCGGCGCGGTCGAGCGACCAGCGCGTGGCGTTGATGCCCATGGCGGCGACGGGCTCGGGCGGGAACGGCAGCGGGCGCTCGCGCACCATCCGCAGCTCGGTGCGCTCGTTGTCGCGCTGCTCGAGCTGGTCGAGCATGACCTCGGCCGCGAACCGGGTGGCGGCGACGCCGAGGCCCGTGAAGCCCGCGGCGTAGGCGACGCGGTCGTCGCGCGCGGTGCCGAAGAACGCGCAGAACCGCGTGCTCGTGTCGATCGCGCCCGCCCACCGGTGGCTGAACCGCAGCCCCTCGAGCTGCGGGAACGTCGTGAAGAAGTGGGCGGCGAGGCGCTCGTACGACTCGGGCCGCTGCTCGTACTGCTCGCGCACGCGCCGGCCGTAGTGGTACACCGCGTCGTAGCCGCCGAAGAGGATGCGGTTGTCGCGCGACAGGCGGTAGTAGTGGAACTGGTTCGCGAGGTCGCCGAGGCCCTGGCGGTTCGACCAGCCGATCGACGCGAGCTGCTCGGCCGAGAGCGGCTCGGTCATGAGCACGTAGTCGTAGACGGGCACGGTCATCAGGCGGTTGCGCTTGAGGAGGCTCGGGAACACGTTCGTGGCGAGCACGGCGCGCTGCGCGTCCACGCGGCCGCCGTCGGTGACGAGCGTGACCGCCCCGGTCGAGCCGGGCGTCTCGATGCGGCGCACGGGGGAGCGCTCGAAGATCTCGACGCCGAGCTCCTCGGCCACGCGCGCGAGCTCGGCCGCGAGCTTCGCCGGGTGCAGCGAGCGCGCTGCCGCGCGTGTCCCACACGGCGCCGAGGTAGGTGGGCGAGTCGACCTCGGCGCGCACCTCGGCCTCGTCGAGCAGGCGCACGCCGAGTCGTCGCCGCGCGCAGCGGCCGCCTCGACCTCCTCGTGCAGCCACTCCACCTGGTGCGGCTCCACCGCGACGCCGAGCGCGCCGTTCCGCTCGAACTCGAAGTCCATGCCGAACTCGCGCCTCGGCGGCCTCGATCGCGTCGAGGTTCTCGATGCCGAGCCGGTCGAGCGTCGGCATCTCGTCGGGCCAGCGCGACATCCCGTTCTCGCGGCCGTGGGTGAGGCTCGCCTCGCAGAACCCGCCGTTGCGCCCGGATGCCGCCCAGCCGATCGTCTTCGCCTCGACGAGCACGACGCGCGCGCCGGGGTAGCGCCGCTTCGCGAGCACCGCCGCCCACAGGCCCGTGTAGCCGCCGCCGACGATCGCGAGCTGCGCCACGTGCTCGCCCGCTGAGGCGCGGCCGCGGCGGCCTTCGCCGCGTCGGCGAGGTCGTCGAGCCAGAACACGCGCTGCTCGGCCTGCGGCGAGCGAGTGCTCGATCACGGATGCCGGCGGTCGGCGTCGTTCGAATACGGTCGTTCCCACGGCGATCACTCCAAGGCGGTCGGTGCTCCCATCCTCCCGCGCCGCGATGCGGCGGGCGCCACCGCCGCGGTGTCGCGACATCCGCTCGGCCGTCGGACAGGGTGGCCGGATGCCGCGTGCCGGCGCTGCCGCACGCGGCATCCGCAGTCGCGGCATGCGCGCTCGCGCGCTGCAGCTCCTGCTCGATCGAGATGAGCGTGCGGAAGCTCCGCACCATCTCGCGGGTCGACGCGAAGTTCAGCACGATGTCGGCGTCGTGCACCGGGTCGTGGAAGAGGTGCGTGGCGAGCATGCCGATGTGGCCGACCGGGCGGGGCATGCCGCGCAGCAGCGGCATGAAGCCCTCGAAGCGCACCTCCATCGTGCCGGCGCCGTAGCGGATGCCCGAGCGGAAGCGGTTGCGCGGCTCGGCGAGGAAGGCGAGGCTCGCGGGGGCGATGAGCTCGCCGCGGTGCAGCGCCGCGCTGAACGCCAGCGAGGTCGTCGGGCGTGGAGACGATGCCGCCGCCCGCCCAGTCGCAGCTGACGCTGCGGAAGCGTGCTGACCTCGTGCCGTGCCGAGGCGGAACGGCGCGATCCGGAGCGCCGCCGCCGTCGAGCCGTGTGGCCGTCGTCGGTGCGTCGTCGTCGCGGCGACGTGGCCGACCGCCGCGACGCCGCAGGTCGTTCGCGGCGACGAGTAGAACAGCAGCGCGCTGTCGCGCATGCCGAGCGGCGTGAGGATGCGCTCATGCAGCAGCTCGTGGAATGCGCGACCCGTGGTCTCCTCGAGCACGCGACCGAGCAGGATGTAGCCCGTGTCGGAGTACGCGAACCGCTCGCCGGGGCGGCCGACCGGGCGCTGGCGGCCGTCGGCTGAAGTCGAGCAGGTCGGCGGGAGTCCAGAAGCGGTCGGGCTCGGCGAGCACGAGCTCCTGCATCGGGCGGCCCGAGGTGACGGGACCCTCGAAGTAGTCGGCGACGCCGGCGGTGTGGGTGAGCAGGTCGTGCACGGTCGCCCCGGCCGGCGACATCCGCGTGGCCCTCGGTCTCGAAGAGGCCCTCGAGCTCGTCGCGGGGGAGCAGGGCGCTGACGGGCGTCTCGGGCGTGAAGGCGCCCGCCTCGACGAGCCTGCATGACGAGCGTGGCGGTGAAGTGCTTGCCGATGCTCGCGACGTGGAACCGGCCCGCGCGCTCGCCGAACCGGTGGTCGATGCCGAGTCCGCGGCGCGGACACGGCGACCTGCGGGGCCCCGAGGATGCCGCGTCGCGCGGTGACCCGCGCGAGATGGCGATCGAGGCGCGTGCTGAACTCGGTTGCGGCGTCCATCTGCGAGAATCCCATCGAGTATCGAAGCGTGATTACTAGTGATATCACGAATCGAGTATATGCAGCGAGTACGGCAAGATACATCGACGACGGGAAGGCGAACGCATGGGCAATGTGATCCTCGGCCTGCTCCTGCTGCTCGGCCCGCAGACCCTCTACTCGCTAACAAGCAGTTCGAGCAGGGCCTGTCGCTGTTCTACCGCGCGAGCTTCGGCAGCCTCCAGAGCGCCCTCAAGGGCGCTCCACGCCGCGGGTCAACGTGCGCATGCATCGAGCGGACCGACGCCGGGCGCCACAAGAAGTCTACGAGATCACGGATGCCGGTCGCGGCGACGTTCCCGCATGGATCCGCTCCCCGATCGTGCAGCCGGCGACCTCGAGACGCGCTCGCGCTCGTCGAGGCTCTTCTTCCTCGGGCTCGTCGAGGACCGCGGCCGAACGCGCGCCGTGATCGACGGCGTCGTCGTCGAGATCGAGCGGGAGCTCGCCGGGCTCGAGGAGTTCGGCGGTCGCGCTCGACGCGCAGGCGGCGACGATCCCCGACGAGTATCGCGACGGGTGTTCCGCTACCAGCGCAGCGACGCTCGACTACGGCGTCGTCGCGCCACCGGGCCTCGCTCGACTGGTTCGTGCGACTCGCCGAGGAGGAGCGTCCGCGGTGACGTCGTCGCCGGATCAGGCGACGGACGGGTGGCCGGTCACACGAAGCCGAACACCGGCGGGAAGGCGAACACGAGGATCGCCGCCCAGCCGAGGTAGACCGGCAGGTAGCCGGTCTGCCAGCGCTCGATGCCGTCGAACGGCACGCGCCGGCGCACGAAGCCGACCTGCAGCCACGTGGCCCACGCGAGGTTCGCGAGGAGGATGACGTTCAGCCCGAGCGAGGCGGTCTTGTTCGCGCTGAACCCGAACTCGCCCGTGCGGGCGATCATCGCGACGAGCACGATGACGTCGACGACGAGCGCGGCCGCGAGCATGAGCACCTGCAGTCGATCGAACCAGCCGGGCGCGAAGCGCGGGGTCGCGCGCCGAGATCGAGTACACGAGGAGCGCGACGACCACGACGAGCACGAGGTCGAAGGCGATGAGCAGGTCGCGGCTGCCGTCGACGAGGTTCCATTGCATGACGGACGCCACGATGAGCGCGAGCATCATGAGCGTGAAGAGCGGGGTGAACACCTTCGTGAGCACCGGGGCGATGTTCTCGATGACGCGCTGCTTCGCGCCCACGAGCCAGGCCGAGACGAGCACCGCGCCCGCCGCCCCGCACGGCAGCACCCACTCGCCGATGAACGGCATGACATCGACCTGGATCGACGCGAACACGGCGACGGTGAGCCCGCTCAGGGCACCGCCCACGATCGCGATGAGCACGTAGTAGACGAGCCACTCGCCGCTGAAGCGCAGGAAGTCCATCCGGGTGCGGTCGCTCCGCCAGACGCCGCCGGCGTCGACGATGCCCGTGACGAGCCAGAGCGCGACGATCGAGCCGAGGGTCGCGAGCACGGCGGTCGCGGAGTTCTCCATCGCGACCTCGACGGTCGAGGACCCTCCGTCGAACGGGTAGAGGTTCAGTGCGAGTGCGACGGCGGCGAACGCCGCGGCGACGCCGAGGAGCGTGACGGCAGGCGGCCGCCGCCGCCAGGCGAACCACGCGGCCAGGAACGGCAGCACCAGTACGGCGATGTTCCGGAAGACGAGTTCGGGCTCGCCGGTGAGGAGCTCGGTCGCCTTCACGGCGATGCCGGCGCCGACGCCGAGCAGGAGGGCGACCGCGAGCCCGTTGGCGCGGCGCGCGAACGGGATCGTGCCGCTCGAGGCATCCGCGCCCTCGGTGTCCGACGAGTCGTGGAGCACGAGCTGCTTCCAGAGCCGGCCCGAGTGCTCGGCGGCGTACTCGCGGGAGAGCTCGTCCATGCTGCCGAGGCGCTTGACCGCGATGAGGAACGCCTCGTCGTCGGTGAGCCCTGCGGCCGTGAGGGCGTCGACACGATCGCGGAGGTGCGATTCGAGTTCGTCGACGTCGCGGATGCTCAGGGCGTCGCGGCGCTCCATCCAGTCGCGCCACGACGCGATGAGCTCGTCGAGGGCGGGGGCCTTGTTCGGTCGTCATCGCTCAGTCCAGTCCGAGTGCGAGCCGCGGCTGCCGGTGGTCGCCGCCGCCGGGCCAGACCTGGTCGAGCACCCCGCCGATGATCGACCACTGCCGGCGATGGTCGGCGAGCGTCGACGCGCCCTGCGCGCTCAGGCGATAGTGCTTGCGCGGCCGGCCGCCGGGCGACTGCCGCCATTCGGAGTCGACGTGGCCGAGCCGCTCGAGCCGGTGCAGCAGGGGGTAGAGCATGCCGTCGCTCCACTCGAGCTCACCGCCCGAGAGCTCGGCGATCCGCTGCAGGATCGCGTAGCCGTACGACTCGCCCTCTGCGAGGATGCCGAGGACCACCGGGGTGGCCGCCGCAGCCACCAGGTCCTTGCCGATGCGCATGCGACCTCCGATCGTGCCGTCGCGGATACTCGTCGACGCGCTCGCGATACCTAGATCAACGAGGTATATAGATCTGCAAGGTATCACCGCGGCGCGCTCCGCGCCACCCGGCTCACGCGCGCTCCGCGCCGCGGCCGGCTCACGGCAGCGGTCGTGGCGGTGAGGTCGTCGTAGGTGACGGTGACGGGGCCGTTGGTGGCGGAGGAGCTGAGGTAGGTGCTGAGTCGGAGGGTTCCGGGTTCTGGAGCGCGGCGGTGGTGTCGGTGGCGGTGGACTGCCAGGTGGTGGGCTCGGTCGCGGCGGCGGGCCAGGCGCGGGCGCGGAGGGTGGTCGGGTTGGTGCCGTCGACCTGGACGCGGACCCGGATGCGGGGTGCCGGCGGTGACGGTGATGCCGGGGAGGGTGCCGCCGGACAGGGCGGTGCCGTCGCGCATGAGGTGGAGTTGCGCCGATCCGTTGGGGTTGATCCGGAGGCGGGCGCCGTAGAGGGAGGTGCCGACGACGCGGGCGGCGAGCGTGGCGTTGAGCGGCCTGGTTCGGCACCTTGTCGATCGCGAGGGCGGTGGTGAGGTCGATCGCGTGGAGGAGACCTGGCCGAGGGTGGCGTTCAGGGTGGATCCGGCGTTCGCGGCGACCCGGCCGATGCCGGATGCGACCGAGAACTTGGTCGGTCGAGTTCACGGTCCACGGTCCGCCGGTGTCGGCGGTGCCCCAGCCCGCTGCGACCGTGCGTCCGAACGCGTCCTGCGCGAGCGCTCCGGCCGGCGGCGGCGCCGACACCGTCACCGACTGCGTGGTCGTGGCGGTGGCGCCGTCGTCGTCGGTCACCGTCAGGGTCACGGGGTAGGTGCCCGCGGCGGGAACGTCCGGGACGCGAGTGATCCCCGAGCCGCCGGAGACGCCGGCGAAGTCCCACGACCGCGACGCGATCGTGCCGTCGGGGTCGGACGACGAGGTCGAGTCGGCGTTGACGGTGAGCCCGGTCGCCGACCACGTGAACGCCGCCGTGGGGGGCGCGTTCGGCGGTGGCGGCGGCGGGTCCGCCGCCGATGGCGGTGGCGGTGAGGTCGTCGTAGGTGACGGTGATGGGGCCGTTGGTGGCGGAGGAGCTGAGGTAGGTGCTGAGTCGGAGGCTTCCGGGTTTTGGAGCGCGGTGGTGGTGTCGGTGGCGGTGGACTGCCAGGTGGTGGGTTCGGTGCGCGGTGGCGGGCCAGGCGCGGGCGCGGAGGGTGGTCGGGTTGGTGCCGTCGGCCTGGACGCGGACCGGATGCGGGTGCCGGCGGCGAGCGGTGATGCCGGGGAGGGTGACGCCGGACAGGGCGGTGCCGTCGCGCATGAGGTGGAGTTGCACCGATCCGTTGGGGTTGATCCGGAGGCGGGCGCCGTAGAGGGAGGTGCCGACCACGCGGGCGGCGAGCGTGGCGTTGAGCGCCTGGTTCGGGCAGCTTGTCGACGGCGAGGGCGGTGCGTGCGTCGATCGCGGTGGAGGAGACCTGGCCGAGGGTGGCGTTCAGGGTGGATCCGGCGTTCGCGGCGACGCGGCCGACGCCGGAGGCGACCGAGAACTTCGTCGGTGGAGTTCACGGTCCACGGTCCGCCGGTGTCGGCGGTGCCCCAGCCCGATGCGACCGTGCGTCCGAACGCGTCCTGCGCGAGCGCACCGGCCGGCGGCGGCGCCGACACCGTCACCGACTGCGTCGCGCCGCGGGTCGTGCTCGTGCCGTCGCTCACCGTGGCGTACCAGTCGAACGTGGTTCCCGGGCGCGAGGTCGGGCAGGGCGACCGAGGCCTGCGCGCCGGATGCCACGGTCTGCCGGCCGATCTCCGGAAGGTCGACCGGGGGCGACATGTCGTAGGCCAGCACGAACGAGCTGTCGGCGTCGGTCTCGTAGGCGTTCAGCGTCGGCGAGTACGTCGTCGCGCGGATCTCGTTGGCCGCCGGGGTGAACGTGTAGTAGCGGAGCCAGCCGTCGCCCCCGTTCGGCCGCCCCTGGTAGTCGGAGAGCGCGCCGTGCACCGGCCGGCCGCAGGCGTTGAGGTCGGTGCGGTTGGCCTCGCCGTCGAGGAGGTCGGTGAAGTGCCCGTTGACGACGAGGAACACGTTGCAGTTGGGCTGGACGAGCTTCTGCCAGATGGCGGCGCCGCTGTTGCCCGGCACGTCGGTGCGCTGCACCTGCGCGCTGAACGCCCCGTGACGTTCACGTAGGCATGCGTGGCGACGATCGCCCGCCGGTTCGGGTGGGCGCTGAGCACGCGCTGCGCCCACGCCAGCACGTCGTCGGGCGGGTTGAGCTCGAGGTTGACGAGGAGGAAGTCCATGCCGCCCGCCGTGAACAGGGCGTAGTTGTCCATGTTCTGGCGGTCGGCGGCGTCGGGGCCGAACTGGTTCTGCCCGTAGTAACCCCCATAGGAGGCGGCGGGGAGTTCCAGGTCGCGTCGCGATAGCGGCTCACCGGGAGGTACTGGTTGTACATCGTGAAGTCGCCGGTGGCGAGGTTGAAGTCGTGGTTGCCCGGGAGCACCGAGTTCGGGACCCCGCCGGCATCCATGATCGCCAGGTTGTCCGATGCGCGGGTCCACTGCGCGTCCGAGGTGTAGTTGTCGACGACGTCGCCCACGCCCGCGACGAAGGCGATGTCGAGCGGGATCGCGATTGGCGACGAACCACTGCGCCTGCGCGGTCATGATGGGGTTGTTCGTCGGGGTGATCACGTAGTTCTGGGTGTCGGGGAGCACGGCGAACGTGAACGGATCCCCGACTCCCGGGGGCTGGCACGGTTCCGCGCGGGGCGCCGTGGAACACGACCTCCACGGATGCGTCGTCGGGATCGCTCGCCTGCACGGTGAGGGGCGTGCCGGGCGGAACGGTGGCGCCGCTCGGCGGGCGACGACAGGACCGGTGCCGCGGGAGGGGCTCCCGCGGCGAACGCCGGGGCCGGGACGGCGGCGGCGACAGCGCGGCAGCGCGAGCGCGATCGCGGCCACGCGGATGCGCGCCATCCATCGGGAATGCATCGAGACACCTCCACGGGAGATCGACGCTGGACTGGCGTGGAAATTACCACCGGTGGCCCGCGCGGCATGTCCGGCGGGACGTTTGGCTACCCCCAATTCGGGAGGATTCCTCATGTTTTGAGGACAGGCGGGGTCACCCGCGCGGCGCGTGCGCCTCGAGGAACTGGTACACCTCGGTCTGGTCGACGCCGGGGAACGTGCCCGTCGGCAGCGCCGCGAGCAGGCTCGTGGGCGTGCGCGCGGCCGGCCACGAGGCATCCGCCCACTTGTCGGCCAGGTCGCCGGGTGCCCGACGGCAGCAGGACTCGTCGGGGCAGCGCGACACCGCACGATGGGGTGTCTCGCGTCCGCGGAACCACTTCACGTGCTCGAACGGCACGCCGACCGACACCGAGTACTCGCCCTCCTTCGCCTTCTCGATGCGCGAGGTGCACCAGAACGTGCCCGACGGTGGTGTCGGTGTACTGGTACCAGGGGCTGAACCGGTCCTCGACGTCGAACACCGTGCGGGCCGTCCAGTTGCGGCACACCGTGGTGCCCTCGACGGCGCCGAGCGCATCGGACTGGGAAGCGCACCCGGTCGTTCTCGTACGCCTTGATGATCGTGCCCGACTCGTGCACCTTCATGAAGTGCACGGGGATGTCGAGGCGCGCCGTCGCGAGGTTCGTGAAGCGGTGCGCGGCCGTCTCGTACGAGACGGCGAAGTGGTCGCGGAGCTCCTCCATCGAGATGCGGCGGAGGTTCTTCGCCTCGGTGAGGTAGCGGACCGCCGCCTGCTCGGGCAGGAGGATCGCCGCGGTGAGGTAGTTCGTCTCGATGCGCTGGCGCAGGAAGTCGGCGTAGTTGCCGCGGCTCCGTCGTGATCGAGCAGGTGGCTCGCGAGCGCCTGCAGGATGGGGGAGCGCGAGTCGCGCGACGGCGACTGCTGCGTCGGCAGGTAGATGCGTCCGTTGCGCTTGTCGGTCACCGAGCGGGTCGAGTGCGGCAGGTCGCCGACGTAGTGCAGCGAGTAGCCGAGGTGGCTCGCCATGTCGGCGACCAGCTGGTGCGAGACCGGTCCGCCGGTGTGGCCGACGGCCTCGAGCAGCTCGGCGGCCTTCGCCTCGAGCTCGGGATAGAAGTTGTCGCGGGCGCGCATCTCGGCGCGCAGCTCGGCGTTCGCGCGCCGCGCCTCCTCGGGGGTCGCCGCCCGCTCGCGGTGCAGGCGGTCGATCTCGTGGTGCAGCGCGAGGATCGTCTGCAGGGTCTGGTCGTTCATCGCCCTTCGCCACGCGGAACGGTCGCAGCCCGAGCGCCTGCGAACACCGGGCCCGCGCTGGGCGCGCTCGACGGCGATCTCGAGCGCCGCGCGCTCCGACGGGGCATCCGGCTCGCAGCAGGTCGTCGACCGTGGTGCCGAGCGCGAGGGCGATGGTGCGCAGCATCGAGAGCCGCGGCTCGCGCTTGCCGTTCTCGATCGACGAGACCTGCGAGGGGCGCGGTCGATGGCGGTCGCGAGCTCGCCGAGGGTCATGCCGAGGGCGGTGCGACGGTCGCGGATGCGCCGGCCGAGCGTCAGCGCGTCGACCTCGTCGGCCTCGCCCGCGGGCTCGACGGCGGCGGCTGCGAGAGCCGTGCGGGCGGTGCGATCCGCGATGACCATGCATCGATGGTCACACGGGCCAGCGGATGCCGCAAACGGAACAACCTCGGAAGTTCCGCCGGATTCCGATCCGATCGCACGGCTGGGCGCGTTCAGCGTGGTGCAGACGCCCGAAGTTTCATGATTCTGCGGGCTTCCGGCGATCGGCGGGACGACGCTCCGCCGCGAGCTCGGCGATCACGTGCCGGGCGCTCGCGACGAGCGGCGGGTTGCGCCCGCCGAAGTACGCGAGCTGCGCGAGCGCCTGCAGCAGCACCCAGCCGCGGGCGCGCGCCCAGGTCGCGTCGTCGGCGCCGACCTCGCGCCGGAACGCCGCGCGCGCGTCGGCCGGCAGCAGGTTCCACGCGACGCGGAGGTCGCTCGCGGGGTCGCCGACGCCCATCGCGCCGAAGTCGAGCACGCCCGCGAGCCGGCCGTCGCGCAGGAGCAGGTTCGCCGGGCGTCAGGTCGCCGTGGATCCAGGTGAGGGTGGTGGCGCGCGGCGCCGCGAGCGCCTCGTCCCACACGGCGACCAGGTCGGCCCGCACGGGCTGCGAGCTCCTCGTCGAGCGTCGCGAGGTTCGTGCGCACGAGGTCGTCCTCCTCGTGCAGCGGACGCGGCCAGGCCGTGTGCGGCGCGCCCGCCGTGTCGAGCGCGCGCATCGCCCGCACGAACGCGGCGAGGTCGGCGGCGAGCCGGTCGGCGTGCTCGACCGCGCCCGCCACGGGATGGGTGCCCTCGACCCAGCGGCACACCGTCCACGGCCACGGGTAGCCCTCGCCGGGCTCGCCGAGCGCGAGCGGCACGGGCGTCGGATACGGCAGCGACGGCGCGATGCGCGGCAGCCACGCGAACTCCCGCTCGAGCGGCGCCACCGCCCACGTGGACTGCGCGGCACCCGCACCGACCGGTGCTCGCCGAGGCGGTACATGGCGTTGTCGGTGCCGCTCGATGCGACCGGCTCGACGGGAAGCGACGCCCACTCGGGGAACTGCGCGGCGACGAGCCGCGCGACGAGCGCGGCATCCGTCTGCACCTCGTCATCGTGCATGCGCGCCATCGCACCACGCTAGCGCCCGCCCCGCCCGTCGGCCCGCCGGAAGCGGCGCACATGCCGCCGTGGCGAGGCGCCGCGCTGCCCGAGGCGAATCCGACGGGCCGGACGGCGCGCGCCCGCGAGAGCGCCCTTCTTCCGGGCGGCAGAAGAACGCCGGAAGTTCACCCCCCGAAACGTCGTCGGCGGTGCTGCGCAGCCCCGCAGAGTGGATGCACAGACCCCCGGACGGCGTCGAGGCAGACGCACGAAGGACGACACCGAAGCATCCGCACCACTGCACCGAAGGAGCCACACCATGAGCACCAACCGCCCCGGCGACCAGACCCAGACCGCGGCCGAGCTCCAGCTCGAGTGGGACGCGAACCCCCGCTGGGACGGCGTCCGCCGCGACTACACCGCCGACGACGTCATCGCCCTGCGCGGCCCGGTCCGCGAGGAGCGCACGCTCGCCAGGCGCGGCGCCGAGAAGCTCTGGCAGGACATCCAGCAGAACACCGGCACGGCGTTCGCGCCGCAGGAGGACCCGCAGTGGTCGGCCGCGCTCGGCGCCCTCACCGGCAACCAGGCCGTGCAGCAGGTGCGCGCCGGCCTCAAGGCGATCTACCTCAGCGGCTGGCAGGTCGCGGCCGACGCGAACCTCAGCGGCCAGACCTACCCCGACCAGTCGCTCTACCCGGCGAACTCGGTGCCGGCCGTCGTGCGCCGCATCAACAACGCGCTGCTGCGCGCCGGCCAGATCGAGCAGGGCACCGACGACCGCGACTGGATGGCGCCGATCGTCGCCGACGCCGAGGCCGGCTTCGGCGGCCCGCTCAACGCCTACGAGCTCATGGGCCAGATGATCGAGGCGGGCGCCGCCGGCGTGCACTGGGAGGACCAGCTCGCGAGCGAGAAGAAGTGCGGCCACATGGGCGGCAAGGTGCTGATCCCGACGTCGCAGCACATCCGCACCATCAACGCGGCACGACTCGCAGCGGATGTCGCCGGCGTGCCGTCGATCATCATCGCCCGCACCGACGCGCTCGCCGCGACCCTGCTCACGAGCGACCACGACGAGCGCGACCGCCCGTTCGTCACGGGCGAGCGCACCGCCGAGGGCTTCTACGAGGTGCAGAACGGCATCGAGCCGGTCATCGCCCGCGGCCTCGCCTACGCCGAGTACGCCGACCTGCTCTGGGTCGAGTCGGCCGAGCCCGACCTCGACCTCGCGCGCCGCTTCGCCGAGGCCGTGCACGCGAAGTTCCCGGGCAAGCGCCTGAGCTACAACTGCTCGCCGTCGTTCAACTGGAAGCGCCACCTCGACGACGACCAGATCGCGAAGTTCCAGCGCGAGCTCGCCTCGATGGGCTACGCGTTCCAGTTCATCACCCTCGCGGGCTTCCACGCCCTCAACCACTCCATGTTCACGCTCGCCAAGGACTACAACGAGCGGCACATGAGCGCCTACGTCGAACTCCAGGAGGCGGAATTCGCCTCGGAGGCATCCGGGTACACCGCCACGCGCCACCAGCGCGAGGTCGGCACCGGCTACTTCGACCAGATCGCCACCGCGCTGAACCCCAACAGCGCAACCCTCGCCCTCGTCGGATCGACCGAGGAAGACCAGTTCAACCACTGACCCGGTCTCGATACGCGCTCCGCGCTACTCGACCACCGAACTCCGAGGAGACACGACCATGAACACCACACCCACCATGACGCTCGAGCGAACGGATGCCGCGGCATCCGCCCCTCGCATCGAGCCCACGCCCGCCACCGGCAGCTTCCAGACCTTCGAGCCCCGGATCGAGGTGACCGCCTCGCTCGGACCGCGCTACGACGAGATCCTCACGCCCGAGGCGCTCGCGTTCCTCGCCGAGCTGCACGACCGCTTCGCGCACACCCGGCACGAGCTGCTCGCGGTGCGCCTGCAGACCCGGGTCGACGCGGCGAACGGCCGCGACCCGAAGTTCCTGCCCGAGACCGAGTGGATCCGCAACGACCCGTCGTGGCGCGTCGCCGGCACGGCGCCGGGCCTCGAGGACCGCCGCGTCGAGATCACCGGCCCGACCGACCGCAAGATGGCGATCAACGCGCTGAACTCGGGCGCGAAGGTCTGGCTCGCCGACCAGGAGGATGCCACGAGCCCCACCTGGGCGAACGTGATCGAGGGGCAGCTGACGCTCCGCGACTTCCTGCGCGGCGACGCTCGAGTACACGAGCCCCGAGGGCAGGGAGTACCGCGTCACCGCGGCCGAGACGCCGACCATCGTGATGCGTCCGCGCGGCTGGCACCTGGTGGAGAAGCACCTGAAGTTCCACGACCGCGCCGGCCGGGCGATGCACGCCTCGGGCTCGCTCGTCGACTTCGGGCTGTACTTCTTCCACAACGCGCAGGCGCTCATCGCGGCGGGCCGCGGCCCGTACTTCTACCTGCCGAAGCTCGAGTCGCACCGCGAGGCGAAGCTGTGGAACGACATCTTCGTCCACGCGCAGGCGGCGCTCGGCATCCCGCAGGGCACCGTGCGCGCGACCGTGCTCATCGAGACGATCCAGGCCGCGTTCCAGATGGACGAGATCCTCTACGAGCTGCGCGACCACTGCTCGGGCCTCAACGCCGGCCGCTGGGACTACATCTTCTCGATCGTGAAGACGTTCCGCTCGCGTGGTCGCCGCTGGGTGATGCCCGACCGCAAGTCGATCACGATGACCGTGCCGTTCATGCGCGCGTACACCGAGCTGCTCGTCGCGACCTGCCACAAGCGGGGCGCGCACGCGATCGGCGGCATGAGCGCGTTCATCCCGAACCGCCGCGACGCCGAGGTCACCGAGCGCGCGCTCGCCGCGGTGGCCGCCGACAAGCGCCGCGAGGCATCCGACGGCTTCGACGGCACGTGGGTGGCGCACCCCGACCTCATCCCGACGGCGCGCGCCGAGTTCGACGCGGTGCTCGGCGACCGGCCGAACCAGGTCGACCGCCTGCGCGACGACGTCGACGTGACGGCGGCGCAGCTGCTCGACATCCCGTCGATCGGCGGCGAGGTCACCGAGGCGGGCGTGCACGACAACATCGCGATCGCGATCCGCTACATCGAGTCGTGGCTGCGCGGCACGGGCGCGGCGGCCATCGACAACCTCATGGAGGATGCCGCGACGGCCGAGATCTCGCGCTCGCAGGTGTGGCAGTGGCTGCACGACAACACCGTCACCGCCGAGGGCACGCGCATCGACCAGACCTCGATCGTGCGCATCATGGCGGCGGCCGTCGCCGAGCTGCCGCGCTTCGAGGGCGACCGCTTCGACGACGCGATCTCGGTGTTCCGCAGCGTCGCGCTCGAGCCCGAGTTCCCGACGTTCCTCACGGTGGGGGCGTACGCCCGCTTCTTCTGAGCGCACCGCGAGTGGCCGCCGACGCAGCGGCATCGCCGCGGGCGCGGACCGTCGCGGCATGCCGCTCTCGGCGCGCGCGATCGCGCAGCGCGCTCAGCGCATCGGCACCCCACGTCGCTGCCGCCCTCCGGCGTGAGCCGCGAGTTCATCTTCACGAGCGACGGCGTCGGCACGAAGCCGCCGGCGAACAGCGCCTCGCCCTGGCGGAACCACGGCGACCGCGCGAGCAGCGACGCGGGCGCGTAGCCGAAGTACGTGCCGAGCTCCTCGAGGTCGACGGGCGAGGTCATCTTCATGAGGGCGAGGTTGTCGCACTGCGACAGGATCCCGGGGTGCACCTTCGAGGGTCGCTGCGTCGAGAGCAGCAGCCAGAGCCCGAACTTGCGCCCCTCCGCGGCGATCTGCACGATCCGCTCGCGCACGGCGACGGCGAGCGGCGAGTCGAGCCGGGGCGAGCAGAGGTTGTGCGCCTCGTCGATCACGAGCAGCACGGGGCGGCGCTCCTCGCGGCGCTCCCAGAGGTCGTCGAGCAGCGAGAGCGCGACGACGAGCTGCTGCTCGGGCGTCGAGAACCCGCCGAGGTCGAGCACCGTGGCATCCGGCCGCTCGGCCACGACGTCGGTGACCGCGCGGTCGGAGCCGGCCCAGACCTCCCACTCGAGCACGCCGAGGTTCTCGATGCGCTCGGCGAGCGGATGCTGGTCGCCGCCGCCCTGCAGCGCCTGGAGCATCGGCAGCAACTGGTCGAGCTCGCCGGCGGCCACCACGTCCTGCAGGTGCACGAGCGAGTTGTACTCCTCGCGGTCGGCGACGGGATCGAGGCGCAGCACCGCCGCCTTGGACGGCAGCTTCATGTCGATGAAGCGGGCTCGGAGCGCGGTGTCGTCCTCGCCGCGGCGCGCGGAGCACCCGGATGTCGCGTTGCGCGAGCGCCTCGGCGGTCGGGCCGGCGGCGTCGGGGTTGAGCTCGCCGAGCCGCACGAAGTCGGAGTTCGGGTCGAAGATCACGACCGGCAGCGCGGTGTGCGCCACGATCTGCTCGAGCACGACGCCGAGCGCGTAGGTCTTGCCCGAGCCGCTCTGCCCGCACCAGAACGTGTGGCGGTTGAACCGTCGCGGCAGCAGCTTCGCCGGGCCGCCCGGCATCGGTCAGGTTCGTGCCGACCTCGAGCAGCGCGCCCGTCGTCGCGTGCAGCACCTCGATGGTGGCGGCGTCGACCTCCTCGACCGTGCCGGCCTCGAACGGATGGCTGCGGGCGGTGTCGAGCCGACCCTCGGCGAGCACGCCGATCAGGCGGCCGCGGAGGCGCGCGGGCTGCGTCTCCGAGCGCTCCTCGACGAGCGCCAGCTGCCGCTCGCCGGAGCCCGAGACGACGACGAGCGACCCGGCGACGAGGGTCGTCCGGTGGCGTCGCCGACGAGGAAGGAGCGGCCGTCGTCGGAGCGGGCGATGGGCGGGTTCTCGGCATCCATGCGCCGATCATCCCACTCCTGGCGCGCGATCGGAAGACCGAGGCTCTGGAAGAATCGGTGACCGTGCCAGACCTCTCGATCCGCGTCGCGGGCCCGGCGGATGCCGCGGCGCTCGCCGAGCTCGCCGCCGACACGTTCCCGCTCGCCTGCCCGCCGTCGACGACCGCCGAGGCGATCGCCGCGTTCATCGCCGCGAACTTCACGGTCGAGCGGATGGCGGAGTACCTCGCCGATCGCCGACCGCACGCTGCTCGTGGCGGAGGAGCCCGATGGCCACGCCGTGGGCTACTCGATGCTCATCGCCGGCGAGCCGGGCGATGCGGATGCCGCGGCCTCCGTCGTCGCGCGGCCGGCGATCGAGCTCAGCAAGTTCTACACGCGTGCGCTCGCGCACGGCTCGGGGGTCGTCGCGGGTCCGCTCATGAGCGCGACGCTCGATGCGGCGGCGGCCGCCGGCGCGCGCGACGGTCTGGCTCGGCGTGAACGAGGAGAACGCGCGGGCGATCCGGTTCTACGAGAAGCACGGCTTCGCCAAGGTCGGGCACAAGCACTTCCGGCTCGGCGACCGGTTCGAGGACGACTGGGTGCTCGAGCGCCGCTTCGACTGACGCGGGCCGCTTCGACTGACGCAGCCCGCTGCGACCCGCGAACGACCCATTGCCGCCGGCCATTCATCTGACTAAGGTCAGAGATATGTCCACGGAACCGGCACGCGACGCCATCGACACCGTGCGCGCGTTCAACCGCACGGTGACGAGCCGCATCGGCGCGCTCGAGGACCACTACCTCGGCAGCGACCGGTCGCTCGGCAGCTCCCGCGTGCTGTGGGAGGTCGTCGGGCGACGGCGTCGACGTGCGCTCCATCCGCGAGCGGCTCGAGCTCGACTCCGGGTACCTCAGCCGGCTGCTCCGCTCGCTCGAGCGCGAGGGGCTCGTGACGGTCGCGCCGTCGGCGACGCGACTCGCCGGGTGCGCACCGTGCAGCCCACCGAGGCCGGGCGGGCGGAGCGCGTCGAGCTCGACCGCCGCAGCGATGAGCTCGCGGCATCCGTGCTCGAGCCGCTCAGCGATGGGCAGCGCGGTCGCCTGGTCGAGGCGATGGGCACGGTGATGCGGCTCCTCGACGCCGGCCTCGTGCAGGTCGAGCCCGCGGATGCCGCGTCCGACGACGCCAGGCGGTGCCTCGCCGCCTACTACGACGAGCTCGCGCGCCGGTTCCCCGGCGGGTTCGACCCGGGACGCAGCCTGCACCCCGACACGCGCGAGTTCACGGAGCCGACCGGGCTGTTCGTGCTCGCGCGGCTGCGCGGGCGCGCCGATCGGATGCGGCGCGGTGCTGTTCCACGACGACGCGACCGCCTACGTCAAGCGCATGTGGGTCGACGACGCCGTGCGCGGCATGGGCGTCGGGCGGCGGATCCTCGTGGCGCTCGAGCAGGCCGCGCGCGACCACGGCGCGGCATCCGTCACGCTCGAGACGAACGCGAGCCTCACCGAGGCGATCGCGATGTACCGGGCGTCGGGCTACGTCGAGGTCGAGCCGTTCAACGACGAGGTCTACGCCGACCACTGGTTCGCGAAGCCGCTCGCCTGAGTCGGGTCCTCGGCGCGCGCCGCCTTCACGTGCTCGTACGCGGCGAGCGCCGCCTCGCGGGTCTGCTTCAGGTCGACGATCGGCTCGGGGTACTCGTCGGTGCCGACCTCGGGCACCCACCGCCGCACGTACTCGCCGTCGGGGTCGAACTTCGTCGCCTGCAGCTCGGGGTTGAACACGCGGAAGTACGGCGCGGCATCCGCCCCCGACCCCGCGACCCACTGCCAGTTGAACGGGTTGGATGCCGCGTCGGCGTCGACGAGCGTGTCCCAGAACCACTGCTCGCCGCGGCGCCAGTCGATGAGCAGGTTCTTCGTGAGGAACGAGGCGACGACCATGCGCACGCGGTTGTGCATCGTGCCGGTGGCCCAGAGCTCGCGCATGCCGGCGTCGACGAGCGGCACCCCGGTGCGGCCCTCCTCCCATGCCCGCAGCGCGGTCGGATGCAGGCGCGGCCACGGGAACGCGTCGAACTCCGCGCGCCAGTTCCTCGTCGCGAGCTCGGGCGCGTGGAAGAGCACGTGCCACGCGAACTCGCGCCAGCCGAGCTCGGTGCGGAACCGGTTCGCGCCCTCGCCGCGCGACCGTCGCTCGCGCAGCGCGTGCCACACCTCGTGCGGGCTGAGCTCGCCCCAGCGCAGGTGCGGCGAGAGCCGCGACGTCACCGACCGGGCCGGGCTCGTCGCGGCCGTCGGCGTAGTCGGCGAGGTCGTCGGCGAGGAACTCCCGCAGGCGCTCGTGCGCGGCGTCGGCGCCGGGCGTCCAGGCCTCGCGCAGCCCGGCCGCCCAGTCGGGGCGGGTGGGCAGCAGGTCCCAGTCGTCGAGGGCGTCGCTCGCGGCATCCGCCGCGCTCGATCGCATCGGGGGCGGGCAGCGGATGCCGCGGCTCGGGCGCGCGACGTGCAGGCGCGCCAGAACGGGGTGAACACCGAGAACGGCGTGCCCTGGCCGGTGCGGATCGTCCAGGGCTCGAAGAGCAGGTTCGCGGCGAAGCTCTGCACGATGAGCCCGTCGTCGCGCAGCGCCTGCTTGAGCTCGGCGTCGAGGTCGCGCTCGGGTCCGCCGTAGCGGCGGTTCCAGAACACCGCGCCTGCGCCGGTCTCCTCGACGAGCGAGCGGATGACGCGACCGGCCGGTCCCCGTCGCAGCACGAGGCGGCCGCCGAGGTCGTCGAGCGCCTCGCGGAGCGCGGTGAGCGAGCCGTGCAGCCACCACTTCGCCGCGCCGCCGAGCGGGCGGATGCCGGGCGACTCCTCGTCGAGCACGTACACGCACACGACGGGCGCGCCGCGCTCGACCGCGGCGGTGAGCGCCGGGTGGTCGGCGACGCGCAGGTCGTCGCGGAACCAGACGATCGACGGTGCGACGCTCATGCGGCGACGATAGTCGACGCCCCGGTCAGGCGGTCACGGGTTGCGCGCGTCCGGCCGAACGTGCTGCGGCCCGGGCGATCGCCCAGGTGCCGAGTCCCGAGGCGAGGAACACCGCGGCGAGGATCGCCCAGCCGCCGAGCCCGAACGTCAGCGCGGTCGAGGTGACGAACAGCGGCGCGACCATCGCGCCGAGCGAGTAGCCCATCGAGAACACGCCCTGGTAGGTGCCGGCGCGCACCGGGTCGGCGAGCTCGAAGCTGAGGCCCCAGCCGCCCGCCTGCGAGAGCACCTCGGCGAACGCGTGCGCGAGGGCGCCGGCGACGAGCACGGCGATCGCGAAGCCCGTCGGGCAGGCCGGCGGCCGGCGGCGTAGACGAGGCACGCGCCCGCCATGAGCCACGCGGCGATCGCCGAGACCCGGCCGGCGCGCCGCAGGTCGTGCGTGCCGCGCGACAGCGGAACCTGGAACAGCACCACGATCACCGTGTTCAGGATGAGCACGACGGCCACGAGCACCTCGGGCGCCGCGGTGTCGTGGGCGATCCAGAGCGGCACGCCCACCTCGCCGACGCCGAACTGCATGCCGAACACGGCGCTGAGCGCGGTCAGCGCGAGGTAGCGCGGGTCGCGCCACGGCGAGTGCGCGCGCAGGGCGCGGCGTGCGGCGCGAGCGGATGCCGCGACATCCGTCGACCCGGTCGCCGTCGTGACACGGCGGCCAGCGCGCTCCGGCTGCCGTCGCGGCGCGTCGACGTACGCGGGCAGCTTCACGAGCTGGGTGACGCCGGCGAGGTACATGGCGCCGGCGCCGACGATGATCCACCGGTAGGCGTCGGCGGTGCCGGCGAGCAGGGCGAGCGCGCCGATGCCGGAGCCGACGGCGATCGCGACGTTCGTCACGGTGCGCAGCACCGCGCGGGCGTGCACGCGCTGGTCGCCGTCGAACGCCCGGGCGATGATCGCCATGCGCGTCGAGTTGGCGGCCTGCTCGATCGCCCCGACGAGCACGGCGATCACGAGCGCGCTGGCGAAGTCGTGCGCGAACACGTAGCAGATGAGCCCGATGCCGTCGGCGGCCGAGAGCACGACGAGCAGGCGCCGCGCGCTGACGCGGTCGGCGAGCCAGCCGCCCGCGAGCGAGGAGAGCACGCCGGCGGCGCTCGCCGCGGCGAGCACGATCGCGACCTCCTGCGGGGCGAGCCCCACGATCAGCGTGAAGTACAGCACCGTCACGGTGAGGAAGATGCCGCGGCCGACGCGGCTGATGAGCGTCGCGATGACGAGGATGCGGAGCACCGGGTCGGAGACCGAGCCGACGATGCGGCGGAGGAGGCCGGGTCGGGTCGGCGGCGCGGCGGCGGTGTTCGCGGTGTTCGCGGTCGTGTCGCGGCGTTCGCGCCGCGTCGCGGCATCCGCTTCGTCGATCGCGGAGGCGGCCGCGGCGAGGTCGGGTTCGATGACGGCGGGTTCGATCGGGTCGAGTTCGATGACGCCGGGTTCGATGACGGGGAGGGTGCCGGTGTCGGGCGAGGGAGTGGAGGTAGGGCTCACGGATCCAGTTCTCCCAGACCGGCGGTGCGCGTCGAAATCGATGTAGCGTAGTGCTTCATGTTGAGGTACGTGCTGACCGAGGACGACGTCGGCAGCGTGCGCTTCGGCATCTCGCCGCTGTGCGAGCTCGGACTCTCGCTGCGCGCCATCCGCGACCCCGCCAGGTTCCCGCTGCAGCTCGGCTGGCTGCGCCGCACCGAGGAGGCGCGCACCCGTCTCGACCTGCCAACGCTGTTGGGTCTCATCGACGAGCGGATGTGGACGCCCGACTTCCTGAACCCGCGTCCGACGTCGCCGCTCACGCGCCTCGACGACGAGTTCGCCGGGCTCCTCGCGACGCCGCCCGACGTCTTCCGTCGCGACCTGTCGCCGTGCACGGACACGTGCCCGAGGTGTTCGCCGGATCCACGAGCGCCGCGCTCCGGCGCATCGTGCGGGCGCTGCGGCAGCTCTGGGCGACGTGCTTCGAGCCGTACTGGCCGCGGATGCGCGCCGTGCTCGAGGCGGACGTCGTCTACCGCGGCCGGCAGATCGCGCAGTCGGGTGTCGCCGGGCATGCTGAACGGCCTCTCCTCCCGCGTCGAGTACGACCACGGCGTCGTCACGGTGCGGCTCGCGGATCCGCTCGACCGCATGCAGGCCATCGACGGCAACGGCCTCACGCTCGTGCCCACGATGTTCACCCGCCGCGCGTCCGCGCCGGTCGGCGACGGACCGCCGATGATCATGTACTCCGCCCGCGGGCAGGGCGCGCTGTGGGAGGCGGAGCGCGTCGCCAATCCCGCGGCGGTCGCGGCGGTGCTCGGCGAGACGCGCGCGAGCCTGCTCGCGGCCCTCGGGGATCCGGCGTCCTCGACCGAGCTCGGCGTGCGCCTCGGCGTCACCGCCTCGGCCGTGAACCAGCACCTGCGCGTGCTCCGCGACGCCGGGCTGCTCGTCAGCACGCGCTACGGCCGCAGCGTGCTCTACCTGCGCAGCGAGCTCGGCAGTGCGCTGCTCGAGGCGCGGGCGGGCTGAGGGCGGCCGACGCCGGCGACGCGGCTCGCCGCGCTCGCAACAGCGACGTCTCGCCATGGACCGTCCGGCCGCCATGGATCGTCACGCCATGGACCGCCCGCCATAGGATTTCCCGCCATGGACCGTCCCGCATTGGACCGTCTCGCCAGTCGGACAGTCCCGCCATGGACCGCGGGTGCTCGCACCGCCGACCTGCCGTGCCGACACGCTGCCGTGGCGACAGTTCGTCGTTCGGACTGCCGACCGGGCTCGACGGTAGCCCGGATGCCCGGGTCGACGGGATCCCAACGCGCGGAACCGCCAGGGGGTCATGCGACGTCGGCGTGCGCATGTCGACCGGCTCGCTGAACGCGGCTCGCGTCGGCACGATGAAGGGGTTCTCGGGGTGGGTCGTGTGTTCTCGACCGGCGGGTGAGGTCCAACGGATGACGCCGTATGCATCTTGGGACATACGCCATCGGGTTCCGTGCTTGAGTCGGTGGTGCTTGCGGCACAGGTGGGCGAGATTGTCGTGTCGCGTGTGGCCGTCGCGGGCCCCAGGCGGTGGTGTGGTCGATGTCGCAGCCCGTGGCGCGGCGGCCGCAGCCGGGGAACCGGCAGGTGCCGTCGCGGGTGCGGAGGTAGCCGGCGAGGTCGGCGGGGACCCGGTAGGTGGTGCGACTGTAGGACAGGAAGGCGCCGGTCTCAGGGTGGGTGAGGATGCGCTGGAACGACGGGGCGTGCGCGGCGAGCCTGCGAGCGGTGTCGGCGTCGATCGGGCCGTAGCCGTCGAGTTCGGCGGGCTCGTCGGTGTGCCCGAGCAGGGTGAGCACGGGCACGGTGACGAGCACTCGCGGCACGATCGCGGAATCACCCTCGATCGGTTCGCCGTCTCGATCTGTGCGGACGCCCGCCAGGAGGAGGCCGGCTGCGGCGTCGAGCACCCGTTGCGCACGTGTGCGGTGGTCGGATCGGCGTCAGTCTCGGACCGCTCGTCGAGGAGTCGATCGAGGCGATGCGTGATCGCGACGGCGTGCTCGGCCTGCAGGAAGAGGCTGAGCCAGGCCATGCCGTCGGGGGCTGGCTCGAGCACCACCCGGCGATCGAGGGCGGCGGCGCGGTGCCGCAGCTCGAGCGGCTCGGGGTGCAGCCGTTCGCGCAGCGATCGGAGCCGTCGGCGCAGCGCGGCGTTGGTCTGCTGCGGTGCCCGCTCGAGTGCCGCGGCCTCGAGTGCGGCGGCGGCATCGGCGTGGAGCCCGGTGATCGCCTCGAAGATGGAGCGCAGCTGGGCCAGGCTGATCGCACCCGTGCACAGCGCCTCGAGCGTGGCGGGATGGCGGCGGGCGGTCGCCGCGTCGGCGACCAGCGCGCCGGCGGTGCCCTCGGGCACCACCAGGGCGGTCGCGAGCTCGGCGAGGAACGATCGGGTGGCGAACTCCCGCTGCGCCGGCGAGGAACCGGCGTGCACCCCTTCGACCGCATGCGCGTACCCGTGCGCCCGCTCGACCAGCCGCAACTGCTCGGCCTGCGCCGCCCGGATGCCGCGTTCGAGCGCGACGATCCGGTCGAGGTCGGCATGCAACGCGAGTGCGGCGCTCGTGTGCCTCGGGGGTGGTCATGGATCCATTCCAGCACGACCCACCGACATTCGTGCGATGACGGAAACACACTCCTGATCAGGCAATACACCTGTGGAGAACGGTCGGGAATCCACATGCTGTGGAGGACGAGTCGCCGAAAGTGATCGCTGGAGGAAGAGGACACGTAGAGTGGATCAACGGCGAACGGTAGAAGTGGAGGACGAGAAGTGAGGAGGAAGAACAGCGGACGAGGACGAAGGTGGGGAGCGGGAGCAGAGATGCGCGGGAGGAGCGAGACGAGCAGGAGTGCGAGCGGCAGCGTCCGGGAGTGCGCAGAACGGCGCCCCGTGCAAGCCGCGCCCCGCTACTCCGGATCGGCCGCCACGCGCAGCACGAGCTTGCCGCGCACGTGCCCCTCCTCGAGCAGGCGGTGCGCCTCGGCGCCGTCGGCGAGCGGGAACTCGCGATCGACGTGCACGCGCAGCGAACCGTCGTCGATGAGCCGGGTGATCACCCCGAGCGTGCGGGCGTCGGGCGAGACCGAGTACCCGGTGGCCCGGATGCCGCGGGCCGCCGCCTCCTCGGCCATCGTCGGCCACGACCCGCTCGGCACGTTCACCACCAGCCCGTGCGGTCGCAGCACGTCGAGCGAGCGGGTGCCCGTGTCGTCCACGACGTTGCCGACGAGGTCGATCACCACGTCCTGGTCGGCGACGACCTCCTCGAACCGCTCGGCGGCGTAGTCGACGACGTGGCGTGCGCCGAGCGAGCGCACGAAGTCGACGTTCCGTTCCGAGCAGGTCGCCGTGACCTCCGCGCCGAAGTAGGCCGCGAGCTGCACGGCGAAGTGCCCGACGCCACCGGCGGCCGCGTGCACGAGCATGCGCTGGCCCTCGTGCGCGCGGGCCGTGTCGATCACGGCGCCCCACGCGGTGAGGGCCGCGAGCGGCACGCCTGCGGCATCCGCGAAGCCGAGCGACGCCGGCATCGGAGCGAGGCTCATCGACGACACCGAGACGAACTCGGCGTAGGCTGCCGCTGAGGCGGGGCACGCGACCCATGCCGTACACCCGGTCTCCGGGCTGCAGCGGATGCGCCGCATACGGCACCGCCTCGACGACGCCCGCGAAGTCGTTGCCCAGCACGGCCGGGAATGCGCCGATCGCCGCCGCGACGCCGCGGCCCGCACGGGTCTTCGCGTCGATCGGGATTGACCGCCAGCGGTCACCACCCGGACGAGCACCTCGTCGCTGATGCGGAGCGGCCGCGGCACGTCGCCGACGTGCAGCTCGTCGGGCCCTCCGGTGCGGTCGATCACGAGCGCGCGCATCGTCTCGGCCATCGGCTGTCCTCCCGGTCGTCGGTCCCTTCCCCCACTATGCTGCACACTGTGCGCCGCGGAGCGGTCCGATGCGGCGGGGACGGGGAATTCCGGTGAGAGCACTGTTCGGGGTGCTGCGGGTGCTCGCGGCAGCGGCCATCGTCACGGCGATCGTGGGCCAGTTCGCGCAGAGCTGGTCGATGGTGCCGAACCGGCTCACGTTCGTCGTGAACTTCTTCAGCTACTTCACGATCCTGTCGAACGCGCTGACGGCGATCGTGCTGCTCATCGGCGCGTGGTACGCGTTCACGCGGCGCGGCGACCCGTACTGGTACAACCTGGTCCGCGCCTGCGCGGTGACCTACATGGCGACGACCCTCGTGGTGTACAACCTGCTGCTGCGCGAGGTCTCGCTCGACCAGGCCACGACGGTGCCGTGGTCCAACGAGATCATGCACGTCTGGGCGCCGCTCTACCTCATCGTCGACTGGGTGCTCGCCCCCGGCCGCCGGCACGTCGAGTGGCGACGACTCTGGACCATCGCGATCTTCCCGATCGCGTGGGCGGTCTACTCGCTGATCCGCGGCGCGCTCGTCGGCTGGTACCCGTACCCGTTCATGAACCCCGGGCAGCCCGCGGGCTACGGCGGCGTCGCGGTGTACATCATCGCGATCGCCGCGTTCATCCTGCTGGTCGGGGCGGGCATCATCGCCCTGAGCCGCACGCCGTGGCCGCACGAGCCCGATGAGCCTGCCCCACCCGCTCCGTCCGACGAGCGCGTCGGCGCGCCGCCGCGCGGTGTACGATCGCGCCTGACGACGCCGGAACTCAGTCCCGCTGCAGCCAGCGCGAGACGCGTTCGCGCAGCACCGCGGTCTGCTCGGCCTGCCCGTCGTCGCGCGCCGGCAGGAGCTCGAGCATCGTGCGCAGCCCGCCCGCCCATCGCTCCGCGATCGGGAACGGGTGCACCGGGTCGCGGGGCGCCGCGACGACGAGCGAGCGGATGCCGCGGCCGTCGAGCTCCGCGAGCTCGGCGTCGTCGGCGAACGCGCGGTTGCGCGGGATCTCGACGAGGCGCATGGCCCGGCGCGTGGCATCCGGCGCCTGGAACTGGTTGAGCAGCGCGCGACCCCCTGCCGGCGAGGCGGCCGCGACCTGCTGGAAGATCGAGCGCTCCTGGAACTCCGCGGCGCCCGCCGGCCCGGCGTCGGCGAGGATCTGCCCGATCACCGGGAACGGTCGCAGGTTGTCGGGCAGCGAGCGGTCGTCGAAGGCCGGACGCACGAACACGACGCGGCGCACCGGCAGCAGCCCGTCGAGTGCGATGCGCAGCGCGATCGCGGCACCCATCGAGATGCCGATGACGGTCACGGGCTCGGATGCCTCGCGCACCGCCGCGACCCGCCTCGGCGAGTGCGGCGGGCACCTGCTCGCAGACCTCGGCCGCGAGCCGGTCGATCGAGAAGTCGGCGGGCTCGCCGACGGCGAGGAAGCCGCCGTGCGCGCGCACGTCGGGTGCGACGATCAGCTCGTCGGGGCCGGCCACCGCCTGCACGACCGGCTCGAAGATGCCGAGGGGCTGCCGGCGGTCGGCGCCGAGCCCGTGCAGCAGGACCGTCGTCACGCGAGCGCACCCGGGCGGTAGACGGCCCGCGCCGGATCGTCGGGCCGGAGGGCGAGCGAGCAGCTCCTCGGCGAGGCGCACGAGGATGGCGATCTGGTCGTCGTCGCGATCGACCCAACGGCAGCGGGGCTTCGTCGGCGACCGGCACGAAGTCCTCGTGCTGCTCCCACACGACGAGCGTGCGCTCGGCGCCGAGCACGTACTGCTGCCACCACACCTGACGCAGGTAGCCGCGGGGGATGCCGCGCCACGGGCGCGAGGTGGTCTTGATCTCGCACAGCTCGGGAGTGCCGTCGCGCGCGACGCGCAGGCCGTCGGGCGTGGCGAGGTGCCGGCGATCGAAGGCCGCGTGGAACAGCAGCGACGACGGCTCGATGCCGTGGGTGAGCCGCACCCACTCGGCGATCACGGGTTCGCGCGCGCGCCCGTGGTCGGTGAACCGGCTGCCGCCGAATCCGCCGCGGGAGCCGTGCAGCTTCTCCCACGCCGCGGAGCGCACCGCCGCACGCGACGAGAGCTTCGCGGCATCCGTGGCGGTGATGCCCTGGGAGCGCGCGCGCAGCCACGCGACGCGATCGCTCGCGTCGGCGACGATGCGCAGTTCATGCGCGTGCCGCACCGGCGGCGGGGGGACGCGGACCACCGTCGCCGCGCCCTCGAGGTCGAAGAGGGCGAAGGGCGTATCGGGCACGTCTTCGAGCGTACTCGCCGGTGCCCACACCCCTCGGGCGCACACGCGGCGCGATGCCTCGGCGTGCAGCGTCTCGGTGTGCAGCGTCTCGGCGCGCGGCGGCTCGGCGCGTGACGCAAGGCGTCGACGCGCGCCGCGAGGGCGTCGATGCCCTCGGGCGACAGCGCGTGGTGGATGGCGAGCATGGCCGCACCGAGCACGGCCGCGTTCTCGGCGGCGGCGGACTGCACGATCGCGAGGTGTTCGGTGGCCAGCGGCATCGAGCGCGTGTAGACCACCTCGCGGACACCCGCGATGAGGTGCTCGCCGGCGCGTGCCATCGACCCGCCGATCGCGATGACCGACGGGTTCACGAGGCTCACGCAGGCGGTGAGCACCTCGCCGATGTCGCGCCCGGCCTGGCGCACGGCCTGGATCGCGTCGAGGTCGCCGCGCTTGACGAGTTCGACGACCTCGCCGCCGGAGTTCACGTCGACGCCCTGCTCGCGCAGCGCCCGCGCGATGGCGGGGCCCGAGGCGAGCGCCTCGAGGCATCCGCGGTTGCCGCAGTGGCACGGAGTCGGCGCCGCGGGCGACGCGCACGTGGGACACGTCGGCGCCGCGGGCGACCCGCACGTGCCCGATGTCGCCGGCGATGCCCTGCGCCCGCTGCAGCAGACCGCCCGAGATGACGCCGGAGCCGATGCCCGTGGCCACCTTGACGAACACGAGGTGCTCGACGTGCGGCCAGGCGACCGCGCGCTCGCCGAGCGCCATGATGTTCACGTCGTTGTCGACGAGCACGGGCACCTCGAGGTGCTGCTGCACCCAACCCGGCACGTCGAAACGGTCCCATCCGGGCATGATCGGCGGGTTCACCGGCCGGCCCGTGGAGTGCTCGACCGGGCCCGGCACGCCGATGCCGATCGCCACGAGCTCGTGCCGATCGCGCCCGAGGTGCGCGATGAGCGCGAGGCCCGCGTCGACCATCCAGCCGAGCACGGCCTCGGGCCCCTGCGCGATGTCCATGGGCTCGCTGCGCTCGGCGAGCACCGAGCCGGCGAGGTCGGTGACCGCGAGCGTCGCGTGCGAGGCGCCGAGGTCGGCGGCGAGCACGATGCGGGCGGCGGGGTTGAGCGCGAACTGCGACGGCGGGCGTCCGCCGGTCGACGCGGCGTCGGCCACGGGGGTCACGAGGCCGAGCTGCATGAGCTCGTCGACCCGCGCGGCGACGGTCGATCGGGCCAGTCCGGTGGCCTGCGCAAGGGACGCGCGAGTGCGCGGCACGCCGTCGCGGAGGAGCTGGAACAGCTCGCTCGCACCCGACGTGCCGAGCGCCGATCCCCGGCTGATGTCGACCATTCACTGAGTAAAGCACACCCGCTTGGGGGATGATCCGATAACGAAGATGTCACGGATCAAACGGCTTTTGTCGAATGCACTAGCAAAAGTTGGCAACCCTGTGTCAGCATGGCGAGCATGACAACGGACGTCATCGCCCCGGCCCGCACGCTCCGCGCCGGCTTCGTCGGCGGCGGCTTCATGGCCGCCGTGCACTCCCGGGCCGCTCGTGCCGCACGCGCCGAGCTCGCGGGCGGTGCGTCCTCCTCGGCGGTCCGCGCTCGCGACGCCGCCGACCGGCTCGGCCTCGACGCCGCCTTCGACTCCGTCGAGGCGCTCATCGGGACGTCGCCGATCCCGACATCGACGTCGTGCACGTCTGCACGCCCAACGCCACGCACGCCGCGATCGCCCGGGCCGCGCTCGAGGCGGGCAAGCACGTGATCTGCGAGAAGCCCCTCGCGACCACGTCGGCCGACGCCATGTCGCTCGTCGACCTCGCCGCCGAACGCGGCCTCGTCGCCGCCGTGCCCTTCGTCTACCGGTTCCACCCGATGGCGCGCGAGGCGCGGGCCCGCGCGGCCCGGGGCGACACCGGCGGCTGCTCAGCGTGCACGGCGCCTACCTGCAGGACTGGCTCGCGACCCCGCACGACGACGACTGGCGGGTCGACGCCTCGCTCGGCGGGCCGTCGCGGGCGTTCGCCGACATCGGGTCGCACCTGGTCGACCTCGTCGAGTTCGTGTCGGGCGACCGCATCGTGCGGCTCAACGCCTCGACCCGCACCGTGTACGAGCAGCGCGCCATGAACGTCGACATCGCCACGGAGGACCTCGCGGCGGTCGTCGTCGAGCTCGCCTCGGGGGGCGGGCGGTCGGCACGCTGCTCGTGTCGCAGGTCGCGCCCGGGCACAAGAACGCGCTCACCATCGAGCTCTCGGGCACCGACGCGAGCCTGCGCTTCGAGCAGGAGCGGCCCGAGCAGCTCTGGGTCGGGCGCGCCGACTCCGCGACGATCGTCGATCGCGACGCCGCACGGCTGGCGCCCGACGCCGCGCGGCTCGCGCTCGTGCCGGCGGGGCATCCGATGGGCTACCAGGACGCGTTCAACGCGTTCGTGGCCGACGCGTACGCCGCGATCGGCGGGGCGTCGCCCGACGGGCTGCCACGGTTCGACGACGGGCTGCGCGCCGTGCGGGTCACCGAGGCCGTGCTCGCGTCCGCGGCATCCGGAGCCTGGGAGGAGGTGGTCGCATGACCGACGCACAGGAACCGATGGGCGCCACCGCGGCCGCCTCGGTCGTCGACGCCGAGCCCGTCCTCGTGGCCGAGGGCCTCGAGAAGTCGTTCTTCGGCGTGACCGTGCTGCACGGCGTCGGCCTCACCCTTCGCCCCGGCGAGGTGCACGGCCTCGTCGGCGAGAACGGCGCCGGCAAGTCGACGTTCATGAAGATCCTCGCGGGCGTCTACGAGCGCGACGCCGGCACCGATCACGCTCGGCGGCTCGGAGGTGCACTTCACGCACCCCGTCCAGGCCGCGCAGGGCCGGCCTCGCGACCGTCTTCCAGGAGTTCAACCTCCTGCCCGAGCGCACGCGTCGCGCAGAACGTGTTCCTCGGCCGCGAGCCCAAGCGCGGCGGGCTTCGTCGACCGCAAGGCCATGGTCGCGCGAGACCCGGGCGCTGCTCGAGCAGCTCGGCATCGACGGCGTCGACCCGGATGCACCGGTGCGCACCCTCACCGTCGCCGAGCAGCAGATCGTCGAGATCGTGAAGGCGCTCTCGGTCGACGCGCGGGTCATCCAGATGGACGAGCCGACCGCCGCGCTCGCCGACCACGAGGTGGAGCTCCTCTACGCGATCGTGCGACGCCTGCAGGCGCGCGGCGTCGCGATCCTCTACGTGTCGCACCGGCTCAAGGAGATCTTCGACCTCTGCGACACCATCACCGTGCTGAAGGACGGCGCACTCGTGTCGAGCGGCCCGGCCTCCGAGCTCGACACCGACGAGCTGGTGCGCCGCATGGTCGGCCGTCCGATCTCCGCGTACTTCCCCGAGGCCGAGGAGGGCACCGAGCTCGGCGAGCCGCGCCTCGAACTGCGCGGCGCCGGCAACGGCTACGTCGACGGCATCGACCTGGAGCTGCGCGCCGGCGAGATCGTGGGCGTCGCCGGCCTGCAGGGCTCCGGCCGCACCGAGCTCGTCGAGGCGCTCTTCGGCATCGTCCCGTTCACGCGCGGCGAGCTGCTGCTCGACGGGCGTCCGGTGCACATGACGGGCGCCCGCCAGGCCGTGAAGGCCGGCATCGCGCTGATCACCGAGGACCGCAAGGCGCAGGGGCTCGCCCTCAACCAGTCGGTCGCCGACAACGCGCTGCTCGTCATCCGCTCGGTGTTCGCGCGCCGCACCGGCGAGGTGCGCCGGGAGCTGCCGGGCGTCCTCTCCTCGCTCGAGGTCGCCTCGCAGGGCGTCGACCAGGAGGTGCAGTACCTCTCCGGCGGCAACCAGCAGAAGGTCGTGCTGGCGAAGTGGCTCGCCACCAAGCCCCGCAGTCGTGCTGCTCGACGAGCCCACCCGCGGCATCGACGTCGGCGCGAAGGTCGCCGTCTACCAGCTCATGCGCCGACTCGCCAAGGAGGGCGTCGCCATCCTCATGATCTCCTCCGAGCTCCCCGAGGTCATCGGCATGTCCGACCGCATCATCGTGATGCACGACGGACGGGCCTCCGCCGAGCTGCCCGCGACGAGCGACGAGGCCACGATCCTCTCCGCCGCCACCGGCATGCTGCGGGTCGGCGAGGCCGGCCACGAGGCATCCGGGAGCATCGCCGCCGTGGGCGAGGCCGTCACCGAGGCGTCGAGTCCCGCGCCGCCGGGCGACGGCGACGACGGAACCCCGCTCGCCCCCGACGCCCCGTCGGAGTCGGCCCCGCGAGCGATGCGCGACGCGGACGAGGAGGAGGCGTGATGACCACCACCACGGCCACCCCAGCCCGCCGCGGCCGCCGCCGGCGGCTCGACGCCAGCCTCATCGTGGGCATCGCGCTCGTCGCCGTCATCGTCATCGGCGCGATCCTCGTGGCGACCGTCGGCCGGAACTTCTTCAGCGCCGGCAACATCCGCGACATCCTCACCGGCATGAGCGTGCTCGGCTTCGTCGCCATCGGGCAGACCCTCGTCATCCTCTGCGCCTCGCTCGACCTCTCGGTGCCCTACGTGGTGAGCCTCTCGAGCCTGATCGCCGCCGACATGATGGCCGGCAACCCGGCGAACATCCCGATCGCGGTGCTCGCCGTGCTCGTCGTGGCCGCGGCCATCGGCCTCGCGAACGGGCTCATCGTCACGAAGCTCAAGGTGAACGGCTTCATCGCCACCCTCGGCACGGGCCTGATCATCAAGGGCTACCTCGACACCAACTACCAGGGCACGAGCGGTGCGGTGCCGCCCGCGTTCCAGTACATCGGCGCCACCGGCATCGGACCGGTGCCGATCTCGACGCTCCTCATGCTCGCTCGTCGCGCTCGCTCGGCGGCCTTCTTCCTGGCGCGCACGCGCACCGGCAACCACATGTTCGCCGTCGGCGGCAACGAGCAGGTCGCCCGCCTCTCGGGCATCCGCACCGCGCGCCCGCTGATCGTGGCGCACATGCTCTGCTCCATCACGGCCGCGCTCGCCGGGCTCCTGCTCGCCAGCCGGCTCGGCGTCGGAAGCCCCACCGTCGGCATCCAGGGCGGCTACGACCTGCTCTCGATCGCGGCGGTCGTGCTCGGCGGCACGCTGCTCATGGGCGGCCGCGGCTCGATCTGGGGCACCATCGGCGGCGTCGCGATCTTCGCCGTCGTCGACAACGTGATGAGCGTGATGCAGGTGAACCCGTTCCTGAAGGACGTCGTCCGCGGCGTCGTCATCGTCGCCGCCGTCGCCGTGTACACGAGCCGCTCGCTCGACCGGCGCCGACCACGGTTCACGTCGGCCGGCCCGGGCACGACGACCCCGGATGCCGCGCGCGAACAGGAGGTGTCGGCATGACCGCCGTGACATCCGACCGGCCGAGCTTCGGCCGTCGCCTCGCCGACCTCGGCGCGCACGCTGGTGAGCCCGCGCGGCGCCGTGTTCCTGCTGCTCATCGTGCTGCTCGTGGCGATCACGCTGCTGAACCCGTCGTTCGCGGAGCCGTCGCAGCTCATCCGGTTCGTGCAGCGCGTCGCTCCGATCGCGATCGCCGCGATCGGCCAGTACTTCGTCATCGTCGGCGGCGAGTTCGACCTGTCGATGGGCTCGCGTGGTCACCGCGCAGGTGGTGATCGCGGGCAACCTCATCGGGCAGGACGACGCGAAGGCGCTGCCCGGTGTTCGCCTTCATGCTCGCGTTCGGCGCGTTCATCGGGCTCGTGAACGGCCTGATCGTGTCGTTCCTCAAGGTGCCGAGCTTCATCGTGACCCTCGGCATGATGCTCGCGCTGCTCGGCGCGACGCTGTACTGGACGGGCGGCGCCGCGACCGGCAATCCGGCCGACAGCTTCCGCGAGATCGGACGCGGCGGCATCCGCGACCTCCCGGTCGTCGAGATCCTGCCGTGGTCGGTCGTCATCCTGGTGGTCGTGCTCCTGGTCGGCGGTCTGGTTCGCGAAGCGGCCCGTTCGGGCGCACCATCATCGCGCTCGGCGACAACCCGACCACGGCCCGCTTCTCGGGCACGCGGAGCTGGTGGGTCAAGACGTCGACGTTCATCATCTCGTCGCTCGTCGGCGACGCTCGCCGGCGTGCTGCTCGTCGGCTACGCGGGCGTGCACCCCAGCGTCGGCCGCGGCTACGAGTTCACCGCGATCACCGCGGTCGTGCTCGGCGGCGTCGTGCTCGGCGGCGGACGCGGCTGGGTCGTCGCCGCGGCGGCCGGCGCATTCGCCCTCGAGGCGCTGTTCACCCTGCTGAACTTCGCCGGCGTGCCCTCGACGTACCGCGACGCGGTGCAGGGCATCATCATCATCCTCGCGGTCGCCTACGCGGCGACCACCGTCCGCGCGCGCCGTCGTGGCCGCGCCCTCGAGACCTCGTCGGGGCCCGCCCCGACGAACGACACTTCGCCGGCACCGTGGCGAAGGAGCCCGATCCCTCAGCGGATCCCGCTCGCCCTGCATCAATTCCCTCGACGCAGAGGGCTGACAACGAAACCAAGGGAGGTTCGTGATGCGACGCAGGTTCACTGTGGCATCCGCCATGGTCGGCGCTCTCGCGCTGATCACGCTCGCAGGCTGTACCACCGACCCCAACGTGGCAGCGCCGTCCGAGGACGCCGCCGCCACCGAGGACGCGGTCGAGTGGTTCGACCAGGAGCTGTACGACAAGCAGGACGCCGAACGGGAGGTCGTGCCCGAGGGGCCCGAGGGACAGCCGTGGCTGCAGTACATCAACGCCGAGTTCGTCGACACGGCGGAGTACACGAGCGAGGGCGCGAAGAAGGCGTGCTTCGCCAACGCGTCGATCTCGAACCCGTGGCGCCAGACCGGCTGGATCACCATGAACCAGCAGCTCAAGGTGCTGCAGGAGCAGGGGGCCATCTCCGAGATGGAGACCCGCGACGCGCAGGACTCCGATGACACGCAGATCGCCGACATCGACTACTTCATCAACGAGGGCAACTGCGACGTCTTCATCATCTCGCCGAACTCCACGGCGGCGATGACCCCGGCCGTCGAGCGGGCGTGCGAGACCGGCAAGCCGGTCATCGTGTTCGACCGCGGCGTCGAGACCGACTGCCCGACCACGTTCATCCACCCCATCGGTGGATTCGCGTGGGGCATCGACACGGCCGAGTTCCTCATCGACGAGCTCGAAGAGGGCGACAAGGTCGTGGCGCTCCGCATCCTGCCGGGTGTGGACGTGCTCGAACAGCGCTGGGCCGCGGCCGAGAAGCTGTTCGACGAGGCCGGCATCGACGCGGTCGACTACTTCACGGGAGCCGACCCCGCCGAGATCAAGAAGATCATCTCCGACGAGCTCGCCAAGGGCGACGTGCAGGGCGTGTGGATGGATGCCGGTGACGGCGCCGTCGCGGCCATCGAGGCGTTCGAGGACGCCGGCGCGGACTACCCCGTGATGACGGGCGAGGACGAGATGAGCTTCCTCCGCAAGTGGAAGGAGACCGGGCTCACGGGCCTCGCGCCGGTGTACTCCAACTTCCAGTGGCGCACGCCGCTGCTCGCCGCGCAGATGATCTTCGCGGGCCAGCAGGTGCCGAAGGAGTGGGTGCTGCCGCAGTCGCCGATCACCGCCGAGGAGGTCGACCAGTACCTCGAGGCCAACGACGGCATGCCCGACGGCCACTACGCGAAGTTCGGCGGCGAGGACCTGCCGGGCTACCCGGAGGTCTGGCAGGAGCGGGTCATCCCGTGACCTGCGTCGTCTAGCTGACGCAAGAGTGACGACCCGCCGGTCGAGTAGGCCCGCCAGGGCCGTATCGAGACCTGACACACTGGTCTCGATACGCGGCTCCGCCGCTACTCGACCGGCGATCACTTCTGCAAGGAGGCAGCATGCGCCGCACGATCGGCGTGAACACCTGGGTCTGGACCTCGCCGCTCGACGACGACTCGCTCGCCGTGATCGCCGCGAAGGCCGCGGGCATGGGCTTCGGCGCGATCGAGCTGCCGGTCGAGCAGCCGGGGGACTGGTCGCCGGATGCCGCGGCCGACGTGCTCGCCGAGCACGGACTCGCCCCCGTCGTGATCGGCGCGATGGGACCCGGCCGCAACCTCGTGGCCGCGCCCGGCTCCGAGGTCGTGGCCACCCAGAACTACCTCGTGCACTGCGTGGGCGTCGCCGAGCGGCTCGGCTCCCGCGTCGTGGCGGGTCCGTTCACGGCCGCGACGGGCCGCGCCTGGCGCATGGACGCCGAGGAGCGCGAGGCGCGCTACCGCGAGCTGCGCGCCAGCCTCGCGCCGGTCGTGCGCACGGCGGAGCGCAGCGGCATCCGGCTCGCCATCGAACCGCTGAACCGCTACGAGACGAGCCTCGTGAACACCGTCGAGCAGGCGCTCGAGGCGCTCGGCCCGCTGCTCGGGCCGGGCCTCGGGCTCGCGCTCGACAGCTACCACCTCAACATCGAGGAGAAGGACATCGGCGCCGCCATCCGCGCAGGCGGGGGAACACCTCGCGTACGTGCAGGTCTGCGGCAACGACCGCGGGCGCGGTCGGCGACGACCACATCGACTGGCCGGCCTTCCTCGACGCGCTCGACGACGTCGGCTACGACGGCCCGCTCGGGCTCGAGAGCTTCACCGGCGAGAACGCCACGATCGCCGTCGCCGCCTCGGTGTGGCGACCGCTCGCGGCGTCCCAGGACGAACTCGCGGAGCGCAGCATCCGCTACCTCACCGCGCTGCAGGACGAAAGGGAACGACGATGACGGATGCCCCGGCCACCCACCCCGTGACGCTCTTCACCGGCCAGTGGGCCGACCTGCCGTTCGAGGAGGTCGCGCGGCTCGCGGCCGAGTGGGGCTACGACGGCCTCGAGATCGCGTGCTCGGGCGACCACCTCGACCTGAAGCGGGCCGACGAGGAGCCCGGCTACCTCGACGAGCGCCGCGAGATCCTGAAGCGGCACGGCCTCGAGGTGTACGCGATCTCGAACCACCTCGCCGGGCAGGCGGTGTGCGACGCGCCCATCGACTTCCGGCACGAGGCGATCCTGCGCTCGTACGTGTGGGGCGACGGCGACGCCGAGGGCGTGCGGCAGCGCGCGGCCGAGGACATGCAGCGCTCGGCGCGGGTGGCGCGCAAGCTCGGCGTCGACACGGTCGTCGGCTTCACGGGCTCGTCGATCTGGCCGTACGTGGCGATGTTCCCGCCGGTGCCGGCGTCGGTGATCGAGGGCGGGTTCGAGGACTTCGCGACGCAGGTGGAACCCGATCCTCGACGTGTTCGACGCCGAGGGCGTGCGGTTCGCGCACGAGGTGCATCCCGGCGAGATCGCCTACGACTACTGGAGCTCGGTGCGCGCCCTCGAGGCGATCGACCACCGCGAGGCGTTCGGCTTCAACTGGGACCCGAGCCACATGATGTGGCAGAACATCGACCCGGTCGGCTTCATCCTCGACTTCCAGGACCGCATCTACCACGTCGACTGCAAGGACACGCGGCTGCGTCCGCAGAACGGCCGGGCGGGCGTGCTCGGCTCGCACCTGCCGTGGGGCGACCCGCGCCGCGGCTGGGACTTCGTCTCCACCGGGCACGGCGACGTGCCGTGGGAGGACTCGTTCCGGGCGCTCGACGCGATCGGCTACACCGGCCCCATCTCGGTCGAGTGGGAGGACGCCGGCATGGACCGCCTGCACGGCGCGGCGGAGGCGGTCGGGTTCATCCGCTCGCTCATCTGGCCGCGGCCGACGGCGTCGTTCGACGCCGCGTTCTCGAACCAGTAGCGCAGGCGGGCCTGCGATGCCCGACCTCGACTACTCGGGGATGCTCCAGTAGTACGCCACGCCGCCGGGGTGGTACTCGGTGATCGCCCAGTCGACCGAGCGGTCCCACGTGGCATCCGTGTGACCCGCGTACTCGATGGTGATCGACCGTCGGCCTCGGTGGTCACCGCGGTCACGATGCCGGTGTGGTCGCGGTCGCCGGAGTCGTCCCAGTCGAACTGCACGAGGTCGCCGACCTTCACCTGGTCGCGCTGGTCGTCGGTGAGCGCGGTGGCGCGCTCGGGGTGGTCCTCGAGGTACCACCGCAGCATGGTCGAGCTGATCCACGCGTCGGACGAGGCGTAGGCGTCGCCGTCCTCGTCGTACCACCACTCGTCGTCGACCTCCCAGCCGCGGGCGAGGAGCGACTGGCTCGCGAAGTTCACGCAGTCGTTCTCGTCGATGACGCCGAACCGGTCGCTCTCGGTGTCGTCCCAGTGCGCATGGACGTACTCCAGCTGGGCGGCGACCGACGCGCTCAACCCCGCGGTGTCGAGGTCGCCTTCGGAGGCGTCCGCGGCGGACTCGGCGGTGGGTGCGTCAGCAGTGTCGGCACGCAGGGGCCGCGGCGGACGAGTCACCGCCCTGGTGCCCCGCGGACCACGCGATCGCGGCGCCGCCCGCGACGAGCACGATCGCGGCGGCGGCGAGGACGAGGGCTCGTCGCCGGCGGAAGCTCGGTTCTGGTCCGGGTTCGACATCCATCCGACCGTATGCAGGCAGCCTGTGGATCACCCTTGCACGGGGCATGGAATGGCCCGAACGGGCCACGCCGGAGTGGCCCGAACGCGCGATGCCCCGGAGGTCGCATCGGGCGTGGAATCGAAGGGTCGACCCGTCCGACCGGACGGCACGATCCGAGGAGGGACCATGTCCACGATCACCACCACCGCAGCGGTGCACGCCGGCGAGGCCGCCGAGCGACGCGCGCGCGCATCCATCGCCTTCGGCCGCAAGCGCGGCTACTACCGCGTGCTGTTCGAATCCGGGCCCGTCGATGCCGCGACGTTCGCCGTGCTCGCGGGCGTCCCCGAGTCGAACGCCCACGCCTGGCTGGCGGAGCAGCTCGAGGCGGGACTCCTCCGCGCCGTCGCCGCGCCCGACGGCGGGCACGAGGAGCTGCTGCTGCCCGGCGAGTACGTGCCCATCCTCCTCGGCGACCGCGGCGAGCCCGAGCTCGACGGCGCCCGCCGATTGCTCGAGCAGCACCGCGACGATCGCAGTGCTCGACGCCTGCACGCCTTCGCGGATGCCGGCGGCTCGCGCGATGGTGTAGTCCGGGCATCCCTCGCCTCCTAGACTCGGGGCGTGGAGCCCGAGGACCAGGTCATCCGCTACGCGGAGCACGACGGGGCGTCCATCGCGTGGGCGGCCGTCGGCGACGGGCCGCCGCTCGTCATCGGCGGCTGGTGGTCGAGCCACCTCGAGCTCGACTGGCGGAACGCGAGGTTCCGGCGGTTCACGGGTGCGCTCGCCCGGCACCGCACCGTCATCCGGTACGACCGCCCGGGCGCCGGCGTGTCCGACCGCGGCCGCATCCCCGCCCGGACCCTCGACGAGGAGCTCGCGACGCTCGAGGCGCTCGTCGACGAGGCGGCACCGGGCAGGATCTCCCTCTTCGGCGCGTCGTCGGGCGCCGGCGTGGCGTCGATGTACGCGGCTCGGCATCCCGAGCGCGTCGAGCGACTCGTGCTCTACGGCGCGTACGCCCGCGGCGTCGACCTCGCTCCGCCCGCCGCGCGCGAGGCCATGCTGTCGATCATCGACCAGCACTGGGGCCTCGGCTCCCGGGTCCTGGCGGACCTGTTCCTCCCCGACGCGACGGCCGACGAGCGCGCCGAGTTCGTCGAGTTCCAGCGGCGCTCGGCCTCGCGCGAGGTCGCGCTCGCGTCGCTCCGCGCGGTGTACGACTTCGACTCCACCGGGCACCTCGGCGACGTGCTCGCCCCCACGCTCGTGCTGCACCGCCGCGACGACCGAGCGATCCCGTTCGCCCTCGGCAAGGACGTCGCGCGGCGCATCCGCAACGCCCGCTTCGTCGCGCTCGAGGGCGTCGACCACTTCCCCTGGCGGGGCGACGCCGACGCGGTCGTGCGCGAGACGCTCGCGTTCCTCGGCGTGCCCGTCGAGGCGGCACCGGCCTCGCGTGCGGGGAGCGCGGCCCGGCTCACGGATCGGGAGCGGGAGGTGCTGCGGCTCGTCGCGCGCGGGCACACGGATGCCGAGATCGCGGCGCAGCTCGTGCTGTCCACCCACACCGTGCACCGGCACATCGCGAACATCCGCACGAAGCTCGACGTGCCCTCGCGCACCGCCGCGGCCGCGTGGGCGCTCCGCAACGAGGTGATCTAGGGGCCGCGCGGGCCATCGCGACGGCGAGCGGATGCCGCCGGCTGGCCGGTTCCGGCCACTCCGGGTTGGCCGGATCGGGCGATTCCGCCGCCGGGGCATCGGCGTTGACTTGCCTCTCGTGCCGCACGCCCGTGCGGCGGAACGACGACGCAAGGAACCACCGATGACCGACATCCTGACCGACACCGACACCGAGACACGCACCGACGCACGACACCGGCATCGACCGGCGCCGTCGCCCCATCCGCCGAGGAGCTGGAGGCCGCCCGCATCGGCGAGTTCGCCGAGCAGCTCGTCGGCATGCTCGGCTCCGCCACGACGCTGCTCACCATCGAGCTCGGGCGCCGCTTCGGGCTGTACCGCGCACTCCGCGACTACGGGCCGATGACCGCCTCCGCTCTCGCCCGAATCACCGGCGCGGCACCCCGATACGCGAGGGAGTGGCTCGAGCAGCAGGCGGCGGCCGGCATCCTCGCGGCCCGCGACGCGGAGCCGAACGACGAGGCGCGACGCTTCTCGCTGCCCGCCCACCACGTGCCCGTGCTCGTCGACGAGACGCACCCGGCGCACGTCGCACCCGTGGCCGGCCTGCTCGCGGGCATCGCCCTCGCGTTCCCCGAGGTCGTCGCCGACTTCCGCCAGGGCCGCGGCGTCGCGTTCGACGAGTACGGCGCCGAGCTGCGCCAGGGCCTCGGCGCGCTGAACCGTCCGGGCTTCATCCACGAGATGCGCGCCTGGGTGGACACGCTGCCCGACCGGGCCGCGGCGCTCGACGCCGGCGGCACGGTGCTCGACGCGGGCTGCGGCGTCGGCTGGTCGACCATCGCGCTGGCGAACGCGTTCCCCGAGGCCCGCATCGTCGGCCTCGACCTCGACGTCGCCTCGATCGAGGAGGCGCGGGAGCACGCCGCCGCGGCGGGCGTCGCCGACCGCGTGGCGTTCCTGGTCGGCAACGCGGGCGACCGCGACGACCGTGCCTGGCCGCGCGCCGCCGCGATCGGCGCCGAACCGGGATTCGACCTCGTGACCGTGTTCGAGGCGCTGCACGACATGGGCCGCCCGGTCCACGCGCTCGCCGCGTTCCGCGGACTCCTGCGGCCGGGCGGCGCGCTGCTCGTGGCCGACGAGCGGGTCGCCGACGAGTTCCACGCCGACGCCGACCCGGTCGAGCGGATGCTCTACGCGATGAGCGTGCTGCACTGCCTGCCGGCGACCACCGCCGAGTCCGCCGCGGTGGCGAACGGCACCGTGCTGCGCGCGCCGACGCTGCGCCGCTGGGCCGCCGCCGCGGGCTTCGGCCGGGTGGACGTGCTCGACATCGAGAACCCGTTCTGGCGGTTCTACCGCATCGGCTGATCACGGCCGGCGCGCGAGCGCATGACGAGCGACGCGGATGCCGCGACCCCAGGACGGGTCGCGGCATCCGCTCGTCGATCGGGCCGCGACCAGCCGTCAGCTGCGCTCGGTGACCGTGCCGTGCTTGATGTGCAGCCGGCGCTCGGCGCGCTTCGCCACCGCCGAGTCGTGCGTCACGACCACGAGCGTGAGGCCCCGGTCGCGCCAGAGCCCCTCGAGCAGGTCCATGATCTCGTCGCGCGTCTCCTCGTCGAGGTTGCCGGTCGGCTCGTCGGCGAGCAGCACGTCGGGCTCCTTGACGAGCGCCCGGGCGATGGCGACGCGCTGCTGCTGGCCGCCCGACAGCTCGCCGGGCACGTGCCCGGCGCGGTCGGCGAGCCCGACCGACGCCAGGGCGTCGAGCGCCCGCCGCCGACGCTCCTCGGCCGGCACGCCGAGCGGCGCGAGCGCCGTCTCGACGTTCTCCTGCGCGGTGAGGGTCGGGATGAGGTTGAAGCCCTGGAAGACGAACCCGATCTCCTTCGCGCGGATGCCGCCGAGCTTGCGGTCGGGCAGGTGCGACAGCTCCGCCTCGCCGAGGCTGATGCGCCCCGACGTCGGCCGGTCGAGCGCGCCGAGCATCTGCAGCAGGGTCGACTTGCCGCCGCCGGTGGGGCCCTGGATCGCGACGAGCTGGCCCGACGGGATCGAGAGGGTCACGTCGGCGAGGGCGGTGACCTGCCGCTTCGACTGGGTGTAGGTCTTCGAGACGTTCTCGAGCGTGTACATGGTGGTCCTTCCTGAACGTGGGTCCTGGGCTCGGTGTCGGCGGTCGCGGGTCAGGCGACGCTGCGGAGCGCCTCGGCGGGGCGGAGGCGCGAGGCGCGCCATCCGCCGATCGCGCCGGCGAGGAGGCCGCCGAGGACGGCGAGCCCGATCGCGATCGCGACGACCGAGATCGTCACGGGTGCGTTGAGCACCACCTCGGTGGTGGCGCCCGCGGCATCCGCGAGCCGATCGCCGAACGGCCCGGCGGCGGTCGCCCCGCCGTCGCCGCCCGGTCCGGCCATCGCGGGGCCGCCGGCCAGCGTGCCGGTCGTCGGCGCTGCCGCCGAGCGTCGGCGCGATGAGGTTGATCACCCAGATGCCGCGAGGCCGATCACCAGGCCGGCGGCGCCGCCGATGAGCCCCTGCACGAGCGACTCGCCCGCGACCTGTCCGACGACGCGGCGGTTCGACCAGCCGATCGCCTTGAGCGTGCCGAACTCGCGGGTGCGGCGCGTCACGCCCTGGATGGTGAAGAGGATCGCGATGAGGAACGCCGCCACGAGCACCGCGACCGAGAGCCACAGGCCGAGGTTCGCGATGAGGCTCGACGCGGTCGCGAGCGATCCCGACACCGACGCGGCGAGGTCGGCCTGCGTCGACACGGTCGCGTCGGGCAGTGCCTCCTCGATGTCGGCCTGCACGGCGGCGATCTGGTCCGACGAGGTCGCCTGCACGTAGAGGTCGCTGACCTGGCCGTCGAGCCCGGCGATCGACTGGGCGAGGTCGAGGGGGATGTAGACGTTCGAGGCCGTCGCGGCATCCGCCGACGTCGAGGTCACCGTGCCGACGACCTCGAACTCCGTGCCGCCGACGTCGATCGTGTCGCCGACCGCGAGCTCCGCGCTCGTCGCGTAGCTCGCGTCGAGCACGGCGACCGCCTGGCCGGCGTCGGATGCCTCGAGCCCGCGCCCGTCCGCCAGCTCGACCGCCGACAGCGGCCCGACCGCGGCGCCGCCGGGGTCGATGCCCGAGCACCGTGAAGCTGTTCACGTCGAAGGCGCTGCCGCCCGCGCCGTCGAACCCGCCGCTCGGCGGCTGCTGCGTCGTGTCGCCCTCGGCGGGCGGCGCGCCCTCGGTGCCGCTGCCGCGAACTCGGGGCAGCTCGCCCGAGAACGTCATGTTCGTGAGCGAGAGCGCAGCGGATGCCGCCGCGACGCCGTCGAGGTCGGCGACCGTGTCGAGCGCCGTCGCGTCGAACGTCGTGCTGCCGAACCCGGCGGTGAGGCGGGACTGGCTGAGCTCGGTGGAGTCGCCGGAGGTCGTGCCGTCGTCCGCGCCGAACTCGAACCGGCCCGGCCCGGCGCCCGCCTCGCCCTCCTCCGGCGGCGCGGGGTCCTGCGAGACGGTGAGGTCGGTGCCGACGCCGTAGACGGATTCGAGCACGGACGCCTGGGCGTCGCGCACGCCGGAGGCCACGGAGTTCACGATCATGACGAGCGCGATCGCGAGCGCCATGCCGATCGCGACGATCGCGGTCTGCCTGCGGCGCCCGGCGAGCTCGCGCCGGAGGTAGGTGAAGAACATGATTTCCTCGGAGGTCGGGGGAGGCGCACCGGGCGGGGCGCCGATCGCGACGCTAGGGAGCGGCGCTATGGCCCGGCTATGGCGCGGCCCGGGGGTTGCTATGCGCTTCGAGCGGCGGCTCGGCTGCGGCATCCGCTCGGGAAAGGCATAGGGAACGCATAGGGCGACGCGGATACTGGAGTCATGAGCACTGCGCCGACCACCCAGCACCGCGCCCCCCAGATCACCAAGGGCGACGGCTCCATGGTGCGCGTGCTCGTCGTGGACGACGAGCACTCGCTGACCGAACTCCTGAAGATGGCCCTGCGCTACGAGGGGTGGGACGTGCGCACCGCCGCCGACGGATTCAGCGCCGTGAAGGTCGCCCGCGAGTTCCGGCCCGACGCGATCGTGCTCGACATCATGCTCCCCGACATCGACGGGCTGGAGGTGCTGCAGCGCGTGCGCGCCGACGGCACCGAGACGCCCGTGCTGTTCCTCACCGCGAAGGACTCCCTCGACGACCGGATCGCGGGCCTCACCGCGGGCGGCGACGACTACGTCACCAAGCCGTTCAGCCTCGAGGAGGTCGTGGCGCGCCTGCGCGGGCTCATCCGCCGCTCGACGCTGACGCTCGCCCAGGCGAAGGACCCGGTGCTCACCGTCGGCGACCTCACCCTCGACGAGGACTCCTACGAGGTCGCCCGCGGCGGCACGCCGATCGAGCTCACCGCGACCGAGTTCGAGCTCCTCCGGTTCCTCATGCGCAATCCGCGGCGCGTGCTCTCGAAGGCGCAGATCCTCGACCGCGTCTGGTCGTACGACTTCGGCGGCAAGGAGTCCGTGGTCGAGCTCTACATCTCCTACCTCCGCAAGAAGGTCGACGCCGGTCGCGAGCCGATGATCCACACGGTGCGCGGTGCCGGCTACATGCTGAAGGCCGTCGGATGACCCGTCCTGGCGATCCGGGCCACGCCGCCGCGTCCCGCGAGGAGGCGCGCGCACGCACGAGACGGCGATCGGCGCACGGATGCCCCGCGCCGCCGCCGTTTCGCGTGGACCCTGCACCGCCGCCTGCTCGTCATCGTGGCCGCGCTGCTCGTCGCCGTGAGCGCCGTCATCGGGATCGCCACGGTGGCCCTCTTCCACGCCTCGAGCGTCGAGCGCCTGGACTCCAGCCTCCGCGCCGCGTCGTCGCGTGCCGATGACGCCACCGGCCCCGGCATTCCCGGCGATCCGGGCCGCACGCGTCGTCGCCTTCCTCAGCGTGCCGGGCCAGCCCGAGGGCACGCTCGGCGGGATCGTCATCGGCGGCGAGGTCACCGCCGGGGTGATCGACGACGGGCAGATCCAGTCGCCCGCTCCGGGTGCCGCGCGACGCCCTCGCCGACGTGCCGCCCGATCGGGCCGCCCACACCATCCAGGCGGGCTCGCTCGGCGACTACCGCGCGCTCGCCGCCGAGTCGCAGCCCGGGCGTCAAGATCGTGCTCGCGCTCCCGATGGAGGGCGTCAACGCCCAGACCACCCAGCTCGCGCTGACGGTCGCGATCGTCGCCGTGCTCGGGCTCATGGTCGCCCTCGTGATCGGTTCCGCCGTCGTGCGCCGGGCGCTCAGCCCGCTGTCCGAGGTCACCGCGACGGCGCAGCGCGTCTCCGAGCTGTCGCTCGACCGCGGCGACGTCGCGCTCGCCGAGCGGGTGCCCGTCGACGACGACCGCACCGAGGTCGGACGACTCGGCACCGCCTTCAACCGCATGCTCGGGCACGTGGCATCCGCCCTGTCGGCCCGCGAGCAGAGCGAGCAGAAGGTGCGCCGCTTCGTCGCCGACGCCAGCCACGAGCTGCGCACGCCCCTCGCCTCCATCCGCGGCTACGCCGAGCTCACCCGACTGCACGGCGGCGAGCTCCCGCCCGACGTGATGCACGCCATCGGCCGCATCGAGTCGGAGTCCGTGCGCATGACCGAGCTCGTCGAGGACCTGCTGCTGCTCGCACGGCTCGACGAGGGACGCGAGCTCGCCGCCCGTCCGGTCGACCTCGGCCGCGTCGTGGTCGAGGCGGTCGGCGACGCGCAGGCCGCCGGGCCCGACCACGACTGGGAGGTGCGGCTCCCGGATGCCGCGACCGTCGTCACGGGCGACGAGCCCCGGCTCCGCCAGGTCGTCACGAACCTGCTCGCGAACGCCCGCGTGCACACGCCCGAGGGCACGAGCGTGGTCGCCATGCTCGAGCGCGACGGCGACGACGTCGTGCTCGCGGTCGAGGACGACGGCCCCGGCATCCCGCCCGACCTCGTCGGCTCGCTCTTCGAGCGGTTCGCCCGCGGCGACTCGTCGCGGTCGCGCCGCGCCGGCAGCACCGGGCTCGGACTCGCGATCGTGCGGGCCGTCGTCGAGGCGCACCACGGCGACGTGTCGGTGACGAGCGAACCGGGTGCGACCCGGTTCACGGTGCGGCTGCCCGTGGCCGGCCACCCCGACACGGATGCCGCCTCCGCAGACGACTCGGCGCCCGGCTCCCGTCGATCGGAAGCCGATCGTGCGGGGGAGCCGGGCGCCGAGGCCGCGGAGGAGCCGTCAGTCGCCGGACGCTGAGTCCGTCGTGGCCGGAGCCACGACCTCGGACGTCAGCCGGGCGAGCAGTCGCGCGAGCTCGTCGACGTCGTCGCCCGACCAGGTGCGCAGCGCCGCGTAGAGCTGCTGCTGCATGCGGGAGCCCTTCTGGCCGATGCTCTCGATCGCGGCGGGCGTCGCCTCGACGAACCGAGCGCGCCCGTCGTTCGGGTCGGCGACGGTGACGACGAGCCCGAGCGACTCGAGGTGCTTGACCTGGCGGCTGACGACGCTCTTGTCGATCTCGAGCGTGTCGGCGATGGCGCCGGCGTGCATGCGCCCGCGGTGCACGATCGCCGAGATGATCTTGTAGCCGACCGGCTGGAGGTCGGGATGCACGGCGGCGGCGGCCTCCTTCCAGACGGCCCGCACCCGGACGAAGAGCAGCCGGAGCTGCTCCTCGACCGAGGCGATCTCGTCGTCGGTGGCCGTGCGGATGACGGTCTCGGCGGTGGGGGTCATGCGGTGATCCTATTCGGCGCGCGAGCCGCTGTCGCGACCGCCGGCCGAGGCGTCCTGCAGCGTCGCGACCGAGCCCGTCGGCCGGGTCGTGGGCGAGGCCGACCGGGGCGAGGGCGACGGATGCCGCGGCCGCGTCGATCGCCGCGTCCTCGGCGTCCTCGAGCTCACGGGTGAGCTCGTCCTCGGCGTCGGCGGATGCGTCGGCGGCTCCGCCCGCCCCGGGCGCGCCCGACTGCTCGGCCTTCGCACGCTGGACCGCGTTCTGGGTGCCGAGGGCGCCGTTCGGGAGGAAGATCACCGCGATGAGGGTGACGAGGGCGAGCGGGACGGCCGCGAGGAACACGCTGCCCACGCCCATGCCGTACGCCGACTCGACGATCACGCGGAGGAAGTCGGGCAGCGCGCTGACCTGCGGGATCGTGCCGCCGCCGAGGGTCTGCGCGGCCTGGAGCTGCTGCTCGGGCGGCAGGTCGCCGATGCCGCTCTTGATGTTCTCGGCCACGACCGTGCCGAGGATCGAGCCCATCACCGCGACGCCGATCGTGCCGCCGAGGCTGCGGAAGAACGTGACGGCGCTCGTGGCGACGCCCAGGTTCCGCACCTCGGTGGTGTTCTGCACGACGAGCACGAGGTTCTGCATGAGCATGCCGACGCCCGCGCCGAGCACGAACATCGAGACGCCGACGTACCAGAACTCGGTGTCGTAGTGGAGCTGCGAGAGCAGCAGGCTGCCGATCACGAGGAGCACGCCGCCCGTGACCATGAAGCCCTTCCACTTGCCGCGGCGGCTCACGAGGGCGCCGATCACGGTCGAGGAGATGAGCACGCCCGCCATCATCGGGATGGTGAGCAGGCCCGACTCGGTCGGCGTCGCGCCGCGCGCGAGCTGCATGTACTGGCTGAGGAACACCGCGGTGCCGAACATCGCCACGCCGACCGAGATCGACGCGATCACCGAGAGCGTGAAGGTGCGGTTCTTGAACAGGCCGAGCGGGATGACCGGCTCCTTCACGCGGAGCTCGACGATCACGGCGATCAGGAGCAGCAGGGCGGCGCCGCCGACCATGAGGAGGCTCGGCACGGAGATCCACTCGAAGTCCTTGCCGGCGAAGGTGACCCAGAGCAGCAGCAGCGAGACGCCGGCCGAGATGAGCACGATGCCGAGGTAGTCGATGGTGACCTTGGTCTTCGGGCGCTTGGGCAGGTGCAGCGTGCGCTGCAGGAGCACGAGGGCGACGATCGCGATCGGCAGGCCGACGAAGAAGTTCCAGCGCCAGCCGAGGGTGTCGGTGATGACGCCGCCGAGCAGCGGGCCGCCGACGGTGGCGACGGCCATGACCGCGCCGAAGAGGCCGGCGTACTTGCCGCGCTCGCGCGGGCTGATGATGTCGGCCATCACGATCTGGCTGAGCGCCGCGAGGCCGCCGGCGCCGATGCCCTGGAACACGCGCATCGTGATGAGCGTGCCGGTGTCCTGCGAGAACCCGGCGACCGCCGAGGCGACGACGAAGATGACGAGGGCGAGCTGCAGCAGCAGCTTGCGGTTGAAGAGGTCGGCGAGCTTGCCCCAGATCGGGCGTCGAGACGGTGGTGGCGAGCAGGGTCGCGGTGACGACCCAGGTGAAGGCGGACTGGTCGCCCTCGAGGTCGGAGATGATGAGCGGCAGCGACGTGCCGACGACCGTCGAGGCGAGCATCGACACGAACATGCCGAGCAGGAGGCCGGAGAGGGCGGTGAGCACCTCGCGGTGCGTCATGCCGTTGTCGGAGAGCTTGGCGGGTGCGGCGGCATCCGTCGTCGTGCGTGCGCGACGTGCGCTGAGCGGTGGCCATGTGACTCCAGAAAATTGATTGACTGACGTCAACTATACACGAGATAGTGGACTTCTGTCAACTAACGTCGGCCGCGGCCCCCGCAGCCGACGAGCGGATGCCGCGGCTCAGTCGAGCGCTGCGACGGCCTCGATCTCCACGAGCGCGTCGGGGCGCCCGAGCGCCGCCACGAACAGCACGGTGATGGCGGTCGGATGCTGCCCCCAGACCCGCATCGACGCGGCGAAGCCCTCGTCGACGGACTGCCCGGCGGCGACGTACACGGCCATGCGCACGACGTTCGACTGGTCGGCGCCGGCCTCGGCGAGCACCGCGAGCACGTTGCGCAGCGCCTGCTCGGTCTGCGCGCCGAGGCCGCCCTCGACGATGGCGCCCGAGGCATCCGTGCCGTTCTGGCCGCCGACGTAGAGCGTGTTCGACGCGCCGCGCACGAGCACGCCCTGGCTGAAGGCCGGATTCGTGAACAGCGAGTCGGGGTTCAGGTGTGTGATCTCCATGCCTCCGGTCTACCGCCACCCCCCGACGGCGGACGGCATCCCCGACGACACGCGGAACCGGGTCCGTTCGGAGCGGACCAGGTTCCGGCGCCGACCGGGCGCTACTGCACCGGCGCGTCCGGCGGCGGCAGCTGCACCTCGATCTCGGGCTCGACGGTCACGCCCGGGAGGCCGCGCAGGCGTTCGACGGCGTCGGGCGCGGCGCGGCCGGTCACGATGCCGAGACCGCCGAGGGCCTCGTCCACCTCGAGCCCGGCATCTCGAAGGTCCGCGAGCGCGTCGTCGACGCCGCGGCCCGTCACGGTCACGTGCACGCGGGCGACACCGCCGGCATCCGGCTCGGGCATCGTCGATCGCTCCTACGGGATCGGGTTCGGCTCGAGCGGGCCCGGGTCGATGATCGGACCCGGCTGCCAGGCGATCGGCCGGTAGTCCCAGATCGGCCGCCGACGGGTCGGCACGACCGCGAGACCGGCGCCGACCTCCTGGGCGGAGAGCGGGAGCGGCACGGCCGTGCGCACGAGCTCCTGCCAGAGCGCCCGGCCGCGCAGGCCGGACTTCCGGGCGAGGGTGGCCGCGACGCCCGCGACGTGCGGGGTGGCCATGCTCGTGCCGCTCTTGAACCCGTACGAGCCCTTCGACACGGGCACGGAGGAGTACGTCGCGACGCCGGGCGCCGCGATGTTCACCTCGCCGCCGTTGCCGTTCAGGCCGACGCACGAGAACGGAGCGCGTTGGAGTGCCTGGTCCAGGGCCGCGACCGCGAGCACCGACGGGCTGTTGGCCGGGGCGCCGACCGGCGCCCATCCGCTGTTGCCCGCCGCAGCGACGATGAGCGACCCGGCGTTCAGCGCCGCGGTCGCCGCCTGCTCGTAGTACGTGTAGTACGTCTGGCCCACGGCGACGGCCGAGCCCAGCGACATCGAGATCACGTGGGCGCCCTGCTGGATGGCCCAGTCGATGCCGGCCAGGATCTGGCCGCTGGTCCCGCTGCCCGAATCGCTGAGCACCTTGCCCACGAGGAGCCGCGAGCCGTGCGCGACGCCGTAGCGCCGCTTCGTGCCCGGAGGCGTCTTCGGTCCGGCGGCCGTGCCCGCGCAGTGCGTGCCGTGCGAGTGGCCGTCCTGCACCGGCTGCCCGGGGATGAACGACTGGCTCGCGATCACGCGGCCCGCGAAGTCGGGGTGGCCCAGGTCGATGCCGGTGTCGAGCACGGCGATCCTGATCCCCGCTCCCGCCCACGGTGCGGTCGCCAGGATCGGCGGCACCGCGTGCACGGCCTTGAGGCCCCAGGCATAGGTGTCGGTGTCGGCGTACGTCTCGGCCGCGTCGACCTCGTCGTCGTCCGCGTCGGCGTCGGCACTGCGTCACTGCCGGCGCGGCGTCGATCGTGTCGAACGGGTACACGTAGACCTCGGGTTCCACCGCGAGGATCGGGCTCTCCGGGTCGCCGACCGCGCGCGAGAGCGCACCGAGCTGGTCGGGCACGGAGTCGACGATCGCGATCCGGAGCTCCTCGAGGTACACGTTGCCCGTCGCCACCGCGGCCGGGTCGTCGAGGCCACGGGCCGTGCCGACGTCGAGGCCGGCCACATCGCGCAGCTCGCGGGTGGCGGTCGCGTCGTCCACGGGGGCGAACGTGATGATCTGCCGCCCGGTCGGGCCCTCGGGTACCCGTCCGCCGGCGCTGTCAGTGTTCATGATCGGTTCCTTCGTTCAAGGGCGCCGACGGGATGCCTCGCGGATGGGGGCACGACGCCCGCGGTGGGCACAGTCTCGATCCCGGAGGAGTGCGCCGCATCGGGGGATGCACTGAGGCACCTCATGCGTAGGGCGGGCGCGCCGCCGACGCCCGGAGGCCGCGGACAGTTGGCGAGGAGCCCGGCGGCCGCGATTTGGCGGCGGCCGCGGCATCCGCTACCCTTGTCGGAGCCGAAGACCGCTGGTTGTCGTGCCGCCACTGTGTTGATCACACTGGTGGAGCGACCGAAGTCTTGCGAAAGCAAGTGCCCGCGCAGGTGTGACGAAGACTTCCCGTTCGATCGGGCCGAGCTCCGCGCAACTGCGCCGGAGCTCTTTTCTTTTGCTCGACGCTCAGAGCTTCCAGCGCTCCGAGGCCGTGCCCCGCTCCCGCGGTGCGCGTTGAAGACACAAGGAGTGGCCATGGCGAACAAGGAAGCCTCGGTTGCCGAACTCACGAACCTGTTCGAGAGCTCGACCGCCGTTCTGCTGACCGAATACCGCGGCCTCACTGTTGCCCAGCTCAAGACGCTGCGCAAGTCCATCAGTGAGGACGCGAGCTACGCCGTGGTGAAGAACACGCTGACCAAGATCGCGGCGAACAACGCCGGCATCTCGTCGTTCGACGACGAGCTCGCCGGTCCTTCCGCGATCGCATTCGTGCACGGTGACCCGGTCGCCGTCGCGAAGGCGCTGCGTGACTTCGCCAAGGCGAACCCCCTCCTCGTGGTCAAGGGCGGCTATTTCGATGGCAAGCCCCTGACCGCCGAAGAGGTAGGCAAGCTCGCCGACCTCGAGTCCCGCGAAGTGCTGCTGGCGAAGCTCGCCGGTGCCTTCAAGGCCTCGCTGTTCGGAGCCGCATATCTGTTCAACGCACCGCTGTCGAAGGCCGTTCGCACGGTCGACGCGCTGCGTGAGAAGCAGGAGTCCGCTGCGTAGGCGCGAGCCTCTCAAGCGGTGAGTAACCAAGAATCTAAGGAGAAAAATCATGGCGAAGCTGTCCACTGAGGAGCTGCTCGAGCAGTTCAAGGGCCTGACCCTCATCGAGCTCTCGGAGTTCGTCAAGGCGTTCGAGGAGACCTTCGAGGTCACCGCGGCCGCCCCCGTCGCCGTTGCCGGCCCCGCTGCCGCAGGCGGCGGCGCCGCTGCCGAAGAGGTCGAGGAGAAGGACTCCTTCGACGTCGTCCTCGAGGCTGCCGGCGAGAAGAAGATCCAGGTCATCAAGGTCGTCCGCGAGCTCACCTCGCTCGGCCTCGGCGAGGCCAAGGCCGTCGTCGACGGTGCTCCCAAGGCCGTGCTCGAGGGCGCGAACAAGGAGACCGCCGACAAGGCGAAGGCCGCCCTCGAGGAGGCCGGCGCAACCGTCACCCTCAAGTAGTGTCGCGCGCTCGCGAGAGCGCCGCAGCTTGAGGTGACCTGCGTCACCTGAACACACGGATGCCCCGTGCCGATTCGTTCGGCACGGGGCATCCGTCGTTCGTGCCTGCTCAGTCGTGCTCGCTCCGCAGGAGGAGCGCGGCGAGTCCGGCGTAGGTGTTCGGACCGGGGACGCCGTCGACCGGCCCCGCGTACCCGCCTCGCTGCGCGATGCGCTGCAGCGCCTTCCAGGTGTTCGGTCCGGGGACGCCGTCGATGGGGCCCGTGTACCCGGCGCCCGTGAGCACGGTCTGCACGCCCTTCCAGGAGTTCGGCCCGAGGACGCCGTCGTAGGGGCCGAAGTAGCCGCCGATGCGGGCCAGGACCTGGAGCGCAGTGTTCGTGGCCGGTCCCGGGATGCCGTCGATGGGAGCCGGCGTAGCCGAAGCCCGCGAGCACGGTCTGGACGCCCTTCCACGACGCGGTCCCCATGACGCCGTCATTGGGACCCGTGTATCCGCCCTTGGCGGCGAGCCGCTGAAGGGCATCCCACGTGGCGGGGCCCGGATGGCCGTCGAGGTGTCCGGCGTAGCCGTAGCCCTTGCCGGTCTGCTGGAGGCCCTTCCAGGTGTTCGGCCCTGGGACGCCGTCGTTCGGACCGGTGTATCCGCCGGCCCGTGCGAGCCGCTGGAGCGTGATGCCGTCGGCCGATGAGATCGAGAGGCGGCGGCGGCGTGCTCGGTGGTCATGATGTGCTCCTTCGTCAGTGCGTTGCGGTGGGTGTACTGATTCGGGTTCGAGACCAGCATGGTGCCGCGGGCAGCGCGCTGTCGAGGATTTCTCCGCGGACGCGGATGCCCCGTGGCCGATCATGGCCACGGGGCATCCGTCGTTCACTGCGGCGTTCGCGGCCGCCTCAGCGATCGAAGCGGGCGCCCGCGGGGTTGGGCGGCAGCAGGAAGAAGACGAGCAGGATGATCCAGCCGACGAACGGGATGAGGCCGATGAACCACCACGCGCCCGACCGGTTGGTGTCGTGCAGTCGGCGCCACGCGAGGGCGAGCCACGGGATGAACGTCGCGAGGCCCCAGATGTAGTACGGGATCAGGACGGCGCTGAAGACCGGCGTCGGGACGCCGTTCTCGTTGGCCATCATGGGATTGCCCACGGTGTAGATCAATCCGTAGAGCACGCCGCTGATGACGACGCTGGCCAGGTACCACCACCAGAACTCGCTGCGACTCGCGCGTCCGTGGAAGACCACGTACTTCTTGAAGAATCGGACGAAGGCCTGCCCGAAGCTCGCTCCGCGAAGCGGAGCGTCGAGCGGCACCTGGCCGCTGTTGGGGGTGACGTCGGTCACGGGGAACTCCTTGCGTCGAGTGGAATCACGCCCCGGCGTGGGTTGCCGAGCTCAGGGTCATGATCGCGCGCGCGCCGACGCCGCGCGTGCGCGCCGCGCCGGAGCGGCTGCAGGCCGCGACGGCCCGCGGCTCAGGCGTTCCGGGCCCACGGCGCGCCGAGTTCGGCGAACGTGCGGCCCTCGGTGACGACGCGCGCGCTCCACGCCTCGAGGTCGCGCACCACGCGGTGCGTTCCCTCGTCGCCCACCCGTCGGTCGACGAACGCGGGGTCGATGGGGGTCGGTGGCGCGCCCGTGCGCACCGCCTCGAGCACGCGCATGAACGCGCCCGTCGACGCGGCCGGCACGAGCAGCGGCACGCCGTCGACGACATGGTCGACGAGGTTCGCCAGCAGGCCCCTGCGCGGATGGTCGGTGGTCGTGGGGAACCGGGCGCCCGGCTCGAAGCGCTGGATCACGTCGAGCGTGTACCAGAGCACCAGGCGGCCGGCCGTGCCCTCGACGACGATGCACGGCTCGCTGCGCTGCGACGCGGTGAGGCTCAGGGCACAGGCCAGGGTGCCGCCGCCGACGAGGTCGACGACGAGCGAGGAGGTGTCGTCGGCCTCGATGTCGTTGGCGCGGTACAGGTCGAGGCGCACGCCGGCGACGTCCGATTCGCGCGTGGCGCCGGCGATCGCCAAGCCGGTGGCCACGGCGTGCGCGAGCGGGTTCGTCACCGCGCCGTCGACCACGGGCACCCCGTCGAGCGCGCGCCGCCCCGCCCACGGCGTGCGCCGCCAGTACTCCTCGGTTCGGACCCACGTGGCGAGCGCGCCGTAGCGCACCGGTTCGCCGATCGCGCCGTCGGCGACGAGCCGCCGCATCTCGGGCACCGCCGAGGAGCCGAGGCTCTGGAATCCGAGCTGCACGGCCCGGCCCGCCGCGTCGGCGGCGGCCAGCAGGCGGTGGAACTCGTCGAGCGTCGGCGTCGGCGGCTTCTCGAGCAGCACGTGCGCGCCCGTGGCCAGCGCCGCCTCCGCGAGCGGGAGGTGCGTGTGCATCGGGGTCGACAGGACGACCACGTCGAGCGACTCGGACGCGATCATCTCGCTCGCCTCGTGGTAGGCCGGGAGGCCCGCGAGTTCGGGGCCGGGTGCCCGGTGGTCCGCCACCGCCGCGAGCACCGCGCGGCCCTCCCGTTCGAGCGCGAGCGCCGCGGCCACGTGCGTCGCGCCGTGGCCGTGCGTGCCCGCGACGCCGATCCGCGGCATCCGCTCGCTCATGCGAGCCCGTCGGGGTTGGCGAGCAGTCCGCTCTCGAGGCCCTCGACCACGGCGTTGGCGTTCGGGCCGAGCAGCTCGGCGAGTCGCTCGAGCTCGGCGGGATCGGTGACCGCTCGATCGAGGAGGAGGGCGTCGAGTCCGAGCTCGAGCGTGCCGCCCTCGGGCACCGTGAGCAGCTCGTTCCACGCGACCGCCGGCCCGATGCCGAGGTACTCGTCGACGCGGGCGAACCACGGCAGCGCCGGTCGGCCCGCCGGCTGCGCGAGGAGCACCGTCACGTGGCGCCCGGCGTCGACGACCGCGAGCCACGGCGAGGTGGACCCGTGCGCGGCCGCCTCGCCCTCGCCGTCGCGCGTGATCACGGTGGCCTCCCAGCGGGGGAATCGCCAGAACAGGCCGCCGTAGCCCGCGCCCTCGCGCCCGTTGGTCGCCGGGGAGCCGAAGGTGAGCGCGCCGAAGTTCGCGGCGAGCGTGCTGCGCCATCCCAGCGTCCAGGCGTCTCGTTCGCCCACGCGGGCCGGGCGGCCGGTGAGCACGCGCACCTCGCTGAGCTGCGCGACCTCGCGCTCGTCGATCCAGGTGAGCCGCTCGACCAGCGCGTCGCCGTCGACCGTGAGCTCGTCGCGTCGCTGCACGCCCTGGTTCTCGAGCATGATCGAGCCGACGTCCTGCACGTACGTGCGGCCGCCCCAGTACGAGGTGCCGTTGACGTCGGGCAGCGCCACGCCGATGCCGAAGTGGTGGAGGTGGTCGGTGGGGTGGCTGTCGGTGACCCGCACGCCGGCCAGCGTCTCGACCGGGTGGAGGAACGGACGCGGCGAGAGCACCGAGTCGATGCTCGTGCCCTCCTCGTACCGGGCGACCACCCGGTCGCCGATCCGCAGCACCGGACGGCCGGGGGACAGCCAGCCCGATGCCTCGGGCGCGGGTCCCGTGCTCCCGCGCACCTCGAGGATCGCCCGGTACGAGAGCGGGTGGGTCGCCGGCGCACCTCGCCATCGCATCCCGCAGCCGCCGCCACGACTGGGCGCCGAGCTCGACGCGCGGCACGGACATGGTCGTGAGCGCGGGGGCGGCGAACCTCGCGAGGGGGATGTCGTCGATGCCGGTGACGGAGATCTCCCCGGGCACGTCGACGGCGAGCTCGCGGAGGCGTGCCAGCAGGCCGAGCGCGACGAGGTCGTTGAAGGCGATGACCGCGGTGGCGCTCGACGACAGCACGTCCTCGGCGGCGCGGTAGCCGTCCTCCACCTGCGACCCGCCCGCGATGTCGAGCACCTCGACTCCGGCGTGCCGGGCGACGAGCTCGGCGAGCCCCCGGCGACGGAGCCCGTCGGCGTAGGCCTGCGGCGGGCCGGAGAGGTAGGCGATGCGCGAGTGGCCGAGCGACACGAGATGCTCGCCGAGCGTGCGGACCGCATGCTCGTAGTCGACCGAGAGCTCCGCCGCCGGGTCGCTCGCGACCGGACGGTTCACGACGACGATCGGCGCCCGAGCGGGCGAGCAGGGCTTCGAGCCGCTCGGCGGGCATGCGCGGCGAGACGAGCACGAGCGCATCGCACCGGGAGCGGGCCTCGACGGCGATCTCCTCCTCGTCGCCGACGCGTTCGGCCGTGTCGGCGACGAGCACGCGGTAGCCGTCGAGGGCGGCCTCGCGACTCAGCCCCTTGAGCACCCCCTGGAACATCGGGTTCTCGAGGTCGGGGACGACGAGGGCGACGGTGTTGCTGCGCCCGCGCACGAGGTTGCGCGCCATCTGGCTCGGCGAGTAGTTCAGCTTCTCGATCGCGTCGCGGACCTTGGCCGAGATCGCCGGGTCGACCGTCTGGTTGCGGTTCAGCACCCGGGACACGGACGCCTGCGAGACGCCGGCGTACTCGGCGACCTGCGCGATCGTGACCTGCCTGGGCGGGTTGGGCACTGTGGACCTCCATCGGGGAAGGGGCTGGGAACGACGCTACGCCGGGTCGGGCGCGAACGCGGTGCCGACGCGGGGTCGGCGGGGAGGTGAGCGGCTGCCGCGCAGGCAGACGCGGCAGCCGCTCGGGGTGACGGGCGCCGGGAGGACGGACCGTCGGCAGGGGACCTAGATGGCGGCGTCGTCGAGCGCCTGCTGCAGCTCCGCGAGGAAGCTCGTCGCGGCCTGCTCGGGCGTCAGCTCGCCGAAGAGCACCTTCTGGGTGTGCTGGTCGATGATCGCCTCGATCGCGCCGCCGCCCGGGGGCGTGGCCGGCGGGGCGTCGCCGACCTGCGGGAGCGAGGTCGTCGAGGAATCCGACGACCGTCTGGTTGACCTCGTCGAGCTTCGGCGTGATGTACTCGCGGATCTTCTCGTTCGCCGGCACGCCGCGCTCGGCGAGCAGCAGGTCGGCCGCCTCCTCGCTGTTGGCGAGGTAGTCGAGGAACGTGGCGACCTCGGCCGGGTGCTCGGTCTTGGCCGACGCCGACCAGAACATCGACGGCTTGTAGTAGGCCCAGCCGCTCTGCCGCCCTCGTCGGTCGTCGGCACGCGCAGGGCCACGAGGTCCTGGCCGCTCGCGTCGCGGAGCGCCTGCACCTGGTTCGACCACCACGGGCCGAACGCGGACTGGTTCGTCGCCGTGAACGACTCGGCGAGGCCGCCGGACTCGCGCTCGATGGTCGCCGACGGGTCGGGCGTGGCGCCGCCGTTCGTCGCCTCGAGCAGGAACTCCCACCACGCCGGCGAGGTCCTCCTCGGTCGCGGCGACCTCGCCGTCGCGTCGTGTAGAGCGCGCTGTCGTGCTGGCGCAGCCAGTTGTTCAGGCCGCCGTCCTCGAAGCCCCACGACTGGGTGCCGGCGACGGCGCCGCCGCTGGCCTCCGCGACCTCCGCGGCGGTGTCGATGAAGTCGTCCCACGTCCAGGTCTCGTCGTCGGGCAGCGTCGACGCCGACTGGTCGAGCAGGTCCTTGTTGGCGATGATCGTGTAGGAGTTGATGCCGACCGGCACGCCGTACTGCGTGCCGTCGAGCGCGCCGGTGCCGAGCACCGCCGCGGGGTAGTCCTCGGTCGGAGAGCACGGAGGAGAGGCCGCCGAGGTCCAGCAGCACGCCGTTGGCGGCGTAGGTCGACAGCTGCTTCTCGTCCATCTGGATGATGTCGGGGATGTCGCCCGCCGCGACCGAGGTGGAGAGCTTGTCCCAGTAGCCGGCCCAGTCGGTGTACTGCGGCTCGATGGTGATGTTCGGGTGCTCGGCCTCGAAGGCGGCGATGAGCTCCTCGGTGATCGCGTGGCGGGTGTCGTTGCCCCACCAGGTGAACGAGAGCGTCACGGGCTCGTCGGAGAGCTCGAGCTGCGGGCGCCTCGTCGGCGGGGGCGGCGTTGCCGGCGCAGGCCGTGAGCGCGAGCGTCGTCGCTGCGCCGATGGCCGCGACGACGCCGAGGCGGCGTCGTAGTGTTGCCTCGCATGGTGGTGTCCTTCCTGGATGTCGTGTGGTGCAGGGGAGTGGTTGGTGCTGGTGGTGCCGTGGGCGGGCGCGCGACGGTGCGCGCCGGCCGGGGATCGGTCGGGCCGATCACTTGATCCCCGTCGTCGCGATGCCCTTGATCAGGAACCGCTGGCCGAAGAGGAAGATCAGGAAGATCGGGATGAGCGAGACGACGCTCATCGCGAACATCTCGCCGAAGTCGGTCGAGCTCTGCGCGTCCTGGAACGCGTTCAGCGCGAGCGGGACGGTGTAGAGCGCGGGCTTCGTCAGGAAGATGAGCTGGCTGAAGAAGTCGTTCCAGGTCCAGATGAAGGTGAAGATCGCGACGGTCGCGAGCGCCGGCACCATGAGCGGCAGGATGATCTGCAGGAAGATGCGCGGATGCCCCGCGCCGTCGATGCGGGCGGCCTCGTCGAGTTCGCGCGGGATGCCGCGGATGAACTGCACCATCAGGAAGATGAAGAACGCGTCGGTCGCGAGCAGCTTCGGCACGATCAGCGGCAGGAACGTGTTGACCCAGCCGAGCTGGGAGAACAGCACGTACTGCGGCACGATGATCACGTGGATCGGGAGCATGATGCTGAGCAGCATGATCGCGAACCAGAACTGCTTGCCCGTGAACTCGAGCCGCGCGAACGCGTAGGCCGCCAGCGAGCACGACACGAGGTTGCCGATGATGCGAGCCGAGCACCACGAGCGCCGAGTTCAGCAGGTAGACGTTGAACGGGTACGCCAGGGCGTTCCAGCCGTCGACGTAGTTCGAGATCTCGAAGCTGTCGAAGATGATGCCCGGCTCGCGGAAGATCACGTCGTTCGGCCGGAGCGAGCTGACGACCATCCAGATCACCGGGTAGAGCATCAGCACGCGCCGCCGCGATGAGGAGCGCGTGCCGCAGGATGCTCGTGAGCGGCTTGCGGAACGGGTTCCGGCGGCGGCGCTGTCGCGGACCTGCTCGGGCGGGAGCCCGGTGACGACCGACTCGGTCGGCGGCGCGAGGTCGATCGGCGGGGTCAGTCTTGGTCATCGTAGAAGACCCAATACTTCGAGGCCCAGAAGTTGATGGCGGTGAACGCGGCGATGATCACGAGCAGCAGCCAGGCCATGGCCGAGGCGTAGCCCATGTTGAGGTTCGCGAAGCCCTGCTGGTAGAGGTACAGCGTGTAGAACAGCGTCGAGTCGACCGGGCCGCCCGTTCCGCCCGAGACGACGAACGCCTGGGTGAACGACTGGAACGCCCCGATGAGCTGCAGGACCAGGTTGAAGAAGATGATCGGGGTGAGCAGCGGCAGCGTGATGCGCCGGAACTGCTGCCAGCGGCTGGCGCCGTCGACGGCGGCCGCCTCGTAGTACATCGCCGGGATCTGCCGGAGCCCGGCGAGGAAGATCACCATCGGCGACGCCGAAGGTCCAGACGTTCAGGACATGAGCGTGCCGAGCGCGGTGTCGGGGTTGGAGATCCAGCCCTGGCCCTCGATGCCGAACCAGCCGAGCACGGCGTTGACGAGGCCGTCGACGCCGAAGATCTGGCGCCACAGGATCGCGATCGCGACGCTCGCCCCGAGCAGCGACGGCAGGTAGAACACCGAGCGGTAGAAGCGAGAGCCCGCGCAGGCCGCGGTCGAGCACGATCGCGAGCGCAGTGCGAGCCCGAGCTGCAGCGGCACCGAGATGAACACGTACTTGAACGTGACCCGCGAGCGACGTGTGCAGCCGCTCGTCCTCGAGCATCCGCACGTAGTTCTCGATGCCGATGAAGCGGGGCGGGCTGAGCAGGTTGTACTGCGTGAACGAGAGGCCGAACGAGGCGACCATCGGGCCGATCGTGATGAGCGCGAGGCCGATGAACCACGGGAGCAGGAAGAGGAAGGCGGCCTTGTTCTGCTTGCGCTGACTTCGGCGCGGCGGTGCCCTTGATGCGCCGCAGCTCGCCGAGGGCGCTCATCGCCGCCCCGCCTTCGTCGCGGCGCCCGGCCGCAGGGCGCCGGGTCGTGTCATCGGGAACACGTCGTCTCCAGTCATGTCGTCGTTGACCACGGTCTGAGAAAGCGCTATCTCAGGCACTGGAGACGTTTCTACCCCACGATCACGGGGTCGCGCAACCGCGATGTTGGCGAATTCATGCCAATGGCGCGAATTCGCGAGAAAGGGCTTTCTGAGGAAAGAATGACATAGTGCAAGCTATGTATACTCGCGCGGTGACCACGCCAGCAGACCTCCCCACCGTCCTCGGCGACCTCGTCTCGGTGAACCACCGGCTCACGAGGCTCGCGGCATCCGTCACCGGCAGCACCGAGTCGCCCGCCGTCTGGCGCACGCATCAGCGTGCTCCGCGACCTCGGGCCGATGCGCCTCGGCGAGCTCGCCCGCGTCAGCCGGGTGTCGCAGCCCACCATGACGAAGCTCGTCCACACGCTCGACGAGCGCGGCTGGATCCGCCGCATCGCCGACGTGAGCGACGCGCGCGCCTGGCTGATCTCCGCCGACCCCCGGGGCCTCGCCGCCCTCGACGCCTGGCGCGAGGAGCTCGCCGCCGCGCTCACCCCCACCTTCGCCGACCTCGACGCCGACGAGCTCGCCACCCTCGCGAGCGCGGTCGAGATCGTGCGCACGGCGCCTCGAGCGCGCCCGCGCCGCCGCCTCGACGGGCGGCGGTCGCGTGAGCGCCGGGCACGGGGCATCCGCGGTTCGATCCTGAAGCAGCCGAAGGCCGTCTGGGCCGTCGCGTTCTCGTGCGTGATCGCGTTCATGGGCATCGGGCTCGTCGACCCGATCCTGCCCGCCATCGCCGCGGAGCCTCGAGGCCACGCCCACCCAGACCGAGCTGCTCTTCACGAGCTACCTGCTCGTCACCGGTGTCGCGATGCTCGGCACGAGCTACGTGTCGAGCCGGATCGGCGCGAAGAGGACGCTGCTCATCGGGCTCGGCATCATCGTGGTGTTCGCGGCCGCGGCGGGCCTCTCGCAGAACGTCGAGTCGATCATCGGCTTCCGCGCGGGCTGGGGCCTCGGCAACGCGCTCTTCATCTCCACCGCGCTCGCCACGATCGTGGGCGCGGCGGCGGGCGGGTCGGGCTCGGCGATCATCCTGTACGAGGCGGCGCTCGGCCTCGGCATCGCGATCGGGCCCGCTGCTCGGCGGCCTGCTCGGCCACCTCAGCTGGCGCGGCCCGTTCTTCGGCACCGCGGCGCTCATGGCGGTCGGCGTCATCGCGATCCTGGTGTTCCTGAAGGACGACGGCCCGGCGGATGCCGCGAGCCGCCCCGAGCCCACGCGCCTGTCGGCGCCCCTGCGAGCCCTCCGCCAACCCGCCCTCGCCGTGCTCGCCGCCGCCGCCCTGTTCTACAACATCGGCTTCTTCGTGCTGCTCGCGTACTCGCCCTTCCCCCTCGGGTTCGACGCGATGGGCCTCGGCCTCACGTTCTTCGGGTGGGGCGTCGCGCTCGCGATCACGTCGGTCTTCGTCGCGCCGCTCCTGACCGCACGGATGCCGCGCACCCGCGTGCTGTGGATCGCGCTGCCGCTCCTGGCCGTCGACCTCGCCGCCGCCGGCCTCGTGATCGACGACCCGGCCCTGCTCGTGGTCTGCATCGTCGCCGGCGGACTCGTGCTCGGCGTGCTCAACACCGTGCTCACCGAGTGCGTCATGGAGGCGACCGACCTGCAGCGCTCCGTCGCGTCGAGCGCCTACTCCGCCGTGCGGTTCCTCGGCGGCGCCATCGCCCCGCCCGCCGCCGCCGAGCTCGCCCACCTCATCTCGCCCGAGGCGCCGTACTTCGCCGCCGCCGGCTCCGTGATCGTGGCGCTCGCCGTGGTGCGTGCTGGGCCATCGCGCCCTGCGCCGGGTCGACGGTGCGCCCGAGCCGGCGCTCGCCGAGGCGGAGGCGATCTCGGTCGGCGACGCCGCCTGAGGCATCCGTCGGCCGGGTCGCCGGCACCGATGCGCTCAGCGCGGCGCGCTCGTCGTGGAGCGCACCACCAGCCTGGTGGGCAGCGGCGCGCCCGAGTCGGGCAGCGGATCGGCCGTCGCCTCGTCGAGCAGGCGCAGCACGACGTCGACCGCGAGCCGACCCTGCTCGCCGGGGTACTGCTCGACGGTCGTGAGCTCGAACATCTCGGCGTACTCGTGGCCGTCGACGCCGATGACCGACAGGTCGGCCGGAACGTCGATGCCGAGTCGCTCGGCGGCGCGGATCGTGCCGAAGGCCATCTCGTCGGATGCCGCGAAGAGGGCGGTGGGCCGGCGGCCCGGATGCCCGAGCAGCTGCAGGGCGCCGGTGTGGCCGCCCGGCATGCTCATCTCCGCCTCGAGGATGTGCGCGTGCTCGCCCGCCGGGATCCCGGCCGCCGCGATCGGCGTCGAGGAAGCCCTGACGGCGCTGCCCCTGCACGCTCGCCGGCATGGCGGCCGCGCCCGCGCCGGCGAGGTGCGCGATGCGGGTGTGCCCGAGGTGCAGCAGGTGCTCGGTCGCCAGCTGCCCCACGGCGCGGTCGTCGACCGAGAGGCGGGCCGCGGCGCCTCCGCTCCCGCCGAGGCAGACGAGGGGCTTCTCGCGCCGGTCGAGCGAGGCGACCTCGTGCTCGTCGAGGTCGACGCCGACGGCGATCACCGCGTCGACGCGCTTGCGGGCGAGGAAGAAGTCGAACACGCGGGCGCGGCCCGGTCCGGGCTCGGACGAGGTTGTAGAGCGTGAGGTCGTAGCCGGCGCCCAGCAGCGCGCGCTCGATGCCCTCGAGCACCTCGCCGAAGAACCAGCGGTTCACGAACGGGATGATCACGCCGACGTTCTTCGTGCGGCCCGTGACGAGGCTCGCGGCATCGGGCGACGCGATGTAGCCGATCTCGGCGGCGGCCGCCTCGACCCGGCGGCGCGTGTCGTCGGCGACGTAGCCGCGGCCCGAGAGGGCCCGCGAGGCGGTGGCCTTCGAGACGCCCGCGAGGCGCGCGACATCGCCGATGGCGGCCATCAGCGCCTCCCTCCGTCGGGCTGCTCCGATGCAGAGTGTAGTGCGAACGGGGAGCGAATGTGGAACCGTTTCCTGGATGGCCGGCGAGCCGTGCTCGACGCGGCATCTGCGTGCTCGTGGGAGCGCTCTCTCGCCCAATCGGCGGGAAATCACGCTCGGTGTCCGAACCGTGACCTCCCGTCTCTTGTGAGGAATCGCCGCTTGTCCTACCGTGGAGGCTGGAACCGGTTCCCGGCTTCGCCTGCACCACACTCAACGAGGAGAGAGAAATGCGTTCAACGCGGCATCGCCGACTGCTGATCCCACTCGCGGCGGCCGCAACCGTGGGCCTCGCACTCACCGGCTGTACGGGGGACGCTGCCGCCGAGGCATCCGGGAAGCGGCGGACTGCGGCCCCTACGAGGCGTACGGCACCTTCGACGAGGGCACGGAGGTGAGCGTCTACGGCACCATCAGCGACGTCGAGGCCGACCGGCTCAACGAGTCGTGGGCCGACTTCGAGACCTGCACCGGCATCGACATGGTCAGTACGAGCCCAGCAAGGAGTTCGAGGCGCAGATCGCCGTGCGCGCGCAGGGCGGCAACGCCGCCGAACCTCGCGATCTTCCCGCAGCCCGGCCTGCTGCCGCCTCGCGGCGCGGCCGGCTACCTCCAGCCGGCGCCCGAGGCGGTCGTCGCCAACGCCGAGGAGTTCTGGTCGGAGGACTGGCAGACTACGGCACCGTCGACGACACCTTCTACGGCGCGCCGCTGATGGCGAGCGTCAAGGGCTACGTCTGGTACTCGCCGTCGATGTTCGAGGAGAACGGCTGGGAGGTCCCCGAGACCTGCGACGAGCTGATCGACCCTGACGACAGAGATCGCGGCGACTCGGCGGTCGACAAGCCGTGGTGCGTCGGGCTTCGGGTCCGGTGACGCGACCGGCTGGCCGGGCACCGACTGGGTCGAGGACTCGTGCTGCGCCAGGCCGGCCCGGACGTCTACGACCAGTGGGTCACGCACGAGATCCCGTTCACCGACCCGGCAGATCGCCGACGGCGTTCGACTCGGTCGGCGAGTCATCCTGCAGAACCCGGACTACGTCAACGGCGGCCTCGGCGACGTCAAGTCGATCGCACGCACCGCGTTCGGCGACGCCGGCCTCGCCGATCGTCGACGGCACGTGCGCCCTGCACCACCAGGCCTCGTTCTACGAGGGCTTCTGGCCCGAGGGCACGCGACGGTCGGCCGCCGACGGCGACATCTGGGCGTTCCTCACTTCCCGGCGCCGAGGCCGGCGCAAGCGCGGTCACCGGCGGTGGCGAGATCGTCGCCGCGTTCCCGCGACGCCGACGAGGTGGAGGCGTTCCAGGACCTACCTGTCGAGCGCCACGTGGGCGAACAGCCGCGTCGAGCCTCGGCGGCTGTGATCAGCGCCAACAAGGGCCTCGACCCGGCGAACGCGTCGAGCGCGCATCCTGACAGCAGGTCGATCGAGATCCTGCAGGACCCGAGACCACGTTCCGCTTCGACGCGTCCGACCTGATGCCGGGCGCCGTCGGCGCCGGGTCCTTCTGGAAGGGCATGGTCGACTGGATCAGCGGCAAGAGCACCGAGAGGTGCTCGACACCATCGAGGTCGTCCTGGCCGAAGTAACAGCTGGCCGCAGTGCGCGTCGCGATGCCGGCGACCGCGCTCTGAGCCGTCGGCATCCCGTGGGGCCGCGCGGCTGGGATCCCGCGGCCCCGCGTCACCCTCGAGCTTCGACGAGGAACTCCCGAGGCATGACGACCCGCTGATCTCGTCGGCAAGATCCTCCAAGCTGCTGATGGCCGGCATCGCCGTGTTCGCCGCGGTCGTCGGCCTCCTCCTGTTCTTCATCGACAAGGCTCCGCAACGCAGGGCCGCGACTGCTGGCAGCTGCTGCGGCTTCCTGCTGCCCGCGCGTCATCCTGCTCGCGATCGGCCTCGTCTATCCCGCCGATCCGCACGATCTTCCTGGCCTTCCTCAGCAGGACTCGGCGCAGTTCGTCGGCTTCGACAACTTCGTCTGGATGTTCACGCCAGCCCGAGGCAACCGGTCACGCTCCTCAACACCATGATCTGGGTGCTGCTCGTGCCGAGCGCTCGCCACCTCGTCGGCCTGGCCTACGCCGTCTTCATCGACAAGTCGCGCGGCGAGACGTACTACAAGTCGCTGATGTTCATGCCGATGGCGATCTCGTTCGTCGGCGCGAGCATCATCTGGAAGTTCGTCTACGCCTACCGGCCGGCCGGCGCGCGAGCAGATCGGCCTGCTGAACCAGATCGTCGTGTGGCTTCGGCGGCGAACCCGTGCAGCTGGCTGCAGACCGAGCCGCTCAACACGTCCTGCTGATCGTCGTGCATGATCTGGATCCAGACCGGCTTCGCGATGGTCGTGCTCTCCGCCGCGATCAAGGGCATCCCGACCGAGCAGCGTCGAGGCGGCGCGGCTCGACGGCACCAACGCGCTGGCAGATGTTCTCGAACGTCACGATCCCGGCATCCGGCCGGCGCTGATCGTCGTGCTGACGACGATCTCGATCGCCACGCTGAAGGTCTTCGACATCGTCCGCACGATGACCGGCGGCAACTTCGACACCAGCGTCGTCGCCAACGAGATGTACACCCAGGCGTTCCGCGCAGCGAGACCGGCCGCGGCTCGGCGCTCGCCGTGTTCCTGTTCGTCCTGGTGCTGCCGATCGTCATCTACAACGTCCGCCTGCTCCGCAAGCAGAGGGAGATCCGATGAGCGCGTGACCACCGATCGACCTCCGATCGACGAGACACCGCGGCGCACTCCGCCGCGGCGACAACGCTCGACGGCACGCCGGCGACCGCGCGTCAAGAAGCGGCTCACGCTCGCGCAGCGACGATCGTCGCGCTCGTCATCGCGGTGCTCTGGACGATCCCGACCTTCGGCCTGTTCATCTCGTCGTTCCGGCCCGCGGAGCTCATCAAGACCACCGGCTGGTGGACGATCTTCACCGAACCCGGGCTTCACGCTCGAGCAACTACACGAGGTGCTGTTCGGCGCGTCGCAGTCGGCGCCGCAGCTCGGCGCGTACTTCGTCAACTCGATCGCGATCACGATCCCGGCGGTCGCTGTTCCCGCTCGTGCTCGCGGCGCTGGCGGCGTACGCCTTCGCGTGGATCGAAGTTCGCGGGCGCGACGTGCTGTTCATCGCGATCTTCGCGCTGCAGATCGTGCCGCTGCAGATGGCGCTCGTGCCGCTGCTGCAGATGTTCTCGCGGGCTCGAGCTCGGCGTCACGACGTCATCGCGGTCATCCCCGGCAGAACTACTCAGGTCTGGATCGCGCACACGATCTTCGCCCTGCCGCTCGGCGATCTTCCTGCTGCACAACTTCATCTCCGAGATCCCGAACGAGTCATCGAGGCGGCGCGGGTCGACGGCGCGAGCCACGGGCAGATCTTCTTCCGCGATCGTGCTGCCGCTGTCGTGCCGGCGCTCGCCTCGTTCGCGATCTTCCAGTTCCTCTGGGTCTGGAACGACCTGCTGGTCGCGCTGATCTTCGCCGGCGGCACGCAGGACGTCGCGCCGCTGACCGCAGCGACTGGCCGAGCTCACCGGCAACCGAGGGCAGGACTGGCAGCTGCCTGACCGCGGGCGCCTTCATCTCGATCGTCGTGCCGCTGATCGTGTTCTTCGCCTGCAGCGCTACTTCGTGCGCGGCCTGCTGGCCGGAGCCACGAAGGGCTGAGCGCCGGGGACGACCCGGACGGGCAGGGGGAACGGATGCCGCGAGCGGGGGCTCGCGGCATCCGCCATGCAACCCGTGGCACTGGGGGCGCGACGCGGTAGAACAGGATGCATGGCGGCCTCGCCACTGGTGCTCGGTCCGATGCTGCGGTACGTCGACGAGACATCGGCGAGCATCTGGGTGGAGACCCGAGCCGACTGCCGCGTGACCGTCCGCGCCGACGGACGGTCTGGCACGCCCGCACCTTCGCCGTCCACGGCCACCACTACGCGCTCGTGGAGGTGGACGGACTTGAGCCCGGGCACGATCACGACCGTACGACGTCGAGATCGACGGACGCGCAGCGTCTGGCCCGAGCCCGAGTCCGGAGTACCCGCCGTCCGTGATCGCGACGCTGCACGCCCGGGAGGCCGCTGCGGATGGCGTTCGGCTCCTGCCGGACCAGCGTCTCCCACGACGCGGCCGGGAACCGGACCCACGGCGTCGACTCGCTGCGCGCCTACGCACTGAGATGGCCGCCGGCGGCGAGCAGCCGTGGCCGGACCTGGTGCCTTCCTCGGGCGACCAGGTGTACGCCGACTTGACCATCGACGCAGATGCAGGAGTTCATCCGCGCTCGGCGCGACATCGACGAGCCGCCCGGGCGAGGAGCTCAAGGACTACGAGGAGTACGCCCATCTCTACTAGCTGGCGTGGATCGACCCCGCGAACCGATGGCTGCTGTCCACCTGCCCAGCGCCATGATCTTCGACGACCACGACATCCGCGACGACTGGAACACCTCGCTCAGCTGGCGCGGGAGATGGAGGCCGACATCGTGGTGGCATGGGCGGATCGTCGCCGGCCTGGCCTCGTACTGGGTCTACCAGCACCTGGGCAACCTGTCGCCGCAGGAGCGGGCCGAGCGACGAGATCTGGCGGCGGATCGTGCACGGCGCACGACGGGCGAGCGACGGAGCTCGACTTCGGCGCCGATGCTGGACGCGTTCGCCGAGCGGGCCGACGCGGGATCCCGACAGCTACCGGTGGAGCTACTGCCGGGATTTCGGACGACAGCGCGGCTGATCGTCGTCGACTCGCGGGCGGCCCGGGAGCTGACGCCGGACGACCGCGCGATCCTGGATGACGAGGAGAACTGGCGTGGCTCGACGAGCCAGATGCGCGGCGGATTCCGGCACGTGCTCGTGGCGACCTCGCTGCCGTTCCTGCTGCCGATGGGCCTGCACCACGTCGAGTCCTGGAACGAGGCCGTCGCCCAGGGCGCGTGGGGGCGACCGGCCGCGCGGGTCGGCGAGAAGGCTGCGTCAGGCCGGTCGATCTCGAGCACTGGGCGGCATTCCAGAACAGCTTCCAGCGCCGTGGCCGGCATGGTGACGCGAGGTCGCCGACGGCAAGCGCGGCCCGGCCCCGCGACCGTCACGTTCCTGTCCGGCGACGTGCACTACTCCTTCGTGTCGGAGGTGGAGCGCGAGGCGGGCAGCCGGATCGTGCAGGCGGTCTGCTCGCCGATCCGAAACCCGCTGCCGCGGCTGCATGCGCTCCTTCGCGGCCGTCATGTCGTACGGCGTGGCACGCCGGATCGGCGCAGGCTGGCTCGCTCGGCGAAGGTGCCGCGATCCGCCGTTCCGTTGGCACACCGTGTAAGGGTCCGTGGTTCGACAACAACCTCGCCCTGCTCGAGGACGGTCCCGGACGGGCTGACATGACGTGGCGCACCGGCGTGGTCGACCGCGGCGACGAGGCGCACCCTCGACTCGAGGACGTGGCATCCGTCACCGTGCCGGCGAGGCGCGAAGCCGGCTGGTGGCGCGGGGCAGGTCGCCGCGCTGAGCGGACGCGGTCAGCTCAGCCGCGACGTGCGCTCCGGCGTCGGCTCGCCGTCAGCGCCGCGAAGCCCAGCCCGAGCAGGGCCGCTGCCGCGATCAGCACCCCGCCGAGGCCGTCGGGTCCGGTCGCGGCGAGCGTCGTCGTCGAGGTCGTCGACGCCGGGTCAGCGGTGCGGACCGGCGCGGCCGGGCACGGATGGGTCGAGAAGTCGGCGGTCGCCGAGAGCGTCACCGTCTCCATAGGGTCGAAGTTCCCGCCGTTGCCGAGGAAGGGCGGCTCCTCCCACGGCGGGATCGCCTTCCACACGCCGTCGATCCAGACGGAGTACTCGCGACCGCCCGGCAGGGAGGCGAACGTCAGCTCAGCGGTGCCGTCGGAGTCGGCGATCACCGCCTCGACGAGCACCGTCTGCGGCTCGCCGTAGGGCGTGCGTCGGGCGCACCGACGTCGGTGACCCAGACCGTGTACTCCACCCCCGCGACGAGGTTCGACACCGTCACGAGGGCCGACCCGGTGCCACCCGCGGCGGAGCATTCGGTCACGGCCACCGTGACATCCGGCTGGCAGGGCTGGATCGCGAAGCCCGACCCAGTCGTATGTCGGAGACGGCGGGAGCAGGCTCGCCGAAGAACGGCTGCCACTCGACGTATGCGAAGTAGTTGCCGGGCGGCATGTCGCCGAGCTCGATCTCCTCGGTCTCGGCGAACTCGTCGAGCGACCCGCCGGTCGAGAAGTTCGGGCCCACCACGTCGAAGAGGACGATCCCGGCCGCGACGAGTCCCGTGAGGGTGACCAGGGCGCTGCCACTGCGATCTGTGCTGCAGCTGAGCGGCGTCACCGAGACGCCCGGGTCTCGGCGCGCAGGCCTCGACCGTGAACTCGCCCAAGACGGGCTCGTAGTGCTCGATCGCGACGCTCGTGGTCGTACACCGCCCGGGTCGCACAGGTCCTTCGGATCGGGGCCATCCGCGTCGGTTCCGGTGCCGACGAGCGTGCCGTAGACTCGAGTACCCCTCGCGAGTCAGCCGCCCGAGGTGAAGGTGTAGCGCCGTCGAACAGCCGCGGATGAACTGCAGAACGCCCCGCGTCGTGCGTCGATCGGTGACGGCATCCGACACTCGCCGCGAGGTGGTGATCCGAGATCCTCTTCGCGACGGCGCGGCGAGGCGGCGGCGAGGCCGGCTCGCAGCGAGCAGCGCGGCCGCGAGTGTCGACGTCAGGACGTGCGACAGAGGCGACGGATGTCCGAGAAGGCACGTTGACGGAGAGGCTCGATCGAGACATGACACTCCCTCGGGTCGGAAAGCGAACGATGCTCACGGGAACCCGTCACGCCGTGCGCGAACGCCCCAGTTCGGGCCGCCCGCCCGGCGCGTCGGGTCGCAGGCGCGACTTAGGCTTGAGCGCATGAGCATGCACGGGGGCGCGCCGGGCGGGCAGACCGGCAGGTACGGCAAGGCGCGCACCCGCATCGCGTCGGCGGACGAGTCGGCGCAGCGCGCGGAGAATGCCGACGCGCCGAAGATCCCGCACCTCTTCCGTCGCATCTCCGAGCTGTTCGCGCCGCACAAGGCCGCACTCGTCACCACGGTCGTGCTCGTGCTCATCGGCGCGGCCCTCAGCGTCATCCCGCCGCTGCTCACCCAGCGGGCGTTCGACGACGGGCTCTTCCCGGTCGGCCCCGACGGCGACGTCACGGGGCCGAACCTCCAGGTGCTCGTGGATCGTCGGCGCGATGATCGTCGTCTACATCGTCTCGGCCCTGCTCGGCGTGTGGCAGACCTAGCTCACCGCCACCATCGGCAACAAGGTCATGGGCGCCCTGCGGGTGCGCCTCTTCACCCACCTGCAGTCGATGGAGCTCAGCTTCTTCACCCGCACGAAGACGGGCGTCATCCAGTCGCGCCTCCAGAACGACGTCGGCGGGGTCGCAAGCGTGCTCACGAACACCGTCTCGAGCGTGCTCGGCAACACCGTCACGGTGATCTCGGCGTTCGTCGCCATGCTGATCCTCAGCTGGCAGCTCACGATCATCGCGCTCGTGCTGCTGCCGTTCATGGTCATCGCGCAGCGACGCGTGGGGCAGGTGCGGGCCCGCATCGCCGGCAAGACCCAGGAGTCGCTGTCGGAGATGACCGCGATCACGCAGGAGACCCTGTCGGTCTCGGGCATCCTGCTCTCCAAGAGCTTCACCCGGCAGCGGAGCGAGATCGACCGCTACGCCGACGAGAACCAGAACCAGATCCGGCTCCAGGTGAAGCAGCAGATGACGGGCCAGTGGTTCTTCGCGATGGTGGGCATCTTCATGTCCGCGATCCCGGCGATCGTCTACCTCGTCTCGGGGTGGCTGATCGCCGGGGGAACGGCGGATGTCACTGCGGGCACGATCGTGGCGTTCACCACGGTGCAGGCGCGCCTGCTGTTCCCGCTCATGGGCCTCATGCGCGTGGCGCTCGACCTGCAGACCTCGAGCGCCCTGTTCGCGCGCATCTTCGAGTACCTCGACCTGAAGCCGTCGATCACGGATGCCCCCGACGCCCGCGACGTGGCGACCGGCCCGGCGCTCGGGCGCGTCGAGTTCGACGACGTCACGTTCCGCTACCCCGATGCCGACGACGAGACGCGTCCGACGCTCGACGGCGTGAGCTTCACGATCGAGCCGGGGCAGTACGCGGCGTTCGTCGGCCCGTCGGGCGCGGGCAAGACGACGGTGTCCTACCTCGTGCCGCGGCTGTACGAGGCATCCGACGGCACGGTGCGATTCGCCGGCGACGACGTGCGCGACCTGCGCCAGGAGTCGCTCATCTCGCACATCGGCATCGTGAGCCAGGAGACCTACCTCTTCCACGCGTCGATCGGCGAGAACCTGCGCTACGCCAAGCCCGACGCCACCGACGCCGAGCTCGAGGCGGCGGCGCGCGCCGCGAACATCCACGAGACGATCGCCTCGTTCCCCGAGGGCTACGACACCGTGGTGGGCGAGCGCGGCTACCGCCTGTCCGGCGGCGAGAAGCAGCGCATCGCGATCGCGCGCGTGCTGCTGAAGGACCCGGCCGTGCTCGTGCTCGACGAGGCCACGAGCGCGCTCGACACGATCTCGGAGCGCGTGGTGCAGCAGGCGCTCGACGATGCCGCCCGCGGGCGCACGACGATCGCGATCGCGCACCGGCTCTCCACGGTGGTGTCCGCCGACGTGATCTTCGTGATGGTCGCCGGTCGGGTGGTCGAGCAGGGCACGCACGCCGAGCTCGTGGTGTCGGAGGGCGTGTACGCGTCGCTCTACCGGCAGCAGGAGGAGCGGCCGGTCTTCGAGAACTGACGCCGTCGCGGCCGTAGGCGGGTCCGGTCCGACTTCGGGTACTTCGGTCACCGGATCTCACGGAGGAAGTGTTCCAAACCGGGGGGAGGGGGTGATCTCGACCCGCACCTCCGCACCGCCTTGGGGCGGGCTGGTCCGATACCGTTTCCCGGCGACGGGATCGGCCGAGCGTGGGGCGGCGAAGTCCCGCTAGTCTGAGTGCGTGAGCTCTTCCATGCTGTGTTGTCGTCGCTGAGAGAGGCGACCCCTTTTCAGCGTCGCGCACCGCATCCGGCACCCAAGACGCACTGACACTGAGGAATGAACACGGCATGAAGTACGCAGAGACCATCGTCGATCTCGTCGGCGACACCCCGCTCGTCAAGCTCCATCGGGTGACCGAGGGGGTGACGGATGCGACGGTGCTGGTGAAGCTCGAGTACTTCAACCCGGGCGGCTCGGCGAAGGACCGCATTGCGGGGCGGATCATCGACGCCGCGGAGGCCGAGGGCAAGCTGAAGCCCGGCGGCACCATCGTGGAGCCGACCTCGGGCAACACCGGCGTGGGCCTCGCGCTCGTGGCGCAGCAGCGCGGCTACAAGTGCATCTTCGTGTGCCCCGACAAGGTCGGCGAGGACAAGCGCAACGTGCTCACGGCGTACGGCGCCGAGGTCGTGGTGACGCCCGCGCCATCGCGCCCGACGGCCCCGAGTCGTACTACGGCGTCGCCGACCGCCTCGCACGCGAGATCCCCGGAGCGTTCAAGCCCGACCAGTACTCGAACCCCAACGGTCCGCGCTCGCACTACGAGACCACGGGCCTCGAGATCGGCGCGACACCGAGGGCAAGGTCACGCACTTCGTGGCCGGCGTCGGCACCGGCGGCACGATCACGGGAACCGGACGGTATCTGCGCGAGGTCTCGGGCGACACCGTCGGATCATCGGCGCCGACCCCGAGGGCTCGGTCTACTCGGGCGGCACGGGGCGTCCGTACCTCGTGGAGGGCGTCGGCGAGGACTTCTGGCCGGCGGCATCCGACCCCGCCGTGCCGCACGAGATCATCGCGGTGTCCGACGCCGAGTCGT